>CAWAOU010000001.1:0-88475 GCA_963783675.1 uncultured Gammaproteobacteria bacterium
GGGCGTCGTGACCGTTGCGGCGTGACTCGCAGAAGACAAGTGGAGCAGCAGAACCAGGATGAGGCCTGCCAGGCCATGGCGCCTCATCGTGCCTGCTCCCGTTGCCACGCTTCATAACGGTCGACCGCCTCGACTATATCGGTCACGCCGTAGACGACGGTACGTCCGTCGAAAACGATGGCAGGGTATCGATCGACGCCGTACTGAACGGCTTTGGCCAGACCAATTGCCGCGTTCTTGGCCGGCACCATGCGGGCGTCATCGAGTTGCTGGACCCGACGCAGCGCCTCTGTCTTCGCGGCTTCCGGGTCCTGCGGGAGGCCTTCGGATAGCCCCAATTCGAATCGCTCGAGTCCGTCGATGGCATATGTCGTGACGGTCGCTGTACGAAGTCGCTCGTCTTCCGCGCCGCTGATCGAGCGCTCGCTTGCGGTGAAGACCTCGACGCTGAGCGCCCCGTCGGCCCAGACAGGGACGCCAAAGACGAGGGGCACGAAGAGCGTCAATCCAACTAGGGCGTGAGAAAAGGCGAACATGTCTCTGTCTTGGGTCGCGGAAAGATGCTCGCTATCGTCTGCGCGGACAGGCAACTGGAAAAGAGAAAACCGGCACAGGCATGGACGCGGTTTTGGGTAAAACCAGCAGAAGTCCGAACTCGATTGTGCGTGCCCGACTCCAGCGGCCTGACTATCGAAGCGCACAGGCCTCTACGGCATGCACGAGACCCGATGCTCCTCTCACGGGTTACGTATACTGAGCAGCGCTATGGACTATTTCCAACATTTGCCCGAGGAACGAGGCCACTGTGCCTGAGGACCAGTCAAGCTCCAACGACTATGCTCGGTTGTTCGCGGTCAACATCGAGGCGGGTCTCAATTCCATCGACGCGGCCGTTGTGGTCGCCAATGGCTACCTGGACGGGAAGCCACGCCGGCGAGGCAAGCGAAATATCACTTGGGCTGAGCGCGATGCGGCCTTTTGGTCCAGCGAATTTCTCCACACCCTGCAAACCGATGCATGGCGGACCGAGTCCTTGGTACTTGCACTGGCCCGATACATGGGTCAGGCACGTGTCGACAGCCCGGAACTGATTGAGCATCTTTCCGCAATTGCGCCTGAATCCGTAAAGCGGGCGATACGCTACTCGGACCTAGTGCTACAAGGTCAATCGCCGCGTCGTGCCGAGGTGGCTCGGCTGGCGGAAATTCGGCCAGACACGTTCGGCGACTTCGTCCATGTTCTTGATGTGTTCGATAAGGCCTACCGGGAACGCCTGGCTGCCGTGGACGAGCTACAGGGGCCGCTGGCGGAGTTATCTCCACTGGATCTCCTGGCCTATGCGAGCCTGTACGCGTTCGAACACTTGATACCTCGCGACCTCTTATCACACAGTGAACCAGTGGACCCAGACAGGCATACCCAGTTTGTATGGGACGCTATCAACGATTTGCTTATCTGGAAACTCCGCTCCACGGAAGATGGAGCGCTTCGTCTGACGGAACGCGACATTGGGGAGTCGCTGGCGCGCCATCTTTCGCCGTTCCTGTTCCCCTCACCGGACGGGCCCATGCGACGTGACGATCTATATTTCAGTTTCGAGCAGCTCCTCGCTGCACAGATCGAGTTGAACAGCTTCATCTCGCGTTCCGCCGACGCGTTCTCGTTTGACGATGACATCGAGTTCGTCTTGCGCGACGGACGTCTTGAGATCATCGAACACAACCCCGGCGGCCGCACCGTCTGGGAACGCAACGGTGAAAGGCTCACTCGACTTCGCTATTACTGGATGTATCGCGGCATAGAAGCCTTCGCCACCTCCGAGCTGGCCAACACGCCTATCGGTCGACCGGAGAACCATGAGGCCAACCGCTTCGCCTACATCAAGGCGATGCGCACCTACCTTCAATTGACCGAGGCCTACGGATTGGCGGATTCGGTCACGACAGACTCGGGGTTGAAAGTCGACCTTTTCCAAGCCCTTTTGTCATTGGAGCTGATGACCGCATTCTTCAATGCAGACTTTTTGCTCCCCTACCTGGATCACCTCGAGGAAACGGGTAACCCCCGCCTCGCACTTGGCCAACTGGCCTTCGGTGGGTTCCTCCAGCCTGAGATGCAGAACCGCCTCCCGATCACCTGGTCGGACCGCACGGCAAAGATCGCCAAAATCACGGGCTGGACGGTGAACAGCGACTTTCCCCAAGGTAGCGCCAAGGCCGCTGAAGCGATTCTCGACTTCTGGACCATTGACTGGGCGGCATTGTCTGCCCGTCTCCGTAAGGGTGAGAAAGGACTGCATCCGGAGCTGTTCGAGCGCCCGATTATGAAGATGGGTCGCTATCTTTTTCAGTTACCGTGGCTCGTCGCGATGCAGAACAACGCCTCCGCGGCCATCAACAATTTGAGACGGATCGGTGCAAGGCGGCCCGAGGCCAGGGAGGAAACAAGGCGCATCGAAGACCGACTGGCCTCGCTTTTCGAACACCGCGGCTTTTCCGTAGTGCGGAACTACGAGCCGGAACGCGTTCCTGACGCCGATCCCGGCGAGGTCGATCTGATCTGTACGCGAGACGGGAACCTACTCATCCTGGAGATCAAATCCACCTTCTTGCGACGTTCCCAGAAAGAGGCCTGGCTGCAGGGCACCAACATGCTGCGTAAGGCCGGACTCCAACTTCGTCGAAAGCTCGATGCCGTGGAAAATGCCCTAAGCAACGATGAAGGCCTGGCGAAAAGCCTCGGCGTGGAGCCGGGAGCGCCCCCACGGCATGTCTGCGGCTGGATCGTGGATACGTCAATTGAACACGATCACGAACGGTTCGGCGGTTTTCTCAAGGTATCGCTTGAGGAAGTGATCATTGCCCTGCGAGACGACCGGCACCTGCTGAACGATCCTGCGGGTCTACTCAGTGGCGGCACCGAGCAGATTGACGGCGTTGGTCCGCCTGAAACTGACCGGTCCTGGACCCTGTATCCCGATGGCTTTTCCGCCTCTCGCTTTATCCAGGTCATTAAAAACGAGGCTGTGTGGGAAGTGCCATCTCACGTTCAATAGCTTGTCTTTCCGGCTCGAACACCGCACCGGTCGCGCTGCCTGAGGCGCGACTGAACCTGGCTATTTTGCGGCAATCCGCTCCGCCACGATGTGAACGGCCTCGAGCTCGCTGCAGCCACGCTCGCGCATGATCTCGGCACGCTCGGCCTTCTCGTGCTTCTCGGTCATCGCCAGGGCCAGCGACAGGGGTGGCGGCACGCTGCGGAACAGGGCCTCCAGGTTGTCTGCCAGCACGACGCCCTCGACGTACTTGCCGGGCTCCTTGCGCGCCGACAGCAACAGGCTGCGCTGCTCTTCGTTCAGATCCTTGAAGCGCGCGATCTGCTCGACCTCCTCCTTCGGCATGACAAGGCATAGCCACCACTCCATCATGTTGAGCATCTTGCGGCTGGCGTCGGGGAAGTCCTCGAGGTTCTGCGTCGCGATCCAGAACCAGGCGCCGAGCTTGCGCCACATCTTGGTGATCTTGACGACGTAGCGCGCGAGCAGCGGATTGGTCGTGATGATGTGCCCCTCGTCGGTGACGACGAGCGTCGGCCGCGCATCGCTCTGGTGGCGCTCCACCAGATCGTTGATGTGGCTCATCATCGAGATGTAGGCGACGGTTAGCTGGTCTTCGTAGCCTTCGCGGGCGAGCATGCCCATCTCCAGGATCGTCACGTCCGCCGCGGGCCAGGGCTTGCCGGGGCGATCGAAGAACTGCCCGGCGAGTCCCGAACAGAAAAGCGCCATGCCGTCGCCCATCTCGAGCGCCCGGTTGCGCCGGTGCTCCGGCAGGCCCGTGTCGCGGCCGATGCTGTTCAGCGCCGCGACGACATCCCGGGTGAGCACCTGGTCGCGACCCTCTGCTCGGCCACGGACTTCGCGGCGAGCAGGATGGCGTTGCGGATCAGCAGGCGGTCGGCCCGGGTCATGCGCGCGTCCTCGCGCTCGTCGCCGCCGGTGATCATGATGCGCGCGGCGATCTCCATCTCGCCGAGGATGTCGCGGCCGGGACCTTCGGCGTTCTCGTCGTCCTCATCATCGCTGTCGGCGAGCGCCTCGGGATCGGTGATGAGTTTGGCGCGCCGGTCCTTGTCCAGCAGGCGCAGCGCGTCGGCGAACGGTGGCAGGCTCACATCCGTGCCGGGATTGAGGGTGACCTGGTTGACGTCGAGGCCATGGCTCGCGAAGTGCTGGCCCAGCAGTGAAAACGAGCCACCCGCCTCGATGATGAAGATCCGCGGTCGGTGCACGGCCGCCATCTGCTGGAGCAGGTAGACCAGCAGCGCCGACTTGCCGGCGCCGGTCGGCCCGAGGATCAGCATGTGCGCGTTCTTCTTGCGGTCCGCGCGGTGCAGCGGATCGAACACCAGCGGCTCAGCACCGCGATTGAAGAACACCAGACCCGGGTGGCCGGTGCCACGTGAGCGGCCATACAGCGGCAGCAGGTTCGCGATGTGGCGCGAGAACACCAGGCGGGATCGTCGGCTGACCCGGTCGAGTCGTGCGTCGTAGGCCATCGGGAGGTTGCGCAGGTAGCTGTCGAGCGCCAGCAGATCCGCCTCGCGCGCGATCGGCTGTAGGCCGTTGGGCAGCAGCAGGGCGTTCAATTGGTTGACGTTGGTGCGCAGCGTCGCGAGATTCTCGCCGCGCACGTAGAAAGCCATGCCGAACGGATAGAGCTTGTTGCCGCGTCGCCATCTCGCGCTCGACCGCGGCGGCATCCTCGCGGGTCAGCGCGGCCTCGGCCGAGTCCCCCACCGCGGCACGCTTGACCAAGCCGATATGATTGCGGGTCAGGTCCTGCGGCCTCACGGTGACGGTCAGCACCATGACGGTGTGTTCGGGCAGACGGTCGAACAACGAGAACACATGATCGCCCGAGGGTCGCTCTGCGGTCATGTGGCCGATGTCGGGCGCCCTTCTCAGTCCCTGCACGGTGACCACCGTATGCGGCAGGCCATCGAACCACCAGGTGGCCGAGGCGTCGTCGGAGCGCGGCATGGACAGCGTCAGCATCTCCCCGAGGTCCGCGCCGAACGGCAGGTCTTCGTCCCCCGGGTAAGGCGCGGCTGCCCGGAGCTCGCTCCGGATCGTCGCCGCGCACACAGTCGGCGCGTGGGTTGAACCAGGGCAGCAGCCAGCGATAGAGGTCTTCCCCGGAACCACGCCGCGCGCGGATCCCGGCCGCGGCGAGCGCCGCCGATCCACTTGGTGGCGACGTCGTTGAGCTCCGCCTCCACCTCGAGCGCGCTCGGCACGCGACCGCGTGGGTTCAACCGACGATAGAGCACCGCGCGGACGCGCCGCACCTGGCCGCGCCAGACGGTGCCGGTCAGCGCCGTGTCCTCGAACAGGCCACCGGGGCGACTGATGCGGGCGCAGTGGTCCTTCAGCATCGACAGGTAGTGGCGCGTGTAGCTACTCTCGCGTGCTCCCGTCGGGCAGGTACGCCGCGACGTCGCGCATCAGGTCCGACAGGCTCGGCTCGTCCTGCACGTAGAGCTGCAGGATCCAGGGCGCATCGTCGAGCTCCGGGATCGCTTCGGTGATCGCGGTCTGGATGGCGTCGCGCAGCTCGGTCATGAAAGCCGGCGTGCGTGCCTCGGTGCCGGCCGGCGTCAGCTCGAACAGCGCGCCGACGCTCACGCCGTCCTCGAGCAGGAAGCAGCGGCTGTCCGGCAGGTACTCGACCCAGGGCAGGAAGTCGGTGAACGACGGTGGTCGGGCGTAGAGCGCCTTCACATCGGCAGTCGTGAGCGGACGTGCCTCGGTCGCGGCCATGCTCGAGTTTGGCGTCGAGGCCTGCGCTTCGGCGCCGGGTCAGTGAGTACCAGGCCATGCTCAGCGCTGCTCCGCTCGGGACTTCGCCGGGCAACGCGTACTCGACCCGCTCGTACAGCGGGAAGGTCGTGGCGTAGCCCGGTACCGGCACGCGCTCGGCGCCCGCGAGGTGCGGAAACACGTACATCACCAGGGTCGGGTTGGGCAGCCGCGGGAAGATCGTCTCGAGCTCGGTGTGCGCGGTTCGCGAGTAGCCGGCAAGATCCTCGTCGTCGTTACCCAGCGGGCGGCTGCCCAGCTCGCGGCGCACGGCCAGCGGATCGTCGGCACCCATCGTCTCGAAGTGGGCGTCGTAGATCGCCTTCATGGACGGCCCATCCTGCGGCAGCACGGACTCCTTGGTGCTGGCGCAGCCGGCCAATAAGGGAGCGTCGCACGCTAATCCAGACGATGGTGGCGATCGGGCGCAGTCGACGAGTGCATGGTTCAGTTTCCTGCCTTGGGGTTCAAAGTCGATGGCGAGCTCGCGATCGACATGGATGGCCACCGCGGTGCCCGCCGGCACGAACACCGCATCGAAGCTCTGGGACTGGCGTTCGAGCAGCCACTTGGCGACCTCCTCGCTGCCGCCGGCGACGGTCTTGCCGAGCACATAGGTGCCGACATCGCCGGTCACGCTGTCGGTGACGCTACCGACGTTGCTGACCACCGAGGTGGTCTCGGCGGCCGCTGCGGCGTCGGCCGCGGCCTGGATGGCCTGCACGCCAATCCGCTGGGACAGGAACGACGCGGCATTGGTCTTGCGCTCACCGCTGATGCAGGGGATGCCCTGGGCATCCGAGATCCAGCCGAGCGGCTTGTCTCGCCCGCCTTGATTGCCCGCCTGCGCATTGCGGTCGTCGCTCGAGATCGTGCGGATCGTGCCGTCGTCGAAGACGAAGGTGACCGATTCGAGTCGGCCGGTGACGCAGGACAGCGTCCAGTCGCCAACCGCGGTGCCACTCCAGACCATGCCCTGCACACCCGGCACCGTCAGCCCATTGGCGGCCAGGTTGTCCGCGCCGGTGATCACCTTGAACGGCATCGGGTCGCGTACCTGGCCCTGGATCGGGATCCGGCCGACCAGCGCGGTCATGGCAGTGGAGCCGATGAGCGTCGCATTGCGCGGAACCGTGTAGGCCGGCCGGTCCTGCATGGCTTCGACTTGCTCCTGCGTGCATTCGACACGGCCTGGCCCGTGCGGTTGCGAGCGCCGTCGAGATAACCGCCCGCGGTCTGCCCTGCCCGATCCAGCAGCCCCGCTTCGGGCTGGACTGCCGTCCGGCGCGTCGAGCGGCTCGACCCAGACCAGGCCGGCGCGTGCCTGCAGGACCACCGATCACCGTCGAGACCGAGGCCGACCGGGATGTCACTGCCGTTGCCGCCCGACTTCGCCCGGGCCAGGGACTCGGCCAGGCTGTCGACCCGGTTGGTGAGCGAGGTCAGCACGCCGGACGTCGATCCGGGACTTGGTTCTCTCCATCGCGCTGCCGTGACAGGAGCTCGCGACGCAGCCGCGTGGCGACGTTCTCCTCGATCTGGGTGCGGCTCGCGACGAGCGTCTGGTTGTCCTTGCGCAAGCGTCGCATTGTCACGGCGCAGCGCCTCGACTTCGGAGGTCATCGCCGCGACGTTGGCGGTCAGCGTCTTGATGGTGTCCGCCGGGCGTATCGGCATCCGGGGCCGGCGCTACGGGCACGCTGTCCAGCACCACCTCGGTTTCCGTCGTCGCCCGGTGCAGGACTTGAGCGTCACGAAGGCCAGCATCAGCACGACAACGCCGCCGAGGATCGGCAACAGGCGATTGGAGGTTGCGACGGGCATGGCCGGCTACCGCAGCGAGGCCGCGAAGGGCCGATCCGAGATCAGGTAGACCACCGTGCGATCGGCCTCAGCTGCCTGCCGCGTGCAGTCGGTTGTGCTGGAAGGTCGCGCGTGAGCCAGCGGCCGCGCAGGGTCCGCGGGTCGAGTGTCTGAGGCCGGTCGGTCTTGTTGGTGAGCTTGACTGCCGTCAGATGCAGATCGCCCGCACGCCAGGCAACGAGCGGCACCGCTTCGACGGCATCCCCTCGCACCAGCGCCACCGGCTCGCGCTTGACGGGTACCCGCACCACACCGGGCAGTTCCTCGAGCAGACGTGCCGGTGCATAGAGTTGCTGCGCGGCAAAGCGGGTCAGGGTCACGTAGCCGTATTGCGGTGGCGCCGCGGCATCCGATCCCGATGGCCCGACTATCGACTCCGGGCTCGTCCGGCAGGTAGATCTCTACGGGCGTGCTACTGCTGGCTTCGGGGCTCGGCGGACAGGTCCAGCAGGTAGACCTGGCCGTCATCGACACTGCGCACGATCACGCGGGTGCTGCCGAATGGCTGATGCGCCAGCAGGTAGACGGTGCCGGCGATGCTCTGGATCCGGAGCAACGCCCTGCAGCTGTGGCGGCAGCCCCACCTTCACCGTGCCCGGGAAGTGCACGAGGCGTTCGGTCCCGACCGGGAGTTCGACGGCGATCGGCGATCTTTCGCCAGGCGACACGCTCGGTATTTTCGGGTGCGGCCTAGGCGCTCCCGGTGCAGGAGCAGGAGCAGAACAACCAGCCACGAATCCGCGCATGGCCGTGTCGCGGCCGTGATCGCCGAGCTGCCGCATCGGACTATGCATCGCCATCGGCGCCTCCGGGTCGTTTCAGTTCTGCGTCGGTCAGCCGCCGCGGGCCCTCGGCCCCGAAGCCGTCCAGGGCCAGTCCCCAGGGATTGGCCTCGAGGTCGACCGCATAGCGGACCACGCGCAGCGGGTAGCGGATCGCGGTGCGCTTGACGGTCATGCCCTTCACCGATTCGAGCAGATCGAGGTCCAGCCAGACGATCCATGCCTGCGCGCTCAGCACATCGACCCGCCGCTCCTCGTAGCCATGGCCCGGGATCTGCTGCATACCGCGCACGCGATAGGCGAGCTCGCCCTGGCGGCCCTTCTGCTCGAGGTCGGCGATCAGATCGGCGCGATAACGCGGCGTCAGGTACGGCGACACCCGAAAGATGGCCCGGCCATAGTCCGTGGCACCGTCCTCCGGCCAGCGGTTGAGCTGCTGGAAGATGTAGAAGGCGAACGCGTAGACATTGGCCGGCGGCACCTCATCGACCGCCAGCACAGCGCCCGAGCGCAGATCCGGCGGGATATGCACGGTGAGCCGCGCGGGCGCCTGGCTCCAGCCGAACCACAGACCGGCGATCACGACCACCTGGATCGCGATCACGGCCCACAAGTGAACGTACATGCGCGCGGACATTATCGATCTCGTAGCGGTAACGTCGCATGCGCGCTCCTGCCGATGTCCCACGCGCCACTTCGACGCACGAAGGGCGAACGTTTGATCCCCCGGTCGTCCAACCAGAGCACGATGCGCTGCTGGTAATAGCCGTCCGGCCGGTTCCTCTTCAGGCGCTGGAACAGACTCGCCATCACCAGCACGGTCGCCACGATGCCGATGCCGGCGATGCCGAAGCCCATCGTGACCGCACCCGCAAGCCCCGCCAGAATCAGACTGACGGGCAACCACACGAGTGCGGCCACGCCGACGATGACGCCAAGCTCGCTCGACGAGCAGCCCTTGAAGATCGCGGGCTCGGCGTTGAGCCGATCGGCCAGGATGTCGTGCCGGTCGCGTCATGTCGGATCAGATGACGCCAGCGGCTTCGGTCAGCAGGTAGCTCGCGAAGATCAGCACCACCGCACCGACGATGCCGAGCACGCCGACCTCCGCCCACTCCGCCTTGCCCGTTCGCGCCTCGTTGAACTTCGCGAACGCGAGATACGCCACCCACAGGAAGCCCAGCACCGCGATCGCCAGTCCCAGCACCAGACCGCCATCCTTGATGTAGCCCTTGATCAGGCCGATCCAGTCGCCGGCCGCCGGTGCCGTACTCGGCGCCAACCGGGGTCGGCAGCGCCGCCCATACCGGCGGATTCAGCTGCGAGACCGAGGAGGCCCGTCAGGGCCACCGTCCTTTTCTTGAGTTGCGCGAACATCATCATTTCTCCGAAGTTGCGGGGCGCGCCCCTGATCACGACATGCCGGGCTTGCTCCCGGCCCAACACGGTTCCGGTCACCCCGTCACCGCAGATAGAAACCGAGCACGAGCAGCACGATGCTGGCCCGCAGCGCCGCCCACACCAGATCGAACAGCGCGACCTGGCCGTCCTGCCAGGCCCGAAACGATCCGACGGTCACCCACATCACCCAGACGAACGACCAGCACGAGGACCACGCTCGCGATGGTCGTGAGCAGCGTTCCCGGAGTGACGCCGGAGCCGGCCTGAAAGGCGGCGCTCTGTGCGGGGGTCATCGGCGCGGCTCACTGCCGGTAGTCGCCGCGCAGCGGCGGAAACGTCCGCGGCTCGGTGCGCGGCGCGTCGATGTGTTCCTGGATGCCGGCGCGAATGCGCTCGAGGTCCTGGCGCAGCCAGTCGTAGCGGAAGCGGATACGGGTGTCGGGGCTGGCCTGCGACTCAGCGGTCGCGATCAGCGGTTCGAGGGCTTCGATCTCGTGGATGAGGCGTGCGAGGGCTTCGCGTTCGGCGTCGACGGCCAAAACGTTATTGCTGCAGAGCAGCAGCGTCAAAGCCAATGCACTCTCTAAGGGAATCAGCTTATGTAGGACAAGGTTCGGGCGTTTCATGTGCCGCATAGTCCGTATGCGGCTGGCTTTGTAATAGGGGAAACCGAATCAACACATGGTGCGCTTTACGCACGGAGGCAAGACTCAATCCCTGTCTAACCATGACCGATACTTCGCGAGCGCCACCAGTTTGCGCACACAGCTCATCAGATTCTAAACTTATTAGAAATTCGTCTGAAAAGTCAGCTAACCGCCATGTAAGGCATCCCGTTTCGCCGTTGCATGAGGAGCGATTGCGACTTCCTGCGATTGGTAAGTAGAGCTATTCTAATACTCCGCTGGATAACAGCGATGTAGCCATCTACATGGTAGAACTAAACCGCAGCACTTTTTCCGACTATTTCTTCGTAATCTCTGGGCCCGACGTAGACCACGTAAACCGGCATAGACGCAGTCACTGGCCAAGAGAAATGAATACGATACTGCGGAGACTTCACCTTCCCGTGCCAAGTACAGAATATTTTTTTCTCTGGGTCGCCCCGGGTGAACAAATGTTAGATCTTCCTTGAATTTCTGTTTCTCCGTGTCCGATGAATCCGAGAACCATGCCTTTTCTCCGGTGAAGTACAATTGATAAATTTCATTGCCTTCCTTCGTCAGAGACCCATCCGTATCGAAACTCTGCTTCAGCCGATTAATCACATTCAGGCGACTAACGCCTCTCCGCAACGCTCTGCTTGAAAGGTTGTCCTCAAAGAGGGCCGAACGCATCATCTGAGAAGGTGAGATTGGTAAACCGGGCAAGGGAAAAACTTGCCAATGATGCCCAAGAGGCAAGTGGGGGTGGCGCGGCAGCAAGAACAGTCTCCAGAGTCGCCGGGTTCCAGTAATTAACTACTCCAATACGCTGGCGGGTTACATCATCGAACATGTGGTCCACGATGATTGGATCATAGGTAAAATCTGACGGTGTCAAACTCACAAGACCGCGATCAATACCACTCTTCGCGACAATCAGCGGCTTCACCCACCGCGGTGTCGTCTACGACTCGATCTCCACGCTCGTACCAATCGCCCCCGTCATGTTGGCGATCGTCGTCCCAGAACGGACCTTGTTGGCTCAACCACCTCATGATCACTCAGGTTCGTGCGTCTAACGGCATGGTTTTGAGAGCTTCCGGAATTCGCGCCTGGGCTGTGACTGGCCCGTTGACGAGACCGCGGTGACAGTAGACGGACCTACCGTTTCTCCGTGCAATTTCTCGGATCATCATTACTCGTTCAATTGACGCCTGAAAGGATTCGATGGTTGAGAACTGCCCATGTAGTGATAGGTCATTGACAAGTAAGTCAAGTTAATCTCCCCATCCCGCGAAATAATTCATGTCCCTATCGAATTGATCAAAGAATCCGGCCGGCCATACATCAATGTTCCCTGCTGCATCCAACGTCGGGCTCACAACTTCGTCCGCTTCTCCGTCGCGAGGGCGGAAGAAGTGAAGCACGGCCTGGTCGGGAGGTAGAACCCCGGCTTTGACGGCACGCCGGATGCCGTTCAAAACGTGATCACTATGGGTCTCGACAATCGCTTGGTAGATTTGCGGCGATCTGGGCCGAACGCTACCATAAGTGCCTGTCCCGCAGGGTGCAAATGAACCTCAGGATTTTCAATAAGTAGGATGTCCTCTTTGTTAGCCGAAACAGCGGCGACCACGATAGGGAGCACCTGAGTAAGACCAAATCCGACATGGACCGGTCGGTGGAAGTCGGTGTCGTCCGAGGTCCGGACTCCGAGGGTAACGGCGTTGGCTTGCGGTACCAATTGAACGTCGAGCCGACAGCCAGGGAGAAAACCGGGCCATTCGTTCTTCTATCTGCTTCAGCCCAGTCTGTGGGATGCCTTCCAGGGCGAGCGAGGCGCGGATCGACTCCGAGCGAAGCACGGGGTAGAGAAGACCGACGGTGTGTTCTCCACGAGGACCTACTACCCGAGCCGTTTGCCGATCCTCCAATGGGTAGACCTCACGAGGCCCAAGGCGTTCGGCCGTAATGTCGGTTAAATACGCGAAGCTCACATCGCTAGGTTTGAACACTCCTCGTATCTATCCTGCGGTATCAAATGTCGAAGTACAGCGGGATGATCGAAGTCGGTACGGTCCACGACCACTTGCTTAGCGGCCATCGACATCTCCTCTCGATCACCGTGGAAGGTCCACCGGACAGCACAAGTTCCGTCCACAAGGCCAATCTCAAACTGCCGGCGACCATGCACTTTATCTACAGCCTCCAGCACCGTTCCTCGCCTAATAGAGTCTGCGTTCAACATCAGACGTGCCGACCACTCGTGCTCACTAATAGTCTGCTGGAGCAGAACCAGCGCTTGCAGAGCGGACGACTTTCCTGACGCATTTGAGCCAGACAAAAGCGTCAGGGAACCGAGCGGTAAGACGATCGTTTCAAAGCATTTAAAGTGCCTTAAGGCAATTTCTACAAGCATCGAAACCTCCGCAAGCGTTGTCCGCATAACGCCGAAGCGGTCCCGGACCTGATTTGCACAGATGGGCTCATAACTGATGGATCGATTGAACGTCTCGTCCTCGAACAATGCGTGAAATCGGGAGCGCGAGTATCGGCTCGAGCCTGAACCTGGCTCTCGGGGAACCGAGCGAGCCCGGTGCTCATAACATCCAGAGAGAAGCGTTTGTCGCTGCGCCGGACTTTTTCCGGACATGCTCTGCGAAACGCGTGTTCGCCAAACACTTGTAAGTTATTACGAAGAGAGTTGCGGAACTCGTTGGAAAGCGAATCAAGCTGTTCGCTTGTAAGCGTGTTCATATAAGTCAGCGGGCGAGCCAAGAACTCATCCATTTCTCCCTTATACTCATCTGGCCTCCATGAGCCGGAATGCACAGAAGCGGTTGACGAACTCCCGATCACGCATGGTCGCTGACCTAAGAGTGCTTCCGGTCGCCCTCTTGAACAAATCGGTGGACGCTTCCTCTCCCAAAATCTGGTCGCCGCTCCATGTAAAGGCAATTTCGCATCTGCTGGCGCGTCGAGCGGGACCCCGCCGTTCACCCGCTCAAAGATATCTAGACGGGCCCGCTCCGGAACCTTTGCATCCACGATGTAAAGGACCAAATTGCCATCCTCAACACGATTCTGGAGCTTCGGCGACAAGTCCTGAAATTGCTTACCGTCGGTCCCCGCCTGGCCAGCCAACTTCAATCTCAGGTTGTATTCCGGAATCGCTCAAGGTCGAAAGGCGCTGAAGCCCGTCGACGACAATCATGCGGCCCTGCGCATCCTCTGCAAGGTAGAATACCGGGAGAGGGATACGCATAAGTATTGATTCAATGAGTTTGCTTTGCTTTTAGACGTCCCAGATAAATGCCCTCTGGAAGTCTGGCTCCATAATGAAAGAACCCTTGTCGATGCGTCGTACAGCCACCTCGTAGGCGGTGCGTTGCTCATTTCGAATGAGCACTGTGTCAATGGGATGGTCACCCCAGGCTGCTTCCTCGTCACCACCGAGACCTTGAATCTCCTCGCACCGCGGATCGTCGTTTTTAGTCATTTATACGTCATACGGGTCCCAGAATTCGGGGATCATTGTAACCTTTGATTTCATGCGCTGCTTGAGTTGAGAGGACGACTAGAAAAATAAAGAAACACATCTGTATCGCAATCATCTATGCTGAAGGCTGCCCCAACAGACGCATCCCTTAGCAACGTTACGACACTGGCACGAGTTCGTCAGAAACCCGCCCATATAGGCTAGTTAGTACAGCACCGAAACCAACAACCTGCATGCAAACTGAGCAACAACGTAATCGAGTCAGGCAGGACGGTCGCCATTTCCAGCCGAAGTAAACCGAATCGTAGGTCGGCAGCTACTCCAGCACTCCCCCGACCGCTGCATCCAGTTCCTCTGGACGCGTCACCCCCCAGCGTCAATTCAGCCGATCAAAGATACTTCTTAAACGTGCTCGCCGTCACCGCCACGCTCAGCGCGAACAGCGTCGCGAAGGGCAGCACGACGAAGCTCGGATGCAGACTGAACGGCAGCGCCAGGTAGATCACCCAGGTGAGTACCAGCAGCGGCAGCGCGGAGCGCTTGGCCCAGTGATAGACGAAGGAACTCTCCCGTCCCCCACCCCATCGTCGGAGATCGCGCTTCACCAGGCCGTCGACGATCGCTACCACGCTGAACAATCCGAAGACCGGCATCGCGAGCATGAGGATGGCCAGGCGCACCGAGAACACCTGGGTCACCTGCATGGCTGCCAGGACGTACTCGGCGATCGGTCGGAACACCGCATGGATGCGCGCCCGCAGACCCGAGTCGTTCGGCCCTGGGGGTGCGCTGACCCATTCGATGAAATCGGCGATCCGGGTGAACTCGAACAGGACGTAGTAGGTCCTGTCGGCGACCGTCTTGGTGAACCGGGCCGGGTCCGAACTGACCAGGCTGCGGCCGAAGTCCGCCTGCAGGTAGCCGATCTCTGCCGCGAGCATGTCGCGGCTGTGGTCGAGCCCCTGCGTCCGGCCACCAGAAGACCATCCCCACCCACTCGATGATCACCGAGAACACCAGCGACAGCAGGAGCCACTTGATCCCCTGGGCGAAGCGTCGTGAGGAAATCGCGAGATCAGCCCCTGGCGGACGTCCCGGCGCCGCGGATCCGCAGCGGACTCAGCCATCGTCCGCCGCCTTGGCTACCGGGACGTCCATGTCAGCGGCGGCGTGCCACCAGGTCTCGGTCGCGCGGTACCAGTGCTCGTTGGTGATGTAGGTTCGCTCCATCTCGTTGGCGATGGCGGCGAGGTTCGCCGGCATCGCCGGATCGTCGCGGTCGTCGGGCAACGGCATGCGGATCTTCCACAGCCGCCCGCCTTCCAGCAACGCAAAGGCCTGGCCCTTGGGCAGGCGAACGAGTTCGGCGGGCGTGAGCATCGGCACCTCGGAGACGCTGATGCGGTCTTCGTTGCGGGACTTGAAGTCAACGCCGGAGGTCGGGTCTGAAGAGTCGTCGACGCCGGATACACTCATCAAGGTAAACACCTCAACCTTGGGTAACTGATCCGTGAGCATCTCGGCGGTGGCCAGCTCCTTCACGCGCAGCATGATCATGGTGTTGAAGTTGCCGGCCACCTGGCCCGCCTTGGCGCGGCTACCGATCTTCGCCTCCACATCCGACCAGGTCTGCGTATAGGCGGTCACCTGGAAACCGGCACCGCCGGCCTTGTTCAACAGCGGCACGAACTCGTCGCCGATCAGCTCGTTGAATTCATCGGCGTGCATCGAGATGGTCGGCAGGCGGCTTGTGTCCGACGGTAGGCTCTCGTCGGCCGGGTCTTGTACCCCATGCTTGTAGATGTGCCCTGCGACCGAGACCAGGTCGGCGAACATGGAGTTTCCGACGGCACTCGCGACGGTCGTGTCGGTCAAGGCATCGAGGCCGACGTAGACGATGCCCTTGCGCCGGATCACGTCCAGCCACTCGAAGATCGGGCGGCTGTCGTCCTCGTTCAGGTAGTTCGGGGAGATCAGCTCCGCGAGCTTGCCGGTGGTGAGCTTTTCCATCAGCGGTCCTACCGAGCTCACGATCTTGTCGAAGTAGGTCTTGTCGTACTTGAACGCCGAGACCAGTCCATCGAGTACCGGGTCGTAGAGGTCCTGCGTCTGCAGGTAGCGCATCATGGCGATCGCATCCCGGTCGCGGCCCCTGCAGCGCTGACGAGAGATTGCGCTCGCTGATCTTGGCGGCGATCTCCTCGACCTCCGTCGCCCAGTTCTCGACGCCGTTACGGCGCAGATGCTCGCGCGCGTACTCGACGAACAGCGGCTCGATGTCGTTGATGTAGCGCCGGATCTGCTGGTAGTCCGGCCGCCGGCCGAGCGCCACCAGCGCACGGGCAATGATATTGACGAAGCGCCAGGCGAACTCCTTGAAGGCGGCCGAGTTGCCCTCGCTCGGCAGCTGGTTCGCGATCCGGGTCGCCACCTCGGTGATGCGCGAGAAACTGCCGATCGCGTTGTAGCGCGCCGACACCTCGGGAAAGCCGAGATGGAACAGGTAGAAGTCCTTGGCGCGGCCGGCCCGCTTGGCTTCTGCGTACACGCGCCGCAGCAGGTCGGCATCGCCCTTCGGGTCGAAGACGATGACCACATCGCCGCGGCGGATGTCCTGGGTGATGAGGATCTCGGCGAGCCGGGTCTTGCCGACCCGGGTGGTGCCGAGCACCAGGGTGTGGCCGACGCGCTCGCCAAGATCCATCCAGACATCTTGCTCGTTGGGCTCCACCGCATGCAGCGCCGGCGTGCCGCCGACCGCAGCGAGGGGCTTGAGCGGATTCCACCAGACGCGCGCTGACGCAGCAGCCAGGCGAAGGCGCTCGAGTACCGGCACGCGATTCCCAGGCGATCTCCTTCTGCCGCGCCCATCGATAGAGCGTCCCGGGCTGCACGTAGTGCTGCACCTCCGGGCGGATGGTGTCGCGCAGGCGCTGGGTGTGTCGTTGGGTCCAGCGGAATCCGCGGCCAAGGAACAGCTTGTGGCGACTCAGCGGAATGCGGTCCGCGCGCAGCCGATAGGTCGGCAGGCGCCGCATGTTGCGCTGGTAGCGCAGGACCCGCCAGGCCTGGCGGGTGCGGACGAACGCCAAGCACGAACAGCGCGGCGGCCGCGGCGCATGGCGATGCCGGGTGGCATCATCAGTGCCCAGGGCGCCAGGAGCGCCATGCTGCCCGTGGCCGCCGCGACCAGCGCCGACCAGAGCTCTACCGGCGGGCGCAGCAGCGCCTCGACGGGATGCGGACTCATTGCTCGATGCCGCGCCGGGAGATCAGGACCGGGATGTGCTCGAGTCCGAGGGCCCGCGCGATATCGGTGGCCGGCGCCGGCAGGATCGGGCAGCCCTTTGGCCAGTCGGGCGATCGTCCGCAGGTCATCGACCGTGTCGGCCTCGACCAGCATCCCGGCCGCGCCGATCTCGGCCAGTCGGTCGCGGTGGGTGGCGAGCCACTCCCTGGAGCGCGGATCGGAGCCGATCAGAAAGAACGGCCGCGGCAGTGTCGCCCCATTGGGCAGGCGCAGCGGCCGCCGCGTCACCGGTCCAGGCGTGAGCCCGGGCGTTCGGATCGGCAACAGGCGTGTCAGATCGGCGACACCCAATTCAGGGGTTGGCGGTGGCGCCGGACTGGCCTGCGGCTTGCCGGCTCGATCGGGTGCTTCGTCGAATACCGCGAGGAAGGGCGCCAGGGGCTGGGTATTGCCACTGTCGTAGATCACGGCCAGCGCGGCGAATACGCCTGTCGGGGCCGAAAGAACCCCGATCAGGAGGGCCCGGCCGATCAGGCGTTTGGCCTTGTCTCGATGGCTTTCCACGCTCACCGCCTTACCCATGCCCGGTGAGTCGCTGCCAATGCTTGAATACCCGCGCCCGATAACCGGCGGCCCGTTCTGCATTGTTCGGCGCGTGGTAGCAGCCGACAGCCTCCCACCAGTCCTGTCGGTCACTGAAAACATTCCTGCAGGATCGCTGCCCCGACGCGCAGGTTGTGATACGGATCGAGGGCACGCTGCGCACTGCCGAGGCGATCGCGGTGATAGCGCCAGTTGACCTGCATGAGCCCGATATCGATCGACGTAGTCCCCTGGTCGAGCGCCCGGCGCAAGGCATCCCGAGCCGCTTGCTGCGAGGCAAAGAAATGCCCCCGGCCTCGGACATTCAGGGTCCAGGGCCAGGGGCGAAGGTTGCCTGTACTGTCGATCCGACGGGCAGATTCCGTCAGACCGATGGCGTACAGGACTTCGGGGGGGATCTGATAGGCGTTGGCAACCGATTGGTAACCGGCCGGCACCGACGCACATGGCCGCACTGACCCAGTGTCAACAAGAGGGCAAACAGCCCACCGAGGATCGGCAGCGGTTGCGGCGACATCGTCATAGCGCCGAGGCCGGCAGCACGGCGAGCACATCGCCGCGGCGGCGCAACAGATACGGCGGCTGCCCCTGCCCCCGGCTCAGCTCGGCCAGCGCACCGGCGTCATGATTGAGGGTGACGCGACGGGTGCGTACCCAGATCGGTTCGATGGCCTGGCCATTCGCCCATTCACGCACGGCCGCATCATCGCCTGGCTCGGCACCGATCAGATAGATGTCGATGCCGGCCACCGCATTGATCTTGCCGAGCAGTCGGCGCAGCACGGCGTCGCAGACGGCACAATCGGGCCGGGTGAAAAACAGCACCCGGTCCTCCGACTGCAGCTCGACGTCGGTCGTCGACGCTGCCGGCAGCTGCGCACGGTCGATCAGGCTCTCGGCCGGAAACAGGCGTTTCCAGGCCGCGTCGTAGGCATGCTGAAAGGCCAGAATGCGGTCCGCATCATCGCGCATCATCTGCGCCCAGCGTTCGGCATAGCGCCGGCGCTCGGCCTCATCCCGCGCATGGATCCCCAACACCTCGATCGGTGAGAGGTTCGCCGGACTGATACTGCCCCGGATGCCTTCCATCAGGCTTTGGTAGCGGCGCCACTCGGATTCAGAAATCTGCCAGGTCTCGGCACGTTGTCTTTCCAGCGGCGAGAGCGGCGTCGTGATCTGCGTCGTCTGCCCAAGTGCCGAGCGCGCGGCCTCTGAGGACATCGGCTGATTCGCGTCGACCGATGACATCACCAAGATCGCCAAGAGGGTGCCGGCAAGGGGCTGCCCACACTGGATCATCGGGGCGCCTCCCCGGTCCAGGGACGCGAGAGGTCTCGCTGGGGCAACGGTCCTTCACCGTATCGACAGGGCTGTTGCTCGGTTGTCGGTGTCATCTGATCGACCGGCGCTACCATTGCGGCTCCGGCTGCATGTTCTGCGGCGGGTGGCTGATCCGAGCCGAGGCTCACGGCACCGATCACCAGTAGCAGGACAAGGACGATTTCCATCGGCTTACCTCGATGGCACAGCGGGCGATACAGCCGGCTCTGGTTGCGCGGCAACACAGCGCTCGAGACTGACAAGCCGGTGCAACGGATCCTCGACCAGGCGAAACGCCGGGCCGGCCAAGGTCTCGAGGGCGATCCGCAACGGCATCGGGCCCAACGCGCGATGTCCCTGCGGTAGTGGGAGTTTCAGCAGCGCGGCCCTTGCGGGACTTGCCGCTGCTTCGTCAGACTAGCCGATAACCGCTGGGCTCCAGCAGGTAGTGCATCGCCTGCCCGACGGTGATCACCGATGCAGGAAACACCACGTTGACGATCGCGGAGAGGAGTTGGACTTGCTCCTGCGTTGGCAGCGCCCGAACAGTCGCATAGCGACCGACCTGGATCTCCGAGGCGAAAACCACGGGTGGCGACATGAGCCCGAGCACGGTGAGTACACTGCCCAGCCGCCGGTATTGCGATCGGAGTCGCCGTTGAAATCGCCGCATCGTTCAGACCCTTCGCCGCTGGGAGAACGTCCCTCACGTCCTCGTTAGGCGAATGTTGTCGCGGCAATCATCGGGAAGGAACGGAAAACCGCGGCACCGGGGCGCGCGGTTGTCGAACGGCGTGGATGGCGATCGGAATGTTCCGCGTGGAACCTTGGCTCAGCGATATTGGCAGTGACACGAAGCATTGATCTGCGTAGGCGCCTTCTCTGACCGTACATTTAAACAAAGGTGTGCGCACCGTCCCTACTCGCCGGCTTCACCGACCTAGGTAAACCTTATGGAAAGCTTTCCATAACGTCTATTTAGGAAAGTAATCGGTTATGTAAAGCAGCAAACACCACAGGCCACAAAATCAGAAAGTTACCTCTTCATCGCTTTACATAATATCTCCGCTCGTTCCCCGTGGCCGCAAATGCCACCTAAAACCGACGGAGGATTATGTATGAGTGCCCGCAACTCCAAATCCCAGAAGCTTTCGCTGGACGAATTGGTCTTTGGCGCCTTGAGCCAACTCCAGGTGCATGACTACGACCAACGCTCGATACGTCGCTACCAGACCGTGTGGCGAAAGTTGATCACCTTTGCCCGACGGCAAGGTTACAAAGGCAAACTTCGAGAGCAACTCATCCTCGATTTCCTGGCACACCATGAAATCAGTGCTCAAGTGCCGGTGGCGTCGTTGGAAGGATGGAAAAAACATGCCGAGCATGCCCTGAAGTTGTTATGGCACTACGCCCGCTTCGGTTACTTCGAACGCGGCAAGCAGCATGCCGCAAAGCTACGCATTCCGAGCGCCATGCAGAAAAGCCTGCGTGACTACACGAAATACTGCGAGGAGGAACGTTACCTGAGTCCTCGTACGGTGAACGATCATGTTCGACAGGTCGGCATCTTTCTCGACTTCCTGGGGAAGCGCGATGTCGACAACTTCAGCCGGATCCGTGCTGAAGATTTGTCAGACTTCGTTTATTCCCTGTCACGTTATCGCCGGAAAACGGTTGCCGTGATCGTTTCCTGCGTGCGGCAATACCTCAGGTTTCTGTTCTACAAGAGACAAGTAGACCAAGACCTGAGCGACAGCATACCCGGGGTATGCTTGCCAGAAGGAGCCGCGATCCCTTCAGCCTGGGACAAGGAACTCCTTGCTCGGTTGCTGGACCGAATTGATCGGCATTCACCGAGGGGCAAGCGCGATTACGCCGTACTACTGCTCGCCTGCCGGTTAGGCCTGCGATCCAGTGATATCAGGGCGCTGACCCTCGATCACATTGACTGGGCCGCAGAGACGATCACCTTCACCCAGGTCAAGACCGGAATGCCGTTGCGTTTGCCTTTGACCAATGAGGTAGGAAACGCGTTGATAGACTATCTCAGGTCCGTGCGTCCGGAAACGCAGTATCGCGAAGTCTTTCTCAGCTTGAGGCCACCTTTCAAGCCGTTCAGCAAGAACACTCACCTACACCATATCGTCAAGTACTGGCGAGAACTGGCTGGCATTCAATTCAAAAGCCCGCAGCGGCAAGGTTTGCATTCGCTGAGGCATAGCCTGGCGACACACTTGCTGGACGACGGTGCACCATTTTCCTTGATAGCCGAGATTCTGGGACACGCCTCGACGTCCTCGACGATGATTTATGCCAAGGCGAGCGTCGAATCGTTACGGCAGGTCGCGTTGTCCACTCCGGAGGTGCGGCATGTCAACGAAGCGTAAGCTACTCAGCTATAAAAGCCCCCTGGCGCCGTTGATGGAACGGCTCGTGCGCGAGAAGCGTGCCGGCGGGTACAAGTACGACACGCCGGCGCGGGTACTCGTAGATCTTGACGATTTCCTGTGCGGCACGACCATCAAGTCCATTGAATTGCCGAAAGCGCTCGTCACGCAATGGCTGGCGCAAAATCCGCATGAGCAGCCCTCAACACAGCAACGCCGGATTATTCTTGTACGACAACTGGCGCGCTTGATGATACGGCTGGGTTATCCCGCGTATGTCCCGCCCGAAGGTCTCGGTCCCCGCCGTTCCTATATCTTCTCGCCCAGAATCCTGACGCGCGAGGAGGTGCACCGGATCATTCAAGCCATCGACAACCTTCCGCCCAGCTCGAAATCGCCGCTTCGCCACATCATCCTGCCCGAAGTGTTCCGCTTGCTGTATGGCTGCGGCTTTCGACTGAGCGAGGTATTGAACCTGAAAGTCCGTGATGTCGATCTTCAACAAGGTGTCATCACGGTACGGCAGGGCAAGTTCGGCAAGGATCGTCTCGTGCCACCCGCCATGGAGATGGTGGAGCGCTTGCGACGCTACGCCGGTGAACTGGAAAAACGAACCCTGGCAAGGCAAGAGCCTGAAGCGTACTTCTTCCCGTCCGCCCGACAAGCCGCCTGGGGCAACTCGACTATCTACCACCTCTTTCGCAAGGCGTTGCTCCACTGCGGCATCCCGCACGGCGGACGAGGCAAGGGACCCAGAGTCCACGACCTGCGCCATGCCTTCGCCGTTCACCGTCTATTGCAGTGGTATGAGGAAGGCGCTGACCTGAACGCCAAGTTGCCCTTTCTCGTTGCCTATCTCGGCCACAAGGATTTTACCGGCACGCAGAAATACCTTCACCTGACCGCCGAGCTGTTCCCGGAACTGACCGCGCGAATGAATCAGCAATTTGGCGGCGTGATACCGCAGGGGAGGCAATCATGAAGTCAGCAACATTTTCCAGGCATGTCAGTCACTTCCTCGGCCATTACCTTGCAGGCCAACGAAATCTGAGCCCAAACACCATCAAGGCGTATCGTGACGTCTTTGTGCTGCTACTGCGATTTTGCCGGGATGTACAAGGCATCGCTGTTGAAAAACTTGCGCTCGAGCAGATCGATGCTCGGTTGGTCGGCGCCTTTCTCGACCATCTGGAACATGAACGCCATTGCGCGATCCGTACGCTCAATCAACGGCTGGCCGTATTGCATGCGTTCTTCCGATATCTGCAAGTCGAAGAACCCGCACTGTCGCTGCAAAGCCAGCGGGTCCTCGCCATCCCGTTACGCCGCTTTACTCGTCATGAAGTAGGCTACCTGTCCAGGGATCAGCTCGCTGCGCTTCTGGCTCAACCGGACCCCGGACGGCCCGCCGGCAGGCGAGATGCGGTACTGCTCAGTGTTCTCTATGACTCGGGAGCCCGCGTGCAGGAACTCATTGACCTGACGGCCGGCGATGTGCGTCTGGAAGCCCCCGCGCAAGTGAGGATCCTGGGCAAGGGACGCAAAGTGCGGGTCGTACCGTTGATGGAGAATACCGCCCGGCTAATGCAGCAGTACATTGACGAGAACAATCTGGCCCTGCCTGAAAACTACGACCGCCCGTTGTTCCGAAACAAACAAGGTAATCCGTTGACCCGGGTCGGGGTCAACTACATTCTGCAAAAGTACCTGCAGAAGTTGCGGGAGACCCGTCCCGATCTGAAACAAAAAGTCAGCCCCCATACCCTGAGACACACGAAGGCAATGCACCTCGTTCAGGGTGGCGTCTCTCTGGATATCGTGCGTGACTTTCTAGGCCACGTCGACATCAAGACCACCGAGCTGTATGCGAGAGCGAATCTCGAGATGAAGCGAGCAGCGATCGAAAAAGTCAGTGCAACACCTGCCCCTGACATTCCTTCGTGGAAGGAAAACAAGTCGCTGCTGCAATGGCTGCAAAGTCTATAAAGGGCATGATCATGCCGAATCGAAGTCGTGGGCCACCTGTGACCAGCGACGCATTATGTAAAGCGTTTGGGAAGCAAGTCTTCGATGTTATTGGCTTTTGCCGAGCTCGTTTGCATAACCACTTACTTTCCTAAATAAACCTTATGGAAAGCTTTCCATAACGTGTACCTCGGTCAATGACGGTTATGTCAGCGGATTGAGGAGGGCGGCTCGATCGATCGTGGTCCCCCGAAAAATGCCATTATTGCAATCAATCTCATGCGCATTCGGAGATGGCCGATGGCAAACCTTGTCATCCGAAACTTGGATCCCCGCATCGTCGATGCGCTGAAGCGGCGTGCTGCGAAAAACGGTCGTAGCGCCGAGGCCGAGCATCGTGCCTTGCTCGAGGAGTTATTGTTGCGCCCCAAGGGCAAGAGTTTCGCGGAGGCCCTCGTGAGCATGCCGAACGTCGGCGAGGACGAAGACTTCGAACGGGGAAAGGACCCGATCGAACACGATCGTGTATTTGATTGACACCAATGTCATCAGTGAGTCGCGTAAGCGGTCAAAGGCCGACAGCGGTGTTCGGGGGTTCTTTAGGCGGGTGGCCAAAACGGACATCGCCCGGCGCTGCGGCCGGCTGCGTGTGCCTCATCCAGAAAATGTGCTCGACAAGAAGGTCGCCGCAACCGCATTGATCTACGACCTGACGGTTGTTATGCGCAATCACAAGGATTTCTCGAAAACAGATGTTCGGCTGCTGAATCCCTTCAAGCAATGTCCGATGTTCTGCGCGGAACATCGTTCTTCTCATCCGCGCCGTCCCACAACCGCGCAGGCCCGTGCCGTGGTTTTCCGTTCCTTCCAAGTGACCGTCGCGACAGCATTCGCCTAACGAGGACGTGAGGGACGTTCTCCCCCTGGCAAAGGGTCTGAACGATGCGGCGATTTCAACGGCGATTTCCATCGCAATACCGGCAGTTGGGCAGTGCACTCGCACTGCTCGGGCTCGTGTCGTCACCTATTGTGTTTGCCGTCGAGGTCCAAGTAGGTCGATATGCGACCGTTCGGGCGCTGCCAACCCAGGAGCAGATCCAACTCCTCTCGACGATCGTCAATGTGGCGTTTCCTGCTTCGGTGATCACCGTCGGCCAAGCGGTCGAGTACCTGTTGCAGCCAAGCGGCTACCGCCTGGCTCCCGAGCAGACCGCGGAGCTCGCCCGGGCAACCCTTCTTAAGCTTCCACTGCCGGAACCGCACCGGATGTTGGGACCGATGCCGCTGAAAACCGCCCTTGAAACCTTGGTAGGTCAGGCCTTTCGGCTGGTGGAGGATCCCGTGCACCGATTGGTGAGCTTTGAGCGCTGTGAGCCCGTTAGGCACTGGCCATCCGCCAGCGCAGAAGCTGGAGCGAGGTGAGCCCATGGAGATCGTGTTTGCCATTCTGATCCTGATCGGCGCCATGGCTGCCGGCTCAAACGCGTCGACTACCGACGAAATCCGCACCGAGAAAAATCTCGTGGCCGAGTCTAAGGAAACCGGAACTGCGCCTCGCGTAGAGACGAGGCATGGCCCTTGCCGGTTCCCAGCCGGGCGGCTCATCCAACGGGATCTGACGGTACCGCGTGCGTCGACCGCGGTGAATTCTGGCGTGAACTCTGAAGAGGCGAGGCATGGTTGCGCCGACCAATAGAGGCGGATGGATGTTGGCCGGTACCACGTTGGCCCTGGGGATAGTCATGTTGGTCCACGCGGGACCGGTGGTCACCTCGGACATCGAACGCTCCCAGTTCGATCAGACGACCGACGTCATGACGCCACTTTCATCGATCGAGAAGACACGCGCAGAGAGTTGGAATCTCTCCAACATCGAGTGGCGCCGCTACCGGCACTTGATGGAGGGGATTCGCGGCAGCATCAGTCCGGCAACCCTTTCCCCCGTCGAGGTGTTGGGTATCCATGCCCGAGATGAAGGGGAGCGCCAGAGCTATGCCGAACGCTGGGCGCGCATGATGCGCGACGATGCCGAAAGGATCCTTGCGTTTCAGCATGCCTACGATCAGGCATGGCGGCGGCTCTTCCCGGCGGAACCGCTCATTGACCCTGCGCAGCGACCAAGAGCCGAGGCGGCCGACGCGGCGCTGCAACCCAATGATCGCGTATTGTTCTTCACCCGGCCCGACTGCGCGAGCTGCAACGTACTCCTCCAGCGATTACTCAAGCGGACCGACACCCTGGCGGGGATCGATGTCTATCTCCTTGGATTATCGCCCGACGATGACAACGCCGTCCGAGACTGGGCCGAACAACAGTATGATCGCGCCGCGCTGGGTGCGCAGTCGCCGGGTCACGCTCAACCACGATGGTGGCGCGCTGTCTGAACTGACCCAGGGAAAGGGTGACGTGCCCTATCTGCTGCGCCGGCGCGGTGACGTCCTGGCCGTGCTGTCAGCGTCGGCACTGTGAGCATGTTGCGTCGACCGCCCTGGGTTCTCTTTGCGCTGCTCTCGCTGGGATTGGCGTCTCATCCGTCGGTCCATGCATCGGTCCCGGTCGGCTACCAACAGGTGGCCGACGCCTACGATCTCCCCGCCGAAGTCCTGTACGCCGTAGCCCTGACGGAATCTGCCCGTCGGGTCGACAGTACAGGCAACGTTCGCCCCTGGCCCTGGACGCTGAACGTCCGGGGCAGGGGGCACTTTTTTGCATCACGGCAGGAGGCAGAAGCGGCCTTGCAAGGCCTGCTCGACCAGGGGCGGACATCTGTCGACATTGGGCTGATGCAGGTGAACTGGCGGTATCACGGACAACGCCTCGGGAGCCCAAAGCGCGCACTCGATCCCTATCACAACCTGCGGGTGGCGGCGGAGATCCTGCGCGATTGCCACCAGAGCCGCCAAGACTGGTGGGCGGCCGTGGGTTGCTACCACGCGCCCAACCGTCCGCAGCGGGCGGCCCGGTATCGGGCGCGGGTGCGCGCGCACTGGCAACGCGTTACCCAACGGGGTTAAGGAGGCGGGCATGGCAATCCGTCGAGTTAACACCAATCGTGTGTTGGGCAAGGCCTTGCTGATCTTGATACTCGCGGCGCCATCCCTGGCTTTTTCTGCACTGACGGTGATCTACGACAGTGGTAAGACCTATCCCTTAGCCCCCTTTCTCGAGGTGTTCGACGAGGAACCGAATCAAGGGAATAGGTCACAGGCAAGTCCGACTCCACCGAGACCGCCGCCCTTGGGTGCCGCGGATCTCGAGCGGATCCTGCCGATTCAGTCGCCGGGACTTATGCCGGGGAGGGTGGAACCGCGGGCCGTACAACGGCCTTTCGCTCGACCGTTCTTTCTCATCGGCGCCGACAGCTTTTCCAGAGAATGGCTCGCTACCCACCGCGATCGACTCGCCGAGATCGGGGCGGTCGGGATGCTGGTCGAGGCAGAGACGCTCGACGATCTGCGCGCGATAGCGGCGATCGCCGAAGGGCTGCCGATTCTGCCGGCCTCGGCCAACGACATTGCCGAGGCCTTGGGTCTGTCGCATTACCCGGTGTTGATTACCAAAGATGGCCTCGAGCAGTGAGCCGCCACCCCGTCGAGGCGTTGCTGCGTCCGCCGGTCGAACTCTGGTCGGCGGTTGTCGCACTCGCGACGGCCGGCATCGCGGTGCTCGCTCCCTGGGCACTGATGATGCCCCCGGGCGTGGCCTACGGTGCGGCTTTGGTCTTGGCCTTGCTCGGACTCATGCGTTGGCGCCAGGCCTGGCGGGTGCTGACCTACCAGCGCAACCTGCGCCGACTGCCCACCTACCGGTTGCGCGCGGACCAGATGCCGGTGAGTCGGAGGAAACTCTTCCTCGGCCGGGGCTTCCGTTGGACCCAGAAGCATACCCAGCGCCTGCGTGACACCCTCCGCCCGGAGGTTCAACGTTACGTTCAACCTGGGTCGCTTTATCACTGGGCCCGCCGCAAGGAGGTGGCCTGGGAAGAGACACTGCTACTGAAACAGGTGGCAGCCGGGCTGCGCAGCCGGGCCTGGTGGAATCCGCTCAAGCCCCTGCCACCGGTCGGTGGCAAGCCCGCACTGCACGCCGTGGAGCCCGAAGAGCAGGATGTCTGGATGGACATCGGTGAGCGCGTCGGCCATACCCTGGTGCTGGGCACCACACGGGTCGGCAAGACCCGGCTGGCGGAGATCCTGATCACCCAGGACATCCGCCGCGGAGATGTGGTGATCGTCTTCGACCCCAAGGGCGATGCAGATCTGCTGCGCCGGGTCTATGCGGAGGCCAAACGGGCCGGACGGGAGAAAGACTTTTACCTGTTTCATCTCGGCTATCCCGAGGTGTCCGCGCGCTACAACGCCATCGGCAGTTTCTCCCGGATTACCGAAGTCGCCACCCGCATCGCCAACCAGCTGCCGAGCGAAGGCAACTCGGCGGCGTTCAAGGAGTTCGCGTGGCGCTTCGTCAACATCATCGCGCGCGCCCTGGTGGCGCTGGGCCGGCGTCCGGACTACCAACAGGTCCGCCGCTACATCAACGACATCGAGCCGCTGTTCGTCGAGTACGCCCGCGAGCACCTGCGGCGGCACGGGCAGGAAAACTGGGCGGGCGAAGTCGAGGAGATTGCCGCCAAGATCAGTGAGCGGAATCTCTCCTCGGCGCTGAAGGGGCGCGACCGGGACGCGATTGCGTTGATGCGCTACCTGCAGGCACAAGACCTCTACGATCCCGTCCTGGATGGACTGGTCTCGGCGTTCAAGTACGACAAGACCTACTTCGACAAGATCGTCAGCTCGGTCGGTCCGCTCATGGAGAAGCTCACCACCGGCAAGATCGCCGAGCTGATCTCCCCCAACTACCTGGATGCCGACGACAACCGGCCCATCTTCGAGTGGCTGGAGGTGATTCGGCAAAAGGGGATCGTCTATGTGGGACTGGATGCGCTGACCGACACCACGGTGGCGAGTGCGGTCGGCAACGCCATGTTCGCGGACCTGGTCTCGGTGGCCGGTCATATCTACAAGCACGGCGTCGAAGATCCGGGCGACAGCCCAAGCGGTGCGGTCCGTGACAGAGGGATCGTCAGCCATGCCGACCATCTCCCTGCACGCCGACGAGTTCAACGAGCTGATCGGCGACGAGTTCGTGCCGCTCCTGAACAAGGCCGGCGGCGCGGGCTTCCAGGTGACCGCCTACACCCAGACCTGGTCGGATGTGGAGGCGCGGATCGGCAACCGGGCCAAGGCAGGGCAGGTGGCCGGCAACTTCAACACCCTCGTGATGCTCCGGGTGAAGGAGCTGGCCACCGCCGAGATGCTGACCGATCAGTTACCCAAGGTCGAGGTGTTCACCCTGATGAGCGTGTCCGGCGTCGATGATTCCTCGGACCCCACCTCGGGCGTCGATTTCAAGTCGCGCAACGAAGACCGCATCAGCGTCTCCGAGGTGCCGATGCTCACCCCGGCGGAACTGGTCGCCCTGCCGAAGGGCCAGGCGTTCGCGCTGCTCGAGGGCGGGCAGCTGTGGAAGCTGCGCATGCCACTGCCGGACACCCGCATGGACCCGGTCATGCCGGAGAGCCTGGCGGCGGTCGCCAACGAGATGGAACGGACCTACATCACCAACGATCAATGGTACCGGCAGCGCGAGACCTGGTGGCATGCGGTGGCCGATGCAGCACCATCCGTTGAATCTCCCGCCACCTCCTCAGAAAAGAACGACGATGGCTGAGGCGGTCGCCGACCCGAGACGTCGCGAGGTCCGGCAGGGGCTGATCTCGACCGCGCTGACGACGCTCGCGCAGGGTGTGAAGTGGCTTTTGTTGGCGCTGCTGTTTTCGATACTGACCGAATGGGTGGGCATGGTTTTTTGGTGGCCGGAAGAAGGCCTCCAGCACAGCCGGTCCATGCTCGAGGCGGAGATCGGTTACCTGGATTCGGACTTTCGGCGCAGCGTCGTGACCTCGAGCCCGGCCGAGTTCGCCAAGGCCGTCGCCGACAAGACCTACTATGCCCTGTTTGAGTTCACGGGCTTCGCGGATTTCATCGCCTGGCTGTCGGCGCCACCGAGAGTCGACGAAGAGGGACTGCGACCGAGGCTGCACCGTCTTTACCAGCCCGTGGCCGAGTTCGTGATCGCGGGCATGCAGGTGACCCAGGTCTTTTCCGTACGCTTGGCCATCCTGACCCTCGCCATGCCGGTCTTCGTGCTGTTCAGTCTCGTCGCGCTGGTCGACGGTTTCGTCAAGCGGGATCTGCGCCGCTGGGGCGGGGGCAGGGAAAGCTCGTTCGTCTATCATTGGGCCAAACGTTCCGCGATGCCTTTGCTGGTCCTCAGCTGGGTGATCTACCTCGCCCTGCCATTCAGTCTGCATCCCACCTTCATCGTACTGCCGTTTGCGACATTGTTCGCGCTTAGCGTTGCCGTTACGTCGAGTACCTTCAAGAAGTACCTGTAACGACGTAGCAATCAAATGAACGCGGTCGCCGGCCTCTGATACCAACGCACCAGGACTGGCACCGATCATCCGGCGAGCGCATCGGCCACTTACGCGGATCGAGTTAACGGCGGGTTACCGATCAGGCCTTGAGCAGTCGCGGATCGAACACGAACGATTCTGGGCGCACGGTCTTCAGGGCGCGATCAAAGCGGGGATGCGCCGGGTTGATGAGAATGTTTTGTTGCGAAGGGATCACCACGCTGGGAACCGCTAGCGCCAAGGAGTCGTTAGAGGCGACCCATCCATCACCCACGTGTGCTGTCGACGACGGGGGCGGATCAATACGCCAGTCTTTGGGAAGATCGCGCGCGTCCAGAGACAAGAGGTCGGCATTGCCAATTTCGATGCGGTAGAGACGATAGCTGTTGAGGATCTCGTGCGAGTGCAGGTGGATGAGCAGTTCCAGGGCGGCCAAGGCAATACTGTCGGCGGCATAGACGACCGCCACGCCTTTGCTGTTCCAGCGTCCCCCGCTGAGCTTGGCTCCCTCCCCGTCAAACGCCTGATCGGCATAGCGTGCCTTGACCAGGCGAAAAAACGTGGGCATCAGGTGATGACGCCATGCTCGAGACGCAGGATCAAGTCGTGCACGGCCTCGGCGCCCGCCTCGGTATCCAGGTAGTCGATCGGGCTGCTACCGCCGAGCGCCTTTGCCGGCTCGTTCAGCCAGCGCTGGGCTGCTGTGCGCTCGCCCTCGAACAGTTGCAAGGCGCTCCGGTAAGCGGAGGCCACGCGGTAGAGCCGGTCGCTTTCGTCCGGGCTCAGTCGTTTGGATTGACGTCGACGGGTGAGGGTGGACGAGGGTAGGCCGATGACCCTGCCCAGGGTGGCCTGGGAGGTGCCGATCTCGGTGGCGAGCTTACTGAACACGGCGACGGGTACCCCGATGCGCAGCACCCGGACCAGCTCCGAGCGGTCTGCCTTGATCAGCCCCAGGCGTTTGTAGACCTCACTGGGCGCGAACGTGGCCGCCGGCGCGGTCTTGGTCGACGCCTGCGGACGGTAGATGCGGTTTTCTGATTTCAGTGTTCCCATATGGCGTAGTATAAAGCGCCATATGGAGATGTCCAGTTCGGCAGCCGGCTCAGCGACCCCGCTGTCAGGGGTCGTAAAAAAGCACGTCGGGCCTTGATGTCCTTTTCCACAGCGACCACAACCCGAACAGAAACCGATCCAATGCAGAGAGATTGGGCGCACGTCGCCGGGAACGATTGATAACGAGGAGCTGCTGCTTCATCAACAGGCTGTCGGCGACGACGGCCCTGGTACCACCGGGCCCCAGAAGTTTGGCGATCGTGGTCAATAAATGTGCAAGGAGTACCAGCAGGTCCTTCATGGCGGCGCAGGGTAGGGGAGTTTGCACTCCGGAACAAGACTGCCGAAGTTGCCGTTTCTAAGTGAAAGTTAATAACTCGCCCCGCACAAGATTCGCAGGTACTCAATTGACTATCTGCGGTTTAACTGCCTATCGCTAAATCAGATCGATACGGTCGCTCAAAAAACTCGCGACCTGCGGCAGTCCTTGTTGCCGAATGGTTTCGACGAACGTTTCGCCGTCAATGACGGGATTGGTCAAATTCGCACGCTGAAATTTGGCAGCGCGTTCCAAGACCTGTGGTTCGAGATCTGCCAAGTCCATAATGAAATCGTCTGGATGAATGGCGAAGATATCAAATTCAGATAGGACAGCTTCGGGAAAGTCTTTGAGATTGGTTGTCACTATGGCTGCGGCGCCAGACCGGATTGCGGCTGCGAGGACATGGCGGTCATCGGGGTCAGGCAGGTCCAGCTGGTCAATGATGTGTTCGTAGCCGGTCACAAGACAATCCGGAACAGCCTCATTCATCTTGGTAATTGTTCGGGAAACTTGCTCTTTGCCAAGGTCCGGTCGATTAGCCAGAAGATTACGTGCCCATTCATCTTGGATTTGTTCGGTCCAGCGGGCACGAAACTTCCGCGTCAGCGCCAGCCACATGAGCAGGTCTCGCATTGGGGCCGGGTACAGGACACAGGCATCATAGATGACGGTGAAATTGGCCAATCAGTATCCCAGCCCGAGTTCCTGTGCTTGTTTGGCCAATACCGCCATCGCTTCCTCGCTCTCAGCGTCTCTTTTCGCCATGTAGGCCACGAGATCTTCGTATTTGATCCGGCGGTGACGCCCCACTCTTGTAAAGGGGATCTCTCCATTTTCTAAGAGTTTGACGAAGTAGGGCCGTGAAACGTTGAGCAGGTCTGCCGCCTGCTGGGTTGTGAGCGTGTAGCCAATGGGAACCAACGAGAAAGCATTGCCCTGCGCCATCTGATTTAGTACTTCGGCCAGGGTGCGCATCGCCGCCATGGGGAGTACGATCTTTTCATCCCCGTCGTAAAGGCAAAGTTGTGCCTGGTCGCCCTTGCCGATAATCGCGGCGAGTCTGCGGCCCGATTCCCGTGCGAGTGCGATATCTTCGTCACTCGGCAGGGAGGGAACTTTGTTAGTAGACGTTGACATAGCCATTTCCTCTGCTTGAGGATAATCGAAGTGTAGCAAATATTCGAAATATTCGAAACGGTGTGTCGCTTCACTGCACGGTGATCCGCAAAAGCTGTGCGTGACTTTTGCGGGACTCAGTCCTGCATTGTTGTGCTTTGTCCTGCTTGCGTGACAACGGGCGTCCCGGCAAGTAGTTGATAAATAATCGGTTTTAGAGGCATTCGCGAACTCATAACCCGAAGGTCGTAGGTTCAAATCCTGCCCCCGCTACCAAATTTGTGTTTTAGAAACAATGGCTTGGAGAGTGATCTCTAGGCCGTTTTTCTTTTAAGCAAAGTCATTGCGTGACTTTTGCGTGACTGCACTGCACAAACACGATTTGCAGCTTCCAACAGTTCCTCAATCTCGGGAGCTGAGTAGTGCGACGTGATGTCGCCGTTACGGTGCCCGAGCAGTACTTTTCTGGTCTCCAGCGGTACGCCGACGGCTCTCAAACGCCTGCCGAAGGTGTGCTTGAGGTCGTGTGTTATCGCCGACATGAAAGCGCGGCTATGTGCCGCGGAGGTAGCCGGGGGTCGGGCGCCACTGCCCGCAGCGGTCCTTCGGCGTATCCGCTGAGCGGGGCTATACCTGCCGTCTAAAAACCCAGGTCGTCATCAAAGGCCAATTCGATTTGCTGCTCATCGTAGTTCGGTCCGGTGTCGGCCGCCCGTAGCAGGTCGGTGATTTGATCGCCATAGGTTTCCCAGAGCTGGTCGCGCAGCAGGTCGAGAAACGCGATCACGGTATAGGCCTCGGCCGCATCCCAATGTGTAGGCAGGCGCGTGATGGAAAGGCTCATGGTGAGGGGTCTCCGGTGTCGGTCGCTTGGGGGCGGCGCTGGCGTTTCTTGGCGGGCAGTTTTCGCGCCGCCCGTTCTTTGGCCTCACGCATGCGATAGGACTCGCCTTACCTCTTTCCCGTCTCGTTGTCAGCCCATGCGCACCCGGCGACCGGCCAACGTTGAGCCAGCGCGGCGTCTCCTACGCAGCCATCGCCGATAGCGCCCTCAGCGGGCCGCGGCAAATAACCGCGGGAATTCGTCGGCACATACACCACTCGCCGAGTAAGGTCTACCTGAGACCATTCCAAGCCAGTCACGTTGCGCTCACGTAAGCCGGTCGTCAGGCTAAAACGTGCCCTTGCCATCGAGCAGATCGCGCGCCTTCTCATCTTCATGTGCGTAGGAGTAGAAGACCTTCAACGGTGGTCGTTTCATGAGCTGATTGCGATCTCGAGAACGGGGCAAGCTGCGCAACCGTTTTGCGTAATGACGTCTCCCATGCCGGCCCATCTCCCAAAAATGACGGTGCTGTTCATTGAGGCGGCCTCACTCGTTCACGCTATGGCGCTTTCGGGAAAAAAACGGAGGTTCCGTGCCGCCCACGCCGCAGACGACGCTTGCCGGCTACCGTCATTTGCCGCATGAGATTACGACAACAACCGCGCGATGACATACAGCGCTGCGATCAAGGCGGCCGCCAATATGCACGGAAACCAAATGAGCCAGAATTCTTCCATGGAGTCTTGCATCTCGAATCGCTTTCGTTGGTTGAATTTATAGCCGGTGGCGGTGTGTTTGGTAGGGAAAATGGCGCTCGACTATTCCCCCGGGTCACGTACTTCGTTGGTAAGCTGCGGTTTTCTACCGCTAACCTTGACCATGTCAGAATCCGATCACACCCTGGACCAGAGTAATCCATGGCTAACGCATGACTCCCGGGAAATCTACGAGAATCCGTGGATCCGCGTCCGCGAGGATCGCGTCACCAATGCTACCGGCTGCGACGGCATCTACGGCGTAGTCGAATACAAGAACCGAGCCGTGGGCGTCGTGCCCGTCGACGAGGAAGGCAATACCTGGATCGTCGGCCAGTATCGCTACGCCCAGGGTACCTACGAATGGGAAATACCCGAGGGAGGTAGCCCCGAAGGTGAGGATCTTCTTGCAACCGCCGCCCGCGAGTTGCGCGAGGAGACGGGCCTTATCGCTGATCGTTTTGAACTTCTGCTCGGGGAACTCCAGCTTTCCAACAGTGTGAGCAACGAGCGCGCTTGGCTCTATGTTGCTCATGGCCTCACCCAGGCCGAACTCGATCTTGATGACACCGAGCAGATAGTTGTCCGTCGCCTCCCGCTGGTCGACGCGATCGCCATGGCCGAGCGGGGCGAGATCCACGACGCTATGTCGGTGGTGGCGCTGCTGAAATTGAAGGGTAGGGCGTGAGCGCATTAGAACCTTGGCCGCTTTGTGTTGATCTCGGATATGCGCTGATTACCCCGGCTATCCGCACAACCGGTGGTGTTGAAGGCGGGATTTTCGGCCCGCATATAATGGCAACGGAGATATCAAGCGAGATCGCTGATCGGCACAAGTCGCGGAGGCCGGTTGGCTTTGTGAGGAGTATTCAACATGCACGATGCCTACTTCTGGATTGCTTTCTTTGGCGCGCCCCTGTTTCTGCTGCTGATAACAGCCTTCGTTTTCAGACCGTCCGCGAGTGAGCGGTACCGCGAAGCCAAGCATGTCATCTTTGCCGATGCAAAAATGACTCATCCTCGACGTGCATCCGCTGCCTACTCCGATAGGCGGTTTGCGAAATGAGGTTCCCGCACCTATCGAGAGAGATTGCGTACACGTCGGGGCGGATGGATGTCAGCTATGCGTATGGTTGCCGTGGTTCACCTATGACCGGGCATGAAGTCATCTGATGCTCCGGCACTGCTGCAGTGCACAACGCAAACGTCATTGCTTTCTCTGAAGCGGGCGATCGCCCAGATGTGGGCTGTTGCCGGAGGATAGCGCAAAATTGATTCTCTTCGAGAAGGCTCCGCTCGGCGCCGAGTTTATATACTGATTCTGAGTAGATGCGTTTCTGGCTGGCTGTCCCCGCATAGTGCATTGCGGCCGGGAGGCCGCGAATAACGGCGTTACGCTATTAATCAGGCAACGCCACCTGGTGGCGTGACAGTGCAACTCTGAAAGCTGCAGGCGAAAGCGAGAGTGGGCTAGGGAAGGTTCGTGCCGAACAGCGGGCCCGCGCCGGATCCCACTTGCCGCCACCGCGCAAAGCAGAATCCTGCTTGTGCCAGTTGAAGCTGGCTCGATCTCGCGACATCGAGAACGGTTGACGCCAGATGCGATCGTGAACTTCTCGGGGTTGTAGGGGTAGTTACTCACGACCTCGCTCACGTCACGCTATCGAGAATTCCAGCAGCGCAATCTGTTGAGGAGACTCTCCGGTTCCACTCGCTTGGCGACTGTCGTACAAGCCCGCTGCGTCCACGCCCACTCTTAGCCGCCGACGGCGCGGAGAAGACCAAACGGGCCGGCCCCTCGATGTTCGGCGTCATTTCCTCCTCAACTCGGCGTGCTTAGGTCTCGAAGGAGGGCATCATCACGTATGCCCTGGTCTAGAAACCTGGATGCGGTGGCCACCATCGGGATCTACGGTGCCTTTTCCTTCTTGGCGGTGGAATCTCACCGGGTGGCAGTAGCCCAGAGGAAAAGCGCAAAGGCGAAAAATGCAGGGGCCAATTCACCCCTTGCTGCCGGCCCGATTATAGACGTCCTCGAACCTCACGATATCGTCTTCACCCAGATAAGAGCCGGACTGCACCTCGATGATCTCGAGCGGGATGGTGCCCGGGTTTTCCAGTCGGTGGCGCGTACCGATGGGGATGTAGGTAGACTGATTCTCGCTCAGCAGGTATTCGGTGTCGTCAAGGGTGACCCGCGCGGTACCGCTGACGACGATCCAGTGTTCGGCCCGATGATGATGCATCTGCAGCGACAGCGAGGCACCGGGCTTCACGGTCAGTCGCTTGACCTGGAAACGTTCGCCCTGGTCCATGCCCTCGAACGAACCCCATGGGCGATGCACCTGGCGATGGAACTCACTTTCGCAGCGCCCCTGCGCATCGAGTTGCTCGGTAATCCGCTTGACATCCTCGGTGTGATCCTTGTGGGCGACCAGCACCGCGTCCGGCGTCTCGACCACGACCAGGTCCCGCACCCCGACCGCGGCGACGATCCGGTGCTGGGCGTGCAGCAGATTGTCGTGGGCATCGAAGGTCATCACGTCGCCGTGACAAGCGTTACCGGCGGCATCGCGCTCCGACACCTCCCACAGTGCAGCCCAGCCACCGATGTCGGACCAGCCGGCATCGAGCGGGACGACCAGGCATTCGCCGGCCTCGCGCGACAGGGGCTCCATGACCGCATAATCGATCGAATCAGCCGGCGAGGCGGCGAACTTCTCTGCGTCGACGCGAAAGAAATCCATGTCGCGCTCGACCGGATGCGTATGCGCTGCGCACAGCAGCGGCGATATCGGGCCTGAAGCGGTCGATCAGTTCGAGCCATCGCGTGGCGCGCAGCAGGAATATCCCGCTGTTCCAGAAATCGTCCCCGCTGGCGAGGTAGGACTCGGCGGTCGCACGGTCCGGTTTCTCGACGAACGCGTCCAGCATGAAGCTCTGGGCATCGACCGCGGCACCCGCGCGTATGTAGCCAAACCCTGTCTGCGGGGCGTCCGGCACGATTCCGAAGGTCACCACCTTGCCCGCCGCCGCATGCTGCAGACCGGCGGCAACGGCGCCCGCAAATGCCTCGACATCTTTGACTGCGTGGTCGGCCGGCATCACGATCAGTACCGGGTCGTCGGCTGCGGCATCGAGCGCTGCAAGGGTGAGGGCCGGGCGCTGTGTTGCGCCCCACCGGCTCGAGCAGGATGTTGCCCGCCGCGTGCCCGCTCGCGCGCAGCTGCTCGGCCACGAGGAACCGATGCGCCTCGTTACAGACGATCAGCGGTGCGGCGACCCCGGCCATGTCCCGCAGACTGTCGAGGCGCGCCGCCGTCGACTGCAACAGCGAGGCGTCGTCGATCAGGGCCAGGAACTGCTTGGGATAGGCGCGGCGCGACAATGGCCACAGCCGGGTCCCTGAGCCTCCTGAAAGGATGACGGGCTGGAGTTTGGTCATGAGAAGAAACCTGCAACGCTGATCGATCGATGGTGATTGTACGTTGTCAGAACTGTTCGAGAGAGCCTTGATGTAGACGCATCGGAGCAAGCCCACCATTCAAGACGTCTCTCGCGTAATGCCGATGATCGGAGTTTAGACCTGGCAGGCGCGTTGAACGCCAATTCAAAGAACAGGTTAAACCTATGCACGACCTTTTCGTTGAGCCGGCAAGAACATATGCGCACAGGGTATACCCGGAAGAAGGGGTTATGGCGTCCGGTATTCGTGATTTCGTTCGTCGGATTGGCTGCGCGACCTGACAAGGCCCCGATTGTCCCACGCATGAGGTAGGCTGTTTGTTTCCCGATCGGGTCCCCGACCTTCCTGGCCAATGCTTGCGGGGACAGGACGTGTTTTTCGTCGCCAGCCCAGCGCAGAGGCGACTACCGACAGAGCGGCTGACGAAGGGTGCATCAAGTTCCCGTCTACCTGACCATTCTGCGTGCTCGAAAGGTGTCAGCCAAGGGCGTATTCTGTTGCACACGCGTTTGCGTTTCAGGAGACACCTTATTCGATGGACGCCAAGACGTTGGGCCGCTTGCAAGAGCGGTTGCCAGAGGCGCATCTAAGCAGCCGCCTGATGCGTCAGACCGAGCATGTTGTCATGCGGTTTGATGTTCGCACCATCAGGGTGTTTCGATTTTACTGGGAAAACTTCGACCTGATGCCGAAAGTTCTTGGAGTGGTTCTAAGCATGACCGGGTTGATGGGGTGGGCTCGCGCTAACACACTGCGCTACCGCCTACTGGAGTTTGAAATTCCCATTGAGGGTCTTCCGCAGTCCTTCGATGGCTATCGAATCCTGCATCTATCGGACCTTCACATCGATGAGATCCGCGACGGCGGCGAACTTCTGTGCCACACCGTCGCAGGGCTGGAGTACGATCTGTGCGTGATCACGGGCGATTATCGTTTCGACACCTCCGGTGTCTTTGACGAGACGGTGCAACGCATGTCCCGGCTGATGGAGGTACTGAAGTGTCCCGATGGGGTCGTGGGTATCTTGGGCAACCATGACTTCATAGAAATGGTTCCCCATTTGGAAGGCCTGGGCATGAAAATGCTGCTCAATGAGTCGCTTGCCATCGAGCGCGGCGAACACCGAATCTGGCTCGTTGGGCTAGACGATGCGCATTATTACGAGGTTGCCGATCTTGCACGGGCCATGGCCGACGTGGATGCATCAGAGCCGGTGCTGTTGCTGGTTCACTCACCGGAGGTAACAGAACAGGCGGAAGCGTCCGGCATAGACCTTTATCTCTGTGGCCATACCCATGGCGGCCAGGTCTGCCTTCCCGGTGGGATACCAATCATCGGCAATGCCCGATGTCCCCGGGATAAGTTGTCGGGCCGTTGGCGTCATGGGCGCATGCAGGGTTACACCCATCGGGGAACCGGCGCTTCGGGGCTGCCGGTACGGATCAACTGCCCACCGGACATCACGCTTCACCGCTTGATACCATCGCCCCGGCCAATTGCCGTAAAGCCTGGAGGAGGGGGGTAGTTCCGTTGGATCCATAGAGCCCATCTCCTTCGGTGAGGTCGCAAAATGCGTTGCATTCTGCGAGGCAAGATAGGGAGAAGGAGACCCCCAAGGGCGGTTTCTAATACCGCTAGCTTTCGAAGAACATTGCAGGCCCGAACATTGCAGGTCCAGGATTTATGGCAAAGCCTCCACTAGAAATTCCCGGTCCGTTGGGCGCTTCGCGGAAGAGCCGCTGGCTCGCGGGCTTTCGGCGACGATCCCATCCTACGCTCGCGTTGCTCGGAGAGCTTGTGCCCCGCGTTTTCGATGTTGTCGCGAGCGCTTCGCTGCTTGTGCTTCTATCGCCGCTGTTGGTGACGCTGGCGTTGCGGAGTCGGCATCAGGCGGGTTCTGCGTTAGCGGGAAACAGGCTGGTCGGCCGGTATCAGATTCCTTTCCGCCGCCTCTCGTTCGCCGGAAACGGGCGATTTCGCGATCTCGCGGTATGGTTGAACGTATTTCGGGGCGACATGGCCATTGTTGGTCCTCGACCGCTGACTGCAGAAGACGCTGCCGCCGTTCCGGTCGAAGATTTGGTGCGGTTCACGGTCCGGCCGGGCTTGATTTCGCCGTTCCGAATCCGAAGCCGCATCGGAATGGCTCATGAACGCGAGTCGGCGATGGATCGGGACCTGGTTTACAGTCAGACGGTCAAGGGTGACCTGGGGCTTGCGGCGCGATCGATGGTGTCTAGCGTCCTTGGCGGAGGCGGTACTCCGAGGGAAATGCCTCCGATTCTCAACTTCTTCGGAATACCCGTGGTCAACACGACCATGAACGAGGCCGTGGACTGGGTTGTCACCAATGCAGCGGGTACGGGAAAAAAACTGATGGCCTTCGTCAATCCGGACTGCCTCAATATTGCCTGGAAGAACATGGATTACCGTAACATTCTGACCCAGGCGGATCGTGTCTTGCCGGATGGGATCGGCGTCCACCTCGGTTGCCGTATGCTCGGTCAAGCATTGCAAGCGAACGTGAACGGGACAGATATGTTTCCCTTACTGTGTGAGGCGGCAGCACGCGCACGGCTTCCAATCTATCTGCTCGGTGCACGGCCCGGCATTGCCCAGGCCGCGGCGGACAATATGGTCAAACGCTTTCCCGAGCTGAAGGTCGCGGGCGCGAGAGACGGCTATTTTCGACCCGAGGAAGAAGAAGCCGTGGTTGACGCGATAAACGATTCGGGGGCACGGATCCTGCTTACAGCCTTCGGTGCACCCCGTCAGGAGCTTTGGTTAGGACGCTGGCGGGATCGACTGGTGCCGCCGGTCACCATGGGCGTCGGCGGGCTGTTCGATTTCTACTCTGGGCGCATCGCGCGCGCACCGGTATGGATGCGGGAGATGGGGCTGGAGTGGGTTTTCCGGTTGATGCAAGAACCCGGTCGCATGTGGCGGCGCTACGTGATAGGCAACCCCCTCTTTCTATTCCGCGTGCGGCGGCAGGCGAAGCACCCGGAGCGGTTTGCTTTGCCAAAGGGTTCGGGCGGTTAGTCTCTTTTTCCCATTCATTCGCAGATTACAGGATCGTTCGACGTGGAATGAAAGAACAGACCCACGAGCAAAAAATGCGCGAGCTTCTGCTGGAGCGCTACGGCAGCATCGGTCAGTCGACGTTCAAGCACCGGTTGCGCTTCTATTTGAAGCGAGCCGGATGGGTGGGTGTCGTGAAAGGGGCCTATCTGGTCAAGCGGGTATTCGATATAGTCGTCGCCGCCATTCTTCTGGTACTCCTTTTTCCCGTGTTCCTGACCGTGGGTATCGCCATCCGGTTGGAGGATCCCGGGCCTATCCTCTTCAAACAGAAGCGAGTGGGACGCTGGGGTACGCTGTTCACCATGTGGAAGTTTCGTTCCATGTACACCGATGCGGAGGAGCGAAAGACGGAGATCATGGCGCAAAACGAAATGGAAGGGGGGGTCACTTTCAAGATGAAGGATGACCCGCGGGTAACCAAGGTGGGTCGCATTATCCGGAAGACGTCCATCGATGAATTGCCGCAGCTGTGGAACGTGGTGAAGGGCGACATGTCCTTAGTGGGGCCGCGGCCCCCGGTTCCGCAGGAGGTGGACGAGTATTCTTTGTCCGATCGCCGACGCCTTGAGGTGATCCCTGGGATTACCTGTATCTGGCAAGTGTCTGGCCGCTCCGACATACCGTTCGACCAGCAGGTAGAGCTCGACGTGCAGTACATCCAGTCTCAGTCCTTCTGGACCGACATCAAGATTTTGTTGAAGACGGTCCCCGCCCTATTGTTTGGCACCGGAGCCTATTAAGGGAGCAAAGAGCGCATGCGCGCACTCGTATTTGCAGATCGCTTGGGCGCCGAGCTCGAGCCCCTCACGGAAAAGTTGGCCGTACCTCTTCTTCCGGTTGCCGGAAAGGAGCTGCTGGTATACACGATCGAGGAGCTGGTGGGTGCCGGTGTCCGCGATTTGGTGGTCGTCGCGTCGAGCCGTAGCGAGCAGTCCGGCGCGAGCGTCCTCGGAGATGGTCAACGCTGGGGGGCGAGCATCCGCTATGTGCTCAGCCGTGGCGAGGAGCCCCCATCAGCCGTTTGGCCGCGTCTGAACCTGGTGGATGCCGAAGCCGTGCTGGTGTTACGCGGCGACGTGCTGCGCTCTCCCACAACAAGGGAGTTCCTGGATCAGGCCCAAAGCAAGACGGGTACCGCCGTATTCTGCGCAGTGGGAAAAGATCCCCGCGGTGCGCTGTTCCTCCTGCGCCCAGGATGCCCCGAGCCCGGCGAGTTGATCGATAGCCTGCGTTGGGACAAGCCCAAGCCTCTCCCAACCGCGGGCGGTTGTTTTGTTGCTGACGCTAGTCTGGACTGTATCGAGGATCTTCCGGCCTTCCACAGGACCAATCTTGATCTGGTCGCTGGGCGATTTCCGGGTTTGGGCGTTGCTGGGCGTAGCGTCGCGTTGGGTCTCTACGCTGGCAGAAGGGCCACGGTCTCCCCGAAGAGCCTAAAGAAGGGGGTGGCTTACGTCGGTGCCAACAGCCGCATTCACCCGGAAGCGGAGCTGCTTGGAGAGGTGGTGATCGGCGACGACGTGGTCGTCGACCGTGCCGCTACGGTTCGCGACAGTGTGATCCTGCCCCGCACCTATGTGGGTGAGTTGGTGGAAGTCGGTAACGCGATCGTCGTTAGCAACCAACTCATACGAGTAGACACCGGCGCGATACTCAAGATCAGCGATGCCTTTCTCCTTGGCAACTTGGGCATGACCGCAGAACGTCCGCGGGTTTCGCGCTGGGATCGTCTGGCTGGAGGATTGCTGCTAGTGTTGTCGCTGCCCCTCTGGCCGATCGCTGCCGCTGCGGCTGCTCTTTCCGGCGGAGGAGCGCTGATGGTGAGCCACGAGTTCGTCGGCAACCGTTCACCCCTTCCTGTCGGGGATGCCGTCGCTAACGGATCTATCGCGAAACACTGGAACACCGACATTCCGGTACTGCGTAACCTACCCGGGCTGCTTGCCGTGATTCGGGGAGACCTGCGTCTCGTCGGTGTTTCCCCGCTGACGCCCGAACAATCGGCGGCCCGGACCGAGGACTGGGAGATGGTGCGCGATCAAGCACCCGTGGGCCTTCTGGGACCCACCCAGCTCAATCTAAAGGAAGACTCCCCGCTGGAAGAACGCCTGTTGAGCGACGCCTTCTACGCCCGGGAGCAGAGCTGGAGAAAGGACATGGGATACCTGCTGAGCGGTCTGAAGATGCTGTTCAGTGGGGAAAGTTGGCGCCGGAATCGTTGATTCCGGTGGCCAAAGTGCGGCGAGTTGAGAGACCGCGGATTAGCTTGCGGGCTTCCTCGCCGACCTGCCTGGTGTCGTCCAGCCCATGGGCAGGGAGCAAAAGGATGCACTGGCCACGCATTGCTTGGCGAATGAAGTCGTGGCACCACCGCCGCCATACCACCAGACGGTCGGGGCAGAGGGCCGAATCCGTTCGTCTCAGAAGGCGCTCAGCGTAAACGACGACAAACTCGAGGAAATGGATGGATACAGAAGTCGATCGACCGGAAGAGAGTGCGTATCTGCCCAGGGTGGCGATAGCCATGCGCTCCTACAACGACCGGGGCGTCATTCGGGGGACGCTGGAGATGATCCGTCGGCAAACCTACCCGAACTTCGAGCTATGGAATTTCGACTCTTCCTCCACAGACGGCACCTTTGAGATCATTCAGGAGTACAACGATGCCGAGCGCATACGCCAGAACGATTCGGCCAAGTACAATCCGGGCACGGTGCTAAACGACGCGGTGCGCACGGTGGGTGGCGATGTCGTCGTCTTCATCAATTCCGACGCCACACCCGAGAGCGAGGTCTGGCTGGAAAAACTTATTGCTCCCCTGGCGGAATCCCGGGTAGGTGCCGTGTACGGTCGCCAAACCGCTCGGCCGGATTGTCGCGCCCTGTTCGTCAAGGACACCGAGCGGGCGTTTGGCGATGGCCGCGAGGCCGCCAAGTGGGTGCATTTCTTTTCAATGGCCAATGCCGCCGCCCGCCGCGATGTCCTCGAGCGCTTCCCGTTCGAGACCAGGGTCCAGTACTCCGAGGACATCGAATGGTCCTTCCGCCTGCGCAAGGCGGGCCTGGAGATCCGTTACGTGGCGGACGCCGCCGCGACCCACTCTCACAATTACACGCTGCGCCAGTCATACAAGCGCCAGTTTGGCGAGGGCAAGGCGGAGGCCTGGATCTTCCGCGACGGCGAGCTCAACACATCTTTTCTCCGATATTGCCTTCTTCCCTTCGGAATGGAGGTTGTGCGGGACCTGGGCTGGGTTGTGAAAAAGGGCTCCCTCGACGCGCTCGTCCACACGATTCCCTTGCGCGCCGTCCAAAAATGGGGCCGCTGGCGCGGACTGATCGAGGGGCGGAAGACCTATGGCGCTGCCTGAAGCCCAGATCGCACCGCCCAACCGCGAGCGTTACACGCTGGACGGCGACGCGTCCGCCGAGGCCCGAATTGCCCGAGACCAGGCGCTGATAGCAGATGCGGTGCAAGCGCTGCTGGCGCCGCCAAAATTCCGAGCCCTGGTTCTCATGGGCGGCTACGGCCGCGGGGAAGGGGGCTATGTCTTGCGAGACGGTCTGGCCGAGCCCTACAACGACTACGATTACTTCGTTGTCGTGAGCGGTCTCGACCGGACCCGGCGTCACTCGTTGGAGCAGGCTTTGGCGGAGCAGGCAAAGGCGCTCGAGCGTGACGTCGGGGTAGAAGTGGACTTCGCTCTGCTGCGCGAGGAAATGCTACCAAAGGCCGAATACTCGCTCATGAACGCGGAGATGATCTGGGGCCACCGCGTGGTGGCCGGTGTCGCGGACGTTCTGAAGGCGATGCCGCCCATGCCGTTCAACAGGCTGCCCCTCGGTGAGTTCACGCGACTGCTGCTCAACCGCGGTGCTTTGCTGCTAATGAATCAGAATCGGCTCATGAGCAGCCCGACGCTCAGCGCCGAAGAGCAGGAAGTCTTCTTCAAGTATCTTTTCAAGGCCATCCTGGCCGTCGGCGATGCCCGACTCGCGGGCAACCAAACCTACCACCCCTCCTATGTCCGGAAGCTGGATCTCCTGCACGCCACGGATTGGGAAGGGAAGGACGAGTTTATGGGTCTCTATGCTCAAGCCTGGGAGAATAAGTTTCATCCGGACTACGGGCGTTACGCCAGGGAGACCCCTGCGATCTGGCAGGAACAGGTGGTTCGCATCTGGCTCGAGACCCTGTCCTGGTTCGAGCGGAAGCGAACTGGAAAGAGCATCGGTGACTGGGGCGCCTATTGCTCGCCAGCTACCCCTAAGGGTCAGGGACGAGGTTCCTGCGGCGGACTGCGCAATGTTGCGATCACGTTGCGCGACTTCGGTTCGGCCGAGGTACTGCGGCACCCCAGCTGGTCCCTCCGCTACCCAAGAGAACGGTTGATCTCGGCGCTGCCGTTGCTCTTGTCGAGCCCGGGCACGGCGGTGCCCCTGGCGCCAGCAACAGCACTTTCCTTGCCTTTGGGCACGCCATGGCCGAAGGCGGCGGAGACCTTCCTGCATTTGTGGCGGCGCTATGCCTGATGCACGCGGCCCCGACAGGCCCCGGACTGCTTTAGGGGAGCAGCGAGGCCTCTGATGCGGTACTCGATCGGCCCTGTTTGACAGACGACGATCGCCCAGTCGCAACCCGGAGAGGATCCACATGCCGACGGCAAACAGACCTGACTTGCTTTCCGTTGTAACCGAGGAATTTGGGTTCGAACGTGGATACCCGTTACCCCTGGGCGCAACCGTCGAGCGGGGTGGAATCAATTTTGCGATCTTCTCCCGACACGCCACGGCCGTCACGCTGGTTCTCTTTTTGCCCGGCAGTGCGGCAGAAATTGCCGCCTTTCCGCTCGACCCCAAGCGCAATCGAACCGGTGACGTCTGGCATGCCTTCGTGGCCGGTCTAAACCCGGGAATAGAGTACGCGTACAGAATGGACGGGCCGATATCGGTCCGCCACCGATTCGATGCCGAGGTTTTACTGGCGGACCCCTATGCGCTCGCCCTCAATGGGCGTCGCGTTTGGGGTGATTCCACCCACCAGTCGCCCGACGCCTTTCGCCGGGCGTTGATCGTCAGTCGCGATTATGACTGGGCGTTGGATCAGCCCATCAACCGACCGCTCGCGGATTCCGTGATCTACGAGCTGCATGTGCGTGGATTCACCCGAGACGCCAGCTCCCGCGTGGCCGGACCAGGCACATTCCGGGGTCTGGTCGAAAAGATACCCCACCTGCTGGACCTCGGAATCACCGCCGTGGAGCTGTTGCCGGTCACCGAATTCGACGAGCTAGACAATGCTCGTGTGAACCCGGAGGACGGCTCTCCTTTGCGAAACCTCTGGGGGTATCATCCTTTGTCCTTTTTTGCCCTCAAAGCGGGATACGCCGCGGGCACAGGACCCGGCAGTGAGGTGAATGAATTCAAGGACATGGTAAAGGCACTGCACGCCGCGGGAATCGAGGTCATTCTTGACGTCGTCTACAACCACAGCGGCGAGGGTGATCACCGTGGTCCGGCGTACTCGTTGAAAGGGGTCGATAACAGCAGCTACTACATGCTTTCAGGTGACGGCAGCTACATGAATTTTTCCGGGTGCGGAAATACCATCAATTGCAATCACCCCTATGTCAGACATTTCATCCTGGATAGTCTGCGCTACTGGGTAATGGAAATGCATGTCGACGGCTTCCGTTTCGACCTCGCATCGATTCTAGGGCGCGACCAGAACGGCAATGTGCTCTCAAGCCCCCCTTTGTTGGAGCAGATCGCCGGCGATCCGGTTCTCGCCGGCACAAAGCTGATCGCGGAGGCGTGGGATGCCGCGGGACTTTACCAGGTTGGACGTTTCCCAAACTGGGGACGTTGGGCGGAATGGAACGGTTACTTCCGCGATGACATCAGGCGCTTTGTCCGCGGTGACCCGGGTACGATAGGGCGCCTGGCGACACGGCTGGCCGGTAGCTCGGATCTCTTTCAGAGCGGCCGCGAGCCCGGCCATGGCATCAACTTCGTGACCAGCCATGACGGGTTCACGTTGGCGGACCTGGTCAGCTACAACGGAAAGCACAATGATGCCAATGGGGAGGAGAATCGGGACGGCGACAACCACAATCTCAGTTGGAACTGCGGCGATGAAGGGCCGGCGAACGATCCCTCTATCCAAGTCCTGCGTGAGCGCCAGGTGCGCAACTTCGCGACGCTGCTCCTCCTCTCGCGCGGCGTGCCGATGATTCTGGCCGGAGACGAAATGGGGCGTACGCAAGGGGGCAACAACAATGCCTACTGCCAGGACGACCGCACTAGCTGGATGGACTGGGACCGGCTGGAATCCAATCGAAGCCTTTACCGCTTCTTCAAGCTGTTGATCGCTTTCAGAAAGGCACACCAGTTACTGCGCCACGACAGCTTTACGGTGAGAGACGGTCTCGGTCCCGAAATCAACTGGCACGGATTCCGTCTGGGGGAACCGGACTGGGGTGACGAGTCAAGAAGCCTCGCCATGCATCTGAGCGGATATACGCAGCAAGGGCAGGCCGAGGATATTTACCTGATGGCGAACGCCCATTGGGAGGCCCACGACTTCGCTCTGCCGACACTCCAGCCCCGACGCTGGTGCCGACTTGTCGATACGTCCCGTGAGGGTGATGATGCAATCGAGGAGCCAAATGCGTTGCTACCCCTTGAGAATCTCAATCGATATGAAGTCGGGAGCCGAAGCGTCGTTGTGCTCGTTTCCGAAGGGAGCCGCGGGTCTGCCTAATGATCGATCTGTGCGAGCGATCGATTGTTCTTGTCTTTCGCTGGATTTTCTTGCTTGTAGGCACCGAAGAGCCTTGCAGCTAACTTCTCGCTCTCCCGAGAGAAATAGGCCGCGCTCATCGAGTCCGCCGGGGCATCCAGGATGACATGGATACCCGGCGTCGCAAATGGGGAGAAGCTCGCGACAAGATAGTCCGCGTAACTGGATTTCAGCTCCCCTTCGTGAATGAAGAAATCACGCATCCACAGGTTCCCCCCTGTCAGGACCTCTTTCTGACCGGGTACCGGCTCGAGAATCAGACCGCGAAATCGCATGCATGCGGCCAGTGAATGGTGGCGTCCGTCGCCGAAGGCACCGTACCAATACGCTCGGATGTCCACCGGTTGCCCGGTCAATCTTAGCTGATAGCTGTTGAACGTAAGCTGTTTGGTCATCACGCCGCCCGGCGGGCGCTCGACTGGATGTGCGATGCCGATGAAGGTCGATAGTGCTAACGGCGCGATGCCCAGCAGCGCCAGGGTGACGATCTCCGGTGCTTTTGGTGGGATTGCCGCACTGGGTGGCTTGGACTGTGGTTCGCCGCGGACCATCAGATAGACCCTGTAGACGAGCGCAGCGCCCACGAGAACTTGCCATTCCGGCCGCATGGCCAGAAGAGAAACAGTGCCGGACAGGATGATGACGCCGGTCCAGGAGGACAGCAACTTCCACGAAACGAGCCGGGGGCAAACCAGCAGCCAGGGGATCCAAAGGGATTCCATGTTCGACCAAGCGATCAACAGGGCGCCAATAGCCCATACCGCGTAGGCGGCGAGCAGTCGCGGCGGGGCGGTTTCCGCCACCCCGCTATGAGCGAGAAAGAACAGCGTAGCAAGGGCGACGAGACTGCCACCCGGGGAGAAGATCGCAGGCGCGAGCAGGGCCAGAACGAGGCTGAGATAAATGATCTCGATCCAGCGCGTGCGATCTGCACGCCTCAGGTCTTCGATGAACAGGAACAGGAACGGCACAAGCCACAGGAAGCCGACCAGGTAGTGCAGTTCCTCGCTTTCCCAAGCCGGGTAGAACGCGTAGCGGTAACCCGCTAGTGTGAGGATGCGTAGCATGTTGGCAAGCAAGGCGGCCGGGACGCAGAGCAGCAGCCTCAATACCAGGGCCCAGTCGAACGGACGCTGCCGATTGGCCCACAGGGTGACGCCCCAGAGGATGATCAAGGTGTTGACGCCGGAACAGTCCTGCGTCCAGGGAAGGACGAGATCGCCCAGCACGATGTCCGTGCCCCGATTGACTGCCTCGATGCCGAACGCCGTCGCGGCCCCCGTGACGAGGGGGCGTGACAGGTAGGAGAGCACCTCTGTCAGGTTGGCGGCGTGCAGGAGCAGGAAGATGACCCCTAGCAGAAGCAAATTGTGGATCATTGCGCGGAGGCCGTCATTTCAGTCACCCAGTCCTTCACCTCGGCGTCTCCGTGACGCCGCTTCAGTTCCTGGCCCCACCGATCCGTCTCGATCTGCTCTTTAAGCTCCACGGCGGATAAGAAAAGCAGCAGCACGGTTTCCGTAGACAGCTTGATAGGCTCGCTTTCGCGGTGGGAGGCAACGAGCTCGGCATATTTCCGCCCGACAAACAGCTTGCGATCGTTGATCAGCTGCTTGGCCGACGCGATGGCGATCTGGCCGGCCGGTGTGTTCGCTTCGATTTCCTGCCTGAGTTGGCGTTTGAAAACCTCCACGTCCGGTGGGGCCGCCTCGCTGCGCGCCACCTCTCGAAGCGGTGCGACCAGCGTCTTCTTCACTCGGCCCGACGCCAGGGCGCCGCCGATCAGTTTGCGCAGATCCGTGGCCAGTCCCTGGTGGGTGCCTATCCGCTGAAGAGATTCCAGGTCATAACGGGCCCAACTCCCGGGGTCGGTACGCATATAGCTGCCGAGTGCCTCCCTCAGGTTGCCGTCCAGAGCCTGCACCCGTGCACGAATTAGCGGAGGGACCTTTCCTTCCGCAACCGCTGTACGGAGTTCCGTGAGGTAAGGGTCCGGGCTGTCCGGGTGCAGCGTCTGCTGGAGTCGATGCGGGGCGTAAAGGAAGGCAGGGGGTATGGCCTGGTGGTCCAGGGTATCGAAGGTGGCCAGCGCCTTCTCAGGCGTCTGCTGCAGGATAAGCAGGAGCGCGCGCAGATAGATCGCTGGCGGTATGTGCACGCCGTCGACAAGTTGAATCAGGCGCTCGATTTCGCCCGCGTCGGCTCCGACTGTCTGAAGCAGCTGGTTGATTTCTTCCCATCGAAGGGTTTGCAGTTCGGCTTGTGTTAAAGGCGGCTGGGCCGCGAATCGCGGCGTTCCGGCAGTCGCAGAGGTTTCCGTTTGAGGTTTCTCTCCGACGGGACCCTCTCGGGCCGCGATAAAACCAGAGGCCGGCCACCACGGCAACCGCGCCGGCGACCCCTAACGCGGGCCACCAAGGTTTGCCGCGCTGGCGTTCAACCGATGCCTTGACGGTCTCCCGCTTCACCTGCGTTTCTTTCGCGACAGCAGGATGAGGGGCACTGCCCCCAGCAGAATCCAGTGGGGCTCGGGGGCGCCGCTCGGTGCGGCGATATCGCCCCCGCTCGGTGTCGAGGCAGTATAGGCAACGGTAGTGGGGGCATCCGCAAGACCGATGTTGGCATTGTCGAGGAGTTGGGCATCTGCCTCTGCCAGAATGGCGAAATCCTCGAAGCCTGCGGAGTAGTCGAAGAACTCTTCATTGTCACCGGCGTTTTTCGCGGTATCCAGGAAGGTCACATTGATCTGCGCACCGAGGATATCGCCGGTGAAGTTGACATCCTGGATTTCGATCACATCGTCAAAGGTCGACAGGTCGAAACCAGAGACGGTGCTCGAGATCTGGCTGCTGCCCGTTTGACCGAATAGGGTGTTGTATTCTGCCGCCGCCGTGTCTCCCGCCTCGAGGATCATGGCGGTGGTGTTCGTGTAAAAGGTGGTGAAACTGAAGGTCCCTTCAGTGGTCTGGATGATCAGGCCCATCTCCTTGATCGCAACGCCCTGGGACGTGGACTTCTCCAGCCCGGAGGCGCTTTCATTGAGGTCCACGCCGAGAAACAGGGTTCCACCGCTCAGGGCACCCTGCAGCTCGGCAGCGGTCACGTCCTGCATCACATCGATGGTACCGCCCCCGGATTTGATCGTGTCTGTCAATACAGCCGGAATCTCCGCATGCGCAGAGCTACCGAACAAGAGCGCCGCCAGTGCCAGGCCGGCACCCGACAAGCGGATCGCGAACATTTCTACCTGATCGGACATACTCTCACCAAATTCCGTCGCAACGCCGCACTCGCTCTCGGAGCGGGTTCTTTTAATAGTTTGCGTAGATGCAGATTGCGCGCCAACCTTGAGTGAGGGGTGCTGGGCAGGATTCGCCGGAGCGTTCCTTTGCACTTTGCTCCGATTGCATCTCCATTTTGCATTCTGCGACGCAAGATGGCTTCTGGCCAATCAATAACGCGAAGAGGCCTCCGCAGGGGCCGGAATCTCAAGTGGCAACGCTGATCTGATGCGAGACGTCCGTAATGCCGTCCGTGCCCACGAGCAAGCTCGCTGTGTTTCGTAACGTTTGCCCAGCTCGGGTTCAATAGCGAATTTTGTCCAGCGCGTCGATGTCCTCCTTGAGTCCGAGCCGGCGCAACAGCCCGAAGGCCAGCCCCACCTGGGCATAGTCCGCCACCGTGGGTTCGGACATGGGCGGAAGGCCCCGGGCATCGGTGTAGCGGCGCAGCACCGGGTAGCTGTGCGCAAAGTCGGCCGCATTCTTTGGCTGGGGATCGGCTGGCTTGCCGGGCGGCAGATAGGAGTCGTTGACGGCACGCATCTCGTTCCAAAGGGCGGGGAGATGGAAGTGAGGCCCGAGCACCGGGATGCCCGCCAGGGGTTCGCCCGGGGCGTCCGGGCGGGTCAGTTTCGACAGCGGGAAACGCGGCGATCGAGCACCGAACCCCGTGAGGTAGCAGATGGATTGCGGGTTGGCGCCGAGTTGTGTATGCGGGCTCTGCCAGGCCCAGTCCAGATAGTCGGTCTTGCCGGTCAGCCGATAGGCCTGGAGCAGGGGCAGGGTGGCACGGGTGGAGAGGGCGAAGGAACCCCACCCGACTAAGCCGATTGCCTGGTGGGTGGGTGCCCGGAAGGGGTGCTCCTGGGCCTTGCGAATCCGCCAGTCTGCGGCGGCGATGAGCTTGGACCGGGCCTCGGCGATCCAGCGCGGGTCCTTGCCGTCGCCGTCCGCCAGAAGGTAGGCCCAGAGTCCGGCCAGGGCGAAATCCTTGAAGCTGACCCCCGCCGTGGGGTCGATCTTGAGCCGCGGCAAGACCTGCTCGAAGGCGTCGCGGTAGCGCGGCTCGCCGGTTGTGCGGTACAGCTCAGCGGCGGCCCACAAGACGTTGTCCTTCGCCGAGGCGTCGGCGTAGTCCCCTGCATGGACGTCCGACGGGTTCTTGTAGCGCTGGCCCTCGGCGGGCCACTGCGAGTGAGACTGTAAGAAGTCCCAAGCCGCCTTGGATGCCGCTAGTACCCGCGCGGCGCGCTCGGGTCGGTAGGCCCGGATCGCCCGGGCGTGCAAGGCGCAGGTGGCGGCAAAGGCGGCGGTGGCGTGGGTGGTCTTTTCGGCCAGCAGGCGGGGGCTGCGGATCCGATTCGGCGGTACGTCGTCCCAGGTCCGGCTGGCCAGCCGAAACCAGACCCCACCGTCGGACGGGTCCTGCATTGCGAGCAGCCAGTCCATGCCCCACTCAAGTTCGTCCAGTAGGTCCGGGATACCGTTGCCCGACTCGGGTATGTTCAGGTCGCCGTCCTCGAAACGCCCAGGGGCCAGGTCCAGGGCCGCCCCAGCGAAGAACCAGATCGGGGCGGCGTTGGGCACATATTGACCATAGTCGCCGGCGTCGAACCAGCCCCGTTGCACTGGGTGCCTGGCCGCGGGGCCTGTGTCGGTGGCGCTGCCGCGGCTGAGGGGTGACCCGGCCACTGCCGGGTGGAAGGTCGCGTCCATGCCTTCCGGGACCCCCCCCTTGGGTCGTTCGTAACCCGGTTCGGCCCAGGGGGCTGTGACCGGGGTACTGTTGCGGCTGTGGTAGAAGAGGCGCATGACTGCGCGATAGGGGGCATCGTAGACCTCCCCAGCAATGGCAAAGGCGTCTGAGGTCCCGATCCCGGGGACCCGCAGCCGGTAGCGTCCCGGTCGGTCAAGGGCGGTAAAGTCGGCCTCGAAGACATCGTTGCCGCTCCAGGGGTCGGCGGGGGTGCTGAGGCGGACCTGGCCCGCGAAGACGGTTTTCCCAGTCTCGGTGTCGAGCACTTCGAACCCGGTCGCGTCCAGCGCAAGGGGGCCGGCGCTGCCCATCCAGTTGCCGAGGAAGGCGATCTTGCGTGACCCGGGTGCGTAACCGACCTGATCGACTTGAATGGAACTCGAGGGCTGATCGGGGTTAAAGCGGACAGGGACCGATGCACAGGCCGGCGGAGCTATTGCGGCGGTGCGATCCGGCCCCGAGGGTACCGCCGCGCAAACGTCTAGGCGGTAGTCCACGCCCGGCCTCAACGGCTCGGGAAACAGTAGGTGTAGACGGGACTCAAGCAGCGGTCGCTTTGTTGCATCGAAGCCCACCACCTGGCGGTCGCTGCCGACGCGGACCGCGGCCACTCGGAATTGGTAGGCCGGGTCCGCGTTCGATGTCAGGGTGTAAGCGGCGGGGTCGCGGGTTGCAGCGGGCAGGTCGATGGCATCGAGACCCAGGGACAGGGCCCGTTCGGAGCGGGTCTCGATCCATAGCACCGGGCCGTGGGGCAGGGGCCTAGCCTGGCGGTCGGAGTTGTCGGCCAGCGGCGAGCCGATGCCCCGTTCGACCACCGACGGCGCGATTTCGGTACTGCCCGGACCGGTGGCCAGCCCAACTGCGAGAAGGGCGACCAGGATCCCGTGCGCTGCCGTCCATCTCCGCCCGGGCACGCTAGGCCGCCGTCTTTCCGGCCAGGCGCCGGTACCAGGCCTCGGCGGAGAGCCGGGGTGGCGCCTCGAACAGCCCCCGGATGCCCAGACGCCCGGACAGCCGCAACACCAGTATCGGCAGCAGCACGCCCGCCAGGCAGCCGACCAGGAGATGGATGCCGGCGTCCTGGACCCCGAGTAAGCGACCGAGGACGATTCGGGCGCCGCTTCCGGCCAGGATGTGCATCAGATAAATGGCCATGGAGGCGCCCCCCAGGGCCAGGACCCAGGATGCTGGGGCCCGGGCGAGTAACATCGATACGCTGGTCACCGCCAGGATCGAGACTGTCGCCACCAGGAGGGACGCGACCCCCTTGTCGGTATAGACAAGCCCAAGCTCGACGTGGAACACGTACTGCACCGCTACGAACGCGATGACGCCGACGGCGGCCCAGGGTCCCGGGTGTCTGCTCACCCGGTCGCGCACGGCGCTAAACCAGGCACCCAGGGCAAAGAAAACAAAGTTCTTGACCACATAGTCCGAGTGCAGAAAGGAGGGAATGCGGTTCTGGTAAACGTAGGCTACGACAGCTGCCGCGAGAACGACGAGGAGCAGGGGCCAGGCGGCAGTGCGGTAGACGATTATGGCTGTCAGCATCACAAGAAACAGGGCGTAGAGGAACCAGAACTGTACGCGCGGATCCCACAGGGAGAGGACCTCGGACAGGGTGGCGTGGCCGGTGGTGTATCCGGCCAGCCCAACCTCCGTCAGCCCTTGGATCAGAGACCATAGGATGTATGGGTAAATGATGGTGTCGATTTTGTTTAGCGTCAGCGCAAGGGGACCGCGTCTGCTCAGGGAGTGCAAAAAGAACAGTCCGGACAGGAAGAAGAACAACGGCATGTGGAAGCTGTAGATGATGCTATCCACGCGCTCGTACAACGCTGTGTCCATGGGTATGCCCGCATTGTAGACGCCGCGCGCTACATGACCGTAGACCACCAGCAGGATGCCGATGGCCTTGGCGTAATCAACCCAGGCGTCGCGCCCGCCCGCGGTGCGCTTTGCCATGCCGTCTCAGCCCCCCGCCACGGGTTGGCGCAGGGGCCAGGCGAGCCCTTTGAGCGCCTGCGTCATGGACGCGTAGTAGAGCGAGAAGACCAGACCCAGCGCCAGTTCGGTCAGCACCAGCGGAGCGCCCGCCGGCAGCACAAGCGGGGCCGCCAGCACCAATGCCAGCAGTCCGATCCAGGCCGGGAAGCGGGACATGATCGACGGCACCCGCAGCGCACCGAGCAGGGCCGGCAGGACCCACATCAGGATGAGGGATGCCGCCGCGACCGCCGGCCAGATCAGGTAGGTGTCCCAGACCCCCTGGGTGTAGTTTCGCAGCAGCCAGATCACGCCCATGTGGACATAGAGGAACAGCAGGGAATACTTGCCCAGCCACAGCAGCCAGGGGAAGACTCGTGCAATGCGGTTCTGAGGCAGGCGCCGTGCCACATAGAAGGCGCCGGAGGTGAGCAAGACGGAGAACAGGAAATAACCGATGGTCATGTCCCAGCGGTTGTCGATTCCCAGCGGGACGCCCGCAACCTGTGCCAGGCCCAGCCCCAGGATGGCGGCCCCGGCCAGCCACAGGTTGTGGCGATTGGGGGCAAGGTGACAGAACATGCCGAGGAAGAAGGGGAACAGCCAGGGGATGATGACGAAGTTGCCCGGCTCCAGGACCACCGTCTTTAGGTACCCCATCCACCAGAGGTCGCGCGACAGGCCGTCCGTGGCGAGCTTGAGGGCGAAGACGCCCACCGCGGCGCCAAGGTGAAACCAGGGGCTAGGCTTCAGGTAGCGCTGCACCAGGTACAGCACCAGTACGCCCACGGCGATGATTTGGAGGATATCCATCTCGAAGGCCGACCAGAAGTCGCCGACGACTATGGCGGCGAAGCTTAGTCCGAGCAGAAAAATCATCGTATAGGTAATGACGATGCCGGTTACCGGGTATTTGCCTGCCTGGAAGTTGGCCGTTATCCCGGAGACGGCGAAGAACAGGATAGGGGCGAAGCTGCCGAGGAAGGTGAGGGCCTTGGACGGCAGGTCGATCTGCAGTTGCGTGTGCGCCAGGAGCATGAGCACGCAGGCAACCCCCTTGAGCAGGTCGAGCGAGTGGTCGCGCATGGGTCTTCCCCCCTCGGGCTAGGTTCTGGTGGGCCGGCGGCGAACACCTCGGGTCCGCGCTGTTCGCAGCGGTCGGCGCGGTTGCGTTCGGCCGTTGGTGCCCAGCCGGCCCTGGTGCATCATCCAGAACCACAGGGCCAGGCGGCGTTTCTCGTTTCTCTCGTTCTTGTGTCGCTCGCGCTCGACGCGATCGAGGGAGGTCACGAAACCCGCAAGCATAAAATAGGCCACCGTGATCTGGATGGTGCGGAAATTCCACTCGAGGGTGCCGATCAGCCAATTGATGATGAAGCCGGCGAGCACCCCGATGGCAACCACACGTTCCAAACTATCCCTGCGCTTCCATATGAAACGCAGGGCAATCCACATGAAGGTACCGGTCAGCAAGACATAGAGTACGACCCCGATGATGCCGAGCTCGGCATAGTGGAGCCAGAAGATGTGATGGGCGATGCCTCGGTCCAGCGGGGCAAGATCCTCGCCGTAGGGCAGGTAGTTGATGGCGTAGGAGTAGTTATTGATGCCGACGCCGAAGAAATGGTCGTGGCCCATGTCGGCGGAGGACAGATTGGCCGCATGGCGGGACTCGCCGGACTCTTCCGGGGCGGTCTCGAAACGCTTGACCACTTCGGGCAGGACGACAGCGAGTGCCGGGATCGAGAGCACGAACAAAACCCCGAGGGCGGCGAACTTCTTTTTGACCTTGGTGGGTCGCTGTTTCAGCGAAAATGTCATGACGACAATCATGGCGCAGCCGAGGACCATGGTTGCCATACCACCGCGGGAGAGGGTCGCCACCGTGGTGAGGGCCCCTGCCCCGAGGGCTGCCCAATAGATGAGGGTGCGTTTGTCGAACAGCTTGTCGCTGTCCTGCATCAGTACGGCGAAGATGATGAAGTTCATCATGTTCTGAAACGTAGCCAATCCGTTCTGATGATCGAAGGAGCCACGAGGCGGGAAGACGCCGCGTACGTACTTGTCCATCAGGACCTGGGAGAAGCTGTAAAAGGACAGACCCACAACGCACCAGACGATGAACCGCATGTCGTCCTCGCTGCGAATGAAGTTGTACGCCACCCAGAAGGTGGCATAGGCCCGCACCAGCTTGGTGACGCCGAAGAAGGCGAACTGCGGGATCAGGGCGGTGGCGACCGTGAGGGTGCAGTACCCGAGGTACAGCCCCATCCACAGCTCATTGGGGTTCCGGGTGTAGAGCCGGCGCTTGCGCCAGCGTGGCGCCCTGAGCATAGCGACGACCAGGGTGATGGTAAGCCAGTCGGTGACGCCGAACTCGATGCCGCGGATGTCGCCGCGGTAGGCGGTGTAGCTGAAGAAGGTCACGTCCACCGGGTTGATGGCCATGAACAAAATGCCGGCCATGCAGACCCGGTCCATCCACTCGAATCTGATGGCCATGGGAATGGCCACCGCCAGGAAGCCGATGGTCATGACGACAAAGACCAGCTGCTTGGGGCTGATCGCCTCGGCAAATATCTCAGGCGGCAGGGGCAAGGGCTTTACCTGGCACTAGGTTTTGGTTCGCTCCTCGGAAGGCGCTGGTGAAAGTCGCCTCAGGCCGAATGGCACTTACTGAGGAGCGCCAGGCTACCAGTTGGCCTGGTGCTTCCGATCATTTCTTCCGCAAAACGCCGTGAATACGTCCCTGTGGGCTCGACGGCGGCGTCCATGCTCATGCCGCCGACGTTTTCTCCAGAAACGACCGGAATCAGCTTAAGTTAAGTGCCATTGGCCTTAGGCCCGACTCAGCTCGGCCCCCCAGGAGCCTGGCGCACGTTGCTTTCTGATCGTGGAAGCCCAGAAGACGGCAGGGCCTTCTGACTGGCAGGAAGCGCTTGTTCGATCGACGTATCCCCGCAAAATGCTACACCCAGCCCCGGGGGGGCTACAAGGCGGAGGGGGCCTCGATCCTGGTGCTCGGTGTTTGCACGTGTATGTTGAAAGGCGGCTGGGGCGTCACGTACCATGCGGCGACGTCGGGCGGTGGCAGGCCCCACCATCCCCTGATTCTCACGATTTTTGTTGGAGCTTCCATGATTTCCCCGACGGTAAGGTTCATCAAGCGAGTGATCGAAGGGGACAGTCTTCCCGTCTATGTGATCTTCCGCAATCCGCTGGTGGTCATCAGCTATTTCGAGGACTTCCTGAGTCATCGGGAGGCCATCCTCAGCGCGCTTGAGGGCCGCAAACCGTACCTGATTTTCCAATTCGGCTGGCATCGCGAGACCGCGGAACGGGTGGAGGAGGTGCGCCGCGAGGCGCAGGAGACGTTGCGCCTCCGCCCCGAGGCGGAATTGATCTTTCTTTGCAATTCCGAGCACGAGACCCATTTGATTTCCGCGGCGGGGCTGCGCGCGGAGTTCTGTCATCAGAACGCATTCCTCGACGAGACTCGTTACCGGACCTATCCGGGAACCCCCAAGTACGACGCCATTTATATTGCGCGCATCACGCCCTTCAAGCGCCATCAGCTCGCCGCAAAGGTATCCTCCTTGCGGTTGATCGGGGATCATTCCGCCCCGGAGTCCGACTACTTTGCGCAGGTGATGGGGCAGCTGGCCCATGCCAGCTGGAAACGCAAGGTCTTTTCCAGTTCCGTGTCAAAGGCGATCTGCGAGGCGCGTTGCGGGCTCTGCCTCTCTGCGGAAGAAGGGGCCATGTTCGTCAGCGCCGAGTATCTGCTTTCGGGGCGGCCGGTGGTTTCCACTGCCAGCCTCGGCGGGCGAGATGCCCTGTTCGGGCCAGCTTATACCTGCCGGGTCGAGGATACACCGGAATCCGTCCTCGCCGGGGTCGAAGCCATGAAGCGCTGCCCGGTGAGCCCGGCGGAGATTCGGGCGCGCACCATCGAAAAATGCCGCCAGCACCGGGAACGGCTGGTCGGCGTCCTTCAGGATATCTGCGATCGTGCTGGGGTGCGCCGTGACGTGGCGGGGGAATGGTCGAGCTACTTCACCCACAAGTTCGGTCTGCGATGTTTCAACGGCCCTCGGGTTCGGTTGACGCGTATTCTCAAGCGCAAAAAGTGACTGCTTGTCATCCGCTCGCCATCGCAAGACCGGGTCCACCCCCCCCTTCCGTTACACGTCAAAGACCAAGTGATCTGCGATGGGGCCTTGGTGGCTCGTGGCCGGTCAAAGTCAGTTCGAACCGCTTCCGCTGACTGAATTGCTTAGGATGATCCCGGTCTGAATGGCCGTTATCGTCGGCACAATTTTGTCCAGCATGCGAGCCCAGCTCGACAAACTCGTCGGTGGGACATAGACCACGTCTCCGGGTTCGAGCTGCACGTCTTGCTGCTGACCGGCAATGACTTTGTTGAAATCGGTGACGATCAAGCGGGGGTTGGCAAGAGAGCCGCGAATGACATGGACCCGTGACAAGTCGGCATCCTGGGTGAAGCCCTCGGCCAAGGCGACGGTGCGCGACATGGGCATCTCTTCGCGGAAGGCGAACAGGGCCGGGGCCTTGACCTCACCGATGATGTAAACCTCCTGGGATAGGCCGGAGGGAATATTGATGTAGTCCCCGGCTTGGAGGGCGATGTCGAAGCGCAGATCTCCCTGCCGCAAAAGGCGGACGAAATCCACCGGCAGCAGGTCGCCTTGGCGCGCGATAAAGGCGTGGGTGAGGTCGGCGAGCTCGACTGAGCTGGAGCGGAACTGGCCCTTGTTCAGGCCGCCGGCCTTGGCCACCGCGGCGGTGATGGTGACATCCGTAACCAGCGGGTAGACTCCGGGCCGGACGACCTCGCCGTTGATGACGTAATTGAGGCTGTTGAAAGCGGTGACGATGATCGAGACCTTCGGGGCCAAGATGTATTGACGCAAGCTGTTCGTTAGGTCCTCATTGACCTCCTGCACAGTCCGGCCGTTGGCCTGAATGTCGCCGACCAGCGGGAAGGAGATTCTGCCGTCGGGGCGGATCGGCACTTCGGAGATGGTCAGATCGGGCTCATCGTAGACCGAGATACTCAGAACGTCCCCCTTTCCCAGGCGAGGTTCGATGGTTGTTTCGGAGATGATGCGCTCCAGCTCAGCTAGTTGCTCCCCGGGAGTTTGGCGCAAGTCGATCTGGGTCGCAGGAAGGGCGGGCGCTGCCGCCGCGAGCGGGGGTTGGTCGGATGAGGGGGGGGCGGGTGGGGCGCTTGCGCACCCTCCCAGCAGGATCGCGAAGAGATGGACGGCAAGCCGGGAGGCGTTGTCAACTGTTCGCATCGGGCTCTCGCGCGCTGTTTTGCTGTGAACTCGGTATGGGAGCGATGGTATCGGCGTTGGACACGGCGGCCGACGGGGAACGGCGGAACCACCGCCACTGCTTCTGGCGCTTACGGTCGGTGGGAAACAGGGGTGCACCCTCGAGCGAATCGTCTGGGACGCCGGTCACCAGGATAGCGCAGATCTTGGCGCCACGATTCTCCAGTAGTTGCGCCGCCTCACGCAGTTGGGCGCGGGTCGTCTTTCCGCTGTGGGCCACCAGGACGATATTGCCCAGGCAGGCAGCTGCCTCCAGTACGGTCTCGTGAGTACTGACGGGGGGTAGATCAAACACAAGATGCCGCCCGGACTGGCGCAGCGCGTCGAGGATGGTCCGAAACTGCCGGCTGCCGAGTCGGACCAAATCAAGGTCCGGCGGCCGACCGTCGAGCCCCGGTACTGATTCGGCGTTGGCAGGGCGAGAGGGGACAGAGCACGGCGGAGTAACGTTTGTCTCGCCTACGGCGAGCGCTTCCGGGGCATGATTGGGTTGGAAACAGCCGTCGGTAAAGAGACTGAGGTCCGGGGTCTCGGTGGCGTACAGCAGTGGTGCGATCGGGGACAGCCCCCGCAATGCCTGTCGCAACCCCGGGCGGTCGGGCGGGAACTCGAACAGATCCGCTGGGCGCATTCCGGTAACGCCGCGCAGGTCCGCATCCACCAGAATCACGGGGTGCTCCTTTATGGCCAGAGTCTGGCTGAGGTTGGTCGCAACCAGGGTGCGGCCGACCTCAGGTTCGGCGCTGGTCACGCCAATACACTGCCAGTCCGAGGAATCGAGTTGGGCATCCAGGTCATTGATCAGACGGCGGAACAAGATCGCGACCGGGTCCCCGGGCTCGGCTGCGTCAACCAATGTATGGTGGCCCTCCGGGACCTGCTGGAACTCCCAGCCCAGCGGGACGCCCGGGATCGCGAGGACGTCGCGGCGGGTGCGGACCAGGGGGTCCAACAGTTCCAGGAGCAAGGCCACAAAAAGGCCAGTCATCCCACCTAGGACTACCCCGGCGATGGCGATGAGCCTTTTCGGCGAGGGGGCCGGTTCGGTCGGTGGACTCGCCGCCTCGAACAATTCGAAAGCGGCCTCGTTACGAAGCATGACTACCCTGGCTTCTTCTACTCGCCCGACCAGGTTCGATTCCAGGTTTCCCGCCGAAGTCAGGCGCTGTTGGAGCAATTGGAAGTCCCTTTCGGCATTGACGAGGGCCGCGAGCTTGGCCCGGCTTTGCTTCACCGTCTGGGAGAGGGCGGCGATCTGGGCCTCCCGGATGCGGATGTCGTTTTTCAGTTCGCGCTGCTGGCCCTCTAAAGCCACCAGCTTTGTATTGGCCGAGTAGAGATTTTCCGGCGCCCCCTCGTCCTTGCTCTCATCGATCATCTTGTTGAGTACATCCACCCGCGTCTGAAGCTTGATGACCTTGGGGTTCTGCTCCGTGTAGCGGCTGCGGGCCTCCTGTAACTGCCACTCGTAGTCCGCGAGCCGGGTCTTCAAGGGATTGCGGTACACAGTGGAGGTGACCACCATTTCGGGCTCACCCTGAATGGCGGCTTCAATGTCCGTCAGGGCCTCGCCCATGGCTTCGGTCTCGGCGATCTTGGTGTTGAGCTCTGCCTCGAGTCGAATCAGGCTGTCCAGCAACACCTGAGTCTCTGCGTTGAAGTCAGAGACCTGATGGGTCGTCTTAAAGGCGCGCATCCGCTCGGTGACGGTGCGCAACTCCCGACGCGCGGCCTCCAATTGCGCCGTGTAATTGGCGTGGGCGCCCTCGGCGTCCTTATGCCGCAGGTCACGGCTACGCTGGACCAACTGATCGGCGACCTTGTTCGCAAGGTTGGCGGCGACCACAGGGTCCTTCCACACTGCGGCGATTTGAAACAAATTGGAGTCCTTTCCCGTTCGAACGCCGATGGCCGGACCGAGGGCGCGTGGGGTGGCATTCAGCTCAAGGGCGTCGGATATTTCCAGCAGCGCGCTCGGCAGCTTGATGGTGTCGAGCATGGTCCTGAGGGTATAGTCCTGCGATTCGAAGGGCTTGGCTCCCCCCAGGGAGAACTCATCCTGACGGGTGTGTACCATAACCACCGCGACCGCTTCCCACTTGGCTTGGATCAGCGTTACGGCGCCCACCAGGAACAGGGCGGCAATAGCAAAGGCGATACCTGCAGCCAACCAGAGGCGCTTGCGCACGCCGAGGACCAGTCGCTGGATATCCAGCCCCGGGACATTGGGCGACTCTTCCTCCTCACCTCCCATCCCAGGGAACATGGGGAACGGGATCGGGTTGTCCTCCGGCTCCTGTGCACCGGATTTGCGCTGCCTTGAGAGTGGGGGGGAGTCGGATAAGGGCTCGGCGAGATCCCAGGCTGTCTCGCCCGGTGCTTCGTCGCGGGAACTCTTTTGTTCCACAATCTGTGGTTCACGGTCGCGCCCCGGCTCTTCGCGGGAACCGCGGGCGTCTCGAATTCGCAGATCTTCGGTCACGGAGAGGTTACAACGGGTCGGCCGCAGCGTCGAACAGGCCCCCATGACGACGCAGGTCGTCCACCACAGCGGCGATTGCGGACCCTGTAAAACGCCCTAAGTCTTTGGTCAGAACATACTCCAGGGCGACCTTGCAGATGCGATTGACCTCCCGGGGGATACCGTGACTGGCGCGGAACAGTATGTCAAAGGCGTCGTTATCGAACGGGAACGCGCCGCGATAGCCCGCCACTGCGAGGCGGTGGCGGACGTATTCGCGGGTTTCGTCCGCGGTTAGGGCGGTTAGGTGGAAACGCAGGCTTACCCGCTGATCCACCTGGGGGATCTGGCGCAGATGCGCGCGCAGCTCCGGTTGACCGATTAGAATGACGGTCAGGTAGTTCTGGCGCTCCGAGGAGATGTTGGTCAGGCCCTTGATGGCGTCAAGACACCTGGGGTCGAGCTGCTGGGCCTCGTCAAGCATGATGACGAGATGGCGATTGTGGCTGGCGATCTGCTCGGTCAGCAGGCGTTTGAAGGCGGCCAAGCGGCTGTAACGGTCCGGGTAGTCTGAGGCGCGTAGCCGCTGCGACTGGACCTGGCTCAGAATCTCCAGCAGCAGGTCGTCGAAGGCAAGAAGGCCGTTCTCGATACTGACCCGGACGTGGCTGTCAGGGGACAGTCGCGAGTGCAGCACCGTGCGCAGCAGGGTTTTGCCGGAGCCGATCTCCCCGGTGAGCAGGCCCATGCCCATGTTGCGATCCTCGGCGAGGAATAGCAGGCGCGAGAGTGCCTCCGCGTGGCCCGCCGACGGGAAGAAGTAGCGGGTATCGCGGGTACTGTCGAATGGTGGCGCCGGTGGGTTGTTCGCCGTCAGTTGCGGATCGGCGACATAGCTGGCCATGCCAAGGCGTTGCCTCGTGTCTGTGGGTAAGATTCCTGGTTCGATCAAGACCTTATTATATTGCAAGGTTGCTGCCAATCCGGTCGCGGCGCCAGACTTGTGCACTCTGGTGGGTTGCGGCTGGGGATCGGGACGATGCAACCACCCCACACAATGAACTTACTGACCCGGCTCATCGTCAGGGTCCGCTGTTGCCGGGTTGTTCATAAAAAATGTCAGACGCCTGGGCAGGGGTGGGACGTTCAGGCTTTGTTCCTGACGTGCCTGGCCCGGGTAAAGGGGCTCGGCCACTACGGTGATGGCCTGGGTCGTACTGGAGAACCAAAGATAGCGCTTGAGCGGTGTACGGCCGACGTATGTTCCATCGACAAAGATTTTCGCGGGGGTGGGAGACGAGTCTATCTCCACCAAGGCATTGGTCGCCCCCGGCGGGATGTGACGGCAAGGGTCGATGTCAGATGCGCAGCGACCGAACGCGGGGTCGCACTCCGGGCTAGGACCTCCGCCGCAGGCGAGGTTAGGCTGGGCACAACCCGAGACAAGTATCGGGGCAGCGACGGCGGCCAACCAGGAGATGGTTTTGGCGAGGCGCCCGATCATAGGGGGATCGCCGCCTCCAATTCCTCGAGGGTTGCCTTGGCGGCCGTGTCCCAGGTAAAACCGGCGGCCCGCTCTATCCCCGCTGCGATCAGGCGCTGTCGCAGGGGCTGGTCCTGGAGCAGGCGGCTCAGGCAGTCGGTGATTGCAGGCACATCAATCGGGTCGAAAAGCAGTCCAGCGTCGCCGACGACCTCCGGGATGCTTGAGGTATTCGCCGCGCAGACCGGGGTGCCGCTGGCCATAGCCTCCAGCACCGGGATGCCGAAACCCTCGAACAGCGACGGGAAGACGAAGGCATCCGCGGCAGCGTAAAGCGCCGGGATGGCCCCGTCGGCGACAAAGCCGGGGAAGACCACGGCGTCGCTCAGGCCCAGTTCCGCCACCCGCGCATGGATGATCTCGGCTCCGTTCCAGCGGCCACCCACCAGGACCAGCTTGTGGGGCAGATCGGTGGTGCGTTTAAGGGCAGCGAAGGCCTCCAGCAGGCGCACGTGATTCTTACCCGGGTGCTCCAGGCGAGCGATATAGAGCACATAGCGCTCCGGAATGTGCAACTCGGCCGGCAGCTCTGCGCGCGCGCTGGTCTGGGGGCGCGGCGTGAAGCGCTGCAGGTCGGCCCCGTTGTAGACCACACGGATACGCCGGGGGACGACCTGTGCGAACGACTCCAGATCGCGGCGGGTGGATTCGCTTACGGAGATCACCCGGGTCAAACGCCTCATCATCCGCGGCAGGACGCGCATGATGTAAAACATGCGCGCCGCATCGTACTTCTGGGGAACGTGTAGCTGGGAAAAGTCGTGCACCGTGCCGACGCTCGGGACGCCGTAGGACCAGGCCAGCCGGCGATTGCCCGCGGGCATGAAGACCAGGTTGCAGCGATGCCGGCGCAGCATTCCGGGGAGGGAGACTAAGTGCCAGAGGATGCCGGCCACCGGGTGCCCGGTCCAGTCGGGCAGGGCGACGACCTCAAGGCGTGGGTGCCAGGTCCTTACCCAGTCCGCATCCGATCGGTTGATGAAGGCGACGAAATCATGCTGGGGGGCCATTGCGACCAGGCGTCCGACCACGTTGGCCGCATACTGACTGATGCCGGATTTGCCACTGTCGGTGGCAAATGCAGAGATGCCGATCTTCATACCGCTTCCCCTAGGACCTGCATGAGCCGGTCCAGGTACTGGTCCGGCTGAAAGCGCTCGCGCACCCGGGCCAGCCCAGCCTGGCCCAGCGCTGTGGCCCATCGTGGGTTGGCCAGCAGGCTCGCGATGGCGGCGCCTAGAGCGCCTGTGTCGGCCTCGGGTACCAGGATACCTGTCACCCCGTCATCCAGCCAGTCCGGGATGCCGCCGACGGCAAAGCCGATCACCGGTCGCCCCCTCGCCATGGCCTCCACCCCGACCATGCCGAAGGGCTCCGGCCATCGGGACGGAACGACACAGACTGCGGCGTGGGCATAGTAGGATTCCAGGGAAATGTGCGGAACCCAGCCGGCGAAGGTCACGCGTGCGGCGATGCCCAACTCCTGGGCTAGCAGCCGGCAGGCGTCAAGGTGGTTGCCGGTACCGACGATGGTCGCGTGCCACTCCCCCGGGACCTGGACCAGGGCCCGGAGCAGCAGGTCCACACCCTTGCCGCGTATCACCTGGCCCACGAAGAGGACCTCAGGTTGGCCGGAGGCCGGGAGGGGACTGGACTTGGCCAAGGCTGCGGGGATGGGCGGGACGATGGCAATCCGGGCCGGGTCCAGGCCATTGACGGTCAGCTCGCGCGCCATCCAACGGCTCCCGACCATGAGACTGCGGACCTCCCGGTGAGCATGGATTGCCGCCTTGACCCCGCCGAGCCCTTTGAATGCGATGGGCAGAACGGAGCCCCGCGCCGCCCTCTGTATGAAGCAGAGGTTGAGATAGCAGGCGAGCCCGGCGGGCCGGTCGCAGACCCGGCTGTTGAGGGGGAAGTATTTGTGCCGGCGCAGGCACACAAGATCGTGGTCATGGACCATGCGTACCGTGGGGCGCCGTCGGGCCAGCCCCGTGATCCGGACGGGATCTTCCACCTTGTGCAGGAAGAGCAGGTCCGGGGCGAAGCTGGCGATCAGGGCGTCGTCAGTTCCGGCGCTTTCGAAGGCCGCCAGGTACTCGTCCTGGGGCGCACTGTCCGCGTGGAGCAACCCCTGGGGCCATCCGCGGGCGGCCAGGCCGCGGGCGGTGTCGTAGAGAATCTGCTCGACCCCACCATGGAAACCGGCCCGCTCGTGGACGTGCAGGACGCGCACCTCAGGCGCCCCTTCGCCGCGGGAGGTCACGGTAGATATTCATCAGGCGTTCAGCGATGGCCGACCAGGCAAAGTCTCGCCGAGCCTTCGCCTTGCCGGCGGCGGCGATGCGCGCGGCCAGGCCGGGGTCCTGCAGAACCTGGATCAGGCGAGCGGCGAGATCGTCTGCGTCGCCCGGATCGCAGTGGATGATGTCCTCGCCGTCCCGCGTGAAGGAGGGTATGCCGCCCACTCTGGCCGCCACCACCGGACGCCCGGCGGCCCAGGCCTCCAAGATGACGATGCCAAAGGGCTCGTGTAGCGATGGCAGGCAGAAGACCTCTGCCGCGTGATAGGCGGCGGGGAGCATGGGGTCGTCCGGGCGCAGTCCCGGCACCAGGGTCACGCGCTCGGTCAGGCCGAGGTCCGCGATCCGGGCAAGCAGCCGTTCCTGGTAACCGGCCACGGTTACCGGGCCAAGCAAAACCAGGTGGACCTCAGGGACTCGCTCCTGCACCCGAGCCATGGCCTCGACCAGACCGATTTGATTCTTCTGGTAATCGATACGGCTCACACAAAGGACGATGCGGCGGCTGGGGCTTATGCCATGGGCTGCGCGGAAGGACGTAGCGTCGCCTTTGGCGAAGAGGTCGCAATCCACGCCATTGGGCAGGAGTTCCACGCGTTGCGCAGGGAGCATGGACTTGGCCGTCGAGTACTCGTCGCCGCCCACGCAGAGCACAGCGGCGGCGTCCTCCAGCACGCGTCGCGACCCCAGCATGGCGCCGAAGACCCGGCCCCACTCGACTCGGTTTCGGATGGGGGCCAGCATCTGGTCCATCTCCCCCTTGGGCACCTCGAAATAGCCCCCGTGCAGTGTCACCACGTAGGGGATGCGGCGCAGGTGCGCGGCGGTCCGCACGATGCCGCCCAAACGTTTACCGGTGTGGGCGTGCAGCATGTCAACCTCAGGCTCCCGAACTAGCCCCGACAGAAGAGATAGGGACAAAAGGTTTCCGCCCTTTTTGTCCATGTCGCGGCGGTCGTCTGCAGTCAGCCCGAAGAAGGGGTAGCTGTAGGGAAAGCGGCGCACCGCAACACCCTGAACGACCTCATCGTGTCGGTCCGAGAGGGCCAGACTGGTGAAGATGGCAACCTCGTGACCGCTCCTCTGCAGGGCCCGGCTGGTCTGGAGGATGGTTGTCTCGGTCCCGCCCCACTCATCGGTGACGAAACGCCTCGGGATCTGGATGATCTTCACGTGGTCTCCCCGGCGTTCTCGGATTCCGGTGCACCCTGGCGCCTCCCGATTACCCGGGCCGGCACCCCCACGGCTATGGACCAGGGGGGGATCGACTTGGTGACGACGGCGCCGGCGCCCACGATGCTCCCGTGGCCGATGGTCACCCCCTGCAGGACGACTGCGTTGAGCCCGATCCAGACATCGTCCTCGATGACCACGGGGTCGATGACCACGGGCTGGTCGTTTACCGGGATGTCGCAGCGTTCGGCGCTGTGAGACACGGTATTGATGCTGCTGTGACCGGCTACCAGGACGTTTCGCCCAATGGCTACCCCCCCGTTGCCGTAAATCAGGCAGAAGGGTCCGAGCCAAGAACGGTCCCCGAGGGTCACTCGACCCCGGTTGGCGTTGATTACCACCGCGTCGTTGATGGATACCCCCTTACCCAACTCGATGCCCGGGGACTGGTCCGTGTTGGCGCGCAAGGTGACATTGCGCCCGATGCCCGTGCCGTCACCGATTCGGATGCGTCCGGGGTACTGGAGACTGCCCCCGGACTCGATGCGGCATCCCCGGCCCAGGGCCCCGAGGCGGAGTCGGTACCAGCTGAGGCGCAGGCCCTCCAGGGTGTTGCGGATCAGACTCAATGGGCCGGGCATGACACTGGTTACTCGGTCGGGGGCACGTGCGTGGTGCGGGAGCGGTTAAAAATGGAGCGTGCCTTTCCGACGACCAACTCCCGCTCCCAGCCGGAAAGGCCGGTCCGATAAAAAGTGGCGTAGTAGAGCAGGGCGGCTATGCCGCCCTCAAGGATGATCCAGCCAAAGTTGTTCGGCGGCTGCGCGTAGGCCATCAGGGCAGCTGCCCCCAGGGTCGGTATCAGGGCCGGGATGGTCGGCCAGATGGCGTGGCGCAGAAATTCCGCCACGCCGAGCCCCTGCTCCCGGCACGCCCGCGGCACGACGAGCAAGAACTCCCCGACCAGGGTCGCCAGCAGCGTCCCCAAAGCGACGCCGGTTAGCCCGAAAATCTGAATCAGGATAATGGAGAGGATCAGGTTCAAAATCGCCGAGCCGCCCATCGCGAAAGCGACGAAGCGATGTTCCCCGGTCATGCCCAACACGTTGGCGGCGTTCAGCTGGACGCTGGAGAACAGCACGGCCAGCAGGAGGATGCGCAGCAGGGGTGCAGCCTCGGCGAACTCCTGCCCCATCCAGCGGATCAGTATGGCGTCGGCGTAGAAGAACAGGAGCGCGATGAACGGGACCGCGACGGCCAACAGGAAGCGGGTCCCGTCCACCAGGATGCGCCGCACGATTTCGGTATCTCCGGCACCCTTCGACTGGGAAACCAGCGGCATAAGGGCGTTGGAGAATTGTTTGTTGAGCAGGTAGGTGTACTCGGCGATCTTGGCCGCGACCGCATAAACCGCCACCGCGCTTAGGGCGAGAAACATCTTGATGACCACTGGGTCGATGCGCAAGATGACCAGCACCGCTACATTGGCGATGAAGAAGTACACCGAAAATCCCAGCAGCTCGCGCACCCGGGCGCGGGAGAAGAGCCGGGGAGAGGCCGACAGCCCCGGCGTCAGCCGAATGGCCAGCGGCAGCATCACCAAGGGGCCGAGCAGCATTGTCGCGGCGGTGGCGATGGCCACGCCCACCAGGCCGAAGCCTGCCTCCAGCAGGATGACGATCAGAGCTGCGTTGACCAGAGTGATGACCAGCTCGATGGCGTTGACCAGGTGCATGCGCCCGCTACCGATGAGGATCGCCTTCACCAAACTGGCCGGGAAGTTGATTGCGACGACTGTGCCGATAAGCCATAGGGCAATAGTGAAAGGCTGCGCCCGATCCGGAGCCAGGTCGAACCAGCCCGAGGCCGGTCCGGCTAGGATCGCGACCAGTACCAGGCAGATCGCTCCCAGGACCGAGTAGACCACCAGCAAGGTGGCCAGGACCTCGTTGCGTCGGGCGTGGTCACCGCTGGCGGTTAGCTCAGCGACATACTTCATCGCTGCGGTGGCAAATCCCAGATCCAGCAGCCCGAACAGTCCGACGACGGCGAAAATCAGGGACCAGAGGCCGAACATGTCCATGCCCAGGCGCGATACCATGAACGGGATGAGGAAGAACATCACCGCTATACCGACGATAACCCGTAGGTAGTTGCTGGCGATGTTGATCACCCATCGCATGATGGCGGGGCGCGGGCTGGCGAGTATCTATGCGCCGGACTCGGCGCGCATCAGGTGGAACATGTCGGTGATTGCCCGGGGGTCGTTTGGCGGCTCGACGTTGGAGAGTAGGGACGCGTCCGAGTCCGGGTCGTCCGGGTGGTAGCCGTGCATCCCGGTGATAGGCGTGAGCCCCATGTGGCTTGGAACGATGAGGACGCCGGCATTCATCAGAAAAATCAGCTCCCCATACTGATCACCCTCGAAGTCACAACCCAGTTGTGCGAGTTCTTCCTTCGGCAGCACACGGCCCTCGGGCACCTGCTCCAATAACTCGATGATGCGCTCGCGTGCAGGCGGGTTGTGGAACCAGAAGCGCCCCATCGTGGAATCATAGGTTGCGGTGTAGTCGCGGCCGAACTCGAGCCCCAGCGCCTCGATTTTGCTCATCAGGTCGATGTGGGTGTGGACCGTTGCCATGCCGTGGTCGGAGCAGATGAACAGCCGCACCTCGTCATAGTGCTCGGAGGCCGTGCGCAGCACCTCTTTCAGCTGCGCCTCGTACCAGGCGAGCTTTTGATCCACCAGGGGACTCTCCTTGCCGACTTCGTGGAGCAGCGCATCCATGGATGCCATGTATAACAACGCAAACGCGATTTCACCCTTATTCAGGTCGGACTTGAGCGTCGCCAGGTTGTTCTCTTCCGAATCCCGCCAGTCGGAGACGTGGTAGGGCACCCCGGCGTGGCTCAAGTGATCGAATATGTTCTCGCCCCTGTTTATACCGCCCGGTACGAACAGGTCACTTTTCTCGCAGTAGTCGAACTTGTCGACGTGCTCAAAGGGGATGTTGTAGAGCTGGAAGTATCCCGTGTAGCTGTACAGGCGCTTGATGAGCTTACTGACAAGGTTGCGCACTCTTCCGCGATCGACCAGGGAGCGTGGAAGTAGCCCAAGCAGGCGCAGCGGTTTGAACGGTGAGGTCTGGGGCGAATAGTAGAAGAAAGACCAGTGAAGGTGCTCCCGGGGCATCAGTCCGGTGAGGATCGAGGGGATGCAGGCGGACGAGAACCCGAATACCGAGCGCAGCTTGCGCCGGACCGGCAACTGGTCCTCCATGAACCGGCGCCCCTTCAACACTTCCCAGCCGAGCGCGTCGATGAAGGCGACGATCGAAATCTTCGGGGCTTTGTTCTCACTCATTGTGCTTCTCCGCGCGTCCTGTTTATGCAAGGGATCCCGTCGGGTTGATGGCTTCTCAGCTCAAGGCCCGCAGTGCACCCGCCTCGTCGTCGAAAATCTGGAAAACCGTATGCAGGCGCGTGAGCTCGAACAGGGCCCGCACGGTGGTTCCCATGCCTACGAGGTAGACGTCGCCGTCTTTCTTGCGCGCAGCCTGCAGGCTGCTGACAAGCACCGCGAGTCCGCTCGAATCCATGAAGGTCGTGTCCGCGAGATCGAGAACCAGCTTCCCGCTCCCGCTGCTGATGATGTCCTTGATCGACGCGCGTGCGTCGGCTGCGTCGGCCATCATCAATCGTTCGGGCAGCTTGACGATGTCGACGCCATCCTGGGTGCGGTGTTCAAGGTTCATTGTCGCTTCTCCCTTCAGTTATTCGCTCTGGGTGTCCGGCAGCCGCAGGCCGCGCCGGCGATGCGTGATTACAGCCGGCGCGTCAGTGTCAGCACGTTTTCGTTGCGCTCTCTGGTGTAGGTTGCAGTGTCCGTCCACTGGCGGATGATATGCCATCCGCGCCCGGATTCGGCATCCGTTTCCGCCGCCACCGGTGATTCTGGTGGAGGGGAAGACATGGGCTGACCCCGATCGCGGATTTCTACGGCGATCCCATCTTGCCGTCTAAGCCAAAGCAGAGAGATTGGATGCCCCAGTTCTCCCCCGTAGGCGTGCTTCATGCAGTTGTTTACCGCTTCGACGATCGCGCAGGTCAGCTGGAAAGCGGCCAGGTCGCTGAGGCCAGCCTCGCCACACAAGGCTGACAGCCTGGCCTGGAGCCTCGGTACCTCCGCCGGGTTGCTGTCGAGATCAAGCCGCACTTTAGCGATCATCACGGGCTTCGCCGAGCCTCCGTGTCGGCCTGCCTTGCCGGCTGTATCAGGAGATTGTGGTCCTCGCTCAAGCGCTTCAGATGCCGTGCGTCGTCGATCAGCCAGCCAAGATCCGCTTGTCGATGGCTGAAGAAGGTGCCGTCCGGTTTGATGCAGTGACCGTGGCTGATGATGAGCCTATCGAGGCGCGCCACGCTGGTGATTTCCGTGTCGTAGTCTACCAGACATTCGCGTATCTCGGCCCCGGATTCGATCACAGATCCCGGCCCGATCACCGTTGGGCCCTCGATCAACGCCCCGTCGCCGACTTCGGAACTCCCCCTATGTCGACGGGGCCGCGAATGACGACCCGTTCCCGAGTAATCCTCGATAGTCGGTGCCAGGTGACTGGTATTTATCACGATCTGGTCCACGCTATGTTGGCGAAGCAGCTCGATGATCGACGCCAACACGGGTTTACGTATCAAAGGGATCATCGGCTTAGGCACGTCGTAGGCCAGAGGCTGCACCCGCGTGCCTTTGCCAGCGGCAAGGATCATTGCCTTCATCGTCTCTCTCCGGGAAATTGGTCCGGGTATGGCTCGTTACTCGACTCTGACGGGCGTTCCAGAACAAGTACTGAAATGTCGTCTTCGAAGTCGCTTTGCCCCCGCCACTCCCGCAGACGGTCCGCGAGGGCGGAAGTCAACGTTGGCAAGGAGGAGCGGGCGGTGGCTGCCATGACGGCTTTCATCTGGTCGTCGCCGAAGAGTTCTCCGTGCGGGCTTTGGCACTCGGTAACACCGTCCGAATACAGGATCATTCTGTCTCCGGGGCCAAGGTGCAGGACCTGAGTGTTGTAGGCGACGTCCGAGAACATGCCCACGGGGAGTCCGCCGGGCTTCAGATACTCGATCTCCCCGCTAGGGTGAAGGACGATCGGGAGCGGGTGACCCGCTAGGGCGATTGCGGCCTCGCCAGTGCGCTTGTCGAGTGTGCCGTAGATGATGGTCGCGAAATTCTCAATCTCGCTGTCCGGGTCAACTAACTGCCGGTTCAGGTCTGCCAGGAATCTCGCCGGGTCCAAGAAGTCTGCCTGTGCCGCGACGCCCGGTCCACCGCCGGGGATCAGGGATCGGCTCAGGCTCGCGGAGAGCAGCGCCGCCGGGATCCCGTGCCCTGACACGTCCAGGTGATAAAAACCGATGAGATCCGGGGTCAACTCGAAGAAATTGAAACTGTCCCCGGACACCTGGGCGGCGGGCAGGAAAAGCCACTCAGCCCGAAACGGGAACACGACGCGGTCGGATGTCGGCAACATCTGTACCTGAATTCGGGCCGCTGTCGCCAGGTCGGTCTGGATCTGGCCGTAAGCTTGTTCCAGCCGGTTGCGGGAGTCCCACAGCTCGCGGTTTTGCTCTGCGAGTCGCTGCTCCAAGTTCAAGATACGTTCTGCGACGCGCAGTCGCGCTTTCAGCACCTGCGCGTCGAGAGGTTTGCTCAGGAAGTCATCTGCACCCGCATTCAGGCCTTCCAATAAATCCGCTTTGTCTGCGCGTCCCGTTAGCAGGATGACGTAGACGTAATGTCCGAGGTCGGCTTCGCGAACCGCGCGACAAAGATCGGGCCCGGACATGCCCGGCATCACCCAGTCGCAAACGACGATGCGAATATCCGACTGTTTGATACGCGAGAAGCCATCCAGCCCTTCACTCGCATCCTCCGTCTCGTAGCCCCACTTTTCGAGCAGGGCGCGGACGTAGATGCGTATGTCGGGTGCGTCGTCGATGACTAGGGCTTTCACGGGTTTCGAGGACTGAGGTGGTTATTAGTTGAAAGCAAAGCATATGCCAATCACGATCGAATCGGTTGTTTGCTTTCATGATTTGCCCGCTCGCTGCGCTTCCCCCGCAGCGGGGTACAGGGATGGCCGAATTTTAGGTATTCTTCGCGCTAACTTCGCAGCCAGCTGGACCTTTGGCATTTGAGCACGGCTTCAACAAAAAAGCAGTCCCCAGCCGGTGGCCGTCAGCTGATCGCAGGTGCGGCTGTCAATTTTACTTTTCTCGCGGTGCTTTTCTTGTTCGCTTGTCTCAGGGAACAGCCAATGTTTTGGACAAATGCGGGAGGTTGGCCGATCTGGCTAAGGGAGCTCGTTGGGGCTTCTTTCTACCCGCTGCTGCTGCTCGAACTCCTGCTCCTGATGGCGTTCTCCGGAGTGTGCGTCCGTCTCCTGGCCTCCCGATGTCCCACCGGGATGACCGCGGTTGCCGTGCTTCCGCTCCTGTGGACACTTTTTCTTCTAATCGTTGTTATTCTTGGGGCAAACAATCTGGACAACCTGATAGCCGGACAACCGCTACACTGGCATCGCGAGTAAACGCGACCTCTTTTCGTGATCAGTGTCCCTCAGCGCCGGGCCCAAAAACCTCGCGCCGCAGTGCATCCATCGCTTCCCGGGACCCCTTCGCCAACTCGAGAAACTCCCCCATGGATTCAATAGCCGCCTCAGGCGGCCCGGTTCGTGCTGCCTGCTCGATGGATGCAACGATCTGGCTGAGCCGGGTGGCACCGTAGCTTGCCGCACTGCTCTTCAGTCGGTGCGCCGCTTGGGCCATAGCATCGAGGTCGAGCTTGTCCGCGGCCTCCTCCAATGCAATTGTCTGCCGTTCCAGTTCATGGACGAAGGCATCCACCACCACTTCCGCATTCTCTGGTCCCACATCTTCTAACAATTGGTCCAGAATCCTTCGGTCGATCAACGCGTCCGGTCCTCGTGGTTGGGTGAGGGTTTCGATTCGATGGGATACTGTCAATCTCTCGGGCTCCGGTGTAAACCACCGTTTTAAGCAATTTAGCAGTTCGGTCCGGTCGAGCGGTTTCGGCAGGTAATCATTTAGACCTTGCGTCAGCAGTGTTTCTCGTTCACCTCGCATGACGTGAGCGGTCACCGCAACGATGGGAATGCTTGCTGCAGGGCCTTCCAAAGCGCGAATGGCACGGGTGGCGCCGACGCCGTCCAACTCGGGCATGCCGATGTCCATCAGCACGAGGTCATAGGGTCGGCTGCGCACGGCGTCCACCGCCTCCAGGCCGTTGGCTACCACATCCACGTTCAGACCAAGCCGCTGCAGCAGCGATTGCGCGATCATCTGGTTGGCCGAGTTGTCTTCCGCGATCAGCACGCGGCCCTTAAGGTGTATTGCCTGGCCCCAACCCGACTGGTTACGGTCATCGTCAAACGATGCTTCCTCCAGCAGGGCCATATTGGGAGAAACGGCCGCGAGCGGTATGTCAAACCAGAAGCGGCTGCCCTCTCCAGGGTGGCTTTCAAAATCGATTTCGCCTCCCAGGATGTAGACCAGTCGGCGGGAAATCGACAGCCCGAGACCGGTCCCTTCGGTTAAGTGCTCGCAACTCTCAGCGCGGGTCCAGAACTCTTCAAAAATTTTCCCTTGTTGCTCCGGAGCCATCCCTACGCCGGTGTCGCTCACCGCAAACCGCAAACGCATCAGGTTCTCAGTTTGTTCCAGAAGGGAGACGCCGATGCACACCTCTCCCCTCGAGGTGAATTTCACGCCGTTACCTGCCAAATTCAGCAGTACCTGCCTGATCTTGGTCGAGTCACCTTGCGCAATCCGGGGAACCTCAGCATCGACTTCGGCGAATATGCCGATGGCCTTCACCGACGCCCGCGGCTCTAGCATCTCGACAACACTGTCCACCAGGCCGGAGATATTGAAAACGGCAGGCTCAAGCTCGATCTTGCCGGCCTCCATCTTCGAGAAGTCGAGGATGTTATTGACAATGGAGAGCAGCCATTCGGCAGAACGCCGGCTCGTGTCGGCGTACTTGCGTTGCTCGGCGTCCAGTAAGGTATCTTGCAGAAGTCCAAGAGATCCCAGCATCCCGTTCAGTGGTGTACGAACCTCGTGGCTCATCATCGCCAGGAATCTGGACTTGGCCTGACTTGCCTCCTCCGCTTTTTCCATTGCCTCCTGGAGTTGCCGCTCGCGCGCAAGCGCGTCGGTTATGTCGCGCTCGATGGCCATAAACTGAACGACTTCGCCAGCTTCATCCCGAATAGGCTGGACCTCGATCGAGATCCAATAGGGCCGCCCGTCCTTCGCATAATTCAACACCGCTTCCTCGAAGCCCTCGCCCCGGCGCAGCTTTTCTCGCATGCGCTGCACCGCTTGCGCGTCAGTCTCCGGGCCCTGCAGCGCCGAGCCCGGTGTACGACCCAAGACCTCTGGGAGTGTGTAGCCTGTGATGCGCGTAAATGCGTCGTTAACCCACTCTATTTGTCCGGCATTGTCGGTGATGATCACCGCGTTGTCGGTGCGGGCCGCTACCATTGAGAGCTTGCGGGATTGCTCCTCGCTTTCCCCGAGTGCCGCCACTTGAGTGCTGCTTTGCAGACGCAGTCTAACGTTCTGAATGATGCTTGCATTGATCCGCCGCGCGCCGGTCACGGTTATCCCCAGGAAGACTATAGTGAGCAGACCGAGGGCAGAGATCACCTCGTCACCGCTCGAGAGAAAGCGCGCTGCCAGCGGGAGGACTGACAGCGAAAGAAATGCCAAGGTCGCGCTCATCGATGCAGAGAGCGACGTCACGGCGCCCGCGGTAAGACCTGCCACCAATACGCCTTGGAAGGCCTGATGCGCAATGTCATCTGGTGGGTAAAGCATCCAGGCGCCCAGTCCCCATACCGCTCCGGCCACCGCCGTTCCCGCGGTGAAGCGAAGCAACCAATTCGCTTCGGTGCCGGTCTCCTCGCGTGTTTTGAAGTAAAGCAGCGCCATCGCCCAGCGCAGCAGGTTGACCAGCACGATCGCGCAAAACCAGGTGATGACAACCGTGTGCTCGATCAAGGGCCACTGGATATAGGACATGACACCTGCGACCGCTAATGACGCGGGTATGCTCGCCTGTACCCCCTTCATCAGGAGTTGAGTCTGCTCGGCCCGGATTTGCGAATCGTCAGAATCGCGCGCTAAGGGCGGCCCATCTGGAAGGGTTTTTTCGGCTTTTAGCGTAGGCGGGAGACTCACGGTGCGTCAGGACTCCTGCTGGGTAATGCCCAATGCGCTGAAATATGTCATGTGGCATCGCTACCTGCGGTGGGGACAAGTGAGATGTTCAGCGTTCTGAATCTGTTTGACCCGCCGGCGCACGATCGGATGATTGCCGGCAGTGGTGCTCTCGTGAAATGCGAGCACCACTCGTGCCATAACCAACGATCCGCTAATCGGCCGGAAAATTGGTGCCTCAGACTGCGATTTTCCTCCATCTGAGACCTGCGTCCGACCGTTTTGCAAATTGCGAAGCATTTTTCATCGCATATCGAACAACTCAGGCTGGAGGTTATGCTAGCCGACCTTTTTTCATGGGCTATCATGCGGCACACCGGAAGGGCCGGGATGCGGAACAATCGCGGCAGGCCGCGGCCCCTGCCTGCAATACCCTTACATCCGATCTGACCTGTTGCGGTCACGATGTGCTGACATAGCAGGCGTGCGCACGGAGTTTGCTTAGAGAGAGGGTTAAAAAATTCTATTTGTCAGATTTTCCATGGGGTAAGCCAGATGCAGACCGGAGACGTGCGATGAAGGGTATGGTTTTTACGGAGTTTGTCGAAATGGTGGAGAACCAGTTTTCTCCCGAGATGGCGGACCAGATCATCGTTGCGGCGAATCTCCCCTCCGGCGGGATGTATACATCCGTTGGGACTTACCACCATGGCGAGATGATCGCTTTGGTCGAACTACTCAGCGAGAAGACCGACATCCCGAGCGCTGATCTGATCGAGGCATTCGGGACTTACCTCTTCGGCCGCTTTTTCGAGCAGCACCCCGCATTTTTTGAAGATATGCATTGCACCTTCGATTTCCTCTCGCAGATAGAGGAACACGTGCACCAGGAGGTGCGCAAGCTCTATCCGGACGCGGAGCTTCCCACGTTCGAGACCAACCGCCCGGATGCAGACACCTTGGAAATGACCTACCGGTCCCGACGACCATTCGCCGATCTGGCCCTGGGGCTGATTCGAGGGTGTGCCGGTCACTATGACGAGAATCTCGCGATAGAACAGGTCGATCTGTCCGAAGACGGGCGCACCCATGTCCGCTTTACGCTGAGGCGGCAGTAGGTCCATGCAGGGGAGCTCCGACAACGCTTCTCTGTTCGAGCGCCGTTTCCTGCGAGAGCGCGGAGCGCGCAAGCAGGCAGAGCAACTGCTCGAGGAGAAAAGCCGGGAACTCTACCTGGCCAATCAAGAGCTTCGGAGACTGGCGCTTAGCTTAGAAGGTTTGGTGGAGGCACGCACGGCGGAGCTCAAGGAGGCACGCGACCAGGCCTTGGCCGCCAGCCGTGCCAAGAGCGCTTTTCTGGCCAACATGAGCCATGAGATTCGAACGCCCATGAGCGGGGTGATCGGCATGGCTGAGCTGCTGCTGGAGTCGCCTCTATCCGATGAGCAGCATCGGCAGGCACAAGTGATCCAGGAGTCCGCGAAGTCCCTGCTGACCATCATCAACGACATTCTTGATCTCTCAAAACTGGAATCCGGAAGCTTTCGTCTTGAGATCGAGGATTTCGATCTCTTCGAAATACTCGACAAGGTCGTCGATATACTCGCGCTACCGGCGAGCAAAAAGCATCTAGAGCTGTGCGCGATCCCGGCGCAGGGGGTGCCGTCAGCGCTCCGGGGTGACCCAGTTCGCCTGCGCCAGGTGTTACTCAACTTGCTTGGCAATGCGGTCAAGTTTACTGATCAGGGAGGGGTGACTCTCAAGATCGAGGCGGAGGGCGTAGCGGGTGGTGAGGTGCTCCTACGATTTGATGTGGTGGACACAGGCCCCGGCATCCCGCTGGAAGACCAAGGCCGATTGTTCAGCAAGTTCACCCAGCTCGAGGGAGGACGGGCGCGCCGGCACCAAGGCACGGGGTTGGGGCTGGCGATCTGCAAGAGTCTGGTCGAATGCATGGGGGGGAGATTGGGTTCCATAGCCGCTCAGGGGAGGGGAGCCGGTTCTGGTTCACCGTGGTACTGGGTCAATCTGAGGTTGCCCACCCTCGGGAAACGTCGATTCCACGTGGGGTGAAGGCGGCGGTGCTGACTCGAAGCCCGTTTCTACGTGAGTCGGCCCTTGCGCTTTTGCGCAGTCTTTGTGCGGATGTCGTGGCCTTGCGGGAATCGGAAACATTTATCGAGACCGTTCGGGAGGCCGGCGAACGAGGTGAGCCATTTCATCTCGCCCTCGTAGACCGGTCCAGTTCGTCAGGGGTTGCTGACGACCAAAGGTTTCGGGCAGCGCTCGAGCTATGCGGCCGCCATGTCTGCCGGGCTTCTCTGAACTGGTTAGATAGCCGCAGCGTTGACGAGCAAGGCTTTTGGGATATCTCCTTGAAGCGACCGCTGACTCGTCGGAAGCTTCTCGATGCCCTGCGGCCGGCGGCCTCCGTTGCTGCGAGCCCAGCCGCGCCAAAGGCTGAGTCGGAGTTGCCGTCCAAGCGGGTGCTTTTGGTGGAGGATGTGCTTGCTCTGCAGCTCGTCGCCAAGGCAAAGCTTGAGCGGTTGGGTTATGCGGTTGACGTTGCCAGCGATGGCCGCGAAGCCATCCAGGCCGTAGGTTCGCGCAACTACGGCCTCATCTTGATGGATATTCAGATGCCTCAGATGGACGGTGTATCCGCGACAATGGAGATTCGAGGGCTGCCTGATCCGCTGAAGGCATCAACGCCGATCATTGCATTGACCGCCAACGCGATGAAGGGCGATGACGAGGTATATCTGGCGGCAGGCATGAACGGATATCTCGCCAAACCGATTGACAACCGGCAGCTCAAAGAAGCGTTGGAGTGCTGGTTTGTGGGCCCTAAAATACCACGCTGAGTGGCATACGCAGGCGCAGATCTTTAACAATGGGCACTGCCGTGCTTTTTTGGAGCTTAGAGTCTAATGAGAACGCGTGTGACCCCCGGATTCGTGTTGTCCATCATTCTGCTGGTGGCAGTGCCATCGTCCGGCGCCGCGACAGATGAAGGCGTGGACCGGCAGAATTTCACCTTCGGTATCGTTCCCCAACAGGCGGCGAGCAAGCTGGCCCGTCTCTGGGCACCTGTCTTCGACTATCTCGGACGGAGCGCTGGCCTTGAAATCAAGTTCCGCACCGCACCCGATATCCCGGAGTTTGAACGGCGGCTCGCCGCCGGGGATTATGATTTCGCCTACATGAATCCGTACCATTACACGGTGTTCAGCCGGGAGCCCGGCTATCGGGCCTTTGCCAAGTCCAAAGGAAAACTGCTCAAGGGCATTCTGGTCGTGCGCAAGGACAGCCCGATCCAAGATCCGCGTGGGCTTTCCGGTGCCACCCTGGCCTTCCCGGCGCCAGCGGCGTTTGCGGCCAGCGTGTTGACCCGGGCCTATCTCAAACGGGAGCGAATCGCGTTCACTCCAAAGTTCGTCTCCTCCCACGATTCCGTCTACCTCGCTGTAGCCAAGGGCCTCTATCCGGGCGGAGGTGGCGTGGTCCGGACCTTCGAAAGCCTTGAGCCGGCTGTGAGGGATGAACTGCGCATCCTTTGGACGACCAAAGGCTACACACCTCACGCCTTCGCGGCTCATCCGCAAGTTCCGGAGGAAAAGGTGAAGCGTTTGGCGGAAGCCATGCTGGCGATGGGACAGAACGAGGACGGCCGGGCGCTGTTGGCGCCGCTCGGAATTGAAAGGTTTCGAGGCCGCAACGGACGCAGACTGGGACGATGTGCGTGCCCTCGGCATTGCCCTACTCAATGATCTGGTGCAGCCCGCACAGTGAGTTTTCGCCTCAAGACCATCATCGGGATCGCCGCAATCGAGGCGATCCTGCTCGCCCTGCTCATCTTCGTCGGATTGCGGTGGCTCCAAGACTCGAATGAAGAACAACTCATCCAGCGTGGTGCAACCATCGCGCGTCTCTTCGCAACTACCACCAAAGATGCCGTGCTGACGACGGATCTTGCCTCGTTGGAGAGCTTCGTCACGGAGGCGCTGTCCAACCCGGGTGTTGTTTACGCCAGGGTGCGGGACGACAACGGTCTGGTACTGGCCGAGGGGGGCGATGAGAAGGCCCTGGCCCGGCCGTTCGCCAACGACGAAGATGCTCTCAAGGCGAAGGATGGCATTTTCGACACCTATGCCGACATACGAGAGGGCGGCGCCTACTTTGGCCGTGTCGAAGTGGGGATTTCCGTAGAGGCTTTCCGAGCGCTGATGCGGGAGGCGCTTTCGGGGGGTATCGTCATTGCTGCCCTGGAGATGTTGTTGGTCGCCCTGTTTTCGCTGCTGCTCGGGACTTACCTGACCCGGCAACTCATGGAACTGCGAGACGCATCAGACAGGATCGGGCGGGAAGGCCCCGGTTTCCTTATCCCGGTAAAGGGCAAGGACGAGGTGGCCCAAGCCATCGTCGCCTTCAACACCATGTCGTCCCGTCTCGCCGAGTCCTATTCGCAACAGCGACAGTCCTTAAAGGAGGCTCAGGACCTTGCGGCGCGCATCAAGGCCAGCGAGTCGCAGAAGGCGGCAATGGTCGACGCTGCCTTGGACGCCATTATTACCATCGACATCGACGGCCGCATTTGGGAGTTCAACGCGTCCGCGGAGCAAACCTTCGGCTATGCGCGGGAAGAGGTGATCGGGCGGATGCTCGACGAGCTGATCATACCCGACGGACACCGCGTGGCGCATAGAGGGGGCATGGCGAGGTTCCGCGACAGCGGTGTCGGCCGGATTCTCGGCAAGCACCTCGAGTTGCCGGCCCTGCACAAGAACGGGACCGAGTTTCCGATGGAGATCGCGATAACCCACGTTGCGACCGAGCACGGCGACTACTTTACCGCGTTCATGCGTGACATCGGCGAGCGCAAGCGAAACGAGGGCGAGCTGCGGCTTGCAGCCCATGCCTTCGAGGCCCAGGAGGCCATCTTTGTCACCGATGTCGATGCCCGCATTCTCCGTGTAAATCGGGCTTTCACCGAGATCACCGGCTACACGGCCGACGATGCGATCGGCCAAACTCCGCGGATTCTAAAATCTGGCCGCCAGGACGGCGAGTTCTATCGCCAGATGTGGAGACGGATGCGGGCTGATGGCCATTGGGAAGGCGAGATCGAGAACCGTCGTAAGGACGGAGAGATCTTCCCCGAGTGGCTCAGCATCACGGCCGTGCATGATTTGGAAGGGCAGACCACGAACTACGTGGCCCATTTCATCGACATCAGCGACCAAAAGCGCAACCAGACCGCACTGGAGGAGGCGCGCGCCAGGGCAGAGCAGGCGAGTGAGGCGAAATCCCGCTTCCTTTCCACCATGAGCCACGAAATCCGCACGCCGCTCAACGCCATCATCAACATGAACGATCTGCTCCTCGACACGGAACTCGACAGCGATCAGAGCACCTACGCTTTGACCGCCTGCGAAGCGGGAAGGAATTTGCTCTCGATTGTCAACGGTGTTCTCGATTTTTCCAAAATCGAGGCAGGACGGGTGGAGAGGCATCCACAGCCCTGCGATCCGGAAGAGATCGCTGCGAGCGTCGTACGCTTGCTGGCCTATCGCGCCTTCGCCAAGGGAATCGAGCTCACCCTCTTTGTCGATCCGAAAGCACCGTTCAGATTTAACACCGATCCGGGGTTATTGCGGCAAATCTTGCTCAATCTGGTGGGAAATGCCGTCAAGTTCACGGAGACGGGCGGCGTGCGCGTGCGGATTTTTTTCGAGTCGGACACAAGCGATGGCCCCTCGGTCCGTTTCGACGTAATCGATACCGGAATCGGCATAGCAAAGGATAAGCAGCCGGAGCTCTTCACCGAGTTTATGCAGGTTGATGGCTCGCACACGCGCCGTTTCGGGGGGACGGGTCTTGGCCTCGCTATCAGCCGCGACCTCGCTCGACTACTGGGCGGCAACGTCGGATGCGAGAGCGCGCCGCAGCGGGGCAGCCGTTTTTGGTTGCAGTTGCCGGCGTCCGACGCGGAGCCGCCCGGGTCTCAGGGCTCAGAACTCGCGGACGTCCTTAGCCGCAGGTTAGTCCTCGTTCAGAGCGCAAATCCGGTCCTCGCCGATGAGATTAAGTTTCAGCTTGAGGCCGTCGGATTGGATGTAAGAGTTGTGGACGAGCTGCCCGGCGCCCACACGTGGTCTGCCGATCCGCGATGTGCAGGGGGCATCGCGTTGGTGCAGAAGGATCTCACCACAGAGTATGGCAGTGCTCCGTTGGTCGAATCCGCGCGTCTGATCCGGCTCGTGCGTTTCGGACAGGCTGGACGCGAAGATGCGGTTGCGTCTGGCTTCCCGGAGTCTGAGGCCGTTCCCCTCACACCCCGTGATCTCTACCGCGCACTGAGGGCGGTGGCGGGTGAGCCGGTGGACGTGCGTCGACCGGCGGATCCCAAGAGAGTCCAGCCTCTAGCGCCGGCGGGCGGTGCGGGGAAGATGCCCATCCTCCTTGTGGAAGACAGCGCGCCAAATCGTCTGGTAGCCACGGCCATTCTCTCGAAGGCGGGGTATCATGTAGAGACAGCCGAGAACGGCCTGCAGGCGCTGTCTGCCGTGAAACAGGCACGTTTTGGCCTTGTGCTGATGGATGTCTCTATGCCGGAGATGGACGGTCTCGAGGCGACGCAAGCGATTCGCGCCCTGGAGGGGGAACGCGGTCGCGTCCCAATAGTGGCCATGACCGCTGGGGCCTTCGACGAGGACAAGCACCGTTGTCTTTCCGCGGGAATGAACGATTTCGTCAGCAAGCCGGTGGTGAGGGCGGATCTCCTTAGGGCGGTGGAGCGCTGGCTTGAGGGGTCCGCCGCGCCCGTGCCCGAGGCCCAAGCCATACCTGAGTCCAGAGATGGGACCTGCCTGCTCGATGATTCGGTACTGAAAGAACTGGAGCAGGACGTGACTGCCGATTTGTTACCGAGCATGGTGAAGACCTTCGTCGTGGAGGTGAGGAGACGTCTACCCGGCCTCGAAAAAGCGGTACTGGATGGCGACATGAGGGCAGTGGCCGACGAGGCCCATGCCCTGAAGGGTGCGGCTGGAACATTCGGGGCATCGGCCCTGCAAGCGGCGGCGATCGAGATGGAACTGGCCGGAAAGCAGGGCAGTGCGGAGGTCGCCGCTGCACACCTGCCATCACTCGCCGCGGTTGCCCACGATACACTCGGTCTCATGGAGAAACGGTTCGAAATCGGGCAACGTAGTGGAAGATAAGAAATTCCGGGTCCTAATCGTTGAGGACAGTGCGGCGCTGGCTGAAGTCTACGCCGGCTACCTGCGTGACGAACCTTATGTCGTAACTCATGTTTGGGACGGCACCAGTGCCATGTCCTACCTGGAGCGCAGTCCGCCCGAGGCGCTCTTGCTCGATCTCAGGCTTCCGGACATGGACGGTATGGATATCCTCAAACATGTCCATCGGCAGCAGATGTCCACATCCGTGGTAATCATCACGGGACACGGCTCAGTGGATGCAGCGGTAGACGCCATGCGCTACGGGGCCTTCGACTTCATAGAGAAGCCCTTCAACGCCAAACGGCTAACGGTCACTCTGCGCAATGCCCTGGACCGCCAACGTCTGACGGCTTTGGTGGACAGTATCAAGGAGGATTTTCAGCGCGAACATTATCATGGGTTCATTGGCGGCTCGCTCCAGATGCAGACGGTCTACCGCATCATTGACAGCGCCGCGCCGAGTAAGGCCACGGTTTTCATCACGGGAGAGAGCGGTACGGGAAAAGAGGTCTGCGCACAGGCCATTCACCGCCAGAGTCAGCGCCGTGAAGCGCCGTTCGTTGCGTTGAACTGCGGCGCTATCCCCCGGGACTTGATGGAGAGCGAGATCTTCGGCCATGTCAAAGGCGCCTTCACTGGCGCGGTCAAGGAGCGGGTAGGTGCCGCCGGGCAGGCCGACAGCGGGACCCTTTTCCTGGACGAGATCGCGGAAATGGACCTCGACCTTCAAACCAAGCTTCTGCGTTTTGTGCAGACCAGCACCTATCAGAAAGTCGGGGGTACACGGCTCGAAAGTGTAGATGTCCGTATCATCTGCGCAACCAACCGCAATCCGCTGACGGAGGTCGCGGAAGGCCGTTTCCGGGAAGATCTCTATTACAGGCTCCACGTGATTCCGATTCATTTGCCGACTTTGAGGGAGCGCAGAGAAGACGTTCTCCCTATCGCTTGTTATTTTCTGTCCAGGTTCGCGGAAGAAGAGGACAAGGCGTTTCGAGGCCTGGCGCCTGATGCGCAAGAAGTTTTTCTCGCCTATGACTGGCCTGGGAACGTCCGCCAGCTCCAGAACGTAATCCGGAATGTGGTGGTTCTCCATAATGGCGAGCAGGTCACAGTGGAAATGCTACCGTCACCCTTGAATGCCGGCATACCGTCTAGGAAGGACGGTGCGGTTGCGGCTCGTGCGGTTGATACCTTGCTTCAGTCGCCAAAAGACTCGGCACCATTAAAACCTTTGTGGCTAGTTGAAAAGGAGGCCATCGAGCGTGCGATCGATCTCTGCAGCGGCAACATCCCGCGTGCTGCAGCTCTGCTGGAGGTGAGCCCTTCCACCATCTATCGAAAGCGCCAGGCGTGGGCGTCCGAAGCAGACTAGTGGGCCATGCGGGAAGTTCGGTAACCCACAGCCAGTCCACAAGCCGGGTTGGCAAGGCACGCGAGCGCAGGACTGGCCGTCGCCAATTCCAGCGAGTGTAACGCGGTCAACGTGGCTTGTGGGCTGGCCCAGAGGGAGCGTCGCTGATGAGCCAATGTTGCGTTGCACCCCTTGGAAAGGGCCTGCCATTCCCTGCGGTGTGCGCCTTACCTTGGTTCATCAGCGGCGCTCTGTGAATAACCGAACTTCCCGCATGGCCCACTAGCGATGCTTGGTGAAGCGCCGCAGTTGCAGTAACCCCTCCGACGTGTCGGATTCATCCAAGCGGCGGGGAGTAGATCAATGGTGGAGTGGATAATGTTGTACTCAAGTCCTACGCCGCTTACCCGGAAGGAGATCGGCCGACGGCTGCAAGAAGCCGCTGAGCAAGTACACCGGAAGCGTATCAATGCACTACCGGCGATCCCCGGCGGACCCTGCGGAGCAAAGACCCGGGCCGGGACACCCTGTAAGCAGAAGGCCGTCTACGAGAACGGTCGCTGCAAGTTCCACGGGGGACTGTCGACCGGTCCAAGAACACCGGAAGGCAAGCGCCGATCGGCGCTTAATGGGCACCTTGGCGGAAGGCCGAGGAAAAAGCAAAGTCCGTGAAGACCCTAATGTCAGGGTAAGGGTTTTCTCGAACATGCAGTGCCCTCCTGCTGGAGATGTGGCCAGCGTATGACGACTCCGAAGAAGTGCGCCAGTTCGGCGAGGAGGTGACCCGCCATGAGCGGCGGCAGCCCAAGCTGATGTCCGTCACCGATCCAGCCACAGAACGCTTCAACAGCCGTCTCAAGGCCCTGAATGGCGCCATTGAGTACTGGGAGGGGGAGTTCAAGCGCTGCCACGAAGCAGGCGGCGAAACCGGCACGGAGCAGGCCGACCTCAACCGGGCAGAGCAGGCGAAGCAGCGCGACACCCTGCTGAAGTTCAAGGAGGGGCTGACCCTACCAAGATAAGCGCGGTAACTGGCTACCTAAACCGGCGATTCTATCAACTTGTACACTAGTGGGCCATGGCCGGAAGTTCGATGCCGCGTCGATCAGTTTCCGCGATGCTCACGCTGGGCCAGCAGCGCCTCCATGGCATCCAGAAGCCGTGGGATGTCCTGACGTTTGAACCGGACGTCCACGTGAACCAATCCGTCTATCACAAATAGCCTTACTTGCTCAGGCGACAAAGCTTGGGCCAGGGCTAGGCTTTCGGAGTAGGGGATCATGGTGTCGCTGCGGCCATGAACCAGGATGACCTCAGCCTGCAGAGTCGTCAGGTCTCTGGAAGCGGGGTTCAGACCTTCGAGTTCGGTGAGGATGCTGGCCGGCAACTGCTGAATGAGTTCCGGTACGCGGTTCGGATCCTCGTTGGTGATCAATCGGTAAAATGCCTGGGCGTCGGGCGCAAGATTCGCCAACGAAACGGCGGATGCTGCCTCACCGTATTCCAGACTCTCGTGTGCAAGAGCTCGTAGGCTTGCGCGGTCCCGACGGCGTTCGACCAAGTCAGCATTGGACAGGGTGAAAACCCATTTGTTATAGGGACTGGGTTGGAGGTATTGCAGGTCCCCGTCGGGTCCCGTTTTGAAATAGCCCGTCGTGAAGTAGGCAACGATGGTGTGTAGGTTGTAGTAGCCGCCGAGGGTGACGACGAAATCAACTTCATCGCGGATATCGGGCTCGAGCGCCGCAAGCAGTACCGGACCGGCGCCATAGCTGAAACCGGCGATACCCACCCGGCCCTGCGGTAACAGATCCTTCCGAGAATTCAGGTGTCGGAAGGCGTCGGCGACCTCGCGTACGTCGTGGGCGCGCACCCGATAATGACGTGGCCCCTTCAGGTCAGGCACCAGTACGGCGAATTGCAGCCGAGCCAGGGTTTGGGCCAGTGCGACGATGCGGCCGTCGTCTTTCCCGCGGGGGACGACTCCGGGAACCAATACGATGCCTGCCTTGGTTTCTTGCGAAGAAAGATAGAGATCACCTTGGTAGGCGCGTCCCTCGACGTTGAAGTCGATGGTGCGGCGTTCGGGTCGAGGCGTCTGATCCTTCAGCCGGCTTCCGCCGAATCCCGCTGCGATGTCCTCAAGGGCCAATGCGGCGTCCGAGTCACCGGGCACGCGTGGCGTGCAGGCTGCCAGGGTTGCAGCGAAGATGAATGCCAACAGGCCGACAATGCGGCGGGTCTCCATGACTTCAATGCGAATCAACGGTGTGAGCGAATAGATCGTGCTGTAAGTGCCGATGTTCATTCTGCATACAGCACTCGACACTCGTCCTCGCGTCCACGGACCACGCGTTTACGGATCAAGGCACCGCGCGTTTCTGTGACGACTGTGCATTGGCCTTCTCGATGATGCTCGTCGTAGAAGTAAACGACGACCCAGTCGCGTGTGCGCCCGAGATCGTGAGCACGCGCTGTGTTGGAGAACAACACGGTGAAATGCCAATGGGCCCGGTCAGTATGGAGGATTGGCAGCCAGGCCTCCCCGTTGGGATTGAGGCGTCTTGGCGAGATGGTGGGCAGCTGGCCTGAACTGGCCTTGTTACGGTATTCCGCGTCGACATCGAGAAGCAGTTCAACGCTCGGGGCTGGTGCAGGCTCGCGGCGGTATTGTCTACGCATCCTACCCAGCATGCTCTCCAGCGTGGCACGGATCGCGGTAGCACGCCTTGCGCCAACTCCCGGCACCTCCTGGAGGCGCCCGTCGTGCGCAGCGTTTTCTAGTGCCTCGAGCGTTTCGACATCAAGATGGTCGTGTATGCGCTTCGCCAGCTTCGGCCCGATACCGGGTACGGTTTGAAACAGCCTCTCCGGATCGAGCGCACCACGCAGCCGTTCGAGTTGCACCCATCGCCCGGTGCGCAGGATTTCATGGATGGCAGCGCTAATGCCTGTCCCTATGTTGGGTAACTCGATCAGCGCATCTGCACCGGCGTTTGCTACCAAGGCATCCAGGTCTTCATCGAGACCAGCAATCGTCTCGGCGGCGCGCCGATAGGCTCCTATGCGAAATGGATTGGCCGCCTGCTGCTCGAGAACCTCCGCTGCCTCACGCAGTTTGGCTGCCACCTGCTGATTGATTGATGTTTTCAAGGCTGCATGTTCCTTGCCCAAACGAAACCGATTCAACACGGCCAGTACGGCCATCGACACAGGAAAGACATGCCTACATCCTAGCCTTGCGCTGGCGACGCGCCAACTGAGCGTGGCAGTGGCCAGATTATCGGTCC
>CAWAOU010000002.1:0-13608 GCA_963783675.1 uncultured Gammaproteobacteria bacterium
TGAACCGGCCCATCAGGGAGCCCCGGTCTGACCAGCATTCTATGGTCGAAATGGGCCCTTTTACGGGCTCGCCGCCAGGTTCACTGAGACGGCAGTAATCACACAAAGCTGTAAGTCGTTGCACCCCCGCAGGGTGGTCTGAATCATCCAAAAACACGGTTAAACCCTACCTTCGGAACACAAAACACCCGCGGCAGTAGGGTGCAGGGGTCGGGGCGAATAGTTGCGGAAAGTGGGCCGTACGGCTACTCGTCGCACCGTGTAGAGGGAGTTCTAAGGTGGGTGTCGGCTACCAAGATTGTGCGACCACAAGCCGTGGTTGTCATTTGCCGGATAAGCTGAGCTCCAGCTGTTTAATCCGCTCATCCATCTCCTAGTGCTCTTGCATCTCCCGCACCCGGTGCAGCCCATTGAATACCCCATGCGCCGGATCAGGGCCGATCTCACCCGGCGCCAACCCTGGCGGGACTGTTCGACTGAATCAGGCTACCCAGTAACACCCTCCGACTGTGACGCTGAGCGTCGCGGCTTTGATAGCGATCGGCCCGATGCCTAGAATCGTCAAGAAATTGGCTGAACTGCACGATTTCTACCCACCCGCAAGGCGTGATTCTGGCCGACACCGCACCGAAGCGCGGGTTGGCGACTGTTGGATGACTTGGGCGTACTCGATCGACTTTCGGAAAGGGTTTTTTGTTAGGCCTCATATAGACGCCCCATTTGCCAGCCTGAATATCCATCGTCTGATCCGGGGTGGGATGTGCCTGCGGATCTGTGCTTGCTGGTGCACCAACTGCTGTCTTGATCGCAACAGATCGCGATCCTGTTCGGTTTGCGCATCCGGTGCTGTCACTACCGTCAACAAGCCGTTCGCGAAAAATTCGGACAACTCCGTCGCGTCGATGCGATCTGTCTTCACCGATTTGCCCGCCCGTCGCGGAATGCTCGACGGCGCGACCACGGCGCAGTCATAGCCTCGATCTCCCAGGTCTCGCTGCAGCGAGAAGCCAAGGTATGACGCTTCGTAGCAGAGCTTCATCGGCACCACATCGAAATGCCCGCGCACCTTCTCGAGTTGTCCGACCGGGCCCTTCAGTGTCGGACGACAGTGCAAATCCAGCATCTCACCGATGCTCGGATTAAACGCGCAAACGTGATAACGCAGGTCATCGACATCGATCCCGACATGAACTATCTGCTGATTCATGGACGCCTTCTGTTCACTCTGATGCCCTCAAACCTCATGAGATATTCATCTGCGATGGTAGCCCTCGGGGCAGGAGGGGGCGTCTATATCTTCTATACTCGATCCAGCGCGCAGTCGATCGCCGGTACGCTGGTCGCCGTCGAGCAGATCGAGGTGACCGGCGAACCGACCATCGGCGGCAGCATCATTGCCCGAAAAGACGCCACCGACAGCACGCTGCTGACGGACAACGTGATCTCGTGCGATATGAACATCTCCAGCAACCTGGCAGATCCGCTCATAGACGGAATCGAAATCAGCGCCCTGGTCTGGCGCTCGGTGGGAAACTGAAGCGCAGCACCAGGCGCCACGCTCAACGTCCGATCAGGTCCAGATTTCCAGGGTGTGCCCCGGGCGAATCACGTCCTCCAGCATCAGGTCGTTCCAGCCGGCGAGGCTGCGCACGGGAACGCCGAATCGCCTGGAGATCGCCCAGAGGCTATCGCCGGAGCGTACGGTGTAGACTAACCGGCGCAAACGCGGATCCTCGTTTCCTGCAAGCCGCGCGAGCAAGCGTTGCAGTCGCGCCGCCTTGGCGGCGGGCAGAAACAGGTGGCCCGCACCCGCCGGGCTCGTCATCGACTGTTTGAGACCGGGATTCAAGGCGAGGACCCTTTCCACGCTCGTCCCAGCGAGCTCGGCGGCAACACCGAGATCGATCGCACCGGCGATGTCTACTTTGGCCAGATAAGGCCGGTCGGCTATCTCGGGCAGGGTCACACCGGACTCGTCGGGCCGGTGAACGATTCGCGAAACCGCCAGAAGGCGCGGCACGTATGCGCGGGTCTCTGCCGGCAGGTCGAGGTGCCAGAAATCCGTCGGCCGGCCCGCCTCCCGATTCTTCGCGACGGCTCTCGAAACCCGCCCTTCCCCAGCGTTGTAGGCCGCGAGTGCGAGCAGCCAGTCCCCGTCGAACCGACCTTCGAGGTAGGTCAGGTAGTCGAGAGCCGCACGGGTAGAGAAGCCGATGTCGAGCCGTGGATCAAACCACCAGTTTTCCTCCAGACCGAAGCGTCGCGCCGTGACCGGCATCAGTTGCCACAGCCCGCGGGCCGACATGGCGGAAGTGGCCGTGGGCACGTATCCACTTTCCACGAACGGCAGCAGGGCAACGTCGGCGGGGAATCCCCGGGATTCGACGCGATCAACGACGTAGCCCAAGTAGGGTGCGGCCCGCTTGAGTAGTGCGGCAAGGGCTCGCGGCGACCTGGTGAGGCGCGCGAGCTCAGACTCCACGGCGGGATTTTCGATGTGGTAGAGACGCAGATCGGCGCGAACTCGCGCCCAGATGTCGCCCGCGTTCAAGCAGGCCGCCGTGAGATCCGGCGCGGCACAGACAGACTGCACAGCGACCCGGCCAGATGGCTTCGGGGTGGTTTCTGCGGGGTTCGCAAAGCAAGTGAAGAACGAACCGATCAAGCTGAGGATAAGAATTCGAGTGAGCACCATGTCCGTGGCCCTCCTGGTTTCTTGTCGACCCCGCGCCAGGTCCCATTCCGCGGCAACTCCCTCCTCTTGGCATCCGTCGATGTCGGACACCGGGGCTGTTCCCGTTTCTTCATCCCGGCATGGGCATTTCTGACAACGTAACGATCAAATTTCGTACCTGTGGCCGGAAATTCATACCAATCAAACGGTTAACAATTCCTGCGGCAAACGTCGCAGAAAGACCTGGAAAATTCGCTGACATGTCGGCGAGCGGAGTGAGCCCGGCCTCGGCGGCCTGCCCTGGGCCGCCTGGAGCACGGTTTTCTACGGGTGCGCTGCGACAGTTGCCATGCCGATCAATGGATGGCGTTCAGTTGTTGTCCGCAGTGGAAGACTATCTGCAGTTCCTGCTCAGGATGCGATGAAAGTCGATGTCAATGAGAACCTTGGATGATCGATGAGATCGCATTTGTTTAGATAGTTTCTCCAGAAGGGGTAAAGCAACGCCCCAAGGAGAAACTCTCATGCAAGCCTATTCAAAACCGGTTCTTGGGCTGTCGACTATCCAGTCAGCGACGTTCATAGAGCTTTTTCAAGATTTCGGAGAGGAGCTCGTCCAGGTTGGATACAACTGCCTCGTAGCACGGCTACATCTTCGCTCGGTCGCGCACTTCGGGGTTTGGCTCGAACGCGAAGGCATTGCGCTCGAGTCGATTGATGATGAGGCCGTGGCGAGGTTCGATCGGCACCGCTCGAGCTGCAGGTGCCCGGGCACGTCACGCGATCGCGGCCGACATGTCGTCTCCTGCATTCGCGTCTTCGTAAACCATCTGCGTGCACGGCAGATCGTTGAGACACCTGCGCCGCCTGAGCCCAATCTCTTGGTCCGCAAGTTTCTCGATTGGATGAGCGCTGAGCGGGGCGTCGTCGACACGACCCTCACATCCTACCGGCACTACGTGACTCAGCTCGTCGACAGCCTCGGCGACGACCCACAAACCTATACGGCCGGCGCTTTGCGGCACTTCGTCGCGAAGCGCTACCGACACTACGGGCACCGTTCGATCCGGATGGTCTTGGCCGCGGTACGGATGTTCCTGCGCTATCTGGCCATAGAAGGTCAGTGCCGTCCGGGGCTCGAGCAAGCGCTGTTATCGCCAGCGAACTGGTCACAGCAATCCCTGCCGCGAGGCCTGACCTCTGAGCAGATCGAACGCATCCTGGCGGCGTGTCCCTCGACACCGAGAGGTATCCGCGACCGAGCAATCCTCCTTTTGCTGGTCCGTCTGGGGCTGCGCGCCGGGGATGTGGCGGCGCTGCGCTTATCGGATCTCTGTTTCGAGACCGCCACGATCCGGGTGTCCGGGAAGGGCGGTCGAGAGGTTCGATTACCGCTTCCGCAGAACGTCGGTGGCGCCCTTTTGGCGTATCTAAAGACAGGGCGGCCGCGGGTACCCAGTGACCGTGTCTTCCTGCGATCCATGGCGCCGTTCAAACCCTTCGAAGGCCGACAAGCCGGGCATGCGATCACCCATGTCGCAAGGGCTGCCTTGAAGCGTGCCGGCGTTCAATCGCCGATTCGCGGCGCCCATGTCTTTCGACATACCGCCGCCTGCCAGATGCTGCGTCAGGATGTCGGGCTCGAAGATATCGCGGCCATCCTGCGCCATCGATCGATCGAGACGACCGCCCTTTATGCCAAGGTGGATCTGCGACTGCTCGAACAGGTCGCCCAACCCTGGCCGGAGGTGACGTTATGTTGAACGCAGCCGTTGATGCCTATCTCGCCCATCGTCGAACCCTCGGTTTCCGGCTCAGAGACACCGAGGCGATCCTCTGTGACTTCGCGGCGGTCGCCGCCGCGAATGAAGATACCCACCTCCGCACCCGGACGGTGCTCGAATGGATTCGGAGCGCCAACGGGAGCCCGCTGAGGAGCTGCGTGCGGTTGCGAACGGTCGTTCGCTTCGCACGCTACCTCCATGCAGAAGACGAACGTCATGAAGTCCCGCCAGACATTGCATTCGGTCGCTGTCGGCCGCAAAGGAGACCGCCCTTTCTCTTTACGCCCGACGATGTGGCGGCACTCGTGCATGCCGCACAGGCGCTGGGACCGGAAGGGTCTTTGCAACCGCAACTCTACAGCACGCTGTTCGGGCTCATGGCGTCGACGGGCCTGCGGATATCCGAAGCACTCAACCTGAAATTCGAGGACGTGACGCCCGATGGCCTCATCGTTCGAAACACTAAGTTCGCAAAGAGCCGCTTACTTCCGCTACATCCGAGCACGAGGACCCGATTGGAGGATTACCTCGAGCGCCGGTTACAGGAGGCGCGCACCTGTCCCTTCGTCTTCATCTCTATCAAGGGCGTCCAGCTGCACGCCAATACCGTGCGGGGCGTCTTTCGTCGGCTCGTGAACGCCTTGGGTATCGCCCGCAGCAAGCGGCGTCCTCGTGTTCACGACTTGAGATTTTACTTCGCCAACCAGGTCCTCACGAACTCACCGGTGGATCACCGCCGCATCTCTCGCCACATGGTGGCTCTCACGACCTACCTCGGGCACAGCGACGCACGCAATAGTTACTGGTACCTCGAGGCCACACCCGCACTTTTCTCTAAGATCGCGCAGCGCTGCGAAGATTATGCGAAAGGAGGTAACCCATGACACCCCTGGCACCCCTTGTTACCACGTTTTTTCGAAACCATCTCGCCATCGAGAAGGGCGTCAGCAAGCACACCATCGCCAGCTACAGCTATGCGTTCAAGTTCCTGTGTCGATACGCCAGCGAGCAACTCGGCAAGTCCCCCTCGGCGCTTGATCTCGAGGATCTCGATGCGCGAATGGTTCGAGACTATCTGGCGCATCGCGAACGCGACTGCCGCAACACCTCGCGGACAAGAAACCTACGCCTGACGGCCATCCGTTCGTTCATGAAGTACGTCGAATACGAGGTGCCTTCGGCACTCGAGCAGGCCCGCCAAATACTGGCGATCTCGAACAAGCGCACCGAACAGCGCCTGATCAACCACTTGACCCGGGAGGAAATGAACGCCGTCCTCGATGCACCTAACCCCAACACACGAACCGGCATTCGTGATCAAGCCATGCTCTATCTGGGCTTCGCCGCCGGGTTGCGTGCATCAGAGCTGGTGGGTCTGCGTCTTGACGATATTGAACTCGACGGCCCGTATCCGAGTATTTTGGTCCGAGGAAAAGGCCGAAGCCAACGTCGTCTTCCGCTGTGGAAGGAGGCCACGCGGGCACTGCGGGCTTGGTTGGCCGTCCGTGGCGCCGTTCCTACACCCGAGGTTTTCTTAAACGCACGTGGACAGGCACTGACGACCTCGGGGTTCAGCTATATCGTGAAAAAGCACGCCCGCGTGGCTACGCAGCAGTGTTCGAGTTTGTCGAAGAAGCAGATCGCTCCGCATGTCCTTCGACACACCTGTGCGCTGATCAGCCTGCAAGCAACGGGAGACATTCGAAAGGTCGCCATGTGGCTGGGTCACTCGAGCCTAAAGTCGACCGAAATCTACCTCAGGGCGGATCCAACAGAGAAACTCAATACCATCGAAAAGGCGCTACCGCCTGATCTTCGTCGCGGTATGTTCCCCGTCGAAGACAAGCTCATCGCCTGGCTTTCGGGTCGGAAACTATCAGGAGTGAATCCTTGGGAGGATGCCACAAATAGCGAACTTCCGATTCAGGACTCTTCATAGTCTCCTACTGCGGACAACAACTGAACGCCACCCATTGATCGCCATGGCAACTGTCGCAGCGCACCCGCAGAAAACCGTGCTCCAGGCGGCCCAGGGCAGGCCGCCGAGGCCGGGCTCACTCCGCTCGCCGACATGTCAGCGAATTTTCCAGGTCTTTCTGCGACGTTTGCCGCAGGAATTGTTAACCGTTTGATTGGTATGAATTTCCGGCCACAGGTACGAAATTTGATCGTTACGTTGTCAGAAATGCCCATGCCGGGATGAAGAAACGGGAACAGCCCCGGTGTCCGACATCGACGGATGCCAAGAGGAGGGAGTTGCCGCGGAATGGGACCTGGCGCGGGGTCGACAAGAAACTAGGAGGGCCACGGACATGGTGCTCACTCGAATTCTTATCCTCAGCTTGATCGGTTCGTTCTTCACTTGCTTTGCGAACCCCGCAGAAACCACCCCGAAGCCATCTGGCCGGGTCGCTGTACAGTCTGTCTGTGCCGCGCCGGATCTCACGGCGGCCTGCTTGAACGCGGGCGACATCTGGGCGCGAGTTCGCGCCGATCTGCGTCTCTACCACATCGAAAATCCCGCCGTGGAGTCTGAACTCGCGCGCCTCACCAGGTCGCCGCGAGCCCTTGCCGCACTACTCAAGCGGGCCGCACCCTACTTGGGCTACGTCGTTGATCGCGTCGAATCCCGGGGATTCCCCGCCGACGTTGCCCTGCTGCCGTTCGTGGAAAGTGGATACGTGCCCACGGCCACTTCCGCCATGTCGGCCCGCGGGCTGTGGCAACTGATGCCGGTCACGGCGCGACGCTTCGGTCTGGAGGAAAACTGGTGGTTTGATCCACGGCTCGACATCGGCTTCTCTACCCGTGCGGCTCTCGACTACCTGACCTACCTCGAAGGGCGGTTCGACGGGGATTGGCTGCTCGCACTCGCGGCCTACAACGCTGGGGAAGGGCGGGTTTCGAGAGCCGTCGCGCAAGAATCGGGAGGCGGGCCGGCCGACGGATTTCTGGCACCTCGACCTGCCGGCAGAGACCCGCGCATACGTGCCGCGCCTTCTGGCGGTTTCGCGAATCGTTCACCGGCCCGACGAGTCCGGTGTGACCCTGCCCGAAATAGCCGACCGGCCTTATCTGGCCAAAGTAGACATCGCCGGTGCGATCGATCTCGGTGTTGCCGCCGAGCTCGCCGGGACGAGCGTGGAAAGGGTCCTCGCCTTGAATCCCGGTCTCAAACAGTCGATGACGAGCCCGGCGGGTGCGGGCCACCTGTTTCTGCCCGCCGCCAAGGCGGCGCGACTGCAACGCTTGCTCGCGCGGCTTGCAGGAAACGAGGATCCGCGTTTGCGCCGGTTAGTCTACACCGTACGCTCCGGCGATAGCCTCTGGGCGATCTCCAGGCGATTCGGCGTTCCCGTGCGCAGCCTCGCCGGCTGGAACGACCTGATGCTGGAGGACGTGATTCGCCCGGGGCACACCCTGGAAATCTGGACCTGATCGGACGTTGAGCGTGGCGCCTGGTGCTGCGCTTCAGTTTCCCACCGAGCGCCAGACCAGGGCGCTGATTTCGATTCCGTCTATGAGCGGATCTGCCAGGTTGCTGGAGATGCTCATATCGCACGAGATCACGTTGTCCGTCAGCAGCGTGCTGTCGGTGGCGTCTTTTCGGGCAATGATGCTGCCGCCGATGGTCGGTTCGCCGGTCACCTCGATCTGCTCGACGGCGACCAGCGTACCGGCGATCGACTGCGCGCTGGATCGAGTATAGAAGATATAGACGCCCCCTCCTGCCCCGGGGGCTACCATCGCAGATGAATATCTCATGAGGTTGAGGGCATCAGAGTGAACAGAAGGCGTCCATGAATCAGCAGATAGTTCATGTCGGGATCGATGTCGATGACCTGCGTTATCACGTTTGCGCGTTTAATCCGAGCATCGGTGAGATGCTGGATTTGCACTGTCGTCCGACACTGAAGGGCCCGGTCGGACAACTCGAGAAGGTGCGCGGGCATTTCGATGTGGTGCAGATGAAGCTCTGCTACGAAGCGTCATACCTTGGCTTCTCGCTGCAGCGAGACCTGAGAGATCGAGGCTATGACTGCGCCGTGGTCGCGCCGGCGAGCATTCCGCGACGGGCGGGCAAATCGGTGAAGACAGATCGCATCGACGCGACGGAGTTGTCCGAATTTTTCGCGAACGGCTTGTTGACGGTAGTGACAGCACCGGATGCGCAAACCGAACAGGATCGCGATCTGTTGCGATCAAGACAGCAGTTGGTGCACCAGCAAGCAAAGATACGCAGGCACATCCCACCCCGGATCAGACGATGGATATTCAGGCTGGCAAATGGGGCGTCTATATGAGGACTAACAAAAACCCCTTTCCGAAAGTCGATCGAGTACGCCCAAGTCATCCAACAGTCGCCAACCCGCGCTTCGGTGCGGTGTCGGCCAGAATCACGCCTTGCGGGTGGGTAGAAATCGTGCAGTTCAGCCAATTACTTGACGATTCTAGGCATCGGGCCGAACGCTATCAAAGCCGCGACGCTCAGCGTCACAGTCGGCGGGTTGACGGGGTAGCCTGGTTCAGTCGAACAGTCCCGCCAGGGTTGGCGCCGGGTGAGATCGGCCCTGATACGGCGCGTGGGGATTCAATGGGCTGCACCGGGTGCGGGAGATGGAGGAGCACCAGGAGATGGATGAGCGGATCAAACAGCTGGAGCTCAGCTTGTCCGGCAAATGACAACCACCGCTTGTGGTCGCACAATCTTGGTAGCCGACACCCACCTCAGAACTCCCTCTACACGGTGCGACGAGCAGCCGTACGGCCCACTTTCCGCAACTATTCGCCCCGGCCCCTGGCCACCCTACTGCCTCGGGTGCTTTGTGCGCCGAAACCCAGCGTTTAACCGTGTTTTTGGATGATTCGGACCACCATGCGGGGCAGGTGCAACGGCTCACACGATCGTGTGTTTGAGGGGGTTCAGTGTACCTTTCGGCGGGCCGGGCAACTGGCACTTCCCGCCCATAGACTGCTGGCCAGGTCAGGGCGCCCCGATGGGCCGGTTCATGCTGATAGCGGTCATCGACCTGCCAGCCGGTAACGGCAACATGATCGCATCCTTGCGAACTCCAGATGCTCGTCAGCCTAACAGGTCGGCCGATTCCTGACGAGATGCGGGTCCTCGCCCCATCGCCCGTCGGCTTAGGATCTGTCGGCAATTTACAATTTGCCTGCGGTTTTGTTTGTCTCCACCCTCGCCGGCCCACAAAGAAGGACACAGCAATTTCCGCCGACCGACCACACATCCATTGAGTCCGTGGCGTGACTGCGTATTTAACCCCGTTCTCCCACGGAACCGGACGCCACGTTGTTGAACCTCCTACACCGGCGGAGTACGAAAGGACCAACTGCCTGCAACGAGCGCGTAAGGAGGTTGAGTTCTGGAAACTCTTCATCGAGTGGTGGAAAGAAAATCGAAGCGAGGGAGTATCGGTTCGCGCCCTAGACGCACTGATGATGGCCAAACTGAACGTCAAGGTTCGCGATCTGGAAGGCATTGCCGCTGTCGAGAACCAAAACGACAACGGTTCGATTTGCCACTAAGAGAGATCTGCCAAGGCACTTGACCACATCACGCAGACGGGTCCCCGGATCTGCCACCCACTGAAAACCCAAGTAGCCCAGTTCGGCACTCTCGAACCGGTCGCCGGCTGCTCGAAGTGATCGATCAGGATCAACCTTCGGGTATCGGCGTAGGGCGTAGCCCGATGCCCGAAGCCAATACCCGGGGGCCTCGACGATCCACTACACTTACCCACAGCTGGATACCAATATCCGGCTATCCACTCCCTGGTCAAGATTCAACCCGCAGGGGTGGTCAAATCCAAACACGGACCAACAGGTTGGGAGGACTCAATGAACTTATCGACCAAGATAGCCGGGGTTTCTCTGGCAAATGCCGCTTTGGCGTTGACACTGGGCTCGACGGGAGCGTGGGCGGTAAACGACGAACCCCTGACCGAAAAATGGGCGCCAAGCGAGTGGGGGCCGGACGATATGGCTGGGTCAGTGAATCGGACCACGCCTGCCATGGTGCTCGACGCGCTCAAACTTGTGAAGCAGGGTAAAGTGGCTACTCTGGGCAAGGTCTATCAGCAGGACGCCCCGTTCTTCGGCTCGCGCGGATGGCGACTGACGATACCCGGTCTACCGACCGGCGGTCCCGTTGGGCCTCAGGAGCTCGCGTACACCAACGAGTATCTCGCCACGGAGATTGGACAGGTCGGCACACAGTTCGATGGTCCGGGTCATATCGGGGTACTGACTTCCAAAGGTCACTTCTTCTACAACGGGCGGTTCTTGGAGGATGCCGATGTTGAAACGTACGGCTTGGGGTCGCTGGGTGTCGAGCACGTTGCGAAGGTCGGTTTTGTCTGTCGTGGCGTGCTGCTCGATGCGGTAGCACTTCGGGGAGGGCAACTACCGATCCCCAAGGAGGTCAGCGCCAGTGATCCGGGAATCGTCACCGACCAAGACATCAAGGCCATGATCGAGAAGCAAGGTATTGCGCCAATTGGTGAAGGGGATTGCGTATTCTTGTATACCGGTCATGGCGACATCTGGCATCCCACGGAGTGGGACAGTTTCGATGCCGCCGAGAAGACTAAACGCATCGCTGAATTCAACGCCGGCGAACCTGGTTTTGGTATTTCTGCGTGCGAGTACCTGGCCTCTCAGAAGATTATCCTGTGGGGTGCTGACACCTGGGGCTCTGAAGCTGTTGGCCCGGGTTTCGGTGGTGAGAATCCGCAACCGTTCGAGTGCCACATCAATATGATGCCGAAACACGGACTGTGGAACCTGGAAAACCTGGACTTTAGCCAGCTGCTCGAGGACAAAGTCTACGAACTTGTTCGTATGGTCGCCGCTGAAGATGAAGGGCGCCACCGGCTCACCAGGCAATCCGGTGGCATTGTACTGAGAGGTCACGGCGTTGGGGACCGCGTAAAGGTAGCATAACTCGCCTATTCGTCCGGCGGCAGTCACTCCTCGCATCCGTCGGCGCTAGCGGTCGGTCGTCGATCTGACCTGATAAGTGGCCCGGAACGACGTTTTAGGGCCTGAATCCCAACCACGGCTCCGCTGACACGCGTTTCCCCGTTGCGCCGGCCACCAGGCCAGCCGCCACGTTGGATAATCTGACTCAGCCGAAGGCGTTTAGTGGTCATTTGCGATCGGTTGCCGAAGGGCTGCAGTTGGCCGGCTTTGACCGCACCCAACTCGGGACCGAATGACCGCAAGCGCTGCGACACAGACCGTCAACGCACTGCCCCTGTCGGTTGACTGAGTCGGCAAGCGAGCGTCGGTCCATGGGCCATGCTCTCGTCTCCTCAACGACCAACGGGAAGACGAGCAATGACCACCGACACCCATCAGACTGCACTACGCCCAGAACCTTGGAACAAAGGGAAACTCATCGGTCAGAAGCCGCCGCTGAAACTGCAGCAAGTCTGGGCCATCAGGACCCGGCTACTAATGTCTGGAAAAACTCGTGACCTGGCGCTGTTCAACGTAGCTATCGACAGCAAGCTGCGAGGCTGTGACGTCGTGCTGCTGCGCCTGTGCGATGTCGCCCACGGAACCCACATGCTTTCGCGGGCGAGCGTCGTTCAGCAGAAGACCAATCAGCCGGTGCGTTTCGAACTTGCCGAGCAGACTCGTGAGTCAGTTCGTGGCTGGATCGCGGAGGCCCAGCTATCTTCGACAGACTATCTGTTCCCGAGTCGGCTGCACCTCTCGCCGCACCTGTCTACCCGGCAATACGCTCGGATCGTGAAATCATGGATCCGGATGATCGGAGCCGACCCGCAAGAGTACGGCACACATTCCCTGAGGCGCACCAAGGCCGCGCTTATCTATCGCCGGACGAAGAACCTGCGCGCCGTGCAACTGTTGCTCGGACATACCAAGCTTGAAAGCACGGTGCGCTATCTTGGATCGAGGTCGACGATGCCCTGGAGATGGCAGAGCAGATCGAATGCTGACCTGACCGGCAGCATTGAGCGCCCGTCCGTAGGGGCGCTCGACAGCCAAGCGAGCAGGGTTGTGAACGGTCAGTCCACTTGACACCAGCGACGCAGGCCATTGGCCCTTCAAGGCAAACTGCGGTCAGTTGGCATACCCCTTCCAATCGGCAGCTCGATGCTGAAAGCGGTCATCGATCTGACAGATCGGGGTCGGACCACGGGCAATCCATTGAATCAACTTGAGTCGGTAGCCCACAATCCAGCCGAAACACGCCTCTAAGACTATGTGCGTCAACCTACGGCCCGACCCAGCGAGCACGCTCTTTTTTGGGAACGAAACGCGGCCTCTAAGCGCCAGAACCGACTGAAACCGCCCTAAGCATCCATACAAATTGATCAATTGGCTTGGTCCGACCCCTTCGAAGCCCCTTCGAAGCGACAAAGATCGTTTGTTCCACCTATGCTCCGGGGCATCCGTGGAACCGGAGCACACTTCGCCGGCTGGGTCATCTGCGTCCCCGCTTCGTGTCGCTTCCGCCGAGACCGTAATCCGGCGAGTAGATGGAAGGTCACGAAGGTCAAGGCTTGAACGACCGTGATCAGGTCAGTTCGTGTCGGCTTTTCCTTGCTTATCGAGGGCCCGCAGAGGCCAATTCTCCACCCGCAGGTCTGGGGCCGCAAACATCTCAGGCTGGTCAAAGGAGCAGACATGGGCGGGAAGCGTTCGCCATATCATCGTCGGGCTTTTGCCTGGGCGATGGATTTTTGCGCTGTTCGCCTTAGTCTGCACCTCTGCCTACGGCACGGTATTCGGGTCGGCGGGCGACTTGGCCGGGGTCTGGGAAGTTTTCGGTGAGGACGCGAGAGATGGCCACTTCAGCGGCCTCCTGGAGATCCGCGAACAAGCTGGTGAGTTGACCAGCACAAGGGTCGTGACACTTCGCGGCCGAAAGCACTCGGATGGGGCGCGGAATCGACCTGGTTCCGAGTGGGAGCTTCGGCGCGCGGGTTCTCGTTCCGTCAACATTTTAATTGACCTCAGGCGCGCCGATTTTGTGCCGAAAGTTGGTGAATTGGAACGCACCGCCAGCGATGCCTCGCCTCTCCCGGTCATTGGTAAGATCAGCGCAATCGGCAAACGCTGGCTGAAAATCGACTACGGCAGCATCGAAGACACGGG
>CAWAOU010000003.1:0-117674 GCA_963783675.1 uncultured Gammaproteobacteria bacterium
TGGCCACGTGTGACGAAGAAGGTCGAGGTCTGCGTCGTCAGTCGGCCAGACGACGAGACTGGCAACCTGAAGAAGGCCGAGGACTACGGACTTGAACTGGTCCGTGAGTCGGACTTCTGGTCGGGCATCGGCCTGCAACTCACGCTGACCTTGGACCATGGGGCCTTCACGTCGGAGCGGCCCGGTAGACACCAGGGGGAGAATCCCCGTAGCGGGAGGCCGTGAAGTCCGACTCGCTTACGTTGGCCGCCTGAGTCGCTCCGAGCCACTGGCGAACCCGACCCGCGAGATAGGGGGAAGAGATGCGTACCTTGCGGCTGTCTCTGATGGGGATGCTCACCTTCGCGTTGCTCGGCGGACTGGGCGGTACGGTGGTGGCGCAGTCTGAGGAGGGGGCGGGGCCGGTCACTCCCTTCACGGGCATCCGGCTCAGCTCGACCGAGGACACCTCTGATGAGGAGTGGACCGTAGAAGGAGGCATCGGGCGCGCTCGCGTCTACAAGCTGCATGAGACGGTCGAGTGGAGCGACCCGCGACTACCCACCGACAAGCTGAACGTCATGAACTTCGACATGTACAACATCGGTGAGACGCGGGACTTGCCCATCGCGGGCACGCAGTTGTTGGAAGGTCCGGACGGGTATTGGACGGGCGAGTTCACCAGCTTCTGTGATGAAGTCGGTGACTGCTACGGGATGAACGTCATCACCGGCCATGGAAGCTACGAAGGTCTCTTCGCTACCTTCCGAGCCTCGCCTCAACCGGACCCGGCAGGCGAAGGGGACCTCCTGTTCGACGGCCTCATCTTCGAGGGTGAGATGCCCCCGATGCCCGACCCCATCGAGCCTTCTGTCGAGTAGCCCCATCGCGCCGGCCTACTCCTCGGCGGGCAGGAACTCGAGGGTCTCGGCGATGGAGAGCCAGTCATCTTCCGGGCGAAGGTCGTCCGTGGTGCAGAGCATCATGACCAAGAACTCATCCGTCCCGAGCAGGAATGTCGCCCGCCGCACCACGGTGGCGGCTCTGGTGACGGCCCCTGCGCCACCACCCCTGACCCCAGCGCCAAGACCAGCAGCAACCTCAGCAGCCCGACTCGCTTGCGCAATTCGCCCTCATCCTTCCCACCCTGCTCAGCGGGTCAAGGGCCGGACGGCCCAGCGTCCAGCAGCGCCTCCATGAGCGCCGCTGCGTCGTCCTCGCTGCTCATCGACATCTGCTGCGAGACTTGCTCGCCCTGGGGCGTCAGCGTCCAGGTCTCAGGCCCCTCGGCGTCGATGGCGTCGAACTCAGGGTCGTGGTCGGTCATGGGGCCAGGGTAGCGATGCGATGCCTTCGCGACTGACGGCACTTGTGCCCAGCGGTATCCGTCCTTCACGCTGTTGGGTGAGCGGGAGGCGATGAGACGCGGCCCCAGCACTGGCCGCCTAGGCCGCGTCGAGCCACTGGCGAACCCGGCCCGCATGAGTGAGGGGGACGGCATGCGCAGGCTCTGGGCCGCTGGAGCGGCCATCGTCATGTGCGCGGTGCTCGGCGGGATGCCGGTGGCGGGGCAGGAGGCATCCCCGGCCAGCAGCGCCGATCTCACGCCGACTCGACTCCCAGCCCTGCCGCCAGCACAACTGAGCGATCTGAGACTGACCGTCCTGTACGACAACATCTCGGGTGGTCCGGGACTGAGAGCAGACTGGGGCTTCTCCGCGTTGGTCGAATACGGCGGTCACACGCTGCTGTTCGACACCGGGGAACATGGCTCCATCCTGCTGGACAACATGGAGCGACTGGGTGTCGATCCCCACTCCATCGAGGCCGTCATCCTCTCTCACCAGCACTTCGATCACACTGGAGGCCTGCAGGCTCTGCTCGACACGGGTGTACGACCGACCGTCTACGTGCCAGCCGGGTTCGGCGACTCGTTCAAGGAGCGTGTGCGTGACCAGACCGAGCTCGTCGAGGTGACCGATGCGGTCGAGGTCATCCCCGGCGTCCATACCACCCGCCCGATGGGGGTGATCACGGAACAGGGCCTGGTCGTGGAGACCGGGGACGGGGCTGTGGTCATCACCGGTTGTGCCCATCCCGGCGCTGCAGAGATCGTGCGCCAGGCACAAGCGGTCACGAGCAGCAGGATTGCCTACCTGGTGGGCGGACTGCATCTCTTCCGGACCCCCAGCGAGATGGTGCCGCCGCTCGTCACCGAGCTGCGGGAGTTGGGCGTCGACAGGATTCTTCCGGCCCACTGCACGGGTGATGGTGCTATCGACCTCTTTCACACCGCGTATGGTGAGGACTTCACGGAAGGCGGCGTGGGCCGCACCGTGACTATCGCGGCACAGTAGTCCTGGGCAAGCAGCGCGCACCCGCGCAGTAGCCTCGTCGTGCCGCCTCGGCGGCCTACGGCGCTGACCGACACGATGGCCCAATAAGTGTCAATCGAGATACGCGCCAACATCGACCAAGCCAGCGGGACGCCGCCTGCGAGTTGGTAGGTCCCGAGGCCTTCCGGTAGCACTGCATAGCAGGCCCATGGCCACTGATTGCACGTCGGTCAACACTGGGCAGCGAAAGCGAGGTAGCTGAGCCGTGGGGACTCAAACAGAGCACGATTGCCAAGCCTGCGGGACTTCGTTCGTGATTCAAGAGGGAGGCGGCTTCTTCTTCGACTTGCTCCACTGCGATCGCTGCGGGAGGGGCCGGTCGGTTGTCAATGGCCAATGCAAGTCCTTGGATTCTGGGTGAACGTCTCAACACCACGGTTCATGCGGTGGACACGACGTCTTGAGCAGGGTCCCCGAGAGCCCGATGGCTTGCCCGAGGACGAGCATGGAGGCGACTTCTCCGCGACCACATCGCGCGCAGCGAGGTGGGCCTCCGCCGTGGCGGTCGTGGCGATGATCGCCGTCACAGCGCCCGGCACGATGCCCGAAGCGAAGCAGTGCCGCAGGTCGTAGCCGCGTCGGTACATCGTCCGGGCCACGTCTATCCAGAGGATCGCCCGCGTCTCCCCGGACAGACGGAAAGGCGAGCGTCCCGGCAACAGTTGCACTAGCGTGAAGCCGGGCGGTTGGATGCCCTGCGGCGTCGCGAAGTCTGAGAGCAGGTGCGCGATCTCTTTGCCGATGGCGCCGACCAGATGCTCGTGGGACTTCTCGGTCGCGACACGCACCACATTCCCTGAAGCATCGACATACGTGCCGGTCGCGTGCATGAAGTCCCCGACCCCGAACAGTAGTCCGAGCAATGGGTCGTGCCCGAAGGAATTGCCGCGGTGGCTACTCGGCCCTCCCAGGCCCCGCACGGCGTTGCCGGTGTCTCTGTCGTGTACGGCGTCGAACGGCGCCTTCGCCACGTCCTCGAGTGGATCGAGGAATCGCTCTCTGACCGCCTTCGGGGTGTCACGGGCGGGATCGTGGCCGGCGCCATGGTGCCCGCGCCCGACTACGTCGCCTTCGCCGCCCACTACGGCTTCGCCCCTGACTTCTGCGAGGCCGGCGACCCCGAGAGCAAGGGCGTCGTCGAGCGCATCGTGGGCTACGCCGAGTCGGACCTGCTCGTCGGCCTCGGACCCTTCGCTGACCTCGGTGATGCGGCCCTGGAGCGAGCCCTCGCCCATCGCCGCTTCCGGGCCGACGACATCCGCGCCATCCTCGCCGCGGGTCCTGGCGTGTCCCGGCCACGGACAGCCGGGACGGCGCTGACCGGGCTGCCAGCGGTGCCCGAGCGACCCCTCGCGGCCTATGCGGTCGGGGAGCCCTCGTGAGCCCCGGACCACAGCTGCCCTCGAGTCCGATCTGGAGGCCGGCCTGCGACGCCTGAAGCTCGCCGCGGTGCGGAGGATGGCCCCCGAGGTGTTGAAGACCGCCAAGGTCCAGCGCTGGCCACCCGAGGAACTGCTGCGCACGTTCGTGGAGGCCGAGATCGCCGCCCGCGATGCCTCCAACGAGCGGGCCCGGCGCAAGGCCGCGGGCTTCCCGGTATGCCGACGGCTCGAGGACTTCGACCTCGGCGAGTCATCGGTCGCCCGGGCCACGTTCGAGCATCTCGCCTGGCTCGACTGGATCGAGGGCGCCGAGAACGTCGTGCTCGTGGGACCCGCGGGCACCGGCAAGAGCCACATCCTGCTCGGCCTCGGCGAGGCCGCGGTGGTGCGGGGCTGGAAGGTGCGCTACCTGCCCGCGGCCTCGCTCGTCGAGACGCTCTATGGCGGGCTCGCGGACAACTCGGTCGGGCGGGTCATCGAGCGCCTGCTGCGGCATGACCTCGTCATCGTCGACGACCTCGGGTTCGCCCCGCTCGACGACACCGGCAGCGACCTGCTCTTCCGCTTCGTGGCTGCCGCCTACGAGCACCGCAGCCTGGGCGTGGCCAGCCATTGGCCCTTCGAGTCCTGGGGCCGCTTCCTGCCCGAGCACACGACCGCGGTGGCCATGCTCGATCGCCTCCTCCATCACGCCACCACCGTCGTGACCAGTGGCGACTCCTACCGCATGAAGGAAGCCCGACAGCGAGGAGGCGGCCTACCGACGAAGACCTGACGCACACCTCCAAGGGTGGGGACTTTTCTTGGCCATCAGTGGGGACCTTGAGTTCTGGGGAACGTCGCAACACCTGCACATCGCAGGAGTCGCCGATGCCACCCGACCGACGGGCCCGAAAGGCGCCCGGTGCTCTGCCCCTGACCGACGAGCGCGACCTGTATATAGGGCTCATGAGACAAGGCATGAGCAACGCCGAAGCGTGTCGCATCGTCGGCGTCCACATCAGGACGGGCTACCGCTGGCGAGATGGCCGCTCGATCACGCTTCGTACGGGCGAGATCAGGACCTATCCCGCCATCACCGGCCCGACGCGCCCCGTGTCGGCGCGGTTCCTTTCGGAAGCCGAGCGGGTCACGATCGCGGACGGCCTGGTCCAGCAGCAGAGCATCCGGGCGATCGCGGCGGGACTGGGTCGTGCTCCGTCCACCGTGAGCCGGGAGATCCGCCGCAACCGGGACACCGGTACCGGGACCTTCCATCCGTTCCGGGCACAGCGTCAGGCTGCCGCTCGCCGACGGCGACCGAAGACCCGGAAGCTGGCCCTCGACTCCGAGCTGCGGGCCTTCGTCGAGGACCACCTCGATCAGCGCTGGAGCCCGGAGCAGATCAGCCGGGCCCTGGCCGAGCGCTTCCCGCACCGGCCCGAGATGCGCGTCGCGACCGAGACCATCTACGGGGCCCTCTACACGCAGGGTGCTGGCCGGCTCCGGCGAGACCCCGCACGGGTGCTCCGAAGCGGGCATGTCCGCCGCAAGCGGCGCCGCCGATCGGGCGAGCGCCTCGGTCGGTTCATCGCGCCCATGCTGATGATCGCCGAGCGTCCCGCCGAGGTGGCCGACCGCCTCGTCCCGGGCCACTGGGAAGGTGACCTCATCATGGGTAGCGCCAACCGCTCGGCCATCGGCACGGTGGTGGAGCGCACGAGTCGCTTCCTCCTGCTGCTGCACCTGCCCGATGGCCACGACTCGGCGCGGGTCCGCGATGCCCTCTCCGACGCTGTCTCAGCGCTGCCGCCACAGATGCGGCGCTCGCTGACCTGGGATCAGGGCGTCGAGATGGCCTGCCACGACGAGTTCACCCGGGCCACGGACGTGCCGGTCTACTTCTGCGAACGAGCCAGTCCCTGGCAGCGTGGCTCCAACGAGAACACCAACGGCCTCCTGCGCCAGTACTTCCCCAAGGGCACGGACCTCAGCGTCCACACCGCGGAGGACCTCGCTACCGTCGCTGCCGAACTCAATGCGAGACCGCGCAAGACACTGGGTTGGGAGACTCCTTCGGGCCGTCTCGATAGACTCATCGTGTCCACCGCATGAACCGTGGTGTTGCGACGTTCCCCAGAACTCAAGGACTTTCACTTGGCCATTGACAGGACCGCCGTGGGGCCGACCGAGGTTCGCTGCGTGCAGGAGATGGCGCGCTGCCTGGGTGAGCTGAAGGAGGGGCGCTGGCCTAGGTGGCGCCGCAAGCAGCCGAGGCGGCGCGATGCGGTTACTCGACAGCAGGGAGTTCGCTCGGTGCCTCGGGCAACGGTCCAGGGAAGATGACGCCATCAAGCGTCCATGCTCCCTGGCCGGACGGCAGCATGAAGTACATCGCCGAGAGCCCCTCGTACCCACCCTCGCCGGTCAGGTAGGTCACATAGTGGTTGCCGGTGTACACGTGCGTGCCCGGCTTCGTGAAGCCGTGGAACTCCGCGACCCAGGAACCGCCGTCGTTGGACAGCCGTCCTCGCCCCGACCGCAACGTGCCCGAGGAGAGGTCGTCCTCGTAGATGAGGTCAAAGTTCTGGGTCGTCAGCATCCGCCCGGTCAGTCGAGGGTCGTCCGTGGTGACCGACAGCCACCAGTCGTAGCCCGTGGCGTGGACCTCCGGCAGGGCCGTGCCGACCTCCGTCTCCTCGGTGCCGATTTTGCCGCTTGTCCCAACCAAGCCCGAGACCGCGGCGTACGGCTCGACCTCGTCCGACGACCCGTCCTCCGACTGCGCGATTGCCACACCGCCCAGCCCGCCGAGCAGGGCAAGGACCACGGTCCCCACCAAGGACAGCCGCAACGTACGCATGACATCCCCCTTTCCTTGCGGCGGGTCGGGTTCGCCAGTGGCTCGGCGCGGTCCAGGGCGGCCATGGTGCGGACCGCGCGTCATCGCCTCCCGCTGCCCACGATTGTCTCGCGGGCGTCTACCGTCTGACCGACCTCGGGCCTACCCGCTACGTCGCAACTTGTCGGTGCGCTTGGCGTAGCCTCGCAGCCGGGCCGTCCGGCACTTGAACCGCTGACCGGGGCGCAGAGGATGGGGGCAAGCCTGAGGGGGGATGTGATGGGCAAGCGAGCCGGGGCGTTTGCAGGGCTGCTGGTGCTGGCGCTGGGGTCTGGGGTGGTGGCGCAGGAGCCGTCAACAGAGCCGCCACCGTGGTTCGGTGGGCGGGTCGAATTGCCTCAGCATGGCTATGCGTTCACGCTTCCCGAGGAGTGGGTAGCGTTCGATCTCGGCGGCGACATTGATGCCCAGGTGCACGCGCTGGAGTCCCGACTCATTGGCTGGCCGGCGTCGATGTTCCCGTACACCCGTGACGAGTGGCTTCCGGCCCAGACGGCAGCTGGTGGCCAACTAGCCGCCGTCGAGCTAACGAGCTACCAAGACGTCTTGGCGGACCCAGCTTCGTGCATGTTCGTTGGCTGGACTGACGCGATGCCCCTCGAGGACCTAGCGGACGCCTTGTTCACTTCGGTCTTGGCCAACTTCGAGGCGACCGAGATCGAGCCGCCGACGCCGGTCGCTCTGCCCGTGGGTGCGGGATGGAGGTTCGTGCATCGCTGGCACGAGCCCGATCACCCGAACAACGAGAGTGTGAGTGTTCACTACGTAGTGGCGGGCGACGTTGTCAGTCTCGCGTTCAATTGCACTGCCAACGCCCGCCCCGAAGACGACTGGCTCTCTATCGCCGAGACCGTCGAGTTCCTGCCCGCCGAGGAGTAGGCGCTACCCGTACGTCGCTGCTTGCCGGTGCGCTTGGCGTGTGGACCGCGGTCGGGCCGACCGAGCTGCGGGAGGGCCGCTGGCCGGAGTAGGGTCATCAGTACGCCTTATCGGCTGGCGAAGACGAGTCGAAGGCGGGAGGGGACACTGGTGAGTTGGTCACGGGACCTCAACTCGAATGACGCCGACGCCTTCCTTGCGGCATGGAACTCCTACCACCCTGTTCTGAAGCATATGCGGGAGTTCGTCGCTGCTTGGGAGCCTCGCCCAGCGTCCAACTACCCGTCTGACGCGAGGCCGGGGGGGGTCGGAGACGAAGGCCACAGCGGAGTCACCAGCCCTAATCTGGGATTGGTGCTCGGAACTTGCAGAGCGCTTCCCGAAGGAGAAACCACGCCGATCCCGGCGATGCGAAGGTACAGGCTGCCAGGCGTTCGGCAATACGGGTCCTACAGCGTAGGTTTGAGACGCTGAGTGACTTCCCAGATGACACGGCGGAGTTCGAGGAGCTGTACTTGTCCAGTTTCGTCACCAAGGAGGATGTCGCCGAATACGTGGATCGGGACTCTGGGACGAGCAAGAGTGGGGGTCGGGAACACCGATCTTTCTGTACGCAGTGCGGCGTTGAATTCGGGCCAGCAGACAAGTTCTGTGCCAGCTGCGGCGTCTTGCGGCCTCTAGCAGGGCGATCACCGGCAAGCATCACGCCGAGACCGTCTAGGTTGGAGCAGCCCGAGCGATTCGCGCCGTCCCGCTCGAGCTGGGAGCGACCATCACCCGAGGAGGTCGCTGCGCGAGTCCTCCTAGTGGTCATCGTCCTAGTAATCGGCTTCTTCGTGGTGCCATTGGTGGGCGGGTTCTTGTACTACACGCTCTGGCTTGATGCTGGCTTCTCTCCACCCACCGCGTTTGCGGTCGGAATCACCGTCGGCGTCGTCTTCTGGCTCTCCCTTGCTTGGGGTCTTTTCCGGCGGTACTGGTAGAGACTTCCGAAGCGTCAGGTACATTGTTCGTGCGGAGGGTCGAACTCACCGTACGATGGCTCTGGGCTAAGGGAATGGCCGTGCGCGAACGTAATGGGCGTGGCGCCGGCTACGGCCGAGGCGAGGGCTGACTCTGCGACGGTCAGGACAGAGTCGCGTACCACTTCGCGTACCACCTAGCGGGTGTCACCGAGGGGTACGCGGTGACACTCCAAGCCACTAGTCCAAGCGTGAAGCCGTCCAGGCGTTCACGACTGCGGCAAACTTCGGATCAGAGGGTCGGGGGTTCGAATCCCTCCGGGCGCGCCATTGTCTTGAGTCGCGACATGTGTGACACATGAGTCGGGACATCGGTGACAGCCGATGGACCAGCTCGGACGTCACTCTGTCGCTCGAAGCCCCGGCCAGCGGCCGGGGTTTCGTCGTTGGTTGCGCCAATACGGGCGCTCGGGCTCGATGTGGTGGGATGAGAGGACCTCCCCGGTCTCGAGTGCCACGACGGTGACCTCCCGCTCGTCGATGACGGCGAGGACACGACGACCGCGCTGGGCCGCCCCGATCCCGAGGTGATGCAGGCGGCCGGCCCGGCGTAGGGTCATGGCGCCGGCCTTGTCGACGGTGTCGTAGCGCAGGCGGAGATGACCCTGGGCGCGAGGACCCGCGGGCCGGGCCACCGGTGTCGCCCGGTAGGCCTCGGCCGGGGTGCGACGGCCGATGGCCCGGTGGGGCCGCTCCTCGTCGTAGGCGTGGCGGAAGGCATCGAGCTGGGCCTGCAGCTCCGCGAGGGTCCGTGCGGCCGGCTGCTGCGAGAGCCAGCGCTTGAGGGTCTGGTGGAAGCGCTCGATCTTACCCTGGGTCTGGGGATGGTTCGGGGCGCCGTTCTGCTGGCGGATGCCGAGGTAGGCGAGCAGGTGCTCGAAGGCGTTGTGGCCGCCGGTGAAGCGCGAGGTGTAGATCGCGCCGTTGTCGGTGAGCGTGGCCGCCGGCCAGCCGTACGCCTCGCCCGCCGCACAGAACGTGGCCACCACGTCGTCACCGTCGACCCGCTCGAAGGCCGTGCACCCGAGCAGGTAGCGGGAGTGGTCGTCGAGCCAGGAGCAGATCTCGACCTCGCTCCCGTCCGCGAGGCGCCAGTGGGTCATGTCGGACTGCCAGAGCTCGTTGGGCGCGTCGGCCTCGAAGCGGCGCCAGGCGCTGCGCGGGCGCTTGTGCGGCTGGGGCGTGACGAGGCCCGCCGCGTGGAGGATGCGCCGGATCGTGGAGGTCGAGGGCGCGTGCAGCCCGTCGCGCTCGAGGTGCCAGGCGATCGTCACCGGGCCGGCATCAAGCCCCTGGGCTGTGAGCTCGGTGCGCAGAGCGACGATGCGCTCGCGTACCGCCGCGGGCGTCCGGCCGGGGCTGTTGTGTGGCCGTCGGGAACGCGGCTCGAGGGCCTCGAGACCGCCCTCTCGATACCGGCGCAGGAGCCGCTGCAGGTGTCCACGGCTGAGGCCGAACTCGGCGGCGGCTGCGGTGACGGACGACTGGTTCGTGACGACCTTGAGGACGGCCACCCGGTGCTTCGACATGCATCGGACTGTCACCCATGTCCCGACTCACCTGTCACCTATCAGGTGTCACCTATGTCCTGGACTCTGACACCTCCGGGCGCGCCATTGTCATGAGTCGCGACATGGGCGACAGATGAGTCGGGACATCGGCGACATCCGAGGGACCGGCTCGGACGTCACCTCGTCGCTTGGGACCCCGGCCACCGGCCGGGGTCTCGTCGTTGGTTGCCAGTAGCCGCGATCGGGCTCGACCAGGTGGCTCGAGAGGATCTCACCGGTGCCGAGGTCGACGACGGTGACCTCACGCTCGTCGACGATGGCCACGTCGTCGCCGTCGACCCGACCGCAGGCCGTGCACTCGAGCAGGTAGCGGGAGTGGTCGTCGAGCCCCGAGCAGAGCTCGACCTCGGTCCCGTGCGCGAGGCGCCAGTGGGTCATATCCGACTGCCACACCTCGTTGGGCGCGTCAGCCTCGCCCGTTCGCAGCGCGACCACTCGCTCGCGCACCGCATCGGGCGTCCGGCCGGGATTGCTGCGCAGCCGGCGCGAGGACGAACTGCCCGCGAGTCGGGACGCCACCACCGACAGCCGCATCTCTACAACAGTTAACAGACACTGGACACTCTATGTACAGCTCTGCTACTATCCGGTAGCACATTAAGGCAAACGGCGTGCTCGCCATTTCATCGACCCGAGGAACCGAAGCGCCGCCTAGCAGTGACCATTAAAGGCCGCTCTGGATGCCGCCCCGCCAGGCGACTGATAAGCGGCGTTGCAGCAATGGTTTCTCCTACGGAAACCGCGTGTATCCATACACTGCCCCGGAGTTGCGGGCCGGGAAACGCTCCCAGCCGTTCGGCCCAACGCTCGCGATATGCCGGGCTTCGGCGCCCACGCCACCACAGGCGCAACAACACCATGGGGAGCGCCAGATAAAGCAATAAGGTGTAGAAATAGCGCACGCGTCAGACCGACAGTTTGCCAACGCAGGTTCTGGACACGGAATCAGCGCTTTCCCAGGATCCGTTCGACAATGCGGGTGGTGGATTGCCCATCGATGAAATCCAGCACCACCACCTCGCCACCCCGTCCGGTGACGCAGTCGGCGCCGGCGATCTGATCGGCGCGATAATCCCCGCCCTTTACCAGCACGTCCGGACCGGCGGCACATATCAACCGTTCCGGTGTGTCTTCGCCGAAGGCGACCACCCAGTCCACCGCGGCCAAGGCGGCCAGGACCTCCATGCGATGCTCCAGCGAGTTGATCGGCCGGGTATCGCCTTTGAGCCGGCGCACCGAATCGTCATCGTTCACTGCCACAACCAAGCGATCGCCCAGGCCTCTGGCCTGCTCGAGATAGGCCACGTGACCGGCATGCAGGATATCGAAGCACCCGTTGGTCATGACGACACGCTCACCGCGGCTTTGGGCATCCTGGACACATGCGATCAAGCTGGACTGCATCCACCTGACCACGCCATTGCTCTTCCTGCTGAAACAGCGCGCGACGCACTTCGGACACCGATAGCCGTTGCCGTTCCCAGCTTGCCCACCACAACGCCGGCGGCCAGATTGGCCAGCGCGGTCGCGTCGGCCAGCGTCATGCCGCCGGCGAGCCCCGCGGCGACCCCCGCGATCACGGTGTCTCCGGCGCCAGTGACATCAAACACTTCCCGCGCCTGGGTCGGCAGGTGCAGACTCGGCGTATCGCGCTGATACAGACTCATGCCCTCCTCGCCCCGGGTAATCAGCAGCGCATCGAGTTCCAGATCAACAATCATTGTCTGAGCCCGGGCCTCCAGCTCTGCCTGGTTGCGCCAGGCACCCGCCACCGCCTCGAACTCGGCGCGGTTGGGCGTCAACAGCGTTGCCCCCCGGTAACGTTGAAAATCGGTGCCCTTGGGGTCCAGCAGCACCGGCCGCTCATGTTCTCGCGCCGCACGGATAAAAGCCGCAATGTCGCGCAGGGCGCCTTTGGCATAGTCTGACAACACCACCACGTCGACCGTATCCAACTGACGTCGAAAGCGGGTCAGCAGCCGATCGGTTTGCAGGGTGGGAAAGCCGTCTTCGAAATCGAGCCGGATCAGTTGTTGATGCCGGCTGACCACCCGCAGTTTGGTGATGGTGGCCTGTCCCGGCAGACGTTCGAGGTCGCTGGGCACGCCCAGCGCCTGCAACCCGTGTTCGAGGGCATCGGCTTCCGCGTCATCGCCGGTTACACCCACGACCGAGGCGCCGCCGCCCAAGGCGACCACGTTGCAGGCCACATTGGCGGCACCCCCCAAGCGGTCTTCGCTGGAGGTGAAACGCACCACCGGAACCGGTGCCTCGGGGGAGATCCTTGCCGTATCCCCGTGCCAATACCGATCCAGCATCACATCGCCGGCCACCAGCACCCGGGCACCGTCCAAGGGGGGGATTCGCAGTCTCATACCGGCCAGCAGGGGATCGTGGAAACCAGCGCGGAATATAGCATAGGGTGCGGCTGCCGCCCTTCGGGATATACTCGGCGGCAGTGATTCCAACGATGTCAGTACATGCCAGCCTCCCGTTTTAACAGCCGCGACCTGTACGCACGCCTGCTCGGTCATGTGCGGCCGTACTGGCGAATTTTCCTTTTGTCCATCGGCGGTCTGGTGGTTTCCGCCATGATCGAGCCTGCGGTGGCGGCCATGTTCAAACCCTTGCTGGACACGAACTTCGTCCAGCGGGACCCCAACGGCCTGGTCTGGATTCCGCTGGTGATCGTGGCTTTGTTCATTGGAAAAGGCCTGTCCGGTTACGTGGCCGACATGGCCATGGCCTGGGTCTCGGGCAAGGTTGTGCTGGACTTGCGGGTTGCCATGTTCGACCGATTGTTGGCGCTACCCATCCACTACTACGACCTCAATCCGTCCGGCTCACTGATTTCGAAGGTCAACTATGACGTGCGCCAAGTCTCCGACGCCGCCACCCATGTGGTGACCGTGCTGGTGCGGGACAGCCTGACCGTGGTGGGCCTGCTGGCCTGGATGCTATATCTCAACTGGCGCCTGACCCTGGTGAGTCTCCTGTTGGCGCCGGTCATCGTCATGGTCATCTGGATCATCAATCGCCGTATCCGGAACATGGCCCGCTCGACCCAGCGCAGCTATGGGGAAATGACCCGGGTTCTGCAGGAAGCGACCGAAGGCAATCGCGTAATCAAAGTGTTTGGCGGTCAGGCCTACGAATCCAAGCGATTTCTGGAGACGGCCAACTGGGTGCGACGCTACATGTACAAGGGCAAGGCTGCCTCAAGCCTGACCAGCCCGGTGGCCCTCACGGTGGTGGTCTGCGGTCTGGCGGCGATCGTCTACGTGGCATCCAAGCAGGCGGCGTCAGGAGCCGTAACGCCGGGTGGGTTTGTCTCGTTCATAGGCGCCATGGGTCTGCTGCTGTCACCCATCAAGCGTCTGACCAACGTGAACGAGAAACTGCAGAAGGGCCTGGCCGCCGCCGAAAGTGTTTTCGGCTTGATGGACGAACCGTCCGAGCCCGATCAAGGGCATAGAGAACTGCCCAAAGTAGTCGGCCGGGTGTCCTTCGAGGCGGTGAGTTTCCGCTACGAAGGCGGGGCTGAACCGGCCCTGAACGGGTTCAGCCTGGCCCTGGAACCGGGAGAGACAGTGGCACTGGTGGGGCCATCCGGCAGCGGCAAGACCACCGTTGCCAGCCTGCTGCCGCGCTTCTATGACATCGAGGAGGGAACCCTGCGGCTGGACGGTCAGGACATTCGCGATGTACGACTGGCGGATCTACGGGCCAGCATTTCGCTGGTCAGCCAGGATGTCATGCTGTTCAACGACACGGTCGCGGCCAACATCGCCTACGGTTGCACGCGGCCGGTGGAGCGGGACGAAATCGTTTCGGCCGCCCGCTCGGCCAACGCGCTGGAATTCATAGAGCGGCTGCCGAACGGCTTCGACAGCCAGATCGGTGACCGGGGCGTGCGCCTGTCCGGCGGTCAACGCCAGCGTCTCGCCATTGCCCGAGCCCTGTTCAAGAACGCGCCGATCCTGATTCTGGACGAAGCCACCTCCGCCCTGGACACCGAATCGGAGCGTCGGGTTCAGGAAGCCCTCGAGCGCCTGCGCCTGGGCCGCACCACCCTGGTGATCGCACATCGCCTGTCCACCATAGAGCAGGCCGATCGGATCGTGGTACTCAAAGACGGTCGCATCGAGGCCATGGGGACCCACGCCGAGCTGCTGGATCAGGGCGGGCTGTATGCAGATCTATACCGGATTCAATTCGCCCCGGACGATGATCGGACCGCCCAGACCGCATGAGTGAAACACCGGTGTTTCGTTCGGCGTTTCTGGCCCCCCGATACTGGCAGCAATGGCTGATATTCGGGCTGCTTTGGCTGATGGCGCAGGTTCCCTATCGGATCGCGATGCCCATGGCCCGCGCCCTGGGTCGAATGATCATGCATTTGGCCGTTGGCCGCCGGCGCATTGCCGAGATCAATCTTGAACTCTGTTTCCCCGGCCAGAACCCGGATACCCGGTCCGAACTGCTCAGGGCCCATTTCGAGTCCCTGGGCATGGGCGTCTACGAAACCGCCATTTGTTGGTTTGGCGGAAACCGCCAAGTGCCCCGGCTGCCGCTGCAAATCTTCGGCCGGGAACATCTGGAGCGCGCCATTGCCCAGGGCAAGGGTGTTTTGTTGGTCGCCGGGCACTTTACCGATCTGGAAATCGGCGGCACCCTGTTGATCGGCGAGTATGAGATCAGCGCGGTCTACCGGCCCCACGACGACCCGGTATTCGACGGATTGATGGCGCGGGTGCGGAATCAGTACGGTCGCGCCATCTCCCGGGACGACACCCGGGGCATCATTCGCGCCCTGCGCCGGGGCTTGCCCATATGGTATGCACCGGACCAGAACTACAAAGGCACCCACACGGTGTTTGCACCGTTTTTTGGTGTCGCTGCAGCAACGAATGCCGCCACCGCTCGTCTGGCCGGGATCAGCAAAGCCCCGGTGGTGCCGTTCTCACAGTCGCGGATGCCGGGGGATCGGGGCTATCGGCTGCATTTCGACCCGCCCTTGCAAGACTTCCCCGGTGGAGAGCCTGCGCAGGATGCGGCACGGGTGAACCAGGTGATCGAATGCCTGGTCCGGCGCCGACCCGCCGACTACCTGTGGGTCCATCGTCGATTCAAGACCCGGCCATCGGGAGAGCCGTCTCTGTATTAGTACTCCGTCCAGGTGACAATTGCGTATGCAGCGGGCCGTGAAGATGGTTGGCCGCTAGGCGCGCCTCGCAGGCAATGGCCGATCCCCTTGCCAAGAGGCGCAACAACGCGGACGAGCGCTTCACGGCCCACCCGAAGGGCAGTCACCCAGATGATCCGATCCTGCGTTGCAGACCTTGAAAAGGGAGCGGCCATTCCCTGCGGTCTGCGCCTTGACCCGAATCATCTGGGTGGCTCTGCATACCGTAATTATCACCTGGACGGACGTCACTAGCTGGTGGCCATATCATGAAGATCCTGCATATCGAATCCGGGCGCAATCTCTACGGCGGTGCACTGCAGGTCGTGTTCCTGCTGCGCGGCCTTGCGGCGGCGGGCGCAGGCCGCCAGGTGCTGGTCTGCCCCAGGGACAGCGCCATCGCCAAAGTGCAGGATGTTCCGGCCACAGTCCACGCCGTCCGTATGGGCGGCGACACGGACCCATTGCAGACCCTGCATATCCGCCGGGTTATCCGGCAGGAGGCGCCGGACCTGGTGCATATTCACAGTCGTCGGGGAGCGGACCTATGGGGGCTGATGGCTGCGCGCGCGTGCCGGATTCCGGTGGTCCTGACGCGGCGTGTGGACAATCCAGAACCGCACTGGTTAGCGCGTATGCGCTATGGCCATTGCAACCACGTGATTACCATTTCCCGGGGAATCTTCCAGGTGTTGCGTTCAGAGGGGGTGCCTGAGGACAAACTGACCTGCGTACACAGCGCAGTGGATACGGAACGCTATCGTCCACAGCCGGACCCGGTTTGGTTCAGACGCACCTTTGATCTCCCCGCCGGAGCACCCGCCATTGCCATGATCGCGCAGTTCATTGAGCGCAAGGGGCATCGCACCCTGCTGGATGCGGTGCCGCGAATTCTTGAGAAACATCCCCAGACTCGCTTCCTGTTGTTAGGCCGGGGACCCTTGCTGACCGAGATCGAACGCAGACTTCGGCAAGCCAGCCTCGACCAGCACGTGCTGGTCGGCGGCTTTCGAGATGATCTCGAACGCGTCATACCCAATCTGGATCTGGTGGTGCACCCGGCGCAGATGGAGGGCCTGGGCGTGTCCCTGCTGCAGGCATCGGCCTGCGCGGTGCCCATCGTCGCCGCCCGGGCCGGGGGCATTCCAGAGGCGGTGCGTGACGGCGAGAACGGCGTTCTGGTGCCACCCGCCGATGCCACCGCCCTGGCCGAAGCCGTCATCGCCCTGTTGGGCAGTCCCAAGCGGGCCCGTGCCATGGGCCAACGCGGCCGGGAAATCATGCTCAGCGATTTTTCGATCCCCGCCATGGTGGCGGGAAATCTCGCGGTTTACCGGCGCGTGCTGCGCCAATGAAGCAGGTCGGCCTAGGAGCCTGTCCGACTTAGGCGTTCGTAGCGAGGGACGTCGGGGCCAAGTGCGATTTTTCCCGCGATTGAGGCGAATAGTGGGCTCTATTTAAGGAGATCGCGGGTACAAATCGCGTTGGTATCCAGTCGTTCCGCAGTAGGGCGGCCTAAGTCGGACAGGGCGTCATCTAGGGGCCCGTCCCATGAAGTTCGAGTGTTTCAGAGCGCCCCAGATAAGCGCCCATCCGCGGTGTTGGGCGCGCTTGAATGAGCGCAGGCTAGTCCTGCGCCCGCCCGCCTAGCGCCTGGGCGCTTCTCGCCTTGCTGATATGCAACGAACTTATGGGACGGGACACTAGGTGTCCACCAGCGTAAACTCCGCCCCGCAGTATGGACACTTGGCGTGTCCACCCTCCTCCAGCGAAAGATAGACCTTGGGATGAGAATTCCACAGGGTCATACCGGGCATGGGACAGCTGAGGGGCAGATCAGCCCGGGAAACAGTGTACTGGTTCTCGGCGTTGGCCTGGACCGGTTCGATCTGCGCCATGGATACCGTGCCTCCTGGAAAAGATTCTTGTGTGGTCAATCGACCAGAGTCAGCCACTCGGGATACGGGTCCCGACGGCCGTGTACCTGGTCGAAGTACATGCTCTGCAGGCGTTCGGTTATAGGGCCGCGCCCACCGTTGCCGATATCACGCCCATCCACCTGACGAATCGGCGTCACCTCGGCCGCGGTGCCGGTGAAAAAGGCCTCGTCAGCGGTATAGACCTCATCCCGGGTGATACGCTTTTCCGTAACCTGGATGCCAATGTCCTGACAGAACCGCATAATGGTATCGCGGGTGATGCCCTCCAGACAGGCGCTGAGGTCGGGCGTATGAATCACCCCGTCACGAACGAGAAAGATGTTCTCGCCGCTGCCTTCGGCAACAAAGCCCTGGGTGTCCAGCAGCAACGCTTCGTCATATCCGTTTCTCAGCGCCTCCTGCAAGGCCAGCATGGAATTGATGTAATTGCCGTTTGCCTTGGCCTTACACATGGCTGCGTTGACGTGGTGGCGGGAAAACGAGGATGCGTGCACCCGGATGCCACGTTCGATGTTCTCGGCACCAAGATAAGCGCCCCACTCCCACGCCGCCACCATCAAATGTACGCTCAGATTATCCGCTCTGAGGCCCATACCTTCGGATCCGTAGAACGCCATCGGTCGGATGTAGGCGCTTTCCAGTTCATTTAGCCGGACCGCGTCCCGGCATACCTGGTTGATCTGCGCACGATCGTAGGGTATCGCCATACCCATGATCTTGGCCGATCGCAGCAGCCGGTCGGTATGAGCGTCGAGCCGAAAAATCGCGGCGCCCCGCTCAGTGCGGTAGGCACGGACGCCCTCGAACACCCCCATGCCGTAGTGCAGCGTATGGGTCAGCAAGTGGGTCTTGGCCTCACGCCAGGGGATCATCTCGCCGTCCAGCCAAATCAGGCCGTCGCGGTCGTCAAACGTCATTGCGGTGTCTCCTCAAGCACAATCTCTGCATCCGCCCCTGGGGCCATAAGTCGGGACCATAAATCGCAAACTCGCTGCCGCGCATTGTCCAGTGACTCATCCACCTGGTCCGTGGGCACCAGCGCCTCGCTGCCACGCAGCTTGCCCAGGTGGCCAAGATGCCTCAGCGCACGGTAGGCGTCGCGCAGCATACCCGCGTCTTCCGGTGTCATCAGGCCGCACGCCTCGAGCGCGTCGAGTTGGCGGATATTGTCGCTCCAGACCAGGAGTTCCGGGTGGGCGTGAGCGCCCGCCAGAACAGCGTATTGCACCATAAATTCGATGTCCGCGATACCGCCCGGATCGTGCTTCAGATCGAAGCAACCCGGCTTTTTGGAGCCCAGTTCAGCACGCATGCGTTCGCGCATGTCTCGAACTTCGACGCGCAGCGCATCCGCATCCCTGGGCTGCGACAAAATCTCCCGCCGAAGTTGCTCTAAGGCCGCGACCATCTCCTCGGGTCCGGCCACCACCCGGGTCCTGACAAGGGCCTGATGCTCCCAGGTCCAGGCCTGGCTGCGCTGGTACTCGGCGAACGCTGCCAGACTGGTCACCAGCAGACCCGATCGACCACTGGGGCGAAGCCGGGTATCCACCTCGTACAAGACCCCGGCCGAGGTCTGAGCGCCGAGCATATGAATGATGCGCTGGGCCAGTCGAACAAAAAAGCTGGCATTGTCCAGCGAGCGCGGACCATCGGTCTGTTGGCCCTGCCCGTGGCTGTCGTGCAGAAACACCAGATCCAAATCGGAGCCGTAACCCAGTTCGATGCCACCCAGCTTGCCATAGGCGAGCACCGCAAAATGGGCCCGAACCCGCTGCCCGTCGACCTCGCACCAGGGCTCGCCATGCTTGCCGCTCATGATCCGCCAGGCCAGGTCGACCACCTTTCTAACAACCGTTTCGGCAATCCAGGTCAGGCAGTCGCTCACCACCATCAATCGCATGCCGCCGCTGACGTCGGCGGCGGCAACCCGCAGCATATTGGTCTGTTGGAAATGGCGCAGCGCGTCCATCTGCTGCTCCAGATCGTCATCCGGGACCCGGGCCAGGAACACGTCCAGCTCCCGGGCCAAAGCATCCGGCCGCAGAGGCTCATACAGCGTACCCGGGGTCAGCAGGTCATCCAGCAGCAGAGGATGCTTGCCGAGATACTCGGCAATCCATGGGCTTGCCGCGCACAGACGAACCAGTTGCGACAGGGCCAGCGGATTCTCCACCAACAACGCCATGTACACACTGCGTCGGGCGACGCCCTCCACCAGATGGAGCACCCGTATCAGGGTCTCGTCCGGATTCTCCACGCCGGCCACCGCACCCAGCAGCAGTGGCATCAAGGCATTGAGACGTTCACGTCCGTTCTTGGTCAGCGCACGGCAGGTGTGTCCGCCACGCAGACGTTGCAGTTGCCCCAGGGCTGCATCCGGGTCAGTGAAACCGCTCGTCCGCAGCTGCGCAATGGCGGTGGCATCGACCGTGTCACCGGTCCAGATTCCGACCCAGCCCAGCTCCGCAGCATCGCCCTCTTCGCTCTGGGGCGCCGCAAACACCTGCTGGAACTGCTCCTCAACTCGGCGCACATGGGCCATCAAGGCACGCACGTAGCTGCCCCAGTCGTCAAACCCCATGGTCAAGGCGAGCCGGACCTTGCCCGGCTCATCCTCCGGCAGATCGTGAGTCTGCTGATCCTTGTACGCCTGAATGCGGTTCTCGCTGCGACGCAGGAATCCATACGCCTGTATGAGATGAGCCACGGCATAGCCGGGCAGATGGTCGTCCGCTGCCAATTGGTCCAACACGGTGACGATGCTGCGGCTTTGCAGGGCAGGGTAGCGCCCCCCGTAGATCAGCTGAAAAGCCTGACCGATAAACTCGATCTCACGGATGCCGCCCGGCCCGAGTTTGACGTTGCGCCGCAGGCCTTTGCGCTCCACCTCACGGGCGATCAGCAGCTTCATCTCGCGCAGCGATTCGAACGCGCCGTAGTCCAGATACCGGCGATAGACAAACGGCCGCAATCGGCGCATGAGTTTCTCGCCTTCGGCCCGATCCCCCGCAATCGGGCGCGCCTTGATCATGGCATAGCGTTCCCATTCCCGGCCGTGGGTCTGATAGTAGTGTTCCAGGGCGTCGAAATGCATCACCAGCGGGCCCGCCTCACCAAAGGGCCGCAGCCGCATATCCACCCGAAACACGAACCCCTGATCGGTGTTTTCACCCAGCACCTTGATCAGCTTCTGGCCCAGACTCCGAAAAAACTCCTCGTTTGTGATCGAACGGCGACCGTCGGTTTCACCTTTTTCCGGATAGGCAAAGATAAGATCGATATCGGACGAAAAATTGAGCTCCAACCCGCCCAATTTGCCCATGCCGAGCACCACCATGGATTGCGGCTGACCTTTGGCGCTGCGTGGCTCACCGCGGCGTTCGGCCTCCCAGATGTGCAAACGCCGCAGCGCCGCGTCGACGCAGGCGTCCGCCAGCCAGGACAGTTCGCGCAGCGTCTCATCGAGATCGGCCGCCCCGACCAGATCGCGCCAAGCGACGCGCACCATCTCACGGTTGCGAATCCGCCGCAGCGCGGCGGACAGTTCGGTCATGGATTCGGCGGCCTGGGCGGCGTCATCCGTCCGATGGGTCAAGGCGTCAGCCGGGTAGCTGCGGTTCAGGTCCCCGGACGCCAGCAACTGCGCCAGCATGTCCGGATTGCGTATACAGCTGCGGGCGACGAAGTCACTGCCGGCCCACACCCGGATCACCGCATCGGACAACCCATCGTCGGCGCGAATCTGGTCCGCCGTTTCCGGCGCCGCTTGGACAAAGGCGTCCCAACGGTCAGCCGTGCGTTCGACCAGCACCTCCGGGAGGCGCTCGCGAATGGTGGACAACATGCCCTCATCCATACGCCGTGCCCGCATCAGATGGGTTCATACCGTCCCGCACGTGCCTCGTCCCTTAGGAACCTCTGATCTATTCGTGAACGTGCATCTCGGGACTGAAATGCGCAGCTTCATCGTTGCAGATCTTGGCAATAGAACAACTTACCCGCGATCTACGCCTTGAATCTGCACATTTCACCCTCCTATCTGCTTCGTCCAGAATAAATCAGAGGTTCCTTAATCATCCACACATTCCAACACACCAGACTCCAGCTTCGATCGCCAGACGGAGTCGCTTAAGCAGAATCGCCATGTTCAGTCAGCAGATCCTAGGCAAAGGATCGTCTTCCAACTCTTCCAGAAAGCGCTCGCCCCCCAGACCGGTTTCCAGAACAACGCCGGCGCCGGATTCCATCACGCCAATACGGGCCGCACCGACACCGGTGGGCAACTGCAGCCATCGACTCAGGGCTGCATCCGCCGATTCGGGCGAGAGTACGGCGACGACACGACCCTCGCAGGCCAAACTGTAGGCATCGTATCCCAGCATCTCACACACTGAGCGTACCGGATCCCGCACCGGCACCTCGGTTTCCCACAAGCGCACGGCCAGACCGGTTGCGCGGGCCAGCTCATGGGCAACCCCAGTCAGTCCGCCCCGGGTTGGATCCCGCATGAACCGCAGACCGGGCAAATCCAGCAGCGCCCGGGTCAACGGGAGCACCGAGGCATTGTCCGACTGAAGATCGCCTTTCAGGCCGAATTGCTCTCGGGCCAACATCACGGTGATGCCATGATCACCGATCGGGCCACTGACAAGAATCGCGTCGCCGGGCTGAACCTGGGCCATACCCAGATTGAGGTCAGGCGGCTTCACACCGACACCGGCGCTGATGAGATACAGGCCGCCCCCATGTCCCCGCGGTACCACCTTGGTGTCGCCGGCCACCACCCGGACTTGGGATGACCGGGCCGCGGCCGCCAGGTCGGCCACGATTCGGTCCAGTTGCGCCAGCGGCAAGCCTTCCTCGATCAGGGCGCTAAGACTGAGATAGCGTGGCGTGGCGCCTGCCACCGCCAGATCGTTGACCGTGCCGTGGACTGCCAGCGAGCCAATGCTGCCACCGGGGAACTCCAGGGGCTGGACCGTGAAACCATCGGTGGTGAAATAGGGCGTTCCGCCCTCGAGACTCAGAGGCACTGCGTCGGCATGGGTATCCATTTCCGGATTGCCCAGATGGCGCTCGAACACCTGCTCGATGAGTTCGCGCATGTAACGGCCGCCATTTCCATGTGACAAAGCAATGCGCAGGTCATCCGCCATGACCACACCCCCCCTTCAGCATCTTGGTGCTTTGCTCAACGGCGGCCCACTCCACCACCTGGCCAAAGCTGAGTCCACCGTCGTTACAGGGCATGATCCGATGCTGGCGAACCGTGAGTCCCTGCCCAACAAGAGCGGCCGCCAGACGCTCGGACAGAACTCTGTTCTGGAACACGCCGCCGGTCAGGCCAACGGCGTCAAAACGCTGATCCTGAGCCACCCTGCGTGTGACCTCGACCGCCGCCGCCACCAGCGTGTCGTGAAACAGTCCGGCACGTTGTTCCGGCGCACGGCCGGCGTCGCACAACGGTTCCAACAAGGGTGCCCAGTCAATCCGCAGCACACCCTCGGCATCGGTGTCGATGGGCAACGGAATCGGCTCATCGGGTTCACACGCCACCGCTTCGAGTTGCATGGGTCCCTGCCCTTCGAAACTGGTCCGGTGCAGATCCAGAACCAGCGCCGCGGCCGCATCGAACAGCCGCCCGACAGCGGATGTCACTGGGCTTTGCAGGCCCCTTTCCCAGGCAGCCCGAACCAGTTCAGGGGCCTCCACGGGGGCAGTCCAGGGCTGACCGCTTGCCCAGCACAGGGCCGCAGCGGAGCGCCAAGGTTCGCGCCCGGCGGCATCGCCACCGGGTGGGCGAAAGGGGCGAAAGCTGGCAACCCTTTTCCATCGCGCAGGCGCCCCCAGAAACACTTCACCACCCCACAGGGTTCCGTCTGCACCGTAACCAACCCCGTCCCAGGTAAAGATCAACCAACGGTCTATGTCGGGGTGCTCCCCGGCCAGCGCCGAGGCATGGGCATGATGGTGCAACACCCGGGTTACAGGGCGGCCGTCGTGTTCCGCCCATCGAGCTGCTGGCGTAGCGGGGATGGGCATCGCACACCAGAGCTTGGGCCTGTACTCCGTACAGACTCTGAAGGTCGTCCGCTACCTGACGGAACACCTGCTGGGCCCGTGGCGAATCCAGGTCACCGATGTGAGGCGAGACCACGACCCGATCTTCCCAGGCCAGAGCCAATGTGCACTTCATATGTCCGCCCACGGCCAGAACCGGTTCGGGAGCCGATATCGGCAGCCGATACTCCAAAGGTGCGTTTCCGCGCCCCAGACGAACCGGCCGCGTGCCCCGCCCCGTGCTTCGATACACCGGGATCATCCGCCGGACGCTGTATCGGCCGATTGTGATGCAGGAACGCATCCGCCACCCTGACCAACTGGTGCTCTGCGTGGTCCGGATCGGTGATCACCGGCTCACCGCTGAGGTTGCCGGAGGTGGCCACCAGCGCCCTGTCGCAGGCCTCCAGCAGCAGATAGTGCAAGGGGCTGTAAGGCAGCAACGCACCCAGATCGTTCAGGCCCGGCGCAAGCTTAGCGGACAATCCGTTATCGGCCCTGCGGGGTGCGAGTACGATCGGGCGCATCGGGTCGGCGAGGCGTTCCCTGGCCGTCGGATTCAGCCGGACCGCACGCGCCACCGCATCCAGACCATCCGGTCCGCGCATGGGAAACATAACCGCCAGTGGCTTGTGCGGGCGTTGCTTGCGGGTACGTAGCCGGGTCACCGCCGCATCATTTGTGGCATCGCACATCAGGTGATAGCCACCGACACCCCTCACCGCCAAGACCTGACCGCGCAGCAGACCGCGAACCGCGGCTGCGAGGGCATCCTGGTCACCCTGAATCTCGGTTGATGCGTTCTTGAACCGTAGGCTGGGACCACAGGCAGGGCATGCCAGTGGCTGGGCGTGAAAGCGACGATCCAAGGGGTTTTCATACTCACGGCGGCAATCCAGACATAGAACGAAGTCCCGCAGTGTCGTGTTGGGGCGGTCGTAGGGCAGGGCGGTGATAATGGTGTAACGGGGACCACATTGGGTGCAGTTGATAAACGGATAGGCATAGCGGCGCTGTCCGGGATCACGCAGTTCGGCAAGGCAGTCTTCGCAGACAAACTGATCCGGGGGGATGTGGATGTCGGGCCGCACGCCTTCGGCGCTGTCCAGAATGCGGAACTCCGAGTACCCGAGCGGACCGCAGTCGGTTTCCGAAACCACCTCTGGACGGGCCAGCGGCGGAGCGCTCTGGATCAATTCACGCGCAAAATCCGCCAGGGCCGCCGCCGCGCCTTCCACCACCACGGTGACTTGGCCGGTGCGATTCTGCACCCAACCGGTGAGCCTATGGCGCGCCGCCAGGCGATAGACGAAGGGTCGAAAACCCACCCCCTGGACACGCCCACCCAGAGTCAAACGACGGGCGTACACCCCGTCCCCATCAGGCCTGTTTCCGGGCAGTGTGCTCAAGCGGTTCTCGCAGTCCCGCCGACCACCAGATCCGGCAGGCCCCCTCGTCCGACACCATGCAGGGCCCAATGGGTTTTCGGGGCGTACAGGCCCGGCCATAGAGCGCGCATTCGTTGGGATAAATCCGCCCCAGCACGACACCGGCACAGTCACAGCCCGGTGGCATTTCACCGGCACGCCGACGCGAAACCGGCGGCGACGGGAATCGCAAACGGGCATCCGACGCGGCCCGATCGGGGCTGATACCATAGCCCGAAGCCGCTATCTGACCAATACCCCGCCAATTGGCGTTTGTCACTTGAAACACGCGATCGAGTTGGCGCCGTGCCGTGGGATTGCCGCCGGGGCGCACCAGCTCGGGATAGCAGTTGTCCAGAGAAAGGCCGCCCCTCGATAGTCTGTCGCAGCACCGAGTAGATGGCGGCCAGCAGGCTCTCGGGGTTGAAACCGGCTATGGCGGCCGGCATTGCATGCCGGTCCACCACGAAAGACCATTCCTCGGGACCCATGACGGTCGCCACGTGACCCGGCGCAATCAATGCGTCGAACCGGGCCTCTCCGCTGTCCAGCAGCATCGCCACCGCAGGCCAGGTGCGACGGCCGGAGAGCAGGATCGACAGGTTGTCCGGCACGCCCGCCGCCATCATGGCCGCCACCGGCGCGCTGGTGGTTTCAAATCCCGCGGCAAAAAATACGACCTGACGTCGGGGATGCCTCTGAGCGATGGCCACCGCCTCCAGCGGCGAGGCGATGGGCTGAACATCACCGCCTGCGGCCCGGGCCTGCTCAAGGGATCGGGGTTCGCCCTTCGCAACGTTGACTGGCACTCGCAACATATCTCCAAAAGCCACCAGCAGAACATCTTCATGCAGGGCGAGCCGAATCGCTTCGTAGACGTCCTCTTCCGGGCATACGCACACTGGGCAACCCGGGCCTGGAATCAGTTCCACCTGTTTCGGCAGGGCGGTGCGCAAACCAGCCTGGGTGATGGCCCGCTCATGACCGCCGCAGACGTTCAGGATGCGGATGCGCTCGGGCAGGTGCCAGCGCCCGTATGCGCTCCAACCAACTTCGGGCGCTGACTGTCATTGCGGCGCGGCTTCCGCCGTCGGCGCCCCGTGCCGATGGGGATGCGCGCCTGTCCGTCAGGATCACTGGTTGGTGGTTTCGCCCATCCCGCAGACGTGCGCGATGGGCTGACCAAAACGCCATTCAGCCAGGCCAACCATGCATCCATGCCGGCCCCGTTGCGCGCGGACAGGGTAATGACCGGGGCCTCGTTGGCCAGATTGCGCAGCGCGGTCTCGGCGGACTGGGGACGAAAATCGTCCAGCACTGCCAGAAGATCGGATTTGCTCAGCAACATTAAATCAGCGGCACGAAACATGACCGGGTACTTCGCCGGCTTGTCGTCGCCCTCTGTGACCGACAACAGCGTTACATTGACATGATGACCCAGGTCGAAACTGGCCGGACACACCAGATTGCCCACGTTTTCGATAAAAACGATGTCGATTTCCGCCAGATCCATCGCATGCAGTGCATCGTGGACCATATGGGCGTCCAGGTGGCAGGCCGAACCGGTGCTGATCTGAACCGCCGGCACGCCTTTGGCGCGGATTCGATTGGCGTCGTTCTCGGTTTCAAGATCGCCTTCCACCACGGCGATGCCCAAGTCCCCGCCCAGCGCATCGATGGTGGCCTCAAGCAGGGCGGTCTTACCCGATCCCGGCGAGGACATCAGGTTCACGGCCAGTACATCGGCGCGGTCGAAATGCGTGCGATTGTGCGCGGCCTGGTGATCGTTCTCGTGCAGCAGGTTCTGCAATACATCCACCGCGGCATGGCCATCACGGGTATGGGCATGTTTGCCGCCCGGCTCCACCAGGTGGCGGTTGCCCGGCGTAATATTGCAACCACAGGTTTCACACATGAGCATCCTCCAGTTCCAGCTCAACGCCGGTCATCAGCATTTCATCGCCACTGACCAGCTCGGTGTGCCAGTCGCCGCAGGCGCCGCAGAGGAGCCGGTTGGGCGGCGTTTGGGTTTCCGCACGACAGGTGCGACAGCGGACCCGAACCGGCAACGCCTCGGTGACCAACTCAGCCTGAGCCGCCAGGGTACCGCAGCGCGCCACGGTGAAAGCCCGCTCGAGCAAGGGCAGTTCGACACCGCTCAGCGGCCCCACCCGAAGTCGAATCAGGACGATGGCCTCGGCGCCGTGCTCGCGCGCAACCGTCTCAGCCTGCCGGATCAGGCTTTGGCATACCGACAACTCATGCACCTTCCGGCTCCGGCGGCGTCGCCGCCAGCATTTGATCGTACAGCTCCCAGGCGCTGCGGGCGTCCGCCTCGGTCATTTTCTGTATCGCATAGCCCACATGGACCATGACATAGTCATCGGGCGCTACCGGTTCGTCCTGCATCAAGAAAAGGCTGACCTGGCGCTCGACACCCTTGGCTTCGCATCGCGCCACAAAACCGTCGATTTCACGCACCTGCATCGGGATGCCAAGACACATGGCCCCTCCTCTAACCCACGTTCGGTAGTTGACGACAACGCTAGCAGACCGAATGGCCGATTGCCTGATTCAGATCAAGTTCATCATTTTATCAGCAAATAATAATATGAAGCGATGCAACTGCCCGATGATTTGGCCTGTGCGAGCGACAACGCTGGAACGTCCGAACCCATGCGCACTTCTGACCCTGTTCCCTCAACCCTGGTACTCGGCATCGGCAACACCCTGTTGTCGGATGAAGGTATCGGCATTCATGTAGTTCATAGGCTGGCCGATGACGCACCGGACTTACCGGCCACACTCATGGACGGCGGCACACTGAGTTTCACCCTGGCCGGTCCGATCGAGGATTGCCAACGGCTGATCGTGGTGGACGCGGCGGAACTCAAGGCGCCGCCCGGCACCCTGCGGGTGTTTCTGGACGACGCCATGGACCGGCATGTGGCCGCCGGGGGCAAACGCAGCGTTCACGAGGTGGGCCTCGCCGATCTGTTGGCGGTGGCTGCGCTGGCGGGCCGCCTGCCTCCGCAGCGGGCCCTGGTGGGTATCCAACCGGAGTGTGTCGACTGGGGCACGTGCCCCACAAGTGCGGTGGCGAACGCCCTGCCCAGCGCCTGCGCCGCGATCGAGCAACTGGTCGAGGTCTGGCCAACATGAAACTTCAAGACATTCCTGTATCGCTTCAACCCATCGACAACGACGACGCGCAGTCGACCCTCACGCCGGCTTTGTTGACTGAGATCGCCGATCACCTTGAAGCATTACAGGCGCGCGGCGCGACCGGTCTGATCGATCTGCGCGGTCTGCCCATGACTGCCTCGGACCGCAGCGCCCTGATCGACGTTCTGGGACTGGGTGAAGTCACCATCCAGGTGGATGCACTGGGCCGGAGCGAGGCCCGGGAGACCGGCTACGCCGGCGTCTGGTGGGTGGAGCATCGCTCACCGGACGGCATGACCGTGGCCGAGCACATCGAGATCGCGCCCATTCCGCAGATCGCTCCGGCCCATCCGGAAGACATCCGCAGCGCACTGACGCGGCTGCGTGCACGCAGCGAACCCGGAGGCGCAGTGCAATGAAACCACGCACCGACCTTGATCCCCATCGGGCAGAGGAGAGACCCATGTCGCAACCCGAAACCCTCGGCCTGCAGCTCGCCAGACGCGGCGTAAGCCGCCGCAGCTTCCTGAAGTTCTGCACCGCCATGGCCAGCGCGATGGCCCTGCCGCCGGCGATGGCGGCGCAAATGGCCGACGCGCTGGCTAAAGCCCGTCGCCAGTCCGTGATCTGGCTGTCGTTTCAGGAGTGCACGGGCTGCACCGAGTCGCTCACCCGATCACACAACCCCTCGCTGGAGGGGTTGATCTTCGATTTCATATCCCTGGATTACCACCATACGCTGCAGGCCGCATCCGGCGAAGCTGCCGAGCACGCACGGGAAGCGGCCATGGCCGCCAACGCCGGCAAGTACATTGTGGTGGTGGACGGCTCGGTGCCGCTGAAGGACGACGGGGTCTACTCCACCATCGCCGGCATCACCAATCTGCAAATGCTCAAAGATACGGTGAAGGACGCAGCGGCCGTGGTGTCGGTGGGCACCTGCGCCGCGTTCGGGGGCATTCCCAAGGCAAAGCCGAACCCAACCGGCGCCGTGGGCATCAGCGAAATCGTCACCGACAAACCGGTGATCAACGTGTCGGGCTGCCCACCGATTCCAGTGGTGATCACCGGTGTGCTGTCCCACGTGCTCACCTTTGGCGCCATACCCGAACTCGATCACCTCGGCCGGCCATTGGCGTTTTTCGGAGAAACCATCCACGACCGATGCTACCGGCGTCCGTTTTACGACAAGGGCCTGTTTGCCAAGGCGTTCGACGACGAGGGTGCGCGCAAAGGCTGGTGTCTGTTTGAGCTGGGGTGCAAAGGCCCCACCACCTACAACGCTTGTGCCACGGTCAAGTGGAACGACGGCACCTCGTTCCCGATCGAGTCCGGCCACGGTTGCCTCGGCTGCTCGGAACCGGATTTCTGGGATTCGGGTGGCTTTTACAAAGCCCTCTCTCAGGGCAACTGGGGCACCGCCGAGGGCATCGCCGCGGCGGCTGTCGCGGGTGCGGCGATCGGCACAGGCGCGGCGGTGATGTCGCGAAAACGCCAGCAATCCATGGTTCAGGAACATGGCGAATCGGAAGGAGGTACCCTCAAATGACGCTGCTCGAGTTTGCCCGAGGCCCGGGCCTGCAATGGTCCCTGGTCATTCTGACGGTCGGCATGCTGTGGCGACTGGTGGGCATTCTGGCCTTGAAACACAAGCCGGATTTCGCCGAACCCCGGGCCCGTGGCGCTGCCGTGGTTTACGGGGCGGTCAAGACCCTCTTTACCCGCATGGTGTACGCCAAGCCGTTTCGCACCCAGACCACACTGCCCAGCGTGCTGAGCTATGTGTTCCACATCGGCTTGGCCATCGTCGTGTTCGGTTTTGGGCCCCACATCCTGTTTATCCGGGATCTGACCGGTCTGTCCTGGCCCAATCTGCCCTCGGGCATGATCTACCTGACCGGGGTGATCACCCTGGGCGCCCTGGTGGCGGTCCTGGTCCGGCGCATGACACACCCGGTGCTGCGGCTGCTGTCCAACTTCGATGACTACTTCAGCTGGCTGGTGACGGTGCTGCCCATCGCCACCGGTCTACTTGCGGTGGCGCATCTGGGCGCCCGCTACGAAACCCTGCTGGCGCTGCACATACTCAGTGTCGAGCTGCTGTTCGTCTGGCTTCCCTTCGGCAAGCTGGGCCATGCATTCCTGGTGTTCGTCTCCCGCGCCACCACTGGCGCGCTGTTCGCACGGAGGGGGGCCGCGACATGAGCACTGCAGACATCAACCAGAAACATCCGCTTGATCTGGACCAGGCCCGGGTCAGTATCAAGAAACCCGAAATGCGATTCGACACCCAGGGCGATCTGACCGACCAGGAACGGGTCGACACGGCGATGCGCAATTTCGTCAAGGACTTTGGCGCGGTCGCGGCCACCTATATGGAGGCCTGCGTGCACTGCGGTCATTGCGCTGAAGCCTGCCATTTTTATGTGCAGACCCAGGATCCAAAGTACACCCCGATCTGGAAGCTCGAGCCGTTCAAACAGGCTTACAAGCGGGAAGCCGGGCCTTTTGCCTGGTTTTATCGGGCATTGAACCTGAAGCGCAAGGTCACCACCGCGGAGCTCGAGGCATGGCAGGAGCTGATCTACGATTCCTGCACCATGTGCGGCCGCTGTTCCCTGATCTGCCCCATGGGAATCGACATCGCCACCCTGGTGGGCATGGCACGCCACGGCATGTTCCAGGCCGGTCTGGTGCCCCACGAGTTATGGGCGGTGGCCGAACGGGCCGAACGCGAGGGCAGCCCGCTGGGCGCCACCGCGGATGTGTTCGAGGACCGGGTCGAGTGGATGGGGGACGAGCACGAAGTCGAAATGAACATCGACCTGGACCAGGCGGACGTCATGGTCACCCTGTCGTCGATTGAGATCCAGAAATATCCCAAATCCATGGCGGATCTGGCCAAGGTGATGAACCACCTGGGTCTGTCCTGGACGTTCCGCACCGACGGCTATGAGGCCACCAACTTCGGCATGTTATCGGGTAACAGCGCGTGGCAGCGGAACACGAGCATGAAAATCATCGACGCGGCGATCAAGATCGGCGCCAAAACGGTGATTTTGCCTGAATGCGGGCATGCCTACGGGGCGCTGCGCTGGCAGGGGGCTAACGTCTATGGCAAACCACTGCCCTTCCAGGTGCGCCATATCTCCGAATTTCTGGCCGAGGCCGCCCGTGAGGGCAAACTCAAACTCAACAAGGTAGACAGGACTGTCACCTTTCACGACCCCTGCCAGGTCTCTAGGCGGGGCGGCGCCACCCAGGCACCGCGGGACGTCATCAGCGCGCTGGGTCTGGAAATGCGCGAAACCCAGGATCACGGGGACTACAACTGGTGCTGTGGCGGGGGCGGCGGCGTCATCACCATCCACCGGGCCGACCCGATCCGTTACAAATCCTTCGAAATCAAGATGCAGCAGATCGACGCGACCGGGGCGGACCTGATGGTCACCAGCTGCTCGAACTGCCGCCAGAACTTCGACGACAGCCAACAGCACTTCCAGTGGGATCGGAAAATGGAATCCCTGTTGGAACTGGTGGCCGATAATCTGATCGAGGATCAAGCATGAGCAAGCGTATCGTGGTGGATCCGATCACCCGGATCGAGGGTCATCTGCGCATTGAGGCCGAGACCGACCCCAGCGGCAACATCAGCCGGGCATACAGTTCCGGCACCATGGTTCGGGGCATCGAGATCATCCTGAAGGGGCGGGATCCGCGCGAAGCCTGGGCATTCGCCCAGCGCATTTGTGGCGTCTGCACCCTGGTCCATGGCATGGCCTCGGTCCGCTCGGTGGAGGATGCGCTCGACTATGAGGTTCCCGTCAACGCGCAGTTGATCCGCAATCTGATGATTGGGGCGCAATACGTCCATGACCATGTGATGCATTTTTATCATCTGCATGCCCTGGACTGGGTAGACGTTGTTTCCTGCCTGAAAGCGGACCCAAAGGCAGCATCGGAGATCGCCCAGAGCCTGTCCAGCTGGCCCAAGTCATCGCCCGGCTACTTCGCCGACACCCAGACTCGGATCAAGGATTTTGTTGAATCCGGTCAGCTCGGCATTTTCGCCAACGGCTACTGGGGTCATCCGGAGTACCGGCTGCCACCCGAGGTCAATCTGATCGCGGTGGCACATTATCTCGAGGCGCTGGCCTGGCAGCGGGACGTGGTCAAGCTGCACGCCATTTTCGGCGGCAAGAACCCACACCCCAATTTCCTGGTGGGCGGCGCGCCGTCGCCGATTTCCATCGACCCCGGCGGGGTCGGCGGCGGCGCCGGATCGACCGCGCTGAACGTGGTCGGTCTCCAGCAGGTGCGGGAGATCATCCTCAGCATGCAGCAGTTCGTGGACCAGGTGTATGTGCCTGACACCGTTGCCATCGCCGGTTTCTACAAGGACTGGTTCGAGCGTGGCGAAGGTCTGGGCAATTTCATGACCTTCGGCGATTTTCCGGTGCTGGGGATGAACGATCCGGGTTCGTTCCTGGTTCCGCGGGGTGTGATTCTGGACCGGGATCTTTCAACCATCCATCCGGTGGACCTGAATGACCCGGACCAGGTACAGGAATTCGTGGCCCACTCGTGGTACGACTACGAGGGCGGCAAGGACCTGGGTCTGCATCCCTATGCCGGCGAGACCCAACTCAACTACTCCGGACCCAAACCGCCCTATGAGCAGCTTGACGTGGACCAGAGCTACTCTTGGCTGAAGGCGCCGCGCTGGCGGGGTAAAGCAGTGGAAGTCGGCCCGTTGGCGCGGGTGCTGATGCTGTATGCCAGCGGCCACGAACCCACTCGGGCACTGGCGGATCAGACCCTGAGTGCCCTGGATCTGCCGCTAACGGCTTTGTATTCGACCCTGGGACGCACCGCCGCACGGACGCTGGAGACCAAGATCATCGCCGATCAGATGATGTCCTGGTGGCAGCAGCTGGTAGACAATATCAAGGGCGGCGACCGTAAGGTGCACAATGAGGCGCTGTGGGACCCCTCAACCTGGCCGTCGGAAGCCAAAGGCGTCGGCTTCATGGAAGCGCCCCGGGGCGCCCTGGCCCATTGGATCGTCATCAAGGACGAGAAAATCGACAATTATCAGGCCGTGGTGCCGTCCACCTGGAACGCCGGCCCCCTGGATCCCACTGGACAGCATGGCGCCTACGAGGCAGCATTGATGGACCGTCATGCACTGTATGACCCTCAGCAACCACTGGAGATTCTGCGCACCATCCACAGCTTCGATCCCTGCATCGCCTGCGCAGTGCATGTATCCGATCCGGAGGGCAAACATCTGGTTGAAGTGAAAGTGCGCTGATGAAACATCCAATGGAGATCACGATGAACAAAAGCCTGGTTGGCAGCTTCTTATTGCTGGCATCGTTACCGGTCCTGGCCCACAGCGACGGCGAACACCCCGGCGGCATTCTGGCGACGCTGCTGCACCTCATCACCAGCGCAGATCACCTGCTGACGGGCGCGGTGCTGGTTGCCGCAGGGTTGCTTGCTGTATGGGTCCTGCAAAAACCGGCCTTGCGGGCAATCGCCTTCGTCAGCACGCTGGCCGGCGCTATTTTGTTGCTCGGCTCGGTTTAGACCGAGCACATATAAGGAGCCTCCAATCTGCTTCGTCCAGAATAAATCAGAGGCTCCTAAAGAAAAGGCCCCCGCAGAGATCTCTGCGGGGGCCTTTTTTTGGCGTTGCTATGGCGCGCTGATTTACATCATGCCGCCCATGCCGCCCATACCGCCCATGTCGCCCATGCCGCCGCCGGGCATCCCGCCCTCGTCCTTCTTAGGCAGCTCGGCCACCATGGCTTCGGTGGTGATCAGCAGACCCGCAACAGAGGCGGCGTTCTGCAGCGCGGTACGGGCCACCTTGGTCGGGTCCAGAATACCCATTTTGACCATGTCGCCATACTCGCCAGTGGCTGCGTTGTACCCGAAGTCGCCTTTGGCTTCCTCCACCTTATTGAGGATTACAGAGGCTTCTTCACCTGCATTTGCCACGATCTGGCGCAGCGGTTCTTCCATTGCACGGCAAGCGATGCCGATGCCCACATCCTGATCATGGTTGTCACCCTTGAGATCACGCACCACATGCAGGGCACGAACCAGGGCAACGCCGCCGCCGGCCACCACGCCTTCTTCAACCGCAGCGCGGGTGGCGTGCAGCGCATCTTCGACACGCGCCTTCTTTTCCTTCATTTCGACTTCAGTGGCGGCGCCTACCTTGATCACGGCCACGCCGCCCGCCAGCTTGGCGACACGTTCCTGCAGCTTTTCGCGATCGTAGTCTGAGGTCGCCTCTTCGATCTGAACGCGGATCTGCTCGACTCGCGCCTTGATTTCGGCCGCAACACCGGCGCCATCGATGATGGTGGTGTTTTCCTTGCTGACCGAAATCTTCTTGGCGCTGCCCAGCATGGACAGGTCGGCCTTCTCAAGGCTGAGCCCGACTTCGTCGGAGATCACTTGACCGCCGGTCAGAACAGCGATGTCCTGCAGCATTGCCTTACGACGATCACCGAAACCGGGCGCCTTGACGGCGGCGACCTTGACGATGCCGCGCATGGTGTTGACCACCAGGGTGGCCAGCGCCTCGCCTTCGACATCTTCCGCGATCAGCAGCAGCGGCTTGCCCGACTTGGCTACAGCCTCCAGCACGGGCAGCAGATCACGAATGTTGGAGATCTTCTTGTCGTACAGAAGCACGTACGGGCTTTCCAGCTCGGCAGTCATGCTCTGCTGCTCATTGATGAAGTAGGGCGACAGATAACCGCGATCAAACTGCATACCTTCGACGATATCCAGTTCGTTGGTCAGACCGGAGCCTTCCTCAACTGTTATAACGCCTTCCTTACCCACTTTCTCCATCGCCTCGGCGATGATGTTCCCGATGTTCTCATCGGTATTGGCGGAGATGGTGCCAACCTGGGCGATGGACTTGTTGTCCTGACAGGGCTTGGAGATTTTCTTCAGCTCTTCCACAGCGGCGATCACCGCCTTGTCGACACCGCGCTTCAGGTCCATGGGGTTCATGCCCGCAGCCACCGACTTCATGCCCTCACGCACGATGGCCTGAGCCAGCACTGTGGCGGTGGTGGTGCCGTCACCGGCCACATCGGAAGTGTGCGAGGACACTTCCTTCACCATCTGCGCACCCATGTTTTCGAACTTGTCCTCCAGCTCGATTTCCTTGGCGACGGAGACACCGTCCTTGGTCATGGTGGGGGCACCGAACGCCTTATCCAACACCACGTTACGGCCCTTGGGGCCCAAGCGTAACTTTAACGGCGTTTGCAAGAATATTTACGCCTCGAACCATGCGCTGACGCGCATCTTCACCGAATTTCACATCTTTGGCAGCCATTTGACTTCCCTATTGAAAATTAGTTGAAACGGGGTACGGAAGTTTGGGTGATCAGTTGTCGATCACTGCCATGATGTCGTCTTCGCGCATCACCAGCAGTTCATCATCACCGAGCTTGACCTCGCTGCCGGAATACTTACCAAACAGCACCTGGTCTCCCACTTTCACGTCCAGCGTGCGACGCTCACCGGTGTCCAGCACCTTGCCGTTGCCAATGGCGACAATTTCGCCGCGAGAGGGCTTTTCCGCCGCCGAGCCCGGCAACACAATGCCGCCTGCCGTGGTGGTCTCTTCTTCCATACGCTTGACGACGACACGATCGTGCAAGGGACGAATATTCATTCTCAGGTTTCTCCTTGGGGAAACGGTCCTAATACAATTCGCGAGGCTGTTAGCACTCGCCTCGAGCGAGTGCTAATAATAGTCAGCAACTCACATCTGTCAACACGTGGCCCAAGGTATGGGGTCGGCTAACCGCGCTTTCAAGTGCCGAAAGGAAATGAAGTGTGGACAGGGCAACAACCAAGGATCGGGGGGCGCAGCGCGCCTCTAACCTAGGGAAGGTCTGAACAATTGCTGCGGTCGTATCAATTGTTCAGACCTTCCCTAGTCGTCCTCCCGGCGCCACTCACCCTCGATGGTCGAGCGTCCTTGTTTGCTCCGAGCTCCGGTTGCAGAGACGTCAATAGCCGGCTCGGCGCCGGCCGCGGCGGAAACAAGGCCCACGCGGCGAAGGGCGAGTTTGACCAACCAGGAACGGCCTGCCGGAAGCAGACAGGCGAACCCGATGGCGTCGGTGAAGAACCCGGGGGTCAGCAGAAGCACTCCACCGACCGCCAAAAACACCGCATCCAGCAGCGACTTGGCTGGAACGGCGCCCTGCGCCATGCTGCGTTGCGCTTCGCGCAACGTGGCCAGTCCCTGCTGTCGTAACAGCATGGAGCCCAGAATCGCCGTCAAAATAATCAAGCCGATGGTGGGCAGGACGCCGATCCAGCCTCCGACGGTGATCAAGAGGTAGATCTCAAGGATCGGAACGATCAGAAACGCGAGGAGTATGAGTTGACCAACACGCAATGCGGCGCTCCGGTGGGTGATGCCGATCGAGCATCTTATTATAATCGGCCAGCCGACGCAGCCGCGGGCTGCCCTCCTTACAGATGTGTCATTGACAGCGGTCGGGGGCAAGCGCGTCAGCTTTGCCCCTGGATGCGTACATGCAAGTGCCTTGGGGCAGGAATTTGGAACTGTGCTCAACTGCGCTGTTCCGAATGGCAAGGTGCACCCGCGGCGTGCGCAGGTGTGCGCGCACCCCGGAAAACGCTGAATTGAGCCTGCAGTAGATCTAAGGAAATTCTGAATGAGCCGAATTTTGTTCGCGCTGATCTGGCTGGCACCGATGCTCGCCTCGGCGATAAACGAGTCGGAACTGCTGCCTCCGGAACAAGCCTTTCCGGGCGGCGCTGTCGCGCTGGGGCCGGAACGAATAGAGGCGAGCTGGGAAATCGCCGAAGGCTACTATCTCTACCAGCACCGCCTGGCGGTCACCACGACCACCCCCGGTGTTGTACTGGGCGAACCGATTCTGCCGCCGGGCGCGGAAAAAGAGGACGAGTTTTTCGGCCGCGTTGTGACCTACCGCACCCGGGTGGCCGCCCAAATCCCGGTCCTCAAGCGCCCGCCCGGCGCAACGCCGGTGATGCTGGATCTCGCATCCCAAGGCTGTGCCGATCTTGGCATCTGCTATCCCCCCATGTCGCAACCGGTTGCAATCGAGTTGCCGTTGATGGCGCAAGCCCAACCTGCTCAATTTGCCCCCGCGCCCACCCCGCCGGCCGCCCCAGCCAGCCAGCGTCTGCAAAATCTCCTTGGCGGCGGAAGTCAAAGCCTGGGTATCGCCGGCGACGATCTTCTGCCGCCTGAAGAGGCTTTTATGCCTACGGCCGAATCCACAGATGGCCGCAGCATCCGCATCAAATGGCATATCGCCGACGGTTATTATCTGTACCGGGACAAGATCGGACTGACGTTGACCGAAGCCGACGGCGTCGAACTGGGCACGGTCACCACGCCCGAGGGGGAGGAGAAAGAGGACGAGTTCTTCGGCCGCACGCAAGTTTATTACGGGTCGGGGGAGGCCACGGCGCAGCTTCGACGAACGGAACCCAACGCAACCGAGGTAATGCTCAAAGCCGAGTACCAGGGCTGTGCGGACATTGGCGTCTGTTATCCCCCGATGGAAACGACGATCCCGGTGCTGCTCCGAGCCATTACCGCGGCCGAAGCGGCGCCGACCGCGGTCCTGCCGACCCAGGCAACTGCGAGTTCTGTAGATGCATTGCTCGGCATGCCGCAACCGGTGGCGGAACAGGATCGGCTGGCAACGAGCCTGGCCCAGGGCGGATTGTTGACGGTTGCCACTTTTTTCGGCCTCGGTCTGCTGCTGGCCTTTACCCCCTGTGTGTTCCCGATGATCCCGATCCTGTCGGGCATCATCGTGGGTCAGGGCAAGGACATCACCGTTCGAAGGGCCCTGCTGCTGTCGCTGATCTACGTCCTGGCAATGGCGCTTACCTACACGGTGGCCGGGGTATTGGCCGGTCTGTTCGGGCAAAATCTGCAGGCGCTGTTCCAGCAAACCTGGATATTGGTGGTATTCGCCATCGTGTTCGTGCTGTTGTCCCTGTCGATGTTCGGATTCTACGAACTGCAACTGCCATCGGCGCTGCAAACCCGGCTGGCCACCATGAGCAATCGCCAGCAGGGCGGAGACTACCTGGGGGTGGCGATCATGGGCTTTCTGTCCGCCCTGATCGTCGGCCCCTGCGTCGCACCCCCGCTGGCCGGCGCATTGATCTACATCGGCCAGACGGGGGACGCGGTTCTGGGCGGTCTGGCCTTGTTCGCACTCAGCATGGGGATGGGCGCTCCGTTGCTGGTGATTGGCGCATCGGCCGGTAAGTTTCTGCCCCGGGCAGGCGCCTGGATGGATGCGATCAAGGCGGTGTTCGGGGTGGGACTGCTGGCGGTGGCCATCGTGCTGCTTGAGCGGGTGCTGCCAGCGGCTGTGTCCATGGTCCTGTGGGGGCTGCTGATGATTGGCTCGGCGGTATACCTGCGGGCGTTCGAGGCGGTCGAAAGCGGATGGTCACGCCTATGGAGGGGCCTGGGCCTGGCGCTTGCGGTCTATGGCGCCCTGATGTTGGTTGGCGCGGCAATGGGGGGCCGCGATACCCTGCAACCTTTACGCGGCGTGTTCGGTGGTGCCTCGGCTCACCAGGAGGTCGCGTTCAAGAGAATCAAATCCAGTGCCGATCTGGACCGGGAAATTGCCGCTGCGGTGGCAACCGGGCGGCCGGTGATGGTGGATTTCTACGCCGACTGGTGCGTGTCCTGCAAGGAGATGGAAAAATACACCTTCACCGATCCAGCGGTTATCGCTGCGCTCTCGCCCGCGACACTGCTGCAGGCCGACGTGACCGCCAACGATGCCGAGGATCAGGCTTTGCTGGCGCGCTTCAACCTGATCGGACCACCGGCCATCCTGTTCTTCGGAACGGATGGCGTCGAACGCACCGGCTACCGCACTGTAGGCTTTATTCCGGCGGATGAGTTCCAAGTGCACGTTCAGGCCGCCATCCGGTGACTTTGCGGCACGGGCTGCTTGCCCTGATGCTGGGTTTTGGCCTGCTCGCATGCGACTCGGACGAGCGCGGGAATACGTCGGCGGGTTTGCCCACGGGAAGTCCCGGTCCCCAGCTGGCTTTGTTTGATCTGAATGGCAAGCGCCGCACGCTCACGGAGTGGCAAGGCAAGGTTCTGCTGGTGAATTTCTGGGCAACTTGGTGCGCGCCCTGCCGAGCCGAAATCCCGGGTTTTATCGAGGTCAGGGCGCGCAACCGGGATCGGCCGTTCGAAGTGATTGGAATCGCCGTCGATCGACCCGATTACGTCATGGAATACGCCTCGGAGCTGGCGATTCCCTATCCCATTCTGCTGGATCCCATCCACGGTGGCAGCAGTCTTATTCCATGGGGCAATCCCCAGGGCGCCCTGCCCTACAGTGTGTTGCTGGACCGGAACGGACGGGTCGCACTCACACATTTCGGTAAGTTGAGCGCCCAGCAACTGCAGGCCCAACTGGACGCTCTGCTCTGAAACTGCGGCGATTTGAACCGAAAACGCCCCGATCGTCTCCGAACTCGCCGATACATGGACAGCAAACAGCATTTGGATCATACTTCTCCGTCAAACCGCCCCCGGCCATTGCAGGAGTTTGTCGGATTCGGCTCTGTTCGGCTGCAGATCCACGGGTTGCCGATCAACTCAATCCATCCCGCTCGTTAGACAGCATGGCTATTCGCCTCGAACGATAAACTGATGTGATTTGCCCCCGACGCATTTTTGCTTTGAACGGCCAAACCCGACAGGCTCCTAAACAGGCCATTCGGGGCCCCGCACAATGAGTTCCATGGCAACATTCCTGGTTCTAAACGGTCCCAACCTCAATCTCCTCGGCAGCCGGGAACCCGGTCTATACGGCGCGGCAACCCTGGAGGACATCGAGCGCGTCTGCATGGACATGGCGGAGGCCTGGGGGGATACCCTGGCGTTTTTTCAAACCAACGCCGAGCATCAAATGGTGGAGCGGATTCATCAGGCCGCCAAGGACGGGACCCGGTTCATCATCATCAATCCGGCCGCCTGGACCCACACCAGTGTGGCCACACGGGATGCGCTGCTGGGCGTTCAGATCCCGTTTATCGAAGTACATCTTTCAAATGTGCACGCACGGGAACCGTTTCGCCGACATTCCTACCTGTCCGATGTGGCAGTGGGGGTTATCGCGGGCTTGGGCGCGCAGGGCTACGAATTGGCCCTGTCCGCCGCCCGGGCCCATTTGCAACAACAGGACACTGGACCCTGATGGACATTCGCAAGATAAAAAAACTGATCGATCTATTGGAAGAATCGGGCGTGGCAGAGATCGAGATCCGCGAAGGCGAGGAATCGGTGCGCATCAGTCGATACGCCGTTAACGCGCCCGCACCGGCCGCCGCCCCGTCGATTCTTCCGGCAGCGCCCGCACCCGCCGCAACGAATGCGCCCATACCCGGCGATGTCGCCCGCGGCAGCACCGAGCAGCGGGTTGAAGAAGAGCCGTCCGGGCACAAAGTACGCTCGCCCATGGTGGGCAGCTTCTACCGCTCGGCAACCCCGGGGGGCAAATCCTTCGTGGAACCGGGCAATCGGGTCAATGCCGGCGATACGCTGTGTATCATCGAAGCCATGAAGATGTTCAATCAGATCGAGGCCGACGTATCCGGGGTGATCAAGGCCATCCTGGCCGAAAACGGCGATCCGGTCGAGTACGACCAGCCCCTGTTCGTCATAGAGTGAATCCGTATCATCCCGCGCCATTCTCGACGAGCGTCGTTGAGCATGGTCGCCGCAGCCGTATCGGACCCTGAAATCATGCTGGACAAAGTGGTCATCGCGAATCGTGGTGAGATCGCCCTGCGAATACTTCGGGCCTGCCGCGAACTCGGAATCCCGACGGTGGCGGCGCACTCGAGCGCCGATCGCCAACTGAAACATGTACTGCTGGCCGACGAGGCCGTGTGTATCGGCCCCCCAGCGTCGGTGGACAGCTACCTTAATATGCCGGCCATCATCAGCGCCGCCGAGGTAACGGACGCAGTGGCCATTCATCCCGGCTACGGATTTTTGTCCGAGAACGCGGACTTTGCCGAACGGGTCGAGCAGAGCGGGTTCATTTTCATCGGCCCGAAGGCGGAAACCATCCGCCTGATGGGAGACAAAGTGTCCGCCATCCGGGCGATGCAGGCCGCCGACGTGCCCTGCGTCCCCGGATCCGATGGCCCTCTGGGCAGCGATGACGAGGAAAACCTGCGCCTGGCTCGGGACATCGGATTCCCGGTCATCGTCAAGGCCTCCGGCGGCGGAGGCGGGCGCGGCATGCGGGTGGTGCATGGGGAAGCCACGCTTCTGGACGCCATATCCCTGACCCGCGCAGAGGCCGGTGCCGCGTTCGGCAACGACACGCTGTATATGGAGAAGTTTCTGGAGCGGCCACGCCATATCGAGATCCAGGTGCTGGCGGATGGCCAGGGCAAGGCGATCCATCTGGGTGAACGAGACTGTTCCATGCAGCGCCGGCATCAGAAGGTGGTGGAGGAGTCACCCGCCCCGGGAATCACCGAGGAGCAGCGGACCAAAATCGGGCGTCGCTGCGTGGATGCCTGCCTGCAGTTGGACTACCGCGGGGCCGGAACCTTTGAGTTTCTATATCAGGATGGTGACTTCTTCTTCATCGAGATGAACACCCGGGTTCAGGTGGAGCATCCGGTGACCGAACTGGTGACCGGCGTGGATATCGTCAAGGAACAGCTCAGGATCGCAGCCGGCGAAGGACTCAAACTGAACCAGGACGACATCGTCATTCGAGGGCACGCAATCGAGTGCCGGATCAATGCCGAAGACCCCGACACCTTTGTGCCCTGTCCAGGCACCATCACCCAGTATCACGCCCCCGGCGGCCCTGGCATTCGGGTAGACACCCATGTCTACAACAATTACCGGGTGCCACCCTATTACGATTCGATGATCGCCAAGCTGATTGCCTACGGCGGCGATCGGGCGACCGCGTTGGCCCGAATGCGCGGCGCACTGTCGGAAATCGTAATCGATGGCATCAAAACCAACGTACCCCTGCACCGCCGCATTCTGAATGATGGGAAATTTCAGGCTGGGGGCACGAATATCCACTATCTGGAAAAGATGTTGGGCCTGTGACCGGCGCTGAACCGGCCGGCCCGCCCTGGATCCAACTCTCATTCGAGACCGGCACCCATTCGGTCGAAGCACTGGAGGATGCCTTGCAGGCCAGCGGGGCGGTGGCGGTTACGCTGGAAGATGCGGCAGATGACCCGGTGCTGGAACCACCACCGGGGGAAACACCGCTTTGGAAGCAGACTCGGGTCACCGGTTTATACGACGGCCGCACCCTGAATCTGGGAAAGGTGGAACAGGCCATGCGAGACGCGCTCGCGACCCCGTGTGTTCCCCCGTACCGGGCTTCGCCCTTGGAGCAGCGTGACTGGGTTCGGGCCTGGATGGATCACTATCACCCCATGCGTTTTGGTGCGGGCCTTTGGATTTGCCCCAGTCATCTGACGCCACCCGACCCCTGCGCCACCACCATCATGATGGATCCGGGCCTCGCCTTCGGCACCGGAACCCATGCCACCACCGCTTTGTGTTTGGAATGGTTGTCCGCCCATGAGGTAACCGGCTGGTCGGTGGTCGACTACGGCTGCGGCTCAGGCATTCTCGCCATCGCGGCGCTGTTGCTGGGCGCGCAACATGCGCTGGCGCTGGACATCGATCCCCAGGCGCTGCTGTCGACGCGAACCAACGCGGAACGGAACGGTGTATCGGAACGGGTCCAGGTATCGTTTCCGGACGACATGAGGCCACACCCATCGGACCTGGTCATGGCCAACATCCTGGCCGGACCGCTGATGGCGCTGCGGGATCGGCTGCGCGACCGTGTGCGGCCGGGGGGCAAACTGATCATGTCCGGACTGCTCAGCCGCCATGCCGATGAGATCGAGCAGGCCTATCAGGGCGCGTTCCATTTCGGGCCTCGGCTGGAGCGGGACGACTGGATCCTTCTGGACGGCACCCGGCATGTGCCAGCCTGATCGACTGCGCATCCTTAACCGGTTTTCGAACGCGTGTTTCTATACTATTCTGAGCGTATAACGAAGATGAAATTCGGGATCACCTGACAGCAGGCGATCCTATTGAGCCGCAGCCCTCTGCGGCGTTGACGATCGGGCCCATCGGCCCGATACAGCTTTGCCAGGCACCATGCGTATCGGGCCCTACGAACTGACAAATAACGTCGCTCTCGCGCCCATGGCCGGCGTAACCGACCGTCCTTTCCGGCAGCTCTGTCGGAGATTGGGTGCGGGTTTTGCCGTGTCCGAGATGGTCAGCGCCAATCCCAGCTTGCGACACACCCGCAAGAGCATGCAACGGCTCGACCACACCGGTGAGGGCGCACCCATCAGCGTACAGATCGCCGGCGCCGATCCCCAGACGCTGGCCGAAGCCGCCCGGTTCAATGTGGCCCATGGCGCCCAGATCATAGACATCAACATGGGCTGTCCGGCAAAGAAGGTATGTAACGTCCTGGCCGGATCGGCGTTGCTGCGCGATGAGGCGCTGGTGGGTCGCATTCTAACGACCGTAGTAAACGCGGTGGACGTACCGGTCACCTTAAAAATGCGCACCGGATGGGCCGCGGATCACCGAAATGGGGTTCGCATCGCGCGCATGGCCCAAGCGGCCGGCATCCAGGCTTTGGCGGTCCACGGACGAACCCGAACCGACGGTTACGGGGGGCCGGTGGACTACGACACCATTGCTCGGGTCAAACGCGCCGTCACGATCCCGGTCTACGCCAACGGCGACATCGACTCGCCAGCCAAGGCCCAATGGGTGATCGCGCAGACCGGCGCGGACGGCGTCATGATCGGGCGTGCGGCACAGGGTCGCCCTTGGCTGCCAGGTCACATAGCGGACTACTTGAGCACCGGGCAGACGCGCCCTGAACCGACTTTGGCGGCGGTCAGGGACCTGCTGCTGGGCCACCTGGCGGAATTGTATGGATTCTACGGCGAGCATCAGGGTGTGCGCATCGCACGCAAGCACATCAAATGGTACTGCGCCGCGCATCCGGAAAGCGCAGATTTCTGGCGGACTGTGAGCCGAGTGGAGTGTACCCGCCAACAAACCCGCCTGACACGGCAGCATTTCGACCGGCTGGCCATTGATTCACCCACCGGTTTGGCTGCCTAGGGCGTAATACTATGCAGATACCCATCGACAGAGCCCCATTTTGTGCAGGACCAGGCGCGGTGAGCGCTGTGTACCTGCCGTACATGAGCGAAACGGCAACGCAGGCCTGTGGAAAATGGGGCCTGTCCCTTCGGGTTGGCCCTCAAATCAGGCCATGCAGCGTTGCACATCGTTTATTTGGAATAACCAAACTGCGCTCTGCGCGCCTTGCTTGGCCTGATTTGAGGGCCAACGCTGGGTGTCCGTACAGTGTTAACAGGCCCTAGTGTCCGCATGAGCATCAAGATTTCCTGCGAAGATGCCAGCATTCCGCTCAGATCCCATGTTCAGAGCGCCCTCAGCGACTACTTTGACAAACTCGACGGCCATCCGGCCTGCGGTCTGTACAAGCTGATCATCACCGAGGTGGAGAAACCCCTGCTGGAGGCCGCATTGCGGCATGCCGGCGGCAATCAAACCCGGGCGGCCGAAATCCTGGGCATCAACCGCACCACCCTGCGCAAAAAGCTGAGGCTGTACGACATCGACTAAGACGCCGCCCATGGCCGACTGCGGCCGCAATCAATCCGATTTTGCGTTGGCTTGCAACCCGCTATACTGCGGCGGCCGCGTAACCCACCGCCCCGTCCGCAGTCTTGCGGCCAACCCAATACGGCTCCAAATGCAGCAGACCATTCGTATTCGACGCGCGCTTATCAGCGTTTCAGACAAACACGGCCTGGTGGACTTTGCCCATCGCCTGGAGGATTTCGGCGTCGAGATTCTTTCCACCGGCGGGACCGCCAAGCTGCTGCGGGAAAACGCAATCCCGGTGGTTGACGTCTCCGACCACACTGGCTTCCCGGAACTGATGGATGGCCGGCTCAAGACCCTCCATCCACGCATACATGGCGGCCTGCTGGGCCGTCGTGGTGTGGATGACGGGGTGATGGCAGAGCACGATATTGCCCCCATCGACATGCTGGTGGTCAACCTCTACCCGTTCGAGCAAACCATCGCCGATCCCGATTGCGATCTGGAGACGGCGATTGAAAACATCGACATTGGCGGGCCCGCCATGCTGCGGGCCGCTGCCAAAAATCACGCGGGCGTGGCCGTGGTGATCGATGTGGACGACTATCCTGTGGTGATCGAGGAACTGGAGCGCGAGGGCGGGTCTTTGACCGCTGCCACGCGCTACCGCCTGGCGGTCAAGTCCTTCGCCCACACGGCACGTTATGACGGCGCCATCGCAAACTATCTGGGACGCACCAACCCGGATGGCTCCCAGTCCCGATTCCCTGGCACATTCACGCTGCAGCTGCGCAAAGCCCAGGACATGCGATATGGGGAAAACCCCCACCAACACGCTGCGTTTTATGTGCAAGCGGATGCCGGTGACACCAACGTAGCCGGAGCTCGTCAGTTGAACGGAAAGGCGCTGTCGTACAACAACGTGGCCGACACGGACGCAGCGCTGGAATGCGTCAAACAGTTCGATCAGCCCGCGTGCGTCATTGTCAAACACGCAAATCCCTGCGGTGTGGCCGTGGCGCCCAGCCTGATGATGGCCTATGAGCGCGCTTTCCAGACCGACCCGACCTCCGCGTTTGGCGGCATCATCGCTTTCAATCGTCCGTTGGACGGCGACACCGCTTTTGCCATCGTGGAACGCCAGTTCGTGGAGGTCATCATTGCCCCCGGGGTCAGCGAAGCCGCCGTGCAGGCCGTGGCGACCAAAAAAAACGTTCGTCTGCTGAGCTGTGGGCTGTGGACCGACGATCCGGAGTCCGGGCTGGATTTTAAGCGCGTCAGCGGTGGCCTGCTGATACAAGATCGCGATACCGGCCGAGTGTCTGAAGCGGATCTGAAAGTCGTGACCAAACGCCCGCCCAGCGCGCAGGAGCTTACAGACCTGATTTTTGCCTGGCGGGTCGCCAAATGCGTCAAATCCAACGCCATCGTCTATGCCCGGGACCAGCAGACCATCGGCGTCGGCGCAGGCCAGATGAGCCGGGTTTACTCGGCCCGCATTGCCGCGATCAAGGCCGAGGACGAGGGCATCCGCGTGGCCGGTGCGGTTATGGCCTCGGACGCTTTTTTCCCATTCCGGGACGGCATCGACTCGGCGGCCCAACATGGCATCACCGCAGTCATCCAGCCCGGCGGTTCACTGCGCGACCAGGAGGTCATAGCGGCGGCGGACGAACACGGACTGGCCATGGTATTTACCGGTATCCGTCACTTCCGACACTGACTGGAGCGGATCATGAAAGTACTGATCGTGGGTGGCGGCGGGCGTGAACACGCACTGGCCTGGAAATGCGCGCAATCGCGACGGGTGGAGACCGTGTTTGTCGCACCCGGCAATGCGGGCACCGAGCGTGAGGCGAAGGTTCGCAACATCGATTTGGCAGCGGACGACATCGAGGGATTGTGCAGCTACGCCGCTGAGGCCGGGGTGGATCTGACCATTGTTGGCCCCGAAGCCCCTCTGGTGGCGGGGATGGTGGACACGTTCACCTCAGCTGGATTGCGCTGTTTTGGCCCGTCTCGCGGCGCGGCGCAACTGGAAGGCTCCAAGGCGTTCAGCAAGGATTTTCTGGCGCGCCACCGTATTCCTACCGCCGGTTATGGCGTTTTCACGGAAACCGGACCCGCCATTGATTACATCCGCACACAGGGTGCCCCCATCGTGGTCAAGGCCGACGGCCTGGCGGCGGGCAAAGGCGTCATCGTGGCTGAAAGCGAAGCCGAGGCAATCGCCGCGGTGGAAGCGATGTTGGCCGACAACCAATTCGGACAGGCCGGCAAACGCGTTGTGATAGAGGCGTATCTGCGCGGAGAGGAAGCCAGTTTTATCGCAATGGTGGATGGTAGCCACGTGTTGCCCATGGCGACATCCCAAGACCATAAGCCGCGCGAAGAGGGCGATTGCGGCCCGAATACCGGCGGCATGGGCGCCTACTCGCCGGCACCGGTGATCACGCGAGAGATCCACGAACGTATTATGTCAGAGGTCATGCTGCCCACGGTCCGGGGTATGGCGGAGGATGGCCATCCCTATACTGGCTTTCTGTATGCCGGTCTTATGATCGACCAGGACGGATCGCCGCGGGTGCTGGAGTACAACTGCCGCCTCGGTGACCCGGAGACGCAGCCCATCCTGATGCGGCTGACATCGGATCTGACCGGCCTGTGCGAGCTGGCGCTTGACGCTCGTCTCGACCAGGCGGTTGTTGAGTGGGATCCACGGCCGGCGCTGGGCGTGGTGATGGTCGCAGGAGGCTATCCGGGTCCCTATCGCAGCGGCGACCCCATATCGGGCCTGGATCAGGGCGACGCGCCGGATTGCAAGATTTTCCACGCGGGTACAATGAGACGTGACCGGCAAGTGGTCACCAGCGGTGGGCGTGTGTTGTGCGTCACCGCACTGGGCGATTCAGTGGCGTCGGCTCAGACACGCGCCTATGAAACCGTTCGCACGGTTCACTGGCATCACGCCGGATTCCGGCGGGACATCGGTTTTCGGGCGGTGGCGCGGGAACAGTCGCGCGGGGATACCTGACCGAAGCGCAATCGGTCTGGCTGTGGGGCCGGCGTATAGTGGGCACAGAGCAAACCGTCTCCATTGCCCTATGCCGGTTTCGGGACCAGTCGCCATGCGGGAACGCGGATTCACACTCACCGAGGTGCTGTTGGCCATTGTGGTCATGGCGGTCGGTCTGTTGGGCCTGGCCAATCTTCAGTTCCGATCACTGCGTGCGAATCAGGATGCCTACCACACCAGCCAGGCGGCATTCCTTGCCGAAGAAATACTGGAACGCATGCGCGGCAATCCGGACCAGGCGCTGGCCGGGCGTTATGACCTGGCCTATGGCGCGGCCGGACCGGCGCCGGTGAACTGCACCGGCAGCAGCCAGACCTGTTCCCCGGATCAACTCCGGGCCTATGATCTGTCGGATTGGATCACTTCCGTGGCGCAGCGGCTGCCCTCAGGGGCTGCCGCCATCAGCACCACGCCCGGACCTGGCGCCAATGCGCGGGTCGCCATCAGAATCCGATGGGAAAACAGACTGCAGTGGGCGGGATCCACAATAGGCGAAGAATCCACCACCGAGTTCCGTTTCGATGCGGTACTTTGAGTCGCAGCTTGGGCGCAACCAGCGCGGATTCACCCTGACCGAACTGATGGTGGCGCTGACCTTGGGGCTGATTGTCAGCGCCGGCATTATCCAGATTGTGCTTTCTGCGCGCACAAGCCAGCGCATTCAGTACGCCTTGACCGATTTGCAGGAAAGCGGGCGTGCCGCGGTTTGGCTGCTGGGGGAACGCATCCGATTGGCCGGATACGACAATCCGGCGACACTCAGGAAACCGGTCTACCCCGCCGTGAGGGGCGGTGTTGATCCGACCGCGATCCAGATCACCTTTGAAGGCGGCGACGATGTGGTGGACTGCCGGGGGCAAGCGGTGGCCGAGGATACGGTGGTCACCGAGCGCTTCGAGGTGGTCGATGAACAGCTCAACTGTAGCCTGCTGGACCAGCCGCTGGTGGATGGCATCGGCGATCTGCATATACTGTATGGGCTGGATACCGATTTTCCACCGGATGGCCTGCCCAATCGATTTGTCAACGCGGCCGGTGTGGGTGCCGATTGGGGTCAGGTGACGGGGGTACGGTTGGCGGTTCTGGCGCTCAGCAACGACGAGGTGGGTCTGGACCCTGACGCCCGTCCGATGAACCTGCTCGATAGAACCGTTGGTCCGTTTGACGACCGCAGACTGAGGGCCGTGTTTTCGACCACCGTGCAGTTGCGAAACTGAGGGAGAAATCCGATCACACTCGCTGACCGGTGACCTTGAAAAAAGGACCAAGATGCCTGATCCGTCCATGCGCCACTTACCGCGGCTGAATGCGCCGTGCCGGCTGCGGTCGGGGTCAGCTCGTTCAAGCCACGCACCGCAGCGCCAGCACGGCATGGCGCTTGCCACCAGCCTGATCATGTTGTCGCTGATGACCCTGATGGGTATCAGCGGGATGAGCACCAGTATCCTGGAGCAGCGAATAGCGGGTAACCAGAAGCAACGTTTGCAGGCTATGGCGCTGGCTGACAGCGGACTTCGCCAAGCAGAGAGTCTGCTCAACGCACCCTGCGGCAACCGTGTCGATTTTACCGCCGAACTGCAAAACAGCGGCGGCCTGCTGATCGCCACCACCGAACTGGGGCTGGGTCGCTACCACGTGGTCATTGAAGACAACCGCGGCGACCCGGATCCAAGCCAGCAAGTCGACGGCGATGGTGTGGTTCATGTGCTGGCGACGGGTGAGGTTGGCCAGAGTCTCAACCTGGCGGTTGTGAGACTCCAACGGACGCTGCGACGACAGTTGACGGCCCGCGACTACGCGGTGCTCACAGGGACCGATACGGTGATCGAGGGGGCGCCCACCATTGAAGGCTGCGCTGTAAATCTGCACACCAACGGCAACATGAGCCTGCTGGGTGGCGGCACACTGGAAGGCGACGTTTCTGCCGCTGGCCAGGTCATTAACGCAGGTGCCACGGTGATCAACGGCGAAATCACCGCCGATGCCCTACTGCTCCCAACGCCGGAAATCGAACCCGAGGATGTGCGCGAAAGCGCCGACTACGTGCTGGCGGAAACCGGGCAGGTACGGGATAACGCAGGGCAGGTCATCGCAGACGGCAACGGTGATTGGAACGGCTGGCGATACAGCGGGGGGCAATGGGAACTGAGCGGCGATACGCCGCTGAACGGCGTCTATTTCGCCAATTCCAACGTCCTGATCTCGGGCTCACCGGGACGAAGCGGAACGCCTTGGCGGGCCACGATCGCCGCCCGGGACGACATACAGGTCACCGGCGAGATGACCGCCAGAAGCTACTCTGACGACCTGCGCCTGGGGGATGTAGGCGACCTGCTCCTGGTCGCCGGAGGTGATTTGCAGATCACCGCCCAGCCATCACAAACCTTGACCGGTGCGCTGGTCGCCGGCCAACAGCTTGAAATCGTGGGTGATCTGACCATAGAAGGCCGTCTCATCGCTCAAGGAGACGATGCCGGAACATCCCTGGTGGAAACCAACCGTCTGGCCGGAGACCTGCGCATCAATGGGCAGAGCGCTCTGTCGTCCAGCGCAAATGGGGGTCTGGTTCGGTTGGCCTGGCGGGAACGATACGAGTAAAGATCAGCGCTTCATGGCGGCGAAAAATTCGGAGTTCGATTTGGTCGCCTTGAGCTTGTCCAACAAAAACTCCATGGCGGCGAGCTCGTCCATGGAATGCAGAATCTTCCGCAAAATCCACACCTTCTGCAACTCGTTCGGATCCATCAGCAACTCCTCGCGCCGGGTACCCGAACGGTTGATGTCGATGGCCGGATAGATGCGTTTTTCGCCGATTCGCCGGTCAAGGTGAATTTCCATGTTGCCGGTGCCTTTGAACTCCTCGTAGATGACATCGTCCATGCGCGATCCGGTGTCCACCAGAGCGGTGGCAATGATGGTCAGGCTACCCCCTTCCTCGATGTTGCGCGCGGCACCAAAAAAGCGCTTGGGGCGATGCAGCGCGTTGGCGTCGACGCCGCCGGTAAGCACCTTGCCGGAAGACGGCACCACCGTGTTGTAAGCCCGCGCCAGACGGGTGATGGAATCCAACAGGATCACCACATCCCGTCGATGCTCCACCAGCCGCTTGGCTTTTTCGATGACCATCTCAGACACCTGAACGTGGCGGCTGGCGGGCTCGTCAAAGGTGCTGGACACCACCTCGCCACGAACCGACCGCTGCATCTCGGTGACTTCCTCCGGCCGCTCGTCGATCAAAAGGACGATCAGATAACACTCGGGATGGTTGAAGGAAATGCTCTGGGCGATGTTTTGCAGGATCATCGTTTTACCCGCCTTGGGCGGTGACACGATCAGCCCCCGCTGCCCTTTACCGATGGGCGCCACCAGGTCGATGGTGCGTGCGGTCAAGTCCTCGGTGCTGCCATTACCCCGTTCCAGATCCAGCCGCTCGGTCGCGTGCAGAGGCGTGAGATTCTCGAACAAGACTTTGTTCTTGGCGTTTTCCGGCGGCTCGAAATTGATCTCGCTGACCTTCAGCAGCGCAAAATACCGCTCCCCCTCCTTGGGTGGTCGGATCTTTCCTGAAACGGTGTCGCCAGTGCGTAGACTGAATCGTCGGATCTGACTGGGGGAGACATAGATGTCATCCGGACCGGCCAGATAGGAACTGTCTGCCGAACGAAGGAAACCGAAACCGTCCTGCAGGATCTCGAGTACGCCATCGCCATGGATGTCCTCACCGCTTTTGGCGTGGGCTTTGAGAATCGCGAAAATCAGATCCTGCTTGCGCGAACGGGCGAGGTTATCCAGTCCGATGGACCGAGCCACTTCGATCAGCTCAGCCGCAGATTTTTTCTTCAGTTCCGTCAGGTTCATCAATGAATTCCAGGTTTGCTATCCGCCAGCGGGCCGGTCGGCCTGCACGAATGACGGATAAGGTAGGAGGGTCTAGGATCGCGGGCAGGTACGGTGTATGGGCTTCAAAATCTTAAATAACGGACAATCGCCGTGACGACGGGCGAAAAACCGCCGTCACGACAGGTATGTGTCAGAGGCTGCCGTCCAGAAACGCCGTCAGCTGGGATTTGGACACGGCGCCAACTTTGGTCGCCTCCACTGCCCCTTCCTTGAACAGCATCAACGTTGGAATTCCACGGATGCCGAATTTCGGGGGCGTTGCCGGATTCTCGTCGATATTCAGTTTACAGATCTTAAGGCGCCCCGAGTACTCGCCCACCACCTCGTCCAGGATCGGGGCTATCATCTTGCAAGGGCCACACCATTCCGCCCAGTAATCGACCAGTACGGGATGTTCAGATTGCAGGACCTCATTTTCGAAAGTGTCGTCAGTAACGTGGACAATGTCATCGCTCACGGGAAATCTCTCCGTTCTCAGCCGACCGGCGCATGATTACGTCAGAGTGTTATGATTGCTTATGGGCAGGGTTGTCCGGAACCGCTCTGCCAAAGGATCGCAACAGCGACCGGAGTTCCGGCTTAAAGAAGTACACGGCCCTAAGTTTGAGCCCATTCCACACTCTTTTTCAAGTCTCCTGCGAGAAAATCGCTTAATGCCCAACAAGCACCTGACCAATACACGCTTCCGCTCCCTTGACTTATCCCCTGCCCTGGTTAAGGGCCTGGATGATCTGGGATTCGACTATTGCACACCAATCCAGGCCAAAACGCTGCCCTTGGCGCTGTCAGGCAAAGATGTTGCTGGCCAGGCACAGACCGGAACCGGCAAGACCGCCGCGTTCCTGCTTGCAACCATGCACCACCTGATGCGTCACACCGAGGCGCCACCGCCGGAGGCGGAGCATACGGATCCCCGGGCAATCATACTGGCACCGACCCGGGAATTGGCGATTCAGATCGACCGCGACGCCGAATCACTGGGCAAGCACACTGGCCTGCGCACGGGCCTGGCTTACGGCGGCACCGGCTACGAAAGTCAGCGTCGGCGGCTGGAAGAGGGCGTGGATATCCTGATCGGCACGCCCGGGCGGACCATCGACTACTTCAAACAGAAAGTGTTCAGCCTCAGACGGATCGAAGTGGTGGTGCTCGATGAAGCGGACCGCATGTTCGATCTGGGGTTCATCGCCGACCTGCGCTTCCTGTTGCGTCGAATGCCGCCTCCCGGGCAACGGCTCAACATGATGTTCTCCGCAACCCTCTCGTTTCGGGTCCATGAGCTCGCCTACGAACACATGAACTCGCCAGAAGAGATCTCCATTGAGCCGGAGCAGGTGACGGCCGATCGAGTTGTCCAGGTGCTCTATCACGTGGCCATCAACGAAAAAGTGCCGCTGTTGCTCGGGCTTTTGCGGCAGGTGGACAAACAGCGAGTGCTGGTGTTCGTCAACACCAAACGGGTCGCTGAGATTATTGGCCGATACCTGGGCGGCAATGGCATGGAAGCAGCGGTTCTGTCGGGCGACATTCCGCAGAAAAAGCGGCAACGCCTGCTGGAGCGATTCACCTCCGGCGAGTTGACCGTGCTGGTGGCGACCGATGTGGCCGCCCGCGGATTACACATCCCCGATGTGGCCATGGTGGTGAATTTCGATCTGCCGCAGGACCCGGAGGATTATGTTCACCGCATCGGCCGAACGGCCAGAGCCGGTGCGGCAGGCCAGGCTGTCAGCCTGGCCTGCGAGGAGTATGTGTATTCGCTGCCGGAAATCGAACAATACATCGGCCAGCTCATACCAACCGCGCCAATAAAGGACGATTTCCTGGTGACCCCAGCACCGCCTGAGCCACGACGTCCCAGCGAAAAACCCGGCGGCCATGGCCGGAATGCAAGATCACGGCGCGGCGGCGGACAGCGGGGACCATCGAATCGAAACAGCGACACACGGGCACAGACCGCTGAAACCGGCACTGCAAACGCAGCACCGGCGGCCACTGGCGGCGACGACGCAGCCGCGCCCACGCGCCCGAAGCGCCGTCGTCGTCCGCGACGCAAGCCCGAACCCAGTACGCCGAGCAAATAGGCTGCAAGGACCGCCGCGCAAGACCGCCCTGGCTGGATTTTCAGTCGTCCGCGGACCGAAAACGCAGCTTGTAGTCCGCTGCCTTAAGCAGTCGCGCCTCGGCTTCCAGGTCAGCACGGGTGAGCGGGTGGTCACGCAGCCAGCCGGACACGAAGATCAGTGTCAATGTGCGCCCCTGGCGCAGCAGTTCGGGGGTGGGCACGCTGATCTCGGTTCGGCCTCGGTGCAGCAACACAGCCAAACGGAGCAAAATGCACAAGTCAACCGCGCTCTCGCGGATTTCATCGGGCAATTCCTCAAACGCAGCTTGCGGGAACTTGCGCCTATGGCCGCGAATCAGCACCGAAAGCAGACGCTGCTCACCCCGCGCAAATCCCGCCAAATCAGCATGACGCAGGAGATAGGCGCCGTGTTTGTGATATTGGGTATGTGAAACTGACAGGCCCAGCTCATGAAGATGGGCCGCCCAATTGAGAAAGTTCCGGTATTCAGAATTCGCGGCCGTCCGACAGTTCCCGACATGCTCGTACAGGGCCAGGGCGGTAGCGGACACGCGTTCGGCGTGCTCGGTATCGATGTCGTATCTGCGCTCAAGCGCCCAGACCGTGCGCTCGCGCACGTCTTCGTGACGCAGGCGTCCGAGCAGATCGTACAACAACCCTTCGCGCAAGGCCCCGTCGGACACCTCGAGATGCTCAATGCCCAGGGACTTGAACACGCCGTAAAGGATCGCGAATCCACCCGGAAACACGGTGGCGCGTTCCGGGCTGATTTCGAGCCGCTCGGACAGGGCTGCCACGCTGCCGGCTTCGATCATTGCTGCGCGCAGGCGTTTCAGGCTCTCCCGGGTGATCCCGTGCACACTCCATCCCGCGGCTTCCACCGCCTTGCGGATGGCCCTTATGGTGCCGGAAGCACCGGTGGCCACGTCCCATTGCCCCGGCATGAACTCCCAGCGAACCGGCTCGAGTTCCAGTCGCGCCGCCACCTCGGCACGCTGCATTGCCGCTTTGGTGATGGTGCCGTCGGCGAAAAACCGCTGGGTCATGGACACACAGCCCATAAACAGGCTTTCCAGGCGCTGGGGCTCAAACTGTTCGCCCAGGATCAGCTCAGTGCTGCCACCACCGATATCCATCACCAGCCGGCGTCCATCCACTGCAATGGTGCTGTGCGCGACGCCAAGATAAATCAGGCGCGCCTCTTCCAAACCGGACACGACCTCCACCGGGTGGCCCAACGCACGCTCGGCCTGGAGTAGAAATTCGCGCCCGTTGCGTGCCCGTCGCAGGGTATTGGTGCCGACCACGCGAACGTTCGCGGCTTGAACGGACCGTAGCCGCTGCCCGAACCGCTCAAGGCATGCGATGCCCCGCGACCGCGCCTCCACCGTGAGTCGATTGCGATGGTCCAGACCGGCGGCCAAACGCACCATCTCGCGCAAACGGTCAAGCACTTGGAATTGATCATCTACCTGACGCGCAACCATCATGTGAAAGCTGTTGGAGCCAAGATCGATGGCAGCGAACAAATTGCTGTCGGAATGAATCGGCACGTCTGAGATGACCAAGGGAGCGGCCGGGCTCAGTCTTTCAGATCGCGCAGCTGAGCCGGTGTCAATGCCCAGCGCATCATGCCGGTGGCGGGCTTTGGCTCGCCTTCGTACTCAAGCAGGCACACACCCCCCTGCTTGAGTGCGATCACCCGCAACGGACGACCGCAGACCATATAGCCCGCCAGCCGACCCAACTCCGGCTCATGACCCACCAGCGCGATCGTATCCTCCGGCCCGAAACGGACCAGCCAGTCCAGGACTGCCTGCGGGTGCCCCCCCGGCTCCAACGCAGCAACGCGTTCAGATCTGGCGCGGCCATAACTCCGGCCCAGCAATGCAGCGGTCTCGCTTGCCCTGGCAAAACCACTGGTGCCGATCACATCCAATCGCTTGACCAGGCGTCGAAGACGGCTCGCATTCTTTCGCATTCTGCGGCGCCCGGCGTCGGTCAAAGGCCGCTTTGCTTCGTCACCTGCGCCGGACGAAGCAGAGTCGGGCAACTCGGCGACCGCATGACGAATCAACAGTATTCTCATTGTGGGGATCACCAGCAGGTCTGGACTGAGCGCGGGTCAGGCCTGGTTTGCGGTTTCCAACTCCGCCTGCGCGTTCGGCTTCCGCCCGGCCGGTCGGCGATCCGGAGTGATACCACGTTTGTCCTCGAAGCGACAGGTAAACACGCTGCCCCGGCCGATCTGACTCTGGATTTCCAGACGCGCGTCGTGGCGCAGCAGCACGTGCTTGACAATGGCAAGACCCAGACCGGTCCCTCCCGCCTCGCGGGAACGCGCCACGTCCACCCGGTAGAAACGCTCGGTCAACCGTGACAGATGCTGAGCTGGAATCCCTTCACCGTCATCCGTGACCGACAAACAAAGACTGCGGTCTTGGTCACGATACCAGCGAATGGCGATCCGCCCAGCGTCGGGCGTATAGCGAACCGCGTTGAACACCAGGTTGGAGAAGGCACTGCGCAGTTCCCGCTCCTGCCCAAGCAGCCACTCCGGCGCATCCGTAGAGAGCGTGATCTCATGCCCACGGGATCCGCTAAGCGACAGCGCATCCTCCCGGATTGCCGCCAGAATACCGTGGACCGGCACGGGTTCGTCGGGCTGCCGCCGGCCCCCTGATTCAAGCCGGGACAAGGTCAACAGATCCTCGACCACGCTAAACATCCGCGCAGCCTGCTGATTGATGTGTTCAAGCGGCCTTTTCCACGGCGAATCCAGAAACTCGCCGCTGTCCAGCATGGACTCGGCATACCCGGTGAGTACCGTTAGAGGTGTTCGCAACTCATGGGACATATTGGAGATAAAATCCCGACGGGTCCGCTCCAGGTTACGCAGGCGGGTGATGTCAGCAGACAGGAGCAGATCCTGGCCCTCGTCATAGTTCACCAGACGGATGCTGAGCTGAACGGACTCGTTGATCGGGGACGGCACTTCCACGGCGCTGTCGAATCGCGCGGCACGCAAGAATGCAGTGAACTCAGGATGACGCACCAGATTGCTGATCGGCCGATTGAGATCGCGTCGTCTCAGCCCCAGCATCCGCGCGGCGGCGCTGTTGTACCAGAGAATCCTGCGTTCCGGCCCCAGCGCCACGGCACCGTCGGGCAGTGCCTCGGCCGCTTCCCGGAATCGGGACAGAAACTGAGCGAGGCGCCGCTTTCCCTGGCGGTTGCGCGACCTCAGATGGTAGAGGCTATCGTAGACTTGGGCCCAGACTCCGTAGACCTTGGAGGGCCGAACGGTGCGGCGTGCCGTAAGCCATTGATCCAGGCGATAGAGACTCAGCAAGTGCCAGCCCAGGTAGCCGCTGAGGCCCACCACCATGGACCAGGCGACTTGGCCCAGAACAAGCCCCAGCGCCAGGAAGATACCCAGAACGGCGGCCAGTCGAAGGCCCACCCAAAGCCAGGCCGTGTTCAAACATTACACCTTGGTCGAAAAACGGTAACCCGCGCCCCGAACCGTCTGCACCAGCGCATCAAATCCAGCCGGTTGCAGCGCTTTACGCAGCCGGCGAATATGCACATCGATGGTGCGTTCCTCCACGTAAACGTTGCTGCTCCAGACCCGATCCAGCAGCTGGCTCCGAGTGTAGACGCGCTCCGGGTGGGACATAAGAAACTTCAGCAACCGGTATTCGGTAGGTCCAACTTTAACCTCTGCGCCCCTGACCGAAGTCACACGGTGGCTTGCCATATCCAAAATCAAACCATTGGCGCGAAGCACATCGTCACTTCCCTCTGGCGTCGACCTGCGCAACACTGCCTTGATGCGGGCCGCCAGTTCCCTCGGAGAAAACGGCTTGGTCACGTAGTCGTCAGCGCCGGTCTCGAGGCCCCGCACCTTGTCGTCCTCCTCGGCCCGAGCGGTTAGCATCACGATCGGGATGTCCGCTGTGAGTTCCTCTTTTTTCCAACGCCGCGCCAGCTCCAGCCCGCTGACGCTGGGCAACATCCAGTCCAGCAGTATCAGGTCGGGCCGATGATCTGCGATCAAGGACTGTGCTTCCCGCGCATCGGCCGCCTCCTCGGTATGATAGCCTGCCTGGCGCAGAGCGAAGGCGGTCATCTCCCGGATGGATTGCTCGTCCTCGACAATCAGAATGTATGGCGCGCTCATATGCCGTCCCATGGTCTGTGGTGCTGCTCGCCCATTGAAGACCACCCATGTTACAGCCAGATGACGGCTGGGGCGGGCTGCAATCCCGCCAGCGGCGAGTTATCTGTTTGGGCCGAGGCTGCCGAAAGCGGTCGATTCAGGCCAAGAACTGAACAGAGTCAGGTGGAAACGACGCGCAAATTGATCTCCTGCATGGTTGCGAACACCGCTAGATGGCAGAGTACCCACTCGGGCTATCGGTGGGTAGCCGCGACCGACTTTCAGAACGAGTTGGCCAACATGGCATTGACAAGTCGGGCCCATGACTCTACAACTTTAGACGCAGTTTAAACTAGCGCTGCAAACCCGCAGTTTTCAGCCGATCAACAGGAGGGAGAGCGATGGATCTCAAAGGCAGCAAAACCGAAGGTAACCTGAAGGACGCCTTTTCGGGTGAATCCCAGGCCAATCGCCGATATCTGTACTTCGCCGCAAAGGCGGATGTCGAGGGCTACAACGACGTAGCGGCAGTCTTCCGCTCCACCGCGGAGGGCGAAACCGGCCACGCCCACGGCCATCTGGAATACCTGGAGTCCGTTGGCGATCCGGCAACCGGCCTGCCGATTGGCCCGACTGGCGACAATCTGAAAGCCGCCATCGCCGGCGAAACCCATGAGTACACCGACATGTACCCGGGGATGGCGAAATCGGCCCGTGATGAGGGTTTTGACGAAATCGCCGACTGGTTCGAAACCCTGGCCAAGGCAGAACGGTCGCACGCCAACCGATTCCAGAAGGCGTTCGACAGCTTGGACGGCTGATTCGGCACCACCCGAGGGGCGATTAATCGCCCCTCGCTTTTTTATTTTCTGAGGCAAAGGCCAGATCATGTCAGCAGCGACCGGTGGCACACGTGAGGGAAGCCTGGAGGCACCTACCCGACATCCGCTCGATTGGAAAAACGCCGCATTCTGGGATCAGGAAAACCTGGATCAGGAGCTTGAGCGTGTGTTCGACATATGCCACGGCTGTCGAAGATGCGTGAGTCTGTGCAATTCGTTCCCGACGCTGTTCGACCTGGTGGACGAATCGGACACCATGGAGGTGGACGGCGTCGCCAAGTCCGACTATTGGAAGGTGGTGGAGCACTGCTATCTGTGCGATCTCTGTTACCTGACCAAGTGCCCATATGTGCCGCCCCATGAGTGGAACGTTGACTTCCCCCACTTGATGCTGAGAGCCAAGGCGGTGCACTTCAAAGAACACGGCGCGAGTCTTCGCGATAAGGTGCTGAGTTCAACGGACACGGTGGGCAAACTCGCCGGAATTCCCGTGGTCAGCGATATAGTCAACGCCAGCAACCGGAACGGCACCATGCGGCGGGTGTTGTCCAAGGCCCTGGGTGTCCACGAGAACGCACCGGTGCCGCCCTATCACAGCGATACGCTGAGCAAGCGGATGGCGAAACGCCAGCCGTCATCGCTGCAAGCCGAACCCACCGACCGGACCACCGGCAAGGTGGCACTGTTCGGCACCTGCTACGGCAACTACAACGAACCGGATATCGGCACCGATCTGGTGTCGGTGTTTGAGCATAACGGCATTCCCGTGACCCTGGTCGAGAAAACCCGATGTTGCGGCATGCCCAAGCTGGAACTGGGGGATCTGGAATCCGTCTCCGCCGCCAAGGACATCAACATGCCTCTGCTGTCATCCCTGATCGATCAGGGCTATGACATCGTCGCGCCGGTTCCGTCCTGCACATTGATGTTCAAACAGGAACTGCCACTGATGTTTCCGGATGACGCTGAGGTGACCAAGGTGCAGCAGCGGATTTTCGACCCATTCGAGTATCTGATGCTTCGCCACAAGGCGGGTAAGCTTGCCACCGACTTCAAACAGTCCCTGGGCAAGGTCGCCTACCATGTCGCCTGCCATCTACGGGTCCAGCGAATCGGTCTGAAGACCCGCGACGTCCTGCAGCTGGTGCCCGACACACAGGTCGAACCGATCGAGCGCTGCTCGGGTCATGACGGCACCTATGCGGTCAAGCAGGAATTCCACGACATCTCGATGAAGATCGCCCGGCCCGTGGTAAGCCGGGTGGAGAAAATGGACGCCGATCACTATGGTAGCGACTGTCCGATGGCCGGGCATCAGATAGAAAACGGTCTGGGCAAGGAAATGCATCCGGAGCATCCCATGACCCTGCTCCGCAAAGCCTACGGAATCTGAAAAAGCAAAGAGGATCGCACCATGTCGAACGAGGGTTACCACGAGCCGATAGGCGAACTGAGCGACGAGACGCGCGATATGCACCGCGCCATCGTGTCGCTGATGGAGGAACTCGAAGCGGTCGACTGGTACAACCAGCGGGTGGATGCCTGCAAGGATGCCGACCTAAAGCACATTCTCGAGCACAACCGTGATGAAGAGAAAGAACACGCCGCCATGGTGATGGAGTGGATTCGACGGAAAGATCCGACGTTCGACAAGGAACTGCGCGACTATCTGTTCACCGACGCGCCCATTGTCGACCCGGACCACGGGCACTGACAGAGCAGCCGAGCGGCCTTGGCAGAAACTGGAAAGCGTAGACAAGATGATTGAGATATCGGAGCCGTCACGAATGGAAAAGCTGTCCCGACAAGATTTGTTCTCACTGGAGGCCTATGCCGAGGCGCGACCCGACTTCCGGGCCCAGGTTCTCAAACACAAGGCGGCTCGGCGCATTGAACTCGGCGATCACGCAACACTCTACTTCGAAGATCGGATGACCATGCAGTACCAGATCCAGGAAATGCTGCGGGTCGAACGCATCTTCGAGGCCAGCGGCATCCAGGAGGAACTGGACGCATACAATCCGATGATTCCGGACGGCAACAACTGGAAAGCCACGTTTATGCTCGAATACGAGGACGTGGCCGAGCGTCGCGACGCGCTGGCCGCCTTGATCAATGTGGAGGATCACACATGGGTGCGGGTGGCTGACCTGCAGCCGGTTTACGCCATCGCCGACGAAGACCTGGAGCGGGAAACCAGTGACAAGACCTCATCGGTTCACTTTATGCGCTTCGAGTTGACGCCCCAGATGGCCGAGGCCGCCAGGAGCGGTGCACCGATCAGCATGGGAATCGACCATCCGGCCTGCACGGTTTCCCTGGAGCCGATTCCGGAGCCTTCCCGGGCATCCCTGGCAGCGGATCTCAAACCCAGCTGAAGAGCGAGCTGAAGAGCGCATCCGGCATTACGCCGCGGGCGGGTCAGCGACCCGCCCGAATCAAGCCACCCAACCCGGCCCGATCAAGCGCATCGGACAGCAGCGCCTCAACTTCGGCAGGGCTTTCCAGGGCCACCGCTTGCTCTGCCAACCGCTGGGCCTGATCCAACGTAAAACTCTTGAGCACCCATTTGACCTTGTTCAAGCTGGCGTGGCTGGTGCTCAGGCTGTCGATGCCGAGACCCACCATCAGCAAGCACCCCGCGGGATCCCCAGCCAGCTCACCACAAACCGACACCGGACACCCCAGCGGCGCCGCCTGCGCAGCCACTCCCCCGATCGCCTTGAGCACGGCTGGATGTAAACCACTGTACAGCGCAGCGACCCGGCTATTGGTCCGATCGGTGGCCAGCAGATACTGAGTCAGGTCGTTGGTTCCAATCGACAAAGCGTCGACCCTGCGAGCGTATGCTTCCACCTGATACAGCACGGAGGGCACTTCGACCATCACGCCCACCTGAGGATTGCCAACCGGGATGCCCTCTTCCAGCAATTCACTGCGCGCCCGGGCCAATAGCCCGAGCGCCTCGTCCAGTTCCGGCAGCTGGCTGATCATGGGAAACAGAATCCGATAGCGGTCACCCGGCTCTCCCGCCCGCAGCATGGCCCGCAGCTGGGTCAGAAAAATCTCCGGATGATCCAGTGTCACGCGTATGCCACGCCACCCCAGATAGGGATTGGCTTCGTTGATGGGAAAATAGGGTAGGGCTTTGTCTCCGCCAATATCCAGCGTGCGCAGGCTCACCGGGTACGGCGAGAACATGCGAATCACGCGCTGGTAAATCCCAGCCTGTTCAGTTTCTCCGGGGAAACGGTCACGCACGGCAAAATGCATCTCCGAGCGGTATAGGCCGATCCCTGCCGCACCGCTCTGACGCGCCGCCGCGATATCCGCGAACAGCGCCGTGTTGGCCATCAAGCTCACCGGGTGAGCGTCGGCCGTCGCACAGGGATGATCGCGCAGCCGCTCCAGATCCCTGGACAGCGCCTGCTCCTCCAACTCCAGACGCAGATACTCCCGGCGAAGCTGTGGTCGCGGTTCAATGCAGACCCGGCTGGAGTAACCGTCCACTACGATCTCCAGACCATCCAGTCCGACCACCGGAAGGCTGCCAACACCGAACACCGCCGGGACGCCCATGCCCCGAGCCAGCACCGCCACATGGGATGCGGAGGTACCGCTGGCCGACACCACCGCGGCAAGACAGGCCACCGGCACATCCGTGATATCAGTGGCGGTAACATCTTCTCCCACCAATACAACGCGTGCTGGGTAATCACGCTCTTGTTCGCCGGTGCTGCGCAGACGACGCAACAGACGTTCACCCAGATCACGCAGGTCATCGGCCCGGGTGCGAATGTAGGGATCGTCCAATGCCTGCAACTGGTTCGCCTGGCGATCAATAACGTAGCGGACCGCACCGGGCGCCCAATTGCCTGACGCAATGCCTTCGGCCACCTCGCCGGCGAAGGAGCCGCCCTCCAAAATCAGGATATAGGCATCGAACAGCGCCAGATCGGCTTCGGCCAATCGGGGAGCCATGTTGAGCCGTATGGCGCGCATGGACTCAATCTCAGCCTGCAGAGCGGAACGAAATCGAGCCAGCTCAAGCGCCACATCCTCCGGAACCCGATCAGGGGTTGTAGCCAATTCGCGCGCGGTGCGCACCGCCACCGCAGTGCCCACGGCAACCCCACGGACCGAATCCGTACCGGACAGGATCACGTTGCGGGATAAGGCTATGCCGGGCCCCAGCGCCCCTTTGTCGCGCTTGAGATACTCGGCCACTTCGACCTGAGCAATAACCCCGGCTACTTGGGCCGCCAACGTGACCAGGAAAGCGCCCTCGTCGTCACCGAACTGGCGACGGGCAATCTGTTGCACCACCAGCACGCCGAGTACGCGTCGGGCCAAAATCACCGGCACGCCCAGAAAGCCGTGAAACGGGGCCTCCCCGGTTTCCGGTACAAACTGATAGCTTGGGTGAGCCGAGGCATCGTCCAGATTCACTGGCTCCGCCCGAGCGGCCACCAGACCCACCAGTCCGCCGGCCCGGGGCAATCGCACCTCTCCAACGGCGGCCGGTCGCAAACCGTCGCTGGCCACCAGTACATGATCCCCACGGCGCTCGTCGGCAATGTACACGGAGCATACGTCGCAACCGATCTCAGACTTCACCCTGGCAACAATGAGATCCAGGGCGGTGCGAGAATCCGGCGCGGAACTGACATCCACCACGATCCGGCGCAATGCTTCAAGCATGGAGCGACTCTTCACTGACCTGGGCCCCTCAAGCATTGGCGGGATGTTGGATCGCGAAACACTCAAGAACGCCTTTCATACGCCGGCGTGTAGCGAAATACGGTTGCGACACGCAGCGCCGACATCTCGCCGCAGCGTGGTGAACAATCCCGCCGGCCAGGCCAGTCAGGCTCTACGGAACGTCTGATCAATTGGTACGATTCGCGTTTCGGTGGTCCACAGGGGCGCAGATGCGAGGCTCCTGGTTGGCCATAGTCATCCTATGGCCAAGCCGGGAAACGCAGCAGATGTGACCCTTTGGGCGAAACCCCAGAGGGGCCGAACCTTTTCGCTCTTGGTATCGGGTTGCGTCTCGTCCATTGGCAACTCACTTACTTGCCTTGGGCGAACTTCGCCCGGTTCGTCATGGACGAGAGCCCGCAAAGACGCCGGCGCGTTCACGAATAAATCAGAGGCTCCCTAGGAGTCTGCGCCGTAGAAAGGGAACGGTCTGCGGCGCCGCCATTTCGGCCCGATTCCGCGATCCTCCTCGTCACATAGCAACGGCTATGCTTCTCGGACCATCCCGAAATCGTTCTCGAACTGAACAGCACCTCGCCTCATTCATTTCTACCGCGCACACTCCTAGCGGCGCCGTTCCGAAGCACCGCTACCGTTTGGCCTCTGGCCCAGGGACTCACGGGCAGATGCATCCCGCTGTTCATCATCTGGAAACAAGAGCGGGGCGAACTCCCCAAGAGCCCGGGCATACACATCCCGTTTGAAATGGACGACAGCTTGGCGAGGATACCAGTAGTCAACCCAGCGCCAGAAATCGAACTCGGGCCTTTGGGAGCAGGCCAGATTCACATGCTGTTCCGAACCGGTTAGACGAAGCAGATACCAGATCTGTTTTTGCCCGATGCACAGGGGCTGGCGGTGACGGCGTATAAATCGTTCTGGCAAACGATAGCGCAGCCAACGATCCGTCCTGCCCAGGATAGTGACATGGTCGGGCAACAGTCCGGTTTCTTCCTCCAACTCCCGGAACATGGCCTCTTCCGGCGACTCCGCGCCCTTTATTCCGCCTTGCGGGAACTGCCATGAGGGTTGTCCGACCCGGCGCCCCCAGAACACACGTCCATCACCATTGCTGAGAATGATCCCGACGTTGGCGCGATATCCCTCCTGGTCGATCACGGCGCACACCTAAGCCCTTCCACATAGCGCCCCCATTTTTCCACAAAGCCAGGCGATGAGCCACGCCTTACGAAAACACGAGCAGCCAAAAGGTCTCGATCGACGCCCGAATGAGCCGACAGCATGGGTCGCGAAACGCCTGGGCCGTGTCTCTGAACGCGACTTCAAGCCTTGCGGCAGTGCAGCACAGCGGCGGTGGCCGCGAAACGGCCGTGATGCGCGGTCAGCCCTGTTGCAAACGAGTGCGCAGCGCCTTAAACCGCGATGACATCCGCCGGCCGAACAGGGGATCGTCCATGTGCACCAGCCTGCGGGCAATGGCCTGCCAGTCGGCCGAGTCGAATATCTGATCCATCAGCGGCAACACCGATCCCTCCTCCACCTCCATGTGCCGATGGAAGGACACGGTATAGGCCTGGCCGAGATTCGAAACCATATCGACGTCAAGCTCGCTTGTGCGCCCGGCCCCCGAGACCACGCGGCGCAGTTCCGCACCCTGTTCCGCCAGTTCAACATGCTCCCGCGCGAGTTCAACCAGCAACTCCGCCAGACTCGCATCCCGAGCCTCGAGGCGATCGAACATCACATCTTCATTCGGATGGTGAAACAGTTCCGCATAGTCCAGGACATAGGCCATGGCATCTCCGATCAGTTGGAAATCGGCCTCATTACCGGCACGCAGGCGATCAAACTCAGCGCCCATCCAGGTGAGCACGCGCGCTGCGTTGTCGTGGTCCAGATAGAGTCGATCGAGGGCCGCATGCATGGCCACTTTCCCCCTGTTCTTCGCGCACCGCGGTGGTTTGCCAGCGTGCCATGGTGCAGATCGCCGGGTTCAGTCGAACAACGGCGCCTGTTCCGGGTGGTCCTGCTCATATCGCAGCATGAACGCAGAGGCCGCGGAATCCAGTCGATCGATGTGAAGCCGCCACCAGGTCGGCGCCGTATGACCCAGAAACTCCAGGCAGGACTCCGCCGACGTTGTGTGCCCCAGCAACCGGCAGTGCAGTGTCAGCAAGCCCAGAAAACGTTGATGTGCCAAAACATGCTTGGCCGCGTCGGGACAGTTGCTTTGCTGCATCGCACGCTGCTCGGCCGCGAACAACTCTTTGGAAGCGTGAGTGAGGCGATCGAACTCGTCGCCCAGCAAGGACGACATGCTCGTATCGCCGGCCGGCCGAGAGTTACAGATATCACGCATTCTCGCCAGCTGAGACAGGATCGCGCGATGTCGACGACGCATGAAGTCAATGCCCACATCGCCAATATCCGATATCGCCAGCTTTGCGTTCTCGTACTCTGCCACCATCGCCGCCCGCAGCTGCTTGTCTCCGGTCCCGGGACTGGAAACGCAGCCCTCCTCTGGCTTGTCTGTACAGCGTGCTGATCCCAAAGCCATCACCACCACAAACCGACCCTACCGCCGTTCGCACCGGCGATACTTGTCACAGATCAAATTTCTCAAACCTGAGGCGGGCGCCAGTCGGGTCCCAGACAGCGGCAATCGAACCGCGACCCACTCCGCAAGCACAGGTGCTTGAGCACCCGATCCACGGTGCGTAGGCTGTGACCGATCTGTTTACGATGCGGCGGATACATTGAACCAAACCCTGGCCATTTTCGATTTGGATGACACACTCCTGGCCGCCGACAGCGGCAGCCTGTGGGGAGAGTTTCTGGTTGCGCAGGGAGTGCTGGAAGCGGAGGTGTTTCAGCGGGCCAACGAGCACTTCGAGCGCCAGTATCGGGCCGGTGAGCTGGATATAGTGGGGTTTCTGGAGTTCTCGCTCGCCCCGCTGGTTCCGCTGCCCCCAGAGGACCTGCAGCGCCTCCGTGCACACTTTCTGGAAGCGCATATCCCCAACGTGATTGCGCCCGGGGCGCACGCGCTGCTGGACAGACATCGGCAACAGGGTGATCTGCTGATGGTGATCACGGCCACGCACCGGCTGCTGACACAACCCATCGTGGAACAATTGGGAATCGATCTGCTGCTGGCCAGCGAACCGGTCCTGGTGGACGGACATCCCACCGGCGCCATCCACGGCATACCCTGTTACCGGGAGGGCAAGGTGGCGCGTCTGATGCAATGGCTTGATGACGGCGGTTTCAAACCCCAACGAACGTGGTTCTACAGCGATTCGCTGAACGACCTGCCGTTGCTTGAGCAGGTCACAGATCCCGTGGCTGTAGACCCGGATCCCACCCTGGCGCGAGAGGCGCGCCGGCGCGGCTGGCCGATCATCTCGCTGCGCCAGGCCGGCTGATGCGCCAAAACCGCAACACCAGTAGAACCGCGGCAACGCTCAAACCCAGCGTCAAGCCGATCCACAAGCCGACCGCCCCCAGCGAGGTGCGAAATGCCAGCCAGTAGGCGCTGGGTAAACCCACGAACCAATAGGCTACCAGGGTGATCAGCATGGGTCGAAACGTATCATGCAGGCCCCGCAATGCGCCCAGTGCCCCGACCTGAATCCCATCCGACATCTGGAACAGGGCGGCCACTATTAGGAGCTGGCTTGCCAGTTCGGCAACACCTGGATCGGTGGAATAGAACCGCGCAATTTCGGCAGCGAAGAACCAGATCGCGGCGGCCGCAAAGACCATCACCAATGCGGCGACGCCGATGCCGGCGAACCCCCGCGACCGGGCCTCAGACAGCCGCCCTGCGCCCGCGGCATGTCCGACCCGCACCGTCACCGCCATGGACAAGCCCAGGGGTACCATAAAGGTCAGGGCGGCAAAGTTCAGGGCCACCTGATGAGCGGCTACAGCCAGCGTGCTGATCTTTCCCATAAGCAGCGCTACGGCGCTGAACAACCCTGTTTCCAGCAGGGTGGCGCCAGCGATGGGCAGGCCGATCCTGAGCAGCTCCAGTTGCCCTTTGAGATTGAAACGCCGGCTTACCCGCAAACGCCCCGTTCGGTGCACGTAGAGCAGCACCAGGGCGAAATCCAACCACAGGACACAGACGGTGGACCAGGCCGCTCCGATCGCACCCAAGCGGGGGAAACCGAAGTGACCGAACATCAAAACGTAGTTGCCCACTCCGTTGACGACCAAGGCAACGATCTGGATGAACATGATGGGGCGGGTGTCGCCCAGGCCCTCGCACAAAAACCGCAGAGGCAGGTAAAAACACAGTGCCGGCATGGTCCAGGCCAGGGTTTGTGCATAGCGTCCGGCGAGATCCTGTACCGGCGTGTCGACGCCCACCCACGCCAGAAGCCGGTTGACCTCATGGGCTGCGGGCGTTGCCAGCAGGGCCAGACCCAATGCAAGCCACACGGCGGAGTTCAGGACCGCGGCAACGCGATTCGGCTGGCACGCCCCCCGCGCCCGGGCCACCATAGGCGAGACGGCCATCATCAGACCGGTACAGCCCAACATAATGGGCATCCACAGAGACGCACCAAGCCCAACCGCCGCCAGTTCCAGCCCGCCGAGGCGGCCGGCCATCAGAATGTCTGTGACCGCCATGCCGACCTGCACCAGCTGCGCCGCCACCAGCGGAGCCCCCAGACTCAGCAGAGCACGGGCTTCACCACCCAATAGAGGCAACACAGCCGGTTTGGAATCCCTCAGGGCACCTGGCGCGGCTTGAGCGCCGGGCGGGTGCTCAGTCAAGCGGCACGGGCCGCCGACGTTCCTCTCTGGCCTCCACGTTTGTGTTGTCACCTCCGGGCAGCGGTGGCACCGGGGTGAGCCCCCAGATCTGCTCGCTGTACTCGCGGATGGTTCGATCGGTGGAAAACTTCCCGCTGGCCGCACTGTTCAGGATGCTCATGCGCACCCATCTGGGCCGATCGGCATAGGCTTTTGCCACCGCTGCCTGGGTAATCACGTATGCGCGAAAATCAGCGGCCGTCATCCACGGATCGTTGAGGCTGATCACCGCATTGACAATGGGGTCGAACAAACCCGGCTCAAAACGGCTGAAGTGGCCGCTCCGGATGAGGTCGAGAACGGCCTTCAAATCGCCGTCCATTTCAGGCACAGCACCCGACTCTACCTGCTGACGCGCGGCATGGATCTGCTCGACAGTCAGGCCAAACAGAAAAAAGTTCTCCGCCCCAACCTCTTCACGGATCTCGATGTTGGCCCCATCGAGGGTCCCGATGGTCACAGCGCCGTTCATCATGAACTTCATGTTGCCGGTGCCCGATGCCTCCTTGCCGGCGGTGGAGATCTGCTCGGACAGATCGGTACCCGGGCAGATCTGCTCCATTGCCGAAACCCGATAGTCGGGCAGAAAAGCCAGGCGCAGCCACGGTGCGACGTGCTCGTCCGCATTGATCACTGCGGCCACGTTGTTGACCAGTTTGATGATCAACTTGGCCATGACATAGCCGGGGGCCGCTTTGCCACCAATCAAGACACAGCGCGGTACCATACCCTCGGTATCTCCGGCCTTGATGCGTCGGTAGAGATGGATGACGTGCAGCACGTTCAACAACTGGCGCTTGTACTCATGAATGCGCTTGACCTGCACATCGAACAACGCGTCGGTGTCGAATTCGATGCCGCAATCACGCGCCACGGTGGCGGCGAGCCGGGCTTTGTTAGCCTGCTTGATGCTCTCCCAGCGGGCATGAAACGACGCATCGTCCGCCAGTGCCCGCAATCCGCTCAAACGATCCAGATCGGTCACCCAGGACGAGCCCAGGGTTTCGTCCAGCAAGGCGGCCATTCCCGGGTTGCAGCCCAACAACCAGCGCCGTGGAGTGACGCCATTGGTCTTGTTGTTGAAACGCCGGGGCCATAGCTGGTAGAAATCCCGAAACAGCCCCTCCGTCAGCAGGCGAGAATGCAGGGCGGCCACGCCGTTAACCGAGGCGCTGCCAACGATGGCCAGGAACGCCATGCGGACCATCGGCTCGTGTCCGTTCTCGGCGATGATGGACATACGCCGCAAGCGGTCATTGTCACCTGGCCAGGACTGGGCAACCTGGGTCAGAAAGCGCGCGTTGATCTCGAAGATGATGTCCATCAATCGGGGCAACAACGATTTGAACAGGCGAACCGGCCATTGTTCCAGGGCCTCGGGCAGCAGCGTGTGGTTGGTGTAGGCCATGGTCCGGGTGGTGATCTCCCAGGCCGCATCCCATTCCAACCCATGGTCATCCATCAGCAAACGCATCAGCTCCGGCACAGCGCAGGTCGGGTGGGTGTCGTTGAGCTGGAAGCGGTTCTTGTCCGCGAAGTCGGCAAAATCCTCGCCGTGGAACCGCTTCCAGTAGCGCAAGGCATCCTGCATGCTGGCCGACGCCAGAAAGTACTGCTGCCGCAGACGCAGTTCCTTGCCATTCTCACTGGCGTCGTTGGGGTAGAGCACCATGCTGATATGCTCCGCGGCGTTTTTTGCCGCCACCGACTCCGGGTAGCTGCCGGCATTGAACTCGCCCAGGTCAAACTCATCGGTTGCCGCCGCCTTCCACAACCGCAAGGTGTTGACTGTGCCGTTGCGATACCCGGGAACCGGCACGTCGTAGGGCACTGCCAGCACGTCCTGGCTGTCCACCCAACGACCGCGCTGGCGGCCGTCGGCATCGCGGTACATCTCTCCCCGCCCGCCGAACTTCACGCGCTGGGTGAACTCCGGGCGCTCGATCTCCCAGGGATTGCCGTTGCGCAGCCAGTGATCGGGCTCCTCCACCTGATGGCCATTCTCGATTTGTTGCCGGAACATGCCGTACTCGTAGCGAATGCCATAGCCCTTCACCGGTAACTGCAGGGTGGCGCAGCTGTCCAGGAAACAAGCTGCCAGACGGCCCAGACCACCATTTCCCAAACCCGCATCCTGCTCGCCCTGTTCCAGGTCGGAAAGCTGGAGCCCCAGCTTTTCCAGGCCCTCGGAAACCGCATCCCGCAATCCTAGATTCAGCAGGGCGTTGTCCAGGGTCCGTCCCATGAGAAACTCAAGAGACAGGTAGTAGGTGCGGCGGCAGGAACGCTCCTGGTATGCATACAGGGTGAGCTGCCAGCGTTCCATCAAACGATCCCTTACTGCCAGGGCAAGCGCCTGGAACAGATAGTGCGGCGAACGGCAATAACGGTCCCGCCCCAGCGTGTGGCTGAAATGGCGGCGCAAATCGTCGATCACGCTTTCCTCGTCCATGCCCATGGCACGACGCTCAATCAAACTGTCACCGGGGTATCCGTTCTCGGTTTGCAACATGTGGCCGAAACTCCGTCAGATTTATGGATCGGTGCGTATTAAGCCGGCTCTAATCCGGTGCCCATTTGAACAACCCGGCACCCAGGGCCAGAAAAACGACGCTCATCAAGACCAGCGCACCCACGTTATAGGACAGATCCGACAGCGTCAGACCATCCAGCATGATAGCCCGCGCCCCTTCAAGAACATGGGTCAAAGGGAAAATCTGGGCGGCCGTCTGAATCCATGGATGGGCGCCATCGAGGGAAAACCAGACCCCTGATACCAACATCATGGGCCAACTCACCAGGTTCAGAAGCCCACCGGCCAACTCCTCGCTTTCGACCCGGGACGCGATCGTCAGTCCCAGAGCGATCATGGACACGGCACCCAGGGCGGCGATCAGGAACAAATCCAGGTAGCGTCCTTCCATGGGAAAATCCAATATGGCATTGGTGGCCGTGAACACACCGCTGGAGATGATCATGATGAGCATCAGTCGCGAAAAGACCTGGGCCAGCAGAAACTCCAGGGCGGTCAAAGGCGTTGCGTGCAGCCGCTTCAAGTAGCCGCTTTTCCGATATCGAACGATGACGTAGCCGACACCGAATAGAGCACTGAAGGTCATGTTCATGCCCAGGACCCCTGGCACCAGCCAGTCCACATAGCGAATCTCCGCGCCGGTGACCGTGCCGCCCTGCAGGCCGGGAACCGGATCGGTGCGGATCAACTTGTCCAGAAAGTATCCCTTGGCGGATTGCGTGTTGATCCAGTAGCGCGGCACCGCCTGTCGCAGGTCCAGTAGCATATCGACCTGATGCCGACCCAGCCGAACCCGGTAGCGGTCTTCGTCGGCGACCGGAAAGAAATCCACGTACTGGGTATTCAGAAACGGATGCAACTCGTCGGCCAGATCACCCTCGGTCAGCACCGCCACTTTGAACATGGGCCGCTGGGTACCTGAGAAAATGAAGGCCAGCCCCAGCACCAGCAAAATAGGCAGCATGATGTTCCAGCCCAGAGACGAGCGATCTCGGACGAACTCCAGATTGCGCGCCCTCAGCACCGCCATGAGGCGCCGCATCAAGGTCGCAACTCCCGACCGGTCAGTTCCAGAAACAAATCCTCCAGGTTGCGGGGACGCACCTGCAGCCGCGCCAGTGAGGCGCCCGCCTCGAGCAACCAGCGCACGGCGCCGTTCACGTCATCGGTCAAAATCTCAACGGTGCGCTCGGTCTCGAGCATGGTCCAGCGGTGGGGTGCGCCGGTGTTTGGAAAATCGTCCTTCGGCAGTTCCAGAACCACGTCACGGAAATGCTGGGCGAGCAGCGCATCCGGCGTGCCTTCGGCAATAATGCGCCCATGATCCATGATGGCGATCTCGTCGCACAACAGATAGGCCTCCTCCATATAGTGCGTGGTCAATACGATGGACTTGCCGCGACCCTTGATGCCGCGAATCAACGACCAGAAATTTCGCCGAGCCTGGGGATCCAGACCGGTTGTCGGTTCATCCAGGAATAAGACATCGGGGTCGTTCACCAAGGATATGGCCAGCAAAAGACGCTGGCGCTGGCCGCCGGATAATTTGCGTGCATCCCGGTCGGCGAATTCCCCCAGCGCGCACAGCTCCACCAGTTCCTCAATAGGAAGGCTGTGCTTGTAGAGACTTGCAAAAAGACGCAAATGCTCGCGAACGGTGAGGTAATCCTGAAGCGCGGTACTCTGGAACTGAATGCCTGCCGCCTCCCGGTAGCGACCGTCCAACGGGCCATCCCGATACCGGACTCGCCCGGAACTGGGGATGCTGATGCCCTCCAGCATTTCAACGGTGGTGGTCTTGCCCGCCCCGTTTGGCCCGAGCAATCCGAAACAATCGCCCTCGTTGACCGAAAAGCTGATACCCCGCACCGCTTCCAGCGACCGGAAGCGCTTAGACACGTTATCAACGGTCAGAACCGGTTGGCGGGATGTCACCGTCGGCTCGCCATGCCCGTTGTGCAGGACGCATATACACCCGCATCCAGACCGTCAAGGCGTCCATTGAACCGCATCATGTTCCATCCCCGCATGTCGTGACCTTCCCGTCCATGTCGTTACATTCTCCCAAAGCCTATATGCTCTTGGCCGCAGAGCCACAAACCAGCCGACTCACCCGCAATGGACAACAGCCAAGTCAACCTAGCGCGCCTCACCGCCCGTGTCTCCGAAACCCATTTGCGGTTGCGCCTGGGCATCGAGCGGCACCGCGAACACCGGATCTTCGGCCAAGGCAGAAGCTTTTTCCACATCGAGAACTCAAACCTTGTCCGCTCACTGGTGGAGTGGTCCCTTCGGTTGACCCTGTTTGCGGGCCGGGCGCGCCGAAACACCCTGGCATTTCAAATCACGGAGAACGGTCTGCGGCTGCCCACCCTGCCCGACGGCCTCGAGGGTTTGACCATCCTACAGCTCAGCGACCTGCACCTGGACGTGGATGACACGTTCACAGGCGCGCTGAGCGAGGCGGTGCACGATTTGACTTACGACCTGTGCGTGTTGACCGGCGACTTCCGCTATCTCACATACGGTCCGTGGCAGCCGGCAACGGACGCGCTGCGCCGGCTCAGAACCCATTTGAGCACGCCGGTATACGCCGTCCTGGGCAATCACGACTCCATCGAGATGGTCCCAGATATGGAGGACATGGGCATCCAGGTACTGTTGAATGAATCGGTACGCGTCGAATGGGGCGGTGCTCACATACACCTGGCCGGCATCGATGACCCGCACTATTTCTGCACCGACAATATAGAAGAGGCCTGCCGGGACATCCCCGCGGACACCGTTTCACTGCTGCTCGCCCATTCCCCCGAAATCTACCGCCATGCGGCGCATGCCGGCTTCGACATGCTGTTGTGTGGCCATACCCATGGCGGACAAATTAGGCTCCCCGGCGGCTTTCCCTTGATCCTCAACGCCCGCTGCCCAAGACGCTACTGCGGCGGCGCTTGGCGTTATGCGAAAATGCAGGGATATACCTCTCTCGGAACCGGGTCGTCCGTGGCCCAGGCCCGTTTCAACTGCCCGCCAGAAATAACGCTGCATCGGCTGGAGCGAGGGTGACCCCACCGGACCCGCAGTTCGGCACGGGAACCAAATGAATGTACAGAAAAACGGTCCGCGCGCATCAATCTCGGCTGCCCCAGGGCGAGTTCTGAACAATTGCTGCGATCAATTGTTCAGACCTTCCCTAGGGACGGCCAAAAACGCGCCGCCCGCACCAGGAGAGCAGCAGTTCCAAACCGCTGAACCAGATTACGGACCACAGCAGAATCTGCGGGCTGAGACCCAGCTCAGAGGCCACCAGCAATCCAGGAATCAGGCTCTCCGGCACCTGATCGAGCCCGATCAAGAGGCTGCCGGAAGGTTTCCCCAAACGGCGTTTGAGAAAACTCGAAAACAGGTCACCGGCCATTGCGCCCAAACCGATGAGGACCCCCAGAGCCATGCTGTGCAGCAGCCACGCACCGCCAAGGGCTGACAGCACAACAGAGCAAACCACGCCGCGCCAGGTCTTGGAGATGCCAAACAACGGGCGTCCGTCGGGCAGCACCCGCCCACCATCGATCGGCGCCAGTAGACGATCCCCAAAGACATAGGCCGCCAGAACGGGAGCCCCGTTTGCCAGCAACAGTAGAATGACCATTCGGATCAGCATACCGTGGGGTTCTCCCGCGCACTCCATATTCCCGCCTGCTCCCGCACAGCGCTGAAATACAATACACTGCCACCCGCGCAGAATACGGGACGCCCTGTCCTGCGACACCGTCGACCCTGAATAACCCGGAACCAATCGATGCCCGAATCCCATATCGAATCCACCGCAACAGGCTCGAGCGAACGTGAAGAGCCGCGCCTGACGGTGGCGGTGGGGCGGAGCCAGGTCACAGTCCTGGGCACGGCCCATGTGTCTCGAAGCAGCGCCGACGAGGTGCGTCGTCTGTTGGCCACCGGGGACTATGACGCGGTGGCGGTGGAACTGTGCCCATCGCGCCACAATGCCCTGATCAATCCGGACAGCCTGGCCAAGATGGATTTGTTCGAAGTGATCAAATCCGGCAAGGCACCAATGGTCACGGCAAGCTTGGCGTTGGGGGCATACCAACAGCGTTTGGCCGAACAGTTCGGCATCGAGCCGGGGGCCGAGATGCGAGCGGCGGTGAACAGCGCCCGCGAACAAGGTCTGCCGGTGCTGCTGATCGACCGAGAGATCGGTGTAACGCTCAAACGCATCTATCGGCGAGTGCCGTGGTGGAAGAGGTTGAACCTGTTTTCCGGTCTGGTCGCAAGCGTGCTGACCAGCGAGGATGTGACCGAGGAGGAAATCGAACGGCTTAAGGAAGGGGACATCCTTGAAACAACCTTCGCACAGTTCGCAGACGAGCAGGCCGACCTGTACGCGCCGCTGATAGACGAACGCGATCAATACATGGCGGCACGCCTGCGACAGGAAACCGAATCCAATCCACCCGAGCACATCCTCGCCGTGGTCGGGGCCGGTCACATGAGGGGCATCGAGCGCTATCTGGAGCAACAGGCCGGAGCGCCAGCCGCCGTCATAGCGGACCTTGAAACCCTGCCGGCGCCCAGCCGCTGGCCAAAGCTGATCCCGTGGGTCATCGTCGCGCTGCTGCTGGTGGGGTTCGCGATCGGATTCGTACGCAGCCCGGACCTCGGGCTGCAAATGGTCTTCGACTGGGTGGTAATCAACGGGGGCCTGGCGGCCCTGGGGGCATTGATCGCCGGCGGGCACCCGCTGACCGTGATAGCGGCGTTCCTTGCCGCTCCGCTGACATCGCTCAATCCCACCATCGGCGCCGGCATGGTGACCGCCGGCGTCGAAACCTATCTTCGACGACCCAAAGTGGAGGATTTTGGGCACCTCAGGCGGGACGCAACCCATCTCAAGGGCTGGTGGAAAAACCGGGTGACACGGACCCTGCTGGTCTTTATTTTCAGCACACTGGGCTCCGCAATCGGCACCTATGTGGCGGGATTCCGGATTTTCGGGCGCCTGGCTGGCTGACTGACAGTCTGTTGAAAAAGTCTCGGTCGAGTGCGAGACAAGGCAAAAACGACGGAGAAAGCGCAGTTAACACCCGGTAAATGAGCATTTTGACGGCGTTTTCAACGCCGTGTCGTGCCGAGTGATGCCTTTTCAACACGCTGCGGGTCCATGACCGCTTTTTTCAAACGAGGCGCCGGCTGCGAGTCCAGCCCACAGGGGTCAAACCTTCGGCTCAGGGGGTGCCCCATGGCGCTTGCGCTCACTGGCAAAGCGCCGGTTCAGATACTGGACGATGTCCCGGGATTCATACATCCAACGTTCACCGCCGTCAGAGCTCGTGATGAGCAGACAGGGCACTTGATCCATTCCCCCACCTGCGAGCAGTGCCTGGCGATGGCCGGACACCCGGGATATGTCCCGCAACTCCACCGCCACCCCCAATCGGCGCAAAGCACGCCGAACCACAAAACAGTAAGGGCAGGTCGTGAACTGATACAGCGCCAGGTCCGGGGCGCGGATCAACTCCTTTCCGGGTCCGGTTCTGAGTCGATCAAACAATCCCATCCGGTTTACACTCCGCGTACCGATCCGGTCCGTATACTGTACCGAAACGGCATCGAACCAAAGAGCGCGGCGCGTCCGTTCGAACCACCGTGGTACAAAAAAGGCGCTTGTGACGTCTTGTGCACGGCGGTGATCATCGCCAAACGGCAGAGGCCGCGGCGCCCAGCGGCAGGAAGGCGGGCATCAGTAAGCAGGGCGTGCGGCTCGAACATCTGAACTGGGCAGAGGCAGAGGCATTTCTGCGGGACTGCGATCTGGTCGTGTTGCCGGTGGGCGCGGCCAGCAAAGAGCATGGGCTGCACCTGCCCCTCAATACGGATGCGGTGCAGGCCGCGTATTTCCGCGATCGACTGCTCAAGGTTAGACGGTTGGCGTCGCTGCCCACGGTTTCGTATGGCTACTACCCGGCATTTGTGGACTATCCGGCATCGGTGAATCTGCCACTGACAGTCTTTCGGGACATGGTCATAGGCATTTGCCGGTCAATCGCCCGGCACGTGGATCGCCGCTTCTATGTGCTCAATCTCGGCGTCAGCACCAACTGGGCCCTGGAACCCGCGCGCCTGGCCCTGGCGGGTGAAGATGTTCACATGGACTACACGGACCTGACAGCGGCCGCCAGAGCAGAAGTGGAGGCACTGAGCGAACAGCCCCACGGCGGCCATGCGGACGAGGTGGAAACATCCAGAATGATGCATATTGCCCCGGAGTTGGTTCGGATCGACCGGGCGCAGGCGGAGCTGGCGGGCGCGGATGGCAAAGGCCCCCTCACCCGAAATCCGGGTGTGCCTGGAATCTACTCACCCACAGGGGCGTGGGGCGACCCCACGCAGGCCGATGCCGCCAAAGGCAGGCGATTTTGCGAGTTACTGTTCGAGACCATGCTGGCCGACGTGGATCGTCTGCGAGACCCCGGGTTTTCGCCCCGTCCGGACCGCCAACAGTACCTCTAAACCAGAATGCGCCTGATCGGCGATAACCGCAGGCCGTGCTTCAGTTTTCGCTCAGCACCGCGCAGTGATCCACCGGCACGGCCCGTTCATCGTCCATGGACAAAAGCGATTCCCAACCATCCCTCGGTCTGCCAGCGGCCTTGGCCATTTCCTCCAGGAGCATCTGTCCGGCCGCCGCCCGTCCGGCCACTGGGTTGGTGTCGACGAGCGTCGCACTTTCTTGCTGCTGCATCCCGGTTTCCTTTTTGCTACCCGTTCGCCACAGCCTCTCGACAACAGCCGCCGGGCCATAGACTTTGTTAACTATGCCATGATGTTAGGGCAAGTTTAGAGCATGTTGTTCGCATGCAAACCAAAACTTACTGATATGTAATGGTATTCCAGTACTGGCCCGCCTGAGGCATATGCGAACTGGGTTAGCATCAATCGGGCAACGTTTTTCGATTGACGAACCACCGCTGGACGCTGGACCCTAATTGGGCCAGCAGGGGGGACAAATGTCTGTTCGCGGTGTTGAGGGTGCTTGAATGAGCGTAGGCTAACGGCTGCGCGCTTATTGCCTCGCTGAAAGGGCACTGGCGCATGGGGCACGACGTTCTACTGCCAGGATTTGCAACGCTGAAGCTGTGCATTTCCGCCCCGAAATGCACGTTCACCAATAGATCAGAGGGCTCCCGAGGGCCCGTCATTCAATCCGGCCGAATATGGACACGCCAGCGACAGCTCGACACCGACAGCGCCCTTTGGATGGTCTGCGTGTAGTGGAAGTGGGACAGCTTCTGGCTGGCCCATTTGCCGGTACCTTGCTCGCTTACTTTGGGGCCGAAGTGATCAAGGTTGAACCACCCGGTGCTGGGGACGCGGTGCGGGGTTGGCGGGTGGTGCATGACGGCACCTCCCTGTGGTGGCGCAGCCTGGCGAGAAATAAGAAATGCATAACCGTTGATCTCAGAAAGGACGAGGGGCGCGCGCTGGTCCGGCGCATCGCGGAGCGTTCAGACGTGCTGATCGAGAACTTTCGTCCCGGCACCATGGAATCCTGGGAGCTGGGCCCGGCATCGTTCGGCCAGAGCAATCCGGGTCTGGTGTACGCCCGCATCTCCGGGTATGGGCAAACCGGGCCATATTCCGGAAAACCCGGCTATGCCTCGGTCTGCGAAGGCATCGGTGGGCTACGCTATGTAAACGGCGTGCCGGGCGAGCGGCCGGTACGACCCAACTTGAGCCTGGGTGACTCATTGGCCGGACTGCACGCAGCGCTGGGGATCATCATGGCTCTGTACCAGAGAGACACGAAGAAGGAGGGCGCCGGCCAGGTGGTGGACGTGGCGTTGTACGAAGCCATATTCAACATGCTTGAGGCGGTTGTGCCCGAATATGACGGCGCCGGCGTCATCCGCGAGCCTTCCGGCTCCACCGTAACCGGCATCGTACCCACCAACACTTACCGCTGCAGCGACGGCCGCTATGTGATCATTGGGGGGAACGGCGATTCCATCTACAAGCGTCTCATGGTGGCGGCGGGCCGGGTCGACCTGGCCCACGACCCGCGGTTGGCGTCCAACAGCGGCCGGGTGGCGCATGAAGCGGAAATCGACGCTGCCCTGTCCGAATGGACGGCGACACTGACGGTTGAGGACGTGCTGGATCGGCTGGAAACAGCCCGTGTTCCGGCCGGCCCCATCTACAGCGTAGCCGACATGATGGTGGACCCGCATTTTCAGGCCCGGGGATTGTTTGAGTCGGTGGAGATCAATGGTCAGCCGCTGAAAATTCCGGCCATGAGCCCACGGCTGACCGAGACACCCGGGCGAACCGACTGGCCCGGTGCGGAGGTGGGTGCCCACAATAACGAAGTTCTGGGCGATCTTCTCGGACTGGCCTCGGAGGATATCGAACGCCTGCGGGACAGTGGCATCATCTGATGCAATCCCGACTGCAGTGGACTGGTTGATCAGCATCCAGGGCAACACATGGCGGCGCAAGACCCGGTTTCCGCGGCATTTCGGAATCAGGTGAGGGTACAAGATGGAAGACCTTAAAATCTGGGAAATTCTCGGCATTTGCGCGCTTGCGGCGCTGGGCATTTATCTGTTCCGCCCCAACTGGCGCGAGACCCTGCGCCAGAGCCGCGAGGCCAAGTCTTCGGACTGGACCGGATTGCTGCTGCCGATTGGTGGTGTGGTGTTGTTCGTGGTACTGCTGATCGCCATGGTGCGCGGATAATGCCAGGCTGCAGAGACACTCGGTCTGCCTCACGACCACCCGTCTGGACGCGTCTCTTACTTGCCCTGGCCGCGCTGATGCTCGTCTCAACCGGATCCGCAGCGACTGTTTTACTGGTCCACGGTTACCTGTCCAATCCCAATGACTGGCGGCGGGCCGGCGTGGTGGCGGAACTGGGCCGGTCCGGATGGACAGACGCCGGTACCGTGAGTCCGTCTGAAAGTGGCGTCGTCCGTGCCCCAGAGACAACAGGAGGGGCAGAGAGACGGCTGTACACGGTTGCGCTTCCGGACCACGCGCCGTTGCAGGTGCAGGCCGGACTGCTGGCGGATGCGGTGTATTGGGTTCACAAACGCCATCCAAACGAAGCCCTGGCCGTAGTGGGCCACTCCGCCGGCGGCGTGGTGGCCCGCCTTATGATGGTGCAGCAGCCGCAAACCCGTATCTCGGAGCTCATCTCCATCGCCTCTCCGCATCTGGGCACCGAGAGCGCGAATCTGGGTGTACTGGCCGGTGAAAGCCCACTTGCGGAGTTGGCCCCTCTACTGGGTGCCGGCAAGTTCACACAGTCACTCGGACTGTATCAGGACTTGGTTCTGGAACATCCCGGCAGCCTGCTCTACTGGTTGAATCGACAGGATCACCCGCCGGCGCGCTACGTTTGCGCTGTTCGTGAAAACGATGGCATGGATCTGGGCGAGCTGGTGGTTCCGGCCTGGAGCCAGGATCTGAATCACGTGCAGGCGCTGCAGGGCCGTGCCGAGCGCCACGTACTGTCCGGCTACCACGGTCTGAGCGAAACCGACGGCAAGTGGTTGGCCGATATCCTCGGAAGCGGCGGCATCTGACCAAACGGTAACGCCGTCCCGCAGCTACCACGGCCTCTCAGCCACGCCCGTTTCGCTAGCCGTTTCGGGGTATGATGCGCTGCCACTCAATGCGCCCGGAGCAGGCTTTCCCCGATGCAGGATCTTTTTATAAGCGACGACGCGTCGCTGGCGGCCTTGACTGGGACGCTGTCCGCCAGTCGTTGGCTGGCCGTCGACACTGAGTTTGTGCGAGAACGGACCTACTTTCCTGAACCCTGCCTGCTGCAACTGGCCAATGAGAACACGGTGGCCTGCGTAGATCTGCTTGCCGTATCGGAACTGGATCCGCTGGTGGCATTGCTGACCGACCCCGACATCGTAAAAGTGTTTCACGATGCGTCGCAGGATTTGGAATTGTTGTACAGGCTCATTGGCAGCGTGCCGACCCCGATCTTCGACACCCAGGTCGCCGCGACGCTACTGGGCCATGGCGACCAGGTCGGCTACGCGGCGCTGGCCAAAGACATGCTGGACGTGGATCTGGACAAGTCCCACAGCCGAACCGATTGGCGCCAACGACCCCTGACCGATGCCCAGATACAGTATGCGGGTGACGACGTCCGCTATCTGCGGGAAATCTACCGCAGGCAGTACCAGACCCTGCATGAACTTAACCGCCTGGACTGGCTGGAGGCGGATTTCACCGCCGCCACCGATCCGAATCGATATCGGCCAGACCCGGACAACGTCTGGAAACGTCTGAAACGCATGCACACCCTCAAAGGTGCGCAACTGGCAGTCGCCAGAGAGCTCGCCGCCTGGCGCGAACGCGAGGCGATTGAGTCAAACCAACCCCGGCGCTGGGTGCTGGCAGACGATGCGCTCCTGGACATGGCCCGCCGCGGCCCGAACAGTGAGGCCGATCTCAAGCGCATCCGGGGTCTCAATCACGCGCAGATTGATCGCTGTGGCGAAAGTTGGCTTGCTTGCATCCGCCGGGGGCGGGAAACACCCCGTGAAGAATGGCCAAAGCCGGATATCAGGATCCGACTGGACCCTTCGCAGGAGGCCCTGGTGGATGCGGCCATGGCCATAGTCAAATTGTGTGGCCATGAACACTCGGTCAGTCCCGGTTCCTTGGCTTCGAAACGTGAGTTGGAGGCACTGGTCGCCGGCCAAAGCAACGACTCGCCGCTGCTGAACGGCTGGCGTCACCAAATCGTCGGATCATCCATCGAGCGGTTTCTGGACGGGAAAACCTGCCTGTCGGTGCGAAATGGGCACCTGGTCCAGCGCCCAATCAACCTCGAATGAAATCCCCTTGGCCCAGCCATTGGTCCAGGAAGCGATCCAGCCAGTCGCCCAGCGGCGCATCGTGGCGACGGTAGCCGATGCGCTGAGAATCCGGACATTGGGCGCCGGGCAGAGCAAGACGATGGCTGCTGGCGGCGATCCAACTTTCCATGATTTCCCGGGTCACTTCCGGGTGAAACTGGATTCCGAATGCATTCCGGTAGCGGAAAGCCTGATTGGGGAAAGTTTCACCACGTGCCAGGCGGACCGCTTCCGGGGGCACGGTGAAACCATCGCGATGCCAATGGTAGACGCACAGTCCAGGATCGAATAACGCCTCGCCGTCTGCATCCGCAAACACAGGATAGTAGCCCATTTCAGCACGCCCTTCCGGGTGTGGCGCGACGGTGCCGCCCAGGGCCCGGGCCAGCAATTGCGCACCCAGACAAATCCCAAAAAATGGCGTACCCGAGTCCACCGCCTTGGGAATCCAATCCAACTCTGCCCTGATTCCGCTCAGGTGGTCGTCATTTGCGCTCATGGGGCCACCGAGGACGGCTACGGCGTCGTACCCGCCCGGACATTCAGGCAACCCATCCCCTTCCATCGGGCAACGAACGTCCAGTTCCCAGCCGCGGGCACGCAGCTTACTCCCAAGCCTGCCGACGCGGCTTTGTCTACGGTGGACGATGATCATCGCGGTTTGAGGCATTCGGCTACTTTATCACTGGCTGGGTCACAGCCGGCAGCGGCGTAGTTGCCGGTAAAACTAAGAAATTGACCCATCAACACAAGATTTTTGCGCATTTCCGCGACCACGACCACCATGCTAGGTTGCAGAAATTACCATGGACTTGCGAGGGTATAGGGCTGAACGTCCGGTGCGTGTGCGTTTCATCGCCGTCTCGGCGGAAATCGAATCTTCCGCGCCAATGTTACAGATGCCGCGGACGTCAGGTTCGGGCAGGACGGTTCAGTCTGATTACACATGCGACCAGTTCCGCCGCATCACACCCCGGCCGCCTGGGCGAACATCACTGACCGGGTACGCCGCACAGCACACGGATTGGCGCAACGGTCGAATGAAGCTCAATGCGTTTTGCCGAACGGGTCCGCATGGCCATTGCGGCTCAGCCCTGAGCAATGCCGCCTGATTGTGGGCACGATCCGACACCCATTGAGCTACTGAGGCAAGCCCTGCCGGGCGCGGGCTGGATTCGAGGACCTTTCGCTTGGACACCCTACCCTATGTCGCAGTGGTCATCGCAATCGCCTACGTGGTCAGGGGTATTGCCGGGTTTGGATCTGCTCTGATCGCGGTTCCCTTGCTGGCCCTGACACAGCCGATCACCGTTGTGGTCCCTTTGGTGGTATTGCTCGACTACCTGTGTTCGGCCACCCAGGGCATTAAGAACCGTCAGCACATCCAATGGCAGGAATTGCTGCCACTGCTGCCCTTTACCTTCACCGGCGTGATTTCAGCCCTTTACCTGTTTCGGCATCTCGATGCCGCTTCGCTGGCACAGGCATTGGGTATATTCATTGTCATTTATGCCGTTTATCAGTTGCTCCCGCTCAAGCATCTGAACGGTTCTCGGCTGCTGGCAGCGCCGGCCGGCGTTCTGGGCGGCATGGTCGGCACCCTGTTCGGAACCGGCGGCCCGTTCTACGTGATCTATTTCACCTTGAGAAATCTGGACAAAGGGGCTTTTCGCGCCACCTTTGCAACCAACTTTCTGATCGATGGGTCGATTCGACTGGTGGGCTACGCCACTGCAGGCTTTTTTCTGGGCGACACACTGGATCTGCTGGCTATCGCGATCCCAACAGCTCTTTTGGGTTTGTATCTTGGGGGGCAAATCCACACCAACCTGCCCCAGGTGCTGTTCACGCGATTGGTGAGCGTCCTGCTGCTCGGCAGCGGCACCGCACTGTTGGTGAAGTAGCACACCCCATCGCTAAACAATGGCGCGGCTCTTGCTATATCTTGTTCGACACAGATCATAATAAGAGGCTTAAGCCCATGCTGCGTTTAACAATTCCACTTCTTTTCGCCATCATGACGGGGACCACCGGCTGCAGCGATTCATTCGCTACCGCCGACGCCAATGACTATTCACGGGCGTATAAATGCGAAGCAATCGTGCTGCACGAAACCTTCGGCAACGACCATTTCGCCAAGTCATCCGAACACCTGCGCGAAACCCTACGCGATAACCTGGTAAATACCTGCCGCCAATCCGGCGACATGGTCATCGATCGGCTGTACAGCCGCTACGAGCTTGGATGACCCCGTCCAGTGTGGAGCACATGGCGGGCAGACCGTCCCAGATACCCGTCGAAAGGCAGCCCGGCTGAGAACCGGGCTGCAGCCTCAGTGGCGCCGATCGCAGGAAACCCGACAAAGCTAACGGGAGCCGCTGCCCATTGAGGTCCGAACCGCAGCAAAATTCAGGCGAACGCCTGGCCGGTGGGAACACCCATGGCCTTTAGAATCTTGGCAAGAGGACAAAAACCGGTAAAAGCCGACTGGAACAAATTAAAGCCGACGAACGCGGTGAAATATAGCCAGTACACGCTGTGCACTTGGGACAACACCACGCTTAAAACCACGAACATGCCGGCGACGGCCAGCACCATACGATCGATCGACATTGCCTGATCCCTCCTAACAGCGAGCCCTGTCACGCCCGGTCATCGGGCATTCGAAGTCTGTATATTAGTTTTTACTAATATAATATTCAAGCGCGCTCAGGTCTCTTGAGCCAGTCTCCCGTTGGTCAGGGCGAGCGTTTTGATGGTCAGTTAGGGAGTCTCGTAAGAGCGACGACTCCGAGCACGCGGATCAAGCGTCGCGGGAAATCGGAGCAGACGGTTCAGCGTCATCGAGTACTGCACGAACCATGTCATCGGTAATGGGTATTTCGCGACCCTGCTCGTCGATCAGAGCCGCGCCGTGAAAATCAATCTCGCCATCGGGTGGGCGCTTGTGGTTCTGGTCGGGCGCTTTCTTATTCATGTTAGATCTCCAGCCATATTTTTTGATCGCATCCTGGCTTCGATCACCACCGACTGCGCACGCCTGGCCAGGGCCAGACGCAGAACTGAACCATGGCAAAGGATCTCTGCTGGCAGCTGCTGGCGCCGGCATCCTCCCAACACACGTTCAGATCAACCCGGTTGGATCAAACCGTTCCATCGCAAGGCTGTGCAAACTCCGTTCCCGCACGGATCAGGCGGCGGGCTCCACCCGTGGACGGGCAAAACCCTCCCACACCACCTCGTTGCCCGGTTCCGGGCGCCTCGGAACATTGAGGGACAAAAGCAACGACACGCCGGCCATGACCGCGCCACTGAGAAAAACCGCTGCCGGGGAAACCAACCAGATGAGACCGAACACCACGGGTATGAACACCGCCGCAATGTGACTGATGGTAAATCCAACCCCTGCGCTGGAGGCGATGTCACCGGCGTCCGCAATCTTCTGGAAGTAGGTCTTGATGGCGATTGCCAGGGCAAAGAACAGATGGTCAATCACGTACAGTCCCGCCGCCACTGTTGCGTTCTCAACAAGCGCATAGGCCACAAACACAAGAATCAAACCGGCATACTCAAACACCAGCGCCCTGCGTTCTCCCCAGATTCCGATCAAGCGCCCAATACGAGGGGCAAGATAGACGTTGGCGGCAGCATTGATCAGAAATAGAAGCGCGATGTCTTCAACCGAATAGCCAAACTTCTCCACCAGCAAAAAACCGGCGAACACGACAAAAATCTGGCGGCGCGCTCCGGACATGAAAGTCAGCGCGTAATACAGCCAGTAGCGGCGTCTGAATACAAGATGCTTGCGCTGAGGGACGTACCCGTCAAGGCGCGGAAATGCAAACGCACAGTACAGGGCGATGAGCACGGTCGCCCCACCCATGGCCAGATACACCCATTGATAGTCCAAACCCAGCCACTCGAACGCGAGCCAGACCAGGGCGAAGGTGACAATGCCGGCCAAAGAACGCACGGCCACCAGACGGCCCAGGATTTCGGGTGCCCGCCGCCGATCCACCCACTGCAGCGACAAAGAGGTTTGCACTGTCTCAAAGTAGTGAAAACCAATCGACATCAAAACCGTCGTCACATACAGGCCGAGGGCATTGGGGAAGAATCCGGTAATCGCAGTACCCAGACCCAGGATCAGCAACGATACCCAGGCCAGGGTCTGCTCTCGCATCAACAACAGCAGAAAAATCACCGCAAAGGAGAGAAACCCCGGAATCTCCCGGAGGCTCTGCAGTACACCCATCTCGGCACCGGTAAACTGCGCCCGCTCGACCGCGAAGTTGTTCAGCAATGCCTGCCAGGTGGCAAAGCTCAGCGGCACGCCAGCCACCATCAGTGCGAGCAACGCCGTGGGGGTCTTGCGCTCCGATGCTGTGCTCACGGCCACCCCCGCCTTAGCTCTGCGCGAAGTAAGTCGCCAGGTAGGTATCGAAGGGCACCTGATCTGCTGCTTCCATTTGCGCCTGTCGGACACGGGATTGCTCCGCCTCCCGATCCAGCTCCGCCAACCGCTCCGGGCTGAGCGTCTGGCCATCGAAATAGGTCCGATGTGCCTGGGTAAGCGCCATCGAGTACTCAAAAAAGCCCTGCTCCCGGTTCATCATCTCCCGCAACATTCGGGCCGAGGGCGTCAATTCCGGATCGGCAACCTTGGCCTGTTGCCTGACCACGGCATCCGTTGTAGCCGATCCACCCCGGTGAGCATCCATGTGCTCGGCGATGGCTGCAACGCCCTCGAGAATCTCGTCGGCCCACGCAGTAAACGAGACAGCACCGGTGCCACACTCAAGGGTCAACCCCGGTTCGCGCCCACGGCTGGCCACAGTATCCAGGTTGCGGTCAATACGCAGCCGCTCATCGGCATCGATGGTCGGGCTGGGCTGCAACAAACAGTGCAGCAGAAACACCTCCAGAAAGCGCAACTGGGTCTCGTTGACACCAACCGGCTCGAACGCGCATACGTCCAGTGAGCGCAGCTCAACGTAGCGGACGCCACGCTTCTGCAGCGCCAGGCTTGGTTTCTCGTCGGCTCCGGTTATCTGCTTGGGACGAATCGAACTGTAGTACTCATTCTCAATCTGCAGCACGTTGCCATTCAGTTGCTCGTAGCGCCCGTCCACCACGACCCCCAGCGCCTGATACTCGGGAGACGGCGTGTCGATGGCCCAGGTCAGGCATTCGACGTAGCGGTCCAGATTGTCATAGCTGACCTGCAAACCGCCCTTTTTCTCCTTCTTGTTCTGATAACCGATGTCACTGACCCGTAACGACGTGGCATGAGGCAGATAGTAGGTATCATCGTCAAAGTCATCGAGATCACAATCCTGATCACCGAAAAATGACTTGCAAACTGCCGGTGAAGCGCCAAACAAATACGGAACGATCCAACCCCAACGTTGCAGATTGCGTATCAGGCCGAAATAGGCCTCTGACACGAAAGCCTGCAGCGGCTGCCGGTCTCCACGAAGGCGCTGCAGCACCGGCCACAAAGCGGGATTGACCGAATAATTGAAATGCACGCCGGCGATGACCTGCATGGTGCGTCCATAGCGGCGCCCAAGACCACGCCGGTAGACATGCTTCATCAGACCGGCGTTGGATGAACCATACTCAGCGATCGGGATCTCGGTTTCCCCATCCACTATGCAGGGCATGCTCGTGGCCCAGATGATTTCATCCCCTATGCGATGTGCCGCATAGGTTTGAAGGTCACGCAGGAAGGTCAGGCACTGCCGCAGATCCCCATACGGCGGCGTGATGAACTCCAGCAGCGCTTCCGAGTAATCGGTGGTGATAAATGGATGGGTGAGCGGAGAACCCAGTGCATCGGGATGTTTGCGATGCGAGATGTGCCCGTCCCGTGACACCCGTAAGCATTCCTTTTCCAAGCCAATCAGTCCGCCGCTCAGAAGGGACGACTCACCGCTGCTCACCAGTCGGTCCAGTGTGTGTTCGAGCGCGTTATTCAAGATTTGGGTTTCCCAGTCAGGTCTCCGGCGATGCGCATCGGCGGACCATCACCGTGCGTAGGCCCTAGACGAAGCGTGCGATGCCGCGAAGTCTGCTACAGGTTGCAACACAAATGATAGACCCATGCGTGAGCGTCACACTGCATAGAGCAGCCCCTCCCGGGACAAACGTCTGCTGTTGTCCATGCGCCAAATTGCCAATTGAAGGTTCGGACTCCGCCCAAACTGAATGTGGGCCAACTGGGTTGCCATCGCACGGAATCAGCATTTTCTGGCGACCGACATGCCACGGGTAACTCGCGCAAGCGCTGGGCTGCGCGTGCCGACGGCGATCGCGCTGCTGCTGTGCGCGCTAAGCGCCCTGTTGCTGCCATCGCCAGCGGCCATGGCCCTGATTCGGACGCCGGGCGGACAGGGCCCACCGCATCCGCAGGCGTCGCATCACCCTCGCTGACCACTGAATACACGCCGGAAGAAGTGGACGATCTGGTGGCCCCGATGGACGAACGGGAAGTGCGCGCGCTGTTCATCGAACAGCTCAAAGCTGACGCCGGCGGCTGGCCAGCCATGGTGCGAGGCATCGGTGTGTTGCTGATGCTGGCAACCGCCGGATTGATCGCACAACGGTCCATTTCCCGCCAACTCCCGGCCATCACGGCAAAACTGAGTGCGGCAGCCATGGATCACTGGCTGGGCCGGGCCGGATGTCTGTTGGCCAGGTTGCTGATGGAAGCCGCTTCGGTGGGCGTTTTCGCGCCGCCGGCGCGAGTATCGTCGGCCTCGCCATCGGCTTTGGCTCTCAAAAACTGGTCCAGGATATCGTCGCGGGAATCTTTTTCCTGATCGATGATGCATTTCGGGTTGGTGAATACATCGAAGCAGGTGGCATGAAGGGCGCCGTCGAATCTATCTCGATTCGGTCCATGCGCCTGCGACATCACCTGGGCGCCGTCCAGACCCTGCCCTACGGGGAAATTCAGGCGGTGAGCAACCACAGCCGCGACTGGGCCACCATGAAGCTGGAAATACGGGTGCCGTACGACACCGACATCGAGAAGGTGCGTAAACTGATCAAAAGAACCGGCCAGGCCATGCGGACAGATCCGGTGCTGGGTTCACACTTTCTGCAACCGCTGAAATCCCAGGGCGTGTTCCGGGTTGAAGAATCGGCGCTTATCATACGCATGAAGTTCACCGCGGTGCCGGGCGAACAATGGGTCATTCGACGGGAGGCATATCGCCGTGTCCGAGACGCCCTGGCGGCCGAGGGCATCGTATTCGCCCATCGCGAGGTCACGGTGCGCCTGCCGGCCTCGGAGGAAGCTGAAAAGCGCCCCACCTTGGCGGCGGCTGCCGCTGCGGCAGCCGGCTCGCTTGCGGCGGACGGTCCCGATACCGTGGGCACGGGCGATCCCGCCTGAGGCAAGAGCCAATGCCGGCGCGGATCGCGGGCAACAGTGAGTCTAATGCCAAGTTCTGCAGCGATGAAACTGCGCATTTCAGTCCCAAGATGCACGTCCACGAGTAGATGAGAGGCACCCAAGGAGACCCCATGACCATCGAAGCGCGATACGACTACGATGCCAAGTTTGAGACGCTCTATGAGATGCTGACCGACGAAGATTTTCTCCGCGCCAAGTACGAAGGCATCGGATCGAGAAATGTGGCGTTCGAATCCTGCGAACAGGACGGGGACGTGTTTCGAATCGAGTGGACCCGAGAGATACGGGCAAACCCGCCCGCATTTGCCAGGAAGTTCCTCAGCGAGTGGAATCAAACCAAGGAGATTCTGGAGTGGACCCGGGAATCTGACGGGCAGGCCTACGGGGAGTATCTCTGCAAAGTGTCGGGCGTGCCCGGTAAGCTGGAAGGGGAGTTCGAACTGCTGGCGGACGGGAAAGTCTGCTATGAAGAGATTGTGATGAAAGCCAGCATCGGCATTCCGCTGGTGGGCGGCAAGATCGCTTCATTGGTGGAGGCCGACGCCCAGTCCAGCCTGGACCAGGAGTTCGTCTTCACCCAAGCACATCTGAAGCCCTGATCTGTTGGCGCGGTCTCACCGGAGTGCTTGCGTCCACTCAGTAGGCGCGATGTGCCTAGTGTCCCGTCCCATAAGTTCGTAGCGTTTCAGAGCGCCCCAGATACGCCAATGCAAGGCGCAGGTGCGAAGGCATAGCCAGCTCTGTCAAGCAGCTGCAACGCCGCAGTGGCGTATCTGGGGCGCTCCCGACGGGCAAGGCGATAAGCGCCCATCCGCGGTGTTGGGCGCGCTTGAATGAGCGCAGGCTAGTCCTGCGCCCGCCCGCCTAGCGCCTGGGCGCTTCTCGCCTTGCTGATATGCAACGAACTTATGGGACGGGACACTAGCAGCGCGTTGAGTCATTGCTCCCGAGCGTGGCAGCGACGCTCATGAGCAGATCAGCAAATGCTCCGAGCCTGACCGACACGCTTGCGCAAAGCCTCGTACAGAATGCGGAGCTCGGCCGCGTCAGCCCCACGCTGCAGGGCGGCTTGGTAATCGTCAAACGCCCGGGACTCTTTTTCCAACCGGATTGAGACGGCGTCCGCCGCGCCCCCTGCCCGTCCGTTGTCAACTGCCATCGTCGGTCACCTCAAATATGTCGGGCCCCGCGGCCGCCAGGTGTGCTTTTGCCGGTAGCGGCAAGATTTAAACCGATTGTAAAAAACCGATGATGAACATACTGTTACCGCATTGCGGAAAACCCGTTGACAGTCAAAATGTAAAATCTGTTGACGGAATTGAATCAAACTGTGTGGATCGAACCTATGGGACGAAACACGTATGAGCGCACTAACCGACCCGGCCGTGAGCACCGCCGAAGAAATCAACACGGAATACCGCATCGAGCTGGAGCCCTGCGACCGTCAGATCACGGTGCGCTGGAACGGTATGGTCCTGGCCAAGAGCACCCGCAGTATCATCCTCCTCGAAACCCGACATCCACCGGTTTTCTACTTTCCGCGGGAGGACGTGCGTCAGGATCTATTGGTACCGACCGCACTGCACACACACTGTCCATATAAGGGCAATGCCTCTTACTGGTCCGTCACTTCAGGCGAGACGCGCCTGGAGAACGCGGTCTGGAGCTACGAAACCCCGTATGAGGAGGCGCTTGGTATCGCCGGGTACATGGCCTTTTACCCCAACCTGGTCAGCTTGTACGATCCAGGCGACGCCGCACCCGCGGCGGTGCCGGATGTGCAGGACGCGATGGCGGGCAATCCGCTTGTCCCCTGGTTGCTGCGAATGGCTGCGGATTCGGAGGATCCCGCCAAGCTGGTGCGAGACCTGGCCCTGCAAATGCGCTCAGCCGGCATACCCGTCGGGCGGCTCTGGCTGTTCATGCGCACCCTGCATCCCGAGTCCGTAAGCACCCGCTATGGTTGGCATCTGGGCGAGCCGGAAGTGGATATCATGGCCGCGCCCCATGAAATTCTGGAAACCGATGCCTACATCCGCAGCCCACTGTATCCCATCTTCCAGGGCGCGGGCGGCGTGCGGAGGCGGCTGGACATCGAAAATCCGATATTGGATTTCCCCATACTGGAAGAGCTTCATGAAGAGGGCATGACAGACTATGTGGCCATGCCGCTGATGTTCTCGGACGGACGCATCAGCGCGCTGACCCTTGCCTGCGACCGTGCCGGTGGCTTCAGCACCCAGAGTCTGGGACATCTATACGAGATTCTTCCGGTGTTCGGTCGGCTGGTTGAAGTCCATGCCCAACGGCAGAACGCACTCAATATCTTGAATACCTACCTGGGCCGGCAAACCGGCGAGCGGGTCCTGCAGGGACTGATCAAGCGCGGCGACGGTGAGCCGGTACACGCGGTGATCTGGTTTTGCGACCTGCGCGACTCCACCGCCTTAGCGGATAGCATGTCACAACAGGACTTTCTTGCGCTGCTGAATCAGTTTCTGGAATGCATGGCGGGTGCGGTATTGGATCAGGGCGGCGAAGTGCTCAGGTTTATCGGGGATGCGGTTCTCGGCATTTTCCCCATCGGTCACCCCGAGCAACAGCAGACCGGGGGGTGCGAACAGACCCGCTCGGCCTGCAGAGCCGCCGTGGCGGCGGTGATCGATGCCCGGCGGCGCGTGGCGGAAGTCAACGCGCAACGCGCAACGGCCGGAGAAACACCCCTGGGCTGGGGCGTGGGTCTGCATCTGGGCGATGTGACCTACGGCAACATCGGGACCCCGTCTCGCCTGGAGTTCACTGTCATCGGCGCCGCCGCCAACGAGGCGGCGCGCATCGAGTCCATGTGCAAGACGCTGGGTTACCCGGTGCTGATATCGGATGCCTTCGCCGAGCATTGCGAATCGAGGCTTGAGTCCGTCGGACGCCAACGGCTTAAAGGCGTCAACAAGAAGATGGAGCTGTTCACGCTGCCGTTTACCGACCACGATACGCCCGCACAAACCGGACAGGGCGTCACCGGACCGGACTGACGCGGCACCTGGTTTATATCCGAGCCGCGTGTGTCAGCGCCGCTCAAACTGGGTCTTGCCGAACAAGGTTGCACGGGTCTTGTCGTCCATGTTCTGGGGCAGGCCCCGGTCGTCGAGCACCGCGAGCCCGCGCTTTACCGCGGGACGGGCGGCAATAGCCTGATACCATCGATTGAGGTTGGGGTAGTCGGCCAGATCCTGCCCTTGTCGCTCGTGCCGGGAAATCCACGGGAAGGTGGCAATGTCGGCAATGGAGTAGGCGCCACCCAGGTACTCGGCATCACCCAGTCTCCTATCGAGCACTCGATACATGCGCGCCGCTTCCTGAGTGTACCGTTCCACCGCGTACTCGATCGTCTCGGGTGCGTATATCCGGAAATGATGCGCCTGTCCCAGCATCGGCCCCACGCCGCTGACCTGAAACATCAACCACTGCAGGGTTGTATAACGGGCACGCACCTCGCTGGGCATGAGCTGACCGGTTTTTTCCGCCAGATAAACCAGAATTGCGCCGGAATCGAACAGCGTTATGGGCGCGCCGTCCGGGCCATCAGGATCGACGATTACGGGGATCTTGTTATTGGGGTTAAGCGCCAGAAATGCGGGCTCAAACTGCTCACCGGCGCCGATATCCACCGGAATCACTTTGTAGGGCAGTTCCAGTTCTTCCAACGCGATACTGATTTTCCAACCGTTCGGTGTCGGCCAATAGTAGAGATCGATTTGTGGATTCATACCGGATACCCCAATGCGTTGCGCGCCAAACCCGAATAGAGCTCCAACATGCGCCCACGCCACTCGGCCACGGCGTCGTCCTTTTCCAGAAGGCGAAAGGGTGACACACATCGAGCCCATTGAAAAAAGCCAAACACCATGTAATCGGTAAACATGGGCCGGACGCCGCCCAGGAAAGGCTGCTCACCCAAGGTGCACCTGAGTGGTTCCAGTTCCCGCCGAAGTTGGGTCCGGGCGGTTTCCCGATCGGCGCAGAATTCTTCCAGGGTCTGTCCAACCCGCGCCTCGCGGCTAGTGCGGAAATATTCCCGGTCTGACTCGTGCAGGTGCGTATACACATCGGCCATAACGCATCGTGCAATCAGTGGGGAAATCTCTTGTTCGGCCCAGGCTCGGACGAACACGGCGCTTGCCCGGGCCGCATCGCCACCCAACAGGCCCGGCTTCTCCGGGTACTGCTCGTCCAGAAACCGAGCAATGCGCCAGGAGTCGGACACCACCCACTCACCATCAACGATCACCGGCACTTTGCCTTGGCCCGAGGCGCTGATGGCGGCCTTCTCGGTGAACCGCCAGGGCACGCTCTTGTACTCCAGCCCTTTGTGGTGCAACGCCAACTTTATCCGCCAGCAATACGGGCTGAATCGACGGTCCGGATCGGCCCCGGCGAGATCGAACAACTCAATAGCCAATCCGCTCTCCCAACCGGCACCCTGGCCGGCATGTGTCCAAATGGCTGGATCAGTATCCCGCAGGTCGCGACCCAACCCAAGCAGGGATCCGATCAAGGCTCAGTGCGAGCCTCCAAGGAGGATTGAGGTAGACTGGCCCAGCGCACTAACAGGTAATTTGATCTATGGCACACAGCAGAAGAACCATGCGATGGATTTCAACGCTGTCAAACAATTTCGACCTGCCCACAGCCGTGGACGAAGCCACCCAGGATATAGTGGATGCCTTAAACGGAAACACACCGGATCTGGTGGTCGCGTTCGTCAGTGAGCACCATCGTTCCGAATACCAGACACTGCCGCCTCTGGTGCGTTCTCGCCTGGGCGACACCACATTGATCGGATGTTCGGCGGGCGGTGTGATCGCCGCCTGCCACGAATCCGAAAGCGAGCCGGCGGTGGCGCTCACCGCCGCCGTGCTGCCCGGCGCAGACCTGGCACCGTTCTGGCTCGATCGCAGTCTGATGCCCTACTCCGGCGCACCCACGTCGATCTGGGAACAGGCCCTGGGTGTGACCACGGCTGCGGATCCCGCTTTCATACTGATGGGCGATCCATTCAGCTTCGACACCGAACAACTGCTGCCGGTGTTGGATCGCATGTTTCCCGCCAGCCCCAAAGTAGGCGGATTGGCCAGCGGCGCTGAACGGGCCGGCGATGTGGCGCTGTTCTTGAACGATCAGACCTATCGCTCGGGCATGGTCGGCCTGGCCCTGAGCGGTTCAGTGACCATGAGCACCATAGTGGCACAGGGCTGCCGACCCATCGGTGACCCTTTGTTCGTAACGGGTCTGGACGGCACCACCCTGACCGGTCTGGACGGACAGCCGCCGGTGGTGGCGTTGCGCAAAGTGCTGAGCGGGCTTTCGCCCCAGGACCAGGAACTTGCCGGCCATTCGTTGCTGGCGGGGATCGCCATGGGGCCAGCGCAACAGCCGTACGCCCGTGGTGATTTCGTCATTCGCAACATCACCGCGCTGGATACCGACAGCGGCCGGCTAAAGATCAGCGCCCATCTGCGGGAAAATACCATCATCCAGTTCCATCTGCGCGACGCCAAAACCTCCACCGAGGAACTGGAGGATTTGCTGCGGGCCTACCGTCGCAATGTCAATCAGGCGACCCCGGTCGGCGGTCTGTTGTTTTCCTGTCTCGGGCGCGGCCGTCACCTGTATGGCGTGGAAGGTCACGACAGCGGCCTGTTTCACGATTTGCTGGGTGACATTCCTCTGTCCGGGTTCTTCGGCAACGGGGAGATCGGCCCGGTGCACGGTGAAACCTTTCTTCACGGCTACACCAGCGCATTCGGCCTGTTTGCACCCAACGACCGGCCCGGGTCGGTAAGACGCGAAGCCCGGACAAGGACGGAGTAATGGACACAAGCCCGCCTGAATCGCGAGTCGCCTGCGCACAACGTTGCGGCCCCAAGCGGTCACTGGGCTCGCAGGTGACCGCTCGGCAATGAAAGACCCCTTGGCGATGACAACTGCGGGCACGAACCTTCCGCGCAAGGACGGCTCACCCAGACGATTGCGCTGGCCGGAACTGCTGCTGGCCGGCGCGCTGGGCATGGCCCATGTTCTAGCCGGCTACGCAGACCCGCTGCCGGATGATATTCGGCAGGCCATGGCCGCCCAGAAGGTACCCATCCGCGCCATCAGTCTGGTGGTGCAGGACGTGAACGACCCGCAGCCAATCCTGAGTGTGGAAGCGTCCCGAGCGCGCCATCCAGCTTCGGTGATCAAATTGCTCACGACGCTTTCCGGCCTGGAACTGTTGGGACCGGACTACACCTGGAGCACTGAGGCATACCGCCGTGGCCCGCTTCAAAACGACACGCTGTCGGGCGACCTGGTCATCAAGGGCTATGGCGACCCTTTTCTGGTGACGGAACGATTCTGGTTGTTCCTCAGGGCGCTGCGCGACCGTGGAGTGGGTGACATTGCGGGCTCACTGGTGTTGGACAGCAGCTACTTCGAAACCCAACCGGGACGACCCGGCGATTTTGACGGCAAGCCGTACCGGGTTTACAACGCGATTCCGGATGCGTTGACCCTGAACTTCCAGTCCACCGAGTTTCAGATGATTCCGGACGCGGAGGTCGACGGAGTCCGGCTCACTACCATGCCGCCCCTGGCCAACCTCAGCCTGGAGAACGGGCTTCGCCTTGTATCCGGGCCCTGCCGCTCCGAGCATCGCTACCCGAAGTTCGACATCGACTCCGGACAAAACGGCGCACGGGTGCGTCTGACCGGCTCTCTCACCTTGGAGTGCGACAAGCTGGGCCTGAACCGGCTGACATTGCCCCCGTCAACACACCTGTATGGCGGATTCCGGGCCTTGTGGTCGGAGCTGGGCGGTCAATTCAACGGTACCCTTCAGCTAGGGCGGGTTGGCCCGGACGACGTCCTGCTCTACCGCCAGTCCTCACCGCCCCTCAGCGAGCTGATGCGGGGCATGAACAAGTTCAGCAACAACTTCATGACCCGCCAGTTGCTTCTCACCGTCGGCGCCGAAATGAGCGGGCCGCCGGGGACCGTGGCCAAGGGCCGCGAGGCGATCCTATCGTGGCTGGACAGCCACAGACTGGCGCTGCCGGAACTGGTTTTGGACAACGGCGCCGGCCTGTCCCGCGACACGCGTATTTCCGCCGCCGGACTCGCGCGCCTGCTCCAGGTGGGCTACCAGAGCCCGTACATGCCCGAATTCATCTCCTCGCTCCCGCTGGCCGCGCTGGACGGCACCATGCGGCGACGCTTGAAAACGGACGTGCTTGCCGGACGTGCGCACATCAAAACCGGCTCGCTGCGGGACGTCAGCGCCATGGCCGGCTACCTGACCCTGCCAGGGGGGAAACGACGCATCGTGGTGGCGTTGATCAATCACCCGGGCATTCGGCACTGGCAGGGTTGGGAGATACAGGACGCGGTGCTGCGCTGGGCTTACGCTCAGGACTGAGACTGGTCGCAGCCCGCACCTCAACGCCGCGGCACACGTCCCTAAAGACTGGCTTGGTAGCAAGGCGCACATTCCTGGGGGAAAGCAGTTCCCAGTAGGGATCGCCAAACGAGTCCGAGTGTGTTCCCTAGGCTAGGCGCAGGATTCAGGTTTGCTGGCCGCGCCCCCCAGATAGGCATTCCACAGCATACGCGCCGCCACTGCCCGCCACGGCGACCAGGCCGACGCCAGAGCGAGTTCAGCCGCCCGATCCGGCAAGGTATCGAGCCCGGCTATCCGGGCCAGCATCCGCCGCAAGGCCAGATCCCCCACCGGCCAGACATCCGGCCGCAACAAACCCATGAGCAGGTAGATATCAGCAGTCCAGCGCCCTATGCCCTTGAGCTCGGTGAGTCGCTGCCTAACGAGGTCGTCCGGCAGGGGCGCGAGGGACGTGAGCAGGAGACGCTCGCTTATCAGGGCCTCGGCCAAACCGCGGCAATAGCCTGTCTTCTGGCGGCTGAATCCACAGGCTCGAAGATCCGAATCGTTCAGGGACAACAATCCCTCAGGGCTGATATCACCCAGCCTCTCCGTCAGGCGCTCGTGGGCGGCCCGAGCCGACGCCAAGGAAACCTGCTGCTCCAGAATAATCAGAACCAGGGTCGAGAAACCCTCGGGTCGAGCCCACAGGCTGGGCGGTCCGTAGCGCCGGTGCAGCCGGCCCAGCGCTTGGTGTCGAGCCGCGAGCTGGTTGGCCGCCTGATGCAGTCGTTCTCTGGTCAATGCCACGACTTGTGAGGCCACTATCGACCCAGACGGTGCGGGTAAAGACGTTCGTAGTAGGGCTGGCATGTTTCGGCGATGGAGCGCAGCGCCGGCGGCAGATCCAGATCCCGATCCACATAGGGTGCAAAGCCGGTAGAGGCCTCGACCGCCGCATACCAGTGCTTGGCCCAAATTCCATCGGTCGCACGCGGACCCGGCGGCCAATTCAGCATCCGCTCCGAGTAGTCCAGGCCAAGGTGCCGACATAGCAGTTCGAGCATGGGACCCGGGCGTTTCAAGAACTCCCCCGCCTCAAGCACCGGTGGCACCCGACCGGTGCACTGGCAGACGTGGTCGAATATCTCGGCCTGGCGGCGGAAACCCAGATCCTCGGCGTTCACCTGCTCCCGCTTCTTCACGTAGGAAGCCAGGACCGACTCGGGGCTGCGGATCAAAAAGCAGTTTTGCAAGCCATCGACCCAGGCCAGATCGACCTCCGGCAACAGGTGATGGGTCATGTGTTTCTGGTAGTAGACGGCACGGCCATCCGGGATCGGCCCGGTAAGACCCGCAGTCACCCGGCGCCAGTCCGGATCCTGATGTGCGATCACCTCGGCCGCGCCCGGGTGATCCAGACCGGTCCGGGACAGGTAGTAGCCATACAGGGGCTCATCCACCACTACGGTATCCGGCCGATTCTCCCAGGCGCGCATCATGGCTGTGGAAATATTGCGGGGACCGGACCACATGGCAACACGAATCGGAGGACTGCCCATAATCAACACCCGGTTTCAGTGATGCCGAATTCGGGCCGGACCGCCACGCCAGTTGTCATAGGGATGGCGGTACGGTTCAACCGTCGGTCGCCAGTGCGGCGGCTTGTGTCCGGGGCCTGGCGGATAGGGGCCAGGACGGGGTGGCCGAGGCCAGACCGGAGGATAATAAGACGGTGGGTAGGCAAACCGAGTGATGACCTCAGTGTGCGGCGGCGCCTGCTGAACCTGGTTCTGGGCCGCCTCAAGCTCCAGTTGCCGCATCGCCAGATCCCGCTCAGCCTGAGCCTTTTCCCGCTCCGCCCGCATCGCCTCCATCCGCTTGCTCTGGTTGGCGATCGAGTAGTAGTCGTTCTCCGGGTCACTGGGCGGGGCCGGATCGGAAAACTCAAGGGTCTGCAGGTCCTGGGCGTCCTGCTCCGGCGGCGACTCACTGAAGTGGGTGACGCCACCCTCGTCCACCCAACGAAAGACCTCGGCCGCCGTGCCCGCTGCGGACCATGCAAACACCAACAGCAGGACGGCGAGAAGCCGCACGGCCGATCGGGGTCCGGACTGATGACAAGCGCGCTTGATCATGGCAACAGCTTGGCGCCAAAAGCGCCGTTAACGCAATGCGAAGCTCAGTGTCCCGGCCGACTGAGCCGAGGTGTAAAACACTGTACACGGCAATAGTTGTTCCAGGGCTGTGCTACGGCGCGACCAAAACCGCTTCATGCTATGCACGCTCCCCGAGGTCCGTCACATAGAACGACCCGTCCGGGGCGATCCGCCAGGTTCACCTGGTTGAGTTCGAACTGACAAAAAGCACTGATCAGCCCTCCACCGTTCCGGGGATCAGGGTGGGCGACAGGGAAAACTGGAGATCGGACCGGCCGCGAATCGGGCCGTCGGCGAGCATCGCCAGCGCGTTGAAAGGGCCTCACGATCAAGGTTCTGGTGCGGGCAAGCATGGTCACAACGCTCGCGTGTGTTGAGGTTCGGAAAAGAGATCGGGTTGCCAGGGCAGCATACGACGCAAGACCGCATCCAGGGTGAACCAAAGCGTGAGGGAAACGGCGCTCAGGGCCACCAGGGCGGCAAACATCAGATCGACCTGCATGCGTCCGTTGGCATGCAGCATCAGGTATCCAAGACCTGCGCTGGAGCCCACCCACTCACCCACCACCGCACCGATCGGCGCCACCGCGGCGGCCACCCGCAGACCTGAGGCCAGTGCCGGCAGAGCCGCCGGAGTGCGAATGTAGAGCAATATGCGCAGGCGATGACCTTCCGGTGGCGCACCACCCACGCTCGCGGTCATGGTGCGGGCCAGGTCGACCCAGCCAGGCTCGGTGCGTCTCAGACCATCGAGAAACGCAGCCGTCACCGGAAAAAAGATGATCAGGGTCGCCATCGCCACCTTGGAAGCCATTCCGTAGCCCAGCCAAAGCACCAGCAGAGGCGCAATCGCGAACACCGGGATGGCCTGGCTCGCCACCAGCACGGGCATCAGCCAGCGACGGGCCGGACGGAAGTAACCCACCACCAGCGCCGCGCTGACCCCCAGCACGGTGCCGCAGATCAGGCCCGCCAGTATTTCAGCCAAGGTCACCCCAAGATGTCGCCCGATGAGGCCCGCGTTGTTTACCAGGGCTTGGATCACCCGGATCGGCGACGGCAATATGTAAGGTGGCACCCCGGTCAACCAGACCAGCCCCTGCCAAAGCGAGAGCAGGCCGGCCAGAATGATCAGCCCACGCACAAAACGGCTGCACCACGGACGATTCAACATCCGCTCTGGACCATGCCGAGCTCACGCATCAGGGATTTCCCACATTCCAACTCGGCCGGCAAAGTGGGGTCACGCGGCGGCGTGTCGGCCGGGCACTGCAGTGGCGTGAGGCGCGCCGGCCGCCCCTTCAGTATCAGAATGCGGTGACCCAGGCGAACCGCTTCCGCCGGATCGTGGGTCACCAGAAGCACCGTACGCGACCGGAACAAGCCGGCGGTCAATGCTTGCAACTGATAGCGGGTCACCGCATCCAGAGCGGAGAACGGTTCATCCATCAGAATGACGGGACGATCTTCCATCAGGGTTCTGGCCAGGGCGACCCGCTGCTGCATGCCACCAGACAAGGTTGAAGGCATGCACTCGGCCTGCTCCAGAAGCCCAACCCGCCGTAACAACTCCCGCGCCCGGTCGGTATCCCGAACCTCACCGCGCAAGCGAGCACCCAACAGCACGTTCTCCAACACGGTCAGCCAGGGAAGCAACAGGCCGCGTTGCTCCAGGTAGGCGACCCGGCCGGTAAGGATGCCGTCGTCGCCGACCTCGATGCGGTCCCCATCCGCCAGCGGCTGCAGGCCTGCCAGCAGTCGCAGGATCGTACTCTTGCCAACGCCGCTGGGACCCAGCAGACAGGTGGTCTCGCCGGCCGCCAGTATCAGCTCAAGGTGTTCGAACAGGGGAATCCCGCCATAGGCCAGACGCGCAATGTACAAACGCACGGATGGCGAAAATTCACGGCTAAGGCGGGATTTGCTGGACGCCGTTTCGGAAAAACCCGAAGTGGCCAAGGCTGCGCTCCTTCCCTGCGCCGGCATGATCCGGATCAGGTACGAGGGTCGTTCCGACAGGGAACCTCTCAGCCCCAAACACCCGCGGCGCGGATCGGGGCTCCCCTAGGCAGACGCCACTATAGCGCCAGCATGGGGTGCTGACCAGACACCCGTACAACCCACCGGCCGCAGACGATAGACTGAGCGAGATGATGAACGATACGGGCGGTATGTTTGGGCTTGTGCGCGGACTGATCGGTTTCGCGGGCCGGGTCCTGGCTGGATTCAGAGCCAACCAGGGTCTGCTGCTTTCCGGGGCGGTGGCTTACTACACTTTGCTGTCCATCATCCCCGTGTTCACTTTGCTCCTGATCGGACTGACCCACGTGCTGGAGGAAGCGCGTCTGATGCGCATGGTGGCGGATCAGTTGGTCCTGATCATTCCAGATCATTCCGAAGCGGTGGTGGCCCAGATCGCCGATCTGCTGGCCAATCGCCATGTAGTGGGATGGGTCGGCATTGCGGTGCTTTTGTTTTTCAGCTCCCTTGCGTTCACCGTGCTGGAAAATGCCATGTCGGTCATTTTCTTTCATCGGGTCAGGGTGCGGCGTCGCCACTTCATGTTGTCCGCGGTACTGCCCTACCTGTTTATCGGTGCCCTGGGCATTGGCCTGTTGCTGATCACACTGGTGAGCGGTGCACTGCAATCCATGGAAGCGGAGCGGATCAGTTTGTTCGGCTGGAACCTGGAACTGGCCGGCGCGGTACCCTGGACACTCTACCTGCTGGGGGTATTCGGTCTGGTGCTGCTGCTGACCTCACTTTACATGGTGATGCCGGTTGGCCAGTTGCAGTGGTCCCATGCACTGGTCGGTGGCATCACCGCCACCGCGCTGTGGGAGATCGCGCGACACGTGCTGGTCTGGTACTTCTCGACCCTGTCGTTGGTGAATCTGGTCTATGGCACCTTCGCCACCACAGTGGTGATTCTTTTGTCGCTGGAGGTGGGCGCAGTAATCCTGCTGCTGGGTGCACAGGTGATCGCCGAATACGAACGCAGCATCGGGAGCGGCCCACGGACAGTCGGGGACCAGGGATTCCACACGCCGGACTGACCCAGAGCGCTCTGCTAACATGAACAGAATCCGTCACGGCAGCGCCATGGCGTCACCCTCACCCATGCTGAGACCTTCGATGACACCCCATGTAAGCGACCCCACCGACGCATTTGACTGGTACGCCCGGGGCTGGCGTCTTTTCCTGCGTCAACCGTTGATGTGGGTCGGTCTGACCCTGCTGTTCCTGGTCATCGGATTGGTCATGAACCTGGTGCCCTTGATTGGCGGTCTGGCCTTCGCCCTGTGTCTGCCCGCGTTCGCGGCGGGATTTCTACACGCGGCGGACCAGGCCCATAGGGGAAACCCGGTGCTGCCCACGCATTTGTTCAAGGCCTTTCAGATCCGGGAGAACCTGACCACACTGCTGGCGTTGGGCTTGATCCCGCTGGCGGCCAGTCTAGCGGGCGCAATACTCATCGCGCTTCTGCTGGGCGGCGCCATGGGTGTCGGCGCGATCACACAGTCAGACGACGCGACGCTTGGTGCTCTGGTGGGCGGCGGGTTGATGCTGCCGTTGCTCTCCATCGGGTTTTTCGCGCTGATGGTGGCGGCACTGATCTACGCCATCCCGCTGGTCTGGTTTCACCAGGCGACCGCGAAGGACGCGGTCATGGGCAGCCTGGAAGCGTCGGCGCGAAACGTCCTGCCGCTTATGCTGTTCACAGCCATATACGTGGTCTTGAGTTTCATCGCCGCAATACCCGCGGGATTGGGTTTTCTGGTCCTGATTCCGGTGATCAGCGGCGCGACTTACACAAGCTACCGTCAACTGTGGTCGGACCTGGTCTCGGAGGATGTCGACGACTGAATCGTCTGCAGCAGGTGGCGCATGTCATCGGGCACGCCCGCCGGCCGGCGGCCCTCCCGTTCCACATAGACGTGGACGAAATGCCCCTGGGCCGCCGCCGACTGATCCCCATTGCGGAACAATCCCACCTCGTAGCGCACGCTGCTGCCGCCCAGATGCGCGACGCGCAGCCCGGCCCAGACCATGTCCGGAAACGTAATCGGGCTGAAATAGCGGCACTGGGTTTCCACCACCAGGCCGATCACCGGGCTGGTATCCACCCGCAACACACCGTGTTCGATCAGGAACTGATTGACCACCGTGTCAAAGTAGGCGTAGTAGACCACGTTGTTGACATGCCCATAGGCGTCATTGTCCAGCCAGCGCGTCGTAATCTCACGGAAGTGGGGGTAGTCGGAGCGGGTGTGCGGCTGGGGTCGTGGGCTCATTCATTGTCTCCTGGATGCGGGTCTCGCGGTGCGGGAACGCCCATACAATGGACGATGCCCATCGGTGAGAGACGGCCTGTCTACGCGCATTTGAGACACCGACCCTGTTGGGACAGAATACGTCGAAGCCTGGTTTTCGGCCCAGCCTCAGGCGCGCGCTGGCACAGACCTGCGTCGAAGACTGCCACGGGCGGGCGCCAACCGCAGCTCCGACATGCACCCGGATACCCCTATGCTACGTGCAATACGCCGTTTTTTTGAAGACCAGCTGTCCATGGCCACCGAACCCGATTCGGGTCGGGCATCGGATCATGCACTGCAACTGGCCACGGCCGCCCTGGCCATCGAGACCATTCGCGCCGACCGCAGCGTGACCGAGAATGAGCGCCAGACCCTGTTTGACGTCCTGGCCAGCTTTCTGGAACTGACGACGGCCGAAACCGGGGAACTGATCGACCTGGCCGAAAAGGAAGCGGATGAGGGCGTGTCGCTCTACCAGTTCACCAGCTTGATCGACAAGCACTATTCCATGGGGCAGAAAATCGAAATTGTCGAGTTGCTCTGGCAAATCAGCTATGCCGATGGCAGCAAAGACGAGCACGAAGAACATCTGGTCCGTAAAGTCGCCCATCTGCTGCATGTGCCGCACCAGGCATTTATCCGTGCAAAACTGAAGGCGGAGGCCGGACTGACGAAGGCGTCAGGCGCCCCCTGATCAAGACCCGCCTCTCCACCGTCGCTCAATCCGGGTCGTAGCCCAGATTGGGTGACAACCAGCGTTCGGCCTGGGCCTGGGACCAGCCTTTGCGCCGGGCATAGTCGGTCACCTGATCCCGGGCCAGCCGGCCCACGCCGAAGTAACGCGCCTCGGGATGCGAGAAGTACCAGCCGCTCACCGACGCCGCGGGCAGCATGGCGAAGCTGTCGGTCAGAGTGATGCCAATGGCCGAATCCACCTTCAGCAGGGACCAGATCGACACTTTCTCCGAGTGTTCCGGACAGGCCGGATAGCCGGGGGCGGGACGGATGCCCCGGTAGCGCTCGCCGATGAGATCGGCATCACTGATCTGTTCATCCGGCGCATATCCCCAAAACTCGGTGCGCACCCGCTGGTGCATGCGCTCGGCGAAGGCCTCGGCCAGACGATCGGCCAAGGCCTTGAGCAGAATCGAGTTGTAGTCATCATGATCCGCCGTGAACCGCTCCAGGGGGCCATCTATGCCCAGCCCGGCGGTGACCGCGAAGGCGCCCAGGTGATCGGGGATGCCACAGTCGGCCGGGGCGACGAAATCGGCCAGACACAAGTTGGGGTTGTCCCGGGACTTGCGCATCTGCTGACGCAGAAAGTGGAGCCGGGTCCGGACACGCTGCCGCGCCGAATCCTCGAACAGCAGCACGTCGTCACCCTCGGCGGCGGCCGGAAAAAAGCCGATGGTTGCCCGCGCCTCCAGCCAACCCTGATCCTGGATCTGTCGCAGCATGCGCTGCGCATCGTCAAACAACCGGGTTGCCTCTGAACCCACCACCGGGTCATCCAGAATGCCGGGGTATCGGCCATGCAGTTCCCAGGTCTGGAAGAACGGCGTCCAGTCTATGTAAGAGATCAGTTCGCCGATGGGATAGACGTCAAAGGTCCGGCTGCCATCCAAACTCGGGACGGGTGGCCGATAGTCCTGCCAGTCCCACTGAAATCGGTTCTGGCGGGCTTCGTCCAACTCGATCAGAGCCTTGCCCGGCCGACGCCCGCGATGATGTTCGCGCTTGCGCTCATAGTCTGCACGTATTTGAGCGGCATAAGCAGGCCGCGATTCCGGATTGATCAGGCTCTGCGCGACGCCCACCGCCCGGGACGCATCCTTCACATAGATCACGGGGTGTTCGTACTTGGGTTCAATCTTGACCGCGGTATGCATCACAGAGGTGGTCGCCCCACCGATGAGCAGGGGTTGCTGGAAACCCTGGCGGGTCAGTTCTTCGGCCACATTGACCATTTCATCCAGGGATGGGGTGATCAGGCCGGAAAGCCCGATCAGGTCGACTGCCTCGCTGCGGGCGGTTTCCAGTATCTTCTGGCTGGGCACCATGACGCCAAGGTCGATGACTTCGAAGTTGTTGCACTGAAGCACCACACCGACGATGTTCTTGCCAATGTCGTGCACATCGCCTTTCACCGTGGCCAGGAGCACGCGGCCGTTGCTGCGCGGCCCGGCCCCGTCACCGCGCTGTGCGTCGATAAACGGCACCAGATGGGCAACGGCTTTTTTCATCACCCGGGCGGATTTGACCACCTGGGGCAGAAACATTTTCCCTGCGCCAAACAGGTCGCCCACCACATTCATGCCGTCCATCAACGGCCCTTCAATGACATCCAGTGGCCTCGCCGCCTCAAGCCGGGCCACTTCAGTATCGGGTACGATGAACTCATCTATGCCTTTGACCAGGGCATGGCTGAGACGCTCGGCCACCGGCCAGTCCCGCCAGGCCAGATCCTGTTCCTGACCTCGGGCGGTGTGTCCGTCCCGGAAACGATCGGCGATCTCCAGCAACGCCTCGGTGGCATTGTCATCCCGCGCCAGAATGACGTCCTCTACCCGGGCTCGCAGATCGGCCTCGATTTCCTCGTAGATGGCCAATTGCCCTGCGTTAACAATACCCATGTCCATGCCGGCTTGAATGGCGTGATAGAGAAACACCGAGTGCATGGCCTCACGTACCGGTTCGTTGCCTCGAAACGAAAATGAGACGTTGGAGACCCCGCCGCTCACCCGGGCATGGGGCAGCCGGTCTTTGATCGCCCGGGTGGCGTCGATAAAGTCTCGCGCATACCGATTGTGTTCCTCGATGCCAGTGGCCACGGCGAAGATATTCGGGTCGAAGATAATGTCCTCGGGTGCAACTCCGGCGGTCTCGGTAAGCAGACGATAGCTGCGTTCGCAGATCTCGAGCTTCCGGGCCACGGTATCCGCCTGACCCTGCTCGTCGAAGGCCATCACCACGACTGCCGCCCCGTAGCGTCTGGCCAGGCGGGCCTGTTCGAGAAACGGGGCCTCGCCCTCCTTGAGGCTGATGGAGTTGACCACTGAGCGGCCCTGGACACATTTGAGCCCGGCCTCGATCACCGACCATTTTGAGGAGTCGATCATGACCGGCACCCGGGCGATGTCCGGTTCGGCCGCGATCAGATTCAGGAACTCGGTCATGGCGGCCACCGAATCCAGCATGCCCTCATCCATGTTGACGTCGATGATCTGCGCGCCGCTGGTGACCTGTTGCCGCGCCACCTCCACCGCGGCGGCCAGGTCTCCGTCGCGGATCAGGCGACGGAAACGGGCGGATCCGGTGACGTTGGTGCGCTCGCCAACGTTGACGAACAAGGTGTCGGGACCCGATGTTGAACGGCTCCAGGCCGGACAAACGCAGCTTTGGATCAATCCGGGGCGCCCTCCGGGGTGAGTGCACGCCGCACGCCTTCACCAGCGCGCGGATGTGATCCGGCGTGGTTCCGCAACACCCGCCGACGATGTTGACCAGTCCGCTGGCGGCGAACTCACCCACCACAGCCGCGGTTTCTTCCGGGGTCTCATCGTATTCGCCGAAGGCATTGGGCAAACCCGCATTGGGATAGGCGCTGACAAAGGTATCCGCCACACGGGACAATTCCGCAACATAGGGCCGGAGTTCCCGGGCGCCGAGCGCACAGTTCAAACCAATACTCAGGGGTTGGGCGTGCCGCACCGCATTCCAGAACGCCTCGGTGGTCTGACCGGACAGGGTCCGCCCCGATGCATCGGTGATGGTGCCGGAAATCATGATCGGCACCTTACGGCCGCCGCGATCAAACTCAGCCTGTATCGCGAACAGAGCCGCCTTTGCATTGAGCGTGTCGAAAATGGTCTCAACCAGCAACATGTCCACACCGCCGTCCAACAGCGCCCGGGTGGCCTCGCCGTACGCGGCCACCAGGTCGTCGAATCCGACATTTCGAAATGCCGGGTCGTTTACATCGGGCGACAGAGAGGCCGTGCGGTTGGTGGGGCCCAGGGCGCCGGCCACGAAGGCCGGCCCGTGTGCAGCGCGGTGCGGATCGCGCAATGCCTGTTCCACCGCCTCGCGGGCCAAGGTGGCCGCATTGAGATTGAGCTCGTAGACCAGACTTTCCATGCCGTAGTCGGCCATGGAAATCGCATTGGCATTGAAGGTATTGGTCTCGATGATATCGGCGCCGGCCTCAAGATACGCCCGGTGAATGTCCCGGATGATCTGCGGCTGGGTCAGGGTCAACAGGTCGTTGTTGCCCCGCAGGTCCGACGCCCAGTCGGCAAAACGGGCACCGCGGTAGTCTGCCTCGGCAAGACGATGTTGTTGGATCATGGTGCCCATGGCGCCATCGAGGAAGACAATACGGTGATCCAGCAGTTGGCGAATGTTCGAGTCGGTGTCGATGTTCATAGTCCAGTGTGGGCGGGTGCGGGCCGCTGAAGCGGGTAGAATGCGATCATGCAAGAAACAGGGGCCGAATCGGTCATCACGGGCCGTATCGTAGAAGCGAATCAAATCCAATGGAAATCAACTTTTTCACCTCTTTAGTGAATCAGATTCATGCTCAAGGCGGCCGCTGCACGGCGGCCTCACCCGGATTCAGGGTCTATACTGAGCCTGTCAGACCACAGGGTGAGCTGCCCATGATCAGGCGTCTCTGCTGTTTCGCGCTGCTGTGGGCCATGCTGCCGGTAGCGGCGCTGGCCGAACGCGCTCAGGACTTCGGCGAGTATGTGGTGCATTTCAACGCCTTGAACACCGACCTCATCGCACCCAGTGTCGCCAGCAACTATGGGTTGAGGCGCAGTCCCTATCAGGCTTTGCTCAATATGGCGGTGCTCAGAAAGGTCATGGGCACCACCGGGGAACCTGTCGTTGCGGGCGTCACCGGCACCGTCAGCAACCTAACCGGCCGAACTCAGCAACTCAGTCCGCGCGAGATTCGCGAGGGCAATGCGATCTATTACATCGAGACCTTCCGGGTAAACAACGAGGAGACCTTGAACTTCGATCTCACGATCCGTCCACAAGGCAGCGAGGCGCCTTTGCAGCTCCGCTTCAGCCAACAGTTCTTTGTTGAATAACGATCAACCCGGCTTCGAAATCGCGCTCGGGCAATGCTAAGGAAGGTCTGAACAATTGCTGCGATCGCGCCGGCGTCTTTGCGCTCCCTCGTACAAGGCGCACCGAGCGAAGTTGGCCCAAGGCAAATACGTGATCTGCCAATGAGCGAGGTGCAACGCGGTACCAGGGGCGCAAAGGCCCGTCCCCTCCGGGGTTTCGCCCACAAGGGCGCATCTGCCGCGTTTCCCGGCTTGGCCATAGAACGACTATGGCGCTGCGCCGGGCGCCTCGCATCTGCGCCCTTGTGGACCGAAACGCGTTCCGTATCAATTGTTCAGACCTTCCCTAACGCGGTCGCTGCACATCCGTTCGCAGTTCGGATGCTTAGCGAGTCCACCGGACCGGTTCTCCAGGATGCCGGAATTCGGATGACAGGCCCAAGTTGCCTCTGATTTATTCTGGATGAAGCAGATTGGAGGCGCTCCCAAAGGAGCGATCGCGAAATGTTTCTTGAACTCAGGCATCTACGCACCCTGGCGGTGCTGCGAGATTGCGGCAGTCTGGTGCAGGCCTCGGAGCGACTGCATTTGACCCAATCCGCGCTGTCGCATCAGATCAAGACCGTGGAAGCCCATTTCGGCATGCCTCTGTTCGTCCGCAAAAGCAGACCATTGATGTTCACCCCCGCCGGACAGCGCCTGTTGCAGCTGGCCGATGAAATGCTGCCCGCGATCCTGGCTTCGGAACGGGATCTCAAACGCATCGCCGGCGGGCAAGCCGGACGCCTGTTCATCGCCATCGAATGCCACAGTTGTTTCGAATGGCTCATGCCGACCATGGACGCCTTCCGCGAAAGCTGGCCCGAGGTGGAAATGGACATTCTCACCGGCATGAGCTTTGACCCACTGCCCGCGCTGGCGCGACGGGAGGTGGACCTGGTGGTCACGGCCGATCCGCTGCCGGATCTTCCCTTGCACTATGAACCACTGTTCCGCTACCAAGGCATGCTGGCCATGGCCAAGGGGCATCCTCTCGCGAACAAGGATGCCATCGTCGCCGCGGACCTTGAAGATCAAACGTTGATCGCCTACCCGGTGGAACGGGAGCGCCTGGATGTGTTCAAGCACCTACTGATCCCGGCGGGCGTTGAGCCCCAAGCCGTCCGCACAACCGAACTGACGGTAATGATCATGCAGCTGGTGGCCAGTCGTCGCGGCGTATCGGCATTGCCCAGCTGGGTGCTGACCGAGTATCTGGAACGCGACTATGTGGCCGCCCGACCCTTGGGCGAGCGCCCTATGTGGTGCACGCTGTTTGCTGCGGTTCGCGAGGACGATCGAACCTTCCCCTATGTGCGGGATTTTTTGGATCAGGCACGCGAAACCGCCTTCAAGACCCTGCACGGGATTCGCGGCACAACGTGACCTACGGTCTTCTGTCAACCCCCATTCACAGAATCACATACCCCGCAAAGCGCGATGACGCTCGGTGCTGCGCTCGTCCTGCTGTCCGCCATCAAAGACCGCCCGCCAGGCCACATAGAGATAGCATCCCAACACCGCCGGAAAAGGCAGCGCCAACACCTGTGCGGGTACGGCGAACGCGCTGTGTCCGGCAGCCAGCATGACCAGCACCCCGGGAAACCCCAGAGCGAAGGGCAACCAGGGATTGCGCTGCAGCGCAACAGAACTGAGCCGCCATGCGGCATAAAGCGGCATCTCCCGAAACAAGTAGAGCGGCCCCAGGAACAAGGCAAACACCACCTGCAGCGCCAGCAACATACCGCCTAACATGCCGAATTGTGTCGCCAGAATAGTGTCCGCCACCCCGAAACGGGGCCCAAGTTCACCCCGTCCCACCGGGTCCACAGCGGTGGGATGCCAATACTCCAACACCAGGTAAAGCAGGACCAGCCCCTGAAACAACAGCACACTGAGAAACAGAGACAAACTTAGAATCAGGCGCCTGCTGGCGGGCTGCAACAGGATTCGCAATCGAATCGGGCGTTCCAGATCCACCGCCCGCGCCAGGGCGCAGGAGACAACCACGGCGAGCGAGCACGGCAGGCCGTAACAAACCGCGGTTGCCGTTAGACCCAGCCAGGGGCCAATAATGGCACTGTCCCAGACCGGCAACAGCAACAGGGCCACACTGAGCAAAGGCGCCAACAGGGCAGACTGCAGAAACACCAATGGGCGCGCCGAAATGAGCGCCAATGCCTCCGTAAACCAGTTCCAGCCCCATCTTGGGTCTACCTGTCGTGGCCCAAAACTCCGCATTCGCCCGGTCCCCCTCCGCCGAAGATCTGATCTGTGGAGCCGGGAGCCTCGGACCCGATGGAGCCGATGTCAACCGCCACGGTGCTTGTGGCCGGCCACGCCTGGCCCGATAATCACCGCTTCGTTCGCATCAAGCGCCCGTTATGCCCTCTCAACTCCCATTGGCCGTGAGTGTCGTCGTGGTGATCTCGGTCGCCGTCGTTGCGCTGTGGGCCGGCCGGAGATTGGCCGCGGCCAGCCTGGGGCGGCGGTTGCGTGAAATTATTCAGCAAATGTCGTCGCGAACAACGGTCATCGACGGCACCTCCGTTCCTCGTGGCGGCGCGGACCGGCAGCTGGATTGGTTGTCCGAGCAGTTGCTGGGTGAGCAATCCGATCAGAGCGGGCTCAAGCTCCAACTCAACGAGACTGAGAACCGCCTGGCCCAAATGCGGCTGCGGCTGGAGCGGGAATCCAATCGCAGCCGTACGCTGCTGGATGCGCTGTCGGAAGCGGTGCTGGAGGTGGACGTAAGAGGCCGTTGCACGTTTTGCAACACGGCCTGCGTGCACACCCTCGGTTTTGGCGATCAGTCGCAGCTGGTGGGGCTGGATCTTGCCGGGTTGTTCGTTCCGCCCGAAGGCGGCGCGGGAAATGTCCGATCGGATCGCAATGCGCTGTTGTTAGCCCTCGAAACCGGAGATATGCAGCGTATTCGGGAGACTCCGCTGCGACGCGCCGATGGCACCAAAATCCCGGTCGAGTGCCTGATTCAGCCGCTGCTGGAGCACGGCCAGATAATCGGAGCGCTGCTCACCTTCAGCGATGTCAGCGAGCGAAAGCGCGCCGAAGAGGCCTTGTTTCGCGAACGAGAGCACGCCCAGGTCACATTGGAGTCCATCGGGGACGGTGTGGTTACAGCGGACGCGCTCGGTCGGGTTCGCTACCTGAATCCGGTGGCTGAGAATGTTCTGGGATGGAAGAACCGCGATGCAATCGGCAAGCCGCTGTTTTCGGTATTCCGCCTGGCCAGCGAGAGCATGGATCAGGCCACTGCTGAGCGGCCGGTGGAGCGTCTGCAGGAAGAGCTTCAGGCTGCGGAACACGAGGCGCTTCTGATCCGGCGCGATCAGCGTGAGATTTTCGTGGAGCAGAACGCGTCCCCGATTCGCGATCGCAATGGCCGGGTGATCGGTGCGATCGTCGTGTTCCGCGACGTCACCGAGGCGCGTCGCATGGCCCATCAACTGGAGTACCAGGCAAAGCATGACGCCCTTACCGGACTCATCAACCGCCGCGAGTTCGAGCACCGCCTGGAACAGGTCCTGATCGAAGTACCGAAGGCGGACGAAGTGGCGGAACACGCGCTGTGCTATCTGGATCTGGATCAGTTCAAGGTGGTAAACGACACCTGCGGACACGTGGCCGGCGACGAGTTGCTGCGCCAGCTTTCCAATCTGCTTCGATCCAACGTCCGCCACGCCGACGCCCTGGCGCGGCTTGGAGGGGATGAGTTCGGCATCCTGCTGGAAAGCTGCCCCCTGGACCAGACGCTTCGTATTGCCAACCAGCTACGCCAGAACGTGCAGGATTTTCGCTTCGCCTGGGAAGACAAGACGTTCACGCTGGGTATCAGCATTGGCGTGGTCATGATCAATCCCGGAGACGACAAAGCCTACGTGCTCAGCGCCGCCGACACCGCCTGTTACATGGCGAAGGAAAGCGGGCGCAATCGGGTCAAGGTCTATCACCCCGACGACACCGAACTACAACAGCGTCACGGCGAAATGCACTGGGTGACGCGGATCAGCCGGGCGCTGGAGGAGAACCGCTTCCGACTGTTCTATCAACCGATAGTGCCCATCGCCAGCAGCGGCTACAGCGACGACAGCCGTCACTACGAACTGCTGTTGCGCATGGTGGATGAAGCCGGCAATCTGGCGCCGCCGGGTGCCTTCCTGCCAGCGGCAGAGCGCTACAATATGATCCAGAACATCGACCGCTGGGTTGTCCGCACCGCATTCGAGTGGCTGGCGACCCGGCTCGGGTCCAGCGCACCCATTACCATCGAGCTGAACCTGAGCGGACCCACGGTCTCGGACGACACCTTCCTCGAGTTTGTGCTGGGGTTACTGGAGGTCACCGAGGTGGACCCGGAATGGGTCTGCTTCGAGATTACCGAGACCGCTGCCATCGCCAAGCTGACCAACGCCACCCGCCTGATTCAATCGTTAAAAGACATCGGTTTTAGATTTGCGCTGGACGATTTCGGCAGCGGCCTTTCGTCGTTCGGCTACCTGAAGAACCTGCCGGTGGACTATCTGAAAATCGACGGCTCGTTTATCAAGGATATCCTGGACGATCCCATAGACCGGGCATTGGTGAAATCCATCAACGACATCGGTCATGTCATGGGCAAGAAAACCATCGCCGAGTATGTGGAAAACGATATGATTCTGCAGGTGCTGGACGAAATTGGTATCGACTACGCCCAGGGCTACGGTATTGCCCGCCCGCGCCCACTTGAGCTCCTGAAGACCCACGGCTAGCACCATCCACGACACAAAAACGGTTGAAGCGAAGTGCCGGCGGGGCTTGATGAAGCAGGGAGACTTTGCCCCGCCGGCACGACACCGCAAAACGGCCGTTGTGTGGCCGCTTTAACAGTGTCGGAGCTGGACCGCAGCCATGACAACCGCGTCGGGCTGAAAGACCAGGGCGAAATATCGCATCTCGGGTGAAGCGGGCTTGAGAATTGCCGGGGCTCAGGAAACGAAGGCCTGGTGTTCCGGCCTCAACCGCACTTTGAGTCGCCGCAGTTCAGACAGACCATACAGCCGTCCATCTGGATCACGGCCTTGGTGGAGCATTTGGTGCATAGGTCGGCACTCTCCGGGAAATGGCCGTCCTCAGCCACCTCGCCGGCCGCCTTCTGGAATTCTTCGAACTCGGCACGCTTCTCGGCGATCAGCTTGCGCTGGTGCTCATCCAGGCCCTTTGGCTTGAGCAGGCCAATACGGACCAGATGTTCCTCGATCACATCGCCGATTTCGGCCACCAGCGAGGGCATGTACTTGCCGCCTTTTTTGAAATACCCCCCCCGTGGATCGAACACAGAATGAAGTTCTTCCACCAGGAAGGTCACGTCACCGCCCTTGCGGAACACCGCGGAGATAATCCGGGTCAGCGCGACAATCCACTGGAAATGGTCCATGTTCTTGGAATTGATGAACACCTCGAAGGGGCGTCGCAATTCGTGCTCGGTACCCGGATTGAGGACGATGTCGTTGATGGTGATGTACAGTGCGTGTTCTGAGGCCGGCGTCTTTATCTTGTAGGTGGACCCCTGCAACACGCCCGGCCGCTCGACCTTTTCATGCATCTGGATGACGTCGGCACGGGCTTCCAGCAGCCCATCGGCGGGCTTGTCGTCGCTGGCCGAAGCCACCGTGTAACCGACGATTTTCTGGTCGATCTTGATGCTCATTGTTGCGTCTCCGCGGGCGGCCGTGCCGCCGCGCTATGGTCTGATATCCGGTTCAGCCGTCTGACAACGCAGGCGCCGTAAGGCGCCGCGGCGTCAGAACTTACCGTAGTAGCCTTCCTTGAGCGCATCGTAGAGATTGGCGGCTGAGTGGCGCTCACCGTCGTACTCGATCTCTTCGTTACCCTTAGCCTGGATCACTGTCCCGTCCTCCAGGGTAAAATCATAGACGGTCTTCTCAAGGTCCTGTTCCTTCACCAGCACGCCCTGGAACGCTTCCGGATTGAACCGGAAAGTCGTGCAGCCCTTCAGGCCCTGCTCGTAGGCATAGCGATAGATATCCTTGAACTCTTCGTATGGATAATCGGTCGGCACATTCGCGGTTTTGGAAATGGACGAGTCAATCCACTTCTGGGCCGCCGCCTGGATATCCACATGGGCCTTGGGCGTAATGTCCTCGGCGGTGATGAAGTAGTCCGGCAGTTGCTGTTCAGGGTTGTCTGCGTAGGGCACCGCCTCGGCGTTCACCAACTCCCGATAAGCCAGCAGCTCAAAGGAGTAGACATCGATCTTCTCCTTGGTCTTGCGCCCCTCCCGGATCACGTTGCGCGAGTAGTGATGCGCGAAACTGGGCTCGATCCCATTGCTGGCGTTGTTCGCCAGGGAAAGCGATATGGTTCCGGTGGGTGCGATCGAGGTGTGATGGGTAAAGCGGGCACCCACCTCGGCCAACTCATCAACCAGTTCCGGTGCCACTTCGGCCACCTGCTGCATATAGCGACTGTAGCGGGCATGGAGTACGCGCCCCGGCAACTGATCTCCGATCTTGTACCCGTCCCGGATCATTTCCGGGCGACGACGCAGCATTTCACCCGTGACCTCGAAGGATTCACTCATGATCGGTGCGGGACCTTTCTCACGGGCCAGGTCCAGGGCGGTCTGCCAGCCCTGCAAAGCCATTTCCCGGGAAACCTGTTCGGTAAAAGCCAGGGATTCCCCGCCGCCGTACTTCAGGCCCAGCATAGTCAGTGTAGACCCCAGCCCCAGGTAACCCATGCCATGGCGGCGCTTGCCGAAGATTTCGTGGCGCTGTTGTTCAAGCGGCAGACCGTTGATTTCCACAACATTGTCCAGCATGCGGGTGAATACGGCCACGACCTGACGATAGCGTTCCCAATCGAACCGGGCCTTCTCGGTAAACGGGTCCAGCACAAACTTGGTGAGATTCACCGAACCCAGCAAGCAGGAACCGTAGGGCGGCAACGGCTGCTCACCACAAGGATTGGTGGCCCGAATGCTTTCGCAGAACCAGTTGTTGTTCATCTCATTGACGCGGTCGATGAGGATAAATCCTGGCTCCGCATAGTCGTAGGTTGACGACATGATCAGGTCCCACAGACGGCGGGCCCGAATCGTCTTGTAGATGCGGCAGGCGACCTGGCCAGCCTGATTGACCACAAGGCCATGATGGGTGGGCCAGTCGCGCCACAGCACTTGGGCTTCATCCGTCAGATCAATCTCGTCCTCGTCTTTTTGCTGCACTGTGATCGGGAAGGCCAGCGGCCAATCCTGATCGTTCTTGACCGCCTCCATGAATTCCCGAGTGATCAGCAGCGAGAGGTTGAATTGCCTCAGTCGTCCATCCTCGCGTTTGGCGCGGACAAACTCCACCACATCCGGATGACCCACGTCGAAGGTGCCCATTTGCGCACCCCGTCGTCCTCCGGCGGACGACACCGTAAAACACATCCGATCATAGATATCCATAAAGGACAGCGGGCCCGAGGTGTAGGCGCCCGCGCCGGAAACATAGGCGCCCCGTGGCCTCAGGGTCGAAAAATCGTAGCCGATGCCGCATCCTGCTTTCAGCGTCAGACCCGCCTCGTGCACCTTGGACAGAATGTCATCCATGGAGTCCAGAATCGTGCCGGACACGGTGCAGTTGATGGTGGATGTGGCGGGCTTATGCGCCCAGGCCCCGGCATTGGACGTTATGCGCCCGGCGGGGATGGCCCCGTTTTTCAGTGCCCAGAGAAAGCGCTCGTTCCACTGCTCGCGCAGCGCCTCGTTCTCCTCCACTTCGGCCAGCGCTTTGGCCACCCGTTGGTAGGTGGCATCAACGGTTTCATCAACGACCGTCCCGTCCCTGGATTTGAGACGGTATTTTTTATCCCAGATATCGACCGAAGCCGACTGCATCGGAATACTGCGGACCGAGTCGCCGGCGGCATCGACGGCCTTGAGATGACTTGTTTTGGGCGGCACTTAAACTTCCCTCGCGAATACGAAATTGATCGAAAAACCCATCCCTGGTCGCGGCGAAGTAGACCCGATGGTGGTCGAATTGGCCGTTTGTGCTTGGGCCAAGGGCTTAATCAAAGCCTGGGCCGGACCACTATAGAAAGTAGTTTGAATTCAGGTCAAGCACAATATGATGTGGTCAGAAGGAAATGGGTGGGTGCAAGCGGTGTACAAACTGTGGATAACCCAAATCCGCCCGCGACCCGCTGGGACGGGTACGAAATTCGTAGGTCGCAGAAACGAAAATCGGCGTCGTTAGTGCGCGAGAAAACCGGCAGCCCTCAGTCGCAAGCACAAGGCTCGTGCGCAACAACTTGTCCACAACTTTGCGCCGCATCCAGACGCGGCGGCCATGCGGCGACGGACCATTGTTCGGCGGCCAAACCCCGACCTGGCGACGCCTCACGGCAGCGCCCCGTGGCACGGAAGCTGCTTTTTTTATGGCCGGGACTCAATAAGAAAAAGAACAAGCCCATTGCCTAAACATGCATTCCGCCGCCGGCCGCGCCAGGCCAGGAACCGGCATCTGTCCGAAACGACTCATCCCGAATTCATCCCGAATGATCCCGCAGCGCGCCCGCCGCGCAGCAATCGATCCGGGACCACCGAGTGATCGACCGAACCTGTGCCTATTCGACTCTATTTCCTTGGGAGAGGCCCGTGGGGCGCCCGGACATACCGGCACCCCATTTCGAAGCAGCCAGGTTCGGTCGGCACATAAATGTCAAGTAAGCCCAAACGTTAAGCAAGCCCCGACCTCGATCAGCGTGCCAGATTCTCGGCGATCAGTCGCCCGGGGTAGTCGGTGAATACACCATCAACACCCCAATCCAGGACCCTCCGAGCGTCGGCGGACTGATTGACGGTGAAACACAGAAGACCGTATCCCGCCCGCTTGACTGCCTCTGCCACTGCGGGCGTCAGAGTGGCCTGGTAATGGCAGTGGAGACTGGCAGCGCCCAGCGCCTGGAGACGGTGCTCCCAGTTCCGTGGGATCGCGGTGACGTTATACCCGAGGCTAACGCCGGGTAGCGCACCGGCCGTATACTCAAGCACCCGCTCGCTGAAACTGGAAATAAGCAGCGGCCGGTTCTCTGGCCATAGCCGCCGCAAGACCGCCACAGTTGCGTCCACAGTGGGCTCTTCCCACCCGTCGGTGGCCTTGATTTCCAGATTGAGGCCCAGATCCAGCTCCAAGACTGTTTGTACCAATGCATCCAGTGTCGGGATTCCTTCCCCGGCATAGCACGGCGCGAACCAGCTGCCCGCGTCAAGGCGAGCGAGGTCCGCCCAGTCGTGCCCGAGCACCCAACCCCGTCCATTATTGCAGCGCCCCAACTCGTCGTCGTGATGAATGACCGCATACCCATCCCGCGTTACCATGGCATCCACCTCCACCCAGGTCGCGCCCTGTTCCGACGCCAGACGAACGGCAGCAAGGGTGTTCTCGGGCGCGTCGCCGCTGGCGCCGCGATGGGCGATCACCGGGGCTACGCTAATCACTTTGAGCGGGCCCCGGGCACGGCCTAGGAG
>CAWAOU010000004.1:0-164515 GCA_963783675.1 uncultured Gammaproteobacteria bacterium
CCGATTGCCACGGTAACAGGCACGACGTATAGCGACACGGGTCTGGCGGCTGAGACGCTATACAGCTACCAGGTCAGCGCCGTCGATGCGGCGGCGACGCCGAATGAGTCGGCGTTGTCCGCCGGGCTGCATCAGCCACCACCCAGGCCGCGGCGGATACGGTGGCGCCCACGGTACCGGCGAACTTGGTAGCGACCGCCATCAGTGAAACCGCTATCGACCTGACGTGGGATGCCTCGACGGATACCGGCACTGGGGTAGCGGGCTACAATATCTATCGCGATGGCAATCTGACGCCGATTGCCACGGTAACAGGCACGACGTATAGCGACACGGGTCTGGCGGCTGAGACGCTATACAGCTACCAGGTCAGCGCCGTCGATGCGGCGGCGACGCCAGTGGTTGGCGTTGTCCGCGGCTGCATCAGCCACCACCCAGGCCGCGGCGGATACGGTGGCGCCCACGGTACCGGCGAACTTGGTAGCGACCGCCATCAGTGAAACCGCTATCGACCTGACGTGGGAATATACTAGAGCGGATACCGGCACTGGGGTAGCGGGCTACGAATATCTATCGCGATGGCGATCTGACGCCGATTGCCACGGTAACAGGCACGACGTATAGCGACACGGGTCTGACGGCTGAGACGCTATACAGCTACCAGGTAAGCGCCGTCGATGCGGTGGCGACGCCGGATAAATCGGCATTGTACAGCGAGCTACATCAGCCACCACCCAGGCCGCGGCGCCTTGATACAGTTTTTCACTCTGGGTTTAACTCCATTTCCTCGAACGGTTTGATTAAGGCCTGGATCCGTGACTTCGGCTGGAAAACGTAGTCGAATGGCCCGCGGCGCTCGGAATTGCCACGGCAAGACGTCGCATCGTGATGAGTCGCGTTCCAGGAAATTCGCATGATGATATTACGCGGCCGGCGGGCACACTTTACCCTGGCCTTCGCGACCATCCGCGTTTTTGAAAGGCTGCGACTCAGGGGAATTCGGCGTGCAGTTTCCGGAAGGCCTCGAGGCCGGGGCAGTGGTGGCTGAAGCGCAGGGTCAGCTGGCGGGCGCTGCGCACCACGCGGGCGGCGAGATAGATAGAGCTCCTGCATCACTGTGCGCAAGCGCCTTCGCTTGGCCGGGTGGCGGATCGGGGCATGTTTGCCCATCAGTCCGCGTAACCCCATCCAACGCAGGATGTTGTAGGCCAGTGCCCCGAAGGACATCACCAAATCGTTGGTGTCGAACTTCCCCGAGGGCAGGCGCTCCGGTAGTGTCACTTTCCTTTTGCACTTTTGAATTGGCGGTGCTCATGCGGTAGCGGATTCTGTTGTCTGTTTGAACAGCGGCTGCATGTTCAGGTAGCGCCGTGTTCCCCATTTTGTTCCCGCAATGTGCCTGAGCCGGGCTGCGCACAGCATCACGGCCGATTGCCCATCAGGGACGACACCGCTCAATCGACGGGGCCGGTAGTGGGTCTGACGTACACGGTGACGGGACTGACGGCGGCGACCGCGTACAGCTTCCAGGTCACTGCCCTGGATGCGGCGGGCAACGAGTCGGCGCCCTCGGCGGTTGCAGGTGCGACGACGGATGCGACGGCACCATGATGCAGCTTTTTACCCTGGGTTTCACGCGATACTGCTGTCCTCTCCTGCGGCGGTAGTCTCCGCGATGGTTGGCTGAATCTCGACCGTTCAACTTCACCACATCAGCCAGATCGTCTCGTCAAAATACCCACAATAAGCGGTACGGCATAGGGTGTGCACTTATCTGGCCTGACTTTTGCCCTAATTAGAGCGCACTGCATGCCCAGGGCTTCGATTGAGTAGTCAACATTCCTGCATTGACGCGCGATGCCCCTCCAATCGAACTGGAATTCCATTCAGACACGAAAGCGAATCTAGGAGGATCGCTCGGAGCCGATGCCAAGAGGAGCAGCACAAATTCGGCGTGGACGCAATTCAGCCATTGGTGCGGCGGCGTCGGTTGTGCCGGTGTGGCAAAGCAGTTGGCTCATTCGGATTCTGGTCGCAGTCGCGGCAGGATTGTCTGTGTATTGTTCTGGCAAGGTCTTATGGACATGTGATTGTCATTGGGGTCAGGAAGAGTACAGCCACGGCTACCTGATGCCGTTCATCGTGTTGTATCTCGATTTGGCAAAAAAGCGACGAACTCTGCCGTTTGCCAGTTTAGTGGTGCCTGGAGGGGCTGATCATCGTTCTTTTCGGTTTGTTCATATTGCTTGCAGGCGAGCTCAGCACACTTTATTCGTTAGTTCAGTATGGTTTTTTCGTTACCGGTGCTGGCGTTGTGCTGGCTTGGCTTGGTTGGAAAGCGTTCGGTGTTATTGCGGTACCTCTTTTGATTTCGGTATTCATGGTTCCGTTGCCGGATTTTCTCTACAACAATCTGTCTTCCTATCTCCAGCTGATTTCCTCGGAAATCGGCGTGTCGTTTATCCGGGCCGCTGGAATCAGCGTCTTCCTTGAAGGTAACGTGATCGATCTGGGGAGCATGCGCTTGCAAGTGGTTGAGGCTTGCAGCGGGCTACGATACTTGTTTCCGTTGATGACGCTGGCGTTCATCGTCGCCTATTTTTACAAGGGCGCCTTCTGGAAGCGGGTCGTTATTTTTCTCTCAAGCATACCCATCACAATCCTGATGAACAGCTTCAGGATAGGTCTGATTGGCGTAACCGTGGAGTACTGGGGACCCGAGGCTGCCGACGGTGTGCTGCACGACTTTGAAGGCTGGGTTGTGTTCATGGCCAGTTTCGGCGTGCTTTTACTGCTCATGTGGATACTCACGTTGGTGCCCCCTGAGGGCAAACCCCTCCGTGAAGTGTTCGGTTTGGATTTTCCAGCGCCTATACCGCCTGATACGCCCAGACGGAATCGACGCCTTCCGGCGCCTTTTTTGGCCTCGGTGGTTGTTCTTATGGCCGCGACTGTGGCGGTTCAGACTCTCCCTGAACGAGAGGAAATTGTCCCAGATCGTGCGTATTTTGCGGACTTTCCGCTTCAACTTTCTGACTGGTCCGCTGACGTTGGACAGCTCGATCAGATATACGTCGATGCCTTGAAGTTCGAGGACTATTTTCTCGCCGACTATTCAAACCCGAATGGCGACTTGGTCAATGTGTATGTGGCTTATTACGAGTCTCAGCGCAAAGGGGCTTCCGTGCATTCGCCGCGCTCCTGCATACCCGGTGGTGGATGGCGGATTACCGACTTGTCCCAACGTAGCATTGATGGTGTCGAAGCGGCGGGGAAACCGCTCCGAGTCAATCGGGTGCAGATAGAGTTGGAGGATACCAAACAGCTCGTCTACTACTGGTTCCAGCAACGCGGGCGCATTTTGACCAATGAATATCTGGTGAAATGGTACCTGTTCTGGGATGCGCTGACGCGGAGTCGAACGGATGGCGCTTTGGTTCGGCTCACAGCCGCGGTGCGTCCAGGGCAAGATGTTGCGGCTGTCGATGCGCAGTTGACGGAAATGGTGCGACTGGTCGTTCCGCCCCTTGATCGGTATATACCGGAGTAGTCGGGGGGATGTTGTGAGCTGGGAGTTGGCCCTTGTCGCATCGACGCTGCTTTCCATAGCGCTGGTGCCCCTGTTGATGCGGCTGGCTCCGCAACTCGGTTTGCTCGATGCGCCCAACGAAAGGAAAGTCCACGTCACCCCCATCCCTCGGGTCGGTGGGATTGCCATGGTCATTGCGGCAGCCCTACCCATACTGGTTTGGGCGCCTCTTCGTGCCGAGCTGTCCGCAATGCTTTTTGCTGTACTGTGTGCTGGTCGGGTTCGGGATTTGGGATGACAAGGGAGACTTGGATTACAGACTGAAATTTCTCGGGCAAATCATCGCCACATGTATCGCGATCCTGTTCGGCGGTGTGCTGATCACGCGCGTACCGTTTTTCCCGGATCTGACGATGCCGTTTTGGCTTGGGGCGCCGCTGACGTTCTTTTTCGTGATAGGTATTACCAACGCCATCAATCTGTCGGATGGACTGGATGGGCTGGCAGGCGGAACTACCTTGCTTGTCCTTGGCGTGATCGCGGCCTTAGCCCTCGCTGCCGGAGATGACGCGCTTACCACAAGTGCGGTGGCTATATTCGGTAGCGTTCTGGGTTTCCTTCGCTACAACAGCTATCCGGCTCGTGTGTTCATGGGCGACACGGGGAGCCAGTTCCTCGGATTCAGCGCGTGCTGTCATGTGTATCGTTCTGGTTGAACGCTCGAACACCGCGCTGAGCCCGTTATTACCCCTGCTTCTTCTGGGCTTGCCCATACTGGATACGTTTTCCGTAATGGTTCAGCGCATCCGCGAGGGTCGCTCACCGTTCCACCCCGACAAGAATCATATACATCACAAGCTGATGCAGCTTGGCTTTAATCACTTCGAGGCTGTCATTGTTGTTTATGGGATACAAACTACGCTGATTACGCTCGCGTTCGTACTGCGTTACGAGTCCGACGCGGTCCTGCTGCTGGTTTGCTCCATATTCGCCTTGATGATGCTGCTGGCATTCCAGTTTGCATTCAGTCGCGATCTGCGAATCGCCGTCCGCTCAGATGTTCTAGAGGCGTTGATGGACGCTTAAGGCAATGGCGCAAAAAACCATGGCCGAATCTGGTGACGCGCATTCCGAGGCTTTTTGTAACCTTTGCGTTCCCTTGTGCGTTAATTCTCGCCGCGCTGGCGGCCAGTGCAGTCAGCTGGGACCTGGGCATTTTGGCGGCGATCATGTTCTGCGCTCTTGCTCTGGGTATCTGGTTCGAACCCAGGCATTGGGCGGAAATGCTTCAGCGGTTGAGCCTGTACGTTGCTGCCGCAACGGCGGCGTATGCACTGGAACTCCATCCGGGCTGGCTCAAAGGCTTGATCTTGCCCATCGATGCGGTGTTTGTCTTGATCGTCGTTGCGTCCATCGGCATGATTCGGTTCTCTGGTCGCACCAGCTTCCGGGCCAGTCCCATGGATTTGCTCGTTGTCCTCCTGGTACTCCTGATACCCTCGTTGCCCGATATGGGATTGCCTTCCAAGCAGGTCGGTGCAATTGCTTTTAAATTCACTGTTCTATGCTATGCGGCAGAGATATTGCTTGGGCGAGGTCGAGGGACACGGGTCGTTTTATGGGTTGGAGCGGCGGCTTCTCTCGCAATCGTATGCATACGCAGTCTCTTTTAACGCCTCGTCGTTCGTTCGACCAGCATGATCTGAGGATGAAGCTACCGACTGCGGTGATCAAGTGCCGCACCAATCTGCTGGCTCATGCAGCATGGGAATATTATCAGTGTCAATGAGGGTGCTCGGTGCTTTGATTTTGCTTGCCGCGCTCGCGCTGACTGGGTGCGGCAGCAAGGACGACCGCAAGGCCGCATACTTCGATCGCGGAATGGCACTCTATGATGCGGGCAACTACCAGAAGGCGCGGCTTGAGTTTCGAAACGTCCTTCAAATCGACCCAAAATACGTCCCGGCGCGCTACCAGCTTGCGCTGACCGAAGAAAAGAGGCAGAACTGGCAGGCTGCATTCGAGAACTATGCGGCAGTTCTTCAGCTTGACGCTCAAAACGTCGATGCACACATACGCCTCGGTGGGATCTATCTCCTGGCTGGGGCCCCTGACAAGGCTTTGGAAGAAGCTCAGGCGGCGCTTCAGCTTCAAGGTTTGAACGCGGATGCTTTGGTGCTCCGTGCTGCGGCAATGGCCCGTCTGGGGCGCAGGGAGGAAGGGATTGCTGACGCCAAGGCGGCTCTGGCTGCGGATTCGGCGAATGGCAAGGCGCGCGGTTTGCTGGCTATGTTGTACGCCGATGCCGGCCTGCTGGATGAAGCGGTCTCAGTAATCCAAGATGGCATTGCGGCCAACCCAGAAGACCCTGAGTTGCGCATCGTTCTGGCTCAGGTCTACGAACGGGCCGGGGCTGACGCCAAAATGACGGAAACCTTGGCTGCCATTGTTGAACTCGAGCCGAAAAACGTTGAGCACCGTCTGCGCCTCTATGGGGCCTATCAACGGGCGGGACAGCTCGAACTGGCGGAAGCAACGCTGCGCGAGGTCATCGACATAGACCCCACGCGGGTCGACACTCAGCTTACCCTTGTCAGCTTTCTGTTGCGTCACCGTGGGGCTGAACCCGCCGAGCAGCAACTGCGCGCCTTTATTGCTCAGGCGCCTGAAGCGTATCGTCTCCAGTTCGGTCTGGCGCGTCTTTACGGTGCCACCGAGCGCACCGACGACATGGTTGCAGTCTATCGCGATATTATTGAGAACAACGGGACCAGAGCAGACGGCTTGTCGGCACGCCGGTTTTTGGCGGAACACTACTCCGATAATGGCCAATATGACCTGGCACTGGTTCTAATCGAAGAAGTGCTCGCCGAAAATCCGAACGACAGCCAGGTGCTGGTCATACGAGCGGGTATTAATCTGGAACAGCAACAGCCGGATCGGGCCATCGTCGATCTGCGGACCGTGTTACGAGACAACCCCAACTCTGCCTTTGCCCGCCGTTTGCTGGGCCGAGCCCACGCCATGAAGGGTGATTCCTCACTGGCGGTGGACAGTTTTCGAAAAGCCCTGGATCTGGATCCCGAGGATGCTGAGGCGTATGTGGATCTGGCGCGCATGCTGGCGGCAGACGGCGATGCCGATGGTGCCATCGCTGTTTTCGAGGACATGCTGGAGGTTACCCGCGATGATCGTCCGGTACTTCAGGCTATGGCGCAGATACGGTTGCAACAAGAAGCTTTCGAAGAAGCCCTGGTTCTGGCACAGCGCTTGAAAACCGAGTTCCCGGACCGGGCGGAGGGTTCTTACTATGCCGGCCTGGCTCTGCAGGGACTGGAGCGGTTTGACGAGAGTGTGCAGGAGTTCGAGGCTGCGTTGGCGCTGAAGCCCGATTCGGCCGAGCCACTTTCGGCTATGTCGCAGAGTTTATTGGCTTCTGATCAAGGTGAGATGACAGTGGACCGCCTCGATGCGGTTCTTACGCAAGACCCCGACAATTTCCTGATTCAGAATCTCCTGGGTGAAGTGTTCGGAGTCATGCGACAGGGTGAGGCGGCCGAAGCAGCCTTCTTGAAGGCAAAGGCGATCCGGCCGGATTGGCCACTGCCATATCGGAACCTGGCCAGTCTCTACAGCAGTCGTGAGCAGAGCGACAAGGCGATCGCTGTGGTGCGGGAGGGCATAGACGCCACCGGCGGTGATGCGACCCTGCGGCTTCAGTTGGCGACGCTCCTGGAACAGGACGGGCAGACCACGGCGGCGATCGCTCAGTATGAGGATCTTCTGGCCGAATTTCCGGACGTGGCGGTTGCGCAGAACAACCTTGCGATGCTGTTGACCGATGGAGACCCTGATCAGGCGGCCCTCGATCGTGCATTGAGCCTGGTGCAGAGGTTGGAGACTGACGGCAATCCATACTTCAGGGACACCGTGGGTTGGGTGCGGTATCTGAGAGGCGAATTCGAACAGGCGGTGGCGGAACTTGAGATCGCTGCCAGGGAGGCGCCTGATATTCCTGTGATTCAGTACCACCTCGGGATGGCTTACTTTCACTTGGGTAAAGCGGATCAGGCAAAGACCCATCTCCAGATGGCTCTGTCTGAAAGCAGTGAGTTTCCCGGACATCAAGAGGCGCGCAGGACGCTGGGAGCGCTGTAAAACTAGATCAGAGGGTGCCAACCAGCCACACATGGCTCCGAGGCAGTCGGCGGTGTCAGGAATGTTTTACATTATTGGCGGTTCGATGGGGTAATGTACGCACAAATCCTGTCATCCAATGGCGTACGGTAAACTGTCGTGTCCGGTTGCTGTTCGTATCAGAATTCGATCAGTGGTCTCAATAATTTCAAACGTAAATAGAGGGTTGTGTCACTTTCCATCGGCAACCTCTCAAGATGTGCCAATTCAGTGACTCGCCAGGCTACACGTCAGCTAATCCCAGTCGAGTGACCCTTGGCCCGTTCCTTGCGGCGGCAGGCGTATTGAGGATCTGAAAAACTCAAAACGTCGGCAGCACGACCGCGTGGGATAACGGGAGCGCGAAGAGGCATGAAGCGGATACTGTTGGTGGATGATCACGCTTTAGTGAGAAAGGGGCTGCGATCCCTGTTGCAGGAGCATCGAAGCGACTGGACGATTGGTGAGGCGGCTTGTGCCGACACCGCTTGCGCGCGTTTCAGGAGCGAATCCTGGGATCTCGTCATCATGGATATCGAACTCCCCGGTCAGAACGGTCTTGAGTTAGTCAAGAGAATGCGCCGGGAGCTTCCCAAAATGCCGGTATTGGTTCTGAGCGTTCACGACGAACGTCGGTATGGTGTGCGCGCTCTGCTCGCTGGCGCCCGCGGTTATATCAGTAAAACTTTGCCAGCCGATCAAGTATATGAAGCGGTTGAGAAAATTCTGAATGGTGGCCGATTTGTGAGCCAGGAGCTGGCGGAAAGTCTGGTCAGCGTTGTCAACGGTGAGCGCACGAGCGCTTCCAGCACCCATGACCATCTGTCGGATCGGGAATTCCAGATCTTTCGCCTTCTGGCTTCAGGCCAAACCGCATCCTTGATCGCGAGAGAGCTCTGTCTAAGCGTCAAGACGGTGCATACCCATAGATCCAGAGCGCTTAGGAAGATGGGATTGATGAACAACGCTGAACTGACTCGATACGCTTTCGAACACGACTTGGTTGACTGATCTGCGCACGTGATTTTACCTGCAGGCAGCCGATTACGCACCCATAGGGGTTCGATGATCCAAGCGCTTCCCACCGACAGTTCGATTGATTCACGCACGGCAATTTCGGTCAAGAAATAAACCTGAAGAGCCAAGGCATGTCAGTTCCGACACGCACCTCGGCCGGCATTGCTCACCCGGTCTCACACTCTCGACTGTTAAGAAATCTGACAGTCATTTTGTAAGATATTGATGCAACATGACTTAAGAGATTTCCTATCCGACTGTAAGTAAATGTACTACAATTAGCGCTGACGACTTCTTCCTACGCCACTCTGTCATTTGCGCTGATATAACCCTGCCAAATACTCCACCACACTTTAGCTCACCGAAATCACGGGTCCAACCACGGGGTCCTTTACCGGGACGGCCCGTGGGTTTGCCCACTCGCTCTAGAGAGCAACAAGATGCGTCTATCCAACTTCAGACCGGCGACGATGGAGCAGCTGTGGTCTGGCGTTGGTCTGGATCGACACCAGATCCTTGGTGGCTGGTGTGCGGTTTTCCCTTCCATCGATCAGAGTGAAGCGATGCACGCGCCAACCTGCCGGCGGCACAAAAGGCTGGGAGCCATACTCGGTCTCGCTCTTGCGGCGGCAATCAGTATTGGCGCTGAGGGCGCGGGGGCGATCGAGTATAAGCCTATGGGAGCTTATGACACGCCGCCACAATTTCTGGCCCGGGCAGGCACTCCAGAGAGCTATGACTTCACAGGCGTGAACTGGCAGTCTCCCGCTGCGGTGCGGCTTCTTAATACTGACTCGTTGACACACTCCCGCAGCTCTGAAGAGCCCAGTTCCGCTCAGCGTGTTTCGCTGCAGGCGAAGGGGCAGGGCGCTGTTTCGGAAACGGCGCTCGACTCGAGCGGCGGTCGCCTGGACGGTCTGATGTCGGGTATCGGCCAGAAACAGAGCGGCGCTCGGCTCCCTGACGCCGGGCCTGGGCCGAATTCGCAATCGTTCACGCGTGCGAGCAAATCGGATTCCGAAGCAGCCCGGCTCCGGGCCGACCGAGCCATTTCTGTGCCACCTGCGCTCTGGCTATTTGGTTGTGCTTTGGTCGGCTTGGCCGGCGTCGGGCGGCTTCGACGCAGCCAATAGGTCGTGGAGCCGAACTAACGGTCAGCGATGTCTGGCGACTCAACATAAGGGCGCGGCCGAGGCCGCGCCCTTTCTTCTTTCCGATCGGTGTTGCACACAATCCCTATGCGCAAATCGGAAACCTTTTGAGGCTTGGGTGAGCGAGTTCCCTGAAGCCTACGTACTCGTTATCCGCTCATCAGGGCACCAAAGCTGACGCCGGGCTCGATGTCCGATGTTGCCCGCGCCGGGAACACTACGCTGCCGCTGCCCGGCTGCACCCAATCGCACACCGCGCCAAAGTGCCGATCGATATGGGTTCGGCCGTCAATGTCAGGGCTGTTGCCGGTGAGTTTGGCGATCTCGCTGGTGGGGAACATGTTCCCGTAAACGCCCCCACTCACGGGTTGCCCGATGATCAGCATGTAGTTGCCACGACCATGATCGGTTCCGTTGTCGCCATTGGCTTTCAGTTGACGTCCGAATTCACCCGCGATCACGATGACCGTATTGGCCTGAGCATCCCCCGGTAGGTTCTGATACAGCGTGTCGAGGGCCTTGCCGTCGCCGAACATGTCGGAGAGCTTGGGTTCGATCATGTTGCGCTGTCCCTTATGACTGTCCCAGCCGTTGTACTCCAGCGACGCGGTACGCATGTTCAGCACATCGTTACAGGCTAATGCGTCATACAGATTGCGAATCTGTGTCCCAAAGCTGCCCGAGTTCAGGACGCCGCCGGAATACAGATCGGCTATTCCGGATGGAATCGGCAGGGTTGCCAAGCGATTGTTGATGGGTTGTTCGAACTGCCTGAGCCTTCGCTCGTGTTCGACGATCCGACCAAAGGTACTGCCTCTTGGCACTTCGGCGCGCTTGGCGCGATAGTAGTTCGACAGACTGCGCACCAGTCGTGCCCGGGTGTAGGTCGGATTGGAATCCGGGTCGGTCTGGTATAGCCCCACGTTGCGCATATCTGCCGCGGAGATCATGTTTGCGTTGTCGTACAGTTGCGGGTTGGTGGGGTGAGGGCCATAGCAAAACCGTCGCGGGGTTTTGGTCAACGCGACGGCGTTACCGCCGGCGGCTTTGGCAAGGCGACCGCCCCATCCCGAGCCTTCGGTCGCGTTGGCCAGGTAAGCGCGGTTGCCCTGATCCAGGATGCTGATCGAATGATCATGGTCGCGGCTGGAGGAACCGATGGCATTGGCAATGATTGCTACATTGCCCTGATCGTACATGCGCTTAAGCCAGCCACAGTTTCGCAAAATGCCGAATGTGGTACCACCGCCTGAGACAGGAAAGTAGTCGTTGGTCCACCGATTCTGCCAGGCGCTCGCGCTGCTGCTGGAAATGTCGTGGGAACGCGCCCGCGCCTCCCAGTACCTGTAGCCGAAACTTGCGCTGTTGGCGTTGTATGCAGGCGGGAAAAGATGCCGGAAATCCGGTCCGCCGGCCAACATCACGTTGACCAGTATGCGTCGATTGACCGGTGCAAATCCTGCCTGTGCGATACGGGATACGCTGGGCAGCGAGCCCGTGCCGTACAGGAGCCCGGTCGCCAGGGCCGCCTTGATAAAATTTCTGCGCTCCATCATGTCAGCGGCCCTCCTGTGCAAAGACGTAAGGTGTTGCCAGTATGAAGTTGATGGCATTGCTCAGCCGGGTGTGAGCGGTTTTCCGGTCTTCTGCGTAGTAGCTGTCCAACAGCATCGGCTGACGTGCCAGGGAGTCGATCAGCATACTGATCATTGGGTTGTTGACGGCCTCGGCGCTGCTGATGACCCAATCCAGGTTTTCGTAGTCCAGCAGATAGTTGAGATCGCGGTCAGAGGCCAGCAGCGAAACGACGTAGGCGCGTTCCAACGGTCCGAAATTCTTCAGCCCGTCGCCTACGAAGCGGTTCCACAGCCACTCGGCAACGTCGCTTACCACGTAGGTGCCGAACGCGTTGACCGGCACCGTCTGGGACCAGTCCTTGGTCCAGCTGCGGTCGTAGTTGTCTGACTCATAGCGGGCCATGCGCCAGTACTGATCGGTTGATCGCCGCCAGTTGTACTGGAAGATGTCCGTGCTATCCGCCGCTTCTGTACCGGTCTGTCCTCCGAACACGTTGTGTTTGGGCCGGAATGCCTGCACGCCTTCGTTGTAGAAATCCGTGGCTCCATACAGATCCAAGTAGCCTTCCGAGTTGCTGATTTGCATCTTGTTGGCAACCATCAGATAGCGGTCGAAACTGGTGGACAGTTTCACGCGGTCTGGCAGGTGGAACATCTTGGACACCGAGTACGCTCGCAGAAAATCCAGCAGGTTTTTCTCCGCCATCGCGGCCCATGCAAGGCGAATCTTCGCCTTCTTGGCCTCCGTCAGGTTGTCGTCCGCCAGTCCTTCGATGATTTTCACCGGCAGGTTGGCGAGGCTCTCGGGGTGTCGGATCGCCACGCGCGCCAATTGCCTCAGCCTCTGCAGCGCGTTGCTGCCACCGATGGGCGTCTCCAGAATGTTCAGCGTACCCGGGTAGTGGTACTCCGAGCCGTATACGATGGTCTTGGCATAACGGTCGATGTAGTCCAGCCACGGCACCGGCATGTCGGTCAGTGCTCGGGCGGTGTTTTTGATGGCTATTGTCTCGTGGCGTTCAGGGTTGTAGGTGCCGAGGATGCCAAAGAACAGTTGATGGAACTCGCGTGCGAAGTCTTCGTTGCAGCGGCACTCGCCGTCTTTGTATGAGTTCTTGCGGTGACCGTATTGCAACGCTATTGCGGCCGAGGCGGCAGCGTTGGCCAACACCTGGTCGTACGACATGCCGCTGGCCAGGTTGTTCATGATCTCGTCGTAGTAGTGAATGATCACATAGTCCGGCACACCCGCGTTCTGATTGACCGCCATGTGGTAATGGGCCTCCCACATGCCGATTTTTTGCCGGAATGGGTTCAGGCCCCGGCTGGTGGCTGCTTTTGCCCAGATGCGGTTGAGGTCTCCGTCGTCGGTGTAGTAGCGGCGATGGTCGCGATAGACCGGGTTACCGGGCAGGTCCGATGACCAGAAATCGCTCAAACCTTTCAGCGTGCCATCGCGCAACGCCAGATTGTCCGTGTCCCGGGGAGACGGTTTGGAGAGCTTCAGGTTGTGGGTATCGAATGTGAGCATTTCGACGATGGCTTGTCTTGCCGGCATGCCAGCCCACAGTGCGATCTGTACATCTTCAGCCTGGCCACCAAACGCAAACGTTCCCAGAACTTTTCGAACCGCCGTCTCGTCCCAGCGGCTCTCGGCAACCGGGTCGAAGCCGGGCAGTATCGGGGCCATCTCGCCGCCGCTGCCGCCACCGTCGGTTTTACCGTCATCGATTGCGCCGTCCAGAATCGCGTCGACGGTGCCTGCGCTGGCGATGTGCTTTAGAAGAAATGATTGGGCGCCCGGATCGTAGGTGCCGACGCTGTCGTAACCGTCCTTGTTCCAGTCGCCAGCGACCGTGAGCCAGCCGGTGCCGACAGGCTCGATCTTGAAGTTGGCATCATTAGGCCCAGTGGTATGCGTGTTCTTGATAAAGAATCGATTTGTCGACGGGTTGTATACGCCGATGGTATCGACACCGTCGCCGTCCCAGTCCCCTGCGATGGCCTGCCATCCCGCTTGCCCGAATTTGTAGGTGTAATCGTAGGGACCCTGTGCCAGCGCGTTTTTCAGGAACACCCGGCCCGTCTTTGGATTGACCACCCCAACCGAGTCTCGCCCGGTGCCGTTCCAGTCACCTGCGATCGGGACCCATCCCGCTTGACCGAATCGAAAGGTGACGCTGGTTTTGCCCTGGCTGTTGTTGTTGCGCAGAAAGAAGCGGCTATTGGCTGGGTTGTACAGGCCAATGGTATCGATTCCGTCGCCGTTCCAATCGCCTGCGATCGCGTACCATCCGGATTGGCCGTATCTGAAGACACGGTCGAAGTCGCCGTTGTCGTTGGCGTACTTCAAGAAAAACTGAGCGGTGGTCGAATTGAAGACCCCCACGGTGTTGCGACCGTCATTGTTCCAGTCGCCAGACAGGGGTATCAGTTTCGGAACTGCTGCGCCGGCGAATCCCGGTGCCAGTAGCATGACTGTAAACAGGAGTTTAAGGCGGCTTGCCTTGGCCGCGCCTCCATATGCGCTGGCAGGTATCGCGCTCGGGAGCCTGCATTGCCGATCTTTATATGGATGCGGCCCCTGTGGGCGGGCAACCCTTATTGTTGTTGATAGGTCCATGCGTCGGTCTCCGTTTCAGCTTGGCCGAAGTAGGAGTCCGAAAAGGCAAAGTTGCAGCGAAGCCCGTTGGAGATGCATCCGAAACAGGAATGCTTGGGTATCATCCCCAACCGTCATGCGATCGTCGGTCGCAGATTGGAATCTTCGGTAATCCCGCTGTCATAGGGCTCGGCGCCCCTTAGACCGGTGACTTTGCGCCCGCCTGCTTTCGCATGCGGTTGCCTTTGTCGGTACTCAGGCCTTCTGGGCAAGCAACCTGAGGGCCAGGCTGACACTCGCCTGGGTCTGCCGAACACGGACAGCACGCAAAGATTGCCGATCATGGAGGCTATGTAACGTCGGCGGATACCTTTCGCCCGTCCGGAGAGGACCAGCTCAAATGCCATATCAATGAATGAGTTGAACCCAATCATTGCAAAAATTTCAGCGGCGCCAACCGCCGGATAAAAGCCCCCCCGGTTTCGGTTTTACCGATATTGCATGAATGTATTGTAGGGCCTTTTTTTGACCCAGATGCGGCGATTGCGCGCGCCCAAAGCGGGTGCCTCTGCAGGACTTTCTTTGACCCGTTGCGTCACCTGAAACGAGTTCTGTGGCAGTCGTTTTATGCCGCGTCCGAATCACCTTCCGCCGCCTGCGCGAGTTGGCCATGCCGAGCCAAATCGGCTCGAGTCGGTGTTCGGAAATCTGAACTATTTCAGACGTGTGAGAGGCGTGGCGCGGCCTGTGAATCTTATCGCCGGCGAATCTTCGAGCACGGTTTTTGTTGCATTTGTGAAACAGTTGGCAAGGGCGTTGCAACTCATCTGGCAACCGCTTAGACGGCAGTGGCGCACACGGATTCGGCGCACTGAAACGAACATGGAAGGAGGTCGGGCAAGGATGCCTATCTTCACTTCAGGTGCAGCCGCCCCGGCGACGGGGCTGCACTCTTTATCGGTCCTGGCACGGCTCTTGGGCTGTCCGTTTGACACGGCTCAATACGAGCGAAGTGCGCGAACTGTCGATGGCGACAATCCGCATATTCTTCGGAAGCTTGCCGGGCGGATCGGGCTGCGTTCTACTCCAACGGCAGTGCAAAGCTGGGCTGAATTCCTTCGTCTTCCCATGCCTTGCCTGTGTCGAATCCCGGCGCGCGGTTGGGTTGTGGTTGTCAAATCACTCGGCACAGATTCCGTGCTTGTCCATTGCAGCCGATCTGGACGTCCAGTTCAGCTCACGGATGTGGACCTTGTCCGAGCGTTCCCTTTTGATGGTCTTCTGTTCAAACCAGTTGATCGCGATGCCCCGGTGATCGCGTTCGGGTTGCGATGGTTTCTGCGCAGTCTTGCGCCATACCGACGAGTTCTGATCGAAATCCTGGTTGCTTCGTTCGTGGTTCAGCTGCTGGCTTTGGCCGCACCGGTGTTCTTTCAGGTTGTGATCGACAAGGTTTTGGCACATCAGGGGCATACGACCCTGGATGTCCTTGGTCTTGGCATGCTGCTTGTCATTGTTTTTGAGGCGGTGTCTGGGTGGCCTCAGAAACTATCTCGCGGCGCACACCTCCAGCCGTATCGACGCCCGCCTCGGTACCGACGTCTTCGGCCACCTGCTGTCGCTGCCGGCTGCCTACTTCGCCAATCGGCGCGTCGGTGAAACCGTCACTCGGGTCCGTGAGCTCGAAACGATAAGACGTTTTATGCTTGGGCCTGCGCTGCTCTCCGCGATCGACGTCTTGTTCAGCGGATTGTTCATCATGCTGATGCTCCATTACAGCGTGGACCTGACCCTTGCCGTTCTTTCGATCGCGGGCGGTTTCGGGTTGCTGGCGGTATTGATGACTCCGATCATGCGGCAGCGACTTGAACAGCAGTTCAAAACAGGCGCGCACAACCAGGCTCAGCTCATCGAATGCGTGAGCGAAGTTGCAACCATCAAATCACTGGCGGCCGAGGGGACGCTGCTGGCCGAGTGGGAGGCTCGGTTAGCAGGGCATGTCCGTGCGGTGTTCAAGGCCGCCAACATTGCCTCTATTGCAAACCAGGCCGCGGCCATGCTTCAGCGCTTGGCGATGCTCGTCACGATCTGGCTTGGCGCAGGCATGGTGATGTCCGCTGAGTTGAGTGTGGGACAGCTTGTCGCGTTCAGCATGATCGTCGGCAGGTTCATGCTACCAATGCAGCGCCTCATTCAGCTCTGGCAGGAGTTTCAGCAGGTACGAGTGTCGGTCGGCCGTCTCGGTGAATTGATGAACACACCCACCGAACCTCGAAATGCGGCGGCCCTGCCGGATATGGAAACCTCTATTGGCGCACTGGAGTTCCGGCATGTGCGCTTTCGCCATCGACCCGACGACGCTTGGATACTGGATGATGTCTCCATCGCCATTGAGCCGGGTGAGCTGGTCGGAATCGTGGGGCCTTCCGGCAGTGGCAAGAGTACCGTTGGGTCGTTGCTTCAAGGGCTGTACATACCCGAACATGGCGCGGTTCAGGTTGACGGGCTGAACACAAGGCACATGGATCTGACCCGTTTGCGGCGCCGGATTGCGGTGGTGCGCCAGGACACAAGACTGTTCAATCGAAGTGTGCGCGAGAACATCGCTTTGGCCTCGCCCCAAGCGGATGAAAAACGGCTGTGGTCGACACTGGAGCTTGTCGGTGCGGCTGAATTCGTTCGCCGCCTGCCCAGGGGCCTGGATACGTTTCTTGGGGAAGGCGGCGTAAACCTGTCCGGTGGTGAGCGTCAACGTCTGGCGATTGCCCGGGCCCTCATCGGCGAACCGCAGGTGCTGGTGTTGGATGAGGCAACAAGTGCGGTCGATTTTGAGGCTGAAGAGATTCTGCAGTCCAACATGAAGCGAATCTGCCAAGGCCGAACCGTGATTATTATTGCCCATCGCCTGAGCGCGCTGCGTTCCGTGAACCGGGTCTTAACGATTCGTAAAGGCCGGATTGAGGAGGATGGCAGGCCCCGGGACTTGATCGCGAATGGTGGTTACTTCGCGAACCTGGTCCACGCACAGGCCGAGCTGATGGGGTTTCGCCTCTACCGTGAGGCTTCCTGAAAGTGAAACACGATGCGTGTTCTGCGGATGCCAGTCGCTGCCCTGATGACGCAAGTGGGGCGACATCTCAGGTCGGCCACAGCTTCTATCCCAGCGCCTCGGAGCTTGAGATTTCACCCCCACCGCCAGTTGGGCGAGCGCTTCTATGGTGTCTGACCACATTCGTGACGCTCGCCATTGCTTGGGCCTCGCTGAGCGAGGTCAAGATCGTGTCACGGGCAACCGGGCAGGTTATCACCAGCGGCCGATCCAAGGTCGTACAAGCGCCTAGCGAGGGATTGGTTGCCGAAATTCGAGTTCGCGAAGGACAGAGCGTGAGCGCCGGGGATATTTTGATCTCCCTCGACACGGCGCTGATAGATGCGGATCAGCGCCGACTGACCTCCGAGCTGCGCGAGGCGCGGGCCAAGGATCGCCGCTTACGCACGTTGCTGAATCAGGTGCAGCAGGGTGTCGAGCGAGAGCCATACGGCGATGACTATTCCATAGACCATACACCACCTGAACTGCGGCTGGTCGCCAGTGAACTGGCGCGATACCGGGCGCAACTCGACAGCAGTGGGCATGAGATCCGAACCCAGCAGCATTTGTTGAATCAGACTCTGGCATTGGTGGCGAAGCTGGAGCAGACCTTGCCCCTGGTGGACGAGCAGGCCGCCAAGCTCAAGTCCCTTATGGCCCAGAAGCTGCAGCCAAGACTGAACTGGTTGGATGTTGAAAGGAAACGGATTGAGCAGGTGCACGATCTCAGATCAGCCCAGGCACGCGCCAGTGAGATTCGCGCGCGTATCGATCAACTAGAGCAGAATCGGATTGCGCTCCAGGCCGGGTTTCGGGCGGAGTGGCTCGATCAACTCGTCCATTCTTCCCATGCTTTGGAAGCACTGGAAAGCGAACAGCTCAAACTGGAGGAACGGCGGGCGCGGCACGTATTGCGTTCGCCGGTCGACGGTGTGGTGCAACGTGTGGGCGCAACCTCCGTGGGCACAGTGGTATCAGCCGGACAGGCGCTGGTTACCCTCGTGCCGATTGGCGAGAGGCTTGAGCTCGAGGCGTTGGTGCAGAATCGGGACATCGGGTTTGTCGTCCCGGGTCAGCTCGCGCGCGTCAAACTGGATGCCTTTCCCTTCACACGTTACGGCACTGTGGACGGCACAATAAGGCATGTGTCCCAGGACGCGGTCCAATCCGAGTCCGGCCAGCTGGTTTTCCCCGCACGCGTGGAACTGGCTGTTCAGGCGATCAAAATCGCCGATGCCAACGTCAGACTCACCCCCGGAATGACAGCTCAGATCGATGTCACCACCGGTACGCGTACGATCATGGACTACCTGATCAGCCCGCTGTTGAGGTTCAAGGATGAAAGCTTCCAAGAACGCTGAGCGCGTTGCGGATACTGCCAAACATCGCGCTTTGCGCTTCGTCCGCTTCACCAAGGCCGTCGGTTTGCTTTTGCTGCTCGCCTTTTTTGTCGCTGCATGCAGCAAATCCGAGGATGCGGAGGTCCCGCTCCTAGACTCGGGTGTCTTTGGTTTTGATTCCGAACCGACCTATTGGATCGATGATCATCGTGTCATGTTTGTCGGTTGGCTTGGTTCCAAAGCTGATGCGCACCAGCAAGACTCGGATTTTCCGAGAAAACACCTGCTGATTTGGGATACAAACTCCGGAGAAGTGACCGTATATCGTGAGGATGCCTGGAACCTTTGTTTCTACGATGGTTTCATCAGCTACCTGACGGGTGATCCGTCCTTGGCGGCAATATCGCAGCGCAAATTGATGACCGGTGAGTTTGGCGCAGAACAGGAAACTATGAGACCGAAGCTCACAAAAGAGACCAAGCGTTACAAGCGCGTTTCGGCAATCGACTGCCAGCTTTGGGATGCACCGATAGCATTTCGTGGTAGTGACTGGATCCCTCTGACGCAAGCAGGAGGAATAATCAGTCGTGGGTCAATGGCGCTGGAATCGAATGAGTCAACGGCGGCGTACCTATATGGGTCTGATGGCCAGATGAAAAAGACGCTACCCATGGAATCCCATTTGATTGGTCGTGTTGGGTATTTTGAATTCAACAATTCTTACTTGATTCAGCCGTTCGCAGTGGGATTTCAGAAAAAGCACTTTGATTCTCAGTGCTGGAAGTACTGGTGGTTGTTGTCGGATGGTTCGGTTTCCAAAAACTGCATACCCATTGGCCCATGGGCCGAGCGCGGAGCGATGTGGGTCGTTGGAACCAAGCTCGGTCCAATCGTTGTTTCATTCAATACGAATGGCACGGGTGACGTCGGTTCTGCAGGCGCCTATCTGCTACAGGGCAACGAAACTCGGAAAGTAGTAAGCGGTCTAGTTTGGGGGCCGAGTATCTCCCGAGACGGCTGTAAGTTAGCGTTTCTCTACTCTCCTGGCCTACTGCCACGTGATGTTGATCAGGATTACTGGATTAGCGCAAGGTATATCGATTTGTGCTTCCACTTTTCTTGATTAGCGTCGCTCTTGCTGAGACTCTATTCGTCTTCGGCTGTTTGACTAGCCAACTCAGCATGGATTAGATCGTGCACGTGAGTCTTGATCGAAGGCTTTGAATGAGGGCAATGGATATGCTCGAGAATCAATATAATGCGCTTGTTGCGTCGCATGCCGCATATAGTCCGGGTAAGATAGGCGTTGGTTTTAATTTCCTCTTAGATGCAACTTATTCTGAGACGGGTTTTATAATTGACAACCATACCGGATTTAAATCAATTGCATATATAAATGAATCGTCGAGAGAAGCCATTGTTGCTTTTGCAGGAACGGACGATCTCAAAGATGTATATGCGAATCTGTCAGCCTTGGGTGGCCACAATGGAGAGTGCAATCGAGCAGCAGTTTTAGAGTACTTGAATCGACCTGGCAGTCGCGTCGATAACATTACTTTGACTGGCCATAGCCTAGGCGGCGCTTTGGCGCAGTATGCTGCGCAAGAGTCTGATTGCTATTTCTTTGACACTTTGGCGCTGATTCGCCGCTTCCGGTCAAGGTCCAGCTTGTGACGTTCAATGGGCTGGGTGGTAGCGCTGCCATAGCCAAAGAGAAGCTTGATCCCAGAGTCCACGAGTATCTCAGCCAATCCGATGATGCCGTTCGTCACTATTTCGTGAATGGCGACCTGGTGTCCCGCTTAGGCGACGGGCACCTGGGTGGCCATACTTACCTGCTACAGGATCCCGCGCTGGATACTGCCCGTCCCTTGCCATTTGCCGAGGCCCATTTCCTCGATACGATTCAGCGCATCGTTGATCAGGGAAAGGGATTTCAGGACGATTTCGCCCAGACTCCGGACTATCTGAGTCTTCCCTACACCCAGGGTATCGCCAGTCAGTTCAGCAGCATTCTCAACGGCCAGGAGTTGGACACGGTAGAGGCCGGCTTGAGGTCCGTGGCGGCCCTCATGGCGGTGCTCACACTGCTGCCACGCACACCCGACGGTGTGCCGGGGATTGGGCAGGGTGAACTCGATCGCTTGCTGCAGGCGGTATTTCTCAACTTTGCCGAATCTGAGCCAGTTGAAAACTGGATCAGCCGGGCAAACTGGGTCGCGGCCGCGGCGATACCATTCGAAGCCATCCTGGGCCGAGTGCCACCGCAAGTCACCGGTGCTTCCAGTTTGGTTTTGCTCGGGACGGCGGTTCTACTGGACGGCCTGGAGCTTGGAGTGGATCAGTTGCAGGCCTATCTGAACGCACATCCCGACCTTAAAGAGACCGTCGGTGACATCGCCAATTCGGCGGGACTGGCCGATTTCATGACCATGGCGTCTGAGTTTGGAACCTCGGCAATCGATATTGTCCGCAGCTTGGCCGGAGACGACTCGGTGTTTCCGGAAGTGCAATTGGTGGACGGTGCAACGGAAGAAGGCGGAAGCGCCGAGATTTTGCTGCGCGTTGTGGATCGTCAGGTTCGCTTTGGCGGCGAGTCACTCATGCTCACGGTGTTGGACCCGGACAAACTGGCGCTGTTTGGTCCTGGCGTGTTCACCGTAAATGCCGCGGCAGGTCAGTACCGAGTGCAACTGGATGCCGGGTCTGAGGGCCGTAGCATCGGGGTTCGGGGTCTGACCGATGCCGATGCCAACGACGATTTTGTGCTCATTCAGGTCAGCTCGTTTCCCATTTCAACGCTGTTCGAGAACATTGCAGACGAGGTTTTGACGGTTGCGAGCGTGGATGTCCGAGACCTCTATCAGTCAGAGTTCCCGACCTTGCTGACCGGCACGATGATGGCGGACACCATCAAGGGGGAGGATGGCAACGAGGAGCTGCGCGGTTTCGCAGGCTCCGACGCTCTGAATGGGCACGGGGGTGATGATCTGATCGATGCCGGAACAGGAAACGACATCGTCGATGGTGGCGAGGGCAATGACATTCTGTTGGGCGATGCGGGTGAGGACGCACTGCGGGGTGGGGATGGAGACGATCGTCTGGACGGCGGCTTGGATGGTGATGTGCTGTATGGCGCTGCGGGTCGGGATACGTTGCTGGGGGGTGTCGGAACGGGGGCAGATTTTCTGGCGGGTGGTTCAGGCGATGACATTCTCAGGGGCGGCCCAGGATCGGATCTCCTGGACGCGGATGGCAACTATGACGTTGAACAGCGCGGCTGGGACTTTGACATTCTGTTGGGTCCGATGCCCCTTCAGAACGGCACGGTCCAGGACATCATTGAGATCCCAACAGGTGTATCGCTGGATTGGCGCTTTGTAGGCGAAGAGAAGAGCGATCTTGATCCGCCCGCCGAGACCGATGGCAACGATCATGTCGATGGTGGCGAGGGCGCAGATCTCATTACCGGTTGGGGTGGCGATGACGTTCTCCTGGGTGGCGAGGGTAACGATCGTATCAGCGGCGGTTGGGGCGCCGACTGGATCCTGGGCGGCGCGGATCACGATTGGTTGACCGGCGGTGAGGGTGACGATCGCATCCAGGGTGATGCGGGACATGACCTGATCTATGGCAATGAAGGTTCGGATCACATTCAGGGAGGCGATGGTCACGATCTTGTGTTTGGTGACCAACCGGCGTCGCTCCCTGGCATGACGCCCGTCCCTGGCCACGACAGCCTGCGGGGCGGTGCCGGGAATGATGAACTGGTTGGTGGAGACGGCGATGATTTTCTGGGCGGAGACGACGGCGACGATGTGTTGTGGGGTGATGACGGCCGAGATCTTCTGGTTGGTGGGACCGGAGCTGATGTGCTCTACGGTGGGGCCGACGATGATCATGTTGAAGGGGGTGATGGCCAGGATGAACTGGCCGGAGACAGCGGCAATGATACCTTGATCGGCGGCGCGGGCGCAGACGTAATCGAAGGTGGAGATGGCGACGATCTGGTGCTGGGCGGGCTCGGAGCGGACTGGATTCTCGGTGGCGACGGTGCCGATGAGCTTCGCGGCGGTGGGGATGGCGATACCCTTCACGGAGGAGGGGGCGCCGACCGGCTTTATGGGGGAGAAGGTCAGGATCACTTGTACGGCGATGGTGTTGGCGGCGGTCTGGGCGATGACTTCCTTGACGGCGGTTCCGGTGACGATCTTCTTACGGGAGGACAAGGGCACGATGTTCTGCTCGGTGGTGCCGGGCGTGACGTGCTCCAAGGTGAAGGGGGGGATGACGATCTTCAAGCCGGTTCGGGCGATGACCAGGTCTATGCCGGGGCCGGCCACGACCAGGTGCTGGCCGGCCCAGGGGACGACAGGATCGATGGCGGCGATGGAGACGATAGACTCGATGGCGGCGCGGGTGATGATGTCGATTTCCGGCGGGAGCGGCTCGGACTATCTGATCGGTGGTGCCGGCCGGGACATATTGAACGGGGGAGATGGCGCCGACAGTTACCGATTCGGCCGGGGTATGGGCCAGGCGCGGATAATCGATGCCGCCAGCAGCGGCAGCGATATCGATCGCATCGAACTGGCCGCCCAGATCCGACCCGAACACGTGTCCCTTCACCGACAGGGCGACGATCTTGTTGTGGTTCTCGACAAAGGCCCTGCACAGCTTTGGATCCAGGGTCAATTCGGCGCCAACGGAAGCCGAAATGGACCCGGTGCGGGAATCGAACGTATTGAGTTTGCGGACGGGACCGTTTGGTCTGGTTTGGATCTCCAGCCAACCGTCGACGTGGTCGCACCCGGCGTGTTCTACGGCACCGACGGCAACGACCGGTTTGATGTCATGCATCCCGACGACCTGCTGATCGAACAGCCCGATGCCGGGCATGACAGCGTCTACAGCGCCGTCAGTTATACGTTGCACGAGCACTTAGAGGACCTGACCTTATTGGGTTTCCTCAACCTGGACGCCTTGGGTAACGAGGGTGACAACCTATTGATCGGCAATGCCGGGGACAATGTCCTGGACGGGCTCGGTGGTTTCGACCTGCTCAGCGGCGGCACGGGGGATGATCGCTACCGTGTCCACGCCGGCGACACGGTGGTGGAGTTGGCCGGACAGGGCAACGACTGGGTTTACTCTGATACCTCTTTCGTACTGCCCGAGAATGTCGAGAATCTCAAGCTGATTGGCAACTACATTTACGGACTCTGGGGCACGGGCAACGCCTTGGACAATACGATTGTCGGACGTTGGGACGTAGGCGACAATCACCTGGATGGCGGGCTCGGCGCCGATACCCTCATTGGTGGATACGGTTCGGACACGTTTGTCGTCGATAACTCCGGCGATGTGATCATCGACGACGGCGACGCTGGACGAGATACCGTTCGCAGTTCGATTTCCTACACCCTTGGGGCCCATCTCGAGGATCTTGTTCTGACCGGCGGCACATCCACCGAAGGTCGTGGCAATCACCGTGACAACATCCTGGACAGCTCAGTCAGCGCCGCCTCCAATCACCTTGTGGGAGGTGCCGGGGACGATCTCTACAGAATTGGCAGGGGCGACACGGTTGAAGAGGCGGCTGATGGTGGGACGGACACCGTGGAGTTCATCGGCACTGGGCATTCGGTCCAGGATCTGGCTTCCTACGCGGACGTGGAGAACCTTCGGTTTGGACAGGGTGCAGGCGGCACACTGATCGGCAATCAATACAGTAACGCCTTTGAGGGCGGTGTTATGGCCGACCACATTCTCGGCAATGGTGGCGACGACCATCTCGTGGCCGGCGACGGCGATGACATCCTTGAAGGCGGATCCGGAAACGACATATTGCAGGGCGGGCGCGGCAATGATCGGTATCTGATCAACGCCGGGCATGGGCACGACACCCTTCTGGATCAGATCGGCTTCGACACGGTGGCATTCGGAACTGCGATTCAAGCCAGCGACGTATCCTGGAGCACACAGGGTGACAGCTTGAAACTGGAGATCGGGTCCGATCAGTCTTTGCTGGTCCAGGACTGGACTGGAGCTGTAACCATCGACCGATTCCAGTTCGCCGATGGCACGGAGGTTCTGCGCGCCGACGTTGAGTCGGTTCTGGCCGGCGGATATCTCATCAACACGCCGCCTATCGTGATGCGGACCATCGCGGATCAGCAAGTCGTTATCGGGCAGCGATGGGACCTTGCACTTGGCGAGGACCTGTTCACGGACCCGGATCCCGGGCATTCCCTCGATCTGAGCGTGCGGTTGGTGAGCAGCGAATCGCAATCCTGGCTGAGTTTCGATGCCAAAACCCGAACCCTGAGTGGCGTGCCCGGGTTGAACGATCTGGGTTCCCACCGCGTTAGGGTGCAGGCAACCGACGATCGTAGTGGTTCAGCTGGTTTCGAGTTCGATGTGATCGCCGGTTACCCCAACCCTGTCGTTGCGCCGGAGGGACTGTTTCGTAAAACGGGATCCGCCGCCAGTGAAGTTTTGCAGGCGGGCTCGGACGATGGCGAAACGGGCTGGTGGTTGGACCCGCGCGCTGGTCATGATGAAGTTCTGGGCTCATCCGCGAACGATGTCTTGATCGTCACCTGGGGCCGGGACCGGCTCGATGGCGGCGAAGGTGACGACACCTTCCTGTTGTCGGAGGCTATGGGTGGCTATGACAGTTTGCTGGGTGGGCCTGGTTTCGACCAGGTGCTCGGCACCGACGGGGACGATGTACTCAAGCTCAATGAGTTTTCGCCCGATCACTCGACAGAGCTGATCGATTTGGGTGCCGGCGTTGATCGGATCGCGGGAACCAACGCCGACGATGTGCTCGATTTTTCGGCCACTCATTTGGTCGGTGTTGAAACCGTGTTTGGCCACGGCGGCAATGACCTCATCGCCGGTTCTGAGGGTGCGGACGTAATCCACGGCGGCTTTGGTTCTGACAGACTCATAGGTGGAGGCGGGGACGACCGTTTTGTTTTCAGCGGTTCGGCTCGGGGGCTCGATAGTGTCAGTGGTGGCGACGGTTGGGATGTCATTGTCGGCACGGACGGCGATGATGAAATCCACCTCCAGACGCTGGGCTCGGAATCCTCCATCGAACAGATTCTGGCTGGGGCTGGCAGTGACAGGTTGTTTGGTACCATCGGCAGCGACCATATCGACCTGCGTGGCATCGATGTTGCAGAACCTTGAGGCCATCGACGGTGGACGTTGGCACGATACCTTGATCGGGTCCGGAGGCGACGATTTTCTGATTGGCGGTGGTGGCCGTGACATGCTTTCGGGCTATTGGGGTGATGACACCTATTTTTTTGAGCCTGGGTTTGGTCGTGACCGGATCATCCAGCAGTATCAGATCGACTCTTCTGCAGAATTTCCGTTGCCGCCGGAGATGGGCGATGATGTCAGGCCGATCGACACGCCCGAGGAATGGCTTGGGTCTCCGTCCTTCGAAATAGAGGATGGATCGTCGCCGGGATTACCGGTCACTTCACGGCCCAGGTACGGACCGGGTGATGTTTGGTGGGGCCATTACGCCGGATCGGCTTTGGTTTGAAAGGGTTGGGGATGACCTAAGAGTGATCGCTGGCGAGGGGCGAGATAATGTGACCATCGAGAATTGGTTCCGGTCCGGGCTCTGATCGTGTGGACCGGTTCGAAACCAAGGCGGGGCGTCGACTTGTGGCCGATGAAGTCCAACTGCTGGTTCAGGCGATGGCGGCCTACTCATTGGACGACGACGCAGTGTCGGTGCCACAGTCTGCTTATGATGCCATGGCCCCGATCATTGCCGAGACTTGGCATACGGTTTGAGTTTTGCCGAGTTTGCCATTGAATGCGTTCAACCCGAATGCGATGGCCTGATGCGATGGGAGCTCTCGTGAGGCAATTGCTTAGTGTTTCCACGTGGATCGTTTGCCTGAGCACTTGCTCATGGCTAGACGTTGTGGCCGCCGATGATGGAATGCCGGGCGCGCTTAAGGCGCGTCAGGCATGTCAGACGTGTCACGGTGGACAGGGCCGGCAGACGGCTCAGGCCGAAACGCCCAATCTGGCTGGCCAGAGCGCGGCTTATTTGGAGAAGCAGTTACACGCATATCGTGCTGGAACCCGCCAGAATGCCCTGATGCAAGCGGTAGCCGAAGTGCTCAGCGATGAGGAAATTTCGGAACTGGCTGCTTTCTACTCCAGCCAACGCATGGCCTATTGTTGGTGATGGAGACGCGACACCATGTTCGTTGACGGCCGGGCGATCGACCAAGACGAGATCCGTCAATACGACCTGTGTATCGTAGGGTCTGGACCGGCAGGTATCTCCATTGCTCGGGAGTTCATCGGTCGGGACGAATCGGTTTGCGTACTGGAAAGCGGCGGTCTCAGGTTTGATTCAGAGACCCAGTCATTGGCCGCAGGTGAAGAAACCGGGCAGCCGTTCTTCACTCTTGTCAGTATCGTTCTGCGCTACTTCGGCGGCACCAGCAATCACTGGGCCGGGAATTGTTTCCCCCTGAGCTCAATCGCCATGGGCCACCGTGAATGGGTTGATGCGCCGGCCTGGCCGGTCAGCCTTGAACGGCTCATGCCTTTCTACCATCGCGCGCAGGAGTTGATCGGGCTTCCGGAGGATCCCTGGGACCTGTCTCACTGGCTCATGAAAATGGGTGGACAGGTGCTGCCTCTCAAGGCTGGGCCGCTGCAGCCGGTGCCGGTGCAGATCAAGCCGCAACGTTTCGGACAGGTCTACCGGGAAGAACTGGAGCAGGCATCCAACGTCCATGTGCATCTTTGGTCGAACCTGACTGAACTGGAAACGGACGTCAATGCCGCAACCGTCCGGCGCGCGCGGGTGAAATGTCTCAACGGACGGACATTTGCGGTACAGGCTCGACGGTTTGTTCTGGCATCCGGAGGCGTTGAGAACGCCCGGCTGCTTTTACTATCGAATGGGGCCCGTCCGACGGGGCTGGGTAATGACCATGATCAGGTCGGGCGCTTCTTTATGGATCATCCCCGGCTGGTCGCGGGCGAACTGCATCCGCAGGTCGAAACGAGGCCCTCCCGCGCGTTCTTGACCATGCGGAACGGTCAGGACAAAGTTGCCATCCAGTATCGGCTGTCGGAGAAAGCTCAGACTGAGCGCCGAACCACACAGAGTGCCGTGGCACTGCGGCCGATTTCGCCGGAATGGTTTCCGGACCGATCGCAGTCGCTTCCCATCATGTCATATCGCCAGATCCTCCGTGATATTAAACACGCCCGAGTGCCGGATGACTTTGGCAAGCACCTGGCGAATGTGTTTTCAGATCCGGGCGAGGTCAGCCGCTATGTCTACGGTGATCTCCGTTATGGAGATGACCAGCCTGTGGATCACTACCGGTGCTATGTGCGGTTTGAGCCGAATCCGAATCCGGAAAGCCGCGTTACCTTGTCCGAACGGGTGGATGCGCTCGGCATGCGTCGCGCGAAGTTGAACTGGGCGCTGGCGGACCGGGATCGCCATACGGTACGCGAGACCATGCGAGCTCTGACGGCTCAGGTGGGACGTTCGGGATATGGCCACGTTCGCTCCTTCGTGGAGGAAGAGGAGTGGGGATGGCCGTCGGATACGCTAGGTGGGCGGCACGAGATGGGCACAACGAGGATTTCGGAGGATCCCACGCAAGGCGTGGTCAACCAGGATTGCCGAGTTCACGGTGTTGATAATCTTTACATAGCGGGCAGTTCCGTGTTCCCCACCGTGGGATCCGGTTGGCCGACCATGACCCTAATTGCCATGGCGCTCCGCTTGGCAGATCATCTAAAGCAATCGGGAAGAGTGGACGAGGTCGAGAGCGTGTCTCCAGCAATCGGCAACGCTTCTTCGGTCGACGCTCCGGTGCGCGGTTAAGCCATGCCCACGCTTGCACGGAGAGACCTGCTCAAGCTGCTGGCCCTCGGAGTTTTAACCCCTGTCCGAATGGTTGCGGCAACGCCTGAAAGCCTCCCAAGCGCGGCCCTTGTCCTATCGCGAACATCCGCTCACGCTGGTAGTGCCAAGCTCGTCGGCCAGGTTTATCTTGAGCATAGACCGCTCGAGCGTGACGTCAACTTGCTGCTCAGGCATATCGCCGGGGTACTGGGCACAGCTCACGGAGCAGTATCGAGGGCGGATGACCCGTTGACACTGGTTCCCGCGCTGCGCCGCGCAATTGAAGCGGACTTTGAAGCTGGGCGGTGGGTCAACCTGGAGGGATGGCTGGTCGCGGAGACCGAAGGTCGGGTTTGCGCTTTGCAGTGCCTGATTTGAGTGCGTGGTCCCGGTGATCCTTAAGCAAGGTCTTATCAATTGATGCGAATCGCGTTTCGGTCCACAAGGGTACAGATGCGAGGCCCCCGGTGCAGCGCCATAGTCATTCTATGGCCAAGCCGGGAAATGCGGCAGGTGTGCCATTGTGGGCGAAACCCCTAAGTGGCCGGGTCTTTGCGCCCTTGATACCGCGTTGCGCCTCGCTCCTTGGCAAGTCACTTATTTGCCTTTGGTCAACTTCGCTCGGTGCACCTGGTACCAGAGAGCGCCAAGAAGCTGGCCCGATCGCAGCAATTGGTCAGACCTTCCTTAAACGGCTGAATTCTCAACGTTTCGTCAGATCCCAGGGACTGCACGTGGTTGGATTTCGGAGCTGGGTAAGAAATCTCTGATTGACAACGTGGCTTATCCACATTCCCTTCTCACGCGCCCTTTGATGTTGCAGTGCAAACAGGAAAACATGCTGAACCTTTGGAAAAAACAGGCTAAGCATCTGATATGAAAGGATATAACGAACTAAGGTCTGTTGCGCGAGAGAGTCTGTAAAGTATTGTAGACACAAGTTTTTACGGCCAGCCCTTGGATTTTGCCCACAAAGTTATCCACAGTGTTGCCGCCGCACCCGTCCGGCTGTATGCGAAGCGATATCGCCGGTAAGCTGGATTGCCATGTACACCGCCCTCAAGCACGTTCACCTGGCAACCGTTTGCATCAGCTTCTGTCTGTTTTTCCTGCGCGGTGTATGGATGATCGGCGATTCGCCGCGGCTCAAGCAGACTTGGGTAGGTATCGTCCCCCATATCAACGACACCGTGCTTTTGCTCAGCGCCATCGGCATGGTGAGTTTGATTGGCCAGAGCCCGTTCGCGTTCGATTGGCTGACGGCAAAGATCGTGGCCCTGGTGGTTTACATCCTGGTGGGAACGGTCGCTATCAAACGAGGCTCCACCAAAGCGATTCGCATTGGTGCTTGGGCTTTGGCAATGCTCATCTTCAGTTACATGGTGTCGGTGGGTTTGTCCCGGGATCCGCGCGGCTATTTGCCGCTGATGTGGGGAAATCTCTGAACCGACGCTTGTGTGAACGCTTGGCCCGTGGCAGGGGCTCGACGCGAACCCCTGAGCCCGGCCGCTTCGGTTGCATTACCAGAGGATTGCTAAGCTTCTTTGAACGGCGCATTTGCCCCGACAGGAGGAACCTGGCGCATGATTCGAGCAATTGTCTACAGTCCGGAGACCGGAGAGATACGCCATGGTGAGTGGGCTCTGGTTGATGATTGGCGGCGCACACGGCGCGGGAAGCTGTGGGTTGACCTGGAAGGTGAGGACCAAACTCAAGAGCACGAACGCCTGATCAACTGGTTGGGGATCAACCCATTGGCAGTCACCGACGCACAGCGGGATCGGCATCCGCCCAAGGCCGAGGTGTTCGACGACTATACCTTTTTGCTGTTTAAGGAGTTGCGCGCAGACATCGACGAATTGGACAGCGAGACTGTGCAAGTCGCCCTATTTGTTGGGGACGATTTCCTGGTCACCCGCCACAGCGGCCATTCGGCCAGTTGTGAACAGCAGTGGCTTGACCTGCAGGCATCCAGCGATGGTCTGACAAATGGTCTCGACTATCTTGCCATTCGGATCATTCGTGGTCTGATCGATCGTTATCTTCAGATCACGCTGGGCCTGGAGGCCCGATTGGAGGAACTTGAGAATGAGATGTTCGAGAGCCCACGGGACGATTTGCTGACCGAACTCAGTCGTTACAAATCGGAGTTGCGGCGACTGCGGCGCTTCTATGTCTACATGACCCAGGTCGTAGCCTTTGTTCGCGAGCCACTGCCGCCCGGATTCAGTGTCGATAGTGAGCACCACGTCAATGATGCCTACGAGCAACTCGACCGCCTGGTAAGCCTGTCTGGTCTGTATCAGGACCTGGTGTCCGACTTGATGGAGGGATACCTTTCCTTGTCCTCCCATCGCCTGAATCAGATCATGAAAGTGCTGACCGTCATCACGGCCATTTTCGTCCCCCTCAGTTTTCTGGCCGGTATCTATGGGATGAATTTTCAGAACATGCCTGAGCTGAGCAGCGAGCACGGCTACTTTCTGCTGTTGCTGGTTATGGCCGCGATTGCGGTGTCGCTCATCGCTTTGTTTCGTCGGCGGGGCTGGGTATGAAGCTGTGGTCGGGCCTTCTGGGCGTGACTTTGCTGCTGTTGGCGCTGGGCCCCGCCACGGCCCAGGAGCAGCAACCGGTCTCGGAGGCGGTACCTGACGCTGTAGCAACGCCCGATCCACAGCAGTTGGACAGTGATTGGTGGCGGTTTATCTCCGAGGCTGGTGACTCGCTGGAACAGCGACTGGCGTCTCTCGTTGCGCGGGTCGAAGCAGTCCCGTCTGGCACGCCTGCCGAACGCAGCGGTTCGTTGCATGAATTGACCGAGACCGTGCGTTCAGGCGCCGCAACCTACAAGACGCTGCGCCAAACGCCGACTACAGACTCGATTCCGGCCCCAATCGCGCAAGCGAGCTATTCCCTCGAGGCCCTGCTCGCGCTGCATCAGAGCCAGCAGAAAATGCAGTCCGAACTCGAGTTCGATCGCCAGGAGGTAGATCGCATCGAGACAGTGCTGAAACTCGCCAAACGGCAGCTCGACACCGCCCGTGCGGCCTATCTCCAGAAACCGGTATCCGATTCCGATCGGTACATTGATGGTCTGCGCATAATCGCCGATCGGCTCAATCTGGAACTGGCCAAGGAGGATTTGCGGCTCAAACACGGTCGTCTTAAATCCTTGCGTGATCACCTGGAAGTATTGATGCCGGTTGTCGAGGCTGCCGAGCTGCGGCTGTCGATTGAACCGGAAGAACTGGAGCAGCTTCGCGAGCAGGCGCAGCTCGGCCCGGCGCAGGTTGAGCGCTTGCGGGCGGAACTGACACGTTTGCAGCTCAGCAATACCTATGGCGCCGCAGAAACCGCTGAGGAGCGCATCCGCAGCCGTCATTACGAGATTCGCGTTGCGACCACCGCAGCACGGTTGTCCGCCGTCGAGTTGGCGAACTTCGTTTATCAGATGGGACGCATGCTCGGAGAAGTTTCTTCCGGTGAGTCCAGTCTCTCACCCGAAGCCACACGGGCATTGCTTGAGGCGTCCGCTGTTGGCATTGCCGCAGCCCGAGAGTCACGCCTGGAGTGGGTGCAAATCGTGCGGCGAGGGCAAACCGACCTCGAGGGCCAGCTCAACAATCCACTTGCCTTGCGCAATTGGATTGCGCTGCAAGGTCAACTTCAGGAAGCCACCGCAAACGTGGACGGTCGTTTGCGTGATGCCGAACTGCTCAGGCAGTTGCTGGCCCGGCGATTGGCGAAGCAGGAGGGTTGGCTGGCCACATCGCTACAGTCAGGACGTGAGGCATTCGCCGATTCGCTGGACTGGGTCGGCGGTTTCATGACCATGAGCCTGTTTGAGGTCAGTGAAACGCCTGTGACCCCCTTGGGTCTGACGCGTGTGGTGGTGATCCTGGGCATTGCCTGGCTGCTGTCCCGCGGTGTGCGGCGTGCGCTGGACCGCCTGCGCAGCCGAAAGGACTCGATGAACCAGGCTGCGCTATATACTCTTGGACGCGTTCTGCACTATCTGTTGCTGTTGGTCGGACTCTTGATCGCGCTGTCCTCGATCGGCATCGATTTTACCAAATTCGCCCTGTTTGCCAGTGCGCTTGGTGTTGGCATCGGCTTCGGTCTACAGAATCTGATCAGCAATTTTGTCGCCGGTCTGATCCTGTTGTTCGAACGTAGCCTCAAAGTAGGGGATTTCGTTGAGTTGGAATCGGGGGTTACCGGCGAGGTCCAGGAGATCAGTATTCGCAGCACCCTCATCACCACCAACGACAATGTTGACATCGTGGTGCCAAACTCAGAATTTGTCAGCACCCGGGTAACAAACTGGACCATGCGCCAAGCTCATCGACGTGTGCGGATTCCGTTCGGTGTGGCCTATGGCACCGATAAGGAACTGGTGCGCCAGGCCGTCCTGGAGGCGGCCCAGGAGGTACCTCACACCCTGTCCCAGAAGAATCGGGAACCCCAAGTGTGGCTGGTGAATTTTGGTGAAAGCAGTCTCGACTTCGAGCTGGTCGTCTGGCTTCGACCTGAAGCCGTCAAGCGCCCGTCCAGAGTGGCTGCGGACTACAATTGGGCGATCGAATCCGCGCTGGGCCGATACGACATCGAGATACCGTTCCCACAACGCGACCTGCATATGCGATCGCCAAACCATCTTGAGCCAAAACCCACCGTGGCGCCGTAGCTCCGCCGCTGTAAGGCTGGGGAAATGCTGAATTCTGGAAAATCTGTAACGGTCCGTAACGCGGACACCGCTATAACAGCGGAATCGTATCTCATGCGAAATTGGTCGGGGTGACTGGATTCGAACCAGCGACTTCCACCTCCCGAAGATGGCGCTCTACCAAGCTGAGCTACACCCCGACTGGACGCTGGGTCAGTGGTTGCGGTTTGCCGAAAACTCGGCCAGGCCCACCAGTGCGGATTTGAACGGCGATTCGGGCAACTGAGCGATGGCGGCCACCGCTTTTCGTGCCTCCTCCCGAGCAAGCCGCGAAGTATATTGGATCGCCCCGGTCGATTCAATCGCTGCCCGCACATCGTCGATTCGATCCAGGCCGCCTTGTTCGATCGCCTCACGAATCAGGGTTCTTTGCGCATTGGAGCCCTCGCGCATGGCATGGATCAAGGGCAAAGTGGGTTTCCCTTCGGCGAGATCGTCGCCAATGTTTTTTCCGATCTCGCCGGCGTCTGCGCTGTAGTCAAGCACATCGTCGATCAACTGAAAGGCAGTGCCCAGGTGCATCCCATATCTGGCTAAGCCCTGCTCCCACTGCTCGGGCTGCTCAGCCAGCACGGCCCCGAGTCGGGCTGCGGCCTCAAACAGTTTTGCGGTCTTACACTGAATGACCTCAATGTATCGCGCCTCGCTGGTATCGGGATCACGCACATTCAGCAGCTGCATGACCTCGCCCTCGGCAATTGTATTGGTGGTGTCGGCCATGATCCGCATGACACGCATGTTCTCAACGGAGACCATCATCTGAAATGATCGCGAGTACAGGAAATCGCCCACCAGCACACTGGCGGCATTGCCCCAAAGGGCATTGGCGGTATCACGTCCTCTGCGAAGGTCAGATTCGTCCACCACGTCGTCGTGGAGAAGCGTAGCGGTGTGGATGAATTCGACTATGGTGGCCAGATTGATGTGGTGCTGGCCCTGATACCCGCAAGCGCTGGCGCTGAGCAAGACCAAGGTTGGGCGCAGGCGCTTACCGCCGCTGTTGACCAGGTAGTTGCCCAATTGATTGATCAGCGCAACGTCCGACAGCAGCTGCTCATGAATGAGACGGTCGACCGCACTCATATCCGCATCGACCAACGAGCGGATGTCTTCCATCGCCAGTGATGATGTAGGTTTGGGTGGTGCGTGCAACGTCACCTGGTCGGATTCCGGCACCGGACAGTCCCGTAAGTCTAGCGGTTGATTACAACCAGTTCAGGTTTCCCGAGGTCCCATATCGTACTCATCAAGTCGGCAGGCCATGAGACCTCGGGGTTAGGCGGGTCTCGTTTGTTGCCCAGGCCCGCTCAGTTGGTAGAGCAAGCGGGCCCGGCCATTGGGCCGACCGACCTCGCGGATTGTACGCGCACGACGTTCGAGTGCACAGGGCCAAGACTTGACCATACCCGCACAGTAGCCAGCGAGGCTCGATTCTTGGCGCCACTGGCCGCATCAGCGTTTCGACGGTGGCAACGCGCCACCAGCGGTCGAGGCTGCGAGAGGGTTGGCTCCAACCGCCCGCAACTTTTAATAATGCCTTCCTACAGAATCGCCGGCGCCTGCGGTGCGACTCTCAGTGTCTTGGTGTAATATCGCCGTCGACGATCATGTAGTCCGCATCAATCTGTCTGACCATAACTTGTTAAGAAGGTTTGACCCACCTCCCCGCTACCGCTAGAATCCTCGCCCTTCGCCAAATCGGGTTTCCTGAAGCAACCCGGAGAGTGACCAATGTACGCAGTAATAAAGACCGGAGGCAAACAGTACAAAGTCTCCGAAGGCCAGACCTTCAAGGTCGAGAAGCTGAATGCCGAAGCCGGTGCCAGCATTGACCTGGATCAGGTTTTGATGGTGGCGGACGGGGACGCTGTAACAGTGGGCAATCCCCTGGTTGAGGGCGGTAAGGTCACCGCCACGGTTAAGAGCCACGGTCGTGGCAAGAAAGTTGAGATCATCAAGTTTAAACGTCGCAAGAAGTACGACCTGCACAAAGGTCACCGGCAGGATTACACCGAACTGGAAGTAACTGGTATTACAATCGGTTGAATCGGGCCAGGGGGAATCAGTAATGGCACACAAGAAAGCGGGCGGCAGCAGTCGCAACGGGCGCGATTCTGAGTCGAAACGACTCGGCGTAAAGCGGTTTGGGGGACAGGTCGTACAGGCCGGAAACATTTTGGTTCGTCAGCGTGGCACGCGCTTTCATCCCGGACCGAACGTTGGCTGCGGCAAAGATCACACGCTGTTCGCCAAGGTGGATGGAAAAGTGGTGTTCCTGCAGAAAGGTGCGCTCAAACGGAAGTATGTGAGCATCGAGCCGGCTTGATCGCAACCGCCACCGGACTCACGAGAAAGCCCCGTCCCTGCACGGGGCTTTTTTGTGGGTCATCGGTGATTTCTCGATCGCAAGTCGCAGGTCTGGGCACGCAACAGTCTGGCGGGGTACACCGGGCATGAAGTTTGTTGACGAGGTCACCATTCGGGTTGCCGCCGGGAACGGCGGTGGGGGCTGCTTGAGCTTTCGCCGCGAGAAATATATTCCCAAGGGCGGACCCGACGGCGGTGACGGTGGCGACGGTGGTAGCGTCTGGCTGGAGGCAGACGCCCATCTCAATACGTTGGTGGACTACCGTTACAATCGCCAGTTCAAGGCGCGTAACGGCCAGCCGGGAATGGGACGTAATCGGACCGGTAAAGGCTCGGACGATCTGGTTTTGGCGGTGCCCGTGGGCACTGTCGCCGCAGATCTCGACAGCCAGGAGATCATCGGGGATCTGGTGGAACCCGGGCAGCGGTTGCTGGTGGCGAAGGGGGGTGAAGGGGGGCTGGGTAACACCCGTTTCAAGAGCAGCACCAATCGAGCGCCGCGGCGGACGACGCCGGGTACACCTGGTGACCAGCGGGAACTTCGACTGGAACTCAAGCTATTGGCGGATGTGGGCCTGGTGGGTATGCCCAACGCGGGCAAATCCACTCTGATACGAGCCGTTTCTGCGGCGCGGCCCAAAGTCGCGGACTATCCCTTTACGACTCTGCACCCAAATCTGGGTGTGGTGCGTGTCGGGCCGCTGCGCAGTTTCGTCATGGCCGATATTCCCGGGCTGATAGAGGGCGCGGCGGACGGCGCCGGACTCGGTATCCGTTTTCTCAAGCACCTGTCCCGGACCCGCTTGCTGCTTCATTTGGTTGATATGTCGCCTTATAGCGATAGCGGCGATCCCGCGGCGGACTTCAGCGCGGTCGAGGCTGAGCTGCGCAAGTTCAGTGAGGACCTTTCCGGCGCGCCCCGTTGGTTGGTTCTCAATAAACTGGATCTGCTACCGGAGGCGGACCGCGAGGAGCGAATCGATGGACTGCTTGCAGGATTATCCTGGGACGGACCGGTGTTTCGCATATCGGCCCTGAGCGCGGATGGCACCCAGCACCTGGTCCTGAAAGTGATGGATTGTCTGGAAACACTGGCCCCGGCGGCAGCGTCAATTGCGCCAGAGGGTGTCGATGCGTTGCCCGAGGATTCAGCCGAGGGCGCGCCGTGAGCGATGCTCAATCATCGGCACAGCGCGCCCATTTGGCTCAGACGCGCTGCTGGGTGGTCAAGATTGGCAGTGCCCTGGTCACCGATGAGGGCCGCGGATTGGACGGGCAGGCGATCCAGTCCTGGGTTGATCAGATTGCTGCACTCAAAACTGCTGGAAAGCGGGTTTTGCTGGTTTCGTCTGGTGCTGTGGCCGAAGGCATGACCCGGCTGGGTTGGACCGAGCGGCCGCACGCCCTGCACGAGCTGCAGGCTGCGGCCGCCGTGGGTCAGATGGGGCTGGTGCAGGCCTACGAAACCCGTTTTCAGCGCCATGGCATTCACACTGCCCAGGTTCTGCTGACCCATGATGATCTGGCGGATCGCCGACGCTATCTAAACGCCAGGAGTACTCTGCGCAGTTTGCTCAGCTTTGGCGTCGTGCCGGTGATCAATGAGAATGACACGGTGGCCTCGGATGGCCTGCGGTTCGGCGACAACGACACACTGGCCGCGCTCGTGGCCAATCTGGTGGAGGCCGATCTGTTCGTAATCCTCACCGATCAAAGGGGCCTGTACGAGCAGGACCCCCGCCAGGAACCCGGTGCTGCTCTGCTCGAGGAGGCGGAAGCCGGGGACCCTCGGCTTGAGCGAATGGCGGGCGCCACCGGGGGGCGATTTGGATCCGGCGGTATGCTGACTAAAGTCCGGGCCGCTGCCAAGGCTGCGCGCTCAGGCACGCCTACGCTCATGGCCTGGGGCCGCGAACCGCGTGTGTTGGAGCACATCGCTGCCGGCGCCTCCATTGGCACATTGTTGAGGGCCGGGAGCGGGCGCTTGGGGTCGCGCAAACAGTGGCTGGCCGGACAGCTTAAGTCGTGCGGTCGCCTGAGTCTGGATGCGGGCGCCGTTCGCGCGTTGCAACAACATGGCAAGAGTCTGCTGCCGGTGGGTGTTACTGCAGTGGAGGGTCGATTCAGCCGCGGTGAACTTGTGGTGTGTGTCGATGCGAGCGGGCGTGAGGTGGCCAGGGGCCTGGTGAACTACGACGCGGATGAGTCTCGCCTGATTCTAGGGCATCCCAGCTCTGCCATTGAGCGACTGCTCGGCTATGTGGACGAGTCTGAATTGATTCACCGGGACAATCTTGTTCTGCGCTGATCCCAAGGATTTCAGGTGGTCACAAAAAAGGGCAGCTCAAAACTGCCCTTTTATACCTGAGTCGTGTGGAGTCTTCTATGCACCCAGCGCCTTAATCCTGGCGCTCAGCCGGCTTTTGTAGCGTGCCACCGCGTTTTTCTCCAGCAGGCCCTTGCGCGCTGCCCGGTCAATCAGGGGCTCGGCCTCCTTGAATGCGGTCTTCGCCAGCGCCTGATCGCCACTGTCGATTGCGGTCCGCACACGCTTAAGAAATGATCGGGCAGTGTTGCGCTGGCCGGCATTGCTTTGGCGGCGCGCCTCGGATTGTCGCGCACGCTTCGCGGCTTGGGGCGAATTGGCCAAGATAGACTCCTGAAGTAGAGATGGGTACTCAAAGAAGCGCGCTAATATCTTCATTTTCACAGCCGTTGTCAACAGTCGGATGCCAAACGGGTGGCAGCCCCCGGATACCGCAGCTATGATGCGCGGCACCGATCCCGACCCCGGCGACCTTCAGATTTTCCACCAGCGCCCACAGGCATGAGCCGAAAACTCCTCAAATCCACCGGCACTGTTACCGGCATGACGTTCATATCCCGAGTGCTCGGATTTGTACGGGACATGGTTCTGGCCCAGACCTTCGGCGCCGGCGCCGCCAGCGATGCGTTCTTTGTTGCCTTCAAAATCCCCAATTTCATGCGTCGCCTGTTTGCCGAAGGCGCCTTCTCACTCGCCTTTGTGCCGGTGTTTTCGGAATACAAGGCCACCGCGAGCCCCGAGGCGCTGCGTGAACTGGCCAGCCGCGTTGCCGGGACGCTGGGCGGCTTTTTGCTGGTGGTCACCTTGGTTGGGCAGCTCGCGTCGCCGGCTCTGGTAGCGGTATTTGCCCCCGGGTTTCTCGATGATCCGGAACGCTACGAACTTGCCCGTGACATGTTGCGCTTGACCTTTCCTTACCTGTTCTTCATCTCGTTGACCGCCTTCGCCGGCGGCATGCTGAACTCATTTGGTCGGTTTGCGGTACCGGCCTTTACACCGGTTCTTCTCAATGTGTGTTTGATTACTGCAGCGGTGGGTTTTGCTCCCCATTTCGCCCGTCCGATCATGGCGCTTGCCTGGGGCGTGTTTTTCGCCGGTTTGGTGCAGTTGTTGTTTCAATTGCCCGCTCTGCGCCGGCTCGACCTGCTGGTAATGCCGCGCTGGGGTTGGCGGTCACCCGGTGTGCAAAGGATCATGAAACTCATGATTCCGGCTTTGTTCGGGTCTTCTGTCGCGCAGATCAATCTACTGTTCGATACGCTCCTCGCCTCTTTCCTGGTAACCGGCAGTGTAAGCTGGCTGTATTACTCCGATCGTCTGATGGAGTTTCCACTCGGAATGTTCGGTGTCGCTCTGGGCACCGTGATTCTGCCGAGTCTGTCCCGGCATCACGCCCAGAACTCGACCGAGGATTTCAGCCGAACTCTGGATTGGGCGTTGCGCTGGGCTTTGCTGATGGGCGCCCCAGCCGCTGCGGGGCTGGCCATGCTGGCAGGGCCCATGCTCACCACCTTGTTTCAATACGGCGCCTTTAGTGTTGAGGACGCGCGTAAGGCCTCCCATAGTCTGATTGCCTATGCGATTGGCCTGCAGGCATTCATGCTCATCAAGGTTTTGGCACCGGCGTTCTATTCACGTCAGGACACTCGGACCCCGGTGCGGATCGGGATTATCGCGATGGTCGCGAATATGGCGATGAATGTGGCGCTTATCTTTCCCTTGGCCCATGTGGGTCTTGCGTTGGCCACCAGCCTTTCGGCATTTCTCAACGCGGGTCTGTTGCTCCGGCGTCTGCGGCGGGATGATGTGTATCGGCCGGGCGCCGGCTGGCTGGTGTTTCTCGGGCGTGTGGCGATAGCGTGTCTTGCCATGGTGGCGTTGCTCTACTGGGGTACGGGTGCCCTGGAAACCTGGGCCGAGGACGGGGCCCTGGGCAGGTCTTTGCGCCTGCTGGGATGGATATCTGCCGGTGCCGCGATGTACGGCTCAGTGCTTTTTCTGGGCGGCGTGCGCCCGCGGGACCTCAGGATCACGGCATCCAGTTAAGCCCGGTCAGCAGCCAGACCGTGCCGCCGTCTGAGCGGGCACGGCCGGGGCGCAAGTGTTGACGTGCGTACAGGCCAACGCTTCCCGTATACTGTGCCGCTTTGCGATCTTCGGAGTGGGCTCGCCCGCAACGCACCGATGGAGCTGATACGCGGCCGACACAACCTGCGACCGGAGCACCGGAACTGCTTTGCCACGATTGGCAATTTCGACGGCGTTCATATCGGGCATCAGGCCATATTCCAGTCTCTTAAGGCGCGGGCCCACGGGCTTTCCGCCCCGACCACGGCGATCGTGTTCGAACCCCAGCCGTCGGAGTACTTCGCGCCCGAAACGGCTCCGGCCCGCCTGACCCGTCTCCGCGAGAAGCTGGGTGCGCTGGATCGAGCCGATGTCGATTGGGTTCAGTGCCTTCGTTTCGACAGGGCCTTCTCGTCCCTGACACCGGACGAGTTCGTTCGACAGGTGCTGGTGGAGGGGTTGGGTGTGCGCTACCTCGCGGTGGGTGACGATTTTCGTTTCGGTGCCGGACGCCAAGGGGACTTCGCGGTTCTCCAGGCCGCTGGCCGACGCTACGGCTTCGAGGTGCAAGACACGCCCACCGTGCAGTTGGATGGACGACGTGTCAGCAGCACCTGGGTGAGGGAGGCCTTGGCGGCAGCCGATTTTGATCTGGCTACGCGCTTACTGGGGCGGCGCTACAGCATATGTGGGCGCGTCGCGCTGGGGCAGCGACTGGGAAGAAAACTGGGGTTTCCAACGGCCAACCTAGCCCTCCACCGGAGGATATCACCGCTTCAGGGCGTGTTTGCGGTAACCGTCCACGGGGCTGGGCTGAGTGGACACCCCGGTGTGGCCAATGTTGGCCGACGCCCCACGGTCGGCGGTGTGGTGCCGCAGTTGGAGGTGCACCTGCTGACCTTCGAGGGGGACCTGTATGGACAGCACTTGGACGTTCGTTTTCATCACCGCATCCGCCCCGAACGGCGTTTCGAGTCGCTGGATGCCCTGCGCGATCAAATCCAACGGGATGTGACGACAGCTCAGAACTGGTTGAATGCGCACCCTGCGCTGCAATCCTCGGTGAGTTGAAGTATTGACCAAGGTGTCGAGGTAACACGTGGCTGACTACAAGCACACTTTGAATCTGCCCAACACCGGCTTTCCCATGCGAGGCAATCTTGCCAAGCGTGAACCGGACATGCTGAAGCGTTGGTCGCAGATGGATCTGTACGCCATGCTCCGGGCCGCCAGGGCTGGGCGGGAGAAGTTCATACTCCACGACGGTCCCCCGTATGCCAACGGCACGATCCACATCGGGCACGCGGTCAACAAGGTGCTCAAGGACATTATTGTCAAGTCCCGCACCATGGACGGCTACGACGCGCCCTATGTGCCCGGCTGGGACTGCCACGGTTTGCCGATAGAACACGCAGTGGAGAAGAAAATCGGCAAAGCGGGTGTCGCGGTCGATTTCAAGGCCTTCAGACAGGCTTGTCGGAACTTCGCCCGCGAGCAGATCGATTTGCAGCGGGCTGACTTCAAGCGCCTGGGCATCATTGGGGACTGGGACAATCCCTACCTCACCATGGATTTTCGGACCGAGGCGAACACGATTCGAGCCCTGGGCCGAATCATGGAGCGCGGCCACGTCGAGCGTGGATACAAACCGGTCTATTGGTGCTTTGATTGCGGCTCGTCACTTGCCGAGGCCGAGGTGGAGTACCAGGACAAGCGTTCCTTCGCCATCGACGTGCGTTTCCCGTTGGTTGATGAAGAAGCGCTGATGTCGCGCTGCCAACACGTGGACGGTATCGAGGGTGAAGGGCCGGTCTCGGTCGTGATCTGGACCACCACGCCCTGGACACTGCCTGCAAACGAGGCGGTCGCGCTAAACCCCGAGTTTCGCTACGTGGTGGTGCAGGCCGGGACCGAGCAGGGTCTGGAGCGTCTGGTGATTGCGGCGGATCTGGTCAAGGACGCCATGGCCCGCTGGGGCGTGGACGAGTACTCAATCATCGCTGACTGTCTGGGTGCCGACCTTGAGAACCTGGTACTCGATCACCCGTTTTACGACAAACGGGTGCTCATCGTGCTGGGTGATCACGTCACTCTCGAGGCCGGCACCGGTGCAGTGCATACGGCTCCCGCACACGGCCAGGAGGACTACACGGTCGGGTCGGAGTACGGACTGCCTGTCACCAACCCGGTGGGACCCGACGGGCGTTTCGTCAGCGGAACCGAATTGGTGGCGGGCCAGCACGTGTTCGAGGCCAACGAGCACATCATTGACGCGATGAAGGCCCGGGGCGCGTTACTCCATGTGGAGCGCTTTGAACACAGCTACCCGCATTGCTGGCGCCACAAAACGCCCGTGATCTACCGGGCGACGCCGCAGTGGTTCATATCCATGGATAAACACGGTCTGCGCCACGCGACCCTGGAACAAATAGTCCGCACGACTTGGACCCCGGAATGGGGTGAAGCCCGAATTCATGGAATGATCGCCAATCGTCCGGATTGGTGTATCTCACGCCAGCGCTACTGGGGGACGCCCATTCCCCTGTTTATACATCGGCAGACCGAGGCGCTGCATCCGAGGACGCCTGAGCTGCTCGAATCGGTGGCGCAACTGGTGGAGCAACAGGGGATCGATGCCTGGTTTGATCTGGCGCCTGAAACACTCTTGGGCGACGAGGCGGGCGACTATGTCAAGCTGACCGACACCCTGGATGTCTGGTTTGACTCCGGCACCACTCACTACTCGGTTCTGGAACAGCGGCCGGAACTCCAGTTTCCCGCCGATTTGTATCTCGAGGGGTCGGATCAGCATCGGGGCTGGTTCCATTCATCCCTGTTGTCGTCGGTGGCCATGCGCGATGTGGCGCCTTATCGGGGTTGCCTGACCCATGGCTTCACCGTCGACGCCGATGGCCGCAAGATGTCCAAATCCCTGGGCAATGTGGTGGCGCCGCAAAAGGTGGTGAACACCCTGGGTGCCGATATCGTGCGCCTGTGGGTGGCGGCGACCGACTACCGCGGTGAGATGACAGTCTCCGACGAGATCCTCAAGCGTATTGCCGATTCCTATCGACGCCTGCGCAATACCGCCCGCTTTCTGCTGGCCAACCTCAACGGTTTCGATCCGGCCTTGCACAGCTTGCCGCCGGAGCAAATGCTGCCGTTGGACCGGTGGGCGGTGGATCGGGCCGCTGGGCTACAGAGCGAGATTAGGGAGGCCTACCAAAGCTATTCGTTCCACCAGATATATCAGAAAGTCCACAATTTCTGCTCAGTGGATATGGGTGGCTTCTATCTGGATGTGATCAAGGATCGACAATATACAACCCAGCCGGACAGTGTTCCGCGCCGATCGGCCCAAACGGCCATGTTTCACATTCTTGAGGCGATTGTGCGTTGGTTGGCCCCGATCCTCAGTTTTACGGCGGAGGAGATCTGGGAGCACATGCCGGGCAAGCGGGAACCGTCGGTGCACTTGGCCACCTGGTATGAGGACCTGTTCGAGCTGGATGCTGATGATGCCCTGGGACGTAAATTCTGGCAGCAGGTGTTGGAAGTCCGGGTCGCGGTAGGCAAGGAGCTGGAGCGTTTGCGTGTGGCCGGCGGCATCGGGTCATCCCTGGACGCCGAAGTGGATCTTTTCTGCGGCACGGAACTGTTTGCCCAACTCCGCACTCTTGAGAACGAGTTGCGCTTTGTTTTGATCAGCTCCGAAGCCCGCGTACACCGGGATACGGGCCATGGGGACGATTCGGTCCACTTCACTCTATCCACGGGGGATGAAGTCTGGATTGCGGTAGCGCCGTCGGAATACGTGAAATGCGCGCGTTGCTGGCACCATCGCGTAGATGTGGGCAGCCAACCCGCCTACCCAGATCTGTGCGGCCGATGTGTCGATAACGTGGAGGGTGCAGGTGAGGTGCGCCGGTTCGCGTGAGGTGCCTCGGATTTACTCTGGACCCAGCAGATTGAACGGGCGGATTCAACGGTGATATGTACAGGTTCAAGGCGCAAATCGCGGCTAACCGTTCTATTGCCAAGGTTTGCAGCGATGACGCCGTGCGTTTCAGGCTCAAGATGCACGATCACGAGTAGATCAGACACTTTCCAGACAGCACAATCAGGATCGGAGCGAATCGAATGATGCGTTGGATCTCCGTTAGCGCACTGATCATCGTTCTGGACCAAGCCAGCAAGCTGATCGCCAATGCCTCGCTCGCGCCCTACACCCCGGTGCCTGTGTTGCCTTCTTTCAATCTCACCCTGATGTTCAACACGGGCGCCGCGTTCAGTTTTCTGGCAGGCGCCGGTGGCTGGCAGCGTTGGTTTTTCGTTGCACTAGCCGCTGTCATCAGCGTCGCCCTGTGCGTGTGGCTGTATCGGTTGAGTCCCGGGCAGCGGCGGCTTGGATTTGGTCTCAGCCTTGTTTTAGGGGGTGCGGTAGGGAACCTGATCGACCGTGTGCTCTATGGTCACGTAATCGATTTTCTCGATCTCTACTACGAAACATGGCATTGGCCGGCGTTCAATATCGCGGATTCGGCGATCAGCGTTGGTGCCGCCTTGATGATCCTGGACAGCCTTTTCGACAGTGCCAAGCCGCTGCCGGACGCAGATCGCGGTCATCGGGAATCGTCATGACGACCGGGCAGGCTGAACCTGCGCCGATGGTGACAGCCGGTTCACGGGTCAGGATGCATCTCCGTCTTTGCCTGCCGGATGGATTCCAAATCGAGTCCACCGATGACGGCGAGCCGTTACAATGGACGGTGGGAGATGGCACGCTGGCTGAGGGCCTTGAGCGCACCGTGTTGGGTTTGACCGCGGGGGATCGGCTGGAGTTGACGCTTGAACCGGGCGCCGCCTTCGGGAATTGGGATCCTGATCGAATTCACCGGTTGCCGCTGAGCGATGTGCCCGAACCGGACCTGCTGGCTGTGGATGCCGTCATTGCGTTCGAGACACCGGCTGGCGACGAGATTGCCGGTCGTGTGCTGGCGGTGGAACCGTCGTACGTAGAAGTTGATTTCAACCATCCACTGGCTCGCGCCCGGGTGAGTATGCAGGCCGAGATTCTGTCAGTTGAGACTTTGGGGCAAACGATGCGATGACACATTCAGGGTGGATTCGATGAAGATAGAATTGGCCAATCCCCGGGGGTTTTGTGCCGGCGTGGATCGGGCCATAGCCATCGTCGAGCGGGCACTGGAAACCCTCGGTGCCCCGATCTATGTGCGCCACGAAGTGGTCCACAACCGATTTGTGGTTGACGGTCTGCGTGACCGCGGGGCGGTGTTTGTCGATGAGCTTGACGAGGTGCCGGATGACGCCACCGTTGTTTTTAGCGCCCACGGCGTGTCCGATGCCGTTCAGCGAGAGGCCGAGCGGCGCGGCCTGAGCGTGTTCGACGCCACTTGTCCGCTGGTTACCAAAGTGCACCTCGAGGTCATACGGTACAGTCGTGCCGGACGTGAGGCGGTGCTGATCGGCCATGCGGGCCACCCGGAGGTCGAGGGCACCATGGGGCGTTACGACACTCGCTTTGGCGGGACGATGTACCTGGTGGAGACGGTGGACGACGTAGCCGTATTGCAGGTCCGCCAGCCCGACAGCCTTGCCTTTGTCACCCAGACCACACTGTCCGTGGATGATACGGCAGAGGTCATTGAGGCTCTGAGGCAGCGGTTTCCCCGGATCGAAGGTCCGCGCAAGGACGATATCTGCTACGCCACCCAAAATCGGCAGGATGCGGTTCGGGACTTGGCTGCGCCATCGGACCTGATGCTGGTGGTGGGCTCGAAAAACAGCTCCAACTCGAACCGGCTCCGAGAACTGGCGGAAAAGCGGGGCACGCCGGCAAAGCTGATTGACGGCCCCGACGATGTGGATCCCGATTGGCTTACCGGTTGCGAACGGGTTGGTATCACTGCCGGCGCATCCGCGCCCGAGGTGCTGGTGCGCGCGGTGGTGGATCGGTTGCGCACACTGGGCGCGGTGACTGTGCGAGAGCATCCCGGTCGCGAGGAGAATGTCGTTTTCTCCCTCCCCAGCGCCCTGCGAAGGGTTGAGAAATCTTCCGCCAAGGATTGATCTGGATTTTCGATCGGCATACGGCATACGTGTGGCGCTCCGGTGTTTGCAGCGCCGGAGGTCAATGGAATGGCCGGTGCATACTCCCGATTGGCCGCATGGACTCGAAACACAAATGCGTCCTATACTCATGCGCATGGTCAGCAAACTCACTACCGACACGGGGGCAGAACAGCGCATCCGGCAGTTGTTGGAGGGTGCTGGTGTGCGGTGTACGCGGCAGCGGTTGCTCCTGGCGAGCATAGTGCTTCACCGTAAGCAACATCTCTCAGCTGAACAGGTTCTTGCTTTTGCAAATCGGGCGCGACAGGTTGTGTCCAAGGCGACCGTTTACAATACCCTGGGTCTGTTCGCACGAATGGGCTTGGTTCGGGAAGTGATCGTTGATCCGCAGCGCACGTTTTACGACTCCAACGTCACGGAACATCATCACATCTACAACGAGGATGACGGCACCCTCACCGATGTGGGTCAAGATGAATTCCGAATCGAAGGACTGCCAACCCTTCCGCCGGGCACCGAAGTGCACGGAGTGGATGTGATTGTGCGGGTTCGTACCCGCCCCGCCTGAGCCGCGACCGCCGCTTAACTCAAACGGTTGTTCGACATCTGGGCTTGACCTATAATCCGGCGCCGCGTGCCGGAATAGCTCAGTCGGTAGAGCAACGCATTCGTAATGCGTGGGTCGGGGGTTCGATTCCCTCTTCCGGCATCAATCTATCCAAACGTCTAGCGCGATGCGGCCGAGCGCTTTGTGCACAACTGGACGCAACCGTCTATTTCCGCTTTCGTCTACCCTACCCGCCGTTGAGGGTGGGATCATCGATTTTTGGTCGCCGTGAGTTTGACTCCTATCCATATCACCGAAATCAGGGTCAGCAGTGCGATCCACACGTGAGCAGGCCTGGTGGTGAAGTGTTCCGACCAGATCGTTGAGCGGATATCTGAAACTGGGACCGCGAGCGCGTTCGACGAATCCGATGCGGTACCAGACGACTGGATCCAGGCCTCGGTGTCACCCCCTACACGGCACTCCAAGCAAGTTACGCCAGTTTCGATGGATGCGATTGTTGTCAAAAGCAGCATCGACGCCCACAGTCCGATCCCATAGGCCCAGTGCCTGTTCAATTTTGCTTCGCGCATGAATCTCCACCCAAGCACCGTCGCATGGTTTGCCGGCGCCTACTCGGCATTCATGCGCACACCCCACTACGCCAGTCTAGTACCATGTAGCGCCGCTATCCATAAGGGCGATGTGGGACGCGCCCTTCCGGCCGGGCGAACAGCGCCCATTGGCCCTGTTGGACTCGCTTGAATGAGCGCAGGCCAGTCCTGCGCCCGCCTACCGCCCGGGCGCTTCTCGCCCTGCTGAGATGCAACGAACTCATGGGGCGAGACACTGGGGAGCCATCTGACTTATTCTCGACGAAGGCGATTGGAGAGTGAAATTCACGGATTCAAGCCGCAGATCGCGTCTCATGGCTGTTCTATTGCACAGATCTGCAACGATGGCGCTGTGCATTTGAGACCGAGGATGCACGTTCTCGCATAGGTCAAACCTTCCCTAGAGTTGGACGCCATGGGCGGAATATTCATCAGCTACCGGCGGCAGGATAGTCAGGGGTTCGCGGGTCGCCTGGGAGAGGGGCTGGCCGAGCGTTTCGGCGATGCAAAGGTCTTCAGGGACGTGGAGATTCGTCCCGGGGACGACTACACCGTTGCTCTGCGCGAGGCCGTCGCGGCATGCGACGTATTGTTGGCAGTCATCAGCCGCGGGTGGCTGCACGCCCGCAACCTTGCTGGGGCACGGCGACTCAATCAGCCGGACGACTGGGTTCGTATCGAAATCGAAACCGCACTCGATCGCGGGGTGCGAGTCATTCCAGTGCTGGTGGGGGGTGCCGAAATGCCGCCTGCAGATCTTTTGCCGACCAGTCTGGCACCGCTTGCCAGCCGGCAGGCTTTTGTGTTGGCGGATCGCCGGGACGGCCAGTGGGTGGAGGACATGGATCGCCTGGGCGCGTTGCTGACCGAGGCGGTTGGGCCCCTCGGCGCAGTGCCCGAGACGAGTGGCCCAGCTCACGACATCTCATGGGAGTTCCCACGCCGGCGGTCCCGCTCAACGCCACTATTGGCGAGTCTGGGTAAGCGATTACTCGAAAAACTGGGCGTTTTTTTGCGGCAAGTGCTTGGTATCGGAGCCTTGCTGGCGGTTGCTTACTATGTGGTTCAGCAAATTGGCAGCCCCACCGCCAGGCATACTGTGGATCGCTTGGTGCAACCTCTAATCGACTGGATCGGATCGCTCTAGACGCCCGTTGAGTCGGTCGGGTTTGGCCGTTTGAAGCGAAAAGTCGTTGGCGGCGACTCACATCCGTTTATCGTGCGAGGCGAATAGCCAAGCTATTTAGCGAGCGGGATAAACTGAGTTGATTGCCATCCGTGGATTTGCAGTCGAACATGCCAGTGTCCCGTCCCATGAGTTCATTGCGCTGGCGGATGTGGGACGCTCTGCAACGTAACAAACTTGTCGGATGGGACACTGAATCCGACGCGCCTCCTGACGCCAGCCTTCATCATCGGCTGTCTTGCCGGCGCATTGACGCAGCGCCAGGCGTCTCCTCCGCAGATCGGAGGCCGATCGTGGGTGGATGGTGCGATTTGTTCAATATATCCCCAGGACACGGCCCCATTTGATACCATGCGCGCCCGGTTGATTGCGATAGTCCATCATCGCTCTGGTGCGCACTGTTTCTGGGCAGTTTTTGCCGAAAACGCCTGGATCCGCCTTGTGGGCGGCGCGGGAGTGGGCTAATTTCATGGTAGAGTCTGGGGAAATAGGTAGTTACCACATGGTCGATACAATCATGGTTGCCACGGATGGATCCGAGCACGGCAAGCGTGCCGTCGCGTTCGCTGCGGATCTCGCACCGAGGTATGACGCTCGTTTGGTTTTGGTTCACGTCCTGCTTCGTGGACATATGCCGTCGGATTTGCTGCGGGCTGCTGCCGTTGAGCACGTCGGCGAAAAGCGCACCGATCCGGGGCATCTGGTCAATATGCCGCAGGAGATCATGGCCCGCGTGCGGGGTGAGTCCGGCACCCAGGTGTCGATCGAAGTACTGGATTTTCTGGCCAAGGGTATTCTTGGGGGTGCGGAGAGCGTGTGCCGCGCCAAAGGCAGCAAGAATCTGAAGACCCGAGTGGAAGAGGGCGATCCGGCGGATTGTTTGCTGAACTGTGCGCTGGAAGAGAAAGCCGACTTGATCGTGATGGGCACTCGGGGTTTGGGGCCGATGCGCGGCATGCTGGCGGGCAGTGTGTCCCAGAAGGTTGTCAACTTGGCCGCGTGCAGTTGCCTGCTCGTGAAGTAGCACAGGACGAGTAACGTGTTTGCAACCGGCTTGAGTTCATTATTGATCAACCCAGCCCGCGTCAGCGCTGAGGTGGCGGTGGTTTTGTCTCAATGATGCTGCCCGAGCGTTCGGCGCGGCGGATGGCACAGAAGATTTGCCTGATTGTGGGTCGAGTTGGCGAGCGCTTTGCATGCTTAGATGCCATGGTATTGTTTGGAGCGTGGCGATGCAGAGTGTGTTGAACCGGGTTCTTGCATTTGCCATCGGCGTTCTATTTTTCGGCGCGGCCGGTGCGCTCGGAATCATCCTGCAATCGTGGTGGGCGGCTCCCTATGTCATCGCCCCGGTCTGGCTGGGCATTTTGCTGGTGGCAAACGCATTCAAGTCGGAGCCAGTGGATCCAGTTTCATACGATGGCACTGGAAGCGGAGACGACAATGCCCGGCGCCGTGATGGCTCCGAGCGCATCGCGGCCTGATCCGCATCGGACCGCACATCATCGACCCACCCGGTTTGGCCTAGTTCGGTTCGAAATCCAAGTTGACGGTCCCGGAATGGCAACGCGGTGGGCCCGAACAGTCCTGTCGTAGGCCAGGGCACGCTTTTACCGGCCCATCTGCGGTTTCTATCTCACCGGGCGTGGGGCTCGCCACCCCCTACTGTCTATTTGCGCCACCCGCCGAAAGTACCGTCTCTGCCTGAGTGGTGGTCAGGCACCAGTTGACAAGTTCTTTCAACACGCGTCCCAACGCGAGATCGAACGCTTCCACCACCGTCGGAACATCTTGTCCGTTTGCACGCACCGCTCGCTCGAAACTTCGTGATGCGATGATCCCCTGATCCGGCTGGCGCACGATCTTTACATTCAGCCGCACTCGCACCACCGGCGCCTGGTCAACGCCGTCAAAATATTCTGCCTGCAACTCTCTCAATTCGGTTTTAAGGTTGAAATCGGATCGCAAACCGATTGTCTGCCGGCCCACCGCGACGATGCTGCCGGAGTTCTCGAAGCTTTCCACCATCAGTGTCTGGATCATTCTTGGTGCCCGTTCGATCCAGCGGGCATCGGCGTAGTACTTGAGCTCGGTGGGCGCCGGCCGCACTGCGATCCGGGTGGTATCCAGGCCGCCGGCCGCCAGTGGTTCCTCGATCACCAGTTGCCATTCGACCACGGGCATGGCCTGGTCGAATGTGCTCTTCGGCGTAAGGCTGTACAGGTCGGGCGCCGGCCCGGTGGGGATCAGACCATTGCATCCGGCGACCAGCAGCAATGCCGTGGTTGCCAGACCTGTACGGGTGCGTGCTGCGGCACTGCGATTTACCCCAGCTCTCATTGGGGTCGGAACTCCGCTTCGCGATCACCTATAAGGAATCGTGCGCCGTCGCTCTCGAGCCGCTCCGTCAGTCTGGAAAGGCCCGCCACCAGCAACCTGGCCTCGGTAATGAAGCGGGAGAATTGCCCCAGCCCCTCGTTTGCGAATACAGCCAGGGATTCGCCGCTCTTGCTCAGAATGCGATTCCCGTTCTGAGCCAATGCATCGACTTCATCAGCAGCTTCCTGCACCGCACTCACCATGGTCAGAATCTCGTTTTCCGTGATCTGGTCCAATCGGGCAAACGATTGGCGTGCTACCGCCAGCATTCGATCCGCTTCATCCAGCGTCGACTCGGAGCGGGACATGAATGCCCGGAAGTCACGGATCCCGGCCGATAATTCGGTGCTGGTCGTTTCCATGTTGTCCAACACCGCAGTGATCTGTACCTTGCGCGCCGCCACCTCGCCGGTGACCTGATCCACATGATCCAGTATCCGAGCAAGCCGCTTGCGATTCTCGTCGTTCAGGATCTCGGTTGCGCGGTCCACCAGTATGATGCTGCGGTTCAGCAAGTCAGGCGCGGTTTTCTTGAGCTGCTCCAGATCCGAAGCGGATGACGGAATCACCGCGTGGGCCTGACCCGCATCCGCAATCAATCGGGTGCTGCCCGCCCTCGCGCCATCAATGTTTATGTAGGTGATGCCGGTGATGCCCTTTTGCGTGACCTGGGCCAGATCACCCTCTCGGATGGGCACATCGGCGCTGATGTCCACCAGCATTCCCACCCGCGACGGATCGGCTGGGTCTATATTGATGTCCCGAATCGTACCGACCCGTATTCCGTGGTAGCGGACATCTCCGCCCACCCCAAGTCCTTCGGCCGAGCCCTCGATGTAGATACGGTATGTCTCAGTCTCTGCATGCCCCTGATCGCGTGCTAACCAGATGACGAACGCGAACAGCCCGATCAGCCCCAAAAGCACTAGACTGCCGACCAATAGGTGGTTTGCCCTGGGCTCCACGATTCAGGTTCCGGGTGTCTCGGTCCAAACACCGGCGGCACGAGCCCGAGGGCCGTGGAAGTATTCCCGAATCCAGGGATGGTCTTGTCGCAGCATGTCCGCCATCGTCCCGATCGCCAGCACGCGCTTTTCCGCGAGAACGGCGATACGGTCACATATCGCCGTTAGACTGTCCAGATCGTGGGTCACCATGAACACCGTCAGGCCCATTTGGCGCTGCAGTGACCCGATCAGTTCGTCGAAAGCAGCGGCGCCGATCGGGTCCAGCCCCGCCGTGGGTTCGTCCAGAAACACGATCTCCGGGTCCATAGCCAGGGCGCGGGCCAGCCCGGCGCGCTTGCGCATGCCGCCCGACAGCTCCGACGGAAATTTGCTGCCTGCCTCCGGCCCGAGTCCAACCATGGCGATCTTCACGGCGGCGATTTGGTCCATCAGCGCCCGGGACAGGCTCAGGTGCTCTTTGAGCGGTGCCTCGATGTTCTGCGCAACGGTCAGGGCGCTGAACAGCGCCCCATCCTGGAACAGAACACCCCAACGCTGTTCCAGCCCTCGGCGGGCGTTACCTTGCAGTCCGGCGAGTGCCTGTCCGAACACCTCGATGCGACCTGCGGCAGGTGCGTTGAGGCCGATTATTGAACGCAACAATACCGATTTGCCCGTTCCCGACCCACCAACCACACCCAACACTTCACCTTCCATGACATCCAGATCCAGATCCTGATGGACGATCTGGTCGCCGAACGCATTGCACAGGCCACGTATGCGGATTATGGGACCGGGCATGGTTACAGTCCCAGGATGGTGATCAGTATCGAGAACAAGGCGTCCGCCACGATCACCAGAAAGATGGATTCAACCACCGCCCGAGTGGTGTGTCGGCCAACGGACTCCGCGCTGCCGCTGACCTGGAGTCCTTCATAGCAGCCGGTCAGCGCGATGAGCGCAGCGAAAAATGGTGCCTTGACGACGCCGATCCAGAATGTGGGCAGGTCCACTGTGCTACGCAGACGTTGCAGAAACAAATCGGGTGCGATATCAAGCGAGATCCAGCACATCATGGCTCCGCCGAGCAGTGCCATGATGTCGGCGGTGAAAACCAGCAGAGGGAGCACCACCATCAGTGAGATAACCCGGGGCAGCACCAGGATTTCGACTGGGTCCATACCCAGAGCCCGCATGGCATCGACTTCCTCGTGTAGTTTCATGGAGCCAATTTCGGCGGCGAAGGCGCTGCCCGAGCGGCCGGCGACGACGATGGATGTCAGCAGGACGCCCAGTTCACGCAATACGGAGAAGGCCAACAAGTCGATCACGAAAATCTGAGCGCCGAACCGTGCCAACTGGAACGCACCTTGATAGACCATGACGATGCCGATCAGAAACGAGATCAGAGAAACGATCGGCAACGCGTTGATGCCCGCCGCTTCCATATGGACGGTGATCGCATTGAACCTGAGGCGCCTTGGTTTTAGCAGGCTGCGCAGCAGACTGATCGTCGTGAGCCCGATAAACGCGGTGAAGCTGGCTGCGATGTCCAGGATGGTGAGCGCGTTTTCGCCCAGACGGGTTACCAGGCGAATCAAGGCATTGCCGGGCGGCGGCTGAATCTCGCAGGGCTGGTACAAGCCGCTCACCCGCGCGATGAGCTGTTCATGTTCTGCTCGCGCTCCGGTCAGTGTGACGGACCGCTGCGGACTGCGCAGACCCTCAATGCTGCGATGTATCAGCCAGGCTCCGGTGGTGTCTAGACGGTCTAAGCCACTCAGGTCTATCAAGACCGGTTGGTCCCCGGGCGGACGCAGCTGGGCCAGGGCGCTTTCCAGCTCTGCGGCGCATCCCACTTCCCAGCGCCCGCTGAGGCGGAGTTCGAGCCGATTCCCGGCGGGGATGGTTTCAATCCGGCCGCGGGTATCGGACATGACCGGATTCGAACAAACTACGGAACCGCCGTGTAATCTGGGTTGTATGCACAGTGTGACGCCACCTCGCCCGGCGCAGCCTTGCGCCTGAGCGTCGCACGCTCGGCCGGTGGGTGCAACCGAGCGCCAGGCGGGGAACGATGACACGGTGCTGATAGAATTTGGAGTCTCGGTGAAACGGAACACAGCGGTCTTGTCGGCACCACGGCCTGGGCGGTTCATTGCTCAGGTTTTCGCGTCGCTCTGCCTTTTCCTGCCCCTCGCGGCCTGCAGTTCCGACGGCTTCGCGCGGGTTGTGCCGATTTCGGGGACGGTCGATGCGGGCGACCGCTTCATGGGTGTTCGGCTGCTCGGCATGCTCGAATTGACGGGCATCGCCGATGGTCCAGACCCGGCGGGGTTGTCGGGCCTTGCCTGGGACGAGGATGAGGGTCTGCTCTATGCCATTTCTGATCTGGGGCGGATCTGGCGGCTGCAGCCGCGCTTTGAATCCGATCGCCTGGTGGATGCCGAGGTCGTTGGCTCCGCCCCGTTTCTCGACCCGGATGGGCAACCGCTGCAGGGGAGCGAGGCAGATGCCGAAGGGGTCGTCGCCCGCCTGCACACAAACGGCGTTCGCGGGGACACCCGACTCCTGGTGTCCTTCGAGCAGCGCCCCCGGGTGGAGGTTTACAAGCCGGACGGCACATGGATCGAGTCGCTGGAACTACCCGGCAAGCTGCGTTCGCCCGCCGCCTATCGGGCACGGAACAAGGCCCTGGAAGCCATCGCGATGCTTCCCGGGAGTGCCGATCCGCTGCTGATGCCGGAAACTCCGCTGCGCGGTGAAGACGATGACTTTGTGCCGTTGTTTCACGGTGAGCAACCGACGCGAAACTATCCTTTGCATCCGTCCCCGGGCAGTTCGATCACGGCAATGGAGATGTTCCCCGACGGGCGCCTGTTGGTTCTTGAGCGGGCTTTCGTGTCCCCCCTGCTACCTTTCTCAAGCACACTCAGTTGGGTCGATCCGCGCCAGGGCGGCAACCGGCCGTTGGATCCGGACGTCGTGGCGCACTTCAACACCGCCGACGGCTGGCGCATCGACAATTTCGAAGGGTTGAGCCGCCATCGGGGGCAGCGCATTTTTCTTGTCAGCGACGACAACAACCGCTCGCCCCAGCGAACCCTTCTGCTCTATCTGGAATTGCTGCCGGAATGAAACCGTGGGCCGACTCACAGGGGGACCTCTGGGTTTTCGGTTATGGCTCGTTGATGTGGCGCCCCGGGTTTCCTCATCTTGAGGCGCATCCGGCGCGTATCTTCGGCTATCATCGTTCACTCTGTGTCTGGTCCTGGTTCCATCGCGGCACCCGGGATCGGCCTGGTTTGGTGTTCGGACTGGAACGCGGCGGGTCCTGTCGGGGGCGTGCGTATCGCGTGGCGGCGGTGGATCGTACCGAGGTTCAGACCTATCTTTATGCCCGCGAAATGGTCACGCCGGTCTACCACCCGCTGCAAATATCCGCGCACCTGAAGGGTCGCGTGGTGTCTGCGCTGGCGTTCGTAGTCGATCGTGCTCACCCGCAGTATGCCGGCACGCTTGAATCCGATCAGGCGGCGTCCGTGGTGGCCGGTGCCCGGGGTGCCAGCGGTCCGAATCCGGAGTATGTCTTGAACACACATGCGCATCTTCTGGAACTGGGTATCTACGACCCTCATCTGAATCGAATCTGCACACACTTGCTGAATTCGAACGAAGGCGGCGATCGCGGGCAGTTCGAATAGAATGTGAACGGAATCGATGCGCAGCTAGTTTTTCGGCGTCGGTCAAGGGGAGATTGCGGTGGATCAGCAGGGCCGTTGGCAGTTTTGGATTGATCGTGGTGGAACCTTCACCGATATCGTCGCCCGCGATCCGACGGGCGAAATCCACAGCCACAAACTGTTGTCCGAGAATCCGGGTCAGTATGCTGACGCTGCGCTCACAGGCATCCGGGATCTGCTGGGCGTGGCCCGTGACGCGCCAATCCCCCGAGAACGGGTGGACAGCATCAAGATGGGCACCACGGTCGCCACCAACGCGTTGCTTGAACGTAAGGGTGACCGCACCCTGCTGGTGGTCACGGCGGGATTTCGTGACGCGCTGCGCATCGGATACCAAACGCGCCCGGATCTGTTCGCCCTTGAGGTGCGCTTGCCGCAAATGCTCTATGAACGGGTATTGGAAGCTGACGAACGCATCGGTGCGCACGGTGAAGTGGTGCGTCCGTTGGACCTGGAGTCCGTGCGGTTCGGCCTGAGTCAGTGCTATGAAAGCGGCATTCGTGCGGTCGCGATTGCGCTGATGCATGCCTATCGCTATCCAGGCCATGAACAGGCTATTGCCGACTTGGCCCGGAAAATCGGGTTTACCCAGGTCTCCATGAGCAGCGAGGTCAGTCCGTTGATCAAGCTGGTCAGCCGGGGCGACACGGCGGTGGTGGATGCCTATCTGTCGCCCATACTCCGTCGTTATGTGGACCGGGTCACGACGGAGGTTGGGGATACCCGGTTGATGTTCATGCAGTCCAACGGCGGTCTGACCGACGCCCATCGGTTTCAGGGCAAGGATGCGATCCTGTCCGGCCCGGCCGGCGGTGTCGTAGGCATGGTCAACACCGCTGCAACGGCCGGATTCGGCAAGGTCATCGGCTTTGACATGGGCGGTACCTCCACCGACGTGAGCCACTACAGCGGGGAATTCGAGCGAACCTTTGAGTCGGAAGTTGCCGGTGTGCGCCTGCGGGCACCCATGATGCTGATTCACACTGTGGCGGCGGGTGGCGGATCCATACTGTATTTCGACGGCCGACGCTTTACGGTCGGTCCAGACTCGGCAGGCGCCGACCCCGGACCCGCCAGTTACCGCAAAGGCGGGCCGCTCACGGTTACCGACTGCAATGTCATGCTGGGCAAATTGCAGCCCGAATTCTTTCCCAGCGTGTTCGGCTCGAAGGCGGACCAGCCCATGGACGCCACCGTCGTCCGCTCAAAGTTCGATGCCCTGGCCGTGGAGATCGAGCAGGCCACCGGGCAGAAACGAACCGCTGAGCAGGTGGCCGAGGGTTTTCTTGCCATCGCGGTGGAGAACATGGCCAACGCAATCAAGCGGATCTCGGTCCAGCGCGGCTATGACGTGTCGGAGTATGCGTTGAACTGCTTCGGCGGGGCGGGAGGACAGCACGCCTGTCTGGTCGCCGACGCGCTGGGTGTCGGGCAGGTGTTGATTCATCCCCACGCCGGTGTCTTGTCCGCCTACGGCATGGGGTTGGCGGATCTGCGCCTGCTGCGTGAGCAGACCGTGGCGGCGCCCTTGAGCGATTCCACGGTGGCCGAGGTCTCGGTTTTGCTGGACCAGATGTCGGGCCAAGGCGTTCATGACATGGAAGGACAGGGCGTATCGTCCGGCGCCATCCGGGTGCTGCGCCGGCTCCATGTCCGCTATCACGGTTCAGATACCACCCTGATGGTGGAGCACGACACGGCCGAGCGGGTTCGACTTGCATTCGAAAACGCGCACAGACGCCGTTTTGGCTTTGTTTCAACCGCTAAGGACATTATTGTCGAGGCGGCTCAAATTGAGGTGGTTGGCGAGGACGTCAAACCCTCAGCCCCGATTCTCCATCGCGGTGAGCTGCGTGACGCGGACAGTATTCCGTGCCTGGCGGAGGTGGACGCGGTCATGGCCGGCGATGCCGTTCGGGCGCGGGTATACCGGCGGACCGAACTGGCACCGGGTGAGCGCCTCAGCGGGCCGGTCATCGTCGCCGATCCGAGCAGCACCACGGTGGTTGAACCGGGCTGGATGGCGGAGGTGACCCAGCATGGCGATCTTCTGTTGACCCGCGTCAGTGCCGTGTCCAGGGCGGTTGCGGTGGGCACGGACGTGGACCCGGTTATGTTGGAAATATTCAATAACCTGTTCATGTCCGTTGCGGAGCAGATGGGATCGGTTCTGGAAAAGACCGCCTACTCGGTCAACATCAAGGAGCGGCTCGATTTTTCCTGCGCGGTGTTTGACCGAGGCGGTGATCTGATTGCCAATGCGCCGCACATGCCGGTCCATCTCGGTTCCATGAGTGAGAGTATCAAGGCCGTCATCTCCGCCAACACCGGTCGCATGCGACCTGGTGACGCCTACATGTTGAACGATCCATACCACGGTGGAACCCATCTCCCTGACGTGACCATTGTTCGTCCGGTGTTCGACGACGCCGGGCAGTCGCTGCGGTTTTTTGTCGCCTCGCGCGGCCACCATGCCGACATCGGAGGGATCACCCCCGGTTCCATGCCGCCGGAAAGCCGCTGTATCGAGGAAGAAGGGATACTGGTGGACAACTTCCACATCGTGGTGGGAGGCGTTTTCCAGGAGACAGCGTTGCGGGCCTTGCTCGGCTCAGGTCCTTACCCGGCCCGTAACATCGATCAGAATGTCGCCGATCTGCAGGCCCAGCTTGCTGCGTGCGAGAAGGGTGTTCAGGAACTTGGTGCCATGGTCGAGCACTTCCGATTCGACACCGTGGATGCTTACATGCTGCATGTGCAGAACAACGCCGAGGAGTCGGTGAAGCAGGTGCTCGAGGTGCTCCACGACGGGCATTTTTGCTATCCCATGGATGACGGCAGCCGGGTTCAGGTAACCATCAGTATCGATCACGCCGCTCGACGGGCTCAGATCGATTTCACCGGCACCAGCGCGCAGCACCCCGGTAACTTCAATGCCCCCCTGGCGGTCACAAAGGCCGCGGTTCTCTACGTATTCCGTTGCCTGGTGCAAGCGCCGATTCCGCTCAACGCCGGCTGTTTGAAACCCCTGGATATCATCGTGCCCGACGGCTGTATGCTCAATCCACATTACCCAGCCGCCACCGTGGCCGGTAATGTGGAAACATCCCAGGTCATCGTGGATACCCTTTTTGGTGCCCTGCAAGTCATGGGCGCTTCCCAGGGCACCATGAACAATTTCACCTTCGGCAATGAGCGCCACCAGTATTACGAGACGGTATGCGGGGGTTCCGGCGCCGGGCCCGACTTCGATGGTACCGACGCGGTCCACACCCATATGACCAATTCACGCCTCACCGATCCGGAGGTGCTGGAATGGCGTTTTCCGCTGAGGGTGGAATCATTCGAGGTGCGAACAGGATCCGGCGGTGCTGGCCACCATCGAGGCGGGGATGGGGTGATCAGGCGGCTTCGGTTTCTGGAACCGATGACTGCCGCCATCGTGTCGGGCCATCGCCTTGTCGCCCCCTATGGCATGGCCGGTGGCGCGCCAGGCGCGGTGGGCCACAATCGGGTGGAACGGGCCGATGGGTCGGTCGTTGAACTGCGTGGTCTGGCACAGACCGAGATGGGCCTGGACGATGTGTTTGTCATCGAGACCCCGGGAGGTGGGGGCTACGGCCCGGCTCCGGAAGTCGGAACAGACACATGAAATCTGAACTGTGGCCGACCTGAGCGTCCGCCCATCTGGCCACTAGCGGCGGCCGGGGCCAATTGGGGGAAGCGGGTCACAAAGACTTGTACGAAATCAAAGCGGCCAGCAGGATTTCGGTGGGTCTGCCGTCCACCCTCATGCCTTTCGCTTGCTGAAACTGACGAATCGCGTCATACGTTTGCTGACCCATGATGCCGTCGATGGGGCCTGGATCGAATCCTAACAGTTTCAGATGAGTCTGAATGCGCAGCAAAAGTCCGCGGTCGGGCTTTGGATCGAACTTGGGAACCGGATTGGCTACTGCCGTTGGCGTCACCTCGGTCACCACTGGGGCCTCTATCGCAGTCGATTCGGTTTCCGCTGGTGCAGCCGGTTCCGAAACGGCCTCAATGACGGTCAGTTCGAGCACTTCCGGTTCTGAAACGGTTACTTCAGCTGGGGCGACGGGCTCCGCCCTCACCCTGTTTTCAGGCTCGGCTGCGGTCTCGGCGATGGAAGCCTGCGCGGCGTCGGATGCCGAGTCGGTCAGACCAAGTGTTGATTCAGCGGCGGGTTCGGTTTCGGGCGCTGCCGCCGCATCAGCGACTTCCAGAACAGTCTCATCTGAGGAAGTTTGTGCATCCTCACCGCTGACCTGCGTCGATTCGACCCCCACCAGGATGGTTTCGGGGACCGTGGCGGACTCGGCGAGCGTGTCGCCGCTCGCCACCGGGTCCGACGGCTCCGGCACCGGCTGTTCCGTGGAGCCTAGCGTGTCCACCGGCTGTGGCGGTTCGACCTCTGTTTCCGGTGTGGGCGATTCGATCGTGGCAATCGTATCCGAGCTTCCCACTGGCGCTACGGCGGACGCCATTGGCGCCGTATTCGATTCTGCGCCGGTTGCAGCGCCGATCGGCTCCGGTGGAGGGCTGCCGGCGTTCTCGCCATCGCGGTTCAGCTTGTCCCGATGTCGCGCGATGATCGCCTCTACCCGGTCGCTTCGGGAGCTTGCGCCGTCCCCCGAGGTAGACGAAGGGGGCGTGGCTTCGGTCGCGGGATTCTGGGCGTTGGAAGCCGTATCGTCGACTTGCCCCTGGACAAGTGTTGGTTCCGAGACGTCCGGCTCACGCTGGCTATAGAGATACAATCCCCCGGCGAGCAGCAGCGCGAGTCCCAGCAGCGCAAGCGTGGCCACACTGGGTCCGGCGGCTGTTGGATCGGAGCCGCTGATGACGTTGGTCCAGGTCTTGGTGGCGGGTGTGGCGGTGGGGGCGTCGTTGTTGCGCCTTTGGCGCTCGATCGGGGTGACGTTGCTCTCTGGCACTGAACTGTCGGTGATATCTGGTGGCGCTGCGGTGGCCGGCGCTGTCGGCTCTTCGGTCGGATCTGCATTGGCAGCTGGAATGCCGGACAGGTCTGCGTCCTCCGTTTGCCAGACCTGCACCAGACGACGCGCCGCACGGACCACCTCCGCTTGATCGTTGCGACTGAGGCCGGGAAACCGCTGTTTGAGATTCAGGCCGTTGAAGGACGCGGTCAGTTCTGCGAACCGGCGGTCCTTCGATAGGAGCGCGATCACCTCAAGTTTTCGGTCACTCATTCGGGTTCCGACATGGATGTTTGCTTATAATTCGCATTCGACACTGAATGGTACCGGTCAGCGCGGGCGGCATCCAGAGAATTGAGCTGCGTATTCGCCCGGCACATACACAATCCCGGATTGATGTGTTTGCAACAGCTCGCCGTCATCGGGATCATTTGGAGATGTCAGGCATTCACCAGGGGTAGACTGTCATGCGCCTTGAGAGCAGGATTGCGGTGGTTACGGGCGCTGCCCAAGGTATCGGTGCCGGGGTCGCCCGGGCATTTGCGGACGAGGGCGCCACAGTGATTGTAGCTGATCGTGATCGTCAGGCCGGAGCGACCACTGCTGCAACTATCGACCGCGCCATGTTCATCGCCTGCGATGTCAGCGATGGCAATGAGGCACGGGCGCTGATTGACCGGGTCATGGAACAGCACGGTCGCATCGATATCTGCGTCAACAACGCAGGTGTCATTCGTGCAGCGCATGTGCTGGAAGTCACAGAGGCGGATTTCGATGCGGTGATGGGGGTCAATCTGCGTGGTGCCTTCCTGGTGGCGCAGGCGGCCGCCATCCGGATGGTTGAACAGGGTGAGGGCTGTATCATCAACATGTCCTCGGTCAACGCGCTTCTGACCATTCCCAATCAACTCCCGTACAACGTCTCCAAGGGCGGTCTCAATCAATTGACCCGGGTCATGGCCGTAGCCCTTGCGCCCAAAGGGATCCGCGTGAACGGCATCGGGCCGGGAAGCATACTGACCGATATGCTGAAGACCGTAATGAGCGACGACGCAGCCCGGCGCAGCATTCTGTCGAGAACGCCGATGGGCCGTTGCGGGGCGGTGGAAGAGGTGGCCAGTGTGGCCGTGTTTCTGGCCTCGGACGAGGCATCATATATGACCGGCCAGACCTTGTACGTCGATGGGGGGCGTCTGGCCTTGAACTACACCGTACCGGTGGCGGAGGGCTGATCTTCGCCGCCGTGCGCCTTGGGGAGCCTCTGATCCATTCGTGAACGCGCACCTTGGGACTGAAATGCACCGCTCCATCGTTGCAGATCTTGGCAATAGAACAACTATTACCCGCGATCTGCCCCGCGATCCGCCCCTTGAATCTGCACATCTCAGCCTCCAATCTGCTGCGTCCAGAATAGCTCACAGGCTCCTTAGCGATCGGTCAATCGCGAAACGCCATCAGCTCAGGACGCTGCCGAGCCCGGTCCGGGTAAACGATTCGGGTCGCCGAAAGTCGATTCGATAGGAATGACACCAATGTATAGTGATCGAGCATGGCGGCTGCGGGCGCTGACAGTGCGGGATATTGGTCGCCGCTGCATTGCGCGATCTCAGTCCGCAAATGCTGAAATAGACAGGCATCGATCGAAGCGGGTTCGCTTCGATTTCGGCCCGCGGGTTGTCTATTGGTCGTCGATCTGACCGTTTCCGTCAAACCACTCTGCACTGTTGATCAAGTCAGTTCACCAGGATGAGACCCGCAACGGGCTGTCCAGGTCAATCAGCAATGAAAAGTGGCCTGAGGCCCAGTCGAATCCCACTGCTTCCATGACCAACGTCCTGCTTTATGTCGCCACTGTGTTGATCTGGGGTTCGACCTGGTTGGCGATCAAATTTCAGTTGGGTGTCGTGGCCCCCGAAGTCTCGGTGGCCTATCGATTCCTGCTGGCGGCCGCGATTCTGTTTGCATGGGGCGCCTGGCGGCGAGTCGGATTCAGCTATCCGATGCGTGCCCATCTTCGATTTGCGTTGCTTGGGTTTCTTCTGTTTTCCACCAACTATCTGCTGTTTTACTTTGCCACCGCGCGACTGACCACCGGACTTATCGCTGTCGTATTCTCCACCATCGTGGCGTGGAATATCGTAAACGGACGCCTGGTATTTGGCCGACGCAGTGAGACCCGGGTCAAGTTCGGCGCCGCGCTGGGATTTCTGGGTATCTGTATTGTGTTCTGGCCGGAACTCAAGGCTTTTGACCTGGCTCGGGCCGGGACCGTGGGCTTGCTGCTGTCCGTGGTGGCAACCTACTCGGCCTCCCTGGGCAACATGGTGTCTGCTCATCTCCAGGTCGAGGGGTACCCGATTCTTCAGGGTAATGCGTGGGGTATGTTGTACGGGGCCCTGATGCAATTGACGTTCGCGCTGGCGCGGGGTATCCCATTTGCGTTTGACCCAAGTCCCGCCTATATGGGCTCTCTGCTCTATCTGGCGGTGTTCGGATCGGTCATCGGATTTGGCTGCTATCTCACGTTGCTGGGGCGCATTGGTGCAGATCGGGCGGGATACGCTGCCGTGCTCTTTCCCGTGGTGGCATTGTGCTTGTCGACCCTGTTTGAGGATTTCAGTTGGACTTACGGCGCCTACCTTGGCGTAGTGCTCATCATGCTCGGTAATGTTCTTGTGCTAGGCCGGCTCAAGCGAGGCATCATTGGTACGCGGACAGCGACGCAATGAGCATCATGCGCGCACAGACCGCGAATCACGCGAACTATGGGAGTGGAGGGTGAATCAGTTCCAGACCGGCGACGGCGCGACTCTGCACTATGAGGTGATTGGATCGGGCCGTCCCGTCGTGCTGCTGCATGGTTGGACCTCAAGTCATCGGGAATGGCTCTATTACGCGACCCAACTCTCCGGATCGGGACGGTTTCTGTGTTGGGATGCGCGCGGGCACGGGTTCCGGAAGCAGCCGGCTGACGCTGAACCGCCCACGGTCGGGCGGATGGCCGAGGATCTGTTCGAACTGATCCGGCATGAGCAGTTGCAGGCCCCGGTGTTGCTGGGTCATTCCATGGGTGCGTTAACCGCCTGGGAACATATTGGACGATACGGAACCGACCATCTGGGCGGCCTGGTATTGATCGACCAGTCCCCGCGCCTGGTCACGGACCAGGATTGGGATCTGGGGATATACGGGGCGTTCGACGCTGACCACAACACACGTTTCATCGAAGCGCTGGAGACCGATTTCGCCGAGGCGGTGTTACGTCTGGCCGCTTACGGTTACAACACAAAGGTGCGCGAACGCTACGAGGCTGACAGCGGTGGATTCAGGATGCTGCGGGAGTTCCTGCGCGAAATGGATGCAGGGCCGCTGATCGAGTGCTGGCGTTCCCTGGCCGCTGCGGATTACCGTGCCGTACTGCCCAAAATCGATGTGCCGACCTTGCTCATCTACGGAGACCAGAGCCAGTTCTACAGCCTGGAGGTGGCCGAATTTGTTCGCTCCGCCATCCCCAACGCCCAGCTCGAGGTATATCGGAACAGCGACCACTCGCCCCATCTCTGGCAGCGCGACCGATTTCTGGCGGATATGAAGCGGTTTCTGGCCGACCTGGACCGGGTGTCGTGTCCCACAAATAAGTAGCGATCCAGAGCGACCCGAAAGCGTCAGTGCCGCGTTGTTGAGCGCGCTTGGATGAGCGCACGCTCTTCTAACAGTTGCACGCCACTCACGTATGGGACACGAAACCGGCTTCCGGCTGATTCAGTCCGCCAGGGACACTTCGTATCCGGTGTACTTGCGCACGTTCAGTACGCCCGAATCCAGGATCAGGTACTGGCCCTTGATGCCCAGCAGGGTGCCCTGGACCCGCGGTGTCTTGTCCAGGTTCAAGGGTTTCACCGTGGTCGGGTACTGACTCACTGGATAGTCGATGTCGACGGTGGTCGCATCCGGCAAGGGGCGAATCGCACCCGTTCCGAACCGGGCGCCCACTGTTTGCAGCGGTTCGGCGCAGCTTTGCAGCAGTTGATCTCGGCGCTCGGCCAGAGAAATCGGTTCGGGTGGCCCTTTCAGCATGGTGCGCCAGTTGGTTTTGTCTGCAACATGTGCCGCCAGGACCACTTCGATCAGACCGGACTGAAGACGCGTGTCCACTTCGAAAATCGGCAACGCCTGACTGGCGCCCTGGTCGATCCAGCGCGTCGGCACCTGGCTGCCACGGGTGATTCCGACCTTCAGGCCTGATGAATTGGCCAGATACACCACATGGGGCCGCAAGCAATTGCGCTCGCCCCATTCCGGTTCCCGGCAGGTGCCGGCGTCGTAGTGACAGCGCTCCGGCTTCAGAATGCACATGTCGCATTGTGCGAGGCGTTGGCAGCAGGGAAAACAGAAGCCCTGATTGAAGCTCTTTCTGGTGGCGCGTCCGCAGTGGGTGCAATGAATCCGGCCGCTGAACTCAATCTCGATATAGTCGCCGATCCGCTTGTTGAGCGGCGTCTCGCACTCGTCAGTTTTTAAGGCGTAGCTCACTGGCTGGGTAAGCTCCGATGACATTTTACTCAGGTGACCAGTAACCGGCATCGGTAGAGCGTCCCGTATTTCGACCCGGCAGCGGGTTTCGCTGCCATCAGCCCTGAATGATACCATCCGGGCCGGTTTGACGGGACGTTGCGAGGTGCAATCATGGACACACAGATGTGGCATCAGCGTTGGGAAGACAACCGCATCGCCTTTCATCTAACCGAGGTCAACGCCCATCTGCAGCAGTTCTGGTCCACGCTGGCGCCTGCCCCGGCTGGTCGTGTTCTGGTGCCGCTTTGCGGCAAGAGCCTGGACATGTTGTGGTTGGCGGGTGAGGGGCACGAGGTGCTCGGAGTGGAGATCAGTCCCATCGCTGTCCAGGACTTTTTTCGCGATAACGAACTCAAGGTCGGGCGCAGAGAACATCGTGCGTTCGAGATCTGGCGCCACGGGGGCGTAGAACTCTGGTTGGGCGATTTCTTTGATTTGGGGCCGGACGACGTTTCCGATGTCAGCTCGGTCTACGATCGCGCTTCCTTGATTGCGCTACCACCCACCGAGCGTATGCGTTACGCGGAGCATATGATGCGTTTAGCGCCGCGGCATGCACCGATCTTGCTGGTGACCCTGGAGTACGATCCGATGGAAATGTCGGGCCCTCCGTTTCCGGTCACCGAGTCCGAGGTCGATACGCTTTATGGTCAGGTCTACCATGTCGAGTGCTTGCATCGACACGACGCGTTGGCGGACTCGGCACACTTTCGCAGCCAGGGTGTAACCAAGTTGATGGAAAAGGTTTACCGCCTCACACCCCGGTGATTTCGTTCTCAGTTCGATAGCAGCCGGCGGCGCAGCAGATTCAGTAGCCCGATCACCGTAAACTGCCGGATCTGCTGTCGGTTGCCTCCCAGGTGGAGTTGCCGGGTCTCGACCTTCTCACCCAGGGCCATGGCTACGTACACCGTTCCCACCGGCTGTTCTTCCTGGGTGCCTGGGCCAGCCACCCCGGTGGTGGCGAGGCCCACGTCCGCTCCGAGTAGATTGCGGACCCCCCTGGCCATTTCGGCTGCCGCGGCCTCGGATACGACGGGCCCCTCGGCAACGCCCAGATGTCGGTGCTTTACATCGCTGGCGTATGCGATCAGCGCGCCTTTGAAAACATCGCTCGCACCGGCGATGTCCGTCAGGCGGCTTGCAAGCAGTCCGCCGGTCAGGGATTCCGCGATTGCCAGCGTCAAGCCACGCTGGCGCAGCAGGTCCAACACCACGGACTCCATCGTTTGCTGGTCCACCCCGAACACGATGTCGCCGAGAATCTCACGGACCAGGCGCTCTTCCTCGGCGATGAGCACATCGACCTGGGCGCTGTCTGCCGCTTTGGCGGTGATCCTCACCTTGAGGCCCTCGACGCCGCTGGCCAGAAAGGCCAGGGTGGGGTTGCCGGTACGATCGAGCGCCTCGATTCGCCCCGTCAGCATTTCCGCCAGTGCTGATTCGCTTTGACCCCAGGTCCGAAGGGTTCGGCTGCGGATCACCGCGTCGCTGCCGGCACGGCGTTTCAGATCCGGCAGGATGCTGCCCACCATCATGATCCGCATTTCCGAAGGTACACCCGGTACGGCGTAGATTACCTGGTCTCCGACCGGACAAATCAATCCAGGGGCCGTGCCCGGCATTTCAGGTATGGCGCTGGCACCCTCAGGTACATCGGCTTGGCGCAGGTTGTTTGCGGGCATCTCCCGCCCCCGGGCCGCGAACCGTTCTCGGATCCGGTCCACCAGCGCAGGGTCCCGCTGCAGGGTAGCGCCCATACACTGGGCCAAAGCGTCCCGGGTAATGTCGTCCTGGGTTGGCCCCAATCCGCCGCACAGGATAACGGCGTCGGACCGACTCAAGCTGAGATTCAGCAAACCGACGATCCGCTCAACATTGTCCCCGACTTTAGCCTGGTAATGGCAGTCGATGCCGGTCAGTGCGAGTTGCTCTCCGATCCAGGACGAGTTTGTGTCGACGATTTGACCCAGCAGCAGTTCGGTCCCGATGGCAATCACTTCACAACGCACGGTTTATCTCCGTTGGCGTAAGGGGCTTTTGTCGAGAGGGTTATAGACGCCGTGGGGCCGGCACGTCCAGCCGGCGACTGCCGCTGGATGCAGGGCCGGCATCCTGCCAAAATGTCGGCCTTCCCATGGCTGTGGCAATCAAGGCGGGTTTATGCCCATGAGCGACGAAGCGGCGGTGACAGTGCGACGTAACAGTGTGCCGGTGCAGGTTGGGGCGGTCACGGTCGGAGGTCAGGCTCCCGTCGTCGTCCAGTCCATGACCAACACGGACACCGCGGATGTGATGGCCACCGTGGTGCAGGTGGCGGAGTTGGCCCGGGCGGGGTCCGAACTGGTTCGCATTACCGTCAATACCGAAGCCGCTGCCGAGGCGGTGCCGCGCATTCGCGAGCGTCTGGGCGTTTTGGGCGTGCAGGTGCCTCTGGTCGGGGATTTTCACTACAACGGCCACAAACTGCTCGAACGTTTTCCGGATTGTGCGGACGCGTTGGCCAAGTATCGCATCAACCCCGGCAATGTCGGCCGGGGGCGCAAGAAGGACGAGCAGTTCGCGACCATCGTGGAACTGGCCTGTCGCCATGCCAAACCCGTACGCATTGGCGTGAACTGGGGCAGCCTGGATCAGGCTCTGGTGGTGGCCATGATGGATGAGAACGCCAACAGGGCGTCTCCCCGGCCGGCGGCTCAGGTAACCCGTGAGGCAATGATCCGTTCGGCCCTGGACAGCGCCCGTCGCGCGGAGGAACTGGGCTTGCCTCATGATGCAATCGTCCTGTCGGTGAAGATGAGCGGTGTGCAGGATCTGATTGCGGTGTATCGGGACTTGGCTCGACGTTGTGACTATCCCTTGCACCTGGGGCTGACCGAGGCGGGCATGGGCTCCAAAGGCATAGTCGCCTCCACCGCGGCACTGGCCGTGCTGCTGCAGGAGGGCATTGGCGATACCATTCGCATTTCCCTCACTCCGGCCCCCGGGGGTGATCGCACCGAGGAGGTCCGGGTGGCTCAGGAAATATTGCAGTCCATGTCGCTGCGTGCTTTCACGCCGGCGGTGATTTCCTGTCCGGGATGTGGTCGAACCAGCAGCGACTACTTTCAGCAACTGGCACAGGATATACAGAGCTACCTCAGGGAACAGATGCCGATCTGGCGTGACACGCATCCAGGGGTCGAAGGCATGACGGTGGCGGTCATGGGGTGTGTGGTCAATGGGCCGGGGGAGAGTAAAAACGCCAATATAGGCATCAGTCTGCCGGGAACCGGTGAGCGGCCGGTGGCGCCGGTGTACGTGGACGGTGAAAAGACCGTTACCCTGAAAGGGGATGCCATTGCCGCTGAGTTTCAGCGTATCGTCGATGACTATGTGGTAACTAACTACAGCGCGCCGTAACTTGGCGGAATGACTCTGGTCCAGCCCAAACTGCGTTCACCCTGGTGTAGGGTCTTCCACACACTTGACGGTTGTGGTTAGGCATCGTGGTTACTGACAAGGCGCGGTGAGGAGGAATAGCCGGTGCTATTGCGACGATCCGCAACGCCGTCAGGGACCGCGAGGGCCAGCGCAGGTGTTAAGTGTGTGGGAGACACTACACTAGAGGATTGACATGCAACGCAAACGCGGTCGGGTGGAATCCTGGGTGTCCCTGGACAGGCCCATGTCCGGTACACCGCACGATTGGGAAGACTGGGCCAGCCAAAAGGCACAGCTGCATCCGGTGCGTTGGCGCTTGCTGGCGCTGAATGGGTTTCTGCGGCGCGCCCTTCGGGCCGCATCGTCTCGGATCACTCCTCGGGGTCGAACCGGTACGGCTCCATCTCCACCTCAACCACGCGACGACCCAGCAGGGCGATGATTCCGCGATAGCGGCGCCAGCCATCGGTTGCGAATTCAAACGTGTACACCCGGCACACGCTGAGACGTCCCGATGGGTTTCGCATCAACCGTATGCGTTCCCGGGCCACGGTGTGGTCGAGCAGTTGTACCTGAGCGCGTTGACACGCTTTCAGGGCCGCTGCCAGAGCGGCATCCCGTGCCGCTATGGAATCCATCCAATACCAGCCCCCAGCCAGCAATGCCAACAGGAGTATCGGGTCAAACACGAGGGCTGCGGTGTGGGACGGGGTGGTGTGCGACGCCGGGGCGTCGCACTGGATCAGGTTTGGCTCGGCGTATCGTCCGCCGATGGCTCATCCGGCAATGCCGGCTCTGCCTTGGCGTCAGCGACTTGCGGTCGTTTCTTGTTCATGAATTCCAGCACAGAATCCGGCAGCAGTTCCAGGGCATCGCCAGTCAATATCGGATCATCAGCCGCCAGCAGACTTGCTTCAGGTTTCGCCATTGTTCCTCCAGGCCTGGTGTGGGTGGGCGGTAGCGTGTGACGCGCCCATCATGATTTTGAAAAGCAGCATCCGTACCAAACGGTTTGCGGATTGTCCGATCCAGATTCGCTTAGCGAACCGATGTCTTGGATGCCCAAAATCGCCGGCAGGGTACACGGTTCGCGCTGGGTTTGCATCTGTGCTGTTGGGTGTCGATGCGGACGGTATCCGTGAGATCAAAAAGGGCCGCATCCATTTCCAGCTCATACGGCATTAGATTGATCCCGGGCATGTCGTGGCGCGGAGATGTGGCGTAGTTTTCGGGGTATCGTTTCACGGCGGAGGAAACAGATGCCCAATACGCTCGAAAGCCCCAACGGGGTGGCGTTTGACCGTCTCTATCATGCTGCCTTGGGCCGCGTTACGGCGGGCCTGTCGCCAGCCGCGCTCACACTGGCCTTTACCGACTGGTTTGTTCACCTGGCCATGGCGCCAGGCAAGCGGGGGGAACTGGTTCAGAAGGCTGCGCGCAAGGCAGCCCGGCTCAGTCTGTATGCCGTCAATTTCGCAGGGCAGGATGGGTTCGATCCCTGCATCGAACCCTTGGGCCAGGACAAACGCTTTCGCGATGAGGCCTGGCAAAAGTGGCCGTTCGATCTGATCTACCAGGGGTTCCTGCTGAATCAGCAGTGGTGGCACAACGCGACAACCGATATCCCCGGTGTTTCGGGTCATCACCAGGATGCAGTGTCCTTCACCGTTAGGCAGATGCTGGATGTGTTTTCGCCCTCGAATTTTTTGGTCACCAACCCGGAGTTGCTCAAGGTCACGCTGGAGCAGGGGGGGCGCAACCTATTCAGAGGTTTTGAGAACTGGCTGGAGGACTGGGAGCGCGCAACGGGTGGCAAACCTCCTGTGGGAACGGAACGGTTTGTGGTCGGACGCGATCTGGCCATAACACCTGGGCAGGTGGTGTTTCGCAATCGATTGATCGAACTGATTCAGTACACGCCGGACACTGATACGGTTTGGAAAGAACCGGTTCTTGTGGTGCCCGCGTGGATCATGAAGTTCTACATCCTGGATCTTCAACCCCAGAACTCGCTGGTCCGCTATCTGGTGAGCCAGGGCCATACCGTTTTTGTCGTATCCTGGAAAAATCCCGATGCCAGCGATCGGGACCTGGATATGGAGGACTATCGCCGTTCGGGGGTGAGCGCGGCCTTGAAGGCGATTTCAGCGATCGTGCCGAATACCCAGGTTCACGGCGTCGGCTATTGCCTGGGCGGCACCTTGTTGTCCATTGCCGCGGCCAAAATGGCCCGTGACGAAGAAAATCGGCTGCAGACCCTGACCTTGTTGGCCGCCCAAACCGATTTTACCGAGGCGGGGGAGTTGACCCTGTTTATCGACGAAGCCCAGTTGTCGTACCTGGAAGACATCATGTGGGAGCAGGGTTTTCTGGACACCCGGCAAATGGCAGGCGCCTTTCAGTTGCTGCGGTCCAACGATTTGATCTGGTCGGCTATGGTGCATGACTATCTGCTTGGCGAACGCCAGCCTATGGTGGATCTCATGGCCTGGAACGCGGATACCACACGGATGCCCTATCGCATGCATGCGCAGTATCTGAGGCAACTGTTTCTGAATAATGACCTGGCGGAGGGGCGGTATCTCATCGGTGGGCGCCCGGTGACGTTGAGCGACATTCGCGTGCCCATTTGCGCGGTCGGAACCGAGAGCGACCACGTGGCTCCATGGCGTTCGGTTTACAAAATTCATTTGCTGTCCGATTCCAGCGAAACGGCGTTTATCCTGACCAACGGCGGACACAACGCCGGTATCGTCAGCGAACCGGGCCACCCCCGGCGGTACCATCGAATGTCGCGCCAGCATGTGGGCGACCGCTACATGGATCCCGATACCTGGATTGCGGCAACATCGCCCGTAGATGGATCGTGGTGGCCGGCCTGGTCCGCTTGGCTGACCGAACACTCCAGTGGCCGTTGCACGCCCCCTGGCATGGGCGCGGCGGATCGCGGCTACTTCGAGCTCGCCCCCGCACCGGGCAGCTACGTGCTCCAGAGTTGAAGCACAACAGCGCCCACGTGCCGGTCGTGCTAACCAGTCGCGCCGACGGCGTGCTGAGTCGCATGGCCTGGTGTGCACTTGCCGTGCTGCTTTTGGACCATCGCCGGAAGCTGACCCACTGACGATTCTTGGCTTGGTCCAGCAGGCACTCAGCATGCGAGCTTGCCTGCTACGCCTTGAATCTGGGTATCGTGCCCTCCTATCTGATTCGTCCGGCGTAAATAAGAGGCGCCTTAGCCGGCGGCATCGTGTTCCGGGCTTTCCTCTGGTTCCCGGCGGGAAAAGGCCACCACGTGATCAGCTGCGATGCGCAGCCCCACATCGTCGCCCAGGCTGAAGTCCAGATGGCTGGGGAACAGAGATAACAGCTCTGTTCCGTCGGGCATGCTGATTGTATACAGGGTTTCTGCACCCTTGAACGCCTTCTTGCAGATCCGTCCTCTGAGCGACGCCGCCTCATCGTGAAGGATGTCGTCCGGTCGCAGCAACAACTCCACCCGGGTTCCGGGCGGCCAGAGGAAAGCGCGGTCGGCCTGAATGATGCCAAATTCCGTTCGCAGGGAATCCGGTGTGTCCAGGATGGCATCGATAAATCGGCCTTGGCCGATGAAATCCGCCACGAAACGTTCCGCCGGATCGTGGTAGAGATTGAACGGCGTATCCCATTGCAGCAATTGACCGTGGTTCATGACACCCACCATGTCGCCCATGCCGAAGGCTTCGTGTTGGTCGTGGGTGACCATTACGGCGGTGATTTCCTGTTGCTTCAGTATCGCTTTAACCTCCTGTCCGAGGCGCTCTCGCAAATCTCCATCCAGACTTGAGAACGGTTCGTCCAGAAGAATCAGATCCGGTTTGGCGGCGAGGGCCCGGGCCAATGCGACACGCTGTTGCTGTCCGCCTGAGAGTTCGTGGGGAAAGCGGCCTGCGATCGGGTGCAGGTCAACCATGTGGAGCAGCTCTTCCGCAGTGTCCCTGCGTTGCGCGCGGGTCTGCTTTTGCAATCCAAACGTGATGTTATCCAGCACGTTGAGGTGAGGAAATAAGGCGTAGTCCTGGAACACCATTCCAATTCCGCGGTGCTCGGGAGTCACCGTCCGGCCGATCTCCGAGACCGCTTGACCACGCAGGTGAATACGGCCGCCCGACAGTTCCTGGAATCCGGCAATGGCGCGCAGGACAGTCGTTTTTCCACATCCGCTGGGTCCCAGCAGACAAATGACTTGGCCCCGGCGAACTCTCAGGGAAAGTCCTCGAACCACCGGCGTACCATCGTACTGACAGCTGACCTCATCCAACTCCAGCATGACCGCATTGCTCATTGGTCTCGCCGCCCCATGACCCGTGCGCGTTTTGCGGGGTTGGTATGACATCGCGGGTTTTCGATTGCAGCCGGTTGAGCGACGTTCAATTTCATGAAGGAGCCTTTGGGATATTCTGGATCAAACAGATTTGCGGCTGGGATTGGCAGATTCAAAGCGCAGATCGCGGGTAAGGGTTCTACTGCCAGGATCTGCAACGATGAAGTTCTGCATTTCAGTCCAAAGATGCACGTTCACGAACAGATCGGATGGTATGGGCACCTCAAACGGTCACCCCTGTGAGCGTTATTCCCAAGTGTCTTTTAGGCCGACAGAGTACCATTCTCACCTTGACCACGGTGGCCTTTCGCCAGGATCAGTACCGCACCCGCGAGGGGCAACGTTTCGACCGGACCGCACTCAAATCGTGCGGTGCTGGTGTAACCCGCACCGCCGGAATGGTCACGCATCGTGTGGCTTGCATATTGCTCGCCGCCCTCCTTGAACCCCGGTGTGGCGAGTTTAGCTGGGACTGCCAAACGCAGATCTCGGAGCATAGCGAATGACACAAGGGCAAAGGGTGACCACCGATCTGCCGGTGGGTGAGGGCCTGGTACTGCCATACCACGACCTGGGGCCACCGGAGCAGGCTCCCCGGGTGGTCCTGGTGGGCGGCTTGAAGGCGGATGAATTTAACGCTGTTTTTGTTCTCTCGCGATTGGCTGCGTTTCTTCGAGGACTGGGGTCGGAGCCCAGTTCAGTGGAGTGTCTGGTCGGGCGGGTGCTTATTTTTCCCGCGCCCGTTGTGCTCAGTAGGCGAACTGACGAAACGGACCTGGCCGGTCATGCCCGCCATATTGAGCAAGTGTTTCCAGGAGATGCTGAGGGTAGCCTGCCCGCAAGACTTGGCCATGGCATTCTGACCATGAGTACACGGGCTTACTACCGGGTTCATGTCCAGTGTGCAGGCGCAGGCATCGATGCGGTACCTCAGGTGGGTTTGTACCAACCCAGCGATGACGAGCGGGCTACGGCATGTTTGATCGGCTTGCCGGCGGTGGTCGAGCATGATCCGGACACCCTCGATGCCGGCAGTCTGGATCATGCATGGCATGCCGTCGGTGCGGGGGAGAGCTTTTCGATTCGCGCCGGCAGCGCGGGTGGATTACAGGCCGCGCACTGTGAGGTCTTGTTTCGGGGGCTGTTGGCATTTCTGAACAGATCGGGTGTCATTCAGGGATTGACGCTGGGTGAGGTGGAGGACGACCTCCACTACTTCGGCCGACAGCAAACCTTTCCGATCGTCTCCGACTCCTCAGGTCTGTTTATCTCGACACGCGCTGTAGGCGGCTGGGTTCATGCGGGGGATTTGATCGGACAGGTTTTTGATCCGATGACGGGTGAACGGAAGGTCGACATCCATGCGCCGGTGGCGGGGCTGATTGGTGCCCTGCGGAGTCAACCCGAGCTGAGTGCAGGTGGGTTGGTGGCCCGGGTATTGACGCCATCAGAGGGGCGGCCAATGGCCGATGCGGACAGGATGGGCGGCACTTGAGCGGGCCTATCTCGGGCGTTCAAGCAGGAACTCCATGAGTGCCTTTTGCGCGTGCAGTCTGTTCTCCGCCTCGTCCCAGACCACGCTTTGCGGCCCGTCAATGACGTCGGCGCTGACTTCCTCTCCACGGTGAGCCGGGAGGCAATGCATGAACAGGGCATTTGGCGCCGCTTCGCCCATCAGTGCTGCATTCACCTGGTAACCGGCAAAGTCGCGCACACGCTGGCGGTGCTCCTCTTCCTGCCCCATGCTCGCCCAGACATCAGTGACAATGAGATCTGAACCCCGGGCGGCCTCCATGGGATCATTGGTCAGCATGACCCGATCGCCCGCGGTACGTATACGCTCCGGACTGGGTTCATATCCGGCTGGGCTGGCAATGTGGAGCCGGAAATCGAATTGGCGGGCCGCGTTGATCCACGAATGGCACACATTGTTGCCGTCGCCCACCCAGGTCACTGTGCGGCCGCGTATATCTTCCCGGTGCTCCTTAAAGGTCTGTATGTCGGCCAGTAACTGGCAGGGATGGTATGCGTCCGTCAGTCCGTTGATCACGGGGACCGATGAATGTTCGGAAAAGCGCATGATGGTTTCATGACGGAAGGTCCGAATCATGACGCAATCGACCATCCGGGAGATGACCCGCGCCGAGTCCTCGATCGTCTCTCCCCGGCCCAGTTGTGTGTCCCGTGAATCCAAGAACAAAGCCGAGCCACCCATCTGGGTCATGCCAGCCTCGAATGACACCCGGGTCCGGGTGGAAGATTTCTCAAAGATCATCGCCAGAACCTTGCCCCGCAACGGGGCGTGAATCGCCCCGCGGTGCTGCATCGCCTTGAGTTCGGCCGCTCTGCGAATCAGCCCTGTCAATTCCAACGGTTCCAGATCCAGCAGGGTCAGAAAATGGCGTGGTTTCATTGATTAAGTCTCTCTTGTCCTGATGTTCGGCACACGCTTGTTCACGGCTGATGCCGTCCCTGCACCTCAGCGAGCGGGTTCCATAGGGTTTAAAGATGGGGTTTGCGACAGGCGCGTCACCTTGACCAGCAATCGCTACTATGACGCTTGAGGAGCCTCTAGGAGCCTGTCCGACTTAGGCCGTCCTACTGCGAAACGACGGATACCGGCGCGATTTTCCCCGCGATCTCATTAAATAGGGCCCACTATTCGCCTCAATCGCGGGAAAAATCGCACTCGGTTCCGACGTCCCTCGCTACGAACGCCTAAGTCGAACAGGCTCCTAGTGCGTTCTGGACGATGCAGAGTGGAGGCTAAAATATCCACAATCAAGGCGCAAACCGCCGACAATAGGTCATCGATTGCCAAGACGTGTCACGATCAAGCTGTGCATTTGAGACCCAAGATGCACATTCACGAAAAAATCAGAGGCTCCTCCAGGTCGGGCAGTACCCAAACGCGATCAGGCGATATGAAAATCCAGCCGCTTGTCGTCCCGCCGCTCCGCTCGTTTGCCCTTAGCGTGGCGTCTTAATCGACGGACCGATTCGAGATTCGGCCAGTCGGCTGCTCCAGCCGGCTGCTAGCGCCGACTCCGACTGACCGCGGCGGGGGCCTGGCAGCCACCCGCCGCAGCCTGTCCAGAAGGGCTTTCAGGCGCCGTACTGCTCGCTGACGAAGCCCCAGTTGACCAGATTCCACCATGCCGCGACGTATCCCGGGCGTGCATTGCGGTAATCTACGTAGTAGGCGTGCTCCCAGACGTCGCAGGTCAAAAGGGCGGTTTTGCCATCGGTCATGGGTGTGCCCGCGTTGCTGGTGTTGACGATTTCCAAGCCACCGTCGGCATTCTTCACCAACCAGGTCCAGCCCGAACCGAAATTGGTGGCCGCGGAGGTGGAGAATTTTTCCTTGAACGCGTCCATAGAACCAAACGCGGAATCTATGGCGCCGGCCAGCGCTGGGCTTGCCGTGCCGCCCTGCGGTGACATGCCGTTCCAGTAGAAAGTATGATTCCAGACTTGGGCCGCATTGTTGAACAGGCCACCTGCGGGGGCGCGCATGATGATGTCTTCCAGGCCGAGGCCCTCATACTCTGTTCCGGGCACCAGGTTGTTCAGGTTGTTGACGTAGGTCTGATGATGTTTCCCGTAGTGGAACTCCAGAGTCTCTGACGAGATATGGGGTTGCAAAGCGTCCATGGCATAGGGAAGTGGCGGCAACTCGAAGGCCATTGGGTCTCTCCTGCTGAGTATGATGATCCCGAGATGTGACTCGGTGCGCTGTGTATCGGACCGCGATCGCAATCCGGCGTACGGATTCGGGAGAACACGAAGTCTAGTCGCCGCGCCCGAGGTTTTGCAATGCCACGAATAGTGTGGCTGCTTTGTCTGGGCTTTCTGGCCCTGCATTTTCGGCCGGCTCGGCTGGGAATAGTGCCAGCCTCACGCCGCGGAGTGATATAACAGAGGCATCACTGCGCGCCCGAATGCCCGCGCCTGATTTTAGCGAACTGAGTTTGTCTATGTGTGGAATTTGCGGGGAACTGCGATTCGATGGTGCCGAGCCGGATTTGGCCGCTCTGCAACGTATGTTGTCGAGATTGGCGTTTCGCGGTCCGGATCATGAGGGGAGTTTTTCCGACGGCCCGGTGGCACTGGGCCACAGGCGGCTCTCCATCATTGACCTCAGCGACCGCTCGAACCAACCCATGGTGGACCATCACCTGGGCTTGGTTCTGGTGTTCAACGGCGCGATATACAACTACAAGGACCTGAGGGCGGAGCTGGAATCCAAGGGACACCACTTCTTCTCCGACGGGGACTCCGAGGTCATTCTCAAGGCCTATGCGGCCTGGGGTGAGGCGGCGCCGGAGCGGCTGGACGGCATGTTTGCTTTCGCCATCTGGGATATTCGCCGCCGGCATCTTTTCATGGCCCGGGATCGCATCGGCATCAAACCGTTGTATTTCAGCAGTGACCATGGGCGTTTTCGCTTCGCCTCCAATACCCAGGCGCTGCTGGGCGGTGGCGGCGTCGACACGCGGCTCGATCCGGTCGCCTTGCATCACCAATTGACCCTGCATGCGGTGGTGCCAGCGCCCCGAACCGTGCTGTGCGGCATTCGCAAGCTCGAGCCTGGTACCAGTTTGACCGTGGAACTGTCCGGGCGCAGACAGGTTCGACGCTATTGGCAGTTGGAGGCCCGGCGTCCGGAGACGCCTATGGCCGCTGATGAGTGGCGCGAGGCGGTCCATGCGGCGCTGCTCGACGCGGTCCGCAAGCGTAACGACATCGCCGACGTACCGGTGGGCGTGTTGCTGTCCGGCGGCTTGGACTCCAGCCTGCTGGTGGCCTTGTTGGCCGAGACCGGGTTTGATCACATCAAAACCTTTTCGGTGGGGTTCGAGGATCAACCCGAGGAACGGGGCAGCGAGTTTGAGTATTCCGATTTGGTGGTGGAGCGCTTCAACACCGACCACTACCAGTATCGGATCCCGAACCATGAGGTGCTCGACCGCTTGCCGGAAGCAGTGGGCAAGATGGCCGAGCCCATGGTGGGACAGGATGCGGTTGCCTTCTATCTGCTCTCTGAACGTGTGTCTCAGGAGGTCAAGGTCGTGCAGAGCGGGCAGGGCGCCGACGAAGTGTTCGCCGGCTACTTCTGGTACCCCCTGATGAACGAGGAAACCGGAACCGATCTGCAACGCTTCGCGCGGCATTATTTTGACCGGGATCACGAGGAATACCTGCAGACCGTGACCCCCCGTTACCGAGCTGCCGACTACACGTCCGAAAAAGTCGCCTCGATGCTGGCGCAACCCGGCGCTGACGAATTTCTCGATCGGGTCCTGCGCATGGACGCCACCACGCTGATCGTCGATGATCCGGTCAAACGGGTCGACAACATGACCATGGCCTGGGGGCTGGAAGCACGGGTGCCTTTCCTGGATCATCACCTGCTCGAACTGGCCATGCGGGTGCCCCCGGCCCTCAAGATCGCCGATGGGGGCAAGGGTGTTTTGAAGCAGATCAGCCGAGGCCGTGTGCCTGATGCCATCATCGATCGGCCCAAGGGCTATTTTCCGGTGCCGGCCTTGAAATACGTGCGTGGCCCGTTCCTGGAGTTTATGGCCGACACCCTGGGCAGCCGCGCCAGTCGCGAGCGAGGGCTGTTCGAAAACGCATATCTCGATCGGCTGCTGGCGGAGCCGGAATCCCATCTGACCCGCCTTCGGGGCAGCAAGCTATGGCATGCCGCCCTGCTGGAACTGTGGTTGCAGATCCATGTGGACAACGCGATAACCGTATAAAGACAGACGTTTTTTGCGCTGCGACCTGGGAGTAGACTCGTTCACAATCCCGGAGGTCAGAAGCTCAGCCCATCGTGCCCGGTGGCTGGCATCATACCGGGCCCCAACCCGTACAGTGAGGTGTTTGAAAATGGACGTGCTGGAAAGGATTAAGGAGCAGGTCGAAAGCCATCCCGTCGTTATCTACATGAAGGGCACGCCGCAGTTTCCCATGTGCGGTTTCTCCAGCCGGGCGGCGGAAGCCCTCAAGGCCAGTGGGGTCGAGTTCGCATACGTAAACATTCTGCAGGATCCGGAAGTCTTCGAGAATCTCCCGCGTTTCGCGGACTGGCCTACGTTCCCCCAGATCTACATTGACGGGGAACTGGTGGGAGGATGCGACATCACTCTGGAGATGTTCGAGTCTGGTGATCTGCAAAAGCAGATGCAGGCCGCTGTTGAGAAAGCCCAGGCGGACCAGGTCGCCCAGTAGTCCGAACCTAGTGGGCCATGCGGGGAGTTCGGTAACCCACAGCCAGTCCGCAAGCCGGGTTGGCATGGCCCACTAGTCGATCCTGGGGGGCGGCCAGCCACCGAGTTCGTTCCAGCGGTTGACGATGTTGCAGAATAATTCTGCGGTGCGTTCGGCGTCGTACACGGCTGAGTGCGCCTCGCTGCTGCGCCATTCACGACCGCTGGCTTCAACCGCTCTGGATAGCACGGTTTGCCCGTAGGCCAGCCCGCCTAGAGTGGCCGTGTCAAAACTGGTGAACGGATGAAACGGGTTACGTTTTATCTGGTTGCGGGCAATCGCGGCATTGAGAAACCCCAGGTCGAAGAAAGCGTTGTGCCCCACCAGCACCGCACGGTTACATCCGGCATCCCGCACGTCCTGCCGAATCACACGAAACAGATCCGTTAACACATCCCGCTCTGGGCGGGCCATTCGAAACGGATGATAGGGATCGATGCCGTTGACCTCCAGGGAGGCGGCCTCGATGTTGGCGCTGGGAAACGGCTCCACATGGTGGCTGATGGTTGAACCGGGATGGATGCGTCCAACGTCGTCCAGAACAAGGGTGATCGCGGCGATTTCCAGCAATGCATCCCGTTTTGCATCGAAGCCTCCGGTTTCCACGTCCACGACCACCGGCAAAAAGCCTCTGAATCGGGCTGCCATTGCTCCTTTGTCGTCAGTCATCTATGTCTCGTTGGCTGCGGCTTCATGTGTCTGGGCCTTCGCGGGTTGCTTCGTCTCGATCATGATGGTGATCGGGATCCTCGGTTCATTGGGTGTAGTCGGATTCGGACCCCGACAACCGCCAGGTCAGCGTGTTTCCGGCGGCCAACGGAATCAGGTCGCTGCGACCTAGCCGGTAGCTCTCCGGCACCGTCCAAGGGTCCTTGATCAACGTGACACGTTCGGTGTTGCGCGGCATCTGATAGAAATCGGGCCCGAAATGGCTGGCGAATCCCTCCAGGCGGTCCAACGCGCCGCAGCCCTCCAGGGCAGTTGCGTAGAGTTCCAGCGCTGCGTGCGCAGTGAAAATCCCGGCGCAGCCACAGGCGCTTTCCTTGGCAACCCTGTCGTGGGGTGCGCTGTCGGTACCCAGGAAAAAACGCGGATGGCCCGAAGCGACGACATCCAGAAGCGCCTGACGGTGCCGTTCCCGCTTCAGGATCGGGAGGCAGTAACGATGGGGGCGAATGCCGCCTTGAAACAGGGCGTTACGGTTGTATAGCAAATGGTGTGCGGTGATGGTGGCAGCCACCGTGTCGGGCGCGTCCCGCACGAAACGGACGGCAGGCTCGGTTGTGATGTGCTCGAGCACGATTCGAAGCGATGGGTGGCGTTCCAGCAATGGGCGGAGCACCCGCTCCAGGAACACCGCCTCGCGATCGAAGATGTCCACGTCGACGTCCGTTACCTCGCCGTGGACCAGCAGCGGCAGTCCGCAGTCGGCCATCGCCTCCAGGGTGTTGGTCAGCCCAGCCAGGTCCGTTACGCCGGATTCCGAGTTGGTGGTCGCCCCTGCAGGATACAGCTTGACGCCGTGCACGAACCCGCTTGCCCTGGCGCGGTGGATCTCTGCCGGGTCGGTATTGTCTGTCAGATACAGGGTCATGAGCGGCGTGAATTCCACATCCCCGGGTACTGCGGCCAGGATGCGGGTGCGATAGGCCTGTGCCTGTGCGGTGCTCGTAACGGGTGGAACCAGATTCGGCATCACGATTGCCCGGGCGAACTGGCGCGCGGTCATAGGCACTGCCGACTTCAAGGCGTCCCCATCCCGCAAATGCACATGCCAATCGTCGGGACGGGTGATGTTCAGCTGCATACTGGCGATTCCGATCCGGACCGCGCGCGGCATTAGGCTGCCTGGCGGCCTGTTCTTGACCCTCGTTTTGGATCGGCGGATGATACCACGCTTCTCAGGAATTGTGCGGTCGCAACATGGGCTGTCCCGGCGGGCGTCTGCGCCCAGCGCGGAGACCTGGGGGCGTTGATCCGGGCATTTGCAAGTCAAGCATAAGGCATTGAGGCCATCATGTCAGACGTGAACAAGGTTGTGCTCGCTTACTCCGGCGGATTGGACACATCCGTGATTCTGAAGTGGCTGCGTGAGGTCTACGAATGCGAGGTCGTGACCTTCACCGCCGACCTGGGCCAGGGCGAGGAGCTGGAACCTGCGCGGGCCAAGGCCGAGGCGTTGGGCGTTCACGAGATCTATATAGAGGATTTGCGCGAAGAGTTCGTCCGGGATTTCGTGTTCCCAATGTTTCGCGCCAATACGCTGTATGAAGGTGAATACTTGCTGGGCACCTCGATAGCTCGCCCTCTGATCGCCAAGAGGCTGGTTGAGATTGCCAATTCGACCGGCGCCGACGCGGTTTCCCACGGTGCCACCGGCAAGGGCAATGACCAGGTTCGTTTCGAGCTCGGCGCCTACGCGCTCAAGCCCGGCATACGAATCATCTCGCCGTGGCGTGAATGGGATCTCAATTCACGCGAGCGGTTGATGGCTTACGCCGAGACGCACGGGATTGCCGTTGAGCGGGCTCGCGGCAGCCGACCGCCTTATTCCATGGACGCCAACCTGCTGCACATTTCGTACGAGGGCGGCATGCTGGAGGATCCGTGGCTCGAGCCGCCGGCGGATATGTGGCTGTGGACCGTGCCACCCGAGCGGGCGCCGGATCAGCCGACCTATGTTGAGCTGACTTTCCGCAACGGTGATCCGGTCGCCATCGATGGTGAAAACATGAGCCCCGCGACGATGCTGGCAACCCTCAACCGCATCGGCGGAGCCAACGGCATCGGGCGTCTGGACATGGTCGAGAACCGTTATGTCGGGATGAAGAATCGAGGCTGTTATGAGACCCCTGGCGGCAGCATCATGATGCGGGCTCATCGAGCGATGGAATCCATTACGCTGGACCGGGAGGTGGGGCACCTCAAGGACGAACTCATGCCACGCTACGCTAAACTGATTTACAACGGCTATTGGTGGAGCCCCGAGCGCAAGATGTTGCAGTCCATGATCGACGACTCTCAGACGGTGGTGAACGGTGTGGTCCGCTTGAAGCTGTTCAAAGGCAACGTAGTCGTGGTGGGCAGAAAATCCGACGATACCCTGTTCGACGAGAGTCTGGCCACGTTCGAAGACGACTCCGGCGCCTACGATCAGGCCGATGCCGAGGGTTTCATCAAGCTCAACGCTTTGCGCCTGCGCATCGCGGCGTCACGAGGACGGCGACTGCTGTGATCCCGACGAAGTGCAACAGTGTGTTGGTGCAACAACCGAAGAGCGCAGTATGAAACCGAGTCTGATCTACGTGGCCGACACCATGTGTTCCTGGTGTTGGGGCTTCCAGCCCGCACTGACTGCTCTGTGCCAGGCGCACCCGGAATTGCCGGTCCGGATCATCAACGGTGGTCTGAGGCCTGGGTCCGCTGCCCAGACCCTGGACGCAAGCCTGCGCGGTTATCTCACTCAGGCCTGGCGATCGGTTGAAGCCGCCAGTGGCCAGCCGTTCGACTGGACCGTTCTCGACTGGACGGATTTTCGGTACGACACGGATCCCGCCGCCCGTGCGGTGGTAGCGGTCCGGCGCCTGGAGCCGACTCGGGAGCTGGATTACTTCCGCGCATTGCAGGCCGCGTTTTACGCACAGGGGCGGGACATCACCCGGGTCACGGTGCAGGTGGAGGTCGCCGAGGCCTGTGGTCTTGATGCGACTCAGATGAATGCTGCCTTGGGTGCCCCGGATCTGGGTCTGGTGACGCGATCCGACTACCTGGAAGCCCGCAGTCTGGGGGTGCAGGGGTTTCCGACCCTGCTGCTTGATCGCGGCGAGGATCTGAGGGGGATCTGCGCCGGTTTCAAAACCTCTGACGGGCTGTTGTCGGCTTTTGAGGCCGTCCTGGAGCACGCCTGAGCGATCAAACGTTTCAAACCGCAGGCAGCGCGTCCCGGGACGCCTCCGATCCCGCCGGTTGCCTGAAACGGGTTCAGGTTGTTGGAGGCAATACCCATGACAGATATCCGGATCTCGTTTGAAAACACGGACGGCGCCACACGCCGGGTCCAGGTGCTGGAATCTCCCCGGTTGCCCGAGCACGAGCAGATATGGGTTTGGGGTCTGTGCTATGCCCGGGTCCTGAGTCAATTGGGTTCGACCCTGGTCTCTGACCAACTTCGTGAGACGCTGGACGGCTGGGCGGTGCAAATGGCGAGCAAGATGTTTTTGCCATTGCCCAAGGTTCACGCTGCGGGCCTGCTGGTGATCGATTCGGACTTGTCAGTGACCGACCAACGGGATCTCGTCACGGAAGCAGAGTGCGTTCTCAGCACCCGCGCCGTGCCGGGCCGGGACTGGCCCGGGATCCAACTTGAAACACCCGATGCGCTGCCTGCGGCACGACGAGCCGATCTGGTGGTCGCTCTGGCGCAGTACTTTCTGCTCCAAAACAAGCTGTTTCTGAAAGAACTGCCAGTTCATCTGATGGCCTATCGGAAATTCTACACAGATGTCATGCCGCCCAGTGACCCGGGCAGCCCGGACCAAGCCCCGGTATACGCGCTGAACAAATCTCTTGAACTCTATGAGAGCATCCGTAAGACATTTGACCGTCAACAAAAACAGAGCAGCTGATTCGCTACCGGCCGATAAGACAGCGATTGATGCAGGTCAGATCTGACTGCTGATCGGCATCATCCAGGAAGAGTGGATGTCCAACGGCTTTCCCGGCCGGGCTGGATTGACCGATCCAGCGTCCTCGATGCTGACCATCAGCGTCCCGGGCAGTTTGGGACGCAGTTTGGGGGGCACCGGTATGGTGGCACGACCCTCGTCCGGTAGCACGCCCAGAACGTGCATATCGCCCGTTTTCGCCTCCTTCAACCACAGCAGGCACTGCATACCCGCAGGCATCTCCATAGGCGCAACTTTCTCGACCCTGAGTTCGGTCACCTGATCGGCGGTATCGATGATCCAAATCGCCCGCCGCAGTTGGTCTTCCATCATCACAACATAATCGCCCGCAGCCGACCCGGGGCTGTTGGGCTCAGGGAGAACCAGAATGATGCCCATGATCACGGCGATCAGACTCGCCGTACTGGCAAACCGTTTCCAGAAGGCCACCGTCTGCAGCCAGTGCCGATCGGATTCATCCCTGGGGATAGGGGCAATGCGGGCGCAAATCGTTTCCCAGGCGGCGGGCGGCGGTGGTACCGCCGGTGCATGCTCCGCCAGAGGATCAAGTCGACGATTCCAGCTCTCCACCGCCTGGCGCACGTCCTCGCGCTCGGTCACAAGCCGTTGGAACCGCGTGCGAGCCGGCCCTGACAGCGTCCCCAGCACGTACTCGGCTGCGATACGGTCGATGAGTTCGGGATCGTCGTACTTCATGGGCTTTCCAGACAGTCTCTCAGTTTTAGCAGACCCCGCCGCAGCCAGGATTTGACTGTGCCCAACGGCGTATCCAGATGCTGGGCCAGTTCTTCATGTGTCAGGCCCCGGTAATAGGCCAACCCGATTGCCTGCTTCTGGGACTCGGTAAGCTGGTCCATACACGCCAGTAGGGCGCTGCGATTCTGGTCACCTGCCACCGCAAGATCCGGTGGCAACGCCCGCTCATCGGCAAACGCGCCGATCTCGTCCTGCTCCACCGCCACCACAGGATTACTCCGCCGACGTCGCAGAAGATCGATCGCTCGATTGCGCATAATGCTGCCCATCCAGGTCACAGGCGATCCCTTCTCGGGTCGGTAATCCCCCGCGTTGTTCCAGATCTTGACATACCCGTCCTGAAGTACGTCGCGGGCGAGTTGCTCTTCCCTCACAATACGCAGCACCAGGCCAAATAGTTGCGGGGAGGTGTGCTGATAAAGTCGCTCGAACGCGCCATGGTCGTTCAACGCGCATCGGGCCAACAAATCGGATAGCGCCTCCCGGCTGAGAGCATTGCTGATCGTCTGGGTGGTCATGGGCCGGACGGGGTCCGAATCGAAACCGCCAGGCTTGCGATCCTGTGCAGGTACTGGCGTTCGTCCGGCGCACGCCCGTTGCGCTGTGCTTCCCACAGCATCTCGCCCAGCAGATCCATCATACGGTGCTCGGCTTCATGCGTGTCCCCAAGCATGGCCAATAGTTGATGATAGTGGGCGGCGATGCCCACGGGGCGATTGGCGGCCACTTGTTCAAGGATTGCGATGTGCATCCCCATGTGAAGAAACGGATTGGTTTGCCCTGAGTCTGGGCTGTAGTCCCGCTCAAGCATCGCGTCCGGTTTGCTCAGCGCCGCATGGTACTCCGGATGCATCTCGATAACCCCGACGATGAGTCGCTCCAGGGGTTCCAGCGGGACGCCGTCCTGCGCCCGGCGCCATGCGTTGAGATAGGTGCGTCGGAGCTGTCCGCGATTGTGTGTGAACATAGGGATGCCGTGGATTTTATTTCAGTTCAGGTGGCCGGGTGTCAACCGTCGCCGCTCGGCTGCTTGTGCTTATACTGGCACAGGTCGGCGATGACGCAATCCCCGCAGCGCGGCTTTCGCGCCGTGCAGACATATCTGCCCAGAAGGATAAGCCAATGGTGGGCGTCCAGTGCGAACTCCGGGGGCACCGTCTTGAGCAGTTTTTTCTCAACCGCCAGGGGGGTCTTTCCACGCGCCAGCCCGGTCCTGTTTGACACCCTGAAAATGTGGGTGTCTACCGCAATAGTGGGTTCGCCAAAAGCTGTATTTAAGATCACGTTGGCAGTCTTGCGACCGACGCCCGGCAGCGCCTCCAGAGCCGCCCGATCACTGGGCACCTGTCCGCCGTGATGCTGCACCAGCATGTCACAGGTCTTGATCAGATTTGCGGCCTTGCTGTTGTACAGGCCAATGGTGCGAATATGCTGCTTTAGCCCGTCTTCCCCCAGGTCCAGAATCGCCGCAGGCGTATTGGCCACCGGGAACAGTTTTGCTGTTGCCCGGTTCACGCCCTTGTCGGTCGCCTGGGCCGACAAAACAACGGCCACCAGCAGCTCGAACGGGTCATGGTAAACCAGCTCGGTGGTAGGGCGGGGGTTGTCGGCCCGCAGCCGACCGAACAATGCGCGCACGGCTTCTTTGTTCATACCCGAATCATAAACCGGGCGCGGCGATCAAATCCTGTTCTACACGTGTCGAAAGTAACCCACGTCCGGGGCCCCAGGCGGGGGTGTGGCCTTGGCCGCGTCGGCGAGTTCCGCCAGCAGTTCCTCGTGGTCGGATTCCAGTTGGTGCAGTGTCGATTGGTCAAGACGTGGGAGGATGGTGTCGCGTATCAAGTCCCCCAGGTCGGAAAGGGCCGCGGCCCAGGCTTTTCCGTTGAGGTGGAATCCGTGCGCAGCATGCTGGCCGTAGGGATAGGATTCCAGCGTGCTGCCGAAGAATGCCTGCAGGTCCGCATTCTGCTCGACAAAATGCTTAGCCCGTTCATACCACCATCGGTAGTAGCGTTCCTGAAGCGTGTCGTTCATGCGGTGATCTTCGAAGAACGCTGCAATGGTCATTCGCGGCGCCAACCCGTAACGAACGCCGCGCGTGCCAGCGAAGGGAAAGTTTCCTGCCATGATATGGATTCCTCAGAGTCAGTTGTAGCGGGTCAGGCAGCCGTCCCGCCGGCTGCAATCGGGCGCAAAGCCCGGTCGGCGCTCGCCCGCCCCTGGCGACGCCCGTCGACCACGTTCTTGAGTGCAATCAACGCCCCCAGCCCGAGAAAGGCGCCCGGAGGCAGTACCGCAAGCAGAAAGCCACGATAGTCCTCGATCAAGGTGATGGTCCAGTCGCGGGCTATGTCTCCGAACATCAAATGGGCCTGGGCCAGCAGTGTGCCGTGACCGATCACCTCGCGCAGGGCGCCCAGGGTCACCAGCACCAGCGTAAAACCCAGCCCCATGGCCAGCCCGTCCAACAGGGCTTTCGGTGCCGTGTGTTTTGAGGCGAACGCCTCGGCGCGGCCGATGATCGCGCAGTTGGTGACAATCAACGGGATAAAAATGCCCAGTATCTTGTACAAATCGTGGAAAAACGCGTTCATCACCATTTCCACTACGGTCACGAACGAAGCGATCACCACGACGAATACCGGGATGCGGATTTCGGAACGCACCAGGTTACGGATCAAGGCGACGGTGACATTGGACATCACCACCACCAGGGTGGTGGCAATACCCAGCCCCAAACCGTTGATTACCGATCCGGACACCGCCAATAGAGGGCACAGTCCCAAGAGTTGTACCAGCGCGGGGTTGTTTTGCCAGAAACCGTCCCGGATGATTTGGCCGTAGCTGATGTCGCTCACGTGGTCTGCTCCGTTGCACTGTCCGTCGGCCCTGAAAACAGGCGTTCGCGGTTTCGCTCGAAGTATATTAGGAAATTATGAATTGCTTTGACAACCGCCCTGGGGGAAATCGTCGCCCCGGTGAACTGGTCGAAGTCGCCGCCGTCCTTTTTGACCGCCCAGCCGGCGCTGGGTGGATCGCCCACGCCGTGGCCATCAAAGCTCAGAATCCAGTCCGAGCGTTCGATCTCGATCCGGTCTCCCAATCCGGGCGTCTCGCGGTGTTCAATGACTCGGACTCCGGCAAGGCGTCCGTCGACGTTGACCGCCACCAGAAGTTTGATGGGCCCGGAGTAACCGCTTTGCGCGATCACCTCCGCCAAAATCGCCACCGGCCGACCGTCATGCCGGGCCCGGTACACGGTCACCGGTTGATCCGTGCCGAACTCCGATGCCTGCAGCCGAATAACATCCGTGAGCAGGCTGTTGTCGTAGCGGTTGGGCGGCACCAATTGGTTGAGACTTTGCACCAAGGCTTGCCGCTGGTTTTCTGCGACGCGTTGGCGCGTGCCTTCGTAGGTCAGGGACAGGACGGTACTGCCGATCAATGCGAAGCCAAACAACAGCCCCCCGGCCAGAAGCATGTTGCGCAACGTCGGCCCCATTCAGCGCCCTCCGTGACCAAACACCCTGGGTTGGGTGTAGTAATCCAGAGTCGGGGCCACCGCATTCATCAGCAACACCGCAAACGCCACACCGTCGGGATACCCGCCCCAGACCCGGATGACATAGGTCAACATGCCGATACCCATGCCGTACAGGATACGGCCGCGGGGCGTGGTGGCGGCCGATACCGGGTCGGTGGCGATGAAGAACGCGCCCATCAGGGTTGCGCCGCTGATGACATGGAACAGTGGCGTCGCGAACGCTTCCGGGTCCACCATCCAGAACACACCCGACAACAGGCACAGGCTGGCAAGCATCCCGGTGGGGATCTGCCACTGAATTACGCCCCGGTGCAGAAGCCACAGGCCGCCCCCGAGAAACGCCAGGTTGGCCCACTCCCAACCGTGGCCCCCGAACCAACCGAACACCGGCCGGGCGGTGATCTCGCTGAGCATTCGTCCCTGGCCGGTTTCGGTCCTTATCAGATCCAGTACCGTGGCGGCGGTGGCACCGTCCCACTCCACGGCACCTCCGCCCAGCACCGACGCCAGGGCCTCCATCGTCGGCGGGGGGCCATCAAGGCCGAGAGGGGCCACCCAACTGGTGAGCTCCGCCGGGAAAGCGATCAACACCACCACATAGCCGACCATGGCTGGATTGAACGGGTTGTAACCCAGCCCGCCGTAAAGATGCTTTGCCACGACCACGGCGAAGCCCGTTGCTACCGCGATCAACCACCATGGACTGAGCGGTGGCAACGCGACAGCCAGTAACCAGCCCGTGACCACAACGCTGTAGTCGCTCAGGAACGGACGGAGCGGTCGATGGCGCAACGCCAGCGAAGCGGTTTCGAACGCCAGGCAAAGGGTGATGGCCAGGACCAGATTGCTGAGCACGCCGATGCCGAAAAACAGCATCAGCGCGGCAGTACCCGGAATCAGCGCCCAAAGCACTCGGCGCATGAGAATGGATACGGTGTCAGTGCTGGACAGATGTGGGGCGGCGGCCGTTCTAAATCGCATGCGATGCGTTGTCCGACGCGGTGTTGATGTGATGCGGCTTGCCGCACGTTGCCGTGCCCTGTGGTACGCGTCGGCCCAAACGTTCGCCCGGCGCGGTTCCGCGCCGCATCAGGGCTTTTCCGCCGGCGGCCGGTCTTCCACGGTTTCGGGGATTTTCGCCGATTTGGGGGCCGGTGTGCTCGACCGATCCGGCCTTGCGTCGGCCTTCTTGGCCCGGGCGCGGGCCAGGGCCGCCTCAATGGCGGCCTTTTTCGAGTCGGTTCCGGTATCGGTGGTTTCCAGCGCCGCACGTTTCTTGCTCATTCTTGCGGCGCGCTCGTTCTTCTCCCGTTCCAGGCGTTCCAGTCGAAACTGGTGGCGCTGTCGCGCCAGATCGGCTTTTTCCTTTTCCCGTTCCTGGGCCCATATCGCGGTTTTCGCATATCGATAGTACTGCACCAGTGGAATCCGGCTTGGGCAGACCGTGACACAGCAGCCGCATTCGATGCAGTCGAACACCGAGTAGTCCTGAACCTTGTCGAAGTCCCGTGCTCGGGCATACCAGTACAGCTGCTGGGGCAGAAGCCCGACCGGGCACACTTCGGTGCAGGCGCCGCACCGTATGCAAGGCATTACCGGGCCCGGTTGCGACAGTTCCTGGTTCGACGCCACCAGAATGCAGTTGCTCCCCTTGACCACCGGGACCTCGTCGGTTGCCAGTGCGAAACCCATCATCGGGCCGCCCATGATCAGTCGGTCTGCCCGTTCTGTGTAACCGCCACAGGCCTCAACCAGCTCCGAAACGGGCGTTCCGAAACGGACCTCCAGATTGCGAGGTGTGGTCACGCCCTGGCCGGTGACCGTGATATAGCGGGAGATCAGCGGACGTCCGAGGATCACCGCTTCATGAACGGCCAGGGCAGTGCCCACGTTGTGACAGACCATCCCGATTTCCGCCGGTATGCCGTGGGCAGGCACCTCCTTGCCCGTGAGGACGCGGATCAGCTGCTTCTCGCCGCCGGTCGGGTAAATGGTCGGCACCCGCCGAAGTTCCACGCCGGGGTTGGGCGAGGCGGCCAGGGCTGCTTCCAAGGCCGCCAGCGCCTCCGGTTTGTTGTCTTCTATCCCAAAGAGGCATCGTGCCACTCCCAGCGCCCGACACAACAGGCCGGCACCGGACAGGATATCGGCGGCCCGCTCGCGCATCAGCATGTCGTCACAACTGATGTAGGGTTCACATTCGGCGCCGTTGAGAATCAGCTGGTCCAGTTTCCGTTCCGGGCCTGGATTGAGTTTTACCGACGCCGGGAAAGCGGCGCCACCCAGGCCGACTATGCCCGCCGCGCGGACCCGATGACGGAGCGCGATCGCGTCAAGTGGTTCACTGTCCTGGTCCGGCAAATCATCAATCCATTGATCCTCGCCGTCGCTGCGCAGCACGATGCAAGGTGCGGTGAGGCCCGATGGATGAGGTATCGGTCGCGACTCGATGGCTTCAACCAGGCCGGATGTGGGCGCATGGACGGAAGCACTGACATAGCCGTCCGCAGCGGCCAGAAGTTGCCCTTTCATGACCCGCGTACCGATGCTCACACAGGGCTCGGCGGGTCGCCCGATATGTTGCTGCAACGGCAATATGAGTCTCTGCGGCAGCGGCGGCTCAATCACCGCGAGGCTGGTCGATTCAGATTTGTGGCCGGACAGTTTCAGACCACCGTGAAAGCGCCATAGGGTTGGGTCACCGTCGCTCATGTTCTGATCAGGCCGCATCCGGGACGATGGGCGATCCGGTGCCTGGATATGGCCACTGCCAGGTGTCCACTGTTTGTTCAACAACCACCATATCGATGCAGTCCACAGGGCAGGGCTCGACGCACAGGTCGCAGCCCGTGCATTCCGACACGATAACGGTGTGCATCTGCTTGGCCGCGCCGAGAATGGCGTCCACTGGGCACGCCTGGATACACAGAGTGCAACCGATGCAGGTCTGTTCGTCTATCACTGCCACGGTCTTGGGCTTTTCTTCGCCGTGTTCCGGGTTCAGCGGTTTGGGGTCGCGACCCAGCAGGTCGGCCAGTGCCTGGATGGTTGCTTCGCCACCGGGCGGGCATTGATTGATGTCGGCATCGCCGTTTGCCATGGCCTCGGCATAGGGGTGGCAGCCGGCGAATCCGCACTGACCGCACTGGGTTTGAGGCAACAGCTTGTCAATCTGATCGACCACCGGATCGGAATCCACTCTGAATCGGGTCGCGGCATATCCCAACAGCAGACCGAAGGCGGCCCCCAGCCCGCTGAACATCAGGATTGCGCTGAGCACCCCTCAGCCCCTGACCAGACCGGAGAAACCCATGAACGCCAGGGACATAAGTCCGGCGGTTACCATCGCGATGGCCGGTCCGCGAAAGGGCGCGGGAACGTCCGCCACCGCCACCCGTTCGCGGATTGCGGCGAACAGAACCAGGACCACCGAAAAGCCGATGGCGGCGCCGAATCCGTACACCGCCGATTGAACGAAACCGTGGTGTTCCTGGGTGTTGAGCAAGGCCACTCCGAGAACGGCGCAGTTGGTGGTTATGAGGGGGAGAAATATGCCGAGCACGTTGTACAGGAGCGGACTGGTCTTGTGCACGACCATCTCGGTGAACTGGACCACCACGGCGATGACCAGAATAAAGGTGATGGTCCGCAGATACTCAAGTCCCAGCGGCTGCAAAAGGTATTCGTTGGCCAGATGGCTGCAAACTGAAGACAGGGTGAGCACAAAGGTTGTCGCCAGTCCCATGCCGGTGGCGGTCTCGAGTTTGCGCGACACGCCCATGAATGGGCACAGTCCCAGAAACTTCACCAGCACAAAATTGTTGACCAGTATCGTGCTGAGCAGAATGAGAATATATTCCTTCATGGCATCCACTGCTGCCCAAGGGAAGGTCTAAACAATTGCTGCGATCGCGCCGGCGTCTTTGCGCTCCCTCGTACAAGGCGCACCGAGCGAAGTTGGCGCGAGGAAAATAAGTGAGCTGCCAATGAGCGAGGTGCAACGCGGTACGAGGGGCGCAAAGGCCCGGTCCCGCTGGGGTTTCGCCCACAAGGGCACATCTGCCGCGTTTCCCGGCTTGGCCATAGAATGACTATGGCGCAAGCCGGGTGCCTCGCATCTGCGCCCTTGTGGACCGAAACGCGATTCGTATCATTTGTTCAGACCTTACCTAAGATCGCGACCCCATGGTCTCAAGATCGCAACGGGTATATTAGGATTCCCTGAAGCATCCCACAAGGGAGAGCAGGCAAGGCCTCGGGGCCGAAACCGTTACCACGCCTGTGCTCTTCCAAGGCTTGCCACCGGAATCGGCGTCATGGTGCCCTTGAAGGCATGGGACTTGCTGCTGATGTGCTGTTCTGCAACTGGCTTGTCGCCCGCAAGTGGGTGATGGTCGCGTTTGAACCGGCGTGCGGTCCTCTTGCTGAGGCACCGGTATCCCCGGTGCCAGACAATCAAATTTCCGGAGGCGGACTAAGACATGTGTGGAATCGTGGGAGCGGTCGCGGAGCGGAATGTCACGCCCATCCTGATGGAAGGGCTTAGACGGCTCGAGTATCGGGGCTATGATTCGGCGGGCGTTGCCCTGATCGATCAGAACAATCAACTCCGGCGGGTGAGAGCCTTGGGCAAGGTGCACCTGCTCGAAGCCCGTCTGCAGGAGACGCCGGTCGAAGGTCGATTGGGCATTGCTCATACCCGCTGGGCGACCCACGGCGAGCCCAGCGAGATCAATGCCCATCCCCATGCCAGTAAGCGCGTAGCCATCGTCCACAATGGCATCATCGAGAACCACGTTGTGTTGCGCGACCGACTCAAGGCGTTGGGATACGAGTTTGAGTCCGCTACCGATTCGGAAGTGGCCGCCCATCTGGTCGATCACTATTTGACCGAGACGGGCGATTTGTTCACCGCCGTGCGTCACACCGTCGCCGACTTGACCGGCGCCTATGCGCTTGGGGTGATCAGCGCAGACGACCCGACCCGATTGGTGTGTGCCCGCAAGGGCAGTCCGCTGGTGATCGGAGTTGGACTGGGCGAGCACTTTATTGCCTCGGACGTTTACGCCTTGTTGCCCGTGACCCAGCGTTTCAGTTATCTGGAAGAGGGGGATATCGCCGAGGTCCGTCGGGATGGCGTCACCGTTTTGGATCGAGACGGCACCCCGGTTGTCCGACCCATAGTTCAGTCCCAGCAGGGGGCCGCCGAGGCCGACAAGGGTCCCTATCGACACTACATGCTCAAGGAAATCTTCGAGCAACCCAGGGCAGTGGCACAGACCTTGGAGGGCCGCATCGCAGACGGCCGCGTGTTGGAGAACGGATTCGGCCCTCGTGCGGCAGAGTTGTTGGACCAGACTCAGGTTGTCCATATCGCGGCCTGCGGCACCAGTGCCCATGCTGGCCTCGTGGCCCGTTACTGGATCGAATCCATGGGCATACCCTGCGTGGTGGAGCTGGCCAGTGAATACCGCTATCGAGACGTGGTCGTGCCCCCCGGGACACTGTTTGTCACCATCTCTCAGTCGGGTGAGACCGCCGACACCCTGGCCGCGTTGCGCAAGGCAAAGTCCGAAAACGCTTATCTGGCGGCGTTGGCAATTTGCAATGTGCCGGAAAGCTCGCTCGTGCGGGAATCGGATTTGACCCTGCTGACCCGTGCCGGTCCGGAAATCGGCGTGGCTTCCACCAAGGCGTTCACCACCCAATTGGTCGCGCTGCAGCTGCTGGCGCTTGCCATAGGCCGCAGGCACAAACTGACACCAGAGCGCGAGAAGCAGTGGGTTGAGGCACTGGCAGGCCTGCCGGGCAAGCTGGAACAGGTACTCGAACTTGATCCAGTGGTTGAATCTGCTGCGGAGCATTTTGCCGAGCGACACCACGCGCTGTTCCTGGGGCGCGGCCAGGAGTATCCGGTCGCAATGGAAGGCGCACTCAAACTCAAGGAAATCTCTTACATTCACGCCGAGGCCTACGCCGCTGGTGAGCTGAAGCATGGCCCCCTGGCTCTGGTCGATGCCGATATGCCAGTGGTCTGTGTGCTGACCAACAACGCCATTCTGGACAAAGTCCTGTCCAACCTGGAGGAGGTCCGTGCACGTGGGGGCGAGCTGTTCCTTTTCGCCGACCAGGACACCGAGACCGGTTTCGATGACCGCACCCACAAATTGCCCATTGTCCCGGTGGCCGAGTCGATTGCCCCAATGGTCTATACGGTGCCGCTGCAACTGCTTGCCTACCACGTTGCGGTGCTCAAGGGCACCGACGTGGACCAACCCAGAAATTTGGCCAAATCGGTCACCGTTGAGTAGCGCCTACGGCACCATCCGTAGCGGACAGGCGGGGGGTGCGGTTGCCGCACGGCGGCATTCTCTTTATATTGCGCCGCCAGGCGACGGCAGATGGGCGTTCGGATCGCTCGCTCGTTGCCTTCGATCCGTTTCCTGCAGTTGCGAGAGCTAAATGGCGTACAAGGGCATCATCCTGGCCGGGGGCTCCGGAACCCGGTTGCACCCGCTGACCCTGTCGGTCAGCAAGCAACTGATGCCGATTTACGACAAGCCGATGATCTACTATCCCCTGTCGACATTGATGTTGGCCGGAATACGCGAAATCCTGCTGATCTGTACCCCGCGGGATCTTGAGGCGTTCAAGGCGCTGTTGGGGGACGGCAGCCACTGGGGAATCAGCATCGACTACGCAGTCCAGCCCTCACCCGACGGTCTGGCCCAGGCCTTTCTGATTGGCGAAGACTTTATCGCTCGTGACCCGGTCAGCCTGATACTGGGCGATAACATCTACTACGGCCACGGACTTACCGAAACCCTGCAGTCCGCTGCGTCCCAGACCGCCGGCGCCACCATATTCGGATACTATGTGACGGACCCTGAGCGTTATGGCGTGGTCAGTTTCGACAGCGACGGCTCGGTGGTCGATATCGAGGAAAAACCCGAGTCACCCAAATCGCATTACGCTGTAACAGGTCTGTACTTCTACGATGGGCAGGTGGTCGATCTGGCCAAACAGGTGCGACCGTCTCACCGCGGCGAGCTTGAGATCACCGATCTGAACAAGCTCTATATGCAACAGGGTACGCTGAGAGTGGAGGTAATGGGTCGTGGCCTGGCCTGGTTGGATACCGGCACCCATGACGCACTGCTCGACGCGGCCAATTTCGTCAAGATCGTCGAGGAACGCCAGGGCTTGAAGGTGGCCTGCCCTGAAGAAATTGCATACCGAATGGGGTTTGTCGACGCCGGACAACTGGAGCGGCTCGCTGCCCCACTGGCCAAGAGCGGATACGGCCACTACTTGATGTCAATTCTTCACCAGGAACGATCGTGATGGAAGTGATCGAGACCGATCTGCCCGGTGTGTTGGTACTCGAGCCGAAGGTTTTTGGCGACCCCCGCGGTTTTTTTCTTGAGACCTATCGTGAAGATGTGTACCGCAGCGCTGGCATCGCCGGGCCGTTCGTGCAGGATAATCAATCCCGCTCGGCCCGCGGTGTATTGAGAGGTTTGCACTACCAGCTGGTTCAGCCGCAGGGCAAACTGGTGCGCGTATCCAGGGGGGAGGTGTTCGACGTGGCAGTGGATGTGCGCCGTGGCTCCTCTACCTTTGGCGCGCACGTCGGGGTGATTCTGAACGATCAGAACAATCGACAGTTCTATGTGCCCCCGGGCTTCGCTCATGGCTTTTGCGTACTCTCCGACATTGCCGATTTCGTCTACAAGTGCACCGACTACTACCATCCGGATTCAGAGCATGGCATCGCATGGAACGACCCCGACATAGGTATCCCGTGGCCCCTGGCGGAACCCAATCTGTCCATTAAGGACGCTGCCAATCCTCGTCTGTCAGATCAGCGCCCGGAGCGTCTGCCGGTTTATGGAGATGGGCATGACTGAAATCCTGGTGACCGGGTGCCGGGGCCAGGTGGGCACCGAGCTGATGCGCCTGGGGGAGTGTGCCGGACATCGGATGGTCGGATACGACATCGATTCAGTGGATATTTGTTCCTCAGAACAGGTCGCCCGGATGCTGGACGACGAACAGCCGAACATGCTGATCAATGCGGCGGCCTTTACCGCCGTCGATCGTGCCGAGGAAGCCCGCGAAGTCGCCTTTGGCGCCAACCGTGACGGCCCAGCGGAGCTTGCCGAGGCCTGCGCGACACGGCAGATTCCGCTGCTTCACATCTCCACCGATTTTGTATTCGATGGTCGAAAGGCGACGCCCTATCGTGAAGACGACCTTATGCAACCGCTCAGCGTGTACGGCGAAAGCAAGGCACAGGGCGAGGCGGCGGTTCGGAAGGCCTGTGCCAACCATGTCATATTGCGTGTGGCCTGGGTTTTTGGTGCTCACGGCCACAACTTCGTGAAGACCATGCTGCGCCTGGCGCGAGAGCGCGAGACCTTGCGCGTGGTTGCGGATCAGTTTGGCGGCCCCACGCCAGCGGATGACATCGCCTCCACGCTGTTGTGCATTGCGGAACAGGTTGACGTCAGGGGCCATACAATGCCCTGGGGTACGTATCACTACTGCGGTACACCGGGGACCTCTTGGCATGGCTTTACCGAGGCCATAGTTGCCGATGCATCCAGTCGCGGTCCGATTCGGGTTAAGCGGGTGGAGGCCATCGCGACCGGCGACTATCCGCTGCCGGCCCGGCGACCGGCCAATTCGATGTTGGACTGCAGCCGAATTCAGCATGTCTTTGGCATTGAACAGCCGGATTGGCGCGCCGGTCTGCGTAGAATGCTGGATACCCTGGAGCCGCCGGGGCGGGACTGATTTCGGCAGCCGGACACGGCACATACAATCCAAGGAGTTGCGGACAGTGTCCCCCTATGCCCCTCGAACGCTTCTGGTCACCGGCGGTGCCGGCTTCATCGGCTGCAATTTTGTTCGCCACCTGCTGACCAGCGATCGCAGCGTGCGCATCGTGAATCTCGACAAGCTGACCTACGCCGGTTCTCTCGACAATCTGGCGTCATTGCCCCATGCCGACAGGCATGTGTTTGTCCAGGGCGATATCTGCGACCGGTCCTTGGTCGATCGCCTGTTGCGTGAGCACGAAATCGACACCGTGGTGCACTTCGCTGCCGAGAGTCATGTGGACCGCTCAATCACCGGGCCGGCCGAGTTTGTCGAGACCAATGTGTGCGGGACCTTCACGCTTCTTGAGGCGACGCGTCAGCGGTGGCTCGACCAGCTCGGACTGGGCGCGGATGCGTGCCGGTTTCACCATGTATCCACCGACGAGGTTTACGGGACCCTGGCGCCCGGTGATCCGGCGTTCAGTGAGTTGACGCCCTATGCCCCCAACTCGCCTTACTCGGCCTCCAAGGCCGCGTCCGACCATCTGGTACGGGCTTACTTTCACACCTACGCCTTGCCGGTGACCACCAGCAACTGTTCCAACAACTACGGGGCTTACCAGCACCAGGAGAAGTTCATTCCCACCGTCATCCGGTCTTGCGTCGAAGGCCAAGCCATTCCGGTCTATGGTGACGGCAGCAATATTCGGGACTGGCTGTTTGTTGGCGATCACTGTTCCGGCGTCGACCGGGTCATGCGTGCCGGTGAACTGGGCGAGGTTTACAATATTGGAGGCTGCAATGAGTGGCGCAACATCGATATCGTGCGTCACATCTGCCGCCTGATGGACGAGCGCCGCCCGGACGCTGCTCCCCATGAAAACCTGATCCGCTTTGTCACCGATCGCCCTGGCCATGATTGGCGCTACGCGATCAATGCAGGCAAAATGCGGGACCGCCTGGCCTGGACACCTTCCGTCAGTTTTGAGCAGGGCATTGCTCAAACATGCGACTGGTATCTGGCCAGGCTTTGACTTCGGTAGGCCAACGCCGTTTCCATGCCCCGCATACATTATCTGGAATTGCTCCTGTTCAAGACCTACGCCGACCTCAAGGCGGAGGCCGCCAGAACCTATTTGAGTTTTCTTTGGTGGGTGATCGAACCGGTTCTGTTTATGTTGGTGTTCTATGTGGTGTTCGATCTATTGTTCAAGCGAGGTGGGGGCGGTGACTTTATTCCTTTCCTGCTGTGCGGCCTGACGGTCTGGAAATGGTTCGACGGAACACTGCGTATGGGCATGAGCTGCCTCAGAACCAATGTTGCGCTGATGCGCCAGGTCTGGTTGCCGAAGATTCTGTTCCCCAGCACCATTATCCTGAACAACACCGCGAAGTTCGCCGTGGTTCAATGTCTGCTGTTGGGCTTTCTCTGGCTATACGGATATCTGCCGACGCGCGTGTATCTGGCGTTGCCCGTCCTGCTGCTGGTGCAGCTGCTTCTGATCATGGCCTGCACCTACTGGCTTGCGGCACTTGAGCCGTTCTTGCCAGACCTGCGTCTGATCGTCAACAACGGTTTGACGCTCATGCTGTTTTTGTCGGGGATTTTCTACTCGGCCGACCGGATTCCCGAGGCCTACAAATCCTATTACTTTCTCAATCCGATGGCGGCTTTGATCGACGCCTATCGGGACGTGTTGCTGGATGGGGTTTGGCCGAACTGGATCCGTGTGGGATGGGTTGCCTTTGGCTCGATTGTCGGCATTTACGGGGCCTACGTTTTTTTTCGGCGTTTTGATCGGATCTATCCAAAGATTCTGTTCTAGGGATCGGACTTGGCGCATAACAGCATAATCACATTGGACGGCGTCGGCGTGTCTTTCCCACGCCAGGCCTTATTGAGACGAGGTGAGCCGTTCTGGGCACTGGAGAACGTGTCATTCGATGTGCGCGAAGGTGAAACCCTCGGCGTAATCGGGAGAAACGGGGCGGGCAAGACCACCTTGCTCAAGGTGCTGGCCGGGATACTCAAACCGGAACGGGGGAAATTGATCAACACCGGCCATCGTGTCGCCATGTTGTCACTGCAACTGGGGTTTCTGCCCAACCTGGATGGTCGCGACAATGCCATGCTCAGCGGAATACTCATGGGACTGACACGGGCTCAGGTTCGGGCCCGTCTGGGGCGCATTGTCGAATTTGCGGAATTGGGTGACTTCATTGACGAGCCGGTCGCCACCTACTCCGCCGGAATGCGTGCCAGGTTGGGGTTTGCGGTTGCCTTGGAATGCGATCCTGATGTGGTTCTGATCGATGAGATTCTGGGTGTCGGCGACGCGGATTTTCGCGCCAAGTCCGCCGCCGCCATAGAGGGTCTGATTCGCTCCAACAAGACCGTGGTTCTGGTTTCACACAATGCCGATACCATCGAACGATTGTGCGAGCGCGCCGTGTGGATCGAGCAACGGGTGACCCGGGCGCTTGGTGCGGTTGGTGATGTGGCGGGGGCGTACCGGCTGTCGGCTGCACCTGCATCCCGTGACGGCGGTGGGCCTGCGGCCCAACCTGAGGTCTAGATTCAGGTGGCGACTTCAACCTCCAGCAAACGTCTCATTGTTGTGCTCGGCATGCATCGCAGTGGTACCAGTGCGTTGACACGCTGGCTCGGCATGGCCGGGGTCGAGCTGGGCGACAAGCTGCTGCGGCCCGGGTCGGACAATCCGACCGGGTTCTGGGAAGATCGTCGCATTGTCGCACTCAACGATCGTCTGCTGAGTGCCCTGGACCTTTCCTGGCATAGCGTTGCGCCAGTGGATCTCAGCGCGCTTCCTGCCCGAAAACTGAGCACCTTCAGGGCGCGCGCGCGCAAGTTGCTGCAGGCGTTGACCTTTCAAACGCCCGTGGCTGCGTTCAAGGATCCGCGCACCGCGAGGCTGTTGCCGTTCTGGCAACCCTTGTTCGACGAGATGGATCTGAGCGCAGAGTATCTGGTGGTGGCAAGGCACCCGTTCAGCATAATGGATTCCCTGGAACGGCGGCACGGTTTCACCCGGGTCAAATCGGAACTGCTGTGGTTGGGTCACGTCCTGCCGGTACTGCCGCAGATATGGCAGTCCACAGCGTTGGTGGTGGATTTCGATCGCTGGATTGATGATACCCCGGCACAGGCCGACCGGATACGGAGCGCGTTAAAAGTCCCTCAACCGGCTGATCTGGACGCTGTTTTGGGTCTTTACTCGCGCCGAGTTTTTGTCTGATGGCCTGAGGCACAGCAAGTATCCGGATAACGCGTGTTCGGAGGGTGTCGCGCTGGATGAACTGCTGCCCCGGGTTTGGCAATTGCTCAGCGATCTGGCCACTGATCGGCGGAGCCTTGCTGATCCAGCATTTCGAGCGGATTGGCAGGTGCTCGAGTCCGGCTGGAACCAGACAGCCGATGTTCTGACCGCCCTTGCGCGTGAGGAGTTGCGGGCGGATCGTTCGACCCAGGCGCTGGCCGAAGCCCAGGGCGAGCTGGACCGTGCGCGCCAGGATGCCGGTCAGATCCGCGCGCAGTTGGGTGGGGAGCTCGATAAGAGTCGGAACCACTCGGCAAACCTGAGCGAGCGAATCGGACGGACAGAGGAGGAACTCGCTCGTGTGCGGGATCAGTTGGCCGCCCGTTCCAAGCAGCTTGAGCAGAGTCAGAACTGGTCGTTCATCGCCATGGAGGAGCTGCGTGGTCTCAATCGGACCGCGGTGCTCACTCGACAGCATGCCACCAACTTGGAGTCTCAGGTCGAGACCCTGCGGGCGGGTCTTGCGGATGCAGGTAAACAGGTCGAGACCTTGCGGGCGGGTCTTGCGGATGCACGTAAACAGGAGTCCAAGCTAGAGGCCGCGTCTGAGTCGTTGCGATCGGAACTGGATGCAACACGTACGCAGCTCGGTGTGCTCAGCACCGAACTTGATCACATCAAGCAGTCAACTGCCTGGCGTGCGACCGGCCCGGCTCGGCGCTTAGTTCAGTGGTTGCGTGTTCGTGCCCGTACCCTGCGTCGACGCAGGGTTATATCCCAGTATGTACCGCTCCATGACGTACAAGAGCAGGGGGCGTTGTGGCGAGCCACCGGCGAAGATCCGCAGTTCTTGCTTGAAACACCGGGCGTGCGAATCAGTTCGGGTTGGATACTGTTCGAGTGCAAGATGCTCGTACCGCGTGATATCCGCACAAGGCCGATGCTCTATCTTGACCTTGGGGAGGGGTTCAGTGAGAAGACGGCCAAGCCGTTGCCGGAGCCTCATCAGGGGCGGCTTTTGGGTGTACTGGCGTTGCCCCAGGGTGTCCGGCGCATTCGATTCGATCCGGTGGATGGCCAGCTCGATTTCGGTTTAGAAGCGCCCACCATTCGCGAGATCGGGCGTGTCGAGGCGGGTCTGAGAATCGCATGGCTGATCTATCGTTCCGGGCTGGGCGCTGGCCTTCGCCCCAAGGACATGTTCAGCCGGCTGGTTTTGCACTGGCGGGGGGGCGGGCTCACCGGCGTCGTCCGGAGGTTGTTGTCACAATACGGGAACGGCGCTGCACCGGCCGTGGGTCCTGGTGCCGGCCAGATCGGCTATCCGGATTGGACGACGCGTTATGAGCACCTCCATGCGGAAGACCTCGCCGCGATGCGAAACGCGGTCAATGACCTAAGCTGGCGGCCCGTGATTTCTGTCGTCATGCCGGTGTTCAACACGCCCGAACTGCTGTTGCGTCGGGCCATTGAGTCGGTGATTCACCAGGTCTACCCGCACTGGGAGCTGTGTGTCGCCGACGATGCCTCTACCGTCTGGCAAGTTCGTTCGATTCTGTCGGAGTACGCTCAACGCGATGACCGGATCAAGCTCGTCTTTCGCGAGCACAACGGTCACATCTCGGAGGCGACCAATTCGGCCCTTGAACGGGTGAGCGGTGAGTTCATCGCGTTGCTCGATCACGACGATGAATTGGCCCCGCATGCGCTGTATCTCGCGGCCCTAGAAGCCAACCGTCATCCTGATACACAGATCATGTACAGTGATGAGGACAAAATCGACGAACAGGGTCGACGCTTCGACCCGCACTTCAAGCCGGATTGGAATCCCGACCTGTTCTTCTCCCAGAACTATGTTTCCCATCTTGGGATTTACCGGACCGACCTGGTGCGGCGCGTCGGTGGCATGCGTCCCGGCCTTGAGGGCAGCCAGGACTATGATCTGTGCCTCAGGTGTGTGGCCCGGTGTGGGGCTGAACAAATCCGCCATATCCCCCATGTGCTGTACCATTGGCGTGCTATCCCGGGTTCGACTGCGCTGGCCACCGAGGCAAAATCCTATCCACGAGCGCGCGGGGATTCGCGCGTTGGAAGATCATCTGGCGACAATCGATGTCGACGTTGCAGTAGAGCCGGGGCGTGCGCCTACAACCTATAGGCTGGTCTATCCGCTGCCTGATCCGCCGCCCCTGGTGTCATTGGTCATACCGACTCGCAATGGCCATCACGTGCTGCGCCAAGCCGTGTCCAGTATCGTCGAGAAGACCACCTATGCGTGTTACGAGATCCTGATAGTCGACAATGAATCGGATGATGCCGAGACCTTGGACTACCTGCGTGGGTTGGCCCAGAGTCCGAACATTCGGATTCTGCATTACGAGCATCCCTTTAACTTTTCTGCGATCAACAACTTCGCCGTCCAGCACTGCAACGGTACGGTGATCGGCCTGATCAACAACGACGTTGAAGTCATCGATCCCGGCTGGTTGGACGAGATGGTTCGCCACGCCTTGCGCCCGGAAGTCGGCGCGGTGGGTGCCAAACTCCTCTACGGGAACGGCCAGGTGCAGCATGCGGGTATCGTACTTGGAATCGGTGGCGTGGCCGGTCACGGGCACAAGCATTTTTCGCGTATGGCGCATGGCTACTTTTCTCGGTTGGATCTTGTGCACGACGTCGGTGGCGTGACTGCGGCTTGTATGGTGGTGCGTAAGTCCTTGTACGAGGCTGTGAACGGTTTCAATGAAGATGCCTTGACCGTGGCCTTCAATGATGTGGATTTTTGTCTGAAGCTGCTGGAGGCCGGTTATCGAAACGTTTGGACACCCTATGCACTGCTGTATCACCACGAGTCGGTCAGTCGAGGTCCCGAGGACACGCCCGCGAAACAGGCCCGATTCCGGGCCGAAGTCGAATGGATGCGCAAGCGCTGGGGTGGACGTCTGCTTCATGATCCGGCCTACAGTCCTAATCTGACCCTGGAACGGGAGGATTTCTCTTTGGCAACGCCGCCACGAGTCGACTGTCCATGGCACTCGATACATGGCAGCGGGACCACGATGTGACGCCTTCGAACGCCCTTGGCGCATTGGTCTGTGGATTTCCACGTGGCGGCACGACGCTTGCGGCCGAACTGCTCCGTCAGCATCCGGACCTGGCGGGTGGGTTCGAGGGCGGTTTCCTGTTGGCAACACACCCGCGCGCGTTTCCGAGCCTGGAGCCGTTCGGGGCGATGGCGCTTAAAGGCTGGCAACTCACTGGCAAGCAGCTCGATTCGGTCTGCGACGTCGACACCTGGGCCGAGTTGTATGAGGGGCTTAGACACGCCTCGCCGCTGGTGCATAAGGGCGAACGTCTGCCCCGGTGGGTGATCGACAAGACGCCACGCTACATGCCGTTGCTTCCAGAGATCATGGATAAGACGCCGGGTGTGCCGGTCCTGGTGATTGTTCGCGATCCACGTGCGGTGCTTTGGTCCTGGGCGAAGCGGGCCAAGGAGCAATCGACCGAGACCTGGATTCGAAACTCTTTGGACAGTGCCTGTGCGCGCTACTGCAGTTTCGGTCGCGGTTGGCGCAACGCGGTCCGTTTGAAGGGTGCTGAGTCGCTCAGCTTGGTTCACTACGAGCGCTTGTGTCTGGACCCGATTGATACTGCCCGGCGCCTGTTCGAGGCATTGTCGCTTGAGTTCGATCCGTCTTACCTGAGTTTTCGATCGCGCTGGCCGAATGTCTATGGGGCTGAGGTTCAGCAGACTTTTATCCGCGAGTACGAGACGGGTTTTTCGTCCCAAACATGTCAGCGAATACTGGATCTGACCGCCGCATTTCCGGAGTTCAGGTTTCAGCCATGATCGCCCCGGGGAAAGCAGCGCACCCTGTGGCTCGGCTTGGTGTCGGGCGAAATCGATCGCGCCAGTGGACTGTTTGAAGAGCATGGGCGGAAAGGCGATTTACTTTGTCCATATCCCCAAGACCTCGGGTACCTCCCTCAACGAGTTCATTTCGAGTCATTACCAGGCAGCGGAGTGTGAAATTCATTTTGAAAACAGTATCCGTTGGGGGGATCCTGCGATCCTGAAATCGTTGGTGAGCAAGAAATTTCTTTCCGGACACGTGCGTTATCCGGTGTTCCGAAATCGTATGCCCACTATGCCCCACGTAACGTTTTCGATGCTGCGCGACCCGGTCAGCCAGATCGCCTCGCATCTGATGTGGGTGCGGGATCTGTGTGATCCAAAACGCAGGGCCGAGTTTGATCGTCACCCGGAGTACATTCAACGCATTGCGATCCGCCTCGCGGACATCGATTTCCAGCGCCCATCGGAGCTTGGCGATTTCTTCGCCACCATGTCAAAACACGAACGGGGTCTGTTCGACAATTGCCAGACCCGCTACTTTCTTCCGAATCTGCCGTCCGAGCGCATAGAGGAGACGTATCTGGCGCAGGCTCTGCGCAACTTGGCTCAATTGAATGTGGTGGGGGTCACCGATCGCTATCGGCAGACGATCATGGTGTTGTGCCACCATATGGGCTGGGCGGTTCCCGATCGATCCGCCAAACTCAACGTGACACGTCCGCGTCATGCCTTAGATCGGACTGATCCAGAAACGCTGGACGTGCTTGCAGAAGTAACCCGGTTCGATCGGGTATTGTACGAGCAGGCACGGGACCGGTTGGTGGAAGGTTTCTATCGGATCGTGCGCCAGTTGGACCTGGAGTCTGACGCGCCGGAGACGTTGTTGGACCTGGATGCGATCGCCGAGCGGGTTTCCGCGGGGCCCGAGGTCGGTCACGGGCAGCACCAGCCCGTGTCATCGGCGAGCGGATCCCGGAACCCCGACACCCGGACCCGGGGGCAGGGCAAATGAGTCAGACTCCCACCGTGTTTCTGCATATACCCAAGACCGCGGGCACCACCCTGCGTGAGATCATCAATCGACAGTTCCGCCCGGATCTGGTGTACGCAGTCTACAGCACCGATCCGGCGTTTCATGGATTAAATGACCTCAAGCAGCTTACACCTGAACAATGGAGCGGCTTGCGGGTTGTGCTCGGTCATCTGGACTGCGGTGTGGCGGCCTGGGCCCCGCCTGAGACACGTTTTGTCACCCTGATGCGTGAACCGCAGGATCGGGTTATTTCGCTTTATCATCATCAAATGACTCTGTATCGCAGCCCGGAGCAGCGTCTGGCTATTCCCGACCACATTGTCGGTCGTAAGATGATTCAGTGCGACAATCACCAGACACGGATACTCTCCGGCGAGAATCCCGAATTCGGTGAGTGCAGACAGAGCATGCTCGACCGGGCGATTGAGAATATTGAAACCCGATTCGACGTTGTTGGTCTCACCGAACGCTTTGACGAGTCCCTGTTGCTGATGTGTGCGGCGTTTGGCTGGGTGATTCCCTACTACGCAGAGGAAAACGTCTCCGTCGCTCGTCCGCTGAGCGACCAACTGGACGGCTCCGATCTGGAAGTCATTGCGGAGTACAACCAGTTGGATTCGCAGTTGTATCAGTACGCGGCGCAACGCCTTGACAGTGAGATTGGTGATCGCGGCGACAATTTCGCGCGCGAGTTACAACTATTTAGGGACAAGAACAGATCCTATGCGGCGCTGTTGTGGCCCAAGGTGTCCTGGTAGTTGGAATCGGCAGCAGTCATAGCGACCCACCCCTGTCAATTCACACGCGGGCCGGCGATCTCCGTCGCTTGAACCGGGACACCAGTGTCCCGCCCCATAAGTTTGTTACGCCGTAGTGGTGAATGTGGGACGCACCCTTCGGGCGGGGCGAGGCGCGCTCATTCGCGTTGTTGGGCGTGCTCGCGTTAGCGACGGCTGGCGTTTCGCCCGCCTAGCGCCTGGGCGCTGCTCGCCCCGCTGAAATGCAACGAACTCATGGGACGGGGCACTGGCGCATCCCGAGCAAAACCATAAAATCGAGGAAAGGGCGTTCGGTGGCCCGGATTTTTTCAATCCGGAACGGATGGCGTCTAAATGCGCCGCTCTGTCGGATCAACGCTTCAAACTCCTGGTCGCTGAATACGTTGCAATGGCAGTCGATGTAGGTGTCCTTGGCCTGCTGCATAAGCGCCAGGGCCTGCTCGGGTTTGAATGTCCGTGCAATTGAGTCGGTGGAGCGGGGGTTGCGCCATACGTCCGCGGATTTGATCGGTTTGTGATAGAAACGCCCGTCGAACACCGAGCGCAGTGCAGGCCGACTGCGCTCCAATTCGTCATTTTCGATCAATTCGCCCAGCGTTGTGGGCGGCCGCTCTGCATCGAAGGTAAACCGCCGATCCGGGATGATCAGGAACAGGCGGCCGGTATCGGGCGTCAGCAGCGTGCTCAGTTCCCTGAGCCAGCCCAGCATGTTTGGCACATGCTCTATTACATGGGACGCAACGACATAGTCGAACCGCTCCTGGACCCGTTCGCCGATGGACAGATCACCCAGCACATAATCCAGCGCGACCACCTGCGCCGCATCCCGATTCGGATTTGCTGCGCAGCGTTTGCGCAAGGTGTCTTCATCGACAAAATCCAGATACTTGACGTTTCCCAGATGACGAGGAACCAGTGGTTTGTCGAATGGACCCAGTTCCAGCCCTTTACAGGCGCGCACATCGATGCTCTCGAACAGGGCGCGTTGCAGCCGCGCCAGATCAGCCCGGTCATAGGTAGGTTGTAATGCCCGGTTATTGGGCGTCTTTAAACGCATACCCTGCGGTCCCCGTATTGACGTGTCTTCAGACGCGAGCTGCGGGTCCACGCCTGCCGTTGTGCCTTTGCAAATGCAATCCAGGACACAGGTATGACTTTCGCCGATCTTCTCACGCATGGCAGAATACAAGGTTTTTCGCACGACCACACGGGACCCAGAGTCCATCATGAGCCAATTCGTCGGTGTTGCGATCGTCACGTTCAACAGCGCCGACACAATCGGGCGCTGCATGCGGGCCTTGGCCGCACAAAGCCGGGCGCCCAGGCGGATCGTGGTGGTGGATTCGGGCAGTCCAGAGGGGCCGCCGGAAGTGGACGAGAGTTGGCCGACTGGGGTGGAGATCGTGCCCTTGGCGGAAAACGTGGGCTTTGCCGCCGGAAACAATCGGGCGTTCGATCGGCTTCGGGATTGCGACTGGATCGCCCTGGTCAATCCCGATGCTTATCCGGAACCGGAGTGGTTGGAGACGCTGTTGCGTGCGGCTGTGACACGGCCGGAGTTTTCTTTTTTTGCCAGTCGATTGATTCTGGCCGACACCCCGGATCGGCTCGACGGGGTCGGTGACGCCTACCATACATCCGGACTGATGTGGCGAACCGGCCATGGCTGTCTGGAAGCGGATGCGTTTGTCACGTCGCGGGAAGTGTTTTCCCCTTGCGCGGCGGCGGCACTGTACCGTGCCGATCAACTCAGGCAGATCGGCGGTTTTGACGAGCGCTACTTTTGCTATTCAGAGGATGTCGACCTGGGGTTTCGCTTGCGCCTGATGGGTGCGCGCTGCCTGTATGTTGCGGATGCTCGGGTACACCACGTGGGATCGGCTTCCACCGGAGTTGGCAGCGACTTCAGCGTTTACTATGGACACCGCAATCTGGTTTGGACGTTCTTCAAAAACATGCCGGGCACCCTGCTGCTGCTCTATTTGCTGCCGCATCTGTTGCTGAATCTGGGCACCATAGCCCGCTTTGCTCTGGCGGGTCGGGCAAGGGTGATCCTGCGGGCCAAACGAGACGCCGTGTTGGGCCTGCCTGGGATACTGAAGACGCGGCGCACCCTCCAGGCATCGCGTGTCAGCAGTGGCAGGTCTTTGCTGGCCTGCATGGACCGCGGCTGGCCGCGGCGAGACCGCTGCCGATGACTCAGACGCCCATCACTGTAGCCATCGTAAACTACAACGCCGGTGCGCTTCTCACCGCCTCGGTGCAGGCGGTTTTGGGTTCCTCCATGCCGGTTCAGGTGACCGTGGTGGACAATGCGTCGGCGGATGGCAGCCTGGCCATGCTGAGGGAGACGGTGGGTGCCGATCCAAGGCTGAGGGTGTTGGAGAACCGCACTAATGTGGGCTTTGCAGCCGCCAATAATCGTGTGCTCCGCGCAGTAGACACGAGCTACGTTTTGCTATTGAACCCCGATTGCGAGGTTCGGCCGGACACCCTCGAGCGTGTATGGCAGGCGATGGAGCGAGCGCCAGAGGCGGGTATCGCCGGCTGTTTGGTCAGGGATCCCGATGGGGGTGAGCAGGCGGCGTGTCGCCGATCCATTCCCACGCCCTGGCGGTCTCTGATTCGGGTGCTGGGGCTGAACAAGCTGTTTCCTCGCAATCCGCGTTTCCAGAGTTTTGAGCAAAGTCACCAGCCGCTGCCCACCGAGCCGGTTTATCTTGAAGGCATTTCCGGCGCCTTTATGTTCGTCCGTCGTGCGGCCATGGATGAAGTCGGGCTGCTGGATGAGGGTTACTTTCTGCACTGCGAGGATTTGGATTGGTTCATGCGATTTCGGCATGCGGGCTGGCGTATTTTGTTTGTGCCCGATGCTGAGGTGGTGCATGCAAAAGGGGCCTGCAGCACCGGTTCGCCTGTACGAGTGCTGTGGTACAAGCATCGAGGTATGACGAGGTTTTATCGAAAGTTTTTCCGCAACGCCTACCCGCTGCCGATGCTTTGGCTGGTGAACGCGATGGTGTGGTTCAGATTTGCGGCGCTGGCAATGCTGGGCACCGTCAAACGAGTTGTCGCACGGCTGTTCGCGACCGAGGCCCATCGCCCGTGAGTGCGCCCGAGAAAACGCCCCGACGCGCTGTCGTTACCGGCGCCACCAGCCAGATCGGGGTGTTTCTCATCCCGCGTTTGCTGCAACTCGGTTGGTGTGTGGATGCCATCAGCCGCAAGCCGCAGCGCGCCGCCGACAGCGAGCAACTGCGATGGGCACTTGGAGATCTTGACGCTGCCCGTTTGCCGCGGACGCGGGCGCCGATCGACACGGTTTTTCACCTCGCTGCATTGCCCTTGCTCCCGCGTCACCTGCCGGATTTGGCCGATCGGGGGGCGGGTCGGGTGATTGCGATCAGTTCCACCAGCCGTTTGACCAAGGCCGATTCGCCGAGCCCGTACGAGCGCCAGGTGGCAGCGGATCTGGCACGCGCCGAGCAGGAACTGCTTGAGGCCTGCGATGGCCTGGGTCTGGCCTGGACCGTGTTTCGCCCAACCATGATCTATGGTGCGGGTCTGGATCAGAACGTTGCCGCCATCACACGCTGGATACGCCGCTTTAGATTTTTTCCTCTGGTCAACAACGGGCTCGGGCTGCGGCAACCGGTTCATGCGGATGATCTGGCTCAGGCCTGCATTGCCGCAGTCGACGTCGATCGCGCATTTGGCCGGGCGTTCGAACTCGGCGGCGGAGAGCAATTGAGCTATCGTGAGATGGTACGCCGCGTTTTCGAGAATCAGGGAATTCGCCCCCGATTCGCTCCGGTTCCCGCTCAGGCATTGCGGGCGCTGATCGCTTGCCTGAAATTGCTGCCCAGATACCGTCATTTGACCCCTGCCATGGTTGATCGCATGGCCATCGATCTATGCTTCGACATCTCCCCGGCCGATCAGGCATTTGGCTATCGGCCGCGTGCGTTCCTGCCCGGCAGTCCTCAGCCATGACCGGGTTTCTGCGCAATTGACCGGGGCCATCACCGTGGCGGGCTGTTCGGCCCAGTATCTGGCTTCGGGTCGTTTCTGCTGTCCCGGATCGCCGATGCCGACAACGTGCCGGACACCGAGGCCAGTAACGCGACAGCGTTGGGGGCTCAGGTGATCCCTGGACTATCGTGGATCGTACTGGCGGTCGTTTCGGCGCTTTTGACCGGATGGATGCGACGGGTCGCGCTGGAACGGGAACTGTTGGATGTGCCGGACCATCGCAGCTCCCACACCCGAGTGACACCCCGGGGTGGCGGCGTGGCCATTGTGCTGTCCTTTTTGTCAGCGATCCTGGTCATGGCCTTGTTTCGGCAGATTCCGTTGAATTGGGCGCTGGCGTTTTTCGGTGCCGGTGGGGCCGTCGCGTGGGTCGGATTCCTGGATGATCATGGCCATGTGCCCGCCCGTACTCGGCTGATTGTGCATACCGGTTCTGCGCTGTTTGCACTGGTCTGCCTTGGAGGACCGCCGGACCTGCAGTTTGGAAACCTGCTTTGGCCTGGCGGTGGTTTGGCCTGGCTGCTGTGGCTTCCATTCCTGGTTTGGTTGGTTAACCTCTACAATTTCATGGACGGTATTGATGGAATCGCTGGAATTGAGGCCGTCACCGTGCTCGTTGCTGCAACGGTTGTCGCCTCCAGCAACGCAGGCCCGGGCAGCGTTCTGGTGATGCAGGCACTGCTGGCCTCGACCTTGGGCTTTCTGGTATGGAATTGGCCGCCAGCGCGCATCTTCATGGGGGATGCGGGAAGTGGTTTCATAGGCATGACATTGGGTGTCGTGGTTCTTGCCAGCGCCGGGCAGCTTGCCGTAAGTGGCTGGTCCTGGGTGATATTGTTAGGGGTTTTTCTTGTGGATGCGACGGTGACACTGTTGACGCGCATGCTTTCAGGCCAGCGCTGGTGGGAACCACATCGTTGCCATGCCTACCAGAACGCGTCGCGCCGGTTTGGCGGACATGGCCCCGTGACAGTGGGTGTCGCGATACTCAACCTCATATGGCTGATGCCCATGGCATGGTGGGCGGCATTGCGGCCGGAAGCGGCCTGGTGGCTCACACCCCTCGCCCTCGCGCCGCTGCTGCTCCTGGCCGTTTGGTTTGGCGCGGGGCGCCCTGAAGCCGCCCCTGGAGCGGACTGAAATGCGTGGCTTCGGTGAATTGCTGGTGGGCCTTCCACGTGGAATCAAACAGGCCCTGCTGATCGCCGTGGATGGCCTTATCATCGTGTTTTGCGTCTGGGGTGCTTTCGCGCTGCGCCTGGGTGAGCCCTGGCCGTATTTTCTCCGAAACGCGATCTGGCTCATCCCCCTCATGGTCGGACTGACATTGCCGGCTTTCTATCTGCTCGGGTTTTACCGGTCGGTCATTCGCTATGTCAGTGGGCACGTGTTTTTCGACGCCGCCAAAGGGGTGGGCACTGGTGCACTGCTGTCGCTGGCCGTCTGGGAACTCTCCCAAGGGCCGGTTGTGCCGCGCTCGGCCTGGCTTATCTATGCGCTGTTGGCAGTGCTGCTGGTGGGTGCGTTTCGACTCATGCTGCGAGGCTACGTGTCGGTGCCCAGAGGCGCTTATGCGGCTGGTGAGCGTGTGGTGATCTATGGCGCCGGAGACGCCGGGGCGCAGTTGGCGGTGGCGCTTCAGCACAGCCGTGAGTACCAGCCGGTGGCGTTTCTGGACGATGCGCCTGACCTGAAAGGCACCGAGATACTGGGTCTCAAGGTGTATCCGTCGGCCCGATTGGCTGACCTGATCCCCAAACTCGAGGTGGCCACCGTCCTGCTGGCCATGCCGTCGCTGACCAGAAAGCAGAGACGCGAGATTCTGGACGGTCTGGAAGCATCTCCATTGCGGGTGCTGGCGATGCCGGCTCTTACAGAATTGGCCGCTGGATTGCGGCGGGTCGATGAATTGCGCGACGTCGATGTCGAGGACGTGCTCGGGCGCGACGCAGTGCAGGCCGACGAAACCCTGCTTGGCGCCACCGTGACCGGTAAGAGCGTGATGGTCACTGGAGCGGGCGGTTCCATCGGCGGTGAACTGTGTCGCCAGATTCTGCGCTTAAGGCCGAGACGTCTGGTGGCCCTGGAACTGTCGGAGTACCAGCTCTACCGTATAGAGCAAAAGCTCCGTGCTCTGCTGGAGCATTCGGCCTTTCAGGTGGAACTGGTGCCGATTCTGGGCTCGGTTCAGGATCGTAACCGACTCGGTTCGGCTATGCAGGCCTTCCAGGTGCAGACCGTATTCCATGCGGCGGCCTACAAGCATGTTCCCATCGTCGAGCACAATCCCATTGAAGGGGTGGTCAATAACGTCATCGGCACCTTGCGCTGTGCCGAGGCGGCCATCGCTGCGGGCGTAGAGACCTTTGTGCTGATTTCCACCGACAAGGCGGTTCGGCCGACAAACGTAATGGGGGCAAGCAAACGATTGGCCGAGTTGGTTTTGCAGGGATTGGCTCAGCTGGACCACGAGACCTGCTTCTGTATGGTCCGCTTCGGCAACGTGTTGGCGTCATCCGGCTCAGTTGTACCCCTGTTCAGAGAACAGATTCGTCGGGGAGGCCCGGTGACCGTAACCCATCCGGAGATGGTGCGTTACTTTATGACCATTCCCGAGGCCGCACAGCTTGTGATCCAGGCCGGAGCCATGGCGCAGGGTGGGGATGTGTTTCTGCTGGAGATGGGAGAGCCGGTCAGTATCCTGGGACTGGCCCGTCGGATGATTCATTTGTCGGGTTTCGAAGTGCGTGACGCGGATAATCCGGACGGGGATATCGAGATTCAGTTCACCGGGCTGCGCGCCGGCGAGAAACTGTATGAGGAATTGTTGATCGGCGACAACGATCTCGCCACCGACCACCCGCGCATCATGCGTGCCCGCGAGCACGCAATTCCGTGGGACGTGCTCTACCCTCAGCTTGAAGTTCTCACCCGCGCGGCCGGCACAGGTGACCATCGCACTATCCGCAGGATGCTTGAATCGCTGGTGGAGGAGTACCGCCCCAAGGAGGAGATTGGGGATCGGGTCTGGCACGCACGGGGGCAACCGCCGCAGATTCATCCGCCGCCCGATACGTTGCACTAAGTTGGTTTCGCGCCGACCCGGATACGGCTGTGACTGGCCCAATTGCCCCGTTTCTGTGAAACTAGTCCATGTGCCTGTGTTGATATCGTCCCAAGCTCAATTAAAACATCACAAGAAAAAGGAGACTCCGGATGTTAAAACACGTGAACTTGCTACTCTTCCTGATCGGCATCTCAGTGACCGCACATGCCGATTTTACCCAGGGCCAGAAAGCGTTTGAGGCGCAGGACTACGCTGAAGCCTACAATCAGTGGCGCTTGGCTGCCGATCAGGGCGATGGTCAGTCCCAGTTCGGGATGGGCCAACTTTTCCAGCAGGGGCTCGGTATACCCCAAAACTTCGTGGAGGCGCATAAATACTATAATTTGGCTGCGGCTCAGGGTCTTGCGGAAGCCCGTTCAGCCCGGGATCAGTTGAGCCAGCAAATGACCGGCGAGCAGATTGCGCGAGCCCAGGATGACGCCCTCGCGTGGCGGGCGGAGCCTGTCACGGAATCCGCTGAAGTTGAATCGGTGGCCGCCGCGGGTGATACGAGCCGGGTGGCAAACGTGGCCTGGTCCGGGATTTCAGAGGCCGAGCTTGCCGTCCTGGCGGATGAGGTCAACAAGTTGCGGGCCTTGCTGAACTCGGGCATCAACCCCAATCAAGCTCTATCCAGCGGTGGCACGCTGTTACTACAGGCCGTTCGTAACAGCAGTGGTCGAACGATCGATGTGTTGTTGGCCAACGGGGCCGATCCTAACCTTGCGGGTGCGGACGGGTGGACGCCGTTGAAAGCCTCGATTTACGGTGGGCGCACGGAGGTCGCGAGGCGATTGCTGGCACATGGAGCCGATCCTTCGGACGCACAACCCGACGGATACACCGCTCTGGCTGTGGCGCAACGTCTTGGATATGCGGACCTGATCGCTGTCCTCAGTCAATGACCGGGTAAATGCCTTGGCAACTAAGGGTGCGCGAGAGCGCACCCTTAGTTTTTTGTGCGCTTGCCGTATACCATGGGTGCTGGCCGCATAGCCGGGGGGTTGCGGCGGTGGAGTAATAACTCAATTGGCGTTGATTTGTGATGCTGCCTTCACTATAGAAAACCGAACCGTCCGTAAGCTGGTATCGTATGGATCGAGCAAGCAACATTTTTTGTACGCCGTCTTGGCAGTCGCCTGTCTGAAAAGACTATTGCCTCGGCCCAGATAGGTCGGTGGTCCCTTTGGCTGCGGGTTTTGGGCGGATTTCTCTAAATGGAGTGGACTGTTTTGTCGCCCCGAGGTGTAATCAGCTTATCCAGCCAGTCGGTATTGGGCGATTCGCGGCGCCCAGGATTGTCTCAGGTCGCCACACCAGTGGGAAATGACTGATCCCATGCACATTTTGACAAACCATGGACCTGCATCGTGCCACCCGCACCTGTCAGGCGGTTGCGTTAGCGGGGGGACAGGGGGGGCAGCGATGGTTCGATTCTTCGGCACTCTGGAGCGCTCAGCAAAGTGCACCGTGAGCCGTTGGGTTCCTAGGGAAAGTCTGAGCTATTCGTGAACGCGTATCTTAGGACCAAAATGCACAGCTTTACGATTGCAGATCTTGGCAACAGAACAACTATTACCCGTGATCTGCCCCGCGTTCCGCCCATTGAATCTGCACATTTCACTCTCCAATCTGCTTCGTACAGAATAGATTAGAGGCTCCCTGGGAGTTGACGGCGATGGGTGGTGCGTCTCTCACGGATGCGTTTGGTGATTATTTCGAGATCGTCCTGGCCTCAACGCCGGAACTGCAATTCACGGTTTTCAGGGTGCGCGGTGACGTCTACTGCCGTGAGTTCGGGTATGAACGCCCTGAAGACTGTCCGGGCGGCCTCGAGACGGACGACTTTGATCGGGTCTCGAAACACTGCCTGATCATGCATCGAGGGACCTCTACCCCAGCAGGATGTGTTCGTTTGGTTGAAGCGACGCAACGCGGCGTCAATGGATCGCTGCCCATGGAACTGGCAGTTGGACAAGCGATGCGCCGGGGACCTCTTCACCCGGACAACGTGCCATTCACGCGCCGCTGTGAAATCTCACGCCTTGCCGTGCACACTCGTTTCCGGCGCCGCGCCAAAGAGCAGATTTCTCCAATGGGCGATCTTGGCTCGCTCGATTTCAGCGAACGTGAACGGCGTACTTTCCCGCTGCTGTCGGTGGCCCTTTTCCTGGCCGCAACCTCGTTGGTGGCGCGCAGCGGACGCGACCACGTCTACGCAATGATGGAGCCGCGACTGGAGCGTCTTCTGCGTCGTTCCGGGCTCAATTTCGACCGTATCAGTGACGTGATGGATTACCATGGGCTCAGAGCGGCCTACCATATCCACATCCGTGATGCGTTGGGTGGCATGAGTGCGGAACTCACCGAACTCTACGAACTTGTTGATGCCAGCTTGGCTGACGGCCAGAATTCTGTCTGCGTTTCCGGACAGAAGAAACCGCCGCACTGAATCGGTTCGAATCGGCTGCTTCGTGCTGTCGCCGACCATGACACTATGGGCGCCACAGGTGGGGGTGGGCCCAGTGTTCGGCATTGAACCAGTCCGGTGTGGTTTTGTAATCCTGAATGTTGAATTCAAACAGCCGTGGGTGGTCCGAATCGGCCCCCTTCAGTTCGAGTTCACTGAATCCAAGCGCGATCAGTTCGCTTGCATGCCATCGATCGCATCCGCTCGCGGGCATGCGGATCAGAACGCGATAGGCCATCAGGTCGCGCAGTCGCGCCAGCAACTGCGCACCGAGGGCTTTTGGCACTGATTCCAGGGCACCAGCCACATATGCTAGATCGGCCCGCCGGAGCGCGCCCGCCGATTCCACCAGTCGATCAACCGCCGTTTCGCAAACAACGTGACATGATTGGTGCCTGATATACTCCGCCAGCTCAGTGGGCGCATCCACGCCCACGCAGAGCAGCTCGCTGGGCTGAATGTCCGTCACCAGGCGATGCAGTGTGGCCAGGTGGGTGCTGTGCATCAGTGTGCTCCCTAAGAGGAGCCTCTGATTTATTCTGGACGAAGCAGATTGGAGGGTGAGATGTGCAGATTCAAGGGCGCGAGATCGCGGGTAATAGTTGTTCTATTGCCAAGATCTGCAACGATGAAGCTGTGCATTTCAGTCCCAAGACGCACGTTCACGAATAGATCAGAGGCTCCATAATGCATGAGTTCCCTTGGATTGATGAACGGGTTGTCCGGTAGAGGCCGCGGGAGACGGTCAACCGAACTACCGTAAACCGACTGTGCAAGGATAGGAGGATGAACCCTTGGTTGATACCCATGACCGATCCCATATGCCCCCCACCGATTCCGAGGGCATCTGGCTCCGGGTTCTGTATATAGTGCTTTTCGCGATCATTTACAGTGTAGCGGAGGTGGTGGCCTGGACAGTGGTTGTGTTGCAGCTCGCCCATCGACTGTTCACCGGGCGATTGCAGGCTGGTTTGCTGAATTTTGGCGGTCAGCTCAGCCACTTTATTTATCAGGTCTGGCGATATCTGACGTTCAACAGCGATGATCTTCCATGGCCGTTTGGAACCTGGCCTGACAACGAAAACGAACTTAGGACATAGGACAGGCGGTTCCGCTCGATCCTCGGGCTGGTAAACCAGACGGGACGGTGGCGGGAATCCCCGGAAGAGGGTTTGAGAAGTGCACAAGGTGGGTGTTTACGTCGACGTGGCAAACCTGCAGTGGAACGGCGGTGGGCGCATGCGCTACGACATCCTGCGCCGCTACGCTTGCCGTGCGGACGAGGAAGCCTTACGACTCAACGCTTACGTAAGCTTTGACGAACAGGGCGCCCGAACCAACCCTCGGTATCGCGAAGGACGTCAGGGTTATTTCGCCGTGCTGCGCGAGTTCGGTTTTAAGGTGATCGAAAAGCGGGTGCGCTGGTACACCGATGACGAGGGGAATCGGTATGGCAAGGCCAACGCCGACCTGGACATGGCGGTGGATCTGCTGTTGCAGTCCGAACATCTGGACAAGGTGCTGATTGCCACCGGCGATGGCGACTTCGTGCAGGTTGTCCGAGCGCTGCAGAACCGTGGCTGTCGCGTTGAGGTGCTGGGATTTAATAATGTGTCGGGTGCTCTGCGGCGCGAAGCCGATTTCTTTATGTCGGGTTTTCTGGTTCCGGATCTGTTGCCACGCAAGGGGCCTGACCCGGAAGCGTCATGGGGCGGGATCGGCGCGCGGGTTCGAGGTGTGTGCTACCACTATCTTCAGGATAAGGGATACGGGTTCGTGCGCTATCTGAGCGCCATCAGCGACCAGCTTTGGATCACCGACCACCGTCATGCCGATTGCCCCTACAGCAGTGTATTTCTGCATGGCTCGGAACTGCCACAGGGCCTGACCGTGGACCAGTTGCCCACCCGGGACATCGTGCTCGAGTTCACGCTGGCGAACCCCGAGGGTCCGGGTCGCGATCCTCGTGCGGTCGATGTGGAGGTGGTCTGCACGCTCTAGTGCGGGCACCCCGCTGAAATCCGCATAGTGTCAGCAGGCCCTAACCTATGGGACGGGACACTGGCTACTGACGGTTATTTTCGGCAATTCCCATAACTCTCTGATATGAATATAGTTAGTATTCTTTTGGGCAAATAGTCACCAAAACGTCACCTGGCCAGTTCCGGCGGGCGCTGCAATGACCTGAGCCCATTCTGCACACAGACATATCCACAGACAGTGTGGATAACGGGCAGGGCCTCCTGTGATATTTCAACAGGCCGTCTGGGTCGCCCGCAACTTGGACCCGGTTGCGGTTGAGCCAGCGTATTCCACATAACAATAAACTTATTCGTTTAATAAAAACATGCTAGTTATGCTTATGGATAAACCCAGGCATACTGTGTGGGCATTAATACACGGCTGCGGCCCATCGAGTGGTGGTGCGGTCGGGCGAAACTCTTCTGGAGGATTATCGATATGGCGGTGAAGACCTATCAGGCGGGGGTGAAGGAGTACCGCGAGACGTATTGGATGCCGGACTACGTTCCGTCCGCGACCGATATCCTCGCGTGCTTTAAAGTCACTCCCCAGGCCGGTGTACCCCGGGAAGAGGCTGCCGCCGCGGTCGCCGCCGAATCTTCGACCGGCACCTGGACCACAGTGTGGACCGATCTTCTCACCGATCTTGACTACTACAAGGGTCGTGCCTACGCCATTGAAGACGTGCCCGGTGACGATGATTGCTTCTACGCGTTTATCGCCTATCCAATGGATCTGTTCGAAGAAGGGTCGGTGGTGAACGTGTTCACCTCGTTGGTGGGCAACGTGTTTGGTTTCAAGGCACTCCGCGCCCTGCGCCTGGAAGACGTTCGATTTCCCATCGCCTATGTGAAAACCTGTAACGGGCCGCCTCACGGGATCCAGGTCGAACGCGACAAACTGAACAAATACGGACGCGCACTCCTGGGTTGTACCATCAAGCCGAAACTCGGCCTATCGGCCAAGAACTATGGCCGTGCGGTGTACGAATGCCTGCGCGGCGGTCTTGATTTCACCAAGGACGATGAAAACATCAATTCCCAGCCCTTCATGCGGTGGCGGAATCGATTTGAGTTCGTCATGGAGGCCATACGCAAGGCTGAGGCGGAGACCGGGGAGCGCAAGGGGCACTACCTCAATGTGACCGCTCCCACCCCGGAAGAAATGTATAAGCGGGCCGAGTTCGCAAAGGAGCTTGGCGCGCCCATCATCATGCACGATTTCCTCACCGGTGGTTTTTGCGCCAACACCGGTCTCGCGCAATGGTGCCGTGACAATGGCGTGTTGCTGCATATTCATCGGGCCATGCATGCGGTACTCGATCGCCATCCTCGCCACGGCATTCACTTCCGGGTGTTGGCCAAGGCGCTGCGCCTCTCCGGCGGAGACCACCTGCATTCCGGAACCGTGGTTGGCAAACTCGAGGGCGATCGCGAAGCCACCCTGGGATGGATCGACCTGATGCGTGAATCCTTTATCAAGGAGGACCGCAGCCGCGGCATCTTTTTTGACCAGGATTGGGGGTCCATGCCCGGTGTGATTCCGGTGGCCTCCGGGGGGATTCACGTCTGGCATATGCCCGCGCTGGTGTCCATCTTTGGTGACGACGCCTGTCTCCAGTTCGGCGGCGGAACGCTTGGCCACCCCTGGGGCAATGCCGCGGGTGCGGCCGCTAACCGAGTCGCCCTCGAGGCCTGCGTTGAAGCGCGCAATCAGGGGCGCGAGCTGGAGAAAGAGGGCAAGGACATACTCACCGCCGCGGCGCGACACAGCCCGGAACTGGGTGCTGCAATGGAGACCTGGAAGGAGATCAAGTTCGAGTTTGATACCGTGGATAAGTTAGACGTGGCCCATCGCTGACGGACGCCCATCTTTCGATCTCGGAATTGAACGCATTTGAGGAGTAAATGATGAGTGAAATGCAGGATTACCAGTCCAGCCTGTCCGATCCGGCCAGCCGAAAGTTTGAGACTTTCTCATACCTTCCGGAGCTGACCGATGAGCAGATCCGAACCCAGGTTGGCTATATCGTCAGCAAGGGCTGGAACCCGGCAGTGGAGCACACCGAGCCGGTTAACGCCTTCAGCCACTACTGGTACATGTGGAAATTGCCCATGTTCGGCGAAACCGATGTGGACACGATCCTGGCCGAGGCCGAGGCCTGCCATCAGGCACACCCGACACATCATGTTCGATTGGTGGGCTACGACAACTACGCCCAGTCCCAGGGCACCTCCATGGTGATCCATCGGGGTCCGATCGAGGTTTGACCCGAAGCGCAGGACACACTCTCGCCCGGCTTCCTCAAGCCGTCTCCGGCGGTGAGGCCCGGGATCGGTCTGGGTCCAAAGAGCATGCTGAAATGAGCGATATCGACCACACCCAGTACGTTATTGCGGAGCAACCGTATTACCGACCCGTGGCCGACGAGGTGGGGCTGTACGAGGCGGCCTACGCGGCGCGCATGCCGGTGATGTTGAAAGGACCCACCGGTTGCGGTAAGTCACGCTTTGTCGAGCATATGGCCTGGCGCCTGGAAAAGCCGCTGATCACCGTTGCCTGCAACGAGGACATGAGCGCCTCAGACCTGGTCGGTCGATATCTGCTGGACATCAATGGAACGCGCTGGCAGGACGGGCCGCTCACGGTGGCGGCCCGTATCGGAGCAATCTGCTATCTCGACGAGGTGGTGGAAGCCCGCCAGGACACCACGGTGGTCATCCACCCGTTAACGGATCATCGGCGCAATCTTCCGTTGGAGAAGAAGGCCGAACTGGTTCAAGCGCACCCGGATTTTCAGATTGTGATTTCCTACAATCCCGGCTACCAGAGCCTGATGAAGGATCTGAAGCAATCCACCAAACAGAGATTCGGGGCCTTGGATTTCGCCTATCCGGATGCCCGGCTCGAGGCCGAGATCGTGGCCCATGAAAGTGGCGTCGATCCCGCGGTGGCGGACAAGCTGGTCCAGGTTGCGCAAAGATCGCGGAATCTCAAAGGCCATGGACTGGACGAAGGCATGTCGACCCGCCTGCTGGTCTATGCGGGACAACTGATCGCAAAAGGCGTTGCGCCGTCGGCCGCCTGCCGGATGGCTCTGGTGTGTCCGCTGACCGACGATCCCGACATGCGTGACACCCTGGACGCTGCCGTCACCACGTTTTTTTGAGTCGGCACCCCGCGGCGATCGGCGCACCGTCCAACCATGAGCATTGACTTCAGCGAACATCTGGCCTGCCTCGACATGCAGAACCCAGCCCATCGTGAGGCCCTCGAGTCCTCCTGTCACGAGGCTGCCCGGTTGATGTCCCCCCGGGGCCTGGACAACTATCTGCAAGGCGTAAAAGCCATCTGCGCCCTCGGCAAGGGCCAGGATCTGCCCCTCACCTACGTGCAGGAAATGCCGGGTGTTGCCAAGGAAGTGGGGGAGGACGTGATCCCGGATGTGGTTCATGCCCTGATGCGCCTGTCCTCGCACACAAGCGGTACCGTGATCACCCTGCTGATGGCCAGCCTGCCACTGGCGGCCCAGCGGTTGGGGGACGCGGATCTGTTGCGCGGATTTCTCGATCTGGTGCACCATCTGGCAGGGAAAACGCCGCGCGGGCTTCGGCCCATGGCCGAGAACCTGGATGAGTTGCTGTCCAAGCTGACCCTGGGTGGGCTCAGGCGATGGGCCCTGTGGGGCGCTCAGGCCCATGCCCGTGATGTTGCGGGCCAAACGGCTTACTTCGGTCTGGCCACTGAGTCATCCCGGGCGGTACTGCAGAGTGAGCGGCGTGGCACCTTGTTCGTCGATACCCAGCGGCGGCTCAATTTCTACCTGCGCGCCTTGTGGGCCCGTGCGTTTTTCATGCGTCCCACCTCCGGTGATTTCGAGACGCGTATCGGTCTGCAACCGTATATCGCCGATCACCAGATTCACCTGCCGGACGCTTTCGATGATTTTGGCGACCTGCCGGGCATCGAGATTTATCGCGCGGCGGCGGCCCACGCCGCCGCGCACATCGTGCATACCAGGAACCCCGTTGCCGTCGAACAGATCGCGCCTGCGCAGATGAAGTTCATCGATCTGTTCGAAGATGCACGGGTCGAGTGGTTGGCGATCCGCGATTTCCCGGGTCTGAAGACGCTCTGGCTGCGCTTTTTCCACCCCCAGTCTGCCGGATCACCGGAGCGGCATCCCGCTGTGGATCTCATGCTGCGTGTGGCCCATGGGCTGCTTGACCCGGACTATTGCGACCCCCTGCCGTTGGTGGGCGATACCGCTCAGCGCTTTCGGGCCTCACTGCAGACAGATCCGAACGACAACCGGAACAGTTTGCAGGCGGGGATGGATTTCTACCAAGCGGTGCTGGACAGGGTGGGTATGCCCGGTTTGAGAACGCTGGAGAGCGGTTCACTGATGTACCGGGATGACAACCGTTACTTCTGGTCTTTCAGCGAGGCTGATCGGGTCGATCACGCCAGCTGGTTGCCGGCCCCGCGCCAGATTCGACGCACGGTCAGTGTGATGGAGATGGTTAACGAGCTGGACTGCGAACTTGCGGGAGACGACGCGCAGGAGGTTTGGACTTTATCCACGCCTTTTTGGCTCGACCAGGAGGCGTGCACCATCAATGAGCTTGAGGGCAAAGAACCGGTGTCAGAGCCATATCACTATGCCGAGTGGGACTACCAGGTGCAGCTGTTTCGCCCAGACTGGGCAACGGTGATCGAACGGCGTCAGCCCAAGGACGATCCGAAAATGCTCGATCGGATTCTGGAACGGCACAGACCTGTCGCAAGCCGTATTCGTCATCTGGTGGATGCGCTTCAACCCCAGGGCATCGTGCGTCGGCGCGGCCATGAGGAGGGCGAGGAGATCGACTTGAACGCAGCGGTGCGGGCGATGATCGATATTCGGCGTGGGATCATGCCTGACCCGCGCATCAACATTCGCGTGACACGGCACTTGCGCGACCTGGCGGTGGTGGTGCTCATGGACCTGTCCGAATCCACCAACGACCCGGTCGACGCCGATGACACAAGCGGCCCGTCGGTGCTGGATCTGACCCGCGAAGCCACCGCGCTGCTGGCCTGGGCCATCGACTCCATCGGCGACCCGTTCGCGGTGCACGGTTTCGCTTCTGACGGTCGCCATGACGTTCAGTACTATCGTTTCAAGGATTTCCAACAGGGTTATGACGACGACGCCAAGGCCCGCCTTGCGGGCATGCGTGGCGGGCTGTCCACACGCATGGGAGCGGCTCTGCGTCACGCGGGTTGGCACCTGTCCCAACAACCCAATGAGAAACGCCTCATCCTGCTGATCACCGACGGTGAGCCGGCAGACATCGACGAGCGTGACCCTCAGTATCTGAGACACGACACCAAGAAGGCGGTGGAGGCATTGGCGGCCCGCGGAATTCAAACCTACTGCCTGACTCTGGATCCAAATGCTGACCGCTATGTCGAACGCATTTTTGGCGAAAGCCGCTATTCGATCATCGACCACGTCAAACGCTTGCCGGAGCGGCTACCGGCGGTGTTTGCCAGCATTACCGGCTAGGGCCTGCTAACACTATGCGGATACCCATCGACAGAGCCCCATTTTTTGCAGGCCCTAGTTCCGATGGCCTGGGATGAGCTCACCGCGACGCTATCTTTCGGCGTGGCCATCGCCGACCCGGTGGCGGTGCTGAACTCGTGAGTCTCGATACGCGCCAGTTCGGTCGAACCGTGCGGCTCACCGAGCAACACATCCACCAGCGACTGCGGGACGCCCAACTGCGGGGTTGGGCCCTGGTGATCGAGCATGCGGGTGATGCCGACCCGCACACGAGCTACTGGGATCGATGGGGCACACCCATTTGCGATCCGGATGATCCGGCCACCGCTTTGTTCGAGATCAACGCCTGTCGAGCATCCTTCCCCTCCCACTACATCCGGGTCAATGCCTGCGAGCGTGATCGCGGACAGGCCCGAATTCGGGACAGCTTGCTGGTGCACTCACCGGAACCTCCGTCAGATTCTAGGGAAGGTCTGAACAATTGATACGAAACGCGTTTCGGTCCACAAGGGCGCAGATGCGAGGCTCCCGGCGCAGCGTCATAGTCATTCTATGGCCAAGCCGGGAAACGCGGCAGATGGGCCCTTGTGGGCGAAACCCCGAAGGGGCCGGGCCTTTGCGCCCCTGGTACCGCGTTGCACCTCGCTCATTGGCAGCTCACTTGTTTTCCTCGCGCCAACGTCGCTCGGTGCGCCTTGTACGAGGGAGCGCAAAGACACCGGCGCGATCGCAGCAATTGTTCAGACCTTCCCTGGCGCCTGATCCATGCGCGCATCGGATCCCACGCCCATGCGAACACTGCCCAAGACCGTGGGTGCGCACCGGTACAACCGGATTCGCCTCGCGTTGATTCGCCTGGGCTCACCAACCCGGGTGACATTGCCCGATCTGGGGCCCTTGGAGATGATCCTGGATAAGCATCGATGGCTGTGTGTCGATTCCAGCCGTGACGGATTGCCGCTGATGGCCTGGACCGATTTCCAGGCTGCGGGCCGGGATCGCTTGGATCAGCCCGTGAGCTGTACCCTGCATCTCTACCACAGCCACGCTGGCGTGCTGATGGGGCGTGTCCCGGAGTTGCTCGATGCCGCACTGAAAGCGCGTTTGGCGCAATAGACCTGGATCAGGATAAGCCGGATGTGCCGCACACCGGCCAAGCGTTTGCTGGAGGGTGTCAATGCCCGACCGGATGGAGTCAGTCCGTCTCCATCGGAGGTTCCCAGCCGGCTTCCCGGGCGCGCAGCATGGCCTCGGCCTGTATTCTCTGGTGGCGCTCCCGCATCTCCCCGGGCAGCTGTGATACCAGATGGCCGTAGGGCTGCCACGCGTCTGTGACGTCGTCGTATAGCTGTTGCAGCCGGTCAAAGTCCCATCCCGCGCAGGTTTGGCTCTCGGGAAGAACGCCAAGTACCCAGGCGTCGCGGATGATGCGGCCGATGTCCGTCATGCCGCCGAAGTGATCGTCATCAATGCCGGGGTAGGGGGCGGTGGCTCTCACACGGCACCTCTGGGGTTGAGCGGCGCCTCACCGGCGCCTTTGGACAGGCGGTCGAGATAAACCTGCTCTTCCGGTAACGTCAATCGACCCAGAACGGTATTGCGCTCAGGGAAACGCTCGAAGCGTTCAAGAGTGTCAAAACGACGCAGGGCCTCGTCCAGGAACGGGGCAAAAGACGGTTGCCAGGCGTTCGGCACCGACTGGTAGAGATGGCTGAACGCATCCAGCCCGCGGCGGTGCGCCTCCAGGTTTTCGCAGTCGATCAGTGGCATATACATAAACACTCTTTCTATGGGCTTCAACAAGCGGTCGCGGCCCTCGAAATGGCAGCGCATGGCCAGACGGCGGGCCAGCTCGTCGCCGGCATAGGCCGCCGCCTGTCCTGAGTATCCACTGCGCCGCAGCTGCCCCAGCAGCAACAGCAGCGCCAAGGCGCCCCGGTGAGTGCCTTCCCAGTCGGATAGAGCCCCATCCAAAGCCTGATTCATCAGCAGCTCGAATCGGCCGGCCCCTCGAGCTGGGTCATCAGGATCGGACGGAAACCAAAACGCCAGCCTGCCGGGCGAATAGGGTTGTTGTTCGGGTATGCTCTCGAACCAGTAGTCGAGGATCGCGTTACTATCCGTCATGCATCCGCCCGTGGATTCAATATCTGTAGTATACCGGGCGGATCTCAGACCCTAGGAGAGTCAATTGAAGTTCTGCAGCGCCTGCGGAGGACCGCTGGCAGTCCGGGTGCCCAAGGGCGACAACCGTCCACGACACGTCTGCAATGCCTGCGAGCGCATACATTACCAGAACCCCCAGGTGGTGGTGGGGTGTCTGCCGATCTGGGGCGAACAGATCCTGCTCTGTCGGCGTGCCATTCACCCACGCAGGGGATTCTGGACACTGCCGGCCGGGTTTATGGAAAACGGCGAGAGCACCGAGGATGGCGCGGCCCGGGAGACCCTGGAAGAGGCCTGCGCGGAGGTTAGGGGGCTGCAGCTGGCCTCGGTGTTCAGTTTGCCGCATATCGACCAGGTCCACCTGTTTTACCGAGCCGAGTTGGTGGAGGGTCGCTATGCCGTGGGCGCGGAAACGCTGGAGGTGGGGCTGTTTGACGAAGGTGAGATCCCCTGGCCGGAGTTGGCGTTCGCCACCGTTCGTAACGCGTTGGAGCAGTATTTCACTGAGCGTGCCGAAGGCCTGTTTGCGACTCGTGCGATGACGCTGCGGCCCGACGGCGATCGAGTCTAACCCGCAAATTTTTTGAAGGTGGATCGATGCAGCGCAGCTGATGTCCCGTCCCATAAGTTGGTTGCATTTCAGCGGGGCGAGGAGCGCCCAGGCTCCAGGCGGGCGGGCGCAGGATGGACTTCCCTCGGTATCGAGGACATTTCCGGGCTATGCTCAGATTGTTCTGAATCCGCCGTTGACCCAATCCAGGACCATGGCGGCAAACTCATCAGCGCGATCCTGGTAAGAAAAATGTCCGCAGTTCTCGAACACCTTTAGCTGGCTGCGTTTCATTCTCCCGTTCAGCCGTTCGCCGTTGTCTACCAACAGGAATATGTCGTGATCGCCCCAGAAGATTTGCGTCGGCAGGTCGAGATCATCGAGGTGGGGATCGACCGTGGCCAGGTTCTCCGGGTAAGTCTTGAACCAGTAAGTAATAGGTCCCAGGCGACCATCGTAGGAAGCCACGTAGTCGGCGACTTCATCGTTGTTGGGGATGTAATTCACGCAGGCCAGGCGGTAGCCGCCTTCCACGAAAGCCTGGGCGCCGGTGACACGAAACATCATGCGCCAGAAAGCGGAATCGACCGCTTTGTTAATGATGCTGCCATTGGAAGTCGGGACAATGCCCGGTCCGTCACCAACCAGGATGCTGGCGGCCTTGTGCTCATGATGGATGACGTAGTGCAGCGCCGCCGCCATACCCACGTCGGGCCCGACAACGTGTACGTCTTCGAGTCCTAGTTCATTGACGAACTTTTCGACAAAATCACCCTGGGCCTGGAAGCTCATATATTCCATGCCGCCTTCGCTGCGCCCGAACCCGGGCAGGTCAACCGCGACCAGTCGGCAATGATCCTGCAGTATTTTCCAGATCGGGTCGTAGCACAGGATGCTTTGAGGCAGGGGGCACAGAAGAAGCACGACAGGTCCGTCATGCTTGCCTCCCGTCGCGAAGCGAATTCGGGTGCCCCCGATCGTGCGGTATTCCGGTTGCATGGTCAGGTTTGCCGGCCGTGATTCGGCACGGCCCGCACCGGCACGGTGGATGGCCTTGATCTGTGAATATTCCGGTGTTACTGCCAGCAGGACGCCGGCATTCGTTTTGCCCATAAAGCCAATGGGGTCTTTGCTGTTGCTCATGGGTTGCTCCTCAATCAAATTCGGAAGGGGAAAATGGGTGACTGGTCATTGGGGAAGGTCTGATCAATTGCTGCGATCGCGCCGGGGTCTTTGCGCTCTCTCGTACAAGGCGCACCGAGCGAAGTTGGCGCGAGGAAAATAAGTGAGCTGCCAATGCGCGAGGTGCAACGCGGTACGAGGGGCGCAAAGACCCGGCCCCGCTGGGGTTTCGCCCACAAGGGCACATCTGCCGCGTTTCCCGGCTTGGCCATAGAATGACTATGGCGCTGCGCCGTGAGCCTTGCATCTGCGCCCTTGTGGACCGAAACGCGATTCGCATCAATCGACCAGACCTTCCTTAAAGGTCTTCTTCATCGAGGAAGCCGTGCCACGGGTTCCAGTTGTCCGCCACCGGTACGATACCCTTTTCCTCGGCGAAGCGGTCGTAGATGGCAATCAACTGCTTCAGGCGCCCCGGGTCAGCTTCGTCAAGGGCTTGGGTCTCACCCGGGTCCTTACGGATGTTGTATAGGTGCCATTCGCCATCCCCGTACATGCCGGGGCGCACCCGGATAGCCTTGTAATCTCCGGCCACCACGTAGGCGTTGCCGAACAATTCGAAGGCATACCAGTCGTCTTCGCTACGGGGCTGATCCTTCGAGCCTTCCAGGTAGTCCCGCATGGACAGACCAGAAGGTTGGGCCAGGGTGCGGCCCTTGTAGTTAGCGCCCGGATGCGGCACTCCCGCGTAGTCCAGGATGGTCATGGGGATGTCCTTGACGCTGGCAAACGTGTCTGTTTTTTGCGCGACGTGCGCAAAAGCCCGATTCTTTGGCGGTACCACGATCAGGGGTACGCGGATGCCACCTTCTCCAATGAACCATTTCCACCAGTTCAGGCCGCCGTTGACGGCATAGGCGTAATCCGTGCCGATGAAAGCGAAATAGTCGCCGTTGCCGATATCCCTGAAATCCTGGCTGAAGTTGCGTTTGACCCAGTTCGTCGCCATCGGGTCGCTTAGTTCACCCCGGACATCCAGCCCCTCACCGCCGTTGTCCGACAGGTAGATGATCAGCGTGTTGTCCAGTTGACCGGTTTCCCGCAGGTAGTTGAGCAGCGTTCCGATGTGATAGTCCTGAGACTCGATCATGGCGGAGTAAGTCGCCATGGAGCGGGCGGCGACACGCTTTTCCTCGTCGCTCAGTTCCGACCAGGATCGCAGCAGCGGGTTCTTGCTGCCGTCGGGAAAGGGCGCATCCTGGGGGATGATGCCGAGACGCTTCTGGGCCTCGAATCTTGCGCGTTTCAAACCTTCGAAACCGTGTTCGAGGTAGTGTTGATAATACTTGTCGATCAGGAAATCGGGTGCCTGGACCGGTGCATGCGGTGTTGTGTAAGCGACGTAGGCGAAGAATGGCTTGCCGCTGCCGGCGCCTTCCGACAGGTACTCGAGCATTTTCGCCGTGTAGAGATCGTCGGAATAGATGCCGGTGGGGCGCTTGGCCGGTTGGCCGTCCTCATAAAAAGGTTCCTGGGGGATGATGCCTTGCTGGACCTGTTTTAGGACCTCCGGGTCGTGCGCGTCGACGTGGAAGACACCTTGGTTCCAGTGATTGGAACCACCGGTGTAGATGCCGAAACTATGGTCAAAGCCCCATTGTTCCGGGCCTTCGCCGCCATGGCCGGCGCCTCCCAGGTGCCATTTCCCAACCATGTAGGTGTTATAACCGGCGTCGTGCAGTAGTTCAGCAATCGTCGCGGTGGTTCGCGTCAGGTAGGACTCGTAACCCGGTTTACCCGCGGCTGGCGGGTACAGGGCGTAATCGAAAGCCCCGAGACCGACCTCGACCGGATAATTGCCGGTCAACAGCATGGCGCGTGTGACCGAACACACCGGGGATGCGTGAAATCTCGTGAACATCAGCCCCCGCTCAGCCAGGCGGTCGATATTGGGGGTCCGGGTTATGGCACCGCTCGCTCCCAGGTCGCCAAAGCTGAGATCGTCCGCAACGATCAGCAGGACGTTGGGTTTCGCGACTTCATCCTCGGCGAGCGCCGGTTGATTCAGCGAGGCCGCGAGGGTCACGGAAAGCAAAGCGGTGGAAAGCAGGGAACGCATGGTCATCTCCTCAAAGCTCTTCCTGGTTTCAGATCAGCGTGATGGCACCCGCCACGCGGCAGGTGCCATCATGGTGCCAAGTCATTTGCCGGCGGTTGTTGCGTGGAGTACCTGGCGCAGGCGCTACGACCACATCCTTGAGAATGCGCTGGGCCTCGGCCCGGTTCGAAACCGAGGTGGTCCATGCCATTTGATAGCTGTCCTGGTCTTCTTGTTCGTCGATGACTCGAACGAGCATCTGCCCGGTCATGCACTCTTCTGCGATCGCGTCCCTGATCCGGTCGATATCTTCTTGTGTCACGCAGTTAGTGAGGTCGACGTGCGCACTGTTCTGGACAGGCCGCCAGTTCTTCCAGAATGAGACTTCCCAGGGGGCCAGTCCGAATTCGACATACCCGCTCAGGTCGGCGACCGGCAGAGATTATACCTTTTCGAACCGGGTGTCAGGAACCTGCACCAGGCCGTCGAAGGTCACTTCCGCTTCGGTGGGGGCGATGGCGCAGGCGAGGCATCACGGGGCTGCACAAACGTGCTTTTCCTCCGATCAAACGTGCATCCCGAGTCCATCTGTGTCGCCTAGGGAGCCATCTTATATGGACTTTATTCTGGACGAAGCAGATTGGAGGGTGAAATGTGCAGATTCAAGGGGCGGATCGCGGGGCAGATCACGGGTAATAGTTGTTCTATTGCCAAGATTTGCAACGATGAAGCTGTGCATTTGAGTCCCAAGATGTACGTTCACGAATAGATCAGAGGCTCCCTTGTGGGCCATGCGGGAAGTTCGGTTATTCACAGAGCGCCGCTGATGAACGAAGGTAAGGCACACACCGCAGGGAATGGCAGGCCCTTTCCAGGGGGTGCAACGCAACACTGGCTCATCAGCGACGTGCCCTCTGGGCCAGCCCACAAGCCACGTTGACCGCGTTACACTCGCTGGAATTGGCGACGGCCAGTCCTGCGCTCATTCAAGCGCGCCCAACACCGCGAATGGGCGCTCCTCGCCCCGAGTGAGGCTTTTTCAACAGGCTGCTAGCCTCACTTATGAGGGTTAGCCCGGTCATTCCATGGACTTCCCATGGTTCGGTTTGGTGGCATTGGTTTTTCCTGAGCATTTCGAAGTGCCCCACCATCGCGTGGATATCGGCGTCCGTTGCCGCCGGCATGGCATAATCCCTCTTCTTGCGCCAGCATCCCGCACAGGGCGGTGCTTTCGCCGTCGCAATTGTTGAACAGCCGCGTGCTTATCCTGGCCGGCCGAAGCGTGTCTCGAGAGGCAACGTTTGCTGGGCGCATGTCGACATGATCCGGACACCAGACTGGGGACTCAAAACCATTGCCCACCGTTGATCGCCGTATGACCCCGGGCCTGGTTCTGCGGATATTTCTGCCCTTTGCGGCGGGCTACTTTCTGTCCTATGTCTACCGTTCGGTAAACGCGGTCATGGCGTCGGATCTGACCGCCGAGTTCGCCCTTGGGCCGGCGGATCTGGGTCTGCTGACCAGTGCCTACTTTCTCACTTTTGCCGCTTTCCAACTTCCACTGGGTTTGCTGCTGGATCGCTATGGGCCACGGCGGGTTGAAGCCGCGTTGTTGCTGTTTGCTGGCCTGGGTGGTTTGGTTTTCGCCCACGCCGAGGGCATGAGTGGCCTGCTGTTGGGGCGGGCACTGATCGGTTTCGGTGTGTCGGCCTGCCTGATGGGCAGTTTCAAGGCGTTTGCGAGCTGGTTTCCCAGGGAGCGTTTGCCGGCGGTGAACGGGTGGATCATGGCCGCCGGCGGGCTCGGCGCTTTGGCTGCCACGGCGCCGGTGGAGGCACTGCTGGGCGTGACCGATTGGCGCGGTATTTTTCTGGGTCTGGCCGTGCTCAGTTTTCTGATCTCAGCCCTGGTGTTCTGGGTGGTTCCGGATCACTCGAGCGAGGGTTCCAGCGATGGTCTGCGCGCCCAGTTGGCCGGGATCCGTCAGATTCTGGGCGATCGTTACTTCTGGCGTATTGCCCCGATGGGGACAGTGGTCCAGTCGTTCGGGCTTGCATTGCCCGGACTCTGGGCGGCGCCCTGGCTGCGTGATGTGGCTGGCCTGGATCGGACTCAGGTGGCCGATCACCTGTTTGCTCTGGCGGTGTCGATTCTGCTGGGGTTTCTCACCATGGGCAACCTCACCTGGCGCCTGTCGCGCAGAGGGATTCGACCCATATTCGTGGCGGTGACCGGCATTGTCTGTTTTCTGCTGGCACAGGTTTGGATTCTAACGGGTGCCAACGAGTACCCGATGCCCGCATGGGTGGCGTTCGGGTTTTTCAGCACCGCTACCACGCTGTGCTATGCCATCCTGTCACAGTACTTTGACCCGCGCCTGGCCGGGCGAGTAAACACCGCGCTGAATCTGCTGGTGTTTATTGGTGCCTTTGTCGTCCAGTGGGGTTTGGGGGCCATCATCGGGATGTGGTCGGAAACGGCGGACGGTCACTATCCGCAAGCCGCATACCAGGCCGCCTTTGGCCTGATGTTGCTCCTGCAGTTGTTGAGTCTGACCTGGTTGGCATTCGATGTTTGGCGCAGCCGGGCCGGTGTTTCAAGTGCCGCCGCCTGAGTAGGGCTGAATCACCCGGAGATTTTCCACCCAGATGAGTTCGCATGCGCCGTTGCCGGTGTCGTCCCGGGTGAGGGAGCTGCGCCAGTTGAATCCGTTTTCGCCGCGCACGCTGACCAGGTAGCCGCGCAGCGCCACCACTTCACCTTCACGTATTTTGCGCAGCCGATAGGCCACGCTTTCATTTGCCGGAATCAAGTGCATGTTGGCGCTGTGGGTCTCCACTTCGCGCCGTGGAATGGGGAAGCGCTCAACCGACCAGAAGTAGAATCGCCCGCCTTGGCTGACGCTCACGTGTTCGAGCACCGCCTCATCCGACATACGGCCCCAGCCCAGGGCCAGATCCACCGGCGCCAGCGCCGCACCGGCATCGAATCGATAGTCCTCCCGACCCAGTACCCGGGCCTCGAGCTCGAATTCCGCCAAGGCCGTGATTTGATAGTTGTCCCGCTTGAACTCGGCCTGTTCGGGCAGCGGGTTTTGCCGGGGCTGGTTGGCAGCCACCACGCCAGGCCCGTACCTGACCGGCCGATCTGACCACCACTGAAATGCGCCCAGCAGCACCAGTCCCAGCAGCAGCAAACGCCCCCACACGGCAAAAAGGCCGGCGGTGTCAGGTTCCGCGTGCGTCTGGGCCCTGACGCAGCATTCGGGTCAGCACTTCGCCGAAGCGAAAGGCGCTTTCGATCATTGCGCCTTCCAGACCATTGAACAGGGCCTGGTTGTAGCGACGGCCCACCGGTGACTGGCAAAACGCCAGATACTCGAGCATTTCCGAGTCACTCAGCGATTGATAGGTGAACAGCAGTAGCACCCATATCTGATTCTGTAGCAGGGGCGCAAGACTTGGGCGGGATGCGTCCAGCAGTTCAGCCAACATCTGCACCGGGGGACGCTGATCCGCCGGCAGCGATGCGGCCACTGCTGTCGCTACGGCCAACTGCACGCCCAGGGTGGCCTCCACGGTCGATTCGCTGATCCGGGCAGCTTCGTCCAGCGCCTGTATCCAGCGGAGCCGTGGTGCTGGCGGCGGATTTGAATCCAGCCCGGCTGCGAACTGCGCGATCTCGTGCTGGCGATCCGGGTCGTTGGCGGCGGCTTCAAGGCGGGTTACACGACGGCCGATATCCGATTCCAGCCAGACCAGGATAGACTTCAGGTCCGCGTCGCTGAGGGATTCACCAAGACCGCTTCGGACGCGTTCGACCAGGCTATGGACGTCAAACGCTTCGGCTGCCGCCATCCGGGCGGCCTCATGAAAGCCATCTGGAACCGATTGATTGGATTCGGTTTCCTGGCCCAGTCCGGCCAGTAGATGTTCGGGCAATTGTTCGATCTGAAGCCGGATGCCAGATTGGTCAAATACGCGATCGACCAACAACCGGTCCGATGCCGCCGCGTATCCGATCTGAATACAAAGCATCAGTCCCATCAAACACTTCAAGCCCGTCGCCGCCATGCGCGCCCCCATTTTTTTGCTTTTGCGCGGGGGGCTGCAATTGTGATGCCGAACCGTTTTACGGCCCAAAGCGGTTGCTCGCACAGCGCGGGATGCAGAAACCGATGCGGTGATTTGTGGGGTGGTGATTCAGCCGATAACGGATCGAGGGATATTAATCAGGGCGTGTTGATCAGGGCATGTTCTGGGGAACCCGTTGTATCACTTGCATCGTGCAGATCTTGCAAGACCGCTCGAGCCTGGGCACCAGGAAGCTGTAGACCCAATCGGAGGTTCAGTCTGAGGGTCGGTCGCCTTATCCCCCAAGATAGGCTTGGCGTACGGCCTGGTTCTGCAACAGCGCATCACCGGTGTCGGCCAGGACGATGCGACCGTTCTCCAGCACATAGCCCCGATCGGCCAGTTGCAGTGCTCGATGGGCATTTTGTTCCACCAGAAAAATGGTCATGCCTTCTGCCCGGATCTGGTCCAGAATTTCGAAGATCTGGCTGATGATCAGGGGCGCCAGCCCCAGCGAGGGCTCGTCCAGCAGCAGTAGGGTGGGTTCGCTCATCAGGCCCCTGCCGATGGCCAGCATCTGCTGTTCTCCGCCGGACAGAGTGCCGCCCCGCTGGCCCGACCGCTCCTTGAGACGGGGAAACAGTGAGAAGACGTGAGCAAGGCCCTTTTCGAGATGGTCGGGATCGCGGTAGAACCCGCCCATGTGCAGATTTTCCATCACCGTCAGCCCGGGAAAGATGCGACGGCCTTCCGGCACCACAGCGAGCCCACTGCGCATGATGGTGGCGGTTCTTTCCTGGGTGATGTCCCGGTCTTCGAAACGAACCGTGCCTTCCGACGCCCTTGGATCCCCGCAGATGGTCATGAGCAAAGTGGTTTTGCCGGCGCCGTTGGCCCCGATCAGGGTGACGATCTCGCCCCGCTCAACCTTCAGCGACACACCACGCAGCGCCTCTATGGGGCCGTAGCAGGTGTGCACCTTTTCCAGTTCCAACATCAGGATTCCCCGAGATAGGCCTTGATGACGTCCGGGTTGTTGCGGATTTCGGTGGCCGTTCCCTCGGCCAAGGGTCGGCCCTGATCGATCACCACGATATGGTCTGAAATCTCCATCACGAGTTTCATATCGTGTTCAATCAGCAAAACCGATACGTTGTGTTCGGCCCGCAGAAGCAGAATCAACTCATCCAGTTCCTTGGTCTCATTGGGATTGAGCCCGGCCGCCGGTTCGTCCAGCATCACCAGCTTCGGACCGGTCACCATGCAGCGGGCAATTTCCAGCCGTCGCTGCTGACCATAGGCGAGATTGCCGGCTTCCCGGTTCGCCACTTCCCGCAGACCCACCAGATCCAACCAGAAACCGGCCCGTTCCATGGCGGCTTGTTCCTTGGCGCGATACGCCCGCGTCTTGAGCATGCCGGTGAGCAGATTGGTATCCACCCGCGTGTGCTGCGCCACCAGCAGATTTTCCACAACCGTCATGCTGCGAAACAGGCGGACATTCTGAAACGTCCTGACCAGGCCTTGGCGCGCCACCTTGTGTCCTGGCAGTCCGGAGATGGTCTTGCCGAGCAGCGTGACCTGACCCGAGGTCGGTCGATAGAACCCGCTGATGCAGTTGAACACGGTTGTTTTGCCGGCGCCGTTGGGTCCGATGATGGAGACCACCTGCGCGCTGCCCACATCGAACGAAACACCGTCCACCGCCAGAAGACCGCCGAAGCGCATCCCCAGGTCGCGCACGCTGAGCAGGGCGTTCACGTGGGCAGTTCCATGCGCGGCCGCTTACTGGGCAGCAGGCCCTGGGGACGCCAGATCATCATCAGCACCATGACCAGCCCGAACACCAGCATGCGGTACTCCTCGAACTGACGTGCCAGCTCCGGTAACACGGTGAGCGCGAGGGCCGCGAGTATGACGCCAATCTGCGAACCCATCCCGCCTAGAACGACAATGGCCAGCACGATGGCGGACTCGATGAAGGTAAACGACTCGGGGTTGATGAACCCTTGCCGGGCGGCGAAGAAACAGCCGGCCATCCCACCAAAGCTGGCGCCCAAAGTGAACGCCGACAGCTTGATGTTGGTCGGATTCAGCCCCAGGGAGCGGGAGGCGATCTCGTCCTCGCGCAGCGCCTCCCAGGCACGGCCCACCGGCATCCGTATCAGGCGATTGATCACAAACAGCGTGAACAACACCAACAGCAGCGCCAGCAGGTATAGGAAAATGACCCGGTAGGTTCCGCTGTACTCGAGGCCAAAGTACTCGTGGAACGGTATGTTGCCGTCGGTTTTGGCGGTGCGAGTGAACTCCAGGCCGAACAAAGTGGGTTTGGGAATGTTGCCGATGCCGTCGGGACCGCCGGTCAACTCGTCCCAGTTGTTCAACAGCAGCCGGATGATTTCGCCGAAGCCCAGGGTCACGATGGCCAGATAATCCCCCCGGAGACGCAGCACCGGAAACCCCAGGACAAAACCGAACAGCGCGGCAAGACCCGCCCCGATCGGCAGGCTGACCCAGAATGAGAGCCCGAAGTACTCGGTGAGCAGAGCGTAGCTATAGGCACCCACCGCATAGAACGCCACATAGCCCAGATCAAGCAGACCGGCGAACCCCACCACGATGTTCAGCCCCAGGCCCAGCATCACGTAGATCAGCGCCAGGGTGGCTACATCCACTGCCCCCCGGGAGGCGGTGAAGGGCCAGATGAAGGCGAAGATGATCAGCACGGTCAGGATGGCCGGACGATAGGTGGCCATGCGATCTGCGGAAGGCAGCAGATTGACGGCATGGGTCATGCCCAGCAGTTTTGATAGTGGGTGCTCCAGCAGTTTGAACACGAACACCAGGCCCGCCGCGATAAACGCATATTGGAGTTCGCCCACCAGACGAACCGACGACCCTTCGGTCGTGATCTGGATGCCGAGTATGGGTACCGCCAGGACCAGCATCACCAACGCGGAAAACAAAGCCCCCTTGATCTGGCCTGGCATCAGACTTTCTCCACATCGGGCTTGCCAAGCAGGCCGGTGGGCCTGAACAACAGAATCAGTACCAGCAGGCCGAAAGACACCACGTCCTTGTACTCGGTGCTGAGGTAGGCGGAGGTGAAACTCTCGGTCAGACCCAGCACGATTCCGCCCAACATGGCGCCCGGCACGCTGCCAATGCCACCCAGCACCGCGGCGGTGAACGCTTTGAGCCCGGCGATGAAACCCATGAACGGATTCACCACGCCGTAGTAGAGGCCCACCAGCACACCGGCGATGGCCGCCAGGGCCGCGCCGATGAGGAAAGTCAGAGCAATGACCCGGTCGGTATCGATGCCCAGGAGGTTGGCCATGCCCCGATCCTCGGAACAGGCCCGGCAGGCCCGACCCAGCCGTGAACGTCCGATGAACAGGGTCAGGCCCACCATGGCGGCTGTCGTCGCGACCGCGATCATCACCTGCATGTAGGACAGATAGACTTGAAATCCGGCGGCATCGCCAAAGCGCCATCCCCCGGAGATGAGCGGCGGCAACGCAATGTTGCGGGCGCCCTGGGCGAGCTGCACGTAGTTCTGAAGAAATATGGACATGCCGATGGCCGAGATCAGCGGCACCAGGCGGGGACTGCCGCGCAAAGGCCGATATGCCACCCGTTCCACCGACCACCCGTATGCACTGGTGATCAACATGGCCATGGTCAGGGTGATGATCAGCACAATGGGCATGTACTCGATACCCATCATGCTCAGGCCGGTGATCACGATCAGACCCACATAGGCGCTGATCATATAGATTTCACCATGGGCGAAGTTGATCATTCCGATGATGCCGTAGACCATCGTGTAGCCGATGGCGATCAGCGCGTAGATGCTGCCCAGCGTCAGCCCGTTGATGATCTGCTGTACGAACTGCAAGCCGTTCTCAGACATCCGAAGCCCCCCGACCGTCTGTCCGACCCGGTACCCAGATCACCGCGTTGAGACAAACCGACTGCTCAAAAAAATCGCGCCCCGCCGCCGGTGAGCGTGCGGGGCGCCTGCCCTGGCTTCCCTATTGGGCCATGCGGGCAGTTCGGTTATTCACAGAGCGCCGCTGATGAACCAAGGTAAGGCGCACACCGTAGGGAATGGCAGGCCCTTTTCAAGGGGTGCAACGCAACATTGGCTCATCAGCGACGCTCCCTCTGAGCCAGCCCACAAGCCACGTTGACCGCGTTGCACTCGCTGGAATTGGCGACGGCCAGTCCTGCGCTCGCGTGCCTTGCCAACCCGGCTTGTGGACTGGCTGTGGGTTACCGAACTTCCCGCATGGCCCACTGGGGATGCCGGGTTACTGAACCGCGGTCTTGCTGCCGTCCTGGTGCCAATCGAAGATGACAAACTCAAACGCCTTCAGGTCACCCTTTTCGTCGAAGGCGACGGCGCCGATCGGTGTCTCGTAGGTGGTGGCGCGCATGGCTTCCGCCAGCTTGGCGGGATCCTCGCTCCCGGTGGCCGTGATGGCGTCAGCTATGATCTGCACGGCGGCGTAAGAAGGCATGACGAATGGCCCGCTGGGATCTTCATTCTTGGCCTCGAATGCCTGGACCAGCTCGGCGTTGTTCGGGTCGGCGGCGAAATCGGCCGGTAGTGAGACCAGCAAGCCTTCAGAGGCGGCCCCCGCTATGGCGGAAATGTCCTTGTTGCCCACACCTTCAGGGCCCATGAACCCGGCGTCGAAACCCTGCTCCGCCGATTGGCGCAGAATCAGACCCAGTTCGGGGTGGTAACCCCCGTAGTAAACAAAATCCACCTTCTCTTTTTTCATCTTGGTGATGAGGGCCGAGAAATCGGTTTGTCCTGAGTTGATGCCTTCGAACAGCACCACGTTGACCCCCATTCCCTCAACCGTGTCGCGCACCGCGGTGGCGATACCCTGACCATACTGCTGTTTGTCGTGCAGCACCGCCATACGCTCAGGTTTTACGGTTTCGGCTATGTATCGGCCAGCCACCGGTCCCTGTTGACTGTCCAGACCGATGGTCCGGAAGATCATCTTGTATCCCTGCTCGGTGATGGCCGGGCTGGTGGATGCGGGCGTAATCATCAGGATGCCCTCATCCTCATAGATCTCCGCCGCCGGCTGGGTGGAGCCGGAACACAGGTGACCCACGACGTACTGCACACCGTCGTTGACAATCTTCTGGGCCACAGCGACAGCCTGTTTGGGTTCGCAAACATCGTCCATGACCACTGCTTCGATTTGCTTGCCGTTGACGCCGCCGGCGGCGTTGATCTGCTCGACCGCCATCTTGGCGCCGATCATTTGCATGTCGCCATACTGGGCGACCGGGCCGGTCACGGGGCCGACCACTCCGATGCGTATGGTGTCGGCGGCCTGAGCCAGACCCGACCCGCCAATGATGGCGGCCGTGACAGCGGCACCGAGCAGGCTCTTTCGGGATATTTTCATGATTCCAGGTCCTGTTTGATCAAAGATGGAGAGGATGCGTCGGGCTTTTCTAACCGCGCCCTGTGACTTTGCCTATGATAGCCCCACGGAAGCCTATGACAAGGCACCCGAGTGCGCCCCTGAGGGAGCAGCGGTCGGCTCGGCCACTTGCTGCATCAGACGCTGTGGATTGCGCTCGGCCTTGACCCGATGAAACAGTTCCGCCGCTTCTGGATAGCCGCCGCCCAGGTAGCGCAGCCACTGTTTGACCCGGGCCGCGGCGCGTTGCTGGGGCTGTGTTCGCGGCGTATGTGCCACGGTGCCGTCGTACAACTCGTGCAGCAGGGGTTTGACCTGGTGCCAGGTCAGTGGGCCTGCTTGCGCCGGGACCATGACCGAGCGGATCTGGCGGGCCAGATCGGGCCGGGCTAAGGCACCGCGACCCAGCATGTAGCCGTCGGCGTTGGTGGTCGTGCGGCAGCGCTCGAAATCCGCCCGCGACCAGATCTCCCCGTTGGCGATCACGGGTATGCCGGCCGCAGCCTGGATGCGTGGAATCCACTCCCAGTAGGCTGGGGGCCGGTAGCCGTCGGATCGTGTTCGTGCATGCACCGTGATCCACTGTATGCCTGCCGATGCGAGCGCCCGGGCGTTTTCCAGCGCGAGTTCGGTGTCGTCGAAACCGAGCCGCATCTTCGCCGTCAGCGGAACCTGCCCCGGCAATGCCGAGCGCACGGTTGCGGCGATCCGGTGCAGTCGTTCGGGGTATTCGAGGAGCACCGCCCCGCCCTGATGGCGGTTGACCGTTTTGGCCGGGCAACCAAAATTGAGATCGATTCCGAGTGCGCCCAGGTCTGCCGCCAGTCCGGCATTTTCCGCCATCAGCACCGCATCGGCCCCCAGCAATTGAACATGCACCGGTGTGCCGACCGGGGTGCGGCCGCCGGCCGCCAATTCGGGACAGTAGCGGTGGAACACGGATGCCGGAAACAGGGTGTTGGTGATGCGAACAAACTCGGTGACACACAAATCGAAAGCCCCGTCCCGGGTCAACAACCCGCGCATCACATGGTCGATAACGCCCTCCATCGGCGCCAGCACCAGTTTTGGTGGCCCAGAGTCGTCGTCCGGTCGGGCAAGATTGTGGATGGCCGAGGTGTTCATGGGTGGCGCTGGAGTATATCCACTGTGATGTTTTGCGGGTACCAGACATAATCCGGTTTGGCCTGGCCGGTCCTTTTCGTTAGGTTGACACCTCTTGGGGGGTCACGGCCACGTCCGTCGCGCTGTGACGCGAGGCAATCACTAGAGGAATCCGCCATGGCTGATAGCAAACAAATAAACCCGATCCCGGAGATCAACCCGCCGGATATCCAGCGGCTGTCCGAGAACTTCACCAAAATCGCCGAGCAGAGCCAGAAGCTGGTGGAAGCCTATATGGAGAGCCAGTCGAAAGGCGATATGTTTCAGGTGCCGGATCCCGGCCTGGTGGGGAAGTCCTTCGTGCGGATGACGCAAAAGCTTATGGAGGACCCGCGCAAGCTGGTCGAAGCGCAGACCGCTTTCTGGCAAAGCTATCTCGAGCTGATCCAAACCACCTCGCAGCGGATGATGGGCCAGGCGGTTGAGCCGGTGGCTGAACCGGATGGCGCCGATAAGCGTTTTAAGGACGACGACTGGGCAGAGAATGCCGTCTTCGACTACATCAAGCAGTCCTATTTGCTGGCAGCGCGCAGCATCCAGGATACGGTCCGTGACGTGGAGGGCCTGGATGCGAAAACCGCCGAGCGGGTGGATTTCTATACCCGTCAGTTCGTGGATGCCATGGCCCCGACCAACTTCATCCTGACCAACCCAAAGGTGCTGAAGACCACCCTGGAAAGTGGGGGTGAGAATCTGGTCAGGGGTCTGAGCAACATGCTCGAGGATCTCAAGACCGGAAAAGGCAAGTTGCGCATCCGCATGACGGATCTGGAGGCATTCACGCCCGGTGAGAACGTAGCCGCGACACCAGGGAAAGTGGTATTCCAGAACGAACTGATGCAGCTGATTCAGTACACCCCCACCACAGAGAAGGTGTTCAAGCGGCCGCTGCTGATCGTGCCGCCTTGGATCAACAAATTCTACATACTCGACTTGCGGCCAAAGAACTCCTTCATCAAGTGGGCGGTGGATCAGGGATTTACCGTGTTCGTCATGTCCTGGGTGAACCCGGACAGCGACCTGGCGCATAAGGACTTCGAGGATTATCTGGAGGATGGCCCCCTGGCAGCCCTGGATGCCATCGAGCAGGCCACCGGCGTGAAAGAGGTCAACGCGGTCTCGTATTGCCTGGGCGGCACCCTGCTTTTGGTCACCCTGGCCTATATGGCCGCCAACAAGGACAACCGCATCAAGAGCGCGACCTGCTTTACCACCATGGTCGATTTTGCCGAGCCTGGTGAGCTGTCGGTGTTCATCGATGAGGAGCAGCTCGATCTCATTGAGAAGCACATGGAGGAGAAGGGTTACCTGGAAGGCACCCATATGGCGGGCGTGTTCAACATGCTGCGGGCCAACGATTTGATCTGGTCATTCGCCATCAACAATTACCTGATGGGCAAGGATCCGTTTCCGTTCGATCTGTTGTACTGGAATTCCGATTCCACTCGCATGCCCAAGACCATGCACAGCTTCTATTTGCGCAATATGTATCAGCACAATCGGTTGCGCGAGCCTGGGGCCATCACCCTGTTGGGTACGCCCATCGACCTGAGCAAGATCAAGGCGCCGGTTTACTTTCTTTCCACCCGCGAGGATCACATCGCACCCTGGAAATCGACCTATGCCGGCACTCAGCTGCCGTCGGGTACGGTGAAGTTCGTGCTGGGCGGTTCGGGTCACATTGCCGGGGTGATCAATCCGGCGGGTTCGCCCAAGTACGGCTACCGAATCAATGACGCGCTGCCGGCCGATCCGGACGAATGGTTTGCCGGCGCCACCGAGTATGAAGGGTCCTGGTGGCCGCACTGGCTGGAGTGGGTCAAATCCAAGTCCGGTGCCAAGGTCGATGCGCGTCAGCCCGGCGATGGGGCGTTGAAGGCATTGGAGGACGCGCCGGGGAGCTATGTCAAAGTCCGCATCTGAGCGCAACCATGTCAGTGCTGCGCGTCCCTTGACGCATTGCACAATTTACTTGACAGCGGACACCGATGGCACCAATATAGGGCGTAATGTTGCAACGCAGCAATACCGCTGCCCGGCAGTTTTTGGAGGTTTGAAATGACCCACACCAACCCATTTGAAATGTTCAAGGACATGGACCTGGAAAAGATGTTTGACGTGCAGTCCATGTTTAAAGACCTGAAATTGCCCGGCGTCGATATGGACGGCCTGATGGCCAGTCAGAAGAAAAATATCGAAGCCATAACCGAAGCCAATAAGGTTGCGCTGCAGGGCGCTCAGGCAATGGCCACCCGTCAGGCGGAAATTATGCGCGAGGCGATGCAGGAAATGTCCCACGCGACCCAGGAGCTGATGTCGTCCGCATCGCCCCAGGAAGCCAGTTCAAAGCAGGCCGAATTGCTCAAGGAAGGCATGGAGAAGGCGCTTACCAACATGCGCGAACTGGCTGAGATGAGCGCAAAATCCAGCTCAGAGGCTTTTGGCGTGGTCAATGGCCGGCTCAACGAGAGCATGGAAGAGTTCAAGAAGTTGATGGCGCAAGTCAAACAAAGCTGATTTTTTGTTGCGCGTCAGATGATGAATCTCGTTGGGCCGTTCCATACCGGGGCGGCCCAACTTTGCGTTTTGATCTTGTGGCCGGGATGGACTTCGGCCAACGCGGAGTGTTTGACCCTGACGCGCACTGACCCTGATAAAAATCAATAACGCCCGCCGCTGGCGGCACACCAGAAACCAGGAGTGGATCCCATGTCCGAACCGGCCGTTTCCAACATGAGCCTTCCCAACCCGATCGAGGTGACCCGCGCCGTGACCAAAATCGCGGGGCAAAGCCAGCGTTTGATTCTCGATTACCTGAGAAATCAGGCGGCCAACGGGGGTGGTATGGCCGACATGTCGAGCGTGGGTGACGCCTTTCTGCAGATGACCACCCGGATGATGACCAATCCGAAATACATGGTGGACGCCCAGATGACCCTCTGGCAGGACTACCTGCGGCTGTGGCAGAACAGCATGGCTGCCGTCTACGGCGCCAGCGCCGTGCCGCCGACGGACGCTGAGACGGATCGGCGATTCCGGCACGAGGACTGGCAGGACAGCCTGTTTTTTGAATTCATAAAGCAGGGGTATCTGCTGACCGCGCGTTGGGTCATGACCACGGTGCGCGAGGTCGAGGGCTTGGATGAGAAAACGGCCAAAAAGGTGGATTTCTATACCAAACAATTCGTCGACATGCTGTCGCCCACCAACTTCGTCTTGACCAACCCGGAAGTCCTGCGGACGGTGGTTGAGACGGGTGGGCAAAGCCTGTTGAATGGTCTCAGCAATCTGCTTGACGACCTGGAGCGTGGCAAGGGCAAGCTTGCCATCCGCATGACCGATCTCGATGCCTTCGAGTTGGGCAAAAACGTCGCCACCACACCCGGCAAGGTGGTGTTCCAGACCACCCTGATGCAGCTGGTTCAGTACACCCCGACCACCGACAAGGTCTACAAGCGTCCGTTGATGATCGTCCCCCCGTGGATAAACAAGTTCTACATCCTGGATCTGCAACCTAAGAATTCCTTTATTAAGTGGGCTGTAGACCAGGGACACACAGTATTTGTCCTGTCCTGGGTCAATCCGGACGAGAGCCTGGCCGAGAAGGATTTCGAGGACTACCTCACCGAGGGCACCCTCGCCGCGCTGGATGCCATCGAGCAGGCCACTGGCGAAAAAGAAGTCAACGCGGTCGGGTACTGCCTCGGCGGCACCATCCTGATGGCCACCCAGGCCTATCTTGCGGCAAAAAAGGATACCCGTATCCAGAGCGCCACGTGCTTCACCACCATGCTGGATTTCAGCGAGCCTGGCGAGCTGGAGGTGTTCATCGACGAGGATCAGATCGCCTCCCTGGAAAAGACCATGGACGAGCGTGGCTTCCTGGACGGCTCAGAGATGGCAACCACCTTCAACATGTTGCGCGCCAACGACCTGATCTGGTCCTTTTTCATCAACAACTATCTGCTGGGCAAGGAGCCGTTCCCCTTCGATCTGCTCTACTGGAACTCCGATTCCACCCGCATGCCGGCCACAATGCACAGCTTTTATCTGCGCAACATGTACCTGGAGAACAACCTGGTGAAGCCCAACGGCATCACCTTGAACGGGCGCAAGATCGATCTGCGCAAGGTCAAGGCGCCGGTTTATTTCCTCAGCACCATTGAGGATCACATTGCACCCTGGCGCTCTACCTATGCCGGAACCCAGTTCACCGGTGGCCCGGTCAAATTTGTGCTCGGCGGATCAGGGCACATCGCCGGGGTGATTAACCCGCCGGATAAACAGAAGTACGGCTACTGGACCAATGACAAGTTGCCGGCAGATCCGTGCGAATGGTTCGAGGACGCAACCAAGTCCCAGGGCTCGTGGTGGCTCGATTGGGCCGAGTGGGTGTCGGCGTTCGCCGGGGACATGGTGCCCGCGCGCGTGCCGGGCGACCACAAGCTCGAGGTCATCGAGGATGCCCCGGGGTCCTACGTCAAGCACCGCCTGATCAAGTAGCGCGCAACGCCGTCTGAACGGGGCCCGGGACCAGTTGTTTCCGGGCCCTTTTTTTATGTGGCCACAGGTCTTGGCAGGCGATACGGCAACTTTCCTCGCAAGCATCCCTGATCCTGATAGGCTTTCGGGGTCAATTCTATTGGAGGCGCTTGCCCAATGAGGATTTCGCTGCGATGGCTTCTTGCTCTCCTGCTGGTCGTGGGTGCCCCCACCGGCTGGACGCAACAGGCCGCGATACAGTCCCATGCAGATCGTTTTCACCCCGTGTATGCAAAGCACGGCATGGTGGCCAGTCAGGAGGCTCAGGCCACCCGGATCGGCGTGTCGATCCTGGAGCAGGGGGGGAATGCGGTGGACGCCGCCGTTGCGGTGGGATTTGCCCTGGCGGTGACGTTACCCAGGGCCGGCAATCTGGGTGGCGGTGGCTTCATGCTCGTGCATGGGGCCGAGGCGAACGAGACCGTCGCCATCGACTACCGTGAAATGGCGCCCGCCGCGGCATTTCGCGACATGTATCTGGATGCGGATGGGAATGCGGATTCCGACCGCTCTCGATACACCCACCATTCGGTGGGCGTTCCGGGCACCGTGGCCGGCTTGGCTGCCGCCCTGGAGCGCTTCGGATCCATGTCCCTGGCCGATGTCATGGCGCCCGCCATACGCCTGGCGAGCGAGGGCATCGTGGTGAGTCAGGATCTGTCGGATTCCCTGAAATCCCGATCTGAGCGTCTGCGGCGTTGGGACAGCACCGCCGAGGTGTTTTTCAAACCCGACGGCAGCGCCTACGAAGCCGGAGAGGTTCTCAGGCAGCCGGATCTGGCCTGGTCCCTGGAGCAGATCGCCGAACAAGGCCCCGAGGCCTTTTACCAGGGCGAGATCGCCCGAAAGATCGCGGCCGAGATGAGCGCCCACGGCGGGCCCATGAACGAGGCCGACCTGGCCGGCTACAAGACCGTGTTCCGGGAACCGGTGCGGGGTCAGTATCGGGGATACGAGATTCTGTCCATGCCACCGCCCAGTTCCGGTGGTGTCCATCTGGTGCAGATCCTGAATCTGTTGGAGCCGTATCCCATCGGGTATCTGGGCGCAAACGGCGCCGAGACCCTTCATCTCATGGCCGAGTCCATGAAACTCGCCTATGCCGATCGCGCCCAGCATCTGGGTGATCCGGATTTCTGGTCCGTGCCCGTTGGCGGGCTGACGTCCGAGGCCTATGCTGACAGTCTGCGGACCGGCATCGATCGCCACCGGGCCACACCCTCCAGCGAAATTCGCCACGGCGACCCCACACCGTACGAGAGCAACGAGACCACCCACTTCTCGGTGATGGACCGGTTTGGCAATGTGGTGTCAAACACCTATACCCTGAATTTCACCTATGGCACCGGGATCGTGGCGGCGGGAACCGGTATTCTGCTCAACAACGAGATGGACGATTTCTCCGCCAAGCCCGGCGAACCCAATGCCTACGGGCTGGTTGGAGGGGACGCCAACGCGGTGGAACCGGGCAAGCGTCCGCTGAGTTCCATGACTCCGACCATCGTGTTCCAGGACGGAAAACCGGTGCTCGCAACGGGCAGTCCCGGCGGCAGCCGGATCATCACCACCACCCTGCAGCTGATCATGAACATGGTGGATCACGGTATGAATGTGGCCGAGGCCACCGCCGCGCCCAGGGTCCATCATCAGTGGCTGCCCGATGAACTTCGGGTGGAGGAGGGGCTCAGTCCCGACACCCTGGCGTTGTTGGCGGCTCGGGGGCATAAGGTGGTGGAGAAGAATGCCATGGGCAGCACCCAGTCCGTGGTGCGCCGCGATGCCGGCTTTTTCGGTGCATCGGACCCGCGTGTGCCGGGGGCCTTGACGCTGGGATATTGATGCCGGGTCTCAGTGTTGCCGGGCGGGGTTTGAGTCGGAGCGCACTAAAGTTATAGCGAATCGGGATTGGCGCTTCGGAACCGGTACCGTCAGAATGTGTCTCTGCAGAGGCGTGCGCGAATCAAATTTTGCAGTTTAGGGAGTGAAAATGGCGGCAGTGGCACCCGAACGCGTACTCAGTGTTCATCACTGGAACGATACGCTGTTCAGCTTTGAGACCACCCGGGACGAAACCTTCCGATTTCGCAACGGCGAGTTCGTCATGGTCGGTTTGCAGGTGGAGGATAAACCGATCATGCGTGCCTACAGTATTGCCAGCGCCAACCATGAGGATCGGCTGGAGTTCTTCAGCATCAAGGTGCAGCACGGTGAGCTCACCTCGCGCCTGCAGCATCTGACGCCGGGTGACGAAGTGCTGATCAGCCGCAAGCCCACGGGCAGTCTGGTGATCGACGATCTGCGTCCGGGCAAGCGACTGTTCCTGCTGGCCACCGGTACCGGGCTCGCCCCGTTTCTAAGCGTGATCAAGGATCCGGAAACCTACGCTCGATTCGAGCAGGTGATTCTGTGTCACGGCGTCCGATATGTCGACGAACTGGCATACCAGGAGGTGATCACCGAGCGGTTGCCCCAGGACGAGTTCCTGGGCGAGATGCTGCGTGAGCAGCTCATCTACTATCCGTCGGTGACCCGCGAGTCGTTTCGAAACGAAGGCCGGTTGACGGATCTAATTGAGACCGGCCGTCTGTTTGCTGACCTGGCGCTGCCGGAGCTGGACCCGAAGCAGGACCGGGCCATGGTATGCGGCAGTCCGGCTGTGCTGGCGGCGCTGCGCGGGCTGCTCGATGCCCGTGGTTTCGAGATCAGCCCCCGAATTGGCGAGGTCGGTGACTACGTCATCGAGCGCGCATTCGTCGACCGCTGAGGTATCGTACCCCCGCGGATCAATAGGGGATTCCAAGACGGCGGTAGACGGACGACAACAGCCACAAGGGTCCGATCAGCAGGAACTGAAGATCCACCAGGAACGAGGGTTTACGTCCCTCGATCCTGTGGCCGATGAACTGCCCGATCCATGCCGCAATGAAAACCACCAGGGCGATTGCCCAAAGCGGCGGATCAAGCCGCCCCATCCAGGCCGTGATTGCCAGCCCGATCCCAAATACCACCAGCATGCCCAGGGCGAGATTGCGCGAAATCACGAAGTAGTAGGCCACCGCAGCAATCGAAACCTGCACCGCCCAGTTCGCCATCAGAGGCGGCAGGAACCCCAGGTCCGGGAAAGGCAGGGACCACAGAATCGCCATCAGGCTCCAGACGATCAGCGGCACACAGATCCAATGGATGGTTTTGTTGCCCGGGTGCCGGTGACTCTGACCGTACTCGTCCAGCCAGTTGTCGATGCTTTTCATTTCGATCTAACCTTGAGGAAACCATCGACCTTTCGGCGCGGACCGCGTTTCGGTCCACAAGGCGTCAGAGGCGAGGCCGCGCCGCGGCTATGCTACGCATCTCTCGGTGCCGTCCCCCGGTCACCGCCGGTATTCAGACCACTGTCCGGTTTCGGCGTTGAAATTCAGGAACCGGTCGCTGGTTACCACGATCCCGGTGTATATATCCGCCTCCACCGTTTGCACCCGTTCCTGGGCTCTGCGTCGCTCGATTCGCCATCGGCCCAGGGCGGCGCTATAGCCGATGAAGCGGTCGCTGGTGGCTACGATGGCCACAGATTTGCCCGTATCCTGGAGCAGGATGCGCTCGTTGGCGACCAGATCCAGTTCGTCGAAGCGGCTGAGTGCTGCGTTGGCGGCCACCAGAGTGCGCTTCTCAACGAACACGTGCAGCACCTTGGGGAATTCGGTCTCGGCTACGGCCAGTGGCGTAGCAATCATCATCGGAACCAGCAGGCCCAGCCAAAGTCTCACCGTACGCATCGCGGCTCCCTATAACAGCGTCCCTGGGTTCGGACGGTTCAAGTCTACACCGGGGATGCCTCGGTGCGCTTGCCGAGGCCTCGGGCTGCGGTGATAAACTGCCCTGCCGTCAGCACACGGTGCCCGCCCTTTTTCCCCTGCTACTCAGGATATGCGCCCATGAAGGAAGCTGCTCCCAAGACCATCTATCTGCGCGATTACCGCCCGCCGGATTATCTGATCGAGACCGTAAACCTGCGTTTCGAATTGACCGAAAGCGGCACGCAGGTAGACAGTCGGCTATTGGTGAAGCGCAATCACGAGGGCAGTCGGCCTCTGGTATTGGATGGACAGGAGTTGCACCTGTTGGGGCTTGAGATCGACGGCCGGGCCCTGGATGCCGCGGAGTATTCGGCGGATGCCGACACCCTCACCATTCCAGATCCCCCCGAACAGTTCGAACTCATCGTGCGCACCCGCATCCATCCCGAAGCCAACACGTCCTTGGAAGGTCTGTTTCAGTCCAGCGGGAACTTCTGTACCCAGTGCGAAGCAGAGGGTTTCCGCAAGATCACCTACTATCTCGACCGACCCGACGTGATGGCCCGGTTCACCACCACCATCGTGGCGGATCGCGCACGCTATCCGGTGATGTTGTCCAACGGCAATCCGATTGAATCCGGGGAACTGGAGGACGGACGCCATTGGGTGACCTGGGAGGACCCTTTCCCAAAACCCAGTTACCTGTTTGCCCTGGTGGCGGGGCGTCTGGTTTGCGTCGAGGAGGCGTTCACCACCGCCAGTGGCCGCCCGGTGGCGCTGCGCATCTATGTCGAGCCGGGCAACGAGGACCGGGTCGGACATGCCATGCGCTCATTGGCGAACTCCATGCGCTGGGACGAGGCGGTGTTTGGGCTGGAGTATGATCTGGACATCTACATGATCGTCGCGGTCGGTGACTTCAATATGGGCGCCATGGAAAACAAGGGGCTCAACGTATTCAATACCAAGTATGTGCTGGCACGGGGCGATACCGCCACGGACGCCGACTACCGCGGCATCGAAGGCGTGATTGGCCACGAGTATTTCCACAACTGGACCGGGAATCGGGTGACCTGCCGGGATTGGTTTCAGTTGAGCCTCAAGGAGGGGCTGACCGTTTTTCGTGACCAGGCGTTTTCTTCGGATATGGGCTCACGGGCCGTGCAGCGGATCGATGACGTGCGCATCCTGCGCAGCACGCAGTTCATCGAGGATGCAGGCCCCATGGCCCACCCGGTGCGGCCCGACGCGTACATGGAGATCAATAACTTCTACACCACCACTGTGTACAACAAGGGCGCTGAAGTCGTGCGTATGATGCACACGCTGTTGGGCGCCCAGGGCTTTCGCAAGGGCATGGACCTGTACTTCGAGCGCCACGACGGACAGGCCGTCACGTGCGATGACTTCGCCGCCGCCATGGAAGGGGCTACGGGGGTGGATCTGGGGCAGTTTCGGCGCTGGTACAGCCAGGCCGGCACGCCGGCTGTGCGGGTCGAGGGCCACTACGACAGCGACGCCAGGCGCTATACCCTGCAGATTGAGCAGAGCTGTCCCGCCACGCCGGGGCAGCCGGAGAAACAACCGTTTCATATCCCCCTGGCCCTGGGGCTGATCGGTCCCGACGGCCGGGACTTGCCGCTGCGGCTGGCTGGTGAGCAAACCTCTGACGCCGTGCCAACCACGCGGGTGCTCGACCTGAAGGCGGCCAAGGAACACTTTGTGTTTGAGGACGTACCCTCGCAACCGGTCCCGTCGCTGCTGCGCGGGTTCTCGGCCCCGGTGCGTCTGACCTTCGACTACAGCGATGAGGATCTGGAGTTTCTGCTGGCCAACGAGGGGGATGACTTCAACCGCTGGGAAGCCGGTCAGCGTCTGGCTTGTCGAGTGATACTCGAGCTGGTGGACCGGCGCAAACGGGGCGAATCCATGGTGATGCACGCCGGGTTTGCCGAGGCCATGCGTCTGGTACTGGTCGACGAGGCCGTGGACCCTGAATTGCGGGCGCAGGTACTTGCATTGCCCAGCGAGGCCTATCTTGGTGAGTTGATGGAGCCCATAGACGTGGACGGCATCCACGCGGCGCGCGAATTCGTGCGAGGGGCACTGGCGGAATCGATGCAAGCCGACCTGGAGCGGGTCTATCGTCTCAATGGCTCGGAGGGTCCCTATCAGATCGATACGCCGGCCATGGGGCGGCGTGCCCTTCGCAATTGCTGCCTCAGTTACCTGATGTGCCTGCGGCAGCCTGCGGCGAACGCCTTGTGTCTGGCCCAGCTCGACCGGGCCGACAACATGACCGACACCATGGCCGCTCTCACGGCCCTTGTGGATACCGATCTGCCCGAGCGGATGCAAGCGCTGGAGCGGTTTTACGAGCGGTGGAAAGATGATCCCCTGGTGTTGGACAAGTGGTTTGCGTTGCAGGCCGGTTCGAACCATCCTTCCGCGCTGGACGATGTGGTCCGCCTGATGGACCACCCGGCGTTCAGCATCAAGAACCCGAACAAGGTCCGCGCTCTGATCGGCATGTTCTGCATGCGCAACACCGCCCGCTTCCACGACGCCAACGGGGCAGGGTACCGGTTCCTGGCCGATCAGGTTCTGAAGCTGAATGCAATCAATCCACAGGTGGCCGCACGTATGCTGCAACCGCTTAGCGGGTGGAAGCGGTATGATTCCGCGCGCCAGGGTTTGATGCGCGCCCAGTTGGAACGCATTCTGGGCACCGAGGGGCTTTCCCGGGATGTATTTGAAGTGGCGGCGAAGAGCCTGGACCGGGCTGAAGTGCCGGCCGTGTAAGTCATCGACCGAGAGTGGAGTGCATTGTGGCGATCAACAAAGTGATGGGCCTCAAGGCCATAAAGCTGATCGAGTACGTGGGACTCACTGTGATCGTGATCGCAACCGTCGCCGCCGGTGTGCGCGAAGTGAATCACATGATCAACATGGGCATGGTCACCCTGGCCGACCTGCTGCTGATGTTCCTCTACCTGGAGGTGCTGGCCATGGTCAGCGCCTACCTGGATTCCGGGCAACTCCCTGTGCGCATGCCGCTGTACATTGGCATCGTCGCCCTGGCGCGCTATATCATCCTGGACGCCAAGGACCTGGACGCGATCCGTATGTTGGCCGTGGCCGGTGCCATGCTGTTGATGTCCTTTACCGTACTGGTGATTCGTTACGGCCATTTGCGCTTCCCCTACGGAAAGATCGACCTCACCAAACCCCCGGCCGAGAAGAAATAGTCCACAGGTTTGGAGTGCTCCAGAGTGCCCAGAGCCGCGGTTGACTCGCAGACCTGTGTTCACTACCGATTTCCGGCACATGACCGGGGATGTGCCGTTGGCGGTATCTGTTAGAATCCGCGTCCCTTCAAGAATTGTCCGGGTCCTGATTTGATGAGCGTCGTACGCACCCGCTTTGCCCCCAGTCCCACCGGTTTCCTGCATATCGGTGGCGCCCGCACCGCGCTGTTCTCCTGGCTTCATGCCCGGAAACACGGCGGGCCCTTTGTCTTGCGCATTGAGGACACCGACAGGGAGCGCTCCACCCAGGCGTCGGTCAACGCCATTCTGGAGGGCATGACCTGGTTGGGCCTCGATTATGACGAAGGCCCGTTCTACCAGACCGATCGTTTCGATCGGTATCGCGAGGTGATCCAGTCGCTGCTCGACCAGGGCAAGGCGTATCGCTGCTATTGCACCCGGGAGGAACTGGAAGCCCTGCGGGAGGAACAGATGCGTCTCGGCATCAAGCCGCGCTACGACGGCCGATATCGTGACCATCAAGGCCCTCCTCGGGAGGGCGTGGAACCGGTCATCCGGTTCAAGAATCCGCTGGACGGCAGCGTTGTATTCGACGATCAGATTCGCGGGCGTATCGTCATCAGCAACACTGAGCTGGATGACCTGATCATCGCCCGCTCAGACGGCACACCCACCTACAACTTTACCGTGGTGGTGGATGACATCGACATGGATATCAGCCATGTCATCCGGGGCGATGACCACATCAATAACACGCCGCGGCAGATCAATATCTTCCGGGCCCTGGGACACGAGCCGCCGTTGTTTGGCCATGTGCCCATGATTCTGGGGGACGATGGCAAGCGCCTATCCAAGCGCCATGGGGCGATGAGCGTGATGGACTATCACGACCTGGGTTTTCTGCCGGAGGCGGTGCTCAACTATCTGGTTCGCCTGGGCTGGTCCTACGGCGACCAGGAGGTTTTCTCGGTGGATGAGATGATCGAGAAATTCGATATCAGCGATGTCAACAAGGCGGCCTCGACCTTCAATACTGAGAAGCTGTTGTGGTTGAACCACCAGTACATCATGAACGCCGACCCCCAGCATGTGGCCCGCTATCTCAGCCCCCACATGGGCCGTGCCGGCATCGATCCGTCGGGTGGACCCCGGCTCACCGATCTCGTGGTAGGCCTGCGTGAACGCGCCCGAACCCTGGTGGAAATGGCCGAGAAAAGCCGTTGCTTCTACCAGGAGTTTGACGAGTACGATGAAAAGGCCGCTGCCAAGAATTTCAAACCGGACGCCAAACCCGTCCTTGAGTCACTGCATACTGCGCTGAGCGCGGTGTCACCCTGGTCCGGCGAGGCCCTGCACCAGGCTGTTCAGGACACCGCCGAGGCGCTGGATCTGAAACTCGGGAAAGTGGCCCAGCCACTGCGGGTGGCCGCGGTGGGCGGCCCGATCTCGCCATCCATTGATGTGACGCTGGAGCTGCTTGGCCGCGAACGGACCCTGGCCCGCATACAACGGGCGATCGATTGGATCGAACAGAGGGCGGCAAGCGCTTCGGATTCGTGATTTGCAGGGTTTGACTCGCCGAACGCAGATCAGTACGATGCGCGCCTCGTCGAGGTAACTCCGCTCCATTCGCACGCGGCCCGCGTCACTGGGGAGGGTTTCCTTGAGGGGCTATAGCTCAGCTGGGAGAGCGCTTGCATGGCATGCAAGAGGTCGGCGGTTCGATCCCGCCTAGCTCCACCAAACACAGAAGACGCGATCCCGGCGCGGTCTTCGAACAGTTAGCGCGTCCCCTTCGTCTAGAGGCCTAGGACACCGCCCTTTCACGGCGGTAACAGGGGTTCGAATCCCCTAGGGGACGCCATTACTTCTCCAAGCCCCTCGCCTCCGCGGTGTCCGGGGAACGCCCCAGAGAACATCCAAAGTTCGTCAGCGACCGAAACCACGCCCTCCGCGTGTTCGGGGCGAGCTTGCGCAGCATCAGTTCCTGGATCTGCGCCGGCGCAGCGGTTTCAGAGCTATGGTGGCCTGACCCATCGTTCAGAATCGAATGCTTGCTGACGACCCAATTCACAAGACTGCGCGAACGCTTCAGTTCCTCTGCCTGATGAACCCTTTCCTCGTGTCGGGACGAACGATTGCCTCTTATGCGTTGCAGCGCATAAAAGGTTTCATGCGCATCCGCCACTGCGGCTTCCTTGCCAATCGCTGCCGCCGAGTCAAGCTTGCGTAGATCCGTCGAGCCATCGGACAGGCAATGGAACAGAGCGCTGAGCCGGAGGCGGCCGCGGATGCGGGCTTCGATGGATATCGTTGTCCCCGCTGCGGCATTGGCCGTTTGATGCTTGTGGCGTTCGTGCCCGCCCCGGCTACGCTGATCCGTCCGCAACCCCCACCGAGGATCGCCGCGCCCATGTACTGAGCCAACATATATTCCGGCGGGCACACCACCGAGCCTGCCCCCGGACAGGCCCCGGAACCCGGGCCTGTGCCCGCGCACGTCCCGACGGCCAGTTTGGACTAGAATTACAGTCAAATGGGCGGGAAACGAGGGCGGCGGATGCCGGTCGAAGGCGTTAACTGCAGGGAACGGCACAGGCACTGCGCGACGTTCCGCCGTGCCACAGCCGCTCCACGAAATACAATCCCCTTAATACAAGTGGACACCGTGCCGACGTCTGGCCGGCTCAGTCCAACTCACGTTTATTCGTCATGCTGCTCACGACGGATAAACGCTTAGTAGTTAGGCGACTCGGACGTACATGAAGAAACTAGCTTTATTCCTAGCAGTAGCTTTCTTTGCCCAGTATGCGTGGCAAGATCTGGGGGTAGGCGGACGGCTAGGACTTGTCGGTCCTACGTCTGGTAGTTCCGCGGTTTCAACGGCCTTCGAGCGTCGCCAGAGCGACGTACAAGTTCAGGGCCAAGGGGAGGTTTTTCGAATCCTCTCAGATGACAACGATGGAAGCCGGCATCAGAGGTTTATCCTTCGCCTGGATTCCGGCCAGACCCTCCTGATCGCCCACAACATAGACTTGGCCTCTCGAATTGCTTCGCTTCGCACGGGTGACCTGGTGGAGTTCTATGGAGAGTACGAATGGAACTCAAAAGGAGGCGTGGTGCACTGGACTCATCATGATCCTCGCGGAACCCATGCCGATGGATGGTTGAAGCACGATGGTAGGACGTACAAGTGAGAAAGTGCTGGCAGTCGCCTAACAAGGCCGTCAAATCGGACGCGATTTTCGCTCGCTACGCTCACTACAAACGCGCCGCTTACGGCGGGCGTTACGCGTATAGATCGCTCAGTAGTGATACCGAAGTTGCGCGATGAACACAGCGTCATCGTCAGTTCGGTAAACGATACGATGCTCGCTATCGATCCGCCGCGACCAGTAGCCCGAAAGTGCGTGTTACCTCGTCGAAGGGGTCGGACCAAGCCAATTGATTGATTTGTAGCAGCATTATGGTTAGATGCCGTCGGTTTTTGTGCTTAGAGGCCCCATTTGGGTACCGAAAGAACGCATGTAACTGGGTCGGGTCGTAGGGGGCGCACATAGTTTTAGAGAGGCGTTTCCGCAGGTGAAAACGCGCCTCTAAGCTCGTCTCGGCCCGCCTGTGGGCTACCAACTCAAGTTGCTTCAATGGATTGCCGCGGCCCGACCCCAATGTCCGTGCTTGCGCAGATCCGTCGAGCCATCGGACAGGCAATGGAACAGAGCGCCGAGCCGGAGGCGGCCGCGGATGCGGGCATCGATGGATATCGTTGTCCCCGCTGCGGGATTGGCCGTTTAATGCTTGTGGCGTTGGTGCCCGCCCCGGCTACGCTGATCCGAGTGCAACCCCCACCGAGGATGGCCGCGCCCAGGTACTGAGCCAACATTTATTCCGGCGGGCGCACCACTGAGCCTGCCCCCGGACAGGCCCCGGAACCCGGGCCTGTGCCCGCGCACGTCCCGACGGCCAGTTTGGACTAGAATTACATTCAAATGGGCGGGACACGAGGGCGGCGGATGTTGGTCGAAGGCGTTAACTGCAGGGAACGGCACAGGCACTGCGCGACGTACCGCCGTGCCACAGCCGTTCCACGAAATACAATCCCCTTAATACAAGTGGACACCGTGCCGACGTCTGGCCGGCTCAGTCCAACTCACGTTTATTCGTCATGCTGCTCACGGCGGATAAACGCTTAGTAGTTATGTGAATGGAAAGGGCCTATCTAGAGCTCAGATACAAAATGAAATTCGATCATATTGGAATTCCCGTAACGGCTAAATTCGATGGCGAGATTGATTTGCCACATCTGAAAATGACTGTGTCGGATCACAGAAACAACCCGTATGGCATTCAATGGCAGCGATATTGGGAGGATGCGCCTTATCCTGAGTTGGTCAAATCCGTGGCTCATGTCGCGTTTGTTGTCGAAGATCTAAAAGCGGAAATAGTAGGGAAAAAGGTGATCATCGAGCCAAACTCTCCGAGCGAAGGGTTGATCGTTGCATTTATTGAGGTCAACGGCGCGCCGGTGGAATTGATGGAGTATCGAAGCTAGTGCATCACATAACAAGGCAAGGCAATTTCACGCGGACGTCAAAAAGCGTCGTTCGTTCCTCACTATGCTTTTTGCCTCCGGTGAATTGCGGCGTTACGCGTATAGATCGCTCAGTAGTGATACCGAAGTTGCGCTATGAACACAGCGTCATCGGCAGTTCGGTAAACGTTACGATGCTCGCTATCGATCCGCCGCGACCAGTAGCCCGAAAGTGCGTGTTTCAATGGCTCGGGTTTGCCGATACCTTCAAATGGTGATCGTTGTATGTCAGAAATCAGCTGGTTGATCCGCTTTAGCACTTTCTTGTCGGTCTTTTGCCAATACAGGTAATCGTCCCATGCGTTCTCTGAAAAAATCAGCTTCATTCGATCAACGCTCGCTCCGTACCGCCGCCCGCGTCAAGTTCGTTCACCGAGTCCAAAAGCCGGCGAGCACTCTTCGGGTTGCGGAGAAGGTAAGAGGTTTCCTCCAGCGCCTGGTAATCCTCAAGCGAAAGCATCACAACGGACCGATCATTCTTCTTCGTAATTATCACCGGTTCGTGGTTTTCACAAACAGAATCAATGGTTTGTGCCAAGTTCGCTCGAGCTTTGGTGTAAGTGATGGCGTCCATAAAGGCTGCTCCAATTAGTCTGTACAGAAAGTTGTACATAATGGTAGCCGCGCGTAACAAGGCGGTCAAGCCGCTCGCAAGCTCGCTCGGACGCTCAGCACTCCGCGCTCGCTCGAGCATGGCTTCGTCATTGTTGCCCGAGCAAGCGCTCCGAGCTGAGCGCCGCTTACCTTGGCGTTAGGCCTTCAAAAGGCGAGATGAAACATTCATGCGTTTGTGCAGCACACGGATGATCTCAAGGGTTTGGTCAGGGGCAAGCTTGTAAAAAATCAGATGGTGACCTACCGGGAAAATTCGATAGCCAGAGCGGATATGGTCGCAGGTTTGGCCAAGCTCAGTGTTATCGGCCAATCGATGAAACGCTTGGTCGATTTCGGTCAGGTAATTGTTTCGCTGTTCACGGCCCCAGGTCTGCTCGGTGAATACGGCAATCCCTTTCAAATCCGCTCTGGCCCTAGCCCTGATCCGGAAATGAGGCATCAGTGATTTTCGCTATCCAATTCCTCGATCAGGCCATTAAGCGAATATTCAACGAAATCGCTCTCTTCACCTTCATCAAGCATCTTCCGAAGGGTAGAAAGCTTGGTTTCTTCCTCTTCCAGCAAGCGAAGTCCTGCGCGAACAACTTCGCTGGTCGAGGCAAAGCGGCCACTTTCGAGTTGCGCGGTAATGAAGGAGTCGAAATGCTCACCAAGGGAAATGCTCGTGTTCTTGCTCATTGGGGAAACCCTCAGGCAGTACCAATAATTGGTACTATAGTGGGGCATAATGAGGCGGTCAAGCCGTTCGCCTGCGGCTTACTCGGCCGCTCAGCACTCCGCGGCTGCTCGGGCATGGCTTCGCCATTTTTTGCCCGTTCGAGCGCGCCATGCTGAGTGCCGCTTACTCGCGTGTTAATGGGCCAATCTTGACGTGGGAGTAATATTGGTATAGTTGCTATACCATATTGCCATTTGAATTCGACTCACGGAAAAGCAATTCAAATCTTAAGAAACATGGTATCAACTTTGTCGAGGCGCAGTTACTTTGGTTGGATCCAAACCTACTTGAAATCCCTGCGAAGACTATCGATGAATCTCGCTATCTACTGATTGGAAAGATTCTAGATAAGCACTGGTCGGCGGTAATTACCTATCGCAAGAAAAACATACGAATCATCTCTGCGAGACGATCCCGATATGAGGAGATTAAAATATATGAAAGCTAAGAAATTCGATTCAGATTTTGAAAGAGAGAAAGATATTACCGAGTCTTTAGATCTTTCTAAAATCAAACGCCCTAACCAAGCTCAGCGAAGAGTTAATGTTGATTTTCCAATCTGGATGATCGAGTCCCTCGATAAAGAAGCATCGAGACTAGGGGTCACACGTCAGTCAATCATAAAAGTCTGGTTGGCTGAACGTTTAGAAACATTGGCCCATTAACAAGCGCGTGGAGTCGGACCCAGCAAAGCTGGGCCGCTGATGCGGAGCGTTAGGCGGCAGGGAGTTTACCCGGCGGCGATGTTTCCTCGCAACCCAAAGCTGCCATTCGAAAATCACAAGAAAAGTAAAGTCTAGCGCGACGCTATAGGATCAGAAAATGCCGACACCATCAAATGGCAAAAAGTCGATAGATATCGCCCGAGCCTTAGAGCTTGTGGGCATTGCTGGAATCATAGTGTCCCTTATCTTTCTTGGATACGAATTGAAGCGCTCCAACGATATCGCTGAGACCGAAGCTGTTGCGACTATTTACAGCATGACAAACGAGATGGGTTTGGCATTGGCTGAGAACCCAGAGTTATCTCGAGTGTTCCGTCAGGCCCTTTCAGATTTTGAATCTTTGGGCCCTGACGATCGTTGGACTCTTTATGTGCTACTTGAATATCTAATCAATGTGCATGAATCGGCATGGAAGTACTACGACAAGGGCATCATCAATCAGGAAGAAGCCGATTATTACATTCGGAGTCTCTGCAAGTTAATTGAACAGGAGCAATACTGAACTGAACCAAGCAACAGGAACATAACAATGTATTGCTCCTGTTCAATTAACTTGCAGAGACTCCGAATGTAATAATCGGCTTCTTCCTGATTGATGATGCCCTTGTCGTAGTACTTCCATGCCGCTTCATGCACATTGATTAGATATTCAAGTAGCACATAAAGAGTCAGACTTATTGTCAGGGCCCAAAGATTCAAAATCTGATAGGGCCTGACGGAACACTCGAGATAATTCTGGGGTTCTCAGCCAATGCCAAACCCATCTCATTTGTCATGCTGTAAATAGCCGCAACAGCTTCGGTCTCAGCGATATCGTTGGAGCGCTTCAATTCGTATCCAAGAAAGATAAGGGACACTATGATTCCAGCAATGCCCACAAGCTCTAAGGCTCGGGCGAGATCCATCCAGTTTTTGCCATTTGATGGTGTCGGCATTTTCTGATCCTATAGCGTCGCGCTAGACTTTACTTTTCTTGTGATTTTCGAATGGCAGCTTTGGGTTGCGAGGAAACATCGCCGCCGGGTAAACTCCCTGCCGCCTAACGCTCCGCATCAGCGGCCCAGCTTTGCTGGGTCCGACTCCACGCGCTTGTTAATGGGCCAATGTTAAGAAACGTTCAGCCAACCAGACTTTTATGATTGACTGACGTGTGACCCCTAGTCTCGATGACCCTTGATTGAGGGACTCGATCATCCAGATTGGAAAATCAACATTAACTCTTCGCTGAGCTTGGTTAGGGCGTTTGATTTTAGAAAGATCTAAAGACTCGGTAATATCTTTCTCTCTTTCAAAATCTAATCGAATTTCTTAGCTTTCATATATTTTAATCTCCTCATATCGGGATCGTCTCGCAGAGATGATTCGTATGTTTTTCTTGCGATAGGTAATTACCGCCGACCAGTGCTTATCTAGAATCTTTCGAATCAGTAGATAGCGAGATTCATCGATAGTCTTCGCAGGGATTTCAAGTAGGTTTGGATCCAACCAAAGAAACTGCGCCTCGACAAAGTTGATACCATGTTTCTTAAGATTTGAATTGCTTTTCCGTGAGTCGAATTCAAATGGCAATATGGTATAGCAACTATACCAATATTACTCCCACGTCAAGATTGGCCCATTAACACGCGAGTAAGCGGCGCTCAGCATGGCGCGCTTGATCGGGCAAAAATGGCGAAGCCATGCCCGAGCAGTGCGGAGTGCTGAGCGTCCGAGTGAGCCGCAGGCGAACGGCTTGACCGCCTTGTTATGCCCGCCTATAGTACCAATTATTGGTACTGTTGAGGGTTTCCCCAATGAGCAAGAACACGAGCATTTCCCTTGGTGAGCATTTCGACTCCTCCATTACCGCGCAACTCGAAAGTGGCCGCTTTGCCTCGACCAGCGAAGTTGTTCGCGCAGGACTTCGCTTGCTGGAAGAGGAAGAAACCAAGCTTTCTACCCTTCGGAAGATGCTTGATGAAGGTGAAGAGAGCGATTTCGTTGAATATTCGCTTAATGGCCTGATCGAGGAATTGGATAGCGAAAATCACTGATGCCTCATTTCCGGATCAGGGCTAGGGCCAGAGCGGATTTGAAAGGGATTGCCGTATTCACCGAGCAGACCTGGGGCCGTGAACAGCGAAACAATTACCTGACCGAAATCGACCAAGCGTTTCATCGATTGGCCGATAACACTGAACTTGGCCAAACCTGCGACCATATCCGCTCTGGCTATCGAATTTTCCCGGTAGGTCACCATCTGATTTTTTACAAGCTTGCCCCTGACCAAACCCTTGAGATCATCCGTGTGCTGCACAAACGCATGAATGTTTCATCTCGCCTTTTGAAGGCATAACGCCAAGGTAAGCGGCGCTCAGCTCGGAGCGCCTGCTCGGGCAACAATGGCGAAGCCATGCCCGAGCAGGCGCGGAGTGTTGAGCGTCCGAGCGAGCTAGCGAGCGGCTTGACCGCCTTGTTACGCGCGGCTACCATTATGTACAACTTTCTGTACAGATTAATTGGAGCAGCCTTTATGGACGCCATCACTTACACCAAAGCTCGGGCGAACTTGGCACAAACCATTGATTCTGTTTGTGAAAACCACGAACCGGTGATAATCACGAAGAAGAATGACCGGTCCGTTGTGATGCTTTCGCTTGAGGATTACCAGGCGCTGGAGGAAACCTCTTACCTTCTCCGCAACCCGAAGAGCGCTCGCCGGCTTTTGGACTCGGTGAACGAACTTGACGCGGGCGGCGGTACGGAGCGAGCGTTGATCGAATGAAGCTGATTTTTTCAGAGAACGCATGGGACGATCACCTGATTGGCAAAAGACCGACAAGAAAGTGCTAAAGCGGATCAACCAGCTGATTTCTGACATACAACGATCACCATTTGAAGGTATCGGGCAAACCCGAGCCATCGAAACACGCACTTTCGGGCTATTGGTCGCGGCGGATCGATAGCGAACATCGTATCGTTTACCGAACTGACGATGACGCTATGTTCATCGCGCAACTTCGGTATCACTACTGAGCGATTCATACGCGTAGCGTTGCAAATCACCGGAGGCAAAAAGCATAGTGAGGAACGAACGACGCTTTTTGACGTCCGCGTGAAATTGCCTTGCCTTGTTATGTGATGCACTAGCTTCGATACTCCATCAATTCCACCGGCGCGCCGTTGACCTCAATAAATGCAACGATCAACCCTTCGCTCGGAGAGTTTGGCTCGATGATCACCTTTTTCCCTACTATTTCCGCTTTTAGATCTTCGACAACAAACGCGACATGAGCCACGGATTCGACCAACTCAGGATAAGGCGCATCCTCCCAATATCGCTGCCATTGAATGCCATACGGGTTGTTTCTGTGATCCGACACAGTCATTTTCAGATGTGGCAAATCAATCTCGCCATCGAATTTAGCCGTTACGGGAATTCCAATATGATCGAATTTCATTTTGTATCTGAGCTCTAGATAGGCCCTTTCCATTCACATAACTACTAAGCGTTTATCCGCCGTGAGCAGCATGACGAATAAACGCGAGTTGGACTGAGCCGGCCAGACGTCGGCACGGTGTCCACTTGTATTAAGGGGATTGTATTTCGTGGAGCGGCTGTGGCACGGCGGAACGTCGCGCAGTGCCTGTGCCGTTCCCTGCAGTTAACGCCTTCGACCAACATCCGCCGCCCTCGTTTCCCGCCCATTTGACTGTAATTCTAGTCCAAACTGGCGGTCGGGACGTGCGCGGGCACAGTGCCGGGTTCCGGGGCCTGACCGGGGCAGGCTCAGTGGTGTGCCCGCCGGAATAAATGTTGGCTCAGTACATGGGCGCGGCGATCCTCGGTGGGGGTTGCAGACGGATCAGCGTAGCCGGGGCGGGCGCGAACGCCACAAGCATAAACGGCCAATCCCGCAGCGGGGACAACGATATCCATCAAAGCCAAAATCCGCGGCCGCCTCCGGCTCGCGCGCTGTTCCATTGCCTGTCCGATGGCTCGACGGATCTGCGCAAACACGGACATTGGGGTCGGGCCGCGCAATCCATTGAAACAACCCGAGTTGGTAGCCCACAGGCGGGCCGAGACGAGTTAGAGGCGCGTTTTCACCTGCGGAAACGCCTCTCTAAAACTATGTGCGCCCCCTACGACCCGACCCAGTTACATGCGTTCTTTCGGTACCCAAATGGGGCCTCTAAGCACAAAAACCGGCTGCATCTACCCATAATGCGGATACAAATCAATCAATTGGCTTGGGCCGACCCCTTCGACGAGGTAACACGCACTTTCGGGCTACTGGTCGCGGCGGATCGATAGCGAGCATCGTATCGTTTACCGAACTGACGATGACGCTGTGTTCATCGCGCAACTTCGGTATCACGACAGAGCGATCTATACGCGTAACGCCCGCCGTAAGCGGCGCGTTTGTAGTGAGCGTAGCGAGCGAAAATCGCGTCCGATTTGACGGCCTTGTTAGGCGACTGCCAGCACTTTCTCACTCGTACGTCCTACCATCGTGCTTCAACCATCCATCGGCATGGGTTCCGCGAGGATCATGATGAGTCCAGTGCACCACGCCTCCTTTTGAGTTCCATTCGTACTCTCCATAGAACTCCACCAGGTCACCCGTGCGAAGCGAAGCAATTCGAGAGGCCAAGTCTATGTTGTGGGCGATCAGGAGGGTCTGGCCGGAATCCAGGCGAAGGATAAACCTCTGATGCCGGCTTCCATCGTTGTCATCTGAGAGGATTCGAAAAACCTCCCCTTGGCCCTGAACTTGTACGTCGCTCTGGCGACGCTCGAAGGCCGTTGAAACCGCGGAACTACCAGACGTAGGACCGACAAGTCCTAGCCGTCCGCCTACCCCCAGATCTTGCCACGCATACTGGGCAAAGAAAGCTACTGCTAGGAATAATGCTAGTTTCTTCATGTACGTCCGAGTCGCCTAACTACTAAGCGTTTATCCGTCGTGAGCAGCATGACGAATAAACGTGAGTTGGACTGAGCCGGCCAGACGTCGGCACGGTTTCCACTTGTATTAAGGGGATTGTATTTCTGTGGGGCGGCTGTGGCACGGCGGAACGTCGCGCAGTGCCTGTGCCGTTCCCTGCAGTTGACGCCATCGACCGGCATCCGCTGCCCTCGTTTTCCGCCCATTAGACTGTAATTCTAGTCCAAACTGGCCGTCGGGACGTGCGCGGGCATAGGCCCGGGTTCCGGGGCCTGTCCGGGGGCAGGCTCGGTGGTGTGGCCGCCGGAGTATGTGTTGGCTCAGTACATGGGCGCAGCGATCCTCGGTGGGGGTTGCGGACGGATCTGCGCAAGCTTGACTCGGCGGCAGCGATTGCCAAGGAAGCCGCAGTGGCGGATGCGCATGAAACCTTTTATGCGCTGCAAAGCATAAAAAGCTATCGTTCGTCCCGACACGATGAAAGGGTTCATCAGGCAGAGGAACTGAACCGTTCGCGCAGTCTTGTGAATTGGGTCGTCAGCATGCATTCGATTCTGAACGATGGGTCAGGCCACCATAGCTCTGAAGCCGCTGCGCCGGCGCAGATCCAGGAACTGATGCTGCGCAAGCTACCCCCAAACACGCAGAGCGCGTGGTTTCGGTCGCTGGCGAACTTTAGATGTTCTCCGGGGCGTTCCCCGGACACCTCGGAGGCGCGCGGTTTGGAGAAGTAATGGCGCCCCCTAGGGGATTCGAACCCCTGTTACCGCCGTGAAAGGGCGGTGTCCTAGGCCTCTAGACGAAGGGGATGCGTTAACTGTTCGAAGACCGCGCCGGGATCGCGTCTTCTGTGTTTGGTGGAGCTAGGCGGGATCGAACCGCCGACCTCTTGCATGCCATGCAAGCGCTCTCCCAGCTGAGCTATAGCCCCTCAAGGAAACCCTCCCCAGTGACGCGGGCCGCGTGCGAATGGAGCGGAGTTACCTCGACGAGGCGCGCATCGTACTGATCTGCATTCGGCGAGTCAAACCCTGCAAATCACGAATCCGAAGCGCTTGACGCCCTCTGTTCGATCCAATCTATCGCCCGTTGTATGCGGGCCAGGGTCCGTTCGCGGCCAAGCAGCTCCAGCGTCACATCAATGGATGGCGAGATCGGGCCGCCCACCGCGGCCACCCGCAGTGGCTGGGCCACTTTCCCGAGTTTCAGATCCAGCGCCTCGGCGGTGTCCTGAACAGCCTGGTGCAGGGCCTCGCCGGACCAGGGTGACACCGCGCTCAGCGCAGTATGCAGTGACTCAAGGACGGGTTTGGCGTCCGGTTTGAAATTCTTGGCAGCGGCCTTTTCATCGTACTCGTCAAACTCCTGGTAGAAGCAACGGCTTTTCTCGGCCATTTCCACCAGGGTTCGGGCGCGTTCACGCAGGCCTACCACGAGATCGGTGAGCCGGGGTCCACCCGACGGATCGATGCCGGCACGGCCCATGTGGGGGCTGAGATAGCGGGCCACATGCTGGGGGTCGGCGTTCATGATGTACTGGTGGTTCAACCACAACAGCTTCTCAGTATTGAAGGTCGAGGCCGCCTTGTTGACATCGCTGATATCGAATTTCTCGATCATCTCATCCACCGAGAAAACCTCCTGGTCGCCGTAGGACCAGCCCAGGCGAACCAGATAGTTGAGCACCGCCTCCGGCAGAAAACCCAGGTCGTGATAGTCCATCACGCTCATCGCCCCATGGCGCTTGGATAGGCGCTTGCCATCGT
>CAWAOU010000005.1:0-472222 GCA_963783675.1 uncultured Gammaproteobacteria bacterium
ATGCCCCTCGATGCGCACCGAGGCGTCCACCGAGAAGCCGCCGCCATTACTACCTGTGCCTGGCGAATTGATACTCACGCGGCCGCTGGGAGAGCATAGAGACCTCGACAGGTCGTCCTCCACCGAAAATTGTGCGGGTCCGCTCGTTGCACGCGCGATCCCCCACTGATTTCGAATGGCGTGGCGCCGTCAATCGCGCTGTGAATACGTTCAAGGTTGTAGTAGTCCCGAAACGCGGACAGCTTGCCCTCCAGATCAACGGCGTTCCAGAACAGCATATGATCTAGAAACTCTCGCCGCGTCGTGCCGATGAGCCGTTCCACAAAGGGGTGGGAAGTCGGCGTATACGGAACCGATTTCAGTTCGTCGACTTCGAGAACCCGGAGATTCGCTTTCCAGCGATGAAAGTCGAAAAGCGGATCATTGTCGGAGCTGAGGTAGCGAGGGACTCCCTGTCTGGCGATAGCGTGGTTGAACATTCGGCACAGCGCTATCCCATCTACCGCACCTGCTTGGATGCCGAAACCGATGATGCGCCGGGTGAACTGATCCATCACCACGAGGACCCAATGCGTCCTCAGTGTGATTGACTCACAGCGAAAGAGATCAACGCTCCATAGGCTGTCCTTCGTGTGGCCGATGAACGTCAGCCAAGAAGGGCCTCCGGCCCCAGGCTCCGGTCGATAGCGCTTGGCCAGGACACGGCGAACGACGTCCTTGTCAATCTCGATGCCGAAGGTCCTGCGGATGATCAGCGCGATCCGCGGGCAGCCAAAGCGTGGATTCCGGCGCTTGAGCTCCACGATCACGCGAACGAGTTCCTCTGAGGGGCCCTTGGGTCCAGGTTTCCCGTGCCCCGAGGAGGAGAACAGCGCACGGTACTTTCGATTGACCAGGCACTTGTGAAACGCGAGCAGTGTCGCCGCACGGAGGACCACCGCGACTTTGTTGAATCGGGCAGGCCGTAGGAATAGGGACCAGAAGCCGAGCACAATGCGGTCGCGCGGCGCTAGATTCGGAGCCCGCTGTCGGGACCGAGTGAGAATGAGTAGCTGCTGCTTGATGAGCAGATTCTCAGCAACGAGGGCCTTGGCACCGCCAGGGCCGAGGAGCCGGGCTACGGCGGTCAGAAAGTGGATGAGGACTATCACGAGTTCCTTCATTGGCCCGAGATTAGGTCACCGCGTCCAACGAGGCAAGATTGCCAAGTCGCTGATTGCTCGTCAGTATAGGAATTCGCCACCCACAGGGTCTTCTCCCGCCCGATTGACGCGGTATTTGCCGCGCCAGTACTTGCCGCCGGCGGGGGTGACGAAGAGGTACAGCCCGTCCCGATCGTAGAACTTCCGCGGCTTGTCGCCGGCCTTGGCGTTCTTTACTTCCTGTATGCTGAGCATCTGGGGGTATTTTCTGTTGGGGCTTTTTTTATACCCCCCAAAAATACCCCCAGTAAAGCTGTGAAGGCCGGAGATTACCAGATATCCCGAGATATGCTTTTGCTAAACGTATTTGCTTGATTTAGATAAGAAAAAAGCGCCACTAAGGGCGCTTTTTCTTGAGTTTTCAGGGGCTTGAAAACTCTGTTTTGGTGGAGGCGGCGGGAATCGAACCCGCGTCCGTGAACACTCCGCCATCGGCTCTACATGCTTAGCCCGGTCTACTGTTGTTTAACCGACTCCTTCCCGACGGGCAGGGCAGTCGACGGCGATCCTGTAGGGTTTTAGCGACTTGGCGCCAGGCGCACCGCATCGCGATCTCGTGTACTTATTACACTCGATCAAGTACCCACGAGCAGGTTCAGGACCGAATGCCAGCCGGTCTTAAGCGGCTAGGGCGTAGTTGTCGTCGTTGGCAACTATGCTATTCGCAGCAGGTTTAACGAGAACAGCTACATCCTCGGCATGCACCTCAGGTTTCATCATCCACGTCGAAGCCATGTCGCCCCCTTACGTGTGCTGAGTCTGGCAGTATATCGGTCCGGAAGTTCCCTGTCATCGTGCCCGCAGAACTCGGGCCTTGTCGCGCTGCCAGTCCCGATCCTTCTCGGTGGCCCGCTTGTCGTAGTCCTTTTTGCCCTTGGCCAAGCCGATCTTGAGCTTAGCGTTGCCTCGGATCCAGTACATGGACAGAGGAACAAGGGTGAAGCCTTTCCGTTCCACCGCACCTATGAGCTTGCTGAGCTCGCCCTTGTGCAGCAACAGCTTGCGGGTGCGGGTCGGATCGGTCTTGATGTGGGTCGATGCCGAGGTCAGGGGTGAGATGTGCGCTCCGAACAGAAATGCTTCACCGCTCTTGATCAGAACGTAGCTCTCCTTGAGCTGAATCCGCCCGGCGCGCAGGCTCTTGACTTCCCAACCCTGGAGCGAGATGCCGGCCTCGTAGTCCTCCTGGATAAAGAAATCGTGCCGTGCCTTTTTGTTGACGGCGATGGTGTTGTCGGGTTGTTTGGGTTTCTTGCTGGCCATGGCGGGCGATTATAGGACAAGCAGCCCGCTTGGGTGTTGGCATTTTCCGTTGCAGATTCGCCAAACGCGACCTTGAGGCCGATCCAGGATTTCACCACAATGCCCAATTCTGCTCCCGTCGAAGTGTCTGGATGAGTCCGCCGTCACCTCCAACCCGGCAACAGTGGTCGTCGCAATCGGCATTCGTTCTGGCTGCCGCCGGCGCCGCGGTGGGCTTGGGCAATGTCTGGCGGTTTCCCCATCTTGTCCATGAACATGGCGGCGGCGCGTTCCTGGTGATTTTTCTTGTGTGTCTGCTCGTGGTCGGCTGGCCACTGTTGATCGCCGAAACGGCATTTGGCCGACGAACCCGCCGGAACCCGGTCGATGCGCTGGATGAACTGGCGCGGATGGAGGGGCGTTCTCCAAACTGGCGTTTTGTTGGCGGGCTCGGGCTGATAACCGGGTTCGTCATACTCTCTTATTACGGTGTGGTTGCGGGCTGGGTGCTGGCCTATGCCGTCAGAAGCGCAGTCGGAGTGTTCGATCGGGTCACCGAGGACGGCGCCGGATATATTTTTTCAGAGTTGCTGGCGGACCCGGAACGGTTGCTCGCCTGGCATTCGGTGTTTTTGGGATTTACCGCCGTGGTGGTGATGCGCGGCGTCAGGCGTGGCGTGGAGCAGGCCGTCCGTGTGTTGATGCCCCTGCTGTTTTTTCTGTTGATGATACTGGTCGCTTACGCTGCGACCCGCGACGGCTTCCAAACGGCTGTACGGGAATTGTTCATGCCGGTATGGGCCGACGTCGACGGCAGCTCGTTTTTGGCTGCTCTCGGCCAGGCGTTTTTCACCCTGGGCGTCGGAACCGGGTCGTTGCTGATATACGGTTCATATCTGCCCAAGGGCACATCTTTGATCCGTCCCTGCGCGAGTGTGCTTGCGATCGACTTTCTTGTAGGGATTTTGATTGGATTGGTGATCTACACCGTCGTGGTGGACCAGGATCTGGAATCGGTCCAAGGTCCGCGGTTGCTGTTCGAAACCCTACCGGTCGCCTTTGGGCAGGTGCCTGGGGGGCGTTGGCTGCTGAGCGCACTCTGGCTGGTGTTGGCCTGTGCGGCCTGGACCTCGGCCATCGCACTCACAGAACCCTTGGTGGCCTGGGTCCAGCAAAGGTGGGGGGTTCGCCGGCCGAGCGCCGGTGTGCTGGTGCTGGGCGGCGCTTGGCTTCTGGGCGACATCAGTGTGGTGTCGCTCAACCTATGGTCCGATATTTCCGTGTTCGGCATGTCTTGGTTCCGGTTTTTTGACCAGTTGGCGGCTAACACAATGCTGCCACTGAGTGGCCTGTTGATCGCAGTGTTTGGCGCCTGGATACTTTCCCGGGACATGACCCGATCGGAGCTGGGTCTGGGACGTCCCGGGTTTGCCGTATGGTGGTTCACCCTGCGCTATCTCACCACCGGTCTGATGATTGTTGTTTTGCTCGATTGCAGTGGCGCACTGTCATACCTGAAGCGCTTCTTTCTGGGGTTTTGATTCAACATGCCGAGCGTAAAACGCAGCGCGCTGGTGCCCTTTTCGGCGGCACAGATGTATGCATTGGTTAACGAAATCGAGTCCTATCCTCAGTTTCTGCCCTGGTGCCGCAGCACCCACATACTGCACCGAAACGACGATGAGGTGAGAGCCACCATCGAGATGCAAAAGGGCGCATTGCACAAGTCGTTTACCACCATCAACCGACTCCAGCCCGGGAAGATGATGGAGGTCAGTCTGGTGGAAGGGCCGTTTCGGAAACTCGATGGATTCTGGCGTTTCGAAGCCCTGCGGGCGGATGCCAGCAAGGTTTCTTTGGATCTGGATTTCGAACTTGCCGGTCCCGTGGTCAGTCGGGTGGTGGGACCCATCTTTCACCAGATCGCGAACTCCCTGGTGGATGCCTTCTGCAAACGCGCGGTGGAAGTCTATGGACGCGGATGACACCATCCCGGTGGAAGTGGCGTATGCCACACCGGCGCAGCAATTGATTCTGAATCTGGACGTCCCAGTCGGCGCCTGCATCGAGGACGCGATCCGACAGTCCGGCATTCTGCAGCGCTTTCCGGAGATCGACTTGGGCCGCGCCGCCCGAGTAGGGGTGTTTGGCAAACTCGCCAAGCTCACATCGCCCCTGCGTGCGGGCGATCGAGTCGAGATCTATCGCCCACTGATCGCCGACCCAAAGGAGGTGCGCCGGCAGCGTGCGGCCGAGGGTAAACGGATGGGGAAGGGCGGTGGAAAGTCCGGCGGTAATGAAGGCGCTAGTGTAGTGTCTCCCAAATAACTTGATGGTTGAGCTTAGGCATCGTGGTTCCTGACAAGGCGCGGTGAGGAGGAATAGCCAGCGCTATTGCGACGATCCGCAACGCCGTCAGGGAGCGCGAGGGCCAGCGCAGGTGTTGAGTTATTTTGGGAGACACTACACTAGCGGTTGAGCTCTTCCATTACCCGTGTGACCCGCCTCGTTCGCTCGGCCTCTGCCTCTGAGGCGGCGATCATGGGCTCGGCCGCAGCAGGTTCCAGCTGTCCCTCGATGAGGGCGAGAGCGTCGCCGTCAAAAAAGAGGGCCACGTGACGTTGCACCCGTGGGTTGTAACCCTCTTTTATACTGTAGACATAGTCCCATCGCTGCAGATGGAAGGGATCTGCCAGCAACGGGGTACCCATCACAAACTGCACCTGACGTTTGGTCATGCCCAGCTCAAGCAGATCAATCTGCTCCTGCTCGATCACGTTGCCCTGGTTGATGTCCACACGATGAGGCCGGAACAGGCTGCAGCCACCGGCCAGGGCCAAACTGAGAATCAGAATCGTAATCCGTTGCATTTGATGGGTGCTGGGGCTTCATCTACACTGGCGCGCATCATATCCGAACCATCCTCAGCGTGCATCGATTCGAGAAGGAGATGTTTGTGAGCCTCGGCGCCAAGGACCTGAAGAAGGTCGGACTCAAGGTGACCCTGCCGCGGATGAAGATACTGAATCTTCTGGCTGCGCAGGCCGATAGCCACCTCAGCGCCGAAGACGTCTACAAATGCCTCTTGGAGTCCGGCGAGGAGATCGGCCTGGCCACGGTCTATCGCGTCCTGACTCAGTTTGAGGCCGCCGGGCTGGTCAAGCGTCACCATTTTGAAGGCCCGCAGTCGGTGTTCGAACTCGACGAAGGCACCCACCACGATCATCTTGTCTGTGCCAATTGCGGCGAGATTGTGGAGTTCTACGACGAAATCATCGAGGAGCGGCAGCGGGCAATCTCCAGGGAACTGGGCTTTGAGCTGCAGGAGCACTCAATGATTCTCTATGCTGAGTGCCGTCGACCGAACTGCCCGAAGCGGTCCACCGGCAATTCCTGATCAGATCGGTTCACGCTCAGCCATCACAGGCCCGTTCGATCATTTCCTGCGCGTGCTTCAGCGTCTGTTTGGTTACCTCGACACCCCCGAGCATGCGGGCCACTTCCTGAACCCGTCGCGCCGCATCCAGGGTCGCAATGGCGATCCGGGTGCTCTCTGCGTCGCTGGATTTGCTCACGACCAGGTGTTCGTGGGCCTGGGCCGCGACCTGTGGCAGATGGGTTACACACAGAACCTGATTCACCGACCCCAATTCACGCAACAGGCGACCCACAACTTCGGCGGTGCCGCCGCCAATTCCGGTATCCACCTCGTCGAAGATCAGGGTCGGGACCCGGGCGGCATTCGCGGTGATCACCTGAATGGCCAGACTGATCCGCGATAGCTCGCCGCCGGAAGCGACTTTGCTCAGGGGCTTGAGAGGCTGTCCGGGATTTGCACTGACGCTGAATTCCACTGTATCCAGACCGTGGGGTGTGGGCCCGGCGGTTTCGTCCGTCAGCACGTCTACGTGAAATTGCCCCCCGTCCATACCAAGACGCTGCATGGACTCAGTGACCGCCCCGGACAGGGTTCTCGCGGCGGCCTGTCGGGCGGCCGAGAGGGTTGAGGCAACCTCTCGGTAGCGGTGTTCGGCCGCATCCCGTTCGGCCTGAAGCGCCTCGACGTGCTGGTCGGCGCCGTCGAGTTCGTCCAGCTCCCGGGCCAGGCGCTGAGCCTGTTCGGGCAACGCCCGCGGTGCAAGCTGGTGTTTCCTGGCCATGGCATGCAGCGCACCAATGCGGGTATCCAGCCACTGCAGGCGTGCCGGGTCCAGTTCCACCTGGGCGACATAGCGCTGCAACTCGTCCGCAGCCTCTTGCATCTGGATGGCAGCGCTGCTCAATAGCTCGGTGACAGGATTCAGACCGGAGTCGATTTCCGCAAGCCCCTCAATCTCCACTAAGGCGCGACGCGCGAGTTGATAGGCGGACTGATGCTCGTCGTCGTACAGATTGGACAGGGCGGATTGGCTGCCCTCCAGCAGACGCCCGGCATGTGCCAGCTTTGCGTGCTCTTCGTCGAGGCTGTCGGATTCACCCTCGACCAGATCCAAGGCCACCAGTTCGGCGACCTGAAATCTGAGCAGTTCCAGACGATCCTGTCGTTCGTTGCCAGCAATGCTCAACTGTTCGAGGCGACGGCTCAACTCTCGCCATTTGTCATAGGCCTGGGTCAGCACTGCCCGCGCATCGGCGTTGGCGCCAAAATCATCCAGCACGCGACGCTGGTGTTCACGCCCAAGCAGTGATTGGTGCTCGTGCTGGCCGTGGATCTCCACCAACCAGTCCCCCAAGGTCCGCACCTGTTGCAGGGGCAGTGGGGCACCGTTGACATAGGCGCGTGACCGTCCTTCGCGCCCGATGACCCTTCGCAGCACGCATTCCCCGTCCTGGTCCAGATCCTGGGCTGCAAGCCAGTTTCGAGCTTCGGGGATATGGGTCAAATCGAAGCTGGCGCTGATATCGGCCCGCTCGCACCCGTGACGCACCACCGTGCTGTCGGCCCGGGCACCCAAGGCCAAACCCAGTGCGTCCACAAGAATGGATTTTCCGGCGCCGGTTTCCCCGGTGAGGGCGGTCATACCGTCCCCACACTCCAGTTCCAGGCGCTCGGCGATGGCAAAGTCGCGAATGCAGATATGAGTCAGCATGACGCTCAGGTGGGATGCACGCCCCAACCCAGCTTGGCCCGCAAAACCTCAAAGTAGTCGTGGTTAACGGGCTGCAGCAGTTGCAGCTTGTTTTCCTTGGAACGAATTACCACGCGGTCACCCGGCTCCATGCTCAGCACGACCTGCCCGTCACAGATTACAGGCGTGTGGTCCGAGTGCCAGCCGGTGACCAGAATTTCGATCTCTCCGGCGGCGTCGACCACAATGGGGCGATTGGTGAGGGTATGGGGACAGATCGGCAGCAACACCAGGCAGTCCAGAGAGGGATGGACGATGGGCCCGCCGCAGGACAGATTGTAGGCCGTGGAGCCGGTGGGGGTGGAGATGATGAGGCCATCAGAACGGTAGGTGTTGATAAAATCGCCGTTCAGGTAGGTCTGCATTTCAATGATGCGCGCCACATCGTGCTTGTGCACCACCACGTCATTGAGCGCATCGGATTCGGCAATCACAACGCCGTCGCGCACCACACGGGCGGTCAACAGGCAGCGGCGCTCCTCCTGGTAGCGGCCACACAGAATCTCTTCCAATCGCTGGGTCATGTCGGCGGGGGAGACATCCACCAGAAAGCCAAGGCGGCCCTGGTTGACCCCGAGCAGGGGTACGCCATTGTCCACCAGCGAGCGGGCTGCATCCAACAGGGTGCCGTCACCGCCCACGACGATGGCGAGATCGGATTCGCGGCCAAGTTTGTCGCGGCTTGCAAGTTCAGCGCTGGGATGCCCTTTCAAGGCGTTGGCGGATTTTTCATCCACCAACACCCGCAGCCGCCGGCGATGCAGAAAAGTGGCGAGATGGGTCAGCGTGTCGGTGACTCGTGGATCACCGTACTTGCCGAGCAGTCCAATGGTCTGAAATTTATATTCCATATTTCACTTCGTTCGGGCGCGGCCCACGTTAGCATGGGCCAGCGCGCTCAGTCACCAAGCCGGCGCGGCTCGGATTGCTTGCTTGACAGACCTTTGATTGTCCTGAAGACTCAAGCTTTGGCACTCAATAACTGAGAGTGCCAAAGCATAAATGTCTGATATTTATCATAAATAATAAGGCATTCCCAAGGGGTAACGATACCCGATGAGAGAGTATGACCTCAGCGACCGCGCCCAGCACCTGCTCAAAGCGCTGGTGGAGCGCTACATCCGCGACGGTCACCCCGTGGGGTCGCGCGCCCTGACACGGGAGTCCGGCCTGTCCTTGAGCGCCGCCACCATTCGCAACGTGATGGCAGACCTGGAAGACCTGGGTTTGCTGGTCTCGCCCCACACGTCGGCCGGGCGGGTTCCGACGGTGGAGGGGTATCGGTTTTTCATCGACACCCTGCTGACGTTGGAGTCGCTCGCAGATGAGGAGGTGGAGCAGGTCGAGCGCCGCATCCTGGAGGCTGCCCAGGACGACACCGAAGGGCTCATGAAGCAGGCTTCCGGCGTCTTGTCCCAGCTAACCCACTTGGCTGGCATCGTCATGGTGCCCGACGAAAATGCCCGAACGCTGCGGCAGATCGAGTTTCTGCCCTTGTCCGAACAGCGTGTGCTGGTCATTCTCGTGGTGAATGAACGGGAGGTGCAGAACCGGGTCATCCAGGTGGACCGGACTTTCTCGGCAACGGAGCTGCAACAAATCGGCAACTTTCTCACCGCCGAGTTCGCCGGTGTGGCCCTGGTCGACATCCGTGAGCAGTTGTCCCGGCAGCTGGAAACTGACGAGGGCGCATTTCGTGACCTTCTGGAGTTGGCGGCACAGTTGGCCGAGCACACGTTCCAGAGCACCAAAGTGGAAAAGGACTACGTGGTTGCGGGCGAAACCAACCTGATGGATTTCGAGGAAATGGCGGATGTGAGCCGGTTGCGGGACATGTTCGACATGTTGGCTCAGAAACGGGACGTCCTGGGGCTGTTGGACAAGTGTTTGGGGGTGGACGGGCTTCAGATCTTTATCGGTCATGAATCCGGCAACGACGTACTCGACGATTGCAGCGTCATCACCGCGCCCTACACCCGTGATGGGCAGATCATCGGCGTGCTCGGTGTCATCGGTCCGACCCGCATGCCCTATGATCGGGTCATTCCGATCGTGGACGTCACGGCGCGCTTGCTTGGCGCCGCCTTGAAAACGCCACGCTGAATCCCCACCTCTCGAACATCATCGGTCGGCCAGCGAAGCAGCAGGGTTGGCCTGTATATAGAACTTGAGCTATGGGTAACAGATTCTGGAGGGGCCGTATGGCAACTGATGCTAAGGAATCCGCGATCGATTCCGGGGTAACACCGGATATCGAAGACGAAGGCACGATGACAGCTGAGGATCCACACGATACGGCCCTGACGCAACCGGACGAAGTGTCGGAATTGCGGGCCCAGCTTGAACAGGCCAAAAGCAAGGCCGAAGAGAACTGGGATCAATTTGTGCGCGCCAAAGCGGAAATCGAGAACGTTCGCCGCCGTGCGGAGCGCGATGTACAGAATGCCCACAAGTTTGCAGTGGAGAAACTCGTCGGCGAGCTGCTGCCGGTGCGCGACAGTCTGGAGATGGGCATCGCGGCGGCGCGGGATGAGGAGGCGAGTCTCGACAAGCTGCTGGAGGGAAGCGATCTCACTCTGAAAATGCTCAGCGGTGTGCTGATCAAATTTGGAGTCGAGGTCCTGGACCCCGTCGGCGAGCGATTCAACCCCGAGTTCCACGAGGCGATCGCCATGCAGCCCGGCGGAGACGCCGAGCCCAATTCCGTGTTGCAGGTGATTCAGAAAGGCTACCGCCTGCACGATCGTGTGGTCAGGCCGGCCATGGTGATCGTGGCCCAGGGCGGCTGAGCCGAGGACCTTGAAATCGGAGTTCGCGCCCCAATCTAGGGGTGCAGAGCGCATTTTTGCAGTTTCTGAGCCCAACTAAAGCGGGTTCAAGCATTGGAGAGTCACACAATGGGGAAGATCATCGGAATCGACCTGGGTACCACCAACTCCTGCGTAGCGATCATGGAGGGGGACAAACCCAAGGTCATTGAGAATAGCGAGGGTGATCGAACCACTCCCTCGATCGTTGCTTTTGCGGAAGACGGTGAGGTGTTGGTGGGGCAACCCGCGAAGCGCCAGGCGGTGACCAACCCCGAGAACACCGTATATGCGGTAAAGAGACTGATCGGCCGCCGATTTGACGAGCCGGAGGTGCAGAAGGACATCGATCTGGTGCCCTATAAAATCGTCAAGGCAGACAACGGTGATGCCTGGGTCGAAGTGCGCGGCAAGAAAATGGCCTCGCCAGAGGTGTCGGCGCGGGTGCTCATGAAGATGAGGAAAACCGCCGAGGACTACCTGGGCGAGCCGGTCACCGAAGCGGTGATCACAGTGCCCGCGTATTTCAACGACTCCCAGCGACAGGCGACCAAGGATGCGGGTCGGATCGCCGGGCTCGAGGTCAAGCGGATCATCAACGAGCCCACCGCTGCGGCGCTGGCCTACGGTCTGGACAAGAAGTCTGGTGACCGAAAGATTGCGGTCTATGACCTGGGCGGCGGCACATTCGATGTGTCCATCATCGAGATTGCCGAGGTCGACGGCGAGCACCAGTTTGAGGTGTTGTCCACCAATGGTGACACCTTCCTGGGTGGAGAGGATTTCGACAAGCGTGTCATCGACTATCTGGCACAGGAATTCAAGAAAGACTCGGGTATGGATCTGCGTGGCGATCCGTTGGCGATGCAGCGCCTGAAGGAGGCGGCGGAGAAAGCCAAGATCGAGCTGTCCTCGACCCAGCAGACGGAAGTCAATCTTCCCTACGTGACGGCCGATGCCAGCGGTCCCAAGCACATGAATATCAAACTGAGCCGCGCCAAGCTGGAATCGCTGGTGGAGGATCTGGTCAACCAGACGGTTGAGCCCTGCCGCATCGCTTTGAAAGATGCCGGCCTCAGCGGATCGGATATCGGCGATGTCATCCTGGTTGGTGGTCAGACCCGCATGCCCAAGGTGCAGGAGGCGGTGAAGGAAATCTTCAGCCAGGACCCGCGTAAAGACGTCAACCCAGACGAGGCGGTGGCCGTGGGCGCCGCGATTCAGGGCGGCGTTCTGGGCGGAGAGGTCAAAGACGTTCTGCTGCTGGATGTGACGCCGCTCTCGCTCGGAATTGAGACGCTGGGTGGCGTCATGACCAAGCTGATCGAGAAGAACACCACCATACCGACCAAAGCCAATCAGGTGTTTTCCACCGCGGACGACAGTCAGACGGCGGTGACGGTGCATGTGCTTCAGGGTGAACGTGAGGTTGCTTCGGGCAATAAGTCATTGGGTCGTTTCGACCTCAGTGACATCCCGCCCGCGCCCAGGGGTGTGCCGCAGATCGAAGTCAACTTCGACATTGATGCCAACGGTATTCTCAATGTGTCGGCCAAGGACAAGGCCACCGGTAAGGAACAGTCGATTGTCATCAAGGCCTCCAGTGGCCTCAATGACGCCGAGATCGACCGCATGGTCAAGGACGCCGAAGCCCATGCCGAGGATGACCGTAAGCTGAGGGAGTTGGTGGATGCCCGCAATCAGGCGGAAAACCTGGTCCACTCGGCGGAGAAAACCGTCAAGGAACTGGGTGAGAAAGTCACCGCTGATGAAAAGACTCAGGTCGAGACGGCGATTTCGGAGCTGCGTGAAGCCATGAAGGGCGAGGACAAGGAAGCCATCGAGCGCAAGAGTGAGGCGCTGGCCGAGGTCTCCGGCAAGCTGGCCACCCGGGTCTACGAGCAGCAGGCGCAGCAGGATGCCGCTGGGGCGCCGGATGCGGCTCAGGAGACGGCCGACACCGGCGCCGGTGCAGAAGACGTGGTCGATGCCGAGTTCGAGGAAGTCAAGGACGACAACAAATAGGGCGACGAAAGCGCCCAATCACCGGGGCTGACGGCATGCCCCGGCCTTTGTTTAGATAGAGAGCTGCGGGTCCGGCGCTTCCGACAGGGTGGCGCCGGACCCGTTGATGTATCCAATGTCCGTGATCGACAGGCACCATGGCACAGCGTGATTTTTACGAGGTTTTGGGCGTTGCCAAGAACGCCAGCGATGCCGAGCTGAAAAAGGCTTACCGGCGACTGGCGATGAAGCACCATCCCGATCGCAATCCGGGGGACAGCGAGTCCGAGCATCAGTTCAAGGAGGCTAAACAGGCCTACGAGGTGCTGAGCGACCCCCAGAAGCGCGCGGCCTACGACCAATTCGGTCATGCCGGCGTGGACGCGGCCGGCGGCGGCCCGGGCGGGTTTAGCGGTGCCGGTGGTCCCAGTTTCAGTGATATTTTTGGCGATGTGTTTGGCGACATATTCGGCGGTCGGGGCGGTAGCCAGAGCTACCGCGGCGCGGATTTGCGCTACAACCTGGATCTCTCCCTTGAAGAAGCGGTGTTCGGCACCAGCGTCAAGATTCGGGTGCCGGCGCTGGAGCAGTGCGAGACCTGCAAAGGCAGCGGCGCCAAGCCGGGCACCACGCCCAGCAGCTGTTCCACCTGTGGCGGCCGCGGACAGGTGCGGATGCAACAGGGACTGTTCTCGATACAGCAGACCTGTCCGCGCTGTCACGGTCGCGGCAGCGTCATAGAGGATCCCTGCGGCACGTGTAAAGGTCAGGGCCGGGTCGAGCGCAGCAAGACGCTGTCGGTCAAGGTGCCACCGGGCGTCGATACCGGCGACCGCATCCGTCTGGCCAACGAGGGTGAAGGCGGGGAGGCCGGCGGTCCCCCGGGCGATCTGTACGTGCAGATCCGGGTCAAGCCGCACGCCATATTCACCCGCGAGGACAGCGACCTGTTCTGTGAGGTCCCGATCTCGTTCGCCACGGCAGCCCTCAGTGGTGAGCTGGAAGTGCCGACCCTCGACGGCAAACTCTCCCTCAAGATTCCGGCCGAAACCCAAACCGGCAAAGTGTTTCGAATGCGCGGCAAGGGTGTGAAACCGGTGCGGGGCGGAACCGCTGGTGATTTACTCTGCCGCGTGGTGGTGGAAACGCCGGTGGCCTTGACTCGGGATCAGAAAGATCTACTGGAACAGTTTGCTGCCAGTATGGAGGAGGGCGGGCGTCGCCATTCACCCAAACACCGATCCTGGCTGGACGGCGTAAAGCAGTTTTTCGAGGAAATGAAGCTGTAACACCGGTGTGACGTGCGCCGACTGGGCTCAGGGATCGCATTCCGGCCCGGTTCAGCGTACCGCTCGATCTGTGAGAACAAATCCGGTTTCAACCCTCTCCTGGGAATCGACATGGTCAGAATCGCGATTGCGGGTGTTGGCGGGCGCATGGGCAGAGCTCTGGTCGAATCCTGCCAAAACCAAACGTCGGTGCAGCTTACGGTCGCTACCGAGCGCCCGGGCAGTAGCCTGATTGGTGCCGATGCCGGTGAGGCTGCCGGTGTCGGTCGGCTCGGGGTTGCGATCGTGGATGACCTATCCAGCGCGTGCGGGCATTTCGACGTATTGATTGAATTCACCACGCCCGCCGCGACCCTGGCGAATCTGGCCATATGCCAAGCTGCAGGGCGAGGCATGGTGATCGGCACCACCGGCCTTGAGCAGACTGCCAGAAGTCAGGTTGCAGAGGCTGCACGCGAAATCCCGATCATGTCCGCGCCAAACATGAGCGTCGGCGTCAATCTTTGTCTGAAATTGCTCGAAACGGCAGCCCGCGTGCTCGGCGATGACGTGGACATCGAGATTGTCGAAGCGCACCACCGCCACAAGGTGGATGCGCCGTCCGGGACCGCATTGCGCATGGGAGAGGTGGTTGCGGGCGCACTGGGGCGGGATTTGAACCAATGCGCGGTCTATTGTCGACAGGGACAGACCGGGGCCCGGGATCGCCACAGCATTGGCTTCCAGACCCTGCGGGCCGGCGACATTGTCGGTGAGCACACCGTCATGTTCGCGGCCGAGGGTGAGCGCATCGAGATCACCCACAAGGCATCAAGCCGGGCGACTTTTGCCAACGGCGCGGTGCGCGCAGCGTCCTGGGTGGCGTCACAAGCCCCGGGCTTGTATGACATGGAGGACGTTCTCGGGCTGTAGCAGACCTTGCCAGCGCTCTGCCGGGGCCGCCAGTGGACCTGGTCCGCGGCCTGTTCTGCTTGCGTTTGGGATAACCGTGGGTATGCCGACTGGCTCATCCGGCACTACGCTCATGGACCTGATACTGCGGGTGCAGTAAAATCCTGCCGCCTGCACTGCGGTCATTCAATGAGCGGGAGCTCCTGAGGCGGGACGCTCCCGCTTTCTATATCTGAGGTTGGAGCGGCCTGTGCGAAAACCAGCGATTCTTGCACTTGAGAACGGCGCCCTGTTTCGGGGCGAGTCCATCGGCGTCGAAGGTCAAACCGTCGGAGAGGTTGTGTTCAACACCTCGATGACGGGCTACCAGGAGATTCTCACCGACCCATCGTACGCCCGTCAGATTGTCACGCTCACCTATCCGCACATCGGCAATGTGGGCACGACCCCCGAGGATTCGGAATCGGCCGGGGTGCACGCATCCGGTCTGGTTATTCGAGACTGCCCTTTGATTGCCAACAACTGGCGCAATCAGCAGTCTCTCGGAGACTATCTTCAGGAGCGCGGCGTAGTCGCCATTGCCGACATCGATACCCGACGCCTGACCAGGATGCTCAGAGACCAGGGCGCCCAAAGCGGCTGTATCGTCGCCGGCGATTCGATTGACGAGGCCTCGGCGCTGGCCGCGGCGCGGTCTTTCCCCGGACTCGCCGGCATGGATCTGGCCAAGGAAGTGAGCTGTCGGCAACCCTATGTCTGGACCCAGGGCACCTGGAGTTTGGACCAGGGTCTTCCTGCGCCACTGGACCCAAGCGATTCCGAGCTGTGTTGGCATGTGGTGGCCTACGATTTCGGCGTCAAGCGAAACATCCTTCGGATGCTGGTTGACCGGGGTTGCCGGGTCACCGTCGTCCCGGCCAAAACCCCTGCCGAGGCGGTTCGGGCGCTGGAGCCGGACGGTGTGTTTCTATCCAATGGGCCAGGTGACCCTGAGCCCTGCGACTACGCAATTGCCGCCATCGGCGAACTGCTGGACGCCATGTTGCCCGTGTTTGGCATCTGCCTGGGTCATCAGTTGCTTGCGCTGGCCAGCGGCGGGCGCAGCGTGAAGATGAAGTTCGGGCACCACGGGGCCAACCATCCGGTCCAGATACTGGATGGCGGGCGGGTCATGATCAGCAGCCAGAATCACGGATTTGCGGTGGACGAGACTTCGCTGCCGGAAACCGTGCACACCACTCACCGGTCCTTGTTCGACGGAAGCCTGCAGGGCATTCACCGAGTGGACCGGCCGGCTTTCGGATTCCAGGGTCATCCCGAAGCCAGCCCGGGGCCCCACGACGTCAGTCCTTTGTTCGACCACTTCATCGAACTGATGGCCACGTCGGCAAACTCATCCCGCAGAGCGTCCTGAGGCCTTGGCCGGGGCGCGCCGGGCGTGGCGGAACAACGTCCAAACCCGTGTCCCAAATTCCTGTGGTGCAGGTCACCACCGAACGGTCTGAAAAACTGAAATGCCCAAACGCACAGACATCGAATGCATCCTCATCATAGGGGCCGGCCCGATCGTCATCGGTCAAGCCTGCGAGTTCGACTACTCCGGCGCCCAGGCCTGCAAGGCGTTGCGCGAAGAGGGGTACCGGGTCGTCCTGGTCAACTCCAATCCCGCCACCATCATGACCGATCCCAACTCGGCAGACGTGGTCTACATCGAGCCCATCAACTGGGAGACCGTTGCCCAGATCATTGACAAAGAACGGCCCGACGCCCTGCTGCCCACCATGGGCGGTCAGACCGCGCTGAACTGCGCACTGGACCTGGTGCGGGAAGGGGTACTGGAGCGGTACCAGGTGGAAATGATCGGTGCCGATCAGAAGGCCATCGATATGGCTGAGGATCGTGACCGTTTTCGCCACGCCATGCACGAGATCGGACTGATGACGCCCCGTTCGGAAGTGGCGCACAGTCTGGAAGAGGCGGTCCAGATGCAGACTGCGGTCGGCTTTCCGACCATCATCCGGCCATCATTTACTCTGGGCGGGACCGGCGGCGGCATTGCTTACAACCGCGATGAGTTCCTGGAAATTGTGGAGCGCGGTCTGGACCTGTCACCCACGAGCGAAGTCCTGATCGAAGAATCCGTACTGGGATGGAAAGAATTCGAGATGGAGGTGGTGCGAGACCGTGAGGACAACTGCATCATTGTCTGTGCGATCGAAAATTTTGATCCCATGGGGGTTCACACCGGCGACTCAATCACCGTTGCGCCAGCACAGACCCTGACCGACAAGGAGTATCAGATTCTGCGCGATGCTTCCATCGCAGTGTTGCGGAAAATCGGCGTGGATACAGGCGGGTCCAATGTGCAGTTCGCCATCAATCCCGCGGACGGTCAAATGGTCATCATCGAGATGAACCCGCGGGTATCCCGTTCCTCAGCCCTGGCCTCCAAGGCGACCGGGTTTCCCATCGCCAAAGTGGCGGCGAAGCTGGCAGTTGGCTATACCCTGGACGAGCTCAAGAACGAAATCACCGGCGGCGCAACACCCGCCTCGTTCGAGCCGACGATTGACTACGTGGTGACCAAGGTCCCGCGGTTCAATTTCGAGAAATTTCCCCAGGCGGACGACCGTTTGACCACCCAGATGAAATCCGTAGGTGAGGTGATGGCCATTGGCCGCACCTTCCAGGAGTCGTTGCACAAAGCATTGCGCGGGTTGGAGATCGGCGTTGACGGATTCAACGAGATTCTCGATCCGGATGCAGAGGATTCCCAAGGCACCATACAGCACGAACTCGGTCTACCCGGCCCGGCCCGTCTCTGGTACGTCGCTGAGGCATTTCGCGCGGGCTACTCAGTCGACCGGGTACATCAGCTTTCTAACATCGACAAATGGTTTCTGGTACAGATCGAAGAATTGGTGATTCTTGCAGCCGAGGTGCGCGAACTGGGTCTCACGGGACTGGCCGAGCGGGATCGGCTCTGGCGTCTTAAGCGCAAAGGATTTTCGGACCGGCGCCTGGCTACACTGATCGATTCGGACGAGCACGCGGTTCGTGCGTTGCGCCAGGAACTGGATATACACCCGGTATTTAAGCGTGTGGATTCCTGCGCCGCCGAGTTTGCCACTACGACGGCTTATCTGTACTCCACTTACGAAGAGGAATGCGAGGCCGAGCCGTCGACGCGGGACAAGATCATGGTGCTGGGGGGCGGCCCAAATCGAATCGGCCAGGGCATCGAGTTCGACTACTGCTGCGTGCATGCCGCATTGGCTTTGCGTGAAGATGGCTATGAAACAATCATGGTCAATTGCAATCCGGAGACCGTTTCCACGGATTTTGATACCTCCGACCGACTCTATTTCGAACCCCTGACCCTGGAAGACGTGCTGGAGATCGTCCGGATCGAGAAACCCAAAGGCGTCATCGTCCAGTATGGCGGGCAGACACCGTTGAAGTTGGCACTGGGCCTGGAGGCTGCCGGCGTGCCCATCATCGGTACCTCACCCGACGCCATCGACCTGGCTGAGGATCGCGAGCGCTTCCAGCGACTGGTAGATCAACTGAAACTGCTGCAACCACCCAACCGCACGGCACGAGACCCGGAACAAGCCGTGCGACTTGCGGCGGAGATCGGGTATCCGCTGGTGGTGCGTCCGTCCTATGTGCTGGGTGGACGAGCCATGGAAATCGTCTATCAGGAGGAGGATCTGCGCAACTACATGCGCGCGGCGGTTCAGGTGTCCCATGAATCGCCGGTGCTGCTGGATCGGTTTTTGAACAACGCGGTCGAAGTGGACGTGGATGCCATCTGTGACGGGGATACCGTGCTGATCGGTGGGATCATGGAACACGTTGAGGAGGCCGGTGTGCACTCAGGCGATTCCGCCTGCTCGTTGCCGCCATTCTCGTTGTCCGCCGCCACCCAGGATCGGCTGCGTGATCAGACCCGCGCGCTTGCCCTGGGCCTGAATGTCATTGGTTTGATGAATGTGCAGTATGCGATTCAGGACGATCAAGTCTATATTCTGGAAGTCAATCCTAGGGCGTCGAGAACCGTACCGTTCGTATCCAAGGCCATTGGTCTTCCCCTGGCTAAGATCGCCGCCCGCTGCATGGCTGGCCAAACGCTGGCACAACAGGGCTTGGCCGAGGAACGCATACCGCCATATTACAGCGTCAAGGAAGCGGTTTTCCCGTTCGCGAAGTTCCCGGGTGTAGATCCACTGCTTGGACCGGAGATGAAGTCCACCGGCGAGGTGATGGGTGTGGGCAAGACCTTTGGGGAGGCCTTCATCAAAGCTCAGAAGGCCGGCGGCAACAATGTGCCTCGGCAGGGCACCGCTTTCGTAAGTGTCCGCGATACGGACAAACCCGCCGCCCTGGATGTATCGAGGAGTTTTGCCGAGCTGGGATTCGAGATCGTGGCGACCCGAGGTACCGCCGCATATCTCAACGAGAATGGCGTCGCCTGCCGGGCTGTTAATAAAGTTGTAGAGGGGCGTCCACACGTGGTGGACATGATCAAGAATGACCAGATCCAGCTTATCGTCAACACAACCGAAGGCAAGCAGGCAATCGCCGACTCCTTCTCCATTCGTCGCGAAGCACTGATGCGCAAAGTGAGCTATTTCACAACCATTGCAGGTGCCCGGGCCACGGGGCACTCACTGGCACACGGGGGCGAAGGGCGGGTCTACAGCCTGCAGGAATTGCACAAGGAGTCAAACGCATGAGCAGGGTACCGATGACGGCCCAGGGCGCCGCACAATTGGAGGCGGAGCTCAAACAACTCAAGAGCGAGACGCGCCCGCGGATCATTCAGGCCATCGCCGAAGCCCGCGCCCATGGAGACCTGAAGGAAAACGCCGAGTACCACGCGGCGCGGGAGCAGCAGGGCTTTACTGAAGGCCGTATTCAGGAGATCGAGGGCAAATTGTCCCACGCCCAGGTGATCGACGTGAGCCAACTGCCCAAAAGCGGAAAGGTTGTGTTTGGCACAACGGTAGTGCTTTCCGACGAGGAGACCGGCGAGGAACGTCGCTACCAAATCGTTGGCGAGGACGAGGCGGATGCCAAGGCGGGGCGGGTTTCCGTTACATCTCCGATCGCACGGGCCCTGATCGGCAAGGAGAAAGGGGAGATCGCCAGTGTCCGGGCACCCAGTGGGATCAAGGAGTACGAGATTCTCGAGGTACTCTATCTGTAAATGAGCGCGCCCTCTTGGCTGACGCGCTTCCGCTACGATTCGGAGCCGGTCCGGCCAGTCTCAGTCTGTCCGGACCGGCTCTCGCGGAGTTCATCGACGGTGACGGCCTCAAGGTCGATACGCACTCGCTCCTGTTCAAGAAAAAGATCGAAGTTGCGCATCATGGGATCGAACAAATCCCCCTGACCTTCATGCACGTTCAATGACGGACCGTTCCCTTCCACCTGTACCGTGATCGTTCCGGGCGCAGCAACGCTGACCTGCGCTTCACCGTCTTCCGTTTGGACGATCTCCAGGCGGACGGGGCCATCGGCGAACAGCTGAGCCACCGTCATGGCTGGATCCAGCTCGATCGAAGGACGCAACACCAATCGGTTTGCGTAAAAATGGGAGGTCTTTAGCATTGCAGGGCGCCTTCGGCTCTTTTGATTTGACCAACAATAGTGTTCCTGACCCAACGCTCACAATCGGGTGATTCGCAATCCGAGGGAGGAGGATTCCTAACTGCGTGAAAGGTATTGGGCACGATGGCGTGAGCCCAGATTGGGGGCGGGCGTGATGAAGCGCAAAAAAAGGAGGCCGGGCAAGATGCCCGGCCAAACCACCAAAGGAGGATATGGAGGAGAAGTCATCCGGAGATGACAGGGCTAGAGTATGTCGGTTGCTGCACTGCGTCAACCCCTAATTTATACACCTGTACAAATAAACCAGGGTTCGGTTTTTTCAATGTTTTTTGCCGAGTCGATTCGACTAACCGCGTTTCAGTCCGCAGCCGGGAGCCGCAGAGGCAGCCAGGTCGAGTGACAATGTTTCGATTCTAGGGAAAAAGGAGGCCGGGCAAGATGCCCGGCCAAACCACCAAAGGAGGATATGGAGGAGAAGTCATCCGTAGATGACGACGACAGTTTAGAGGCCATGGTGCGGTGCGTCAATCCATTTGGTGGATAACTATTTGCAGATAGAAACGGCGCGATCAGAGGTACTTCTGAACGCCAGTGAACAGGCGACGGTAAGCACGGCCGTGGAGACCGGCAAGCTGGTTGAGTCAGGGAGGGAGCGACCGACGAACTTCGATCGGACCGCAAGGCGTCCGGGAACCAAACGCGCAATGCGGCGCGGTTCAGGAAGTCAAGTTCGGTATCGCAGGGGGTTAAAGGGGTAGAAAAAGAAAGCCGGGGCAGGGCCCCGGCATAACAACCACCAAAAGGAGGACTTGGAGGAGAAAGCATGACTACATGCAGGGTCTAAGTTACCCACATCGCTTTTTCCGGTCAACCCTGTATCCAATAAAAATGTATTAAAATCATAATTTTAAGACATATCTCACATCTGCCTTAGCAAGTTTCTGAGGGCGGATGGGTTATCTTTCCATCCTGTGGCGCAACGTCACCCAAAAAACCGCGCGAGCGGGTGAGTAAACCCGATGCGCTCAGACCACACCGTCCTCGCGCAGGCGTCTGACTTCCGCCGGCTCGAACCCCGCTTCCAGCAGTATGGTATCCGTGTCCTGGCCTCGCGCAGGTGCCGGAGTATTGGGTGAACGAGCGGTATTCCCAAATCGGATGGGCCCACCTGTATCAACCCCCGCGTCAGCCCGTCGGTCCACCATTCCACGTTGGGTGATCTGCTCATTTCCCAACGACTCCAATACCGAAAGTACCGGCGTCACGCAGCAATCCAGGGGCGTCAGGTCGGCCGTCCACTCGTCCCGGTCCCGGGTCTGGAAAATGTCAGCCAGCGCTCTGCGAACGACATCTCCGCGAACACCGGTCTCAAGCTGGCCCGAGCGCAGGTCGGGTCGTTCCAGGGCATCGCACAGTCGATGCCAGAACTTCGGCTCCAGAGCGCCTACGGCCATATAGCGTCCGTCACGTGTCGGGTAGACCGAGTAGCAGGGGACACCACCGGACAATAGATCCTCGCCCCGCATTGGGCTTTTGCCGGTATCTCCCAGGGTTGCAAGCGGTATCACAGCATTGGCCAGCAGACAGTCGGTCATGGAAACATCCACATACCGGCCTAAGCCCCGACTCTTGGACGCGACCAGAGCCGCCAGTATCCCCATCGCGGCACTGAGCGCACCGCCCACTATGTCGCCAATCTGGAAATTGGGGATCACCGGCGGTCCGCCGGCTGAGCCGATCTGATCCAGCACGCCGGCGTAACCGCAGTAGTTGATGTCGTGGCCCGCACGATCACGGTAAGGTCCTGTCTGGCCGTAGCCGGTGATTGCGCAATAGACGATGGCCGGGTTGTCGGCCCTTAGCGATTCATATCCCACACCCAGACGATCGACCACCCCCGGTCTGAAGCCTTCGACCACCACGTCGGCGGAGCGCGCCAGTTGGTGCAGCACGGACGGCCCCTGAGGCGCCTTCAGATTCAGACGCAAGCCGCGCTTGTTCCGGTTGAGGGCAAGAAACAAACTGCCGGCACCCCGCCCATCCCCGCGGAGATCGCGTGCGTAGTCGCCGTGCTCAGGGTCTTCGATCTTGATCACGTCTGCACCCATGTCCGCCAGGTGCAGCGTGCACAATGGACCGGGCAGCAGGCGCGTAAGATCCAGCACGCGTACGCCCTCCAGCGGCGGCGGCAGTTCTGGATGCTCGGTTGCCACCCTCAGTCCTTGATCGGAGGTATCGAATAGGTGCCTGTCACATGGGCAACCGGCTCATCGTGCGCTTCTGAGTGCAGTATGATCTCGCATACAGCAAGGCGCCGGCCCAGCTTGAGCAGTCGACCTTCGGCAATGACGTCGGCCTGGGCCGGACGGTGGAGGAAGTTGATGTTGAGGTTCGTGGTCACCGCCAATTCGACCCGACCGATCGCACTCAGCACAACGCCGTACATGGCGCAGTCGGCCAGGGTCATCAGCGCGGGACCCGATATGGTGCCGCCCGGTCGTATCGTATCTGGATGGTAGGCCATGCGCATGACCACTTGGCCATAGTGCATACTCACCATGGACATATGCAGATAACGGGCGAACGGCACCCCGGACTGAACCAACTGCAGGAATGCCTCAGGCGAAAGCCTGGATTCAGCCATCGAATACTCCGATTCGGTGTGTGGTCAAACTCTTGCCGCGCCGTCACCGCGCAGATCCGTTCAATCGAACAGATCGTCGAACAGGCGCTCGCGCCGGGCCTCCAGTTCAGTCAGCAGGGTGCGTTTGCTGGCGCTGCTCATGTCCCACCAGGCCGCCACTTCGACTTCGCTTCGGAAACAGCCGTCGCATAGCTGGTTCAACGGATTGATCTGGCAAATGCCAACACAAGGGGATTGGGGCTCGTCGTAGGGGTCAGTCATGGTGGTGTCTGTACTCAGTGTGTCGCCGGCGCATTGTACCGATGTGGAATCCCATCACCAGTCACCAACTGCCCCTCAAACGTCGGCTGTTTGTCTGAATGCGGTGGCTACCCGGGATATGGGTGGCCGCCCCAATTCGGCCGAGATGAAGCGGGCCGTGTCGACCAGGGCGGCCAGGTCAACCCCGCTATGGATACCCATGCCGTCCAACATGTAGACCACGTCTTCGGTGGCCACATTGCCGCTGGCCCCTTTTGCATAGGGGCACCCTCCCAGGCCGGCAACCGAGCTGTCGATCACCGACACACCCATCTGAAGCACCGCCAGCAGATTGGCCAGCGCCTGCCCGTAGGTGTCGTGGAAATGCGCCGCAAGTTGCGTCACCGGAACCCGCGCCGAGACGGTTTCTACCAGGCGGGCGGCTTTCAGGGGCGTGCCGGTGCCGATGGTATCCCCAAGCGATACCTCATAGCAGCCCATGTCTGACAGTTCCGACGCCACCCGGGCCACCACATCGGCCGACACCTCACCTTCGTAAGGGCATCCCAGAACACAGGAGACATAGCCCCGTACCCGAACGTCATGGGCGTCGGCGGCCTGTATGATCGACTCGAATCGCCGCAGGCTCTCGTCGATGCTGCAGTTTATGTTCTTGTGGGAGAACGTCTCGGTCGCAGCGGCAAACACCGCCACCTCTTTGACACCCGCCGCCAGTGCCGCCTCAAACCCTTTCAGATTCGGCGTCAGCACCGGATAGCGCACGCCGGGCCGCGCCCGTAGGCCGCGTATGACCTCGCGGTGATCGGCCATTTGCGGCACCCACTTGGGCGAGACAAAACTGGTTACTTCGATTGCCTTCAACCCCGCATCCGCCAGGCGCTCGATCAGGGCCAGTTTGGTGGCTGTAGTGACCGTGCCCGGTTCGTTCTGCAGACCGTCCCTGGGCCCCACGTCGATGATCTTCACCGAGCTTGGAAGCTGCATGACACAATCCTCGGTATGGCTGGCAAAAATCAGGCGTCGCTTCGGACCATGGTGACCAGTTCGGTCCCTTCCTCCACCTGATCACCGATTCGGAAATGGATTTCCTCAACCACCCCGGAAAAGGGCGCCGACAGGGTGTGTTCCATTTTCATGGCCTCCAGGATCATCAGTGGATCACCGAGTTGAACGGTCTGGCCGGCTTGAACCGGGACATCGATGATGCTGCCCGGCATGGGTGCGATCACACGGTCGTCCGCGACCGCCTCATCCATGCCCTGGGCCAGTGGGTCACACAATATCAGGCTGTGATTGCGCCCGTCGCTGATAACGGTTATCTGTGCGGCGTCGCGGACCACCGTGACCGTCGTGCGGACACCATCCAGATCGATACGCATACATTCGGGTGACAGTGCCACCGCGGCGGCGCACATCGATTCGCCCGACAGATCCAGCTGGTAGTGATCGTCCCGGTAGTGGGCCGTGACCGAGTGGGTTAACTCGCCATCCAGAAACGCCAGAGTGTGGTGGTTGTCGCCGTTCAAGCGCCATCCCGACGAACTGTGCCATGGGGAGTAGGGATCGGCGGAAAGGGCCGCTGTCTCGGCGGCGGCGGTGTCGATGCGCAGCAGTTCACTGAGGGCAGCCACTGCCAGAGTCCGGGCGTCCGCGGGAATGCGCTCACCAAAAAGCTGTGCTCGATGGCGTTCGATAAAGCCCGTGTCCACCCGCGCTTCGGCAAAAGCAGGGTGGCTCGCCAGGGCCGACAGAAATGCCAGGTTGGTGGTCACCCCTGTGACCTGAAACTCGATCAGCGCGCTGCGCAGACGACGCAGGGCATTGTCCCGGTCACGATCCCAAACCACCAGCTTGGCAATCATGGGATCGTAGTGAATGCCGACCTGGTCACCCTGGTTGACGCCGGTGTCCACCCGGACGTAGACGCTTTCCTCCGGTGGTCGATAGTGGGACAGGATTCCGGTGGCGGGCAGAAAGTCCCGGTCCGGGTCCTCGGCGTAGACCCTGGCCTCGAAAGCGTGCCCCTCTATGCTCAGCTCCGCCTGGGTGCAGGGCAGCGGTTCGCCGGTGGCCACCCGAAGCTGCCACTCAACCAGATCCTGCCCGGTGATCATTTCCGTCACGGGATGCTCGACCTGGAGCCGGGTATTCATCTCCATGAAGTAAAAACTGCCACCACGATCGACTATGAACTCAACCGTTCCGGCACCGACGTAGTCGATCGCCCGGGCAGCGGCGAGCGCTGTCTCGCCCATTTGCGCACGCATGGTGGGATTCATGCCAGGGGCTGGCGCCTCTTCGATAACTTTCTGGTGACGTCGTTGTATGGAACAGTCGCGTTCGAACAGATGCACCGCATGGCCGTGGTGATCGGCGAACACCTGGACCTCGATATGGCGCGGCGCAAGCAGATACTTCTCCACCAGTACCCGGTCGTCGCCAAACGCGGAGCGTGCTTCCCGCTGGGCGGAACTCAGTTCGCGAGCGAAGTGCGCCGGGTCGTCCACCCGCCGCATACCCTTGCCGCCGCCACCGGCCGAGGCCTTGATGAGCACGGGGTAGCCGATGTCCTCGGCCGCCGCCGCCAGCACGGCGGCGGATTGCTCGTCCCCGTGATATCCAGGTACCAGCGGCACACCGGCCCGTTCCATGATTTCCTTGGCCGCGCTCTTGGAGCCCATCGCCTCAATAGCCTTGACCGGTGGCCCGATGAATACCCGCTCCGCGCTGTGACAGGCTCGGGCAAACTCGGCGTTCTCCGATAGGAATCCGTATCCCGGATGGATGGCCTGAGCGCCGCTGCGGCGGACGATGTCCAGGATCGTATCCCCACGCAGATAGCTTTCCCGCGCCGGTGCCGGACCCAGCAGCCAGGCCTCGTCGCAGAGCTTCACATGCCGGGCCTCGACATCGGCCTCGGAGTACACCGCCACCGTGCGCACACCCAGGCGCCTGCAGGTCCGCGCCACACGGCAGGCGATTTCTCCCCGGTTGGCGATCAGAATCTTGTCGAACACGCTATCGCACCGCCCAGACCGGATTGCGCTTGCCCAGGAATGCGGCGATGCCCTCGCGCCCTTCGTCGCCCGCCCGGATGTCCGCGATGCGTGCCGCGGTATCAGCGATCATGGCGTCATCCATCGGGCCCCGGGCCACGGCCCGCAGCAATTCCTTGGCCGCCGTCATCGCCTTCGGACCGTTTGTCAGCAGGTTTGCAACGCATTCCGACACCCTTTGATCCAGGGCCTGGTCTGCCACCACTTCATGCACCAGACCAACACGAAGCGCCTCCCGGGCATCCAGGCGTTCCGCGCTGACACAGTACCGGCGAGCGTGTCTAAGTCCCATGGCGTTGACCACATAGGGACTGATTACCGCCGGTATCAGACCCAGTCGAACCTCGGTCAGGCAAAATCGGGCCGCCTCGCCGGCGATGGCGATATCGCAGCAACTCACCAGACCCACGCCGCCCCCGTAAGCGGCACCGTGGATGCGGCCCACCACCGGCTGTGGCAGGGTATCCAGGGTCGACAGCAAGGTCGCCAACCCCTGCGCATCCGACAGATTCTGCTCGCGGCTGTAGTCAGCCATGCGGCCCATCCAGTTGAGGTCCGCGCCGGCCGAAAAAGACTTGCCGTTGGCGGCCAGTACCAGAACCCGCACCCGGCGGTCCAAGCCAATTCGAACCAGTTCCCCGGTGAGCGCTGCGATCATGTGTTCATCAAACGCGTTGTGCACACTGACCCGATTCAGGGTCAAACGGGCCACGCCCTGCGCATCGGTCTCGCTTATAAACGCGGCTTCACTCATCACGGAGCCTCAATGATGATCACATGCGAAACACGCCGAAACGCGTCTCTTCTATGGGGGCGTTCAGCGCCATTGAGATGCCCAGCGCCAGAACCCGACGGGTGTCGGCGGGATCGATGATGCCGTCATCCCAAAGCCGGGCGCTGGCATGATAAGGGTGCCCTTGACGTTCATATTGATCGCGCACGGATTGCCTGAATTCAGCCTCGTCGGCCTCGGGCCAACTGCCCCCGTCCCGTTCTAAACCGTCTCTGCGCACCTGGGCCAGCACGCCGGCGGCCTGTTCCCCGCCCATGACGGAAATCCGTGCATTCGGCCACATCCAGAGCAGGCGTGGTCCAAACGCACGGCCGCACATACCGTAGTTGCCGGCGCCAAAACTGCCGCCGATCAGGACGGTGAATTTGGGCACGCGGGCGCAGGCAACTGCGGTGACCATCTTGGCGCCGTCCTTGGCGATGCCGCCGGCCTCATATTTGCGCCCGACCATAAAGCCCGTGATGTTCTGGAGAAACACCAGCGGAATACCGCGCTGGCTGCACAGTTCGATGAAATGGGCGCCCTTGAGGGCGGACTCCGAGAACAGAACACCGTTGTTGGCCACGATCCCGATCGGGTAACCCTGCAGATGGGCGAACCCACACACCAGGGTGGTGCCGTAAAGGGCCTTGAATTCATCAAACTCGCTGCCGTCCACCAGGCGGGCGATGACCTCGCGCACATCGTAGGGCTTTCGCGGATCCGACGGCACCACGCCGCCGAGCTCCGCGGTATCGTACAGCGGCGGGCGAGGCGGGCGCAGTTCCAAAGGCTGCGCTTTTGGACGGTTGAGTTGAGCCACCGCGCGGCGTGCCAGGCCCAGGGCGTGGGCGTCGCTCATGGCATAGTGGTCGGTTACTCCGGAGGTGCGCGAGTGTACCTCCGCACCCCCCAGGTCCTCGGCGCTGACCACTTCGCCGGTGGCCGCCTTTACCAGCGGTGGCCCCCCCAGGAAGATCGTGCCCTGCTGTCGAACGATAATGCTTTCATCCGCCATGGCCGGCACGTACGCGCCGCCCGCGGTGCACGAACCCATGACCACTGCGATCTGGGGAATGCCCAGGGCGGACATATTCGCCTGGTTAAAGAAAATGCGACCGAAGTGATCCCGGTCCGGAAACACGTCCTCCTGGTTTGGCAGGTTGGCGCCACCGGAATCCACCAGATAGATACAGGGCAGCCGGTTCTGCTGGGCGATCTCCTGGGCACGCAGATGCTTCTTGACCGTCAGTGGGTAGTAGGTTCCGCCCTTGACGGTGGCGTCGTTGACCACCAACAGGCATTCACGACCACAGACCCGTCCGATGCCTGTAATAATGCCCGCGGCCGGGACCTGATCCTCATACAGGCCGTAGGCGGCGAGCTGCGACAGTTCCAGAAAGGGTGAACCCACATCCAATAGCGCGCGAATTCGATCCCGGGGCAGAAGTTTGCCCCGGCTCTGGTGACGCTCGCGGGCCCGTTCACCGCCCCCTTGCCGGATTCTGGCGACGGTGCCTCGCAGATCCTCGACCAGTGCGGACATGGTCTCGGCATTCAGCCGGAACGCGTCTGAGCGCGGATGAAGCTGGCTCTTGATCACCGACACGCCGAGCAGTCCTTCGCGGTGTTCATTCGCCGGCCAAACTGCGGCCAATGACGATGCGTTGCACGTCGCTGGTGCCTTCGTAGATTTGTGCAGCGCGGACATCCCGATAGATGCGCTCCACCGGAAAATCCGCCAGATAGCCATACCCCCCATGTACCTGAAGGGCGGCCGAACACACCCGTTCGGCCATCTCCGAGGCGAACAACTTTGCCATGGATGCCTCTTTCAAACAGGGGCGCCCGGCGTCCTTGAGACTCGCTGCATGCAGAGTAAGCTGCCGCGCCGCTTCGATTTCGGTGGCCATATCGGCCAGGCGAAAACTGATCGCCTGATGTTCGATGATCGGCTTACCAAAGCTTTCGCGCTCCCCGGCATAGTCCCGGGCAAGTTCGAACGCGGAGCGGGCCATGCCGACACACTGGGCGGCGATGCCGATACGGCCACTTTCCAGATTGGCCAACGCGATCCGGTAGCCCTGACCTTCCTCGCCCAGTCGATTGGCGACGGGAACCGCACAGTCTTCGAACATGATCTGGGCCGTGTCCGAGGCGCGCTGTCCCAGCTTGTCTTCAACCCGGCCAATGGTGTACCCGGGCGTGTCCGTAGGCACGATGAATGCACTCAAACCTTTTTTGCCGGCCGCGGGGTCGGTCACTGCAAATACGATTGCGGTCTGGGCGTTGCGACCCGTGGTGATGAACTGTTTGACGCCGTTCAGCACATAGCTGCCATTCGCAAGAATCGCCCGGGTCCGAATGGCGCCAGCGTCCGAACCCACATGGGGTTCGGTGAGGCAAAAGCAGCCCAGCGCCTCGCCGGACGCCAGCGGTTTCAAAAAAAGCGATTTTTGATCGTCATTGCCAAAGCCCAGTATGGGCCCGCAAACCACCGAATTCTGCACGCTGATGACGGTCGAGCAGGCGCCGTCACCCGCGGCGATTTCCTCCAGCGCCAAAGCCAAAGAGACGAAATCGGTCCCGGCTCCGCCCCAGTCTTCGGGCACCGTCATCCCAAACAGGCCCAGTTCCCCAAGCCCGCGCAAAGCAGCCAGTGGGAAGGTGGATTGGCGATCCCATTCGGCCGCGTTCGGCCACAGTTGGCTCTGGGCGTAGTCCCGCACCGCGTCGCGGATCATCTCCTGTTCCTGGCTCAGGATCATGGGTTGCCCTAACTATCCCCGTTCCAAGCTATGCGCGTTCCAACGCAATGGCGGTGGCTTCGCCGCCCCCGATACAGAGCGCGGCAATGCCGCGTTTCAGATCATACTTTTCCATCGCGGCCAGCAGCGTAACCATGATCCGTGCACCGGAAGCCCCGATGGGATGTCCAAGCGCACACGCACCGCCGTGAACGTTCACCTTGTCCGGGGGCAGATCGAGGGTCTGCATGGCCGCCATGGTCACCACCGCGAACGCCTCGTTGATCTCAAACAGATCCACGTCCGCGGTGGTCCAGTGCAAACGCTCGAGTAGCGAGCGGATCGCATACACCGGCGCGGTGGTGAACAGGGCCGGTTCCTGGGCGAAGGTGGTATGGCCGAGTATGGTCGCCCGGGGCGTAAGAGCGCGTCGTTCGGCTTCGGATCGGCGCATCAGGACCATCGCCGCCGCCCCGTCAGAGATGGAACTGGAGTTGGCGGGGGTGACGGTGCCGTCCGATCGAAATGCCGGTTTGAGCTCAGGAATCTTGTCGATTCGGGCGTTACCGGGCTGCTCGTCGTGTTCGACGATGCTGTCGCCCTTGCGGCCGTGCACGGTCACCGGTGCGATTTCCCGGGCGAACGTACCGTCGGTGATCGCCTGATTGGCCCGGGCCAAAGAGCGAATGGCGAACGCGTCCTGAGCGTCCCGGGTAAATCCAAACTGATCCGCGCATTCCTCTGCGAAACTGCCCATCAGGCGCCCTTTGTCGTAGGCGTCCTCCAGGCCATCCAGAAACATGTGGTCGGACACGGTGTTGTGGCCGAGACGATAGCCACCTCGGGCGCGATCCAGCAGGTAGGGCGCGTTGGTCATGCTTTCCATACCGCCCGCCACCATCACCTGACCACTGCCCGCCAGCAACAGGTCATGGGCCAGCATTGCCGCCTTCATGCCGGACCCACACATTTTGTTAATCGTGGTACACCCGGTGGCCAGCGGCAGGCCTGCGGCAAGGCTGGCCTGCCGTGCGGGAGCTTGTCCCAGTCCGGCGGGCAACACGCAGCCCATGATCACCTCATCCACCGCATCGCCATTAACGTCGGCGCCTTCGACGGCGGCGCGGATAGCGGTGCCACCCAGGTCCGGTGCCCGGACCGGCTCCAGCAGACCGTGCAGTCCACCCATGGGTGTCCGGGCGCTGCCAACAATGGCGATTGGATCATGGCTCACAGGCGTGTACTCATGGCTTTGCGGATGCACTGCTGATCATTCAGGCGGTTTCGGCAAACAGCTCGCGGCCGATCAGCATACGCCTGATCTCCGAGGTGCCGGCGCCGATTTCATACAGCTTGGCATCCCGCAACAGTCTGCCGGTGGGATACTCGTTGATGTAGCCATTGCCGCCGAGGCACTGGATCGCCTCCAGCGCCATCCAGGTGGCTTTTTCCGCCGCGTAGAGTATCGCACCCGCGGCATCCTTGCGGGTCGTGGCGCCCCTGTCACAGGCCGCGCCCACGGCATAAACATACGCCTTGCAGGCGTTCATGCTGGTGTACATGTCGGCCAGCTTGCCCTGCATCAGCTGAAACTCGCCGATGGGCTGTCCGAACTGCGTGCGTTCATGCAGGTAGGGCACGGTAACGTCCATACATGCCTGCATGATGCCCAATGGACCACCGGCCAGCACGGCACGCTCATAGTCCAGCCCGCTCATCAATACCCGCACCCCGCCGTTGACATGACCCAGGACGTTTTCCTCCGGCACGTCGCAATCCTGGAACACCAGCTCGCAGGTGTTTGAGCCCCGCATACCCAGTTTGTCCAGCTTTTGCGCCGTTGAAAATCCGCTAAAACCCTTCTCGATCAAAAACGCGGTGATGCCCTTGGGGCCCGCATCCGGATCGGTCTTGGCGTACACCACCAGAGTATCCGCTTCGGGCCCGTTGGTAATCCACATCTTGGTGCCGTTGAGACGATAGTGATCGCCGATTTTCTCCGCCCGCAGGCGCATGCTGACCACGTCGGAACCGGCTCCTGATTCGCTCATGGCCAGCGCGCCCACGTGCTCCCCGGAAACAAGCCTGGGCAGGTAGCGCGCTTTCTGGTCGTCGCTGCCGTTACGGCGAATCTGATTGACACACAGATTCGAATGGGCGCCGTAGGACAGCCCGACGGAGGCCGAGGCGCGGCTGATCTCCTCCATGGCAACGATGTGGGCTAGATATCCCATACCCGCGCCGCCGTAATTGTCTTCCACGGTCAGCCCGAGCAATCCGAGATCGCCGAACTTCTTCCAGAGATCATGTGGGAACAGGTTGTCCGCGTCGATGGCCGCGGCACGGGGCGCGATCTCGGCGCCGGCAAAGCTCTGGACCGCATCCCGGAGCATGCCGATGGTGTCACCAAGTCCGAAATCAAGAGCGGGCAACTGCATCATGCTGACTCACTGTCAAAGGGTGAACGGCGCCACCGCGAACGGCCATCGCGGCCGCTGTTTGCGTGCTTCCGAAAGAGTGTACCGCATGGGCACGTGACCCTCTCCCACCCATTCGTTGAAGCAGGCCTCTGGCGCCCCGTGCCGGGCAACGTTCCGATTTGTCAGCGCGGATGACGTATCGGTCCCCAAGGGCATGAGCGGCGCCAGTGAACGGTCCAGCCAAACAATGCGGATGACACGCCGCGCACATGCCAGCCGCCTGCGCAGGCGGACACTAAATGACGTTTACGTAAACGTCAAGACGAGCCGGTTTCGCTGTTCGAACTTGTGGCGGGAGAGGGAGGGGGTGTGACGGAAGAGCGTGGTGACAGCTCCTCCAGAACATCCCGCCAGTCCGGGTTGGCGCTGAGTATGTCCATGCAATGGCGTTCCGATGCAGCGATCTCGCTGAGGGCGAACACAATGTCCCGGCGCTGGCGCTCCAATTGCTCCCGTTTCTCCGCCATGATGGCCAGGAAACGCCTGAGTTGACCCTTTTCGCCGGCGGCGCTCTCGTACAGCTCAAACAGCTCGCGGATCTCGTTAAGCGTAAACCCGAGGCGTTTACCGCGCAGGATGAGTCGAAGCCGTGCGCGGTCACGGCGGCTGTACACGCGCTTGCTTCCCACCCGGGTCGGCACCAATAATCGTTGATCCTCGTAGAATCGAATGGCGCGGGTTGTGAGTTCGAACTCCTTGGCCAACTCGCTGATGGTGAATGTAATGTTGCGCATCGTGCCCGTCGAGGCTCCGGTCAGGGTTGCTGATGCTCCGTTCCGGCTTCGAGGTCACTTGCCGTGACTCGCCTCATACCCGGTACCGGATGTTCCTGTTTACGTAAACGGCAACTGAGTATAGCGGCTGCGGTCCGGCCGCGGGAGTCGGCCCTGACTGCCCCCTTGGCCGCAAAAACGCGATTCGCTTGCGGCAAAACGGATTGCCGTCATACACCATCAGGTGTTGGCGCATGTTCGGAGAGTGTCCAGTGTCCCCATCCCCATTACGCCGCCCGGTCCGCCAGGTGAATCCGCTCTCCTATCCTCTAGAGCCGGCGCCAGGCGTTGGAGAAACACGGATGGTGCGCCCCGGCGTATGGTGGATTCGCCTGCCGCTTCCGTTTGCCCTGGACCATATCAATGTCTGGGCCCTGGAGGACGGCGATGGATGGACGCTGGTGGATACGGGTTTCGGCATCCCACCCGTTCAAACGATCTGGCGGACGCTCAGTGCGAGCTTGTTGCGGGATCGGCCGGTGCATCGGATCCTGGTGACCCACTATCACCCCGATCATATTGGCCTTGCGGCGTGGTTGTCCGACCGATTTGAGGCCCCGGTCTGGATGACGGAATCGGAATTTCTCACCGCGCACCTGGCATGGAGTTCGACCGCCGCTTTCACGGAGGCGCAGCTCCGTCATTTCAAACGGCATGGTTTGTCCCAAGCCTGGTCGAACGACGTTTCGACCCGAGCCGGCGACTACAAAAGCGGCGTCCCGGCATTGCCCGACTGGTTTCAAAGGATCCGCGACGGCGATCGTCTGAACATCGGTGAGCACGAATGGACCGTCCAGGTGGGCTATGGGCATGCGCCGGAACATGCCTGTCTGTATTCAGGCTCTTTAGGGCTGCTGATTTCCGGCGACCAGGTTTTGCCGCGAATCTCCACCAACGTGGGCGTCTGGGCGACCGAGCCCGAAGGTGATCCCCTGGGCCTGTATCTCGACTCGCTGGACAGGCTCAAGTCACTGCCCGGCGACGTGCGCGTTTTACCCTCCCATGGCTGGGTGTTCGATGGGCTGCACGCCCGCATCAAACAACTGGAAGCGCATCACAGCTCGAGGTTGAGTGAACTGATTGGCTTTTGTAGCGAGCCTCGAAGCGCGGGCGACGTGTTGCCCTTGATGTTTCGCCGTGAACTCGACCCACATACCGTGCGCTTTGCTATGGGCGAGGCCATCGCTCACCTGAACCATTTGTATCAGCGGGGGGAGATGAGCCGACACCGGCGCGAGGACGGGATATACACTTTCCAAACCATGGACAGTGCTTGACTCGGATCTGGCTCTGTTCAGCCTCCGGCGGCAAGCATGAATCCGCGATCCGCATCGCGAAAACAGCCTGCCGCGCCCGCCCGCCTGGGGGTCGACAACCCAACCGTCTATGCAGGTGTGCCGGGGTCGATTGAAGTTTCACTGAACCAGGGATACTGTCGGCGCTCCGCAACAGGGCTTCAGGAGCATCGGGGATGACCATCGAACAAGTCGGTGTGGTTGGGGCAGGGCAAATGGGCAATGGCATTGCCCAGGTCTTTGCGGCGGCTGGTTTCCAAGTGGCCCTGTGTGACATCTCGAGTGAGGCCCTCAACCGGGGTATGGATTCGATACGACGCAGTCTGGCGCGCCTTGAGGAAAAGCATAAAGTAACCGCCGCCGAGGTCGAGGCGATTCTGGCCAGAATCAGCACGGCGGAATCCCTGGACGCCTTGTCGAACGTCGGACTGGCGGTGGAGGCCGCCACCGAGAGCGAGGTTCTGAAGCATCAAATCATGAGAGACCTCGACCGCATCTGCCCGGCCGGGGCCATTCTCGCCACCAACACCTCGTCAATTTCCATCACCCGGATTGCCGCTGCAACCAAGCGCCCCGAGCAGGTGATTGGTATGCATTTCATGAATCCGGTGCCCTTGATGTCCCTGGTGGAGCTGATACGCGCCCTGCAGACAGGAGATGAAACTTACCAACAGGTTGAAACCCTGTGTCGAACGCTGGGTAAGGTGCCGGTGGAGGTAAAGGACGGACCCGGTTTCGTGGCGAACCGGATTCTCATGCCCATGATCAATGAGGCGATTTACGCACGATTTGAGGGATTAGCTGACGCGCAGGGCATAGACACGGTGATGAAGCTGGGTATGAACCATCCGATGGGTCCGCTGGCGCTGGCGGATCTGATCGGTCTGGACACCTGTCTGGCGGTGATGGAGGTGTTGCACCAGGGATTCGGGGACTCCAAGTATCGGCCATGCCCGCTGTTGCGACAAATGGTCGATGCGGGCTATCTGGGACGCAAATCCGGACGTGGCTTTTATGAGTATTGAATGCCAAGCAAGATGCCCGGGCTGCGGTTTGGAGCGACCATCCCCCCGAGGATCTGAGTTGCGCCGGATCTGAATTGCACCGGATCTAGCCGCGACCGTGATTCCCATCGCCACCGAATTGGAACACTGAGTGACCATGAAATTTGACAACATTCTGCTGGAACAACCCGAGCCGGGCATATATCTGCTCACCATAAACCGCCCGTCGGTTCTGAATGCCCTCAACCCTGAAACCATAGGCGATATCGGGGTGGCCATTGAAACAGTAGACGACGATCATTCCGCCCGCGCCGTGATCCTCACCGGCGCCGGTGACAAGGCCTTCGTGGCGGGTGCGGATATCTCGAGGATGCGCGACATGACGGCGCTGGAGGCCAAGGCCTTCTCCACCAGGGCCCTTGCAACCCTGAGGCATATGGAGCGCCTCAGGGTGCCGGTGATTGCCGCGGTCAACGGTTTTGCCCTGGGCGGTGGCTGCGAAATCGCCATGGCCTGCGATATTGTACTGGCCAGCGATCGGGCGGTGTTTGGCCAACCCGAGGTCAATTTGGGCGTGCCGCCGGGTTTCGGAGGCACCCAACGCCTTACCCGACTCATCGGCCGGAGCATGGCGATGGAACTGCTCGTAACCGGTCGCACAGTCAAGGCGGCGGAGGCCAAGGAGATCGGTTTGGCCAACCATGTTTACGCACCCGCCGAACTGTTGGACAAAGCGCTGGAAATGGCGAGGGTAATCGCCACTCGGGGCCCGGTGGCAGTGGGGCTGGTCAAGGAAGCGGTGCAGCGCGGTCAGGATCTGGATCTGGACAATGCCTGCGCGCTCGAGAGTGAGGTGTTCGCCCTGGCCTTTGCCACAGCCGATCAGACCGAGGGCATGACCGCGTTTCTGGACAAGAGGACACCCCGATTCGAGGGTGCATGATCGGGTGAAGGGCGACCATCGGGCTGAATCATTTCATTCCGTCAAAGTGAACATGACAAGCGCAGATACGAGATTGGCTGGAGGACTGACGATATGGCACTGAAAGACATCCTGGTTCACCTGGACTACGGATCGCAATGCGAGAAGTGTCTGGCATTGTCCGTTGATCTTGCGGTCCGCCACGGTGCACGCTTGACCGGTCTGTGTGTTGTGACCCTGGCCAACACGCCGACTTTCGTGCCCACTGAATTGGTGAACCGCGAAGTGACCCGGCTCAAGGGACGGGCGCAGGCGCTTCGGGAACTGTTTGAAAAGCGCGCATCGGACGCGGGGCTCAGGCATGAGTGGCGGTTGATCGACAATACTGAGGCACGTGCCGATGTGACAGAGATCGTGCGCACCCATGCCTTTTACACGGACCTGCTGGTGGTGGGGCAAACCGACCGGGAACATAACGACGGCAGCGTGCCCACGGACCTGCCAAACCGATTGGTGATGGAATCCGGCCGTCCCGTATTGGTGGTGCCCTATGCCTGGCGCTACACCGAGGTGGGTCGTCGTGCGCTGGTGGCTTGGAACGCCGGTCGGGAAGCCTGTCGAGCGGTGAACGACGCCCTGCCAATTCTGAATCAGGCAACATCCGTTCGCGTGCTGGCTCTCAAGGGCAAGGACAAGTTGAAGAATCATGGCGAGTTGCCCGGGGCAGACATCGCTGCGCATCTCGCTCGCCACGGAATTGAGGTGGAGGCGGAGTTCGGCACCGCAACCGACATCGAGGTGGGCGACATGCTGCTGTCGACGGTGGCCGCCGAGGGCATCGACCTATTGGTCATGGGAGCCTATGGACGCTCCCGCATGCGCGAATACGTCCTGGGTGGTGCCACCGAGCACCTGCTCAATCACATGACGGTTCCGGTCCTGATGTCGCACTGACCAACGGTATCCCCATTCTTGAGCCGTCAGCGTGGGGGCAGTGAATCGCCCGGGTCCGAGGTCTGGACGCCACCGGTCAGCGCCTGCTCGATACGGGCCAGCCGCAGCTCGATCGCTTGGGTGTGTTCGCGAATCCAGTGCACCTCCGCAGCTTCGCCTTCCCCGCTTTCCAGTGAATTGCGCTCGAACTCCCGCTGCAGCGTTTGCAGCACGATGCCGATCATCATGTTGAGAAATACGAAGGCGATGATAAAGATGAAACTCAGGTAGAACATCCAGCTCAGCGGATAAATCGCCATGGTCTCGTACATCACATCGGTCCAGTCTTCGAAGGTCGCAACGCGAAAAAGCGTCAACATGGCTACCGAAATGTTGCCCCACAGGGTTTGGTTGATGGTGGCGAAAAAAATGCTGCCCATGGCAGCGTAGATGTAGAAAATGATGAACATCAGCAGCGAGACATAGCCCAAACGGGGAATTGCCCGGAAAAATGCGTCCAGAAGAACCCGCAGTTCCGGGATAATCGACACCAGCCGAAGCACCCGGAATATTCGAAGCAGCCGCCCCAACAGCGCCATCTCACTCTCGTCGAAGGGAATCAGGCTGGCGGTGACAATGACGAAATCGAATATGTTCCAACCCTTGCGAAAGAACGCCCGCAGCCCGCCCTCAGCCGCCATGCGGATCAGAATCTCCACCAGGAAGAACACGGTGATGGCCCAGTCCATAAGCGTGAAAACTTGATAGACAGTGGGGTGCATGTCATAGGTTTTGGCGCCGATAACCAACGCCGAGACCACGATGATGGTGATCACCAGGGCCTCGAAAAGCTTATTCTCACGTATTCTCAGAAATTTCCGCTGCAGTGCAGATGCGGTTATCGACATGGACAGGTCCTCAACCGACTGGGGTGTCATCGTGTTATGGATCGGCCGCAGCCAGAGTCAACGGGCACACGGCGGCGCTGCAGATTATAGTCGCGCGCCACCCTTCTTGGGCGACGATTGGGAGTGATCGGATTTGACCCGGACATCGGAAGCCGCTCGTGGAATCCAGGGGTTGGTATGGCTGCTCTTATCCGTCGTCTGCTGGAGCGCAAACGCGGATCGGTTGCGTATCGCCACCTGGAATCTGAACAATCTTCATTCCGTGGTGGGGGAGCCTTTGCGTCCTGGCGCGCCGGCGCGCAGCGCGGCGGATTTTGAAATCCTGGCCGATTACGCCAGGCGCCTGAACGCCGACGTCATTGCGCTGCAGGAGGTTTCCAGTCCGGACGCAGTCGCCATGCTGTTCCCACCTTCCCAGTATGAGATCCATCTATCGGGACGGTACTATGCCGATCTGAGCCGGCAGAGGCAGACCGACCGCATCTACACCGCGTTCGCCGTGCGGCGCAATCGGGTGGATATGATCTCGGTGGAAGACGTGCCTTCGCTGGGGGTGACCCTCGGCAATGGCCATCGCACGCGGCACGGGCTGGAGCTGGTTGTGAATTGGCGCGGTGAGCCATTGCACCTATTGTCGGTCCATCTCAAATCCGGCTGCTTTGCCGGCGCTCTGACACGCCCGCGTTCGACTGCCTGCCGGATACTGTCTGCGCAGGTCCCCAGTCTGGAACGCTGGATCGACCAGCGCGTGGCCCAGGGACATGCGCTGGTGGTATTGGGAGATTTCAACAGGGCGTTCGACGTGCACGGTGGGCGGGATCATTTTTGGCGGGACATAGACGACCGGGAACCCACCGGACTCGAACTGTGGCGGCTTCCCTTTGGCACCCGGTCGAACTGCTGGCGTGGCACGCCGCGTTACCATCCGGATCCCATCGACTTCATGGTGTTCGATCAACGCGCTTGGCGCTGGGTTGACCGCAACAGCTTTGCGCTGATCGACTATGACGACGTGGATCGCGATGCGGACCGTGGAACGCCCAGTGATCATTGCCCGGCGTTGGTGGATCTCGACAGCAACTTGAGACAGGAATAGGGCCTGTTAACACTATGCGGATACCCATCGACAGAGCCCCATTTTTTGCAGGGCCGGGCGCAGTGAGCGCTGTGTACCTGCCGTACATGAGCGAACCTGCAACGCAGGCCTGCGGAAAATGGGGCCTGTCCCTTCGGGTTGGCCCTCAAATCAGGCCATGCAGCGTTGCACATCGCTTATTTGGAATAACCAAACTGTGCTCTGCGCGCCTTGCTTGGCCTGATTTGAGGGCCAACGCTGGGCGTCCGCATTGTGTTAACAGGCCCTAGACCATGGCGCTGATCAGATTGACCGATGTTCAACTGGGTTTTGGCGGTCCGGATCTGCTGACCGGCGCGGAGATGGCGGTGGAGGCGGGCGAACGCGTCGCTCTGGTCGGTCGAAACGGCACGGGAAAATCATCTCTACTGGCGGTCGTGGGCGGTGAGTTAGTCCCCGACCACGGACGGGTCCAGCGGCGCCAGGGTCTGCGTATCGCCAAGCTGAGTCAAACGGTGGCGGAGCCCATGGAGGGCAGTGTTTTTGACACCGTGGTCGGCGGGCTGGGCCAAACCGGTCAGCTGCTGCGGGACTATCATCGTATCAGTCTCAGCGTGGCCGGCGACGCCGATGCCATTCCGGAGCTGGACGCGGCCCAGCACGCCCTCGAGCACGCCGGCGGTTGGTCGATCAAACCACGGGTGGAGGCAATGCTGGGCCGGGTCGGCATCGGCCCGGACGCCCTTTATTCGGACCTTTCCGGTGGTGAGAAACGCCGCGTGCTGTTGGCCCGTGCACTGGTCTCGGAACCCGACCTGCTGTTACTGGATGAGCCGACCAACCATCTGGACATCGACGGTATCGCCTGGCTGGAATCGTTCATGACGGAGTTCCGCGGTGGCGTGCTGTTCGTATCCCATGACCGCGCGTTCGTGGATCGCCTGGCGACCCGTATCGTCGAGTTGGACCGGGGACATCTCACCAGTTGGCCCGGGGATTACCAGACCTATCTGAGGCGAAAGCAGGCCCAGCTCGAGGCGGAGACCGCCGCAGCCACGCGCTTCGACAAGAAACTCGCCCAGGAAGAGGTGTGGATTCGGCAGGGCATCCAGGCGCGGCGTACTCGGAATCAGGGTCGGGTCAGATCTTTGAAAGCCATGCGCGAGGCCCGGGCAGCCAGACGCCACCGAGCCGGCGCGGCGCGCATCAACATCGGTGAGGCCGAGGCATCGGGTAAACAGGTGGTGGAACTGGTGGGGGTCAGCCACGGGTATGGGGCGGAACCCGTCATCCGGGATCTGGACTGTACCGTGATCCGGGGTGATCGCATTGGAATCATCGGGCCCAACGGGATCGGGAAAACCACTTTATTGCGCATTCTTTTGGGCACCTTACAACCCGATCGGGGTGAAGTGCGGATGGGCACCCGCCTGTCGGTAGCCTACTTCGACCAGCATCGCGAGCAACTGGATGAAACGGCCACGGTATTGGACAACGTGGCCGGCGGTCGCGAACAGGTAGACGTGGGCGGGCAGCCGCGTCATATCATCAGCTACCTGCAAGACTTTCTGTTCCCCCCGGAGCGGATTCGCTCACCGGTGAGTGCGCTATCCGGGGGAGAACGCAATCGCCTGCTGCTGGCAAAACTGTTCACCCAACCAGCCAATGTACTGGTGCTGGACGAACCCACCAACGACCTGGACATCGAAACCCTGGAATTGCTGGAAGAGCGCTTGATGGAATTCGACGGTACCGTGCTGCTGGTCAGCCACGACCGTGCTTTTCTCAACAATGTGGTGACCAGTGTGATTGCCTTTGAGGGTGGAGGTCGGGTTCGGGAGTACGTAGGTGGATATGATGAGTGGCTCAGACAACGCGAGGCCGTCCCGGCAGCAGCACCGGGCTTGGAAAAAAGGCAGGCTCGGTCCGCGGCCGCGGACACGAAACCCCGCAAGCTGAGTTACAAGGATCAGCGCGAACTGGATCAGTTGCCGTCGCACATCGAGGCGTTGGAAACGGAGCAAACCCGCTTGTACTCAGAAGCGGCGGACCCGGCCGCCTATCAGGGCAACCCGGATGACGTAGCGCAACGACGTACCGAACTGGCACGTCTGGAAACCGAGCTGGCAAAAGCCTACGAACGTTGGGAATCCCTCGAAAGCCGCACGCGTTAAGTGACGCCAACGACTTAAGCCTAAGACTCAACGTGGGCGCCAGAGCGCATGATGGCGAACGCAGGGGCTTCTACACTGTCGGAACTTCGGTATGACAATTAACGAGGATGGAGAAAATTCATGGGATACATGCGTTTAGTACTGATGATATCGATTGTGGCGTTCGCCGCCTTGGCACAGGCGGCTGAATTGCCCCGAACAAGCGCACCGGAGGGCGCCGGCGTGTACATCATCTCACCGGTTGACGGAACGGTGACCGGACGCGAGGTAACGGTCCAGTTCGGGCTCAGTGGGATGGGTGTGGCGCCCGCCGGGGTCGATAAACCCAACACGGGTCACCATCATCTGCTGATTGACGTAGATCAACCACCACCCTCGAATCAGCCCATACCGGCGGACGATCAGCACCGTCATTTCGGCGGCGGGCAGACCGAAATCATGGTGGAGTTGGAGCCAGGGCAGCACACCTTGCAACTGCTGATGGGCGACATGAACCACATCCCCCATGATCCGCCGATCATGTCCGAGCGCATCACCATTACGGTTGAATAAGCGAATTTGCGAATAAGTGGAGTCTGAACCAAAGTTCGCGGGCAGTGCACTGCCCGCGGCGCTCGAAACAGCCGCGAACGACGTGGGGCTGCAGCTAAGGGGGTTTTGCCCTTTGCAGGCTGAGGATCGTCTCGGTGCCGGCACTTTGGTTCTGATTGGCAACGTGGGGCCGGAAATGTGGCGTGCATTTCGGCGTTCAGCGCCACAGCACGCGCCCAATCCACTGGACAACTGGAGCCGTGAAACGATCACCGCTCTCGCCGATGCGTTCCAGGCGCGTCCCTTGTTTCCGTTCGATGGTCCACCCTGGTGGCCGTTCCAGCGGTGGGCCCGCCGCGCCGAGGCAGTATACCCCTCGCCCCTGGGGGCTTTGATTCATTCGCGTTATGGCACTTGGCACGCCTACCGCGGCGCCCTGGTTTTCCAGGACATTAATGTGTCGGTGGCACGACCCGCGGACGACAGCCCCTGTTTGAGCTGTGCCGACAAACCCTGTCTGCTGACGTGCCCGGTGCAAGCGATTACCGAATTGTACTATGACGTAGGGGCATGCCGCGGGCATGTGCGGTCGGCTGTCAACAACGACTGCGTTGGCCAGGGGTGTCGGGCACGGCGGGCCTGCCCCGTGGGTCGTGACTACACCTACTCAGAGGATCAGGCGGCACATCACATGCGCTACTTTGCCGACGCGACTTAACGCCCGCCCTTGCGCAGCCGGCCGCAGCCTCGGCTAAACTGTGCCGGACTGATCACAAGAGCGCTTGTACATGTCCAAACATCATCATGACGCACCGCTCCCGGACCCGGTATTGCGGGTCAAGGCGCTGGAGTCGCTGCTGATCGAGAAGGGGCTGGTGGACCCAGCTGCGCTCGATCTCCTGATTGACACCTACGAGAACCAGGTCGGTCCCAAGAACGGCGCCAAAGTGGTGGCCCGCGCCTGGACCGACCCGGGCTACCGCACACGTCTGCTGAAAGACGCCACTGCGGCCATCGCCGAAATGGGCTTCGAGGGCCGTCAGGGAGAGGACATGGTGGTGGTGGAGAACACCGAACGGGTCCACAACCTGGTGGTATGCACCCTGTGTTCATGTTATCCCTGGCCGGTGTTGGGCCTGCCGCCGGTCTGGTACAAGGCTGCACCCTACCGGGCACGAGCCGTGCGCGAACCCCGCAAGGTGCTGGCTGAGTTCGGGGTCGAACTGGATGATGAGGTGGAGGTCCGGGTGTGGGACAGCACCGCCGAACTGCGCTATCTGGTCCTTCCCCGAAGGCCGGACGGCACGGAGCAGCTGTCGGACCAGGAACTGGCTGATCTGGTGACGCGAGATTCAATGATCGGCGCCGGGGTGGTGTCGGGACCCAAGGACACGGTGACATGAACGGCATGCACGATCTGGGTGGGATGGATGGATTCGGAGCCGTTGACCGGATTCCCGGAGAAGCAGTGTTTCAACATGAGTGGGAACGCCGGGCCTTCGCACTGACTCTGGCCATGGGGGCCCGGGCCCAGTGGAATCTGGACATGAGCCGATACGCCCGGGAACAGATGTCCCCCTCCCACTATCTGCTCAGCAGCTACTACGAACACTGGCTCCATGGGCTTGAGCATTTGATGATCGAGCGTGGTTTGGTCAGCGCAGCCGAAATCTCCGCCCGTGAGGCAGAACTGTGTTCGTCACTGCCCCATGACGCGGCTTGAAGCACACCAGGTCGCTGCCGCACTCCGTCGCGGCGCAACGGCGCGACGGACGGAAGGTGATCCCCCTCGTTTTGTTCCGGGAGATCGCGTTCACGTGCTGAATCGGCACCCCTATACACACACCCGCATGCCCCGATACGTCCGCGGTCGCTGCGGCATCGTGGACCGTGATCACGGCCTGTTCGTCCTGCCCGACAGCAATGCACAGGGGCTCGGGGAATGCCCGCAGCATGTGTACAGCGTGCGCTTCACCGGGGTCGAACTTTGGGGGCCGGACGCGCCAGCGACAGATCGCATTTATGTCGATCTGTGGGATGGCTATCTGGCGGCTGAAACGGACGGAGCAGGGGAATAGCACGGCGTGGACTCCGACCTCCAGAGCTTATTCGATGCGGCGCGTGGAAAACACCGACCGTTTGCCGAACCGTGGCAGGCGCAGGCCTTTTCCCTCACCCTGACGCTTCATGCAGCAGGTCATTTTGGCTGGCAGGAATGGGCCGATGCGTTGAGTCGGGAATTGGTTGCGGCTCAGTCTGAATCGGATGACGTGGACGCGATCTACTACACCGCCTGGCTGCGGACGCTGGAACAGATGTGTGCGTCGAAAGCCTTGATCAACATGGCTGAACTGATGCAGCGTAAGCAGGAATGGGACCGGGCCGCGCGCGCAACCGAGCACGGCAAGCCGATCGAGCTGAATCAGGCTGCGCCCAAGCCAGGTAACGATAGCCTCACCGAAACCCAATGATTGCGCAGATCCATCCGGAGGCGATATGAGGTTGGGCGGTCGCTTTGCCGTGGAGGCAATAGGGCCCTGTCGCAGAGTCAGCCCTATGTTGCGCCAGGGTAACGTCAAGTATGTCGAGGACAGCCGGCGGTTGCTGATCGACCCGTATCTTCGGACTTCGGGTCGTGAGCCGCATATCGCAGACGCAGAAAACAGCTTCGAGCTGGCCGGCCCGCGGCGAAAAATCTATTTCGACCCGACCCGACTCCGCGCAGGCATCGTCACCTGCGGCGGTTTGGCGCCTGGGCTGAACGCGGTGGTGCGCGGAATTGTGATGCAGCTCTGGTATCTCTACGGGTGCCAGAACATTGTCGGCATCCGATATGGGTATCACGGCCTGGGTCCGAATGGTGAACGTCCCATTGCGCTGACGCCGGACGGTGTGAATCGCATTCGGTCCGAGGGGGGTACCTGCCTGGGTTCATCGCGTGGCTCGCCACCCACCGAATCCCTGGTGGATTCGCTGATCCGCCAACGCATACAGGTATTGTTCACCATCGGAGGTGATGGAACCATGCGCGGCGCTGCGGCGATCTGGCAGGAGGCCCGGCGGCGCAAGCTCAAGCTGTCCATCATCGGCGTTCCCAAGACCATTGACAACGATATCCCATTCGTTTTCAAAACCTTCGGTTTCGACACCGCAGTGGAAGAGGCGGTGAAGGCAATCAACCGAGTGCGCGTGGAAGCGGAAGGGGTTCCGTACGGAATCGGCCTGGTGAAGCTGATGGGCCGGAATGCGGGATTCATCGCCATGGCAGCCACTTTGGCCTCCGGCCAGGCCAACTTTTGCCTCATCCCGGAGGTTTCATTCGGCCTTGAGGGACCCGGCGGACTGTTTGATCTGGTGGAACAGCGGCTACACCATCGCCGCCATGCGGTCATTGTGGTAGCCGAGGGCGCCGGACAGGAGCTGTTCGAACCCGCCGGACGGGGAGAAGATGCCTCCGGCAATCGAAAGTTGGGGGACATCGGTCTGTTCCTGAAGGATCAACTGCTGGCCCGGTTCGCCTCCGGATCGCTGCCCGTGACCTTGAAGTACATCGATCCCAGCTATTTGATCCGCGCCGCACCCCCGATCCCGGCTGATCAACGCTACTGCGATCGAATGGCTCGCAACGCGGTGCACGCGGCCATGGCGGGTAAGAGCGGCGTTATGTTGGGCATGTGGCATGGCTGCATGACCCATGTGCCCATGCAGGCTTTGAACGGTGAAAGTCGGCGTGCGAATCCGAATGGGGAGACCTGGTTCAACGTACGCGAGAACACGGGGCAGCCCCATGTGATCGGCTCACCGGTATGCGAACTGCCCAAACCCGGGTCGGTTTAGACCGATCGCAATGGTCGCCTTGATCCAATCACACGGTCACACCCAGGAGGGCGTATTTTCAGTGTTGCCTGACTCTTGGCCGTCCGGTTATAACGCCGGGGCACCTGGCATCTGGCACCTCATGACCAGACCGCGGTCCGAGCCATTAGACAAGCAGGGTGTTGAAAAAGCCTCACTCGGCACGAGCGGCACGTTACGGCATTGAAAACGTCCTCAAAATGCTCATTTGCTGGGTGTAAACTGCACTTTCTCCGTCGTTTTCGCCTCGCCCCGCACTCCACCTGGACTCTTTGCAATACGCTGCTGGCGTTTCCTTAGGCAGTGGTATTGCGATCTGGATCGAATCATTACCACGCCCCGTGGTCAGAGAGGCCGATCGGTGTTGACGTAGCGTGAGCGGGCACCGCCATGAGCACGATAGGATAGGGAGCAGGCATGATGTCCACGGTGCCGCCTGAAGATGGCCACGGATATCGAATCGGCGCGGTGGCCCGGCTGACAGGGATCGAAACAGTCACCATCCGAATGTGGGAGCGGCGCTACGCGGTGGTCGAGCCGCTGCGAAGCGCCGGTGGCAACCGGCTCTACTCCCGGGATGACATTGCTCGGCTGGCCATGATCAAGCGTCTTGTGGACGAGGGCAATGCGATTGGAACGATTGCACATCTGAGCCCAGAGCAGCTCCGCGAACGCCTGGATCTGAACCTGGGCTCAAGCCCTGTCGAGCCGGCATCGCAGGACTGCCGAATCGCGATTCTCGGCGACGTGCTGCCCGCGCGTTTGGCCGGAGGCGGGGCGGATCTTCCGGGCCTCAATATGGTTGTGGTTGAGCGCGATCCAAAGGCGTTTCTTCGCCAGACCGCCCAACATCATCCTGATGTGATCGTGCTGGAATTCCCGACGGTTCAGGACGAGACCATTCTGGATGTGTTCAGCTTCCTGGCCAGGTCGGGTGCGACTCGCGCCGTCGTGATTTACGGCTTCGGACGCCGGGCCGACCTGGCACGCCTGGAAGGTGATCGGGTAAGAATCATGAAGGCGCCAATCGGCCTCAGTGAGCTGCGTCTGGCGTGCATGGCACCGAGTGTCGCCAAGCGCAGGCCGGCGGCCAAATTGACCGCGTCTCAACCGCCTGAGTCCGGGATCGTTCCGGCACGGCGTTTCGGCACGGATGAAATGCTGCGCCTCGCGGAAGCCTCCACGACAGTGCATTGCGAGTGCCCCAAGCACCTGGTCGATTTGCTCCTCAACCTCCATGCCTTCGAAACCTACAGCAGCGAATGCATAGACCGAAGTCCGGAGGATGCCGCACTGCATGGCTACTTGCATTTGATGACCGCACAAGCCCGGTCGCGCATAGAAGAGGCCCTGGCCAGACTCGTGGAGGTGGAAGGCCTGGGATGAGCCGCTTGAGGTTCACGCAACCCCTGGGGCGTCGTTCAGTTCCACATGGGCGACAGCGGCACACTTCGGTACTGGACCCCATCACAACTGTTCATTAGCGTCCCGGTTCCACACTGTCGCGATATCGAACCCGGAGGCGTCATGAGCTTGCCAAGATTTCTCAATCTGCCCAACGGAGACAAGGTAAAGCCAACGTTTTCCGACTCCGAGATGACACGTCGGCTCGACGGTCTGAGGCAGACGATGGAGGAGATGAGGCTGGATTGTGTGTTGTTTACCTCAATGCACAACATCCACTACTTTAGCGATTTCTTATACTGCAGTTTCGGCCGACCCTACGGGTTGGTGGTTGACCAGCAGCGTTCCGTCAGCATCAGCGCGAACATCGACGGTGGCCAGCCACACCGCCGAACCTACGGGGAAAACCTGGTTTACACCGACTGGCAGCGGGACAATTACTACCACGCAATTCAGTCCCTGGTCAGGCCGAGCGGGCGGCTGGGCGTTGAGTTCGATCATCTCACCCTGTCTGCACAACAAAAGCTGCAAGCGGCCTTACCCGGCATCGAACTGGTCGACGTGGCCCCCGCGACCATGGTGCAACGGATGATCAAGTCAAATGAGGAAATCGCGCTGATCCGGGAAGGCGCCCGAATTGCGGACCTGGGCGGCTGGGCCTGCATCGAGGCGATCGACGATGGCGTACCCGAGTACGAGGTCGCCGCCCACGCAACCTCGTCCATGGTGCGCGAGATCGCGCGAACCTATCCGGACAGCGAGATTCGGGACACCTGGACCTGGTTCCAAGCTGGACTCAACACCGATGGCGCACACAACCCCGTGACAACCCGGCGTATAGCCAAAGGCGACATCCTGAGTCTGAACTGTTTTCCCATGATCGCCGGCTACTACACGGCGCTTGAACGCACCCTGTTTTTCGCGTCCGCCACGGAGCGCGAGCTGGCCCTATGGGAGATCAACTGCCAGGTGCATCGCCGGGGACTGGAGCTTATACGCCCGGGCGCACGGTGCTGTGACATTGCACAGGAATTGAATGAGATCTACCTCAGCCATGACCTGCTGCAGTACCGAACCTTCGGTTACGGTCATTCGTTTGGCGTGCTTTCGCACTATTACGGTCGCGAGGCTGGGCTCGAGCTGCGCGAAGACATCGACACCGTGTTACAACCGAACATGGTGGTTTCCATGGAGCCGATGATCACATTGCCTCAAGGCCTCGCTGGGGCAGGCGGATACCGTGAGCACGATATTCTCGTGCTGACCACGGGCGGCGCGGACAACATTACCGGCTTTCCATTCGGCCCGGAGCACAATTTGATCGCTGCCTGATTCGCGCCCCCGCGTCATCAGGGAATAACCAGAACCAGCCCCGGAAGCAAGGTGTCGGGCTGCTCAATCACGTGCTGGTTTGCGGCAAAGATTTCAGTCCAGCCGCCGGGGTCTCCGATAAAGGTGCGTGACAGCTTGGACAGAGTGTCGCCGGGCCGCACAGTGTATACGCCTCGAGCGGAGCTGAGTTGGGCGAGTCGGGTTTGCTCGTCGAACAGACGGGCACGGGCCGAAACCGCCGCTTTTTGCATTTCTGGATTGTCCACATCGGCTATGGCTTGCCGGGTCCTTTGGCGATAGTCTCGCCCGGCGACAGCCGCGTTGGCCGCTGCCTCGCTGCGAGTGGCCGCCATCCGCTGAGCCGTGTCGCTCTGAATCAGCGCGAGGGCCGACCGGGTTTCGGCCAAACGTTGTTTTGTGACAAACAGGGCTGCTGTGGCGGATTCCGCTCGGTTTTTCTGCAACTGCCGTTCGGCCTGAAGTTGACGCAAGGTGCCGTTGGCCGATTGCAGAGATACCCGACTCGATTCTGCCGCCCTTCTCAAATCCCTGATCTGACCGGAAAGTTTCGCCAACCGCCGTTGCTGGGCCTCGTTCAGCATCAACTCGCGCTCCAGATCCGCGACACACTGACCGCCATCGACGCCATCTTGCCGAGCTTGTTGCTGCGCCAAGGTTGTGCCCAGTTTCTCGAGCTCGCTGCGCTGGAACGCGCTCTGTGCTTTCACCGACACGAGTTCATGCTCGCACAGCTTCGCCTTGGCGCTGAACTTCTCGATTTCCTTGCCGGCATCGAGCAACCTGGTCTCCGCATTTTCCAGTGTTTGGTCGCGCACCACATCGGACCGCTTTAGGCGCTGCAGTTCCACCTCAGCACTGGCTTGGCGGGCGCGGATCTCTGCCAGCTGGCCGCCAAGGGATTCAATACGGGCTTCCCGCCGCTGCAACTCCGCGTTGACTTCCCGTTCGCGCTCGTCGGCAGCCACCAGCCATCGGTCCATGCGCTGGCGAAGATTGTGCAACTGCGCGCGGGATTCGGCCAACTCGATTTCCAGCGCACTTTGGGCCGCATAGACGCCAGGTGGCCACATCAGAACAAGAGCGATCAATAGACTCAAGCCGGAGCAGCCGGAAACCGCTGCATTTCGTCTAGCAGGTATGGGCGGCATGGTGTGGGTTCTCCGCTTAAACGGCATTTGAGTGGGCGATCGGAGGAACTTGCAGTCTCCGGGGAGGGTGACTGACCATCGCACTTTCACATCGCACTTTCACATAAAGGGTGCGACATACTGATAGTAGTAATCACGACTCAGGCTCCTGGCGCGTTTTCGATCATGCTCATCCATTTCCCCCAGCAACCGGGCAATGATGGTCTGAATGCCATCGGAGTGCGCCGGATCACTGACCCGTTGAGACGCCAGCTTCAACCAGACGTAAGCCTGTACCGGATCCCTCGGCAACCCAGCGCCCCGGTTGTACATGAAACTCAACAGTTCCTGGGCCTGAGGATTTCCCAACTGGGCCGAGCCACGGATCCAGCGCTGTGCCGCCTCCAAATCCTGCTCCACACCCTGGCCCAGTAGATACATGACCCCAACAAGCCGCTGCGCTTCTGGCTCCCCCCGCTGGGCGTAGGGCATCAGAACGTCGTGGGCTTGTTCATACGCCTGCGCCTGGTAGGCCTCGATCCCGAGCGAAAGATCTTGCGCCCAGCACGGGGCTGCCAGCAGGAGCAACATAAGCTCCTGCCAGCCTGGTCGATAGACACGGTATGCCTGGTGCCAAAGTTTCATATAAGTGGGCAAATTCGGCGAACTGTTCGAAACTGAAGTGTAGGGTTCATCGATGGTCCGCGCGTCCGGAAATATCGGAATCACAGGGGGGAACGGTCTGAGCTTTGGCCGAGATTCCAACAAACGGACGATACGATCCGGTGTTCAGGCCCCGTCGTCCCCATTGGGCAATTGCCCGCCACATACCGGCCCCGTCGGCGTCCAAGGTGCGAGTATTGGCCGTCAAGAAGCGTCAGGATCAACTCGTGGCCACGCATCATGGCCCTCAGATTCACCACTGCATGGTGGTGGCAAGTCCTGGCGCCAAAACTACGGTTACCCGTGATCTACGCTTAGCATCCGTGCCCAACTGGAGCAAAACACGATCCGCCCGCGTAAACCTGACGCTCCTTCCAGGGAGTAGCCCAAAGGCTTACTTAAGAATATACTTTAACCGTAGGAAATTTTTACGAATAATCTTCGCCATAAAGACGAAAAGGTTGGCTTGAGTGTTGCTTGTTGATAGTGTGATTTCGCAGCCAGTGGTGCCTGACAGCGCAGATTGCGCCACTCGCACCCGCAACGGTGAGGCGTACAGGTGACACGACCCGACTCAAGCAAGACATCGCGCCGATCGGCGCAGATCGCCGTGTGGGTGGCGTGTACGGTGGTATTGTGCCTGGCGGCCGGCCCAGCTCAGGCTCGGTACGCGGCCATGGTGGTAGACGCTGACACGGGGAAGGTGTTGTTTGCCCGACATGCCGATTTGCCGCGCCACCCTGCGTCACTGACAAAAATCATGACACTTTATATGGCATTCGAGGCCTTGGAACGAGGCCGACTCGAATTGGACGAGAGCATTGCCGTGTCCAGACACGCCGCTGGACAGGCGCCTTCCAGCTTAGGGCTCAAGGCTGGGCAGCAGGTTAAGGTGGAGGAAGCCATTCTCGCCCTGGTCACACGATCCGCCAACGATGTGGCAGCAGCCTTGGGCGAAGCCATCGCAGGCAGTGAGTACAAATTCGCTCTGAAAATGACCAAACGGGCCCGGAAACTCGGTATGAAACACACCACGTTTCGGAATGCGTCGGGCCTGCCGCACCGGAAACAGGTTTCGACTGCCCGCGACATGGTCACGCTGGCACGAGCGATTCGACGCGATTTCCCTGAGTACTACCACTACTTCTCGGTCAAGAGCTTCAGCTACGGTGGGCGCAAACATCGAAATCACAACAAGCTGCTGGCGAGCTACGAAGGCACGGACGGCATAAAAACCGGATACATAAGGGCGTCCGGATACAATCTTGTGGCTTCGGTCCAACGCGGCCCATACCGTTTGATCGGCGTGGTGTTCGGCGGCAAGTCAGCGGGCAGTCGCGATATCCATATGAAGAAAATCCTGGACCAGGCATTCGACGAAGTGAAGCGCGATCGAGCCCGTTTCGTAGCCGCGGCCAAAGCCGCTCAAGGAGAGGCGACCCTCATTGCCTTGAGTTCGGCCCGGGATACAGACTGGAAAGTTCAGGTGGGGGCTTTCAGCGAATTGTCGGCCGCAGAGGCGAGGGCGCGGCAGGCGGTTACTTTGGCGCCCCATCATCTGAGTGCAGCGATCCTTGCGGTTGCCCCTGTCACCGCCTCCAGTGGCACACTGTACAGGGCCCGGCTGATGAATCTGAGTGAATCAGAGGCGCAATCCGCCTGCGCCGCATTGGCGAGGCTGGACATGGACTGCGTTGCACTCGGCCCGACCAGCAGTTGAGCCTCCGCGATCGGTCAAACCTGACCGGTCGATACTCTCCGATGTAGTCCATGCCCACATCCACTGGCCGTGGCGCCCACACCTGCTGAAGCTCTCTGGCGCTGACCCGTGGTATCGGGCGATCCAATTGCCCCCGATTACAAGAGGGAAACCGTCACCAGATGGTCAGAGATGAATCGGATGTACTTGCGCCGTTCCTGGTTCAGACGCCGATTTGTTCCTCGACTTCGGCCCGGCTCGATCCACACCTGAGATCCAGAAAACGCCGAACTTCGTTGACCTCGGAACGCGTCAACGGCGCAAGGCCACTGCCGTACACCGCACGTTGTGTGGCGATCACAAATTCGCCGTAGCAGAGCGGCGTGGTTGCGCTGTATTGAAGCTCGGTTGCAATACGGTTAAGTGTGTGAAAGCCTATCATTTCTGCGCATCTTGTGGCGAAAAAGCAACATAGTCTCCCTTCTACAACAAGACCATTCCAAAAGCAACACCCAAAAGCAAAAGCAACCGCGATAATTGACGATCAACCACTATGATGACGAAATCGAGTCCGATCGTGCCTTAAGGAAGGTCTGATCAATTGCTGCGATCGTGCCGGGGTCTTTGCGCGCTCTCGTACAAGGCGCACCGAGCGAAGTTGGCCCAAGGCCAATAAGTGAGTTGCCAATGAGCGAGGTGCAACGCGGTACCAAGGGCGCAAAGGCCCGGCCCCTCCGGGGTTTCGCCCACAAGGGCACATCTGCTGCGTTTCCCGGCCTTAATCATAGAATGACTATGGTGCTGCGCCGGGGGCCTTGCATCTGCGCCCTTGTGGACCCAAACGCGTTTCGTATCAATTGATCAGACTTTCCTTTTCTTGTTCCCGCGGGCCGAGCGCCCGAAAGCGGGGGTGGCGGGGGTCGTGACCGGAGAGGGTGTGGACAACGGTAGCAACGATGCTGACTGTAGCGACGACGCCTGCCAGATTACCGGCGGGGCCATCTATCGGCATGACGACCCCTGGATGGCGGGTGCATCGCTGGACTGGGGGAATCAAATATCGATTTCCATCGGGATCAGAGCGGATTCGACCGGCGCTCCCTCACTACCGCCGTGGGCAGCGCCGATGCCGCGATGGCCTATGGCCGGCTCGATTTCGACCCTCAGGTCTTGTGGAACTGACGCAGAATTTCCGTGCGTTTTGAAAAATGGACACCCTCGCTACTGGGTCCCTGGAGAAAATCGGACTGCAAGAGATAGGTGGCATCGGCTGCAGAAAGCGGGCGGCTTACGAAGTAACCTTGAATCTCATCGCAGCCTCGGTCCCGCAACAGTTCCAGCTGTCTGCTGGTCTCCACGCCCTCCGCCACGATCTTCAAACCCAGGTTGTGTCCCATGGCGATGATGGCGCTGACGATTTCAAGATCGTCAAGATCCGTTGTCAGTTCGCGGATGAAGGAATGGTCGATCTTGAGTGCATCCAGGGGGAACTGTTTGAGCACCGCCAATGAGGAATAACCGGTGCCGAAATCATCGATTGACAGCTCAACGCCCAGGGCACTCATCCGCTGGAGGGCGCGCATGGTATTTTCCATATCATCCATGATGGTGCTTTCGGTGATCTCCAGAGTCAGTCCGTCAGGCGGCAGACCGCTGGTATCCAACGCCTGTGCCACCTGCTGAGCCATGTCGCCATACTTGAACTGACGGGGCGACAGATTGACCGAAACGCGGACCGGACGCAGGTTCGCTTGGCGCCAGCGCTGATTCTGTTCGCAGGCAGTGTGCAGCACCCACTCGCCCAACGGTGCGATCAGGCCATTTTCCTCAGCGATGGGAATGAAGATGCTGGGCGAGACCTCTCCCAACTCCTCGTTGTTCCAGCGTGCGAGGGCTTCGAGACCGACCACGTGGCCACTGCGCAGATCCAGCTGCGGCTGATAGCGGATCGAGAGTTCACCATGGTCCAGTGCGCGGCGCAGGTGTCTGGCCAGGGTCAGCCGTGTAGTGGCGTCCTGGTGGAGCGTATCGGAGAAAATCTGGTAGTTGTTACGTCCCCGGTCCTTGGCGTGATAACAGGCCGCGTCCGCGTTCTTGAGCAGAGTCAGCAGGTCCGTTCCATCCCTGGGATACACCGCCACGCCGATGCTCGTGGTTTGAAAGATCTCCGACTCAGTCAGATCCAGTGCGCCACATAGCGCTTCCAACGCCCGCTCCGCTGTTTGCTCCACATCCTGCGCGTCCTTGACGCCCTCAACAATGGCTGCGAACTCATCCCCACCGAGTCGGGCCAGAATGTCTTCGTCACGCAGGCACTGCTTGAGTTTGGTGGCCACCCGCTGCAACAGTTCGTCACCCGCGGTGTGGCCAAGAGTGTCGTTTACCAGCTTGAAGTTGTCGAGATCGAACAACAGGACACCGACACCTTGGCCCGTGTCTTTGGCATGCTCGATCGCCTGCTCCAGGCGCCGGGTAAAGAACTCACGGTTCGGCAGGTTTGTAAGCGGATCATGATTGGCGCGATAGTTGAGCTCCCTGTTCAGCTCCCTTTCCCGGGTAACATCCCGCACCACCATGACACCGCCGACGATGCTGCCATGATGGTCGTGCAGACGGCTTGCGGTGTGGTCCACTGACAGGGACTCGCCATCTGGCTTGACCAGGCGAAGCTGCGCATCGCACATTTGAATCTGCGAAAAATAGTCGTTACCTGGTGTTTTCAGGGGCAGGCCGCTGGCCTCGTCCATCAGCGTCAGCACTTCGTCGAGACGGCGTCCTGCAGCCCGGACCGACGGCCACCCGGTCAGGGCTTCGGCCACCGGGTTCATATATTTGATCCGGTATGCCGTGTCGGTTGAGATCACGCCGTCGCCGATGGATTTGAGCACCTCGCTTGCCCGTTCGCGCTCACTGTCCAATGCCTCGCGGGAGGCACTTTTCTCGCGTTGTGCCAAGCGATAGTTCGCCAATGCCAGAAACAGCGATGCGGTCAACACGAATGCAATGGCGCCGCCGGTGACTGCCGGCCAGGGGCGCACGCCGGCCAAGGGCAAGCTGCTGACCTGTCTCACCCTAAGCTCGCGCTGGCCTAGCCATAGCGTGGCCTCCAGTTGGTGGATCGGAAACAGCGACCGGAACCATTCAGGCCAGTGGCGTGTCCGACCAAGCACCTCCGGCTGATGCTCTGTCAGATCTTTTGATCGACTGGGATCAATAACCGTAATGGTTTTCTTGTTGCCCGGACCGGCAGCCTGTTTGATCAGATCCGGCATGTTGATAACCAGGGCGAACAAACCGCTGACCTGTTCCATCCGTTCACCGCCATCAGCAGGCGCGAAATGACCGAAATAGGTGGCCTTCAGCAACAACTGGCCACCCTCTACCGATGATACTGGATCCGCGGACAGCGACTGGATGGTGCCTAATTGGGCCGCGCGCTGGACGGTTGGAACCGCGCTGGGCGACCCCATCAGGTCAATCCCCAGATAACGGGCCGTCCTAGGGCTCAATGGTTCGACAAAGGTCAGGGGCAGCACTGCCGCCTGAGGGGAGGGCACAGATCCGGATCCGTTTGCATCGAAGGGTTTGCGGACCCGGAACTGGGGCGCAATCTGGGTGCGCATCAGCGCTTGGAAAGCATCAAATTCATCGGGCCTGACCCAACTCAGGTAAGCAATGGCTTCCACATAGGGATACTCCGCGCGCAAGCCTTCGGACATAAAGGTCATTTCCGCAAGATTGAGCTCGCCGCTGGCCTGATACAGGCCAGAGAGCGTACTCAGCATGGCTTCCGCCGCGGCGACACTTTGGCTGACCCGCTCGTGATAGGCGTGAGCCTGATCCTGAAATTCAACCCGCGCCGACTCCAGGTTGCTTCTGAGCACGCCATAGGCCGCGGCCATAGCGAATCCGCAGCTCAGAAGGAGCAATCCGATCTTTTCGGCGCCGGACAGGATCCGGAGTGTTCTGGAACTCGTCACCTTCACTGAACCCGCTTCGCCTTGTGGCTGAGGTGGCGAGGCAACTCGATACCTGCGGCAGACAAAAGTTCACGGTTGGCCCAAACATCCCACTTCCGATTGGTGATGATTGGGATCTCGTCGGGGGGTGTGCCGCGGAGTATTTCAAGCGCAGTTTCCGCCGCCCAGGCGCCATGTTCCTGTGGAACTTTGGTGAGGCCAAACATCGAGTACGGCATCATCCAACCGTGAGTGGTAACGGTTAGCCGGTGGGAAGCCGTCGGCAGCGCATCAGCAATCAGCGCGGGGTCCCAGTCATTGATGCCAGAATTGCTGCCCAGAATCAGGAAATCGGTGGTCTGACCATCGCGGTAAGCCTTGAGCCAGCCCTCTGTGTCTTCCACCAGTCGGCTTTCCAAGTCAATGCCCAGCCGTGCGGTGGCACGCTGAAACCGTTCCAGATTCTTACGTTCCGTCAGAGTGTCGGCACCCAGGTAAATCGCTCGCTTTGCCGGGCTGACTATTTCATAGGCCCGATTCAGAAGTGGTTCGATCGGGGCGACCTCGACAATGCCGGTAACGTTGCTGAACGGAAAGCCGTACTCTTCAGCGCTCCAGTTGACACCACAGAATACAAACGGCGTTTCGTGGTCCTTGAAAAAGGGCTCTATCAGATACTTGGCGGCATTGTCGTCGGCGGCAATCACCACATCAGGTTGCCAGGTTTCGATCAGATTCCGAGCCGCCTCGGCCGCCTGTTGTTTTTCCTGTTCCGATTTTCGCCGTTTGCTGTCCATATCGAACTGGCGCAGGTCACAGTGTCCCACCAGCACTTCGCGCAGGCCCTGTTCGACCCCGTCTGACCAGGCATAACCCTGATGATAGGAGGAGACAAAAAGGCATTTTGCAGCCATAACCGGTTCGGCTGGAGCAAGACCCGTCAGCGCAAGGAGCGTAGCGGCTGTGCTGGAGTAGAGCCGAGACTTGAACAGAGAATCTGTCATATTGCGTTCCGCCGTCGTGCGTTTATTTTTTTCGCCCCCGAGGCCGGCAGACTGAACGGCACATGCTCGGTCGGGCGAAAGGCCGCGCTTGGCATGCTGATTCGGGGCTCTTTGCTTGCGGACCGAAGCAATCCGTATGCCTATTTGCGGAATCCGCGTTTCCGAGGGAACCTGTTCAGCACTGTTTGATCCATACTCGGCGCGGGTGGGCCGATGCTATAGTTGCGCCTCTTATCGAACCCAGTACGGAGCATCGTCGTTGCGCAAGCGAATTTACCGAGGGATCGGCCTTGGAGTGGCCACGATCGCCGCCGGCCTGGCCATGGCCCAACCCGATTCAACCCCGGTTGGCGTCGATGTCGTGCGTCAGGAGCCCATGTCTCAAACCGTGCCGGTCCTGGGTCGGCTGGTCGCCACCCAGAGCGGGGTGGTGGCGGCGCGCACTGCGGGACCGGTGGCCGAGCTGCGCGTTCGCGTCGGCGATGAGGTGGATTTCGGCGATGTGCTTGCCGTTCTAGACCAAAGCCGGCTCAAGACCGTGCGCAACCAGCGGCAGCGTGAAATCGAAGAACAGCAGGCGCTCAGGGCAACCGCCGAGGCGAGGGAACGGCTGGCCGGACAGGAGTTGAGGAGGCTGGAACAGTTGCGGGGCAGCGCGGCATTCGCGGAGTCCTTGTACGATACCCGGGTTCAAGAGTTGGCGGTCGCCCGCAGCAGTCTTTTGGAAGCGGATGCCCGCATCGCCAGCGGGCAAGAGCGGCTGGAACTGTCGGAGATCGAACTGCGGGATAGCGTTGTCAAGGCGCCGTTTCCAGGCGTTGTTACCTTGCGGCAAACCAGCGCAGGCGCCTGGCTCCGCATCGGGGACCCGGTGGTGACGTTGGTTAACGATCGCAGCCTTGAGATAGAGGCGGACGTCCCCGCCACGCTGGTCGAGTCGCTCCGACCCGGCGTTTCCGTAGGGCTACGGGTGGAGGGTCTTCCGGACCACCAGGCCAGTGTGCGCTCGGTGATCCCGGATGAAAACCCAGCTTCGCGGACACGTCCCGTGCGTTTTACTTCCGACTTGACCACAAGCGAAATCAGGCTGGCCTCAAATCAGTCTGTCACCCTGGATATCCCAGCGGGAAGCGAGAGCGATGTGGTATCCGTCCATAAGGACGCGGTTCTACGCAAAGCAGCCGGTGCCATTGTGTATGTGGTCGAGGACGGCGTAGCCAATCCCCGGCCGGTTGTGCTCGGACGGGCTGTGGGGCAGCGTTTTCAGGTGATAGACGGTTTAAAGCCCGGCGAGCAAGTGGTGATTCGTGGCAATGAGCGATTGCGACCCGGGCAGGCGGTAGCGCCATTCGCCCCCCCCGCGCCCGAAAGCGCCAGCCAGGGCTGAGCCATGGACCTGATCAAACTCTCGATCGAGCGACCGATTGCAGTTCTGGCAGCGGTATTGATGGTACTGCTGTTCGGCACACTCGCATTGGAAACAATACCGGTACAGCTCGCGCCTGATGTGCGCAGTCCGATCATCACTGTGACCACGAACTGGTTTGGCGCGGCGCCGGCAGAGGTCGAACGTGAGATCGTGAATCGCCAAGAGGAAGTGCTGAAGGGTCTGGAAGGACTGGACAGCATGATCAGCAGTTCACAGAACAGCCGCGGCGAGATCACGTTGGAGTTTCAGGTTGGGCAGAACATGGACCGGGCCCTTTTGCTGGTAGCAAACCGACTCGACCGGGTGAGTGGCTATCCGGATGAGGCAGATGAGCCCACCTTGGACACGGCCGGCTCGGAGGATAACCCCATCGCCTGGTTTATTCTCCAGCGCCTGCCCGGCAACGATCGCGACATGCATACCTACGGTGACTTCGTGGACGACGTAATCAAGGAGCGTCTTGAGCGGGTCTCCGGCGTCGGTCGGGTCAACGTGTATGGGGGCAGCGAGCGCGAGTTGAGGGTGGTGATCGATCCGGTCCGTATGGCACAGCACGGCTTGACCGTCGACCGGATGCTACAGGTATTGCGCTCGGCCAACATCTCACTGTCTGCCGGGAGCGTGGACGAAGGCAAGCGACGCTACGTGGTTCGTACAGAAGGCGAACTGGGCTCGGTAGATGCCGTCAGCGAGGTGGTATTGCAGCGCACACAGGACCCTGTCTCCGGCCGTCTGGCCCGGGTTCTGGTTGGCGACATTGCCGACGTGTTTTACAGCTACAAGGAACCGTCGGCCCGAATACGTTTTCTGGGCGAACCTGCCATGGCCGTGAATGCGGTTCGCGAGACCGGTGCCAACGTCATCGAGACCATGGAGGGAATCCGCATCACGGTGGCGAACCTGGAAGCGGAAACGTTGCCTGATCAGGGGCTCAGGCTGCGCCAGGTGTATGACGAAACTGTTTACATCGACTCTGCCCTGACCCTCGTGCGGCAGAATATATATGTCGGTGGCACGCTGGCCGCGATCATTCTGATGCTGTTTTTACGCTCCCTCGGGGCCACTTTGATCGTGTCCATCGCCATCCCCGTATCGGTGGTCGGTTCATTCGTCGCCATGGCCGCAATGGGGCGCTCCATCAATGTGATCTCCCTGGCCGGCCTCGCCTTCGCCGTCGGAATGGTAGTGGACGCAGCTATTGTGGTGCTGGAGAACATATTCAGACTGCGCCAGTCGGGTATGCCCGCACCTCAGGCTGCATATGAGGGTGCCCGACAGGTCTGGGGCGCGGTGCTGGTGTCGGCGCTTACCACCGTCATGGTGTTCATTCCCATTCTGTTGCTTGACCTTGAAGTTGGGCAGCTGTTCCGGGACATCGCGGTTGCAATATCGGTATCGGTGATGCTGTCTCTGGTGGTGGCGGTGACATTGATCCCAGCACTCTCCAGCCGCTTGCTGGCCGGCCCGGTGGCGGCTACCCAGCGCCACATACCGTTGGTGGACGGTTTCGCCCATGGTTTCAGCCGATTTGTCGTTGGTGTAACCCGGCGGGTGGTCAGCAATCGCTTGCTCGCGCTCAGCGTCATCGGGGTGTTCACGGCGGCCGCGGTGACTGTTACCTGGCTGCTGCTGCCCAAGCTCGAGTATCTGCCGGAGGGAAACCGCAATCTTGTGTTCGGCGTCATTCTCCCCCCGCCTGGTTACAATCTGGATACCACTACCGAAATCGCAGAGGCTCTGGAATCCGCGGTCCGGCCCAACTGGGAGATCGAAACCGGACCGGAATCGGCACCGGGTGATCCGCCCAAGATTCGAAATTTCTTTTTCGTGGCGACCCGGGCAAGAGCCTTTGTTGGTGCATCCTCGGTCGACCCGTCGCGTGCCGGTGAACTGATCCCGGTGCTGCAAGGACCGGTTTTTCGCGAACCGGGCACGTTCGGTTTCATGACCCAGCCTTCCATCTTCGGACGCGGCGTTGGTGGGGGGCGATCGGTGAATCTTGACGTTTCGGGCCCGGATCTCGAAGTCGTGCTGGGAGTGGCGCTGCGTGCAGCCGGTCTGGTCGGACAGGTCATGCCACGAGACCAGGGTAATCAGTTACGGCCATTGCCGGGGCTCGAGCTGGGCGCGCCGGAGATTCGGGTGGTGCCGGATCGAGTGCGACTGGCGGACAGCGGCGTCACCGCGCGTGAACTGGCCCTTACTGTGGATGCCTACAACGACGGCATTCGGGTGGCGGAAATCACCACCGAGGGCAAGCGCATCGACCTCACCTTGCGGGGACCCGAGTTCAAAGTTATCGAGACCCAAGGCATCGCCCATCTGCCCGTCGTCACGACCAATGGCACCATAGTTCCGGTGGATGTATTGGCAGAAGTGCAGATCACCTCGGGACCAACCGAGATCCGCCATCGGGAACGCACCCGCACGGTCACCCTCGAGATACGCCCGGCTCCGGGAGTCCCGTTGGAAGCGGCCATGGATACCTTGCGCGATCAGGTCATGCAGGTGCTCGAGGAGCAGGGCTTGCCACCCGGCGTGCGCGTTGGTCTGTCCGGCACAGCCGACAAGCTGACCGAGACCTGGGACGCCATGATATTGCAACTGCTGGTGGCACTGGCCATCGTGTACCTGGTGATGGCGGTTTTGTTCGAGAGTTTTGTTTATCCGTTGATCATCATCTTTTCGGTCCCGTTAGCGACTGCCGGCGCCGTGCTTGGACTGGCGCTGCTAAACCAGTTTGTGTTCCAGCCCCTGGACATGCTCACACTGCTGGGCTTCGTGATTTTGATTGGCATCGTGGTCAACAACGCCATCCTGCTGGTTCACCAGACGCTCCAACACCTCAGGGTGGACGGCATGTCCAGCGCAGACGCCATCTGCGAGGCGACCCGGAACCGGATACGCCCGATTTTCATGTCCACACTGACGTCGGTGGTGGGCATGCTGCCACTGGTGCTGTTTCCGGGGGCCGGTTCCGAACTCTATCGGGGACTGGGCTCTGTCGTGGTGGGCGGGTTGGCGCTGTCCGCGGTACTCACTCTGGCCATCATTCCACCCCTGCTGATCATTGTGTTGGGGCGGCGCGAGCCGAAACGGACGCGACAGATCGGCGCTAACCCCGAGGTGGCTACGCCTCAGTGATCGACATGCTGCAGATCATCGTCACCCCGCCGCGCCGGAAGTGCCCAGCGGCGGGGTGACCTGCGATCAAGGCTGCAGGGAATTGAGCGCCGCCGTGAAGCCTTTCAGAGATATGGGAAGGCCTGCGGGTTGGCGACTGCCATCCTGCACCAGAATGAGCGCGGTGACGCCCTTCTTCATAGAAGCCCGCAGTGGATCTTTCAGGGTAATGCCGGTTCTGCACCCGCCCCCGTCGCAGATCTCCACAGGGACCCGAACCGGTTCACCTTCATCTACTTTCAAGCCGATTCCGGGCGGCAAATAGATGCCCAGGGGCAGTGAGATGATGGCCACCGGATCCGGTTGATCCGGAACATAGCCTATGGCCATCTGCGCCAGGTCCCGATCCGATTCGGTGTCCTTGATCGTCTGAACGATAAAACAGCGTTCTGGCACATCGCCCTGGGCCGGCTCACAACGGTAGATCCAGTCCTGAAACTTCTTCTCGGTTTGGGCTGATGCCGGGAAAAGGGACAGCGCCAGCACCGTGCCGGCCAGGGTGGCCAGTACGCTTCGCGTACGCTCGTGTGACGGCCGGAACAGGGGTTGTTTGACTCCGAACCGTTTCGGCATGGGAGCTCTCCAGTGTGGGTGTTGATTCGAAGCGTGGACTTTACCCGTACCAGAACGATTCGCCAACCGGAACCACAATTTTGAACCCGCCCACCGATTCCATGTTGCAGGTAACCTTGACCTGGTTTTGAATACGGTTACCGTCAGAGGCAGAGGCCTGTGAAGACTTCGGCCGTGCCGCACGATTCCGGAGCCCTGGCATGGGCCGAGCGCGTCAAGCCGGGTCCCAACCGCCCGGCTTGCCTGACATGTGGAGAATATTCGGCGTATTGACCGGCTGACGTTGACTCAACCAGCGTTTGGCGGGATCGGGGTCGAAGTAGGCCTCGGCCCGGTGGCGATGAATTCAGTAAACGATAATTAGAACAGAACGGCGCGGTGGTGCCACCCTCTCGCTCAGCGACAGAATCGCGCCACCACCACGGAAAAGGAGCGACACGGCCATGTCTGAGCCGAGTACCACGGCACATGGATCAAAGATCGACCCGGCGGATACCCTGCCCAAACTATTGCTCCAGCACGCGCGTATCCGATCCAACAGCCCCGCCATGCGCGAGAAAGCCTTTGGTATATGGCAGACCTGGACCTGGGCGGAAATGGCGGACGAAGTGGGCAAACTGGTTTGTGGCCTCAAGGCCCTGGGGCTTGAGTCGGGTGACAAACTCGCCGTGGTGGGTGACAACCGCCCCCGTCTGTACTGGAGCATGGTGGCGGCGCAGTGCATCGGTGCGATTCCGGTACCCCTTTATCAGGATTCCGTCGCCGCGGAGATGATCTACATACTGAACGATGCCGACATCCGGTTCGCGGTGGTTGAAGACCAGGAGCAAGTGGACAAACTGCTGGAGATCAAGGACCGGTGCCCAAAACTTGAAAACGTCGTCTACGACGAGATACGCGGACTGCGCGACTACGAACATACCGGTTTACTCCATTCCATAGCGGATCTGCAGACCCTGGGCCAGGACTATGATCGTGCGCATTCGGATTTTTTTGAACGCTGCGTTGCAGAAACCCAAGGTGACCAGTTCGCCATCATGCTCTACACCTCGGGCACCACCGGCAACCCGAAGGGCGTTCTGCTGACCCATGACAATCTGGTGATTACCGGTCGCAACGGTGTGGAGCAGGAAGGTTTGACCGCCGACGAGGAGGTACTGGCGTATCTGCCGATGGCCTGGGTGGGGGACAATCTATTCTCGGTCACCCAGTCATACGTGGCAGGATTCTGCGTCAACTGCCCCGAGAGCACCGAAACCGTCATGACCGACATGCGCGAGATCGGGCCAACCTACTATTTCGCACCGCCAAGGGTTTATGAAAATCTCCTCACCCAAGTAATCATTAGGATGGAAGATGCAAGTGCGGTAAAGCGCAAAGTGTTCGACTACTTCATGGAGGTGGCACGCAAGGTCGGTTCCCGGATCCTCGATGGAGAGCAAGTGAACTCCATGGAGCGGATGAAATACTGGATCGGCAACGTGCTGGTCTATGCACCCCTGAAGAACGTACTTGGATTTTCGCGCATCAAGCTGGCATTCACCGCCGGCGAGGCCATTGGGCCGGACATCTTTGATTTTTACCGCTCGCTGGGCATCAACGTCAAACAACTCTACGGCCAGACTGAGGCCACTGTTTTTATTTGCGTACAGCCCAACGGTCAGGTTCGAGCGGATACCGTGGGGGTCCCGGCCGCCGGTGTCGAAGTGAAAATCTCTGATGATGGAGAGGTCCTGTACCGCAGTCCGGGCGTTTTCCACAGCTATTATAAGAATGAGAAATCGACCCGAAGCACAAAAACCGAAGATGGCTGGGTGTTAACCGGAGACGCGGGCTATTTCGACGATGAAGGGCATTTGCGGATTATTGATCGTGCAAAAGACGTGGGCAAACTCACCAGCGGTGCCATGTTTGCCCCGAAGTATCTGGAAAACAAGCTGAAGTTCTTCCCCCAGGTGAAGGAGGTCGTGGCCTTCGGCGACGGACGCGACTTTGCCGCGGTGTTCGTGAACATCGACCTCGACGCAGTAGGCAACTGGGCCGAACGCCAGAACATGGCCTACACGGGATACACGGACCTGGCCGCGAGGCCGGAAGTCGCGGAAATGGTTCGCGAGTGCGTGGAGAAGGTCAACGCTGATCTGGCTGAGGACAGCCGCCTGTCGGCGTCCCAGATCAGGCGATTTCTGATTCTGCCCAAGGAATTGGATGCCGATGACGGCGAACTCACACGTACCCGCAAGGTGAGACGCAACTTCATCGCGGACCGCTATGAGGACCTGGTGAACGGGCTCTATGACGGTCGATCGGCGGTCGATGTTGACCTGGAGGTCAAATTCGAGGACGGTCGAACCGGCAGGCTGTTGGCCAAGGTCGAAATACAGACCGCCCAGGCCTACGGCGTCACTGAAATGCGCAAAACCGGATAGGGGGCGCGATGGCACGTCAGCCGATCGGCGAGATCCTGCTCAAAGCCGATAACATCAGCCTGAGTTTTGGCGGGGTAAAGGCCCTGTCGAATATCAGCTTCGACGTACGCGAACACGAACTCGCCGCCATCATCGGCCCGAACGGAGCCGGAAAGAGTTCCATGCTCAATGTGATCAACGGGTTCTACCATCCGCAACAGGGACAGATCACCTTTAAAGGGCAAACCCGCAGCCGTATGAAGGTCCACCAGGCTGCGGTGCAAGGCATCGCCCGTACCTTTCAGAATATTGCCCTGTTCAAAGGCATGAGCGTTCTGGACAACCTCATGACCGGTCGTAATCTGAAGATGCACAGCACCATGCTGGAACAGGCCGTGTACTGGGGGCGCGCCCGGCGCGAAGAATTGGAACACCGTGGGAAAGTTGAGGAGATCATCGACTTTCTCAACCTGGAGTCAGTGCGCAAGACACCGGTCGGTCGCTTGCCCTATGGCATCCAGAAGCGGGTGGAACTGGGCCGGGCACTGGCGGCAGAACCGTCCTTGCTGCTGCTCGACGAGCCTATGGCCGGTATGAACCTGGAAGAAAAAGAGGACATGTGCCGTTTCGTGCTGGACGTGAACGAGGAGTTCGGCACCACCATCGTGCTCATTGAACACGATATGGCGGTGGTCATGGACATTTCCGACCGAGTCACCGTGCTGGATTACGGTCGGTTGCTAGCGGTGGGCACGCCGGATGAAGTTCGAAACAATCAGGAAGTCATTGACGCCTATCTCGGGGTGGCCAGTGAATGACCGGGAAAATGAACGCGCCGGGAATCGCCCGAATCGAACCCAGGCTGGAGACGTCGTATGAGCCAGGATCTCATGTTTCTGATCGAAACCGTGATCAGTGGCCTGATGGCCGGCGTCATGTACTCCCTGGTCGCCCTGGGCTTCGTACTGATATTCAAAGCATCCGGCGTGTTCAATTTTGCCCAGGGCGTGATGTGTCTGTTCGCAGCCTTGACCCTGGTCGGGTTGATGGAGACATTCGGCCTGCCCGGATGGGCTGCCGTGATCCTGACCATCGGGGTCATGGCCGGTGTCGCCTGGGTCATCGAGTGGGCAGTGCTCAGGCACCTGGTGAATCAGGATCCGATAATTTTGTTCATGGCCACCATTGGCCTGGCCTATGTTCTGGAAGGGGTGGGTGACCTGGTCTGGGGGTCGGACGTCAAGGTACTCGACCTGGGGATTCCCCAGGGTGCCTGGGACTGGGGCCTGGACAATCTCAATCTGTACGTGGAAAAGCTGGAAATCGTCGCTGCGGTCACGGCGGGAGTGTTGGTTACCGTTCTGGCCATCTTTTTCCAGAAAACCCGCGTCGGTCGTGCGCTGCGGGCGGTGGCAGATGATCACCAGGCCGCATTGTCCGTGGGCATCTCCCTGCGCAGCATCTGGGTCATCGTATGGACGGTTGCCGGCATAGTCGCCCTGGTCGCAGGTGTCATGTGGGGCTCCAAGTCCGGCGTTCAGTTCTCGCTGTCGCTCATCGCCCTCAAGGCCTTGCCGGTGCTGATTCTCGGTGGTTTTACCTCGGTGCCGGGCGCCATCATCGGCGGATTGATCATCGGGGTGGGCGAGAAGGTGGCGGAAGTGTATGTCGGCCCGTTTGTGGGGGGCGCCATCGAGAACTGGTTTGCCTACATGCTGGCCCTGGCTTTTCTCTTGTTCAGGCCCCAAGGCTTGTTTGGCGAGAAGATCATAGAAAGGGTCTGACAACATGTTCTATCGCGAATCCGGACAGTTCAAAACCAGCTATCCCGCTGATCAGGCCATTTTCCCCATTGCCCAGGACCGATGGGGCCTTATCGCGGTGTTGGTGGTGGCCTACGGGGTAGTGCCGTTTCTGATCGATGACTACTGGTCAAACGCGGTGCTTCTCCCGTTTCTCTGCTATGCCATGGCGGCACTGGGTCTCAACATCCTGGTCGGGTACTGCGGGCAGATTTCTCTGGGCACCGGCGGTTTCATGGCCGTGGGCGCCTACGCCGCCTACAAGATCATGACCACGTTTCCGAATCTCGACTTCATCCCTGTGGTACTGGCGGCGGGTTTGATCACCGCCGCGGTCGGCGTCCTGTTTGGACTGCCCTCGTTACGCATCAAGGGGTTTTACCTGGCTGTCGCCACATTGGCAGCTCAGTTTTTTCTCGTTTGGGTGTTCAACAAGTTCGGTTGGTTCAATAACTACAATGCAACCGGGCAAATCACGGCACCGCCGGCATCCGTATTTGGGATACTGGTGACAGGGGCTCATACCCATCCGGCGGTGACCTATCTTTTCTGCTTGAGCTTCGTCGCTCTGTTCGCCCTGGTGGCCAAGAATCTGGTGCGCAACCGCGTTGGCCGTTCCTGGATGGCCATCCGGGATATGGACATTGCGGCGGAGATCATCGGCGTTCGTCCGCTTACCACCAAGCTGTCGGCCTTTGCGGTAAGTTCATTCTACGTGGGTATGGCCGGTGCGCTGTACTTTGCGGTTTGGCTGGGATCGGCGGAACCCACTGAGGCGTTTGGCATCGATCAGTCATTCCTGGTTCTGTTCATGGTCATCATAGGGGGGCTTGGAAGCATTCTCGGCTCTTTCCTGGGCGCGGCGTTTATTGTGCTGATGCCGATTCTACTCAAGAACGTCATGGTGGACTCATTGGGCATGGCAGCGGTAACCGCCAAGCACGTGGAAATCCTGCTCATGGGCCTGCTGATTATCTTTTTTCTCATCGTGGAGCCGCACGGCCTTGCCCGACTCTGGCAAATCTTGAAGGAGAAACTGCGGCTCTGGCCCTTTCCCTACTAGGCGGGGCACAGTGCTCGGGCGATTTGACCTCGGGAGGGGTCTGTAGACCATCAACAAAAGAAACCCATTTGGAGGATTCGATGAAACTGCGCAACGTAAAAGCAAGCCTGATCGGAGCAGCATTGGCGGTGGCCCTACTGGGCCAATCCGCAGCCGCTTATGAACTGACCATGCCCTCTCTGGATTACCGCACCGGTCCATATGCACCCAATGGCATTCCGTTCGCCAATGGCTACGCGGACTATCTGACCCTGTTGAATGAACGCGACGGCGGTATCGAAGGGGCGACGATCAATATCGTGGCCTGCGAAACGGCCTATAACACCAAACAGGGTGTGGAGTGCTACGAAAAAACCAAGGATGTGGGTGAGTCAGGTGCGCTGGTGTACCAACCGCTTTCCACCGGCATTACCTATCAACTCATACCTAAGAGTTCAGTGGACGAGATCCCTATCTTTTCCATGGGTTACGGGCGCACTTCGGCAGCAAACGGAGAGGTTTTCCCCTGGGTGTTCAACTTCCCCGCCACCTACTGGGATCAGGCCACCGTGTTTGTCCAGTACATCGCCGACCAGGAAGGCGGCATGGACAAACTCAAAGGCAAGAAGATTGCCCTGGTCTATCACAACTCGGCCTACGGTAAGGAACCGATCCGAACCCTGGAGGTATTATCAGAGAAGCTGGGCTTCACCCTCCAGTTGTTGCCGGTGGATCATCCCGGACAGGAACAGAAAGCCACCTGGCTGCAGGTCCGCAGGGAGCGTCCGGACTGGGTTTTGATGTGGGGTTGGGGCGTGATGAACCAGGTCGCCATCAAGGAAGCCGCATCCATACGCTTCCCCATGGATCATTTTATTGGCGTCTGGTGGTCGGGCTCAGAGAATGATGTCATGCCGGCCGGTGAGGCGGCCGATGGTTATCTTTCAGGCGCGTTCCACGCGGCCGGTGACGGCTTCCCGGTTCATGAGGACATCAAGAAGCATGTGTACGATGCGGACAAGGGCGCGGGTGATCGGGACCGCATTGGCGAAGTTCTGTACAACCGGGGCGTCGTGGCGGCCATGTGGACCACCGAGGCGATTCGCACTGGCATGAAGATCCATGGCACAAACGAGGTAAAGGGCACCCATGTCCGCGATGGATTCGAAGCATTGAACGTGGACGAGGCGCGTTTGAACGAACTGGGTTTCGAGGGATTCACCATTCCGGTGGTCGTCACCTGCCAGGACCATGCTGGACCGCAGAAAGTGGCCCTTCAGCAATGGGATGCCAAGGAAAAGAAATGGAACATGGTCTCCAAGTTCTACGACAGTATGGCGGATGTGGTTGATCCGCTGGTGAAAGAGGACTCCATGGCCTACGCCAAGGAGAACAACATAACACCCCGGACCTGTAACTGAGTTTCCGCCGCCGTCGGCCCGGCGGCACGCCGCCGGGCCTTTACCTCATCGCGATCGGAGTCGGCCGATGAACGATGCGACGCCGTCCCTGCTGTCGGTGAACAACATCGAAGTGATCTATGATCACGTTATCCTGGTTCTCAAGGGCGTTTCCTTGGAAGTGCCCAAAGGGGACATCGTCGCCCTTTTGGGCGCAAACGGTGCCGGCAAGACCACAACCCTGAAAGCGATTTCGAACCTGCTCCGAGCCGAACGAGGCGAGGTGACCAAAGGCGGCATCGAGTTCATGCAGGAACGGGTGGACAGCATGACACCGTCGGATCTGGTCAAACGGGGCGTGATACAGGTTATGGAGGGCCGGCACTGTTTCGAACATCTCACCATTGAAGAGAATCTGCTGACCGGCGCCTACACCCGAACCGGCGGCCGCGGTGAAATCTCCGCCAGCCTGGACAAGGTTTACAGCTACTTCCCCAGACTCAAGGAACGCCGCAGTGCTCTGGCCGGTTACACCTCAGGCGGTGAGCAGCAGATGTGCGCGGTCGGCCGCGCCCTGATGGCGCAACCAAAAATGATCCTGCTGGATGAACCGTCCATGGGCCTGGCGCCACAGGTGGTGTCGGAGATTTTTGAGATCGTCCAGGATCTAAATGAAAAAGAAGGCGTCAGTTTTCTGCTGGCCGAACAGAACACCATGGTTGCGCTGCGCTATGCGAACTACGGATACATTCTGGAAAACGGACGTGTGGTTATGGATGGGGTGGCGAAGGAACTGGCGCAAAATGAGGACGTGAAGGAATTCTACCTGGGACTGAGCGGCGAGGGCCGCAGAAGCTTCCGGGACGTGAAGCACTACCGACGCCGCAAACGCTGGTTGGCGTAAGCCCGGTTTAGGCCGCGCTTCCGACGCGCTGACCCACCCATCAAAACAGGCCTGACTCAATCCCCAAATGACATACCATTCAGATTCGCCCGACGCGACGCACTTCGACGCCCTGGAAACACGCGCCGCGGAAGACCGCGAGACAGAACTTATGGATGCGGTGCGTGCCCAGGTCGCTCACGCCAGAGCCAGCACCGAGGCGTTCGCCAGCAGCCTGGTCGACCTGGATATCGGGCAGTTGGCCGCCCGCGAAGACCTTGCTGCGATCCCGGTGACCCGAAAATCGCGGCTTATTGGGCTGCAGGGCCAGGCACCTCCGTTCGGCGGGCTGACGGCCGCGCCCCTGGCTGAGATGGGCCGGGTGTTTCAGTCCCCCGGCCCGATCTACGAACCCCAGGCAAGACGAGCAGACTACTGGCGTATGGCCCGTGCCTTGTTCGCCGCCGGTATCCGGCCTGGCGATCTCGTGCACAACACTTTTTCCTACCACTTCACTCCGGCCGGTTCGATGATGGAGTCTGGCGCGGACGCTCTGGGCTGCACCGTTTTTCCCGCCGGCGTTGGGCAAACCGAGCTGCAGGTTGGCGCCATCGCCGATTTACGACCTCGGGCCTATGTCGGCACCCCCAGCTTTCTCGACATCATCCTGCAAAAAGCCGATGAACTGGGAAAGAATCTGGATTCGATCCAAAACGCACTGGTGTCCGGCGAGGCCCTGCCCAACGCCTTGCGCGAACGTTTCCGGGCACGCGGCATTCAAGTGCTGCAGGCCTATGCAACGGCAGATCTGGGGCTGATCGCATACGAAACCCCCGCCCTGGATGGGATGGTCTGCGATGAGCAGGTGCTGGTCGAGATCGTGCGTCCCGGCACCGACGAACCCGTGGCCGAGGGCGTGGTTGGCGAAGTGGTGGTGACGACCCTTAATCCTGACTATCCCCTTATCCGATTCGGAACCGGCGACCTTTCGGCGGTTCTGCCCGGCGCCAGTTCTTGCGGGCGGACCAACATGCGCATCCGCGGTTGGCTGGGACGGGCCGACCAAACCACCAAGGTGCGGGGTATGTTTGTGCACCCCGAGCAGGTCGAGGAAGTGGTAAGGCGTCACCCGGAGATTCGCCAGGCGCGTCTGGTCGTCAGCAACCCGGATCAGCGTGATCAAATGACTTTGTGCTGTGACTTGGGCGAAACAGCACCAGACCTGCTGGATCACATCGCCGCCACGGTACGCGAGGTGACCAAGCTCCGTGCCCAGGTGGTGCCGGCGGATGAGCGGTTGCCTAACGACGGTAAAGTGATCGACGATCAGCGCAACTACGACTGATAATGATGGGTTCGCCGGGCGTTTCGATCATCAGCAGGGCTCGTCTCCATATGGAGCCCGTATATGGCGCTTGAACTGTGGCGACCTGATCTCGAACGCGTGGAAAAGGCTCAGATCACGGCCTTCAGACGCGCGATGGCTGGCCGGCACCGGGTGGACCTTCCAGATTATGCTGCCCTTTACCAATGGTCCATCGAGCATCCCACCGCGTTCTGGGAGGGGGTATGGGATCATTGTGGCGTGATCGCGTCGGAACGGGGCAAGGCCACCTTGACCGACAACGATCGAATGCCCGGCGCACGGTGGTTTGCCGATGCGCGGCTGAACTTCGCCGAAAACCTCCTGAAGTATCGAGGCGACACCGAAGCCATCGTGTTCCGCGGCGAAGATCAAGTGGAGAGCCGCTGGACACATGAGCAATTGCATCAATCCGTATCACGATTGGCGAGCGCCTTACGCGGCCTTGGCGTCAAGCCCGGCGATCGGGTCGCGGGCTACATGCCCAACCTGCCGGAAACCATTGCGGCTGCGCTGGCCACGGCCAGTCTGGGCGCTGTATGGTGCTCCGGTTCACCGGATTTTGGTGTCAACGGTATTGTCGATCGCTTCGGCCAGATCGAGCCCAAGGTTCTGTTTACCGTCGATGGCTATTTCTACAACGGCAAACGCCACGACCTGCTCGAGAAGCTGACGCAAGTCAGGCGCCGCCTGCCGTCGCTGGAACGTGTAGTGGTTGTTCCCTATACCACTGCCGAGCCCGAGCTGGACTCCGTTGCCGATGCGCTTACCTGGGATGCGTTTACTGCACCGTTCGACCCGGCCGAGATCGAATTCGAACAGGTCCCCTTCGACCATCCCCTCTACATTCTGTTTTCCTCGGGCACCACAGGCGTCCCCAAATGCATCGTCCATGGTGCCGGCGGTACGCTACTGCAGCATCTCAAGGAACACCGTCTGCACACCGATTTGAAACCGGGCGATCGGTTTTTCTACTTCACCACCTGTGGCTGGATGATGTGGAATTGGCTGGTTTCCGGATTGGCATCCGGCGCCACCCTGTTGTTGTATGACGGCTCACCGTTCTACCCAGACGGCAATGCTTTGTTCGACTTTGCGCAAGCCGAGGACATGAGCGTATTCGGCACCTCCGCCAAGTATATAGACGCGCTGAGAAAGGCGGAGCTGGAGCCGGCCCGGACCCACAAACTGGGCGCGCTGCGGACCATGTTGTCCACCGGCTCGCCGCTGGCGCCCGAAAGCTTCGATTTCGTATATCAAAGCGTCAAACAAGACCTTTGCCTGTCGTCCATAACCGGGGGCACCGACATAATCTCCTGCTTTGCGCCGGGCAATCCGGTTCTGCCCGTGTACCGCGGTGAACTCCAGTCCCGCGGCCTGGGCATGGCGGTGGAGGTATGGGATGACACGGGACAACGAGTCGTGGGGGAGAAAGGGGAACTGGTGTGCGTCAAACCGTTTCCGTCAATGCCGGTGGCATTTTGGAATGATGATGATGGCAGTAAGTATCGACAGGCCTACTTCGACCGGTTTCCCAACGTCTGGTGCCACGGTGACTACGTCGAGCTGACAGAACGCGGGACGCTGGTGGTCTACGGCCGCTCCGATGCGGTACTCAATCCAGGGGGCGTGCGCATCGGGACTGCCGAAATATACCGGCAGGTGGAACAGCTCGACGAGGTCTTGGAAGCGCTGGTGATTGGCCAGGATTGGGATCACGACGTCCGCGTGGTGCTGTTTGTCCAGCTTCGAGATGGATGCATCCTGGATCAGGATCTGCAGGACCGCATCCGCCGGCAGATTCGGGTGAACGCCACACCCCGTCATGTGCCGGCGCGCATCGTTCAGGTCCAGGACATCCCCAGGACCAAGAGTGGCAAGATCGTAGAACTGGCGGTCCGGGAGGTGGTTCACGGGCGCCCGATCAAGAACACCGAGGCGCTGGCAAATCCGGAGGCCCTGGCGCAGTTCAAGAACCGTCCGGAACTCCTGGTCTAGAGAAGGTCGGGTCAATTGCTGCGATCGCGCCGGTGTCTTTGCGCGCTCTCGTGCCAGGCGCACCGAGGGTAGTTGGCCCAAGGCGAGTAAGTGAGTTGCCAATGAGCGAGGTGCAACGCCGCACGAAGGGCGCAAAGACCCAGCCCCTCCGGGGGTTTCGCGATTCGTATCAATTGATCAGACCTTCCCTGGGGATATTGGTCCGGGGGCGCGATTCGGGTATCGTTGGCCCGCTTTGCAGCGCCTGCGCCGAAGATTCGTGATATACCGATGACTGAAAAACCTGCCAAAACGTCTGTCCCAATCCACGAACTCCTGGCCCGTCGCTGGAGTGGGCGGGCGTTTGACGGCGATAGACCCGTGTCACGATCAGACCTTATAGCGTTGCTTGAGGCGGCACGTTGGGCGCCCTCCTGTTTTGGTGAAGAGCCCTGGCGTTACATTCTGTGGGACCGAAATCGCAGCGAGTTCAGCTGGCAAAAGGCGTTCGACTGCCTGAGCCCGGGCAACCAGGTCTGGGCCATGAACGCCCCGATTCTGCTGCTTGCCTTGGCGGGGGATACTTTCCGCGAACGGGGAACGGTCAACCGCTGGGCTCGCTATGACACCGGCGCCGCCAGCGAAAACCTGTGCCTGCAGGCGACCGCCATGGGTCTGATGGCCCATCAAATGGGTGGTTTCGATGCCGAGGAGGCTCGGGAGAGCTTTTCCATCCCGTCCGGCTATGAACCCATGGCCATGATCGCAGTGGGTCATCCCGGACGGATTGACGGGCTGGACGGCGCCTTGCAGGAGCGCGAGCTGGCTGAACGCAAACGTCGCCCACTCAACGAGATGTTCTTTGAAGACAGTTGGGCCACCGCATTGCACCGATAAGGCTCAGACGATCAATATTCTATGACCCGTGAGATAGACCGGATATGACGTTCAAAACGGCCGATTTGTGTGATGACCATGCCGATGAACTGCAGATCGCGGAGCCACTGTTCTGTGACTACGGCGGTCTCGTTGCCTTTTGCGGGCCGATTGCGACCGTCAAAGCGTTCGAGGACAACAGTCAGGTCCGGATCGCGCTGGAGACCCCAGGCCGCGGGCGGGTGCTGGTGGTCGACGGGGGCGGATCCAGACGCTGCGCCATGGTGGGCGACCAGCTCGCGCTGCTGGCCCACAACAACGACTGGAACGGCATCGTGATGTACGGTTGCATCCGGGACGCCAAGGACATCGCGGAAATTCCCATCGGCCTGAAAGCGCTCGCGACTCATCCGTTGAAAAGTCAAAAACGCAATGAGGGCCAGCGCGATATCCCAGTACGCTTCGCCGGCGTGGATTTCATCCCGGGACATCACCTGTATGGCGATTCCGACGGCGTCGTAACCTCTGCCGTGGCGCTGATTTAAAGCCGAATGAACTTAGGACAATCCAGAAGCGGAACAATGACGAGGGGCTCTGGCGCTTACGTGACGCTCCGCCCACTGCGCGCCTTGCACCCGGCGTGAGCCGCCCGGAACACCCGACGCTTACCCTCTGGCGACGTCTATGGACAATCGCGTTGCCCACCATCGCCCTGGGCTGCGCCACTCCGCTGCCGGAGGACCCGGAACAGTGGCCGGCGACCCAACTCAAGCCAGGTTCAGTCTTTTATCTGAATCGTGATATCAGTATCGAGCCGCGATTGCTGGATATCGGTCCCGGTACGGTCCATTTTCAGGGTGGGCGCATCATGGCGCAACCCCACCTCGATCGTTACGAGACCTATTGTCTGTTTCTACTCAATCAGACCGCTGCCAAGCCGGTATTACTGGAATCCGACGCATTTATCGTGACCGCCGTGAACTCCGGTCTGGAACGCAGCCAACGGCTGGAGGATAACCCGATCCGACTTGCGGCCAATGGCAACCTGAGCGGTTTGATGTTGGCAGAACAGCGGGGGCTGGATACGGTTAGCGTCCGTTTCCGACTGCGCTCCGACGATCAGGGGGAGGGCTACGAACTCACCTGTCGCGCACGCCAGGACCCGCGGTCCATCAACACTCTGACGGTGGCGGAATTGCGCTCCGTGCTGGGCGAGTACTTCACTGTGCAAATGGTGGAGCCAACATCTCCCTCAAACTCCGTGCTTGAGCCCGAACCCGAGCCTGAGCCTCAGTCCAGTTCATCCAGCGGATTGCTCCACCGCATACCGTGGGCTGACCCGTCGGTTTCGACCTCATCGCGTTCCAGATCATCAAACGGACCACCCCAGTCTTCCTGAGGCGGCAACTCGTGGAGTGCAAGTTCGGACCAGGTCTCGCGATCGATGTCTTCCAGCTCCCCCTCAAAATGCTGAACCTCAATAGTTTGAGCGCCGTCATCAATGGCGACCACTTCGAATCGCTCACCGCTGACCGCATTCTTGTACCAAGTGCCGATGGTCGGCTGAACTTCGGCCATGTGCGTTCTCCCACGTCATGCGCTGTCGACAGCATTCCGAACATAGCAGGTTCAGACAATGCTTTCAGGGCCCGACCCAATCCGCCGCTCGCCCAACAGGCTCCATCGCACGCCATATCGCTGTCGCCACGCTCTGGTGCGAACCCGGTGCTTGGTTCATGATCGGGGACCGGGAGGTCTTGCTCCACAGGCTCCGGGATGGCAGGCATGGATAAGGGCGACTTCAGGGATTTTCTAACCCAACTGGGTGAGGACCGGGTGCACGGTGCCAGCGAGTTAAGCCGTCAGTGTCTGCAGATTGGTGCTGACAGCGCCTTACACGCACCGGCCCGGGACTTGGGCAATTTGCTCTCGCTGCTGGACGAACGGGGCGAACAGATGGCGGCCCGACGCCCAAGCGTGGCACCGCTGGTGAATCTGCTGGCTCGCTGGCGCTTGCAGGTTTCGGAACTTAACGACATGGGGCTGGATGATGCACGCTGGCAAGCCGCTCAATTCGCAATCGACCTGATTCAATCCTCTCGTAACGCCGTGCGGGATGTAGCGGCACATGCCCGGGAGTTGGTTGGCGAACAGAAGACCGTGCTGACCCACAGTGCAAGTTCCACCGTGCTCGAGGTGTTCCATCAACTAAAGGAAAGTGGTGTTCGGGCGATCGTTACCGAGTCGCGCCCATTGCAGCTGGGCCACCGCATGCTCGCCAAACTGTCCGAATGGGGTATTCCCACCACACTGATTACCGAAGCCCAGATGGGTTTGTTCGTCCGCCAGGCAGACTGCGTGCTGGTGGGCGCAGATAGCCTGATGCCCGATGGCACTGTAATCAACAATGCGGGGACGTACCTGCTGGCGTTGGCGGCACACGACCAGGGGGTTCCCTTCTATGTGTGCTGCGAGAGTTTCAAGCGGCGCGGGCCGGATATGGGCCAGCCGACCCTGGATGAAGGCGGGGGCGCGATCCTCGGCGCCCCTGAACTGCCCCATGTAACCGCGGCCAACGTCTGTTTTGACCTAACACCGGCATGGTTGGTAACAGCATGGATCACCGAGCAGGGCATCCCCCCGGGGCGCCACGAACTACATCTGGACTGACTCGGGCAGCACCCGCCGCAGGGACAGAGCGGCAGCAAAGGCGACGCACAGCAGAATACCCAGCACGCAGAGATAGACCTGCCAACCGAAGTGCCGATACAGAATCGCAGGCAGCAACGACCCCAGGGCACCGCCGCTGTAGTAAAGCGAAACATACAGCCCGTTGACCACGCCCTTTCGCTCGGAAGCCAGGTGATTGAGATAACCCGACAGCACGGAATGAACCAGGAACATGCCGGCGCAGAACACAAACATGGACGCATACAGGTAGCCAGGCTGGGGCAACGCGAACAGTGCCATGCCAAGCGCATAGCAACTGAGACCAATGAGGACCGCGCGGGACTCGCCGCCGAACAAATCCACCAGCCGGGTGGAGTTCAGGGCGATCACACTGCCAACCAGGTAGCCCAGATAGAGCAGGGCGATGGCCGATTCGGACGCATCGGGCTGCAACGCCTTGAGTCGGAACGGCAGAAGATTCAAAATCGATGCGAAGACGAAAAACACCAGAAAGATGACCAGATATCCCCTCCGATACACAGGCCTGGCCCAGATTTCGGCGATCAGCCTGGGCTTGAGACGGCTGAATCCAACGCGCGTATCCCGCCCCAGCAGACAGATCAGGGCAGACGCCACCAGCAGACCCACCATCCACAGGGCGAATGGCGCGCGCCAGCCAAACAGGTCCGCCACGACACCACTGGCCGCGCGACCCAGAAATCCACCCAGTATGGTGCTCGCGACATAGATACCGATGACGCGCCGGACCTGATCTGCGGCCACCATGCTTGAACAGTAGGTCATCAGTGCGGTGAGTACCGCCGGCAGCAGCAGCCCCTGGATCAGACGGGCGGCAGCCAGCGGCGCAAAGCTGTCCGCCATCAGAAACGGGATCTCGCTCAGCGCCAGGCCAAATGTGGACAGCTGGAGCATGGTGCGGGCCGGCACGGCCTCGAGGACAAAGCCATAGACTAAGGGCGCGAGCCCTAACGGCAGCAGAGTAAGCGTGATCAAGAGGGATATCTTCGTTGATCCGACGCCCAGTTCCGCAGCCAGCGTGGGCAACAACGGCTGAGGTGCATAAAGCGCGCAGAACGACAGAATCGTAGTGAAGATGACAATGCTCAGATCGCGCGCCGGCACGGGTCACGGCCCCAATTTAAGCTGCAGGTTCACGAGTGAATCAAAGACACCCCATGAAACCGGGGCGCGTTTCGGCAATCCAGCCGAACGGATGTCAAACAGGCCGATCTGAGCCGAGCATCGCCGGGTTCTAGGGAAGGTCTGAACAATTGCTGCGATCGCGCCGGGGTCTTTGCGCTCCCTCGTACAAGGCGCACCGAGCGAAGTTGGCCCAAGGCAAATAAGTGAGCTGCCAATGAGCGAGTTGCAACGCGGTACCAGGGGCGCAAAGGCCCGGCCCCGCTGGGGTTTCGCCCACAAGGGCACATCTGCCGCGTTTCCCGGCTTGGCCATAGAATCACTATGGCGCTGCGCCGGGAGCCTCGCATCTGCGCCCTTGTGGACCGAAACGCGATTCGTATCAATTGTTCCGACCTTCCCTAAGCACCGTATCCTTGACAGGGGTCATGGCGAGACGCGTCCTAAATGGTTACAAATGATCACAGCAAGGCAGGAGTTTAAAGCCATGTTGACTTATCAAGATTGTATTGGATTGTGCGATCTCACCGACGAAGAGGTTGAGGCCATTGCCGAGCACGAACATGTCCCTGACATCGTGGCTGCGGAGTTGGGAAGCTATCTGGTGCATAGCGACACCGGGACCCCGATGATCAAGCGGATAATTATTGACGATATCCAACACGCTCGCGATCAGGGGCACACCGAGCGCGTTCTGCACCTGGAGTTGGTGCTGAAGCATTTTGTTGCGACCCATCCGGAGCGTTCCGCGGCGGCTTAGAGCCAAGTCGGTCGATTGCTCGTGGCATAACCCGTGTGGTCATTCAGTCGCTGTAGGCGTCGAGCAGGTCCATCAGTGCCCGTGATGCATTGGATAGGGTTCTTTCCCGGTGATGCACTGTCCCCAGGGTACGGTGAATGCGCAGTTCGTGCACCGGCAAAACGGATACCTCGGCGTCCACCATACCCAAGGGCAATACGCTCCAACCCAGTCCGACGGAAACCATCATTTTGATGGTTTCCAGATAGTTGGTGGCCAGGGTGACCCGCAAACTGATCCCCAAGGGCTGCAATGCCCGTTCAATAATACGCCGGGTATAGGTACCCTCACCGGGTAAAATGGCCCGCTCCAGGACCAGGTGTCTGAGCTTCACGTCGGTGGCGCCTGACAGGGCATGGCCAGCGGCGACCACGACCACCAGCTGGTCGGTCCAGATGGGTCGACACTCGACTGTGCTCGGTGCAGCAGGCGGAAGCGTTGCCAGACCGAGTTCGGTCTGGCCGTGTTCCACCTCCGCCAGTATGACCTCGGAATCGAGAAATCGAAGATCCAGTTCCACGTCGGGGTGGCGGCCAACGAATGTCCTGAGCACCGGCGGCAATCGGTGCAAACCGATATGGTGGCTGGTGCCGACCTTGAGCGGCCCTTCTACCTGTCCGGCCAGATTTCGCACAGCACGCCGACTGTCGTCGATCCCCGCCAGGATCTGCTCGGCGCGGGGTAGCAAGATGCGTCCCGCTTCGGTCAACTGAATGCTGCGTCCGATACGGTCGAACAGCGGTGTACCAAGTCCCGCTTCCAATGCCGCCACACGCTTGCTCACCGCAGGCTGTGTGAGGGCCAGCTCCTCCGCAGCGATGGAAAAAGAGCCCCGATGTGCAATCCGTACGAACGCTTCAAGTTGATTCAGATCCAAACTGCGCCTCCCATATCCATTTGGAATCCATAGCATGAAGGATATGAATTTGCGTAATCTGAAGTCCAGCCATTACGATGCAGCGGGTGCAATAAACGGGAACCGACATGGCTGGAAAAACACTGTACGACAAGCTCTGGGACGATCACGTGGTGCATCGCAACCCGGACGGGGCCGTGCTGCTCTACATTGATCGCCACTTGGTGCATGAGGTCACCTCGCCCCAGGCTTTCGAAGGGCTCAAGATTGCCGGCCGTCCGGCCTGGCGAGTCGACTCCATGCTCGCCACGGCGGATCACAACGTCCCGACCACTGATCGCAGCCACGGGATCCAAGACGCCGTCTCGCGCATCCAGGTGGAAACACTCGATGCCAATTGCCGCGATTTCGGCATCGTTGAATTCGGAATGAATGATCCCCGCCAGGGAATCGTTCATGTCATTGGACCGGAACAGGGCGCCACTCTTCCCGGCATGACCGTGGTGTGCGGTGACTCCCATACCGCCACCCATGGTGCCTTCGGGGCCTTGGCCTTCGGCATCGGCACATCCGAAGTGGAGCATGTGATGGCGACCCAGTGCCTGGTCCAGCACCGCATGAAAAACATGCTGGTCCGGGTGAACGGCCGCCTCGGCCGCGGCGTAACCGCCAAGGATCTGATTCTGGCAACCATCGGCCGCATCGGTACGGCCGGTGGCACCGGCTACGCCATCGAGTTTGGCGGCGAGGGTATACACGCGCTGTCCATGGAAGGGCGCATGACGGTATGCAACATGGCGATCGAAGCGGGCGCCCGGTCCGGCATGGTGGCGGTGGACGATGTCACCATAGACTATTTGGCGGACCGCCCGTACGGCCCGAAGGGCGCAATGTTTGATCGTGCCGTCAAGGCCTGGCGAACCCTGCACAGCGACCCCGACGCGGTGTTCGATCACGTGGTCGAAATGGATGCAGGCAGTTTGGCGCCGCAGGTCACCTGGGGCACCTCACCGGAGATGGTGCTCAATGTGGACGAAACGATACCGGACCCCCGGAACGAACCGGACCCAACCCGTCGCGAGGGCATCGAACGAGCCTTGGTCTACATGGATTTGAAACCGGGTATGCGGCCGGCGGATATTAAGCTGGACCGGGTGTTCATTGGCTCCTGCACCAACTCGCGGATCGAGGATCTTCGCGCCGCCGCCGAAGTGGTTCAGGGGCGGGCGGTGGCGCCGAGCCTCAAGCAGGCCATGGTTGTCCCGGGCTCCGGTCTGATCAAACGCCAGGCCGAACAGGAGGGACTGGATCGGATATTCCTCGACGCCGGGTTCGAGTGGCGCGAGCCGGGGTGTTCCATGTGCCTGGCGATGAACGCGGACCGGTTGGGTCCGGGGGAGCACTGCGCGTCCACCTCAAACCGTAACTTCGAGGGTCGCCAGGGGCACGGAGGCAGAACCCATTTGGTGAGCCCGCCGATGGCCGCCGCAGCCGCCGTGGCCGGGCACTTTGTCGATTCGCGGCAGTATTCAGCAGCAGTTTGAGGACCGGTACATGGAACCATTCAGACAGCATCGTGGACGCGTCGTCCCCCTGGACCGAGCCAATGTGGACACGGATGCGATTATTCCAAAACAGTTTCTAAAGTCGGTAAAAAGGACTGGATTCGGCGAGAGCCTGTTTCACGCGTGGCGCTATCTGCCGCCCAGCGATGAGCATGGAGAACACCGGCTGAATCCGGATTTCGTCCTGAATCATCCTCATCATCAGGGCGCCAGCATTCTTCTGGCGCGCAAGAACTTTGGCTGCGGCTCGTCGCGTGAGCATGCGGTCTGGGCGCTCGGTGAGGCGGGATTCAGAGCTGTGATCGCACCCAGTTACTCGGAAATTTTTTTTAATAATTGCTTTAAAAATGGCTTTTTACCAATTGTTTTAGAAGAAAATATTATTGAACAGCTTTTTCAGGAAGTGGATGCACTGCGCGGCTATGAACTGCTGGTCGACCTGGAAAACAGGCGGATCGAGACGCACCACGGAGAGCATATTTCTTTTGAAATCAATGAATTTCACCGGATGTGCCTGATTGAAGGGTTGGATCAGATTGGTCTGACACTGCAGCACCGGGACGCAATCGAAGCCTACGAGTCCCAGCGACGGGAACAAGCACCCTGGCTGTTTCAGGGGCCGGCCGAGGCGGCGAAATGAGCGCTGACATACTTATCCTGCCAGGTGACGGCATCGGCCCGGAGATCATGGCTCAGGCGGTCAGGGTACTGGATGTGCTGAGAACGGAACACGGGCTGGAGGCGCAATGCGCCCAGGGGCTGCTGGGTGGGGCCGCCATCGAAGCCACCGGTGTACCGTTGCCTCCGGATACGCTCGAGCTGGCGCGCCACAGCAAGGGGATACTGCTGGGTGCAGTCGGCGGACCACGCTGGGACGGAATCGATCGAGCCCTGCGTCCGGAGCGGGGCCTGCTGCAACTGCGTAGTGATCTGGATCTGTTCGCCAACCTCCGACCAGCCGTGCTTTACCCTCAGTTGGCGGAGGCCTCCAGTCTCAAGCCAGAGTTGGTGGCGGGCCTGGATATCATGATCGTGCGTGAATTGACCGGCGGCATCTACTTCGGTGAACCGCGCGGCATTCGAACCCTGGAGAACGGAGAGCGGCAGGGCTTCAACACACTGGTTTACAACGAGCACGAAGTTGAAAGGATCCTGCGGGTCGCATTCGAGACGGCGACCCGTCGTGGCGGGCGGCTGTGTTCAGTGGACAAGGCCAACGTGCTGGAGGCCACGGTACTTTGGCGGGAGGTGGCGGAATCGCTCGCCAAAGACTACCCCCAGGTCACCCTGGAGCACATGTATGTGGACAATGCGGCGATGCAGCTTGTGCGGGCGCCCAAGCAGTTCGATGTCATGGTTACCACCAACATGTTCGGCGATATCCTGTCGGACTGTGCAGCCATGTTGACCGGATCCATTGGCATGTTGCCGTCGGCCTCGCTGAACGGGTCTGGCCAGGGCATGTATGAACCCATCCACGGATCGGCGCCGGACATTGCCGGGCGCGATCTGGCTAACCCGCTTGCCACCATCCTGTCCGTAGCGATGATGTTGCGCTACTCCTTGGACCGCATCGACCTTGCACAGCGGGTTGAGGCTGCCGTGGGTGCGGTACTGGACAGCGGTTTACGGACTGCGGACATCATATCGCCCGGCACCCGCTCGGTAGGCACCGCCGAGATGGGGGACGCCGTCATTCGGGCGCTCCGGCTCTGATCCGGCCCGCCCAATACGCACCGTCTATTGCGAAAATGCTCAAACGGTGCGTCCCATAATTCGCTTGTTGCAGTGGATTTCCAAACAGTAAAGTTTCATCGCATCACCGGGCGTTGCCGTGGGGCAGACTCTGGTGAAGAGGGGTTTTGTCGGTCATGAGCAGAAAGTTCGATGTTGCGGTCGTAGGTGCCACCGGCGCGGTGGGCGAGGTGATGCTGAGCATTCTCGAGCAACGTGGATTCCCGATCGGTTCGGTATATCCGCTGGCGAGCAAACGGTCCGCCGGCAACCACATCAGCTTCGCCGGCAAAACCCATGAGGTGGGTGATCTGGCGCAATTCGATTTCTCCAAGGCTCAGATCGGTTTGTTTTCGGCGGGCGGATCCGTGTCGGCAGAGTATGCCCCGAAGGCAGCCGCCGCTGGATGTGTGGTGGTGGACAATACATCACACTTCCGCAACGACACAGATGTTCCGCTGGTTGTGCCGGAAGTGAATCCGCACGCGGTAGCCGATTACACCAGCCGCGGCATCATCGCGAATCCAAACTGCTCCACCATTCAGATGGTTGTGGCACTCAAGCCGATTATGGATGCGGTGGGTATCGAGCGAATCAACGTGGCGACCTACCAAGCCGTTTCCGGAACCGGAAAAGACGCCATCACCGAATTAACGGAGCAGAGTGCGCAATTGCTCCAAGGCCAGAACCCCGAATGTTCCGTGTATCCCAAACCAATTGCCTTTAATGCATTGCCGCACATCGATGTATTTATGGAAAACGGATACACCCGCGAAGAAATGAAGATGGTATGGGAGACGCGCAAAATCCTTGAGGATTCCACTATACAGGTCAACCCAACCGCAGTCCGTGTTCCGGTGTTCTATGGTCATTCCGAAGCAATCCATTTGGAAACCCGGGACAAGATTACAGAGGTTGCGGCCCGGGATTTGCTTTCCAAAGCTCCCGGCGTGGTTGTGTTGGATGAGCGTCGTGACGGTGGCTACGCCACGGCGGCGACGGAAGGCGCAGGCGAGGACGGTGTTTTCGTCAGCCGAATCCGAGAAGACATCTCTCACCCACGGGGCCTGGATATGTGGGTCGTCTCGGACAACGTGCGCAAAGGCGCCGCTCTGAACAGTGTCCAGATAGCGGAAATTCTGATACAAAAGTACCTGTAATCAAGCCAGTAGCATTCGGTTTTGACCCCAACACGGTCAAGCAACCCGGACGGTGGCCAAGGCAGGTGCGAACGAGTTGATAATGACTGAAACTGGGGAATCGTCGATGAAACGGACATTGGTGCGCACGCTCGCAGCGTCGGTCGCCGCATTGCCGGGCGCCGCCTTTGCTTTGGGACTGGGTCCAATCCAGGTCAATTCCGCTTTCGATCAACCGCTGGATGCCAAAATCCCGATCATCGCGGCTCGCCCCGGTGAAATCGATCAACTCTCGGCCAGTATTCCGGGGCGGGCGTTGTTTGAACGCATGGGCATGGAACCGACCCCGGTGCTGAATCAGTTGACCTTCACCGTGGAGGGACTGGACGGTCGTCAACCTTACATTCAAGTGCGATCCAGGGGCTCAGTCAGAGAGCCGTTGCTGGATATTCTGGTCGAGGTCAGCTGGGCAAGCGGCCGAATTCTCCGCGACTACTCCATTTTTCTCGACCCGCCCAACGTCGCACGCCGTGCCAAAGCCTCCAGACAGAGCCGGACGGCCCAGGCTCCACAACGCAGCACGGCGCCGGTCAGGGCCTCAAACCCACCCAGCACGCCGCGTTTTTCCGGTGACCGCTACCAAGTCGGGCAGGGCGAAACCCTTTACAGCATTGCCAATCAGACACGCCCCGACGGTTCAGTCAGCACCAACCAGATGATGATCGCGCTTTTCGAGGCGAATCCCGACGCCTTTTTCGCACCCAATATTGACAGCCTGAACGCCGGTGCCGATCTTCGCGTACCGAGCCGGGACGAAGTGGCGGCGATATCGGAGAGCCAGGCATTGGCCGCCATTCGGGAACAATCAACCGCCGTGGCAGCAACCAGCCCAAGTGCCGATGCGTCGGTTACGGCGGCCGCAGCGACCCGGGACACCCCGGAAGCGTCCGTCAGTGAAGCAGGATCGGAAACCCCGGCATCAACACCGGAGACCGTTGCAGAGGCCGCATCCGAGCCGATGGTGCGGCTGGTCCAAAGCACCGAGGGTGGTGCCGAAGTGCCAGGTGTCGAGGGTTCGGGTTCGGGTTCCGGGGAGGCCGCAAGCCAGACCGAGGGTACCTCGGCGTTCACCATGGGGTCCGGCGAAGCTTTGATACGCCTGGAAGACAACGGAATGGGTCTGCGGCTGGTCGGCATGGACGGTTTGAGTTCGCGTCTGCCGGCCCTGATCGCACTTCAGGACAGCAGTCTGGCAGTGGGCGCAGTCCGCCCGGTGACTGACGATTCCGCGGTTCAGGCCACGCCCGAGTCCGCGATGGTTGACACTGATGCGGGTGAAATCGCTGACGCGGGTGAAAACCCGGAGTTTGCCGGTGAGGTGACACCGGTTTCCTCGGAGATGGATGCGGTTCCGGAATCGACGGTTACCGCAGAGACGCTGGAGTCCGGGGCAGAGCAGATGGCCGATACGGCGGCGCAGGTCGTTGACAGCGGTAACGATGGCAGCCCGCTCGACTTTGACGGGGCTGCGGAAGAGGCAACTCAGGCGATGGCTGCCGCGCTTCCGGCAACCGATCAAAGTTCGGAACTGACGAGCCCCGCCGAAGAGCCGGTACTTGAAGAAAACAGCGCGGCGGCGTCCCCCGCGCAGGATGCTGAAACATCGACCCAAGGGCTGCCGCAGGTTGCGGCCGCTGTGACGGAACCCGAAGCAGAATCTACACCGGTGGAGGAACAGAGTGCGGCGGAAGTTCTGCCCAAGGAAGGCCTGGATCTCTGGCTGGACCGCGGCCGAAATATGATCGCCGAAGCCAAGGGGCAGATCCAAGGACTGGGCGTAGCGAGCGAACCCAGAACCCTGGCCATGGTAGGCGGTGGCTTGCTGCTTCTGCTGCTGCTGACACTGCTCATGGTGCGGAAGCTATTCAACTCCGCCGGCTCTCAGCCCGCTGCCAAACGGGCAGCGGCAAGCCCGGCAGCGACGAACAGCGTCCCGCAGAGTATGGATCCGATGGAACAGGCCACCCATCTTATCGCAAACGGGGAACCCAACCGTGCCGTCTCCCTGCTTCGCGGTCTGATGGCGCGCGACTCCGACAACGCACGGGTGGCCCTGACGCTGATGAGCGCCCATCTGGCGGCGGGCGACGCCGACGGGTTCACCCACGATGCGGAGACCCACCGATCCGTTTTGGAACTCGGAGGGGTCTGGGATGAGGTCGAGGAAATGGCCCAAGACCTGTGCCCCGCTCACCCGCTGTTCGCTGAGCACGATTCTGTGCTCGATGAGGAAGATCACTCGGACAGCGTGGTCGATTCAGAATTCGACAATGACGATGTGTTCGCCCTCAGAGACGACAGCGAACCGAAACAGGATGTCGAAGCACATTCCGTCGACACGCACGCCGGCCACGATGAGGAACCGGTCGAGGCACAGGTCGCGGAAACCGCCTCGGCGCCCGTCAAGCAGGCTGATATACTCGAATTCACCCCGGCGCCGCGGATGGAGTCCGAGGCGGATGCTGAGCCGGATCAGGACAGTCCCAGCGTTGCCGACGACGCGCTGGAATTTGAGTTCGAGGAGTACCGTACCGCGTCCGATTCGGACCTTACCGAAGAGGATCTGGTCAGCGCTGAATCCGCCAGCGAACTGGAGGATGTCGGTGTCGCGTTGGAACAGGAATTCGCCAAGCTTGAAGCCGAGGGATTGACGGAGATTCTGGAGCCGGAGTTGGGCGAGACCGACTCTTTGCTGTCCTCACTAGACACGGAAGGCGGAGAGGTGATCGACTTTGATGCCGGCCTGGACGAAGGTCTCGATGACGAAGATCAATCGTTCATTGAAACCAAACTGGATCTCGCCACCGCATATCTGGAAATGGGCGACGATACGGGTGCGCGCTCGCTCTACCAGGAAGTGCTGGAAGAGGGCAACGACGACCAAAAGCGCCTTGCCATGACGGGACTCCAGAAGCTGGGTTGACAACCCGGGCAGGCGGGTGCGCCAATAAGTGAACGCACAGGCCGGACTGTCTCAGTCCGGCCTTTTTTCTATGGCTGAGGCATTGAAACCCACATGCGCATCGCGCTCGGCGTCGAGTATGACGGTACCCGATTCCGCGGCTGGCAAAGCCAGGCCTCGGGCGTACGTTGCGTCCAGACGGAGTTAGAAGCGGCGCTGACGCGCGTCGCGGATCAATCGATCCAGACAATATGCGCAGGACGCACCGATGCGGGTGTCCATGCCACTGCCCAGGTGGTCCATTTCGACACCACGGCCGAGCGTCCGGATCACGGCTGGGTGCTGGGTTGCAACTCAAACGTGCCCAGGGACCTGGGCGTGCGTTGGATGCGGTCTGTGTCCGACGATTTCCATGCACGCTTCTCGGCAACCGAACGACACTATAAGTATCTGATTCAGGATGATCGGGTACGCCCCACCTTGCTGCGCCATCGAGTGACCTGGACCCGCAAACGTCTGAGCGTGGAGCGCATGGCAAAGGGTGGACGGCATCTGCTGGGCGAGCACGATTTCTCGTCATTTCGCTCCTCGGAGTGCCAGGCCCACAGTCCAATTCGGACCGTCGATCAACTCACCATTCGGCGCGCCGGGCAGTTTGTGGTGATGGATATTCAAGCCAACGCCTTTCTGCACCATATGGTGAGAAACATCGCAGGCGTTCTGATGGCGGTCGGCAGCGGCGACTGCTCGACCCAGTGGCCGGCAGACGTACTCAAAGCCCGAGATCGGCGAGCCGGTGGCGTGACGGCACCGGCCCAAGGGCTGTATCTTGTGGGCGTGCGCTATCCCGAATGCCATGACCTACCCGAATCCGGCGGGGATCTGCTGCTACTGGGCTAAGGCCTCTATGCGTGACTATGGTACCCTGCGCGCCTTGCTGGACCACATGGACTAGGGCGTTACGGTGCAAACGCGCATCAAGATTTGCGGGCTCACGCGGCCAGAGGATGCGGTCGACGCTGGACGTGCCGGTGTTGACGCGGTTGGACTGGTGTTTCATCCGCCCAGCCCACGGAATCTGCCACCGGAACAGGCCGTTTCCCTGGTACAGGCAGTGCCACCTTTTGTGACCGTTGTCGGGCTGTTCATGAACGCGAAGGCGGATTGGATCCGGCGTTGCCTGGATACGGTGTCACTGGATGTGCTCCAATTCCATGGTAATGAACCGGCGGCATTCTGCCGCAGCTTCGGTCGACGCTACATCAAGGCCGTGGCCATGGGCGCAGTACACAACCCCAGCGCATACGTTCAGGATTTCCCGGACGCGAGCGGATTCTTGTTCGATTCCCACGGTGGGGAGCGAATGGGGGGAACCGGCGAGCGTTTTGAATGGTCTCGGTTACCCACGGGGCTTAAAACGCCGTTGATTCTGGCCGGCGGACTGAACCCTGAGAACGTGGCGGAGGGGGTTCGGCAGGTGCGCCCTTATGCGGTAGATGTAAGCAGCGGGGTGGAATCGGCGAAAGGTATCAAGTCCGCAGACCGGATTGCGGAGTTCGTACGAGGAGTAAAACGTGGTGAAGCCGGCTGAGTCTTTTGTGCCTTATCAGTATCCCGATCCGAGTGGCCACTTTGGCCCATATGGCGGTCGGTTTGTCTCGGAAACTCTGAGCGAAGCGCTGGATAACCTGACCGAAGCGCACCGGCGCTACCTGCAGGACCCGGAGTTTCTGGCCGAGCTCGACCGAGACCTGTCGGATTACGTTGGCAGGCCATCGCCGCTGTATCTCGCCGAGCGCTGGAGCAAGCGTGCCGGCGGAGCGCGTATCTATCTCAAACGGGAAGATCTCAATCACACCGGCGCGCACAAAATCAACAATGCCGTCGGCCAGGCGCTTCTGGCCAAACGTATGGGTAAGACCCGCATCATCGCCGAAACCGGAGCGGGACAGCACGGCGTGGCCACGGCCACCGTGGCTGCACGGCTCGGGCTTGAATGCGTGGTCTACATGGGGTCCGAAGACATCCAGCGACAGTCCCCGAACGTCTACCGCATGAAACTGCTGGGCGCCAAGGTGGTGCCGGTGGAATCCGGCTCGAAGACGCTCAAAGATGCCCTCAACGAGGCCCTGCGCGACTGGGTCGCGAATGTCGACGACACCTTTTACATCATCGGAACGGTGGCGGGCCCACATCCTTACCCGACGCTGGTGCGGGATTTTCAGGCTATTATCGGGCGTGAAACACGCGAGCAGGTGTTGGCCCGGGAGGGCCGGCTTCCCGATGCCGTGGTGGCCTGCGTCGGCGGTGGGTCAAATGCCATCGGCATTTTTTATCCGTTCATAGACGATCCAACGGTCGCGCTGTATGGGGTCGAGGCAGGAGGTGACGGGTTGGACAGTGGCCGGCATGCCGCACCACTGTGCGCGGGGAAACCGGGCGTCCTGCACGGAAACCGGACCTATCTGATGGAAGATGCCAATGGTCAGATCATCGGCACGCATTCCATTTCAGCAGGCTTGGACTATCCCGGTGTCGGACCGGAACACGCTTGGCTCAAGGACATCGGCCGGGCCCGTTACGTGGCGGTTGACGACGACACGGCGCTGGCCGCGTTTCATGACTTGGCGCTCACCGAAGGTATCATTCCGGCGCTGGAATCAAGCCACGCGCTCGCCTTTGCAGACACCCTGGCAGCGGAAATGCGCCGTGACCAGATCCTGGTGGTGAATCTGTCCGGACGGGGCGACAAAGACATCAACACCATAGCCACGCTCGAAGGTATGCAACTTTGACAACATGTCTCAAGCGAGGTCGCCAATGAACCGGATCGAGCAGCGTTTCAAGGCTCTGTCGCAAGATGGACGCAAGGCGCTGATACCCTATGTGATGGCTGGCGACCCGTCGCTTGCCGAAACCGTCCCGCTGATGCACGCCCTGGTGAAAGCAGGCGCTGATCTAATCGAGCTCGGTGTCCCGTTTTCCGATCCCATGGCGGATGGTCCAGTCATACAGGCGGCGGGAGAGCGTGCCTTGGCCCAGGGCGTATCGCTACAGGATGTCCTCGGATTGTTGCACCAGTTCCGCACGAACGACACTGACACGCCGGTCCTGCTGATGGGCTATCTCAACCCGATCGAAATCATGGGTTACGACACCTTCGCAGACGCCGCGGCATCCGCTGGAGTGGACGGCGTCCTGACAGTCGACTTACCTCCCGAGGAATCAGACCCACTGTTGAGCGCCTTGGACAGAGTGGGGCTGGACGCCATCTTCCTGACCGCGCCCACCACCAGTGACCTGCGCCTGGAGCGCATCGCCGGGGCCGCCCGTGGATTCATCTACTACGTATCACTAAAGGGCGTGACCGGTTCCAACGCGATTGACACCGACGGGGTTCAGGACAAACTGGGAAAATTGCGGGCCCTGACCGATCTGCCGCTGGGCGTGGGTTTCGGCATAGCCACGCCCGAAGCGGCGGCCGAGGTCGGCGCATACGCCGACGCGGTTGTGGTGGGCAGCGCATTGGTGCGGCGGGTCGGAGAATTCGGTAGCGATCCCGAGCGCATGAGGCATGAGGTATGCGAACTCCTCGGCGGCATGCGTGCTGCCCTGGATGCCGCCTAGGGAGCCTCTGATCTATTCGTGAACGTGCATCTTGGGACTGAAATGCGCAGATTCTTGGTTGCAGATCTTGGCACTAGAACAACTATTATCCGCGATCTGCGCCTTGAATCTGCACACTTCACCCTTCAACCTGCCTCGTCCAGAATAAATCAGAGACTCCCTGGCGTGATCTGACGCCATTTCTGATGTCGGAATCATGAGGAAATCAGGCCGATGAGCTGGTTTGAAAAACTGGTCCCTTACCGGATACGAACCGAAGCCGGAAATCGCAGGCGTTCGGTGCCCGAGGGCATATGGAGCAAATGCGAATCCTGCAGTGCAGTTTTGTACCGGGCAGAACTGGCGCGCAATCTTCACGTTTGTCCCAAGTGCAGCCATCACATGCGCATTGGCGCCCGTCAGCGCCTGGAGCATTTTCTGGATGCCGACGGCAGACGCGAAATCGGAGCGGCCATGGAGCCGCAGGATTTTCTCAAATTCAAGGACAGCAAGAAGTATCGGGATCGATTGATTCAGGCACAGAAACTGACTGGGGAAAAAGACGCCTTGGTCACCATGCAAGGGCAGCTGTTAGGACTGCCGGTGGTGGTGGCTGCGTTTGAGTTCGAATTCATGGCCGGATCCATGGGTTCGGTTGTCGGAAGTCGTTTCGTAGCCGCCGCCGAAACTGCGCTTGAAGCCGAGATTCCCATGGTCTGCTTTACCGCCAGCGGCGGCGCCAGAATGCAAGAGGCGCTGGTATCGCTGATGCAGATGGCCCGCACCAGCGCCGTGTTGGCCCGGTTGTCCGGCGCTGGCATACCGTACGTCTCGGTCATGACCGACCCCACAACCGGTGGTGTTTCGGCCAGCCTTGCGATGCTTGGTGATATCAACATCGCCGAGCCGGGCGCCCTCATTGGATTCGCCGGACCGCGAGTGATCGAACAAACCGTTCGGGAAACCCTGCCCGAAGGATTCCAGCGGAGTGAGTTCTTGCTCGATCATGGCGCGCTGGATTTGATCGTCGACCGTCGTGAAATGCGCACTCGCATCGCTCGGCTGCTGGCAATGCTCACGCATCAAGCCAGTCCAGCCCTGAGCCCGGACTCACTCGGTTCGTCCGGTTCTGGTCAGGACATTGCCACATCCAACGCCGTCACGGCGGAGCCCGCGGGGCTGCAAGATCCGGATGGGGGACGCGGCAACGCTGATTCGACGGCTAGAACCTGAGTTACCCGCAACGACTGCTTCCATGGACGTATAGATTGATCTGTACTCCCGGCCGCGCAGCGTCTCTAGGCTTTGAAAGCGACTTCTTTCCCCGCGGCTCAAAATCCGTTCCCACTGGCCGAATGTATTCTGATGGGGTACCACCGGCTTGGCCCGCCGGACCAAGCCTGCTGCATCTGATATGACACGATTCACACAGCTCGAGCAGTGGCTGGCTTGGCAAGCCAGCCTGAATCCTCGAGAGATCGACCTCGGCCTCGACCGTCTAAGACGGATATCCGGCGTGCCAAAGCCGTCATGTCAGGTGATTACCGTGGCCGGAACCAACGGCAAAGGCTCCAGCGTTGCGTTTCTGGTTTCCATGCTGGAGCATGCCGGATATCGTGTCGGCGCCTACACCTCGCCCCACCTGATGCGGTACAACGAGCGGATTCGGATAGATGGCGCGTCCGTATCGGACGCCGTTCTGTGTGAGGCGTTCCACTGGGTAGACCGTACCCGTGGTGAAATTCCGCTGACTTTTTTCGAGTTCGGTACCCTGGCTGCTTTGCGCGTGTTCGATATTCGGACGCCTGACGTGGTCGTGCTGGAGGTGGGGCTCGGCGGTCGTTTGGATGCGGTAAACTTGGTGGATGCCGATGTGGCGCTGATCACCCAGATCGGCCTGGACCACACGGAATGGCTGGGTCCGGATCGTGATGCCATAGGCCGTGAGAAAGCGGGTATTCTGCGAACCCACCGGCCTGCGGTGATCGGAGACCCCGACCCACCAGGAAGCGTACTGCAGGTAGCGGAAGCGGTGGACGCTCGAGTGTATAGCGCCGGGCAGGACTTCGGATACCGGGCCGGCGCGTCGGACTGGACGTGGTGGGGTCCGGGTGAGAACGGGCTGCGCTTGCCTATGCCGGCCCTGGCCGGGGCGCATCAACTGGCCAACGCCGCCGCCGCATTGATGGCGCTGCGCCTCACAGCGCTTGCTGTGCAGCCCGGACCCGGTGAGATTGCGCGTGCCCTGACTGACATACAACTCCCGGGGCGGTACCAACGCATTGCCGGAGCGGTGGAACACCTGTTGGATGTCACGCACAATGCGGATGGCGCGCGGGCGCTTGCGCAGCAGCTGGAGCAGGATCCCGTTCCCGGGCGAACAATCGCCGTAGCCGGACTGCTGCGGGACAAATGCGCTCACGCGGTGTTTACCGCGATCTGGTCCCAGGTGGACCGGTGGCACTTAGCGCCCACGGTTGGCGAACGGGGGCAGCCCGCTGAGGCACTGGTGCAGGCAATGCCGGATCCAGGCCGGGCAAAGCTGCATGCCAGTGCGGAGGAGGCTCTCGAAGACGCTGATCAGACGGCCAAACCAGGAGATCGTGTGCTGGTCTTGGGCTCTTTTCAGATGGTGGAATGCGCCCTGCGGCGGTATGCCTCAAGGCTCGATTGCGATTGAAGATGGAGGCGACGGTAACGCGTGGAGCGACGTCTGAAGAACAGGTTGGTGGGGGCTGTCGTGCTGGTTGCCCTGGCTGTTGTGTTCCTGCCGGAATGGCTTCGGCCGGTGGCGCAACCCCGGGCTCCAGCAGTGAATCTGACCCTGCCACCACCACCGGCGCATACTTACCAGCCCAAGTCACCTGCATTCCAGCCGTCCGCCGAACAGGCAAATACGTCCGAGCCGCCGGCGCAAATCCCTGAACAGGCTGCGCCACCGCCCAGCCTCCGCGGTTGGGTGGTGCAAGTCGGCAGTTTCTCGAGCCAGGCCAACGCATACCGGCTTCGCGATCAGCTGCGGCAAGGAGGGTACGCAGCCTTTGTTGAAGCGGTCACCGTCAATGACAGAACCCTACATCGGGTCAGGGTCGGTCCCGAGTTGAGTAAATCCGCCGCCGACAACCAGCGCCAGGCCATTGCCGGGGCGTACCGGATCGAGGGCCAATTGATGGAGTATCCGTAAGAGAACAGGACCGGGAGACGATCCAGTTCTGATCGGAACTGCATCCAGCTCAAATCCTATCAATCTGGGTCTTTGGTCGACACCCTACCTCTGGTAAAATCCGCAGCCCGAACCGATCGTGGCGCTTAGCCCGGCCGGGTTTGCACAGGGTAATCCTGCAGTATGGTCGACAACCTGATCTGGGTGGACTACGGAATCCTGGGCATTCTGGCCTTTTCCATGTTGATCAGCGCTTGGCGTGGTTTCATACGGGAGGCGCTGTCCCTGGCCTCCTGGGCAGCCGCTCTGGTGGTGGCCGTAATGTTTTCCGATGGCGCCGCCAATGTGCTCGCCGGATACATCGAGCTGCCATCGGCGAGACTGATCGTAGGATTCGCGGTATTGTTTATCGCGACATTGCTGCTCGGTGGACTGGTCAGTTACACCGTGGGTCACTTGGTCGATGTCACCGGGCTCAGTGGCACCGATCGGGTGGTGGGCGTCGTGTTCGGCCTGCTTCGGGGGATCGCCATCGTGACGGTGCTGGTGCTGTTGGCTGGGCTGACCCCTATCCCCCAGGACCCGTGGTGGGGAGAATCCATACTTTTGCCCCGGTTCGTCGATCTGGCAGTCATCATCCGGGGGATGATCCCCGAACCGTACTCCGGATATTTCGAATTCCCATGAACTGTGTGCGCCCGGGTACGGAACCATGAGCCAGATCGAGTTTCGCGCTGGGCCGGCGGTTTCATCTGCGATACGAGACAGGCATACCGATCGCGGGCAATGGTTGTTCTATTGCCAGAGTCTGCAACCATGCAGCTGTGGATTCGAGATCCAAGATGCACGCTCATGAACAAGTCAGAGACTTCCTAACCCAACGTCTAAAGGCAGAAAGCAAGCATGTGCGGAATCATCGGGCTGGTGGCCCATAGCCCCGTCAATCAGGGCTTGTTTGATGGTTTGACGGTTTTGCAGCATCGTGGCCAGGACGCGGCTGGGATAGTGACCTGCGATCGCGGAAAGTTTTACCTGCGCAAGGACAACGGCCTGGTGCGCGACGTGTTCCGCACCCGCCACATGCGACAGCTGGTCGGCAACATGGGGATAGGCCACATCCGCTACCCCACCGCTGGATCGTCCAGCACCGCCGAAGCACAGCCACTGTATGTGAATTCCCCCTATGGGATCGCGCTGGCCCACAACGGCAATCTGACCAATGCCGAGGCACTCAAAGCGGAGGTGTTCCGCTCGGACCTGCGCCATATCAACACCAATTCCGACTCGGAAATCCTGCTCAATGTGTTCGCCCATGAGCTGCAACGCCAGGGCAAACTGCAGGTGGACGAAGAGGACATATTCGCAGCGGTGGAACGTGTCCACCGGCGGGCGGAAGGTGCTTATGCCGCGGTGGCAATGATCATAGACTACGGCATCGTCGCGTTTCGGGATCCGTTCGGTATCCGGCCTCTGGTTTACGGACGCCGCGAAACGCCCTGCGGCGTCGAGTACATGGTGGCCTCCGAGAGCGTGGCGCTGGACGCCCTGGGTTTCGAACTGGTGCGTGACGTGGCGCCCGGAGAGGCCATTTACATCGACATGCACGGACGGGTGTTCACCCGCCAGTGTGCGGCGCATTCACAGCTCAGCCCCTGCATTTTTGAGTATGTCTATTTCGCAAGACCCGACTCGATCGCCGATAAGGTTTCGGTGCACAAGGCAAGGCTGCGCATGGGCGAACGTCTGGCCGAGAAAATTCTAAGGGAATGGCCGGATCACGATATCGACGTGGTGGTGCCGATACCCGACACCAGCCGGACATCGGCATCCGAACTCGCATCCGGCCTGGGTCTCAAGTATCGCGAAGGCTTTATCAAGAACCGGTACATCGCCCGCACGTTCATCATGCCCGGCCAACAGATGCGGCAAAGATCCGTGCGCCAGAAACTGAACGCGATCGATTTGGAGTTCATCGGTAAGAACGTACTGCTGGTCGATGACTCCATAGTGCGGGGCACGACCTCGGAGCAAATCGTACAAATGGCCCGCGAGGCAGGCGCAAACAAAGTCTACTTCGCTTCCGCCGCACCCCCGGTGCGCTATCCGAACGTGTATGGGATCGACATGCCGGCAATGCAGGAGTTCGTAGCCCATGACCGTGACGACAACGAGATTTGCCGCACAATCGGCGCCGATCGATTGATTTACCAGGATCTGGAGGATTTGGAACTGGCGGTACGCCATGGAAATCCGGAGATCGAGGCGTTTGAGAACAGCTGTTTCACCGGCCACTACATTACCGGCACGGTCGGCACGGATTATCTTTCGCGTCTGGGAGAGGCCCGCAACGACGCGACCAAGGAACAGGACCGGCGCGAGGTCGAGGACAACGTTGTGGACTTGCACAACGCCACCTGAAAGCACGGTAGGGAACCCCGAGCGAGGAAACACAGGTCCGTGGACAGCGATCTCAAACATCCCGACTTCAGCACCATGGCGGTAAGGGCCGGCCACAGAAGAACCGCGGAGGGGGAACACGCCGAGGCCATATTCACCACCTCGAGCTTTGTGTTCGAGAATGCCGCTGAGGCCGCTGCGCGGTTCTCGGGCGATCGCCCTGGCAATGTTTACTCACGATTCACCAACCCGACGGTTGCCGCATTTCAAGATCGTCTCGCAGCGCTCGAAGGCGGAGAGAGTTGCGTGGCGACAGCCTCGGGCATGTCGGCCATCCTCGCCATCTGCATGAGCCAGCTCAAACTCGGGGATCACATCGTCGCCTCCAGCAGCCTGTTCGGCAGCACCGTTTCGCTGTTCAATACCTATCTGCAGCGCTTTGGTGTTCAGATCAGCTACGTGGCCCTGAGCGATTACGACGCCTGGGAACAGGCCTGTAATGAGCGCACCCGGATGCTTTTCCTGGAGACGCCTTCAAACCCGTTGACCGAACTGGCGGACATCCAAAGGCTTTCCACGCTCGCACGGCGCAAAGATCTGCTGCTGGTGGTGGACAACTGCTTCTGTACGCCCGCCCTGCAGCGGCCACTCTCCCTGGGAGCGGATCTTGTCATTCACTCCGCAACCAAGTTTCTGGACGGCCAGGGCCGCTGTGTGGGTGGCGCGGTAGTCGGTGACCGCAAGCGGGTCGGGGAGGACCTGTTTGGCTTTCTGCGCACCGCTGGCCCAAGCCTGAGTCCGTTCAACGCCTGGGTCTTTCTAAAGGGCCTGGAAACCCTGGAGATTCGGATGCAGGCTCACTGTCGCTCTGCTTTGGCTCTGGCCCAGTGGCTGGTACAGCAGCCACAGGTGAGTCATGTCTATTATCCGGGTCTTGCCGACCACCCTCAACACGCCCTGGCTCGCTGTCAGCAAAGCGCATTTGGCGGCATTGTCTCATTCGACCTCGACGGCGGACGGGCAGCGGCGTGGAACTTGATCGATCGTTGCCAACTGCTGTCCATCACCGCCAATCTCGGTGACACCAAGAGCACCATTACCCACCCCGCCACCACCACCCATGGACGAATGACTCAGCCCGAGCGCGATCAGGCCGGTATCGGTGAGGGATTGGTGCGGATATCCGTGGGCCTGGAAAGCCTGGCGGATATACAGGCAGATCTTGAACACGGGCTCCCGCATTGAGCGGTGACAACCGAGGGCGACAGGATCTGTTGGACGTGATTCATGCGGCCCTGGCCGCAGTGCGTGGGCGGGGTGCTGTGCGGGCTGCCCTGGAATCGGAACCGCCTCAGCGCCTCCCTGTGGCCACCATTGCCATCGGCAAAGCTGCGGACAGCATGTCGCTGGGCGCTCGGGATGTCCTGGGAGACGACGTGGTCAGTGCCCTGGTCATCACCAAGGACGGCCATGCTGGTCCAGAGTTGCAGGCTGACCGGCGCTACGAGATTTGGGAAACCGCACACCCGGTGCCGGATCAACGCTGTCTGGACGCGGGTGAGCGGCTGCTGGATTTTATCGATCAGATCCCCAGGGATACGCCGCTGCTGTTCCTCATTTCCGGCGGGGCATCGAGCCTGGTGGAGGCCCTGGAACCGGGCCTGGATCTGGCGTTTCTCGCCCGGACCAATGCCTGGTTACTGGCTTCAGGACTGGACATCACCGCGATGAATCGGGTCCGAAAAGGCCTGTCCAGGATCAAGGGCGGGCGCTTGGCCACCTATCTTGGGAACCGACCAGCATCGGCGCTGATGGTGTCGGATGTGCCCGGAGACGACCCTGCGGTGATCGGCTCGGGCGCCTTGGTCGCGTCGACGCCAGGCCCGTTGCCCGCGGGATTGCCCGAATGGCTGAGCGAACAACTGAGATCACCGCCGGATCGGGTTGCCCCGATCCCGGTCAGGATCGTGGCTTGCCTGGAAGATGCCAAGCAGGCCGCGGCGCGCCGAAGCCGTGAACTGGGTTACACCGTAAAGGTGGATTCGCATTTTCTGGACGGTGAGGCGGAGCTAACCGGTCAACAGCTCGCAGTGCGACTGATTGACTCACCGGTCGGCCTGACCATCTACGGCGGAGAAACGACTGTGCAACTGCCGGCGAACCCGGGCCGGGGCGGCCGCAATCAGGCACTGGCCTTGGCCGCAGCCATGGTGCTCAAGGGGCGTGACGATGTGTTCCTTGCCGCCTTGGGCACCGACGGCACGGACGGTCCGACCGGGGATGCGGGCGCTCTGGTGGATGGCGGCACAGTGTCCCGCGGTGAGTTGCAAGGTCACGACGCGACCGACTGCCTGCGGCAGGCCAATTCGGGCCATTTTCTCCAAGCCAGTGGCGATCTCATCACCACAGGCGCCACCGGCACCAACGTCATGGATCTTGTCTTGGCCTTGAAGTTGGAACCGTGATGACGCGAGCGCCCAGCATCGAATTGGTCACCTTTGATCTGGACGACACGCTGTGGGACATATGGCCCACCATTGCCCGAGCCGAAACCCGCCTGCACGATTGGCTTGCCGAAGCGTATCCACGGATCGTCCAGCAACACACGCCCGTGGACTTGCGCGCACTGTGCGACCGGATCGCATCCGAGCAGCCATCCCGAGGCCACGATCGAACCTATCTTCGCAAGGCGGCCCTGAGCCGGGCCGCCGCCAAGTGCGGCTATGTGGACTTCAATGCTGAACCCGCCTTCGACATTTTCTATACGGCACGTAACGAGGTGATTTTTTTTGAAGAAGTCATCGGCGTGTTGGAACGGTTGGCGTTGCGCTTTCGATTGGGTGCGCTCAGCAACGGAAATGCGGATATCGGGCGAGTCGGACTGGGGCACTTGTTCGACTTCTCGATCAACGCCATCGAAGTGGGTCAACCCAAGCCCCATCCGTCCATGTTTGAGGCGGCCTGCCGCTACAGTGGCCTCGATCCGCACCGCATAGTCCATGTGGGTGACGATCCGGAGCACGACGTCCAAGGTGCCGCCGCCGCCGGTTTTCGCACTGTATGGGTCAACCGCGGCGGCAAAATCTGGCCTGGCGGCCAGCCGGCAGACGCTGAGGTGCAGACACTCGAGGACCTGGAGCGGCAACTCGAAATCTGGACCGCCGCAACTACGGATACAGGAGTAACAAACCCATGAGAAAACCGCTCAGTCGATTCCCGGTGCCGGATCTGGATGCCCTCCCGGCGGATATCCGGGACCGGATTCTGTCGGTCCAGGAGAAAGCCGGATTCGTACCCAATGTTTTTGCGGTGCTTGCCCACCGCCCGGCTGAGTTCCGTGCGTTCTTTGCCTATCACGACGCGCTGATGGAGAAAGACGGTGGTTTGAGCAAGGGTGAGCGGGAAATGATCGTGGTGGCCACAAGCGCGGCCAACCGCTGCCCTTATTGTGTCATTGCACACGGCGCCTTGATGCGCATTTATACCAAGAGCGCGATGTTGGCCGATCAGGTCGCGGTGAATTATCGCCAAGCGGACCTCAGCGACCGGCAAAAGGCGATCCTGGATTTCGCCTTGAAGGTCTGTCAGGGCAGCGATGACATCGACCTCCAGGACTTTAAAAGACTGCAGGCCCACGGCCTGACCGAAGAAGACGTTTGGGACGTGGGCGCCATCTCCGCATTTTTTGGATTGTCGAACCGCATGGCCAGTCTGACCGGGATGTGGCCCAACGAGCAATTCTATCTCATGGGCCGTATTCCGCGGCCCGTCACCGACTGAGCGGTATCAGAGCATGCGTTCACGATTCTACAAGGGCCTTGGGCACCATGGCTTCCACCGCTTGCACTACCTTGAGTGGGGTGACCATGACAACCCCAGAACCCTGGTCTGCGTTCACGGCCTGACCCGTAACGCACGGGATTTCGACCGTTTCGCCCAGGTGCTGGCTGAACACTATCGCGTGGTGTGCGTGGATGTTGCCGGGCGCGGTCTGAGCGACCGGCTTGCGGTTCCCCAAGACTATGGGTACCCGCTTTATCTGCAGGACATGGCGACACTTCTGGCACGCCTGGATGTGGAGCAGTGCGACTGGGTCGGTACCTCCATGGGGGGATTGATCGGCATGATGCTGGCGGCCCAGCCGGGGACGCCGATCCGCCGCCTGGTGCTCAACGATGTCGGGCCGTTTATTCCCGAGGCTGCGCTCCGCAGAATCGGGGAATACCTGGAAAAACTCTACACCTTTGAAACCCTTGAGCAGGCGGAAGCGCACCTTCGGACGGTACACGCGCCGTTCGGACCGCTTTCGGACGCCCAGTGGCAGGACATGGCACGACACAGCACGGTGGTGGGTGAGGATGGATGCATCCGGATGAACTACGATCCCGCCATCGCCACGCCGTTCAAGGTCGAGCCCATAGCGGATGTCGACCTATGGCCGGTATGGGACGGGATACGGTGTCCAACTCTGGTGCTCCACGGTGAGCAATCAGACCTTTTGCTCGAGCATACCTGCACAGAGATGGGCCAACGCGGCCCGACTGCGGACATTATCCAGGTTCCCGGTGTTGGGCATGCGCCGGCGCTGCTTGAGGCACCTCAGATCAACGCAGTCCGCGACTGGCTGCTGGCAGCCTGAATGGGGAATGCCGGCTACTCGGGCGGCGGCTCCAGACTGTCCAGTTCATCAAGCGCGTCCAACTCATCCAACTCATCCGCCAGATCGAAGCCTGGCGGATCACCGTCGTAAACCAGCGATTGGCGCTGTTGCAGATACGATTCCCGAAGGAAAATATAGGGATCGAGTGCCGCGGTGCCAAGAACCCGCTCTGCCCGAAGCAGCTGTGCCCGGCGGTCGACGATATTGAGGCCCCACAGCCCCCAGCTGGCGCTGCTGGAATCAACCCCCCAGCGTATCGGATGCGTATACCAGTCACCCACCAGGCCAACACCGTCGCGTAAAGTGCTGGGACCAAACAAGGGCAATACCAGATAGGGGCCGTTGCCTATGCCCCAGTAGCCCAGGGTCTGGCCGAAGTCCTCGCGCCGTTTTGGCAGGCCCATGTGCGAGGCCACATCGATGAATCCGAGCAACCCGAATGTGCTGTTATACACCACGCGACTGGTGTCTTCGATCGCATGATGAAACTTGCCCTGAAGCAGGTCGTTAACAACGACTATAACGTCATTTAAGTTACTGAAAAAATTGCCGATTCCCGTTTCCACAGGATCCGGCGTCACGGCGTGGTAGCCCTGGGCAATGGGCTTGAGTAGCGTGGTGTCCACGCCTTCGTTAAAGGTGTACATGACCCGATTGAAGCCTTCCAGAGGATCATGAGGCTCGCGAACCGGAGCGGGGCCGCTGGCACAACCCACCGAGGCCATACCCAACATGGCACTCAGCCACAGACCCCGAAGTCGCTGCGGGAACAACATCTACGCACTCCGATTTGAAGGTCGCGGCCGATTCAAGCAGGGCCACCCCATGAATCTAACCCATGGAGATACGGATGCAAGTACTGATCCTGCTTCAGGTCAAGGTCCGGACGACGGAGTGAGGTACAATGCCGGCCGGCCACGGGAATGAGGATGGTTGACATCCCCCTCGTGAGTCGCCGACAGGGGGAGGCATTGAAACATGTGCAAAAGCCGAACAGGCGTGCCTCGAGACAAAGCGGTTTCAGGACGGAGTAAATATGAGCGCTAGAGAAGTTGTTGTTTTGAGCGGTGTGCGCACCGCAATCGGTGGCTACGGAGGCAGCCTCAAGGGCGAGAGCCCGAGTGCCTTGGCTGCGGCCTGTGTCCGGGAGGCCGTTTCCCGCTCGGGTCTGGCCCCGGAAGCGGTTGGACACGCGGTATTTGGCAATGTCATCCACACAGAACGGCAGGATATGTACCTGGCGCGGGTGGCTGCGGTCAACGGTGGCTTGCCGCACGAGACACCTGCATTCACCCTCAACCGCCTGTGCGGCAGCGGTTTGAATGCCATCGTCTCCGCCTCCCAACTTGTCCTGCTGGGTGACTGTGACGCCGCGGTCGCGGGTGGCGCGGAGGTCATGAGCCGGGGTCAGTACTGGCTGCCCAGCGCCCGTTTCGGTCAGCGCATGGGCGACGGTCAGATGGTGGACGCGATGGTTGGCGCGTTGACCGACCCGTTCGACGGCATCCATATGGGCGTTACCGCGGAAAACGTGGCGGAGAAATGGGGTATCAGTCGGGAGGACCAGGACGCCCTTGCAGTTGAGAGCCACAATCGGGCGGAGCGGGCGATCGACGAGGGACGCTTCAAGGATCAGATCCTTCCGATCGAGATGAAGAGTCGCAAGGGCACCACGGTGTTCGACACGGACGAGCACCTGCGCCGCGGTTGCAGTCTGGCCGATATGACCAAGCTCAGGCCGGTGTTTAAGCAGGACGGCACCGTCACCGCTGGCAATGCCTCCGGGATCAACGATGCAGCAGCAGCTCTGGTTCTGATGGAACGCAGCGCGGCGGAGGCCAAGGGGCTCAGCCCGATGGCGCGGATGGTGGGCTACTCGTTCGCCGGGGTCGATCCGAAGTACATGGGCATCGGACCGGTGCCGGCGGTCAAACAACTGTTGGACAACACCGGCGTCTCGGTAGGCGATATAGACGTTTTCGAGGTCAACGAGGCATTCGCCGCCCAGGCGCTGGCGGTGCAACGTGATCTTGGATTGCCGTCTGATCGTTTGAACCCCAATGGCAGCGGCATCTCCCTGGGGCACCCGATTGGCGCCACCGGCGCGATCATCACGATCAAAGCCCTGTACGAACTACAGCGCGTAGGCGGGCGGTATGCGTTGGTAACCATGTGCATTGGCGGCGGCCAGGGCATCGCGGCACTGTTTGAATCGGTCTAGTCTGATTCCGTAGTCGCAAAGGCCGGGCAGCATGCCCGGCCTTTTTTGTGGGCAACGCCTGGACTTTTCTGGCTGGCATGTGGGTTGCTTGTCATGGATCTGAGAACCATAAAAAGAGTTCGGATTCAGAACCATGATCGGTCGCACTCGACTCCAACGAATCGCGGGCGAGTTCAATCTCCCCGGAAACTCAATGCCCTGTCGCGGACGGTTTGTACTGGCGACCCAACGCGCGTTGTTTGGCAGTGAGACCCTCAGCCTCGACCCCCGCGAATTGGCAGAGGTGGTGCGCTTTTTCGATACCGAGCCGGGAGCGGAAAAGCCAAGACGTTGAGTCGTGACCGGGACCATCCAACCCAGTCAAAGCGCGACCCGGGCGACTCGGGCCCTGCGGTTCAGGATGTCTCGTCCAAAATCATAAACGAGGCAAAGGTGGTGGCCAGCGCCACCACGCACACCGCGGCCGGTTGCGAGACTACAATCATCAGCACGCCCGCACCCAGCCATAGATCCCTAACGATGGACTTCTTGGCCCGATAACCGGGCTGTCTCCGACGTTCATCATCGTATCTGTATCGCAGTCTGCTCACCGCACACCTCCAACGCTGTCCCTGGGCTCAAGCTTAGCAGCCCACGGCCGACCGTCGAGATCGGGCGCCTTGGGCCAGCGTGCTAACGCCAAGCAGCGATTGAGCCAAACCTGAACGGGCATCGGTCGGCGACACCAGACAGCGAACCCCACATCGAAGCGGCTTAACAGCGTGTTGAAAAAGCCCCACTCGGCACGATACGGTGTTAAAAACGCCGTCAAAATGCGCATTTACTGAGTGCAAACTGCGATTTCTCCGTCGTTTTCGCCTTGCCCCGCACTCGACCGAGACTGTTCAACACGCTGTTAGTCCAACTCTTGCTGGGGTGCCTCACGGGCGGCGGTGAGATCGGCCTCGTTCAGTTCGACCTGCTCAATGCGGACAAAATGCTGAGTGATCTTACGAGCCGAGGCATGCACGTCCTGCACATCCCGATTCGCCTGATCGATATGGCGGGAAAGATTGTCCATTCGCTTCTGGAAACGCTGGAAGTCCTCGCGCAACAAATCCAAGTGGCTTCGAATCTGGTGCACCTGGGTGCGGGTCGCATCGTCTTTCAAGACAGCTCGCGCGGTCGTCAGGATGGCCATCAGGGTCGTGGGTGAGGCCAGCCAGACCCGTGCCCGATTCGCCATCTCAACCAAATCCCCGTGGTGTGCGTGGATTTCGGCAAACACCGCCTCTGCGGGAACGAACAAAACCGCCCCCTCGGCAGTTTCACCGGGCAGAAGATATTTTGCTGATACATCCTGGATGTGTTTGCGGATGTCGCCCTTGAACCGACGCTCGGCCGCACTGCGCTCGGATTCGGCCGCATCAGGATCGGTCATACCCTGATAGTTTTCCAATGGAAACTTGGCGTCGATGACCACGTTTCCGGTCGGAGGCGGCAAAAACAGGATGCAGTCAGCACGGCCGCCGTTGGACAGCGTGTGTTGGAAGCGATAGGCCGAATCAGGCAGCGCATTGCTGACCAAAGCATTCAGCTGCACCTCACCGAAAGCACCCCGTGAGCGCTTGTCAATCAAAATCTCCTGCAGGCTGACAACATTGCTCGAGAGTTCCGCCAGCTTCTTCTGCGCTTCGTCTATCAGCGCCAGGCGCTTAACCACATCGGTGAACGTGGCCTGAGTCCGCTCCAAGCCCTCACTGAGCCGCTGCTCCATGGTGGCTCCGATCTCACCCAGACGGCGATCGACAATCGCGGTGAGGCCTTCAACCCGCTGACCCACCAGATCGGCATTCTGCACCAAAGCCTCGGACACCTGCTGCCGGACATCGCTCATGCCCGCCTGCAGGGTGCGATGCATGGTCCTGAGCGCTTGCAACTGACGCCGGTCAAAGGATTCGCGCTGCCGCGACAGGGCCAGCTCAATGCGTTCCCGATCCTCGCCCAGCCTGCGTTCCAGCATCTCGCGGGTGTCGGCCAGGGCCCGCAGCGCGGTGTCTGCGGCATGCTGTTGATCCTCCAATCGACCGTCCAGGCGCGCGGTGCGCTCTTGCACCCGCGCCTGGCCCAGCAGCAGAAGAAACAGCAGCCCAAGGAACAATGCTGCCAGGGCCAGGGCAGCCCACCAGTAGGGTTCGAGCATGGCCGGACTATGGCATCAACCGCCGACGGAGAAAACCCGCAGTCGCTTATGAACCGTTTACAGGTCCGTGCAGAGCGACGGGAACCCGGGCGCATTCCAGAAGTGCGTCCAAAAGTGAGCTGGCGTCCAAGGGATCTTCGGCGGCGACCTGCACCGATTGAGCCGATTCCTCCGGTGTGAGCGGATCAACCACACGCAACTGCCGCTCAAGCACCGCCTCATCGGCCTCTGAGATATCCTTGCGTTGTGCCGTCCGCAGTTGAATCCTTCGCCTCAGCGTGGCCTCGTCAGCGACGCAATCGACCAGGGCAAACGGCAAACGCCCGTCGCGCGCGACGTTTCTAAACCGCATACGTTGATCTCGGGTGAGGTTGGTGGCGTCGATGATGGTGGGGAAACCCGCGGCCAGCGTACTCGCCGAGAGATCTGCAAGACGTTGGTAGGTCAACTCACCGGCCTGCATGGTGTAGATGCCGGCATCCGGCGTGCTGCCGCTGCGGGCATCGGCCTGGAGACCATGCAACTGCTTACGAACCGCGTCGGATCGGATCCGGACAAATCGGGCCAACGCCAGTAATCGGTCACTCACGGTGGATTTACCGGAACCCGAGAAACCGCGCATGAGAACCAACCAGGGTCGCTTTTGTTCGATGTAGCTGCGCGCCAACCGCAGATGATCGTCTCTGGCTCGAACCGCGCACGTAAAAGCCGCGCTTTCAGGCGCCGCCTGTTGCGCGCGAATCGTCTCGATTTTGGCTCGCACCAATGCCCGGTAGACCAGGTAAAAAGTCAGCAGGGCGCAGCCCTGGTAGTCGCCGGATTGCTCAAGATAGCGGTTCAAGGCCAGGGTTCCCAGGTCCGGCCGCTGTCGATAGTCCAGATCCATCACCAGGAACGCCAGTTCATTCATAACGTCGATGGCGCGCAAGCTCGGATCGAACTCCAGACAGTCGAAAATCACTGGACTGCCGTCCACCAGGGCGATGTTGCCACAGTGCACGTCGCCGTGGCAGTCACGCACAAATCCGTTTGCCAGGCGCCGCTGGAACATCGGCGTCAGCGCCTGAGCCGCATCGCAGACCCAAGCCTCAAGCAGATCGAGTTCGCCCGTCAGCCAATCGGTGTTGGACGGATTCCTGAGGTGCCGAAAGTTATCCACCGCTGCTTCCGTCACGTCGCGTGCACCGCCCCGGCCTGAAACCGGGCGCACCTCGGCCAGGCAATGGAACGCCACCAGCTGATCGGCAACATCCACGATCTGTGCAGCCGTCAGGCTGTTGGCGCTCACCAGGCTGTCAAACAGATCCTGCTGACGAAAGCGCCGCATGCGCACCGCATACTCAAGTGTCGGTCCGTAACCGGCCCCGATGCGCGGTTGCTCAACCGTGCCCGTGATCGGAACCATTTCAAGGTATACTTGCGGCGCCAAACGACGGTTGAGCCGAATTTCCTCCTGGCAATAGTGTCGACGACGCGCCAAACCCCGGAAATCCAGAAACCCAAGATCAAGGGCTTTCTTGATTTTGTACGCATGTTGGTCAACCAGAAGTACGTGGGAAATGTGCGTTTCGAGATGCCTGACCGAAGCGGGATCGGCGGCAGCCGCTGTTTCACGGGCGAGAAGATTGGAGACCAAACGGTTTTGCGTATTGAACTCGCGCTGCATGCCGTGGAATCGCTCATGGGTGAATTCAGGCCGGATACCCGGCGTGCCCCGTAGGCACCCGACCCCGATGAGGGTAACAGTACATGGGCTTGGGGCGGGTGTCCTGTCAAGGGAATGAAGCCATAGAGCTATGGCCGCGAAACGAAAAAAACGAACGAGCCGCGCGCGCAAGCGCAAGACAGCGAAAACCCGGCACTTCGGCTGGTTGAAGCTGCTGTTCGCGCTGCTGCTGCTGAGCACCGTGGCGGTGGTGTTCTATGTCGCCTATCTGGACGGCGTGGTGCGTCGCCAGTTCGAAGGCAAGCGCTGGTCGGTGCCTGCGCGAGTGTATGCAAGGCCTGTGGAACTCTATGCCGGGCTGCCGCTTGGCCCGGGGCAGCTTGCAGCCCATCTGGACACCCTGGGATACCGGAAAACCAATGTGCCGGACCGGCCGGGAACCTACCGGCTGGGCAGCGACTCAGTGGACATCACCACGCGCGGTTTCCGATTTTGGGACGGTCCCGAACCCTCTATGAGAGTGACCGTCCAATTCGATCGAACCCGACTCAGCGGTCTGCGGGGCGCCGACGGCAGCAGCCCGGGTCTGGTGCGGCTCGATCCAGCCCTGATGGCGGGTATTTACCCGGCCCACCACGAAGACCGGGTGCTGCTCCGCCGCGATCAGCTTCCAGCAGTCTTGGTGCGTGGTTTGATCGCAGTGGAGGACAGAAAGTTTTACGCCCACGGCGGGGTAGATGCCAAAGCGATACTGCGTGCACTGATCGCGAATCTGCGGGCCGGCCGGACGGTGCAGGGGGGCAGCACCCTGACCCAGCAACTGGTGAAAAATTTCTTTCTCACCCCGGAACGCACCCTGCAGCGCAAGATCACCGAAGCGCTCATGGCTGTGCTGGTGGAGTGGCGCTACGACAAGGACGAGATCCTAGAGGCGTACGTCAATGAGGTGTACCTCGGTCAGGACGGTGGCCGGGCCATCCACGGTTTCGGTCTGGCCAGTCAGTTTTACTTTGGTCGCCCCCTGTCAGAATTGCCAAACGATCAGGTCGCGTTGCTTGTCGGCCTGGTAAAAGGGCCCTCCTATTACGATCCCCGGCGCTACCGCGAGCGGGCTCGCGAACGACGGGACGTGGTGCTCGCCTCGATGCATGATCAAGAGGTCCTGACCCGGGATGAATTGGAACGAGCCGTGCGCCAGCCCTTGGGCGTGGGTCGCAAAACCCGGGGTGGGGTAACGCCCTATCCCGCTTTCCTCGATCTGGTCCGGCGTCAGCTCAAACAGGATTATCTGGACGAGGATCTGACCAGCGAGGGACTACAGATCTTCACCACGCTGGATCTCACGGTTCAGCAATCAGCCGAAAAGGCTTTGTCCGGAGGCTTGCCGATTCTGGAACGACGGCATGGGTTGCCGACCGACTCACTGCAGGGGGCGGCCGTGTTCACCGACACCCAAACCGGTGAGCTGCTGGCACTGGTTGGCGGTCGGGATGCCCGCGAGGTCGGTTTCAACCGCGCCCTGGATGCCCACCGCCCTATCGGATCGCTGGTCAAGCCGTTTGTGTACCTGCGCGCCCTGTCACAACCCCAACGCTACGACTTGATGACCTGGCTGGACGATGGGCCCCTGGTCATCGAGCAACCCAATGGCAAACCGTGGACTCCGCAAAACTACGACCGCACGTTCCACGGCCCGGTGCCGTTGCACGTGGCGCTGGCACACTCCTACAACGTGGCGACCGTGCGTCTGGCGCTGGACCTGGGGATCGCGGCGCTGGCAGGGGATTTCCAACGCTATGGACTTGAGAAACGCCCTCCAGCCTATCCGTCGTTGGCTCTGGGGGCGTTGGAGTTGGCCCCGATCCAGGTCGCCGGACTCTACCAGATCCTGTCCAGCGGGGGCTTTCGTATGCCCCTGCGCGCCATACGGGAGGTGGTGGCCGCGGACGGTACGCCGTTGCAACGATACTCGCTGAAAGTGGAAAATGTTGCGGACCCGGGGGCGGTGTTTCTCACCACCAAAGCGCTGCAGGAGGTGGTGACCCGGGGCACCGGGCAATCACTGATCAGTAAAGTGCCTGAATCCTGGCACATGGCCGGGAAGACCGGAACCACGGATGGGGCGCGTGACTCGTGGTTCGCAGCCTACTCCGGCAACGTGCTGGGCGTCGTCTGGCTTGGGCGCGACGACAACCAACCGGCGGGGCTCAGTGGCGCGGGCGGGGCGCTGCGTATTTTCGGCGATGCCGTCAAAACGCTAGGCTTGCTGCCTTTGCAACCGAATACACCGACCGATGTGGAGTGGCGGTGGGTCGATGCGGAGAACGGTCTGAGCACCGACTCAACCTGCAACCAAGCCGTGCGGGTTCCGTTTTTGAACAAGACACCGCTCTCGGCGCGTTCCAGTTGCGGCACCGACGGAAATGACAACCCAACAGGTATCGAATCGTGGTTTCAGAACCTCTTCAATTAAGCAGGTGGCGGTACTCGCGGTCACTGCCCTGGCAGCTGCTTGCGCTGGTACTTCTAAGTGCCTGCAGCAGCCCGCAGAAACCGTCCAGTCTGCCGCCGGTGGTGGATCCAAGAAGCGCCCCACCGGCTGACCCGGCGCTGCCTAGGGACGGTGTGGAAGTGGGCAATGTGGATCGCAGCGGCAGCTTCACACCGGTGTTTGTAGAACCACAACCATCTGCCTCTGTACCCGAAACCCCAGCCCTGCCGAAGGCTGGCATGTCCGTCAGCGACAGCGCGGCGGTGGTGGCCTTGGTGGATACGGCGGGCCGACAGGCCGCTTCCGGAAACCTTGACCGTGCCGCGGCAACCCTGGAGCGCGCTGTGCGTATCGAGCCAGGTAACGCCGGTCTCTGGCACGACCTGGGCAAAGTAACGTTCGGCCAGGGTCAGTACCAACAGGCCGAGTCGCTGGCACTGCGCTCCAACGCCCTCGCAGCCAACGATCGCCGCCTGCAGGCGGCCAACTGGCGACTGATCGAACAGGCCCGCCAGTCCTATGGTGATGCCGGCGGCGCGACCGAAGCCGCCGACCGCGCGCTGGCGGCCGAACAAGGCCAATGAGCCCAACCAAGTTGATCTTCGCCGACGGCGGCCCCCTGGCGCGGCACCTGCCGGGTTATTCGCCCCGTGCTCAGCAAATCGACATGGCTGACGCAGTGGCACATACCATTGCCTCCCGCGGAGTCCTGGTGTGTGAGGCGGGAACCGGCACCGGCAAGACCCTGGCCTACCTGATTCCGGCCCTGCTGTCGGGGAAAAAGGTGCTGGTATCCACCGGCACCAAGACGCTCCAGGATCAGTTGTTCAACAAGGATTTGCCCACGGCCCTCGAGGTGCTGGAATCCAAAGCGACAATCGCGCTGCTCAAGGGACGCGGCAACTATCTTTGCCTTCACCGTTTGGCACTCCGCGAGGGGCAGGATCATACCCCTGCCCAGCAGTCCCATCTGGCCACCATTCGCCGCTGGGCGCTAACGACCCACAGCGGAGATATATCGGAAGCGGGCGAAATTCCCGAAGATGCGCCGATTTGGCCTTTGGTGACCTCCAACCGAGACAACTGCTTGGGCCAGGACTGCCCGAAACTGACGGAGTGCCATTTGATGCGCGCCCGCCGCGACGCCCAGGAGGCGGGCCTGGTGGTGGTCAACCACCATCTGTTGCTGGCCGATCTCGCTCTACGAGAGGAAGGCGTAGCGGAACTGCTGCCCGCGGCCGACGCGATCGTGGTGGACGAGGCCCATCAGTTGCCAGACACGGCGGCGCAGTTTTTCAGCATCAGCCTAGGAGGTCGTCAATTATCAGATCTCGCCCGGGACACGGTTGCCGAGCATCTCGCGGCCAATGGCAAAGTGGCGGCAAGACCCGCTGCCGCCGAGGCGGTGGAGCACGGCGTGCGCGGGCTCCGTTTGGCGCTGGGCGAGTCTCTGCACAAGGGACCGTGGAAGGAAACGGCGAATCGACCTGAAGTGGTGCATTTCCTGACCCTGATCGCGGACGCATTGGAGGACCTGGGTGGGTGGCTGAAAGGCGAGGCGCCGCGCAGCCGGGGTTTGGATAACTGCCACCAACGCTGCGACCGTATGCGGGCTCGACTGACGCTGCTGCGGACCGGCAGTGCCGACTCCCATGTGGCCTGGTACGAGACCCATCGTAGAAGCTTCACACTGACATTGACGCCGCTGGATGTTGCCGAGGCGTTTGAGCAAAGCCGACAACGGCATCGCGCCGGCTGGATCTTCACCTCGGCCACCCTGGCAGTGGACGGCGCATTCGACCATTTCTGCGGACAGTTGGGGCTTGCCGATGCACAAACGCTGTGCCTGGACAGCCCATTCGACTACCGCCGTCACGCGGTTCTTTACCATCCCGTGGGCATGCCCGATCCGAGTTCGTCGGACTACAACGCAGCGGTGGTGGATGCGGCTGTGCCGGTACTGGAAATGAGCAAGGGACGCGCCTTCGTTCTGTTTACCAGTCACCGAGCGCTGGAAGATGCCGCCGAGCGACTGGGCCAAAGGGTCGATTTTCCGCTGTTGGTCCAGGGCCGCATGCCCCGGCACGAGTTGCTTGAGCAATTTCGGGAGACCGACAACGGCGTACTGTTGGGCACATCCAGCTTCTGGGAGGGTGTGGATGTGCGCGGCGACGCTCTGTCCTGTGTCATCATCGACCGTTTGCCCTTCGGGTCGCCGGGTGATCCGATCATGGCTGCCCGTATCGAATCATTGCGCGGGCAGGGGGTAAACGCTTTTCGCAGCCATCAGCTGCCCGAGGCAGTGATCGGCCTGAAACAGGGCGTCGGGCGATTGATCCGCGATGTAGAAGATCGCGGCGTGCTGGTTCTGTGTGATCCACGACTGCTAAAGCGAGACTACGGTCGCCTGTTTCTCGACAGCCTGCCACCCATGACCCGCACCCGACGCCTGGAGGTGGTGCGGCGCTTTTTCGATTTGGAGCGCGCCGAGGCGTCGGAGTCCGAAGCATGAACCTGCTGGCGCTGGACACCTGCACCGAGGCCTGTTCAGTGGCTTTCGATGACGGTATCGAAACCCGGCGGCGATTCCTGGTCACCCAGCGGGGCCACGCAGACCGGCTGCTCAGCATGGTCGCCGCGGTGCTGGCAGATGCACGGGTCAACCCATCCGAACTAACTGCGGTGGTCTTTGGTCGCGGGCCGGGCTCGTTCACCGGTGTCAGAATCGGTGTCGCCACCGCTCAGGGCCTGGCCATGGCGGCATCCTGCCCGGTGTTGCCCGTATCCACCCTGGCGGCCATGGCAGTCGGCGCCCGACGAAGGTTTGGGGGCACCCGATTCGCGGTTGCGCTGGACGCCCGTATGGGCGAGGTGTACTGGGGCCAGTTCGACACAGACGCCGGCCAAGCACGACTTCTGGGCGAGGAGCGTGTCTGCCTGCCAGAGGCGCGACCGGCGCTGGGGGCAGGCGCTTGGGTCGGTGTCGGCAGTGGTTGGATTCGCTATCCTGATACCCTTCGTCACGCGGATGACGGTGCGCTCACGGTACGAGCAGAGCATCACTTTCCCGATGCCCGGGACATGCTCACCCTGGCGCGCCCCATGCTGATGTCAGGCGGCGGCGTGCCGGCAGCGGCGGGACATCCCACCTACCTCAGAGATCAGGTGGCCATCAAGCAGATTCAGACAGAGCGCCCGAATGGCCCGGTTTGAAGACGGGTTCGGGATGCAACGTGCCGATCAATTGCATCAACCGCTGGGTACCAGCAATCGCCGGAGCAGGGCATGATAGATATCCGTCAATCGGTCCAGATCCTGAACCCGAACACATTCGTTGACTTTATGTATGCTTCGGTTCACCGGTCCGAGTTCCACGACCTGGGCGCCGGTGGGCGCGATGAATCGACCGTCCGAGGTGCCGCCGGCAGTGGACAGTGTCGCGCTTCGGCCAATGATGGCACGAACGGATTCCTGCACCGCCTCCAGCAATTCACCCTCCGGCGTCAGGAAAGGCTCGCCCGAAAGATTCCAAAGCAACTCGTAGGGATACTTGCTTTGGGTGCGCAGTTCCTCGTTTAGAACATGTTGCTCCACCATGGCCTCCACCCTGGTCTGGAGGGTCTGTGCGGTGGATTCGGTCGAGTAGCGGAAATTAAACAGCAACTCGAGCGAACCGGGAATCACGTTGGTTGCCCCGGTGCCGGACCAGATGTTGGACATTTGAAAGCTGGTTGGCGGAAAAAACGCATTCCCATGGTCCCAGGTTTCATCCGCCAACTCTGCGATCAGACGACCAATGCCGTGGATCGGGTTTTCCGCCAGCTGTGGATACGCTACATGCCCCTGGACACCGCGGAAAACAAGACGACCATGTAGCGACCCCCGGCGTCCGTTCTTGACCGTGTCCGCGACCTCATCAGCGCTGGAGGGTTCACCCACCAGACACCAGTCTATTCGCTCTCCCCGCGCTTGCAGGGCGTCGATCACCCGCCGGGTTCCATCCACCGCCAAGCCTTCCTCGTCGCTGGTAATCAGAAACCCGATACTGCCCCGATGATCCGGGTACTCGGCAATAAATCGCTCGCAGGCGACCACCATGGCAGCCAGGGAGCCTTTCATATCCGCCGCACCACGGCCGTAGAGATGACCCTGTCGAATCTCCGGTGAAAACGGGTCGCTGTCCCATTGCTCCACCGGTCCCGGCGGCACCACGTCGGTGTGACCTGCGAAGGTCAGGAGCGGGCCGGTTGCGCCTCTGCGGGCCCAGAAGTTGGACACCTCGCCAAAGGGCATACGCTCGACTTGAAATCCAAGGCGCGCCAGCCGTTCGATCAAGACAGCCTGACAGCCCGCATCGTCGGGTGTCAGGGACGGCGCCCGGATCAATGTTTGTGTCAGTTCCAGAGTTCGGCTCATGTCCCGCGATCCCCGTGTGGGCCTGGGTCGAACAGACTCGCATACTCGCTCTCCTGGAATCCGATCATCAGTCTCCCATCGGTTTCCAGGACCGGCCGCCGAATCAGGGTTGGATTGTCCAGCATCAGAACCATTGCCGAGTGCGCGGTCAGGTCTTCCCGCGCCTGATCTGGCAGCTTACGCCAGCTCGTGCCGCGACGATTCAGGAGCACCTCAAAGCCCAGCGCGTCAATCCACCGGGACAAGGTCCGCCTATCGAGGCCGTCCACACGGAAATCATGGAAGCGATAGTCTACCGAGTGATCCGATAGCCAGGTCCGGGCCCGCCGTACGGTATCGCAATTTTTGATGCCAAACAGAGTGGTCATGCTGGGGAAGGTATGATCAATTGCTGCGGTCGCGCCGGGACCTTTGCGCGCTCTCGTACAAGGCGCACCGAGCGAAGTTGGTCCAAGGCAAATGAGTGAGTCGCCAATGAGCGAGGTGCAACGCGGTACCAGGGGCGCAAAGGCCCGGCCCCTCCGGGGTTTCGCCCACAAGGGCACATCTGCCGCGTTTCCCGGCTTGGCCATAGAATGACTATGGCGCTGCGCCGGGAGCCTCGCATCTGCGCCCTTGTGGACCGAAACGCGATTGGTATCAATTGATCAGACCTTCCCCAGCCAGCCTCAATCACGCAACAACTCGTTGAGCCCCACTTTTGCGCGGGTTTTCTGATCCACCTGTTTGATAATGACGGCACAGTAGAGGCTGTGGCTACCGTCAGAGGCGGGCAGAGATCCGGGTACCACGACGCTGCCCGCGGGCACTCGGCCGAAGCTGATCTCACCGGTCTCGCGATTGTAGATCTTGGTGCTCTGACCGATGTAAACCCCCATGGAAACGACCGCGCCCTGTTCGACGATAACGCCCTCGACGATCTCCGAGCGGGCACCAATGAAACAATCGTCCTCAATGATGGTTGGGCTGGCCTGAAGAGGCTCGAGTACACCCCCGATCCCGACCCCGCCGGAAAGGTGCACGTTCTTGCCGATCTGCACGCATGAGCCCACCGTCGCCCATGTATCCACCATGGTGCCACTGTCCACGTAGGCGCCAATGTTCACGAAGGACGGCATCAGCACAACCCCGGGCGCGATGTAGGTACCCCGCCGGGCGGCGGCGGGTGGCACGACGCGCACGCCCCGGGTACGAAAATCAGCCTCGGAATAGTTAGCAAACTTGCTTGGCACCTTGTCGTAGTACTGGCTGTAGCCATCGGACATGGCCACGTTTTCGTTCAGTCGGAACGACAACAACACGGCCTTTTTAAGCCACTCGTTGACCACCCATTCGCCGCTGGCCTTGTCGGCCACCCGCGCCTCACCACGCTCGATCAGCTCGAGAGCGTTTTCAACCGCCTGCTTTACCTCGACCGGTGCGTGCTCGGGACCCAGATCCGCCCGCTGTTCGAAGGCCGTTTCTATCGTGGATTGTAGGTCATGCATCTCAAGTCTCTCTAGATGGTGAATTTCGTCGACGAGCACAACTGAACCCCGGGCCACAGGATTGCTCAATCAGCCCACTCGACTCCGCCCATGCCTCAGTTTGAGAGGGCGCCCACGGGGTGGCGGGCAGTATACGGGATCGAGTGGGACCGGCCCAATCCGTCGCGATTCCGGAAACCCTGATTGACTCGCGCGGGTCGTGTTTCGGTCGACAGGGACGCAGATACCGGTCGCGGCGTGGCAACCTGGACAGGATCGGATCAGGTCGGACCGAGCCCGGATTCCGGCAGTATCGGATCGTGGAGCGACAATCGTCCGCTGGACAGCACCCGGGCGGTAATACCACCGTGCCCACGCATTGCGGTGTAGGCACCATGCCCCAAGGCGCTTTCCATTCTGGAGCACGGCGCACAAATGCCACTGCCTTGGAACAGAACGTCACCAACATAGAATCGTCGGTCCCGAAGAGCGAGCAGATTGATCCCCGATACCACCAGGTTACGTCGCAGCGCGGCTTCGGGAACCGTTGCGACCCCCAGCAACGACGCAATCACTATCAGGTGTTCTGACTGCAGCAGGGTCACCTGCCGGCGGCCACTCGAGCGCAGCGCCGCACGGTCACCGGTAAGACCGAAACCGGCCACGGCATCGACCTGTCGCAATACCCGGACGGTGGCGTGCCGGTCGGGACGCACCCCGATCCAATCGAGACGCCCCGGCCGGGCATGACGGGCCATCAGTTCAGCCAGTGACAATGCCACCGTGGTCAGGGCCCGGCGGCGATGTCAGTGGATTCGTCCAGAGTCGCAATCAGCATCTCCCGGATCCGGGACTGACTGTCCGGGTCGCGAAACGGCTCATTATTTTGGTCGGTGACAAAAAACACATCCTCCACGCGCTCACCCAAGGTGGCGATGCGAGCATTCTGAAGCCGCACGCCGGCGGCCACGAACGCACGCCCGATGCGCGACAACAGGCCGGGGCGATCCACCGTGATGATTTCCAGCACGGTGCGTTGATTGGTTTCGTCTCGATCGAACGAAACCGTCGTTGCCGTGGTGAAGTGCTTGAGTCTCCGAGGCGTCCGACGCGGGGCGGGCGTCGCTGTCGCCTGGTCTCCGCTGAGTGTCTGTTTGAGTCGGCCAACGATCTCCCGTAGGCGGCCCCGCCCTTCTATGGGCCTCCCGTCTGCCTCCAGCACCACATAGCTGTCCAGGGTGTATCCGGAGCGGCCGGTAATGATGCGGGCATCGACCACGGTCAGACCCAGCTGATCCAGCACCGCTGTGGTGGTGGCAAACAGATTGTCCCGATCGCGCTTGTAGATAAACAAGTGGGTGCCGCCGGGCTGTGGTTTGGCCAAAACCAGCGCCCGATCGTCATCGGCTTTCTTCAACACCGCGCGGGTGTGCCAGGCGACCTCCTCGGCGGTATGCCGGAGAAAATAGTCGTTGACGAAGCCACTCCAGACGCTGTCTATCCGTGTCGGGTCCACGCCTTTCAAACGCAGTCTTGCCTGGGCCTGAATCTCACGTATCCGATCGTCACGGTCCATCGGATTCTCAAGGCCGCGACGCAGCGCACGCCGCGTTCCCAGGTAAAGTTCCCGCAGCAGGGCCTCCTTCCAGGAGTTCCAAAGCTTTGGGTTGGTGCCCCGAATATCCGCCGCAGTCAGAAGGTAAAGGTGATCGAGATACATCTGATCTCCCACCTGTCCGGCAAAATCGTGCACCACCTGAGGGTCGTTGGGGTCCTGCTTCTGGGCGGTAACCGACATCAGCAGATGGTTGCGCACCAGCCAAACCACCAGCCGAGTGTCGAACTCGCTCAAACTGTGCCGCCGGCAGAATTGCTCGGCATCCACAGCCCCCATCTGCGAGTGATCTCCGCCGCGGCCCTTGGCTATGTCGTGGTAAAGGGCGGCGATGTATAGCAACTCCGGCTTGGCAATGCGGCTCATCACCTCACTGTGTTGCGGCAGTTCGTAATTGTAACGCGGTAGATACAAGCGCCTGAGATTGCGGACCACAAACAGTGTGTGCTGATCCACCGTGTAGGTGTGAAACAGGTCGTACTGCATGCGGCCGGCAATGCGTCCGAACTCCGGCAGGTAAGCGGCAAGAACGCCGTAGGCATTCATACGCCTCAGTTCCGTTGTAATCCCCCGTGGCTGACGCAAAAACTCCATGAACAAACTCTTGGCGCGCACGTCGTTGCGAAAGGTTTCGTCCATGAGGTGGGTGTGTTCGCGGATCAAGCGAATGGTTGAAGCCCGCACCCCTTTCAGCTCGGGATGCTGTGCCATGATGAGGAACAGCTCCAGCAGGGCGAACGGGTAGCGCAAAAAAACCTGTCCCTGGGTGACCTCCAAATAGCCGCGATTGTTCTGGAAACGTCGATTGATCGGGAGCGGATTAGAGGGCTCACCTTGTAGCAGAATGGCTTCCTCGAACAACTGCAAGAGCATTTCGTTGAGCCGCGACAGTTGCATAACCGTACGGTAGTAGCGTTGCATGAACTGTTCGATGGCAAGGTTGTGCGGTTCATCCCGATAGCCGAACCAGTCGGCCAACTGCCGTTGGTGATCGAACAGCAGGCGATCCTCGCGCCGGCCGGTGAGCACGTGCAGCGCAAACCGAATGCGCCAGAGAAAATTCTGGCTTCGGATCAGGGCCTCGTACTCCCCATCGGTCAAAAACCCGTGGGCAACCAGGTCGTGCAGAGTTTCGGCGCCAAAATGGCGTTTGGCCACCCAGCCGATGGTTTGCAGATCTCGCAGGTTGCCAGGACCCTCCTTGACATTGGGTTCAAGGTTGTAGGCCGTGTCGTGAAAGCGTTGGTGTCGAGCAACCTGTTCCGCCCGCTTGGCCTTGAAAAACTCTCCGCTGGGCCAGACGCGATCGGGACCAGTAACGGTGCGCATCTGCTGAAAAAGCGGTTCGGGCCCGAAGATCAGACGCGCTTCCATGAGATTGGTGGCAACCGTGACGTCGTCCTCGGCTTGGGTGACACAGTCTTCCAGCGTACGAAGACTTTGGCCTACCTCCAGGCCCACATCCCAGAGAAACGTCAGAAAGCCTTCGATCGCCTCGCGGCGGGCGCCGAGCGCAGCCTCCTGATCCAGCAGGATCATGATGTCGATATCCGAACCGGGATGCAGTTCGCCCCGACCATAGCCACCTACAGCGACCAGAGCGATGGCGGGATCATCCGCGTCCACGAACCGATGCCATGCGCGAACCAGAAGCTGATCGATCAGTCGGGCGCGGGCGGGGACCAGTTCCGCCGCGGTCAAACCCTCGTGGAATAACCGTGCAAGCGTGTCGCCGCCGGCATTCAGGGCATGCTGAAATGCGGATAAGGGGCGATCGACGCCCGCCGTGTCGGCATCGAACGCACGAGCATCAAAGATGTCGCGATCGCTGAATTCGACCGCTTTCACAATGGAGGGGGCTTGCATTTGTATTCAGAGCCTTGGCCAAAGTTCTCAAAGAGGGCGGCGATCACTGGCGGTCAGGATCTCGAATCCGTCGTCCGTGACCAGGATCGTGTGTTCCCATTGGGCGCTCAGGCTGTGGTCTTTGGTCACCACGGTCCAACCGTCCGGCAACAATCGGCATGCCGGCTTGCCGAGATTGATCATCGGTTCAATGGTAAAGGTCATGCCTGGCTCCAGACTCATGCCAGTGCCAGGCTTTCCGTAATGCAACACCTGTGGGTCTTCGTGAAATTCGCGCCCGATCCCGTGCCCGCAGTACTCCCGCACCACCGAGCAGTGGTTGGATTCGGCATATCTCTGTATCGCATGGCCGATATCACCAAGACGCAAGCCCGGTTTGACCATCTCGATTCCGATGCGCATGGAGTCGTAGGCGATTTGCGCGATCCGTTGTCCCTGAATGGTTGGCTTGCCCACAAAATACATACAGCTGGTGTCGCCATGAAACCCTTCCTTGATGACGGTGACATCGATGTTCACGATGTCACCTGTTTTCAGGGTTTTAGGCCCGGGTATGCCATGGCAGATAACATGGTTCACGGACGTACAGATCGACTTGGGAAAGCCGCGGTAGTTCAGCGGGGCAGGGATGGCCTGCTGCCGGTTGACGATGTAATCATGACAGATGTCGTCCAGTGCCTCGGTGCTGACACCGGGTTTGACGTGTTCACCGATCATATCCAGCACTTCCGCGGCCAAACTGCCTGCGGTGCGCATCCTGTCGATCTCTTCCGGCGTCTTGATCGAGACTGTCATAGGTTTTAAGGGCCTTCCAATAGAGTGTAGCGCCACTGGACTTCGAGCTGGTGGGCCCGCGTGCATGCGCGTCTGACCAAGCGCAGGAACGCCCGGCCACCCATAACAACCGGGCATCGTGCTTGCGCGCTTGACGCGCCGCTGCGCCCACCCGAGGTCCTCGTTTGTTGAACGAAGCCGACTATGCTATAAAGCGCCCGCCCTAGAGGCAAATACACACACGGTCCGACACGTTCCGCGGGGTGCTTCCCAGGAAGTCGCGGAGTGGGGTCCGTGGAGGTTTAACCCCGTTTCACATAGGAGTTTCGCATGTCACAGGTGACGATGCGGGAAATGCTTGAGTGCGGTGTGCACTTTGGACACCAGACACGCTACTGGAATCCGCGCATGGCGCCGTACATTTTCGGCGATCGCAGCAAGATTCACATTATCAACCTCGAGAAATCTCTGCCCCTGTTCAAGGACGCAATGAATTTTCTGGGTACCTTGGCCGCCAACAACGGCAAAATCATGTTCGTCGGAACCAAACGCTCTGCGCGCCAGGCGATTCAAGAGGCGGCCGAGCAGGCCAATATGCCTTACGTGAATCACCGCTGGCTGGGCGGCATGTTGACCAACTTTCGCACCGTACGGCAGTCCATCAAACGCCTCCTGGAGCTGGAGGAGCAGTTTGGCGAAGGCGCGGTCGAGGAGCGCTTCACCAAGAAGGAAGCGCTGAGTCTGCAGCGTGAGCTGGAGAAACTGCAGCGCAGCCTGGGCGGCATCAAATCAATGAGCGCGCCGCCGGACGCTCTGTTCGTAGTCGACGTCGGACATGAGAAGATTGCCGTCACCGAAGCCCGCCGCCTCGGTATCCCGGTGATTGGCGTTGTGGATACGAACAATTCTCCGGAAGGGGTGGACTATGTGATCCCCGGCAATGACGACGCGATACGGGCCATCAAGCTGTACTGCGCGAACGCCGCTGCCGCCATTCTTGAGGGCAAAGTGTCGGTCCCAGCCACCCAGGCGGAAGGGAACCAGGACGAGTTCGTCGAAGTCAACGACAAAGCCACTGCCGAGACCTCCGAGTAGGGCCTTTGCGGTTTGACTGAACGGGGCCTGGGGATCATGTTCCTCGGGCCTTTTTTGCAAGCGGGTCCGAAGTGCACGCTCGGGACCCAACGAATTGACGGCATCGGCCAATACCCCGCTCGCATGCGGGTGAAGTATCGGCCGATCGTAAAGAGGTGAACAATGGGAGCAATTTCAGCGGCTCAGGTAAAGGAACTGCGCGAGCGCACCGGCGCCGGCATGATGGAGTGCAAAAAGGCATTGGTGGAAACCGATGGCGATTTGGAACTGGCCATAGAGCACATGCGCAAATCCGGACTGGCCAAGGCCGACAAAAAGGCCGGGCGCACGGCGGCGGAGGGTTTGATCGTCGCCCGAACCTCGGAAGACGGGAAACGCGCCGTCCTGGTCGAGATCAATTGTGAGACCGATTTCGTCGCCAAGAACGAGGACTTCCAGGCGTTCACACTGGCTGTGGCCGATCTGGTCCTGGAACAGGATCCCTCAGACATCGACGCCGCCCTGAACAGCACTCTGCCGGGCGGGCAGACAGTAGATGAGCGCCGGCGTGAACTGGTGGCGAAAATCGGTGAGAACATCGCGGTGCGCCGATTTGAACGGTATAGCACCGAGAACGGTGTTCTGAGCGCCTATCTGCACGGCGGCCGTATCGGTGTCCTGGTCGACATGGGGGGCGGAGATGACAGTCTGGCCAAGGATATTGCCATGCACGTCGCCGCCAGTAACCCGGCCTACGGTACATCCGATGAGGTGCCCCAGGACCTGTTGGAAAAAGAAAAGGAGATTCTGGTGGCTCAGGCACAAGATTCAGGCAAGCCGGATAACATTATCGATAAAATGGTTGAGGGCCGTCTCCGCAAATTCCTGGCTGAGATCACTCTGCTGGGCCAACCCTTTGTGAAGGACCCCGAGCAAAGTGTAGAGCAGCTGCTCAAGGCAGAGGACGCAGAGGTTCGACGATTTGTGCGTCTGGAGCTGGGCGAGGGCATCGAGAAGAAATCGGAGAATTTCGCCGAGGAAGTCATGGCCCAGGTGCGCGGAGGCTGATCCACGAGCGATATCAGGCGTTCCCGAACGCAACACATGGGTGCGTCGAACAGACGGGTCAGTGTGGTCTGAAACATGATCCGCGCTGACTGACCAGAGGGGCGCCGGGGAGGCTGCCTGTCCGGATCCCATGATGCCGGTTGGAGAATTGAGTCGGCGGCGTAGACGCGGCGGTGGTGACTACTGACGTAACCACCGCCGAGCTTTACAATGCCGGAAGGTACAGAACGCCAGAACAATTCGGATTTTCATGCAAGCACACACCCCGGCCTACAAACGCATACTGCTCAAACTCAGCGGGGAAGTGTTGATGGGAGCAGAGTCGTTCGGCATTGATCCTGCGACCATCAGTCGACTGGCAAACGAAATCGGCAGCATCAATCGTATGGGGGTGCAAGTCGGCCTGGTGATCGGCGGCGGCAATATCTTTCGTGGCGCCGGCCTGGCAGAAGCAGGAATCGATCGGGTAACCGGCGATCATATGGGGATGCTGGCCACGGTCATGAACTCCTTGGCTATGCAGGACGCGCTGGAGCGCTTGGGTATCTTTGCGCGGGTCATGTCGGCCATTCGCGTCAACGAAGTGTGCGAAGATTACATAAGGCGTCGCGCCGTACGCCATCTCGAGAAGGGGCGTGTGGTCATTTTCGCGGCGGGCACGGGAAATCCTTTCTTCACCACCGATTCCGCCGCCAGCCTCAGGGCAATCGAGGTCGGCGCAGAGGTCATGCTGAAAGCCACTAAAGTAGACGGCATCTACACCTCCGATCCAATGCAGAACTCGACTGCTAAGCGTTATGAAACAATAACGTATGACGAAGTACTGAATCAGCATCTTAAGGTCATGGACGCGACTGCCATCGTCATGTGCCGCGACAACGATCTGCCGCTCAAAGTTTTCGATGTAACCCGAGAGGGCGAAATAACGCGCGTCGTCAAGGGCGAAAACGTCGGGACGACCGTGCTCAAGGGGTAAACTGAAGATGATCGAAGACATCAAGAAAGATGCGGCGACCAGGATGAAGAAATCCGTCGAAAGTCTGCGTCTGGAACTGACCAAGATCAGAACCGGGCGGGCACATCCGAACCTGCTCGACCACGTCATGTTGGACTATTACGGGTCCACCGTCCCGATCAGCCAGGTTGCAAACATCACCGTATCCGACCCACGCACCTTGGCCATCGCGCCCTGGGAGAAAGGTATGGTGGCTGCGGTTGAGAAAGCCATCATGGCGTCCGATCTCGGGCTCACCCCATCGACCGCCGGCACAGTCATCCGACTGCCATTGCCACCATTGACGGAAGAACGTCGCCGTGAACTGGTCCGGGTGGTCAAACACGAGGGCGAACAGGCAAAAGTCGCCGTGCGCAACATCCGCCGCGACGCGAATCACGACACCAAGGAACTGCTCAAGGAAAAGGAACTCACCGAGGATCAGGCGCGACGCTGTGAGGACGATATACAAAAACTTACGGATCACGCCATCGCTGAAGTGGACAGTCTTCTGGTAACCAAGGAGGAGGAGCTGATGGCCATCTGAGGTGCGGCTACGGCGCAGGGGCGACGAACGTCGCGTGCGCCCAGTACAGACACCCGGACGGAACGGTACACAATGCAGCACGACTCCTCGGACAATCATGTAATCCAGCGGCCACGGCATATCGCCGTGGTCATGGACGGTAATGGACGCTGGGCAACGCAGCGAGGTCTGCCGCGAACCGCAGGACACCGCGAGGGTGTCAAAGCGGTTCGAGCCATTGTTGAGACCAGCGCCGAGCGGGGCGTCGGCACACTGACCTTGTTTGCATTCAGCAGTGAGAACTGGCGGCGCCCAAAAAGCGAAGTCAGCGTGCTCATGAGCCTGTTCCTGACCACCCTCAGGAGTGAGGTGCGGCGGCTGGTGGATAACAATGTCCGGTTGCGCTTCATCGGCGAGCGACAGGTTTTTTCCGACCGGCTGCGGGCCGCGATGAACCAGGCCGAGGGAGACACTCGCGACTGCTCCGGATTGAATCTGGTGGTGGCAGCCAATTACGGCGGCCGCTGGGATATTGTGCAGGCCGCGCGACGCATTTCCGACCAGGTGTTGGCTGGACAAATGCTGCCCGAGGATGTCACCGAGGATTCACTTCACAGACTCACTTGCCTTGCGGACCTGCCCGCACCTGACCTGTTTATTCGCACCGGCGGTGAAAGACGGATCAGCAACTTCCTGATCTGGCAACTGGCCTACACGGAGCTGTATTTTGCCGATTGCCTGTGGCCGGATTTCGACGAGATGGAGTTGGATCGGGCGCTGGCCGACTTCGAGCGGCGACAACGCCGTTTTGGCCGAACCGGCGAACAGGTGCTCGGACGCGTGGATGCTTAGGCAGCGCGTCATCACCGGGGCAATCGGGGCCTTGGTGGTGGTGTTTGCCATTTTCCGGCTCTCTACGATTGCATTCGGTCTGGCCGCGGCCGTGGTGCTGATGGTCGCCGCCTGGGAGTGGGCAATGCTGGGGGGCCTGCGCAACGTGCCAAGCCGGCTGGCCTATGCTGCCCTGATCGTCGCGATCGGCGCGCTGGCCGCGGCGGCAATGCACTGGGCATGGTGGGTGCCGACAATTCTGTCCGCAGCGTGCCTGCTGTGGCTTTATCTGACCTACCGGGTGGTGGCTTTTGGCCGCATCGACGGCCTCGGGCTCGGGATGGTTCAGATGCGGGTGTTGGGCATCGGGATCCTGATCTCAACCTGGATCGCTCTGGTTTGGATGCACCGGCAACCGGTGATTGGACCGGCTCTGGTGATGATGACCCTGATACTGGTTTGGGCGGCGGATACTGGCGCCTACTTTGCCGGTCGTCGCTGGGGGCGACGCAAGCTGGCACCACGGGTGAGCCCTGGCAAAACCGTGGAAGGCGCGCTCGGGGGGCTGGCGATGGTTGCGGCGGTGGCGGTGATCGCTGGCGTCTGGTTCGGTTTCAGTGCCGGCCAGTGGTTGCTGTTTGTGGGTCTGTGTTTGCTGTGTTTCGTGGCATCGGTGTTGGGTGATTTGTTCGAAAGCATGGCCAAGCGCCAACAAGGGGTTAAGGACAGCGGGGCCATCCTGCCCGGTCATGGTGGCGTGCTGGATCGCATAGACAGTCTGACGGCAGCGGCGCCGGTTTTCGCAGGGGGGATGCTGTGGCTGCTCAATTAGCGCCCATCGGCGAACCGGTCGGGATTTCGGTACTGGGTTCCACCGGTTCCGTCGGAATCAGCACGCTGGATGTCTTGCGCCGGCATCCAGAACGCTATCGTGTGTTCGGTCTGAGTGCGCACCGCCAGGTCGACACCATGTTTCGACAATGCCTGGAGTTTCGGCCCCGTCAAGTGGTGATGGTCGACCCGAATGCCGCACTGCGTCTATCGAAACGGTTGGCGGATCAAGAGGACCTCGACACGCAAGTGCTTACCGGTGCCGAGTCTCTGGAAATTCTAGCATCCGCGCCCGAAACGCAGATCGTGATGGCCGCCATCGTCGGTGCCGCCGGATTGTTGTCGACGCTGGCAGCGGCTCGGGCCGGAAAGCGCATTCTTCTGGCAAACAAGGAGGCGCTGGTGATGTCCGGCGCCCTGCTGATGGACGAAGTGCGCCAGAGTAAAGCCAAACTGCTGCCTATCGACAGCGAACACAACGCCATTTTTCAATGCATGCCGCCGGACCAGGGTCAGGGCCTGACCCAGAGCGGCGTTCGACGCATCGTATTGACCGCATCCGGCGGGCCGTTCCGCGAAACGCCACTGGATGATCTTACCGACGTCACACCGGATCAGGCCTGTACACATCCAAACTGGGACATGGGCAGAAAGATTTCGGTGGACTCAGCGACGATGATGAACAAGGGCCTGGAGTTGATCGAGGCCTGCTGGCTGTTCGACGCCACACCGGAACAGGTGGAGATCGTGATCCATCCTCAGAGCGTGATTCACTCGATGGTGGCCTACGACGACGGATCGGTCCTGGCACAACTCGGGAATCCGGATATGCGAACACCCATCGCCCATGCGCTTGCCTGGCCCGAGCGGATCGACGCCGGTGTGGAGGCGCTCGATCTGGTGCGGCTCGGCCAGTTGACCTTCCAGAAGCCGGATCGCCGCCGCTTTCCTTGTCTGGTTCTGGCAGAGACGGCGGCACGGGATGGCGGTACGGCTGCCATCGTCCTGAATGCGGCAAACGAGGTTGCGGTCGCAGCCTTCCTTGCCGGTGACATCGGGTTCACTGACATCCCTCGAGTGGTGGCGCACAGTCTCTCCTCCACCCCACGGCGCGACGCCGCCTCCCTGGAACAGATTCTAACCAGTGACGCCGCCGCACGTGAGCTTGCCGGCGAGCGAGTCGACCAGATCAGGAGCAGAATGGTATGAGTTCGGCAATGACTTCCGTGCTCGGTCTGATCGTAACCCTTGGGCTGTTGATTACTGTCCACGAGTTTGGCCATTTCTGGGTTGCCCGTAAGCTCGGGGTAAAAGTCCTTCGATTTTCGGTAGGCTTCGGTAAACCCATATGGTCCAAACGCATGGGTCGGGACGATACGGAATTTGCCCTGGCAGCGATTCCACTGGGTGGCTATGTGCGTATGCTGGACGAACGGGAAGGCGACGTCGCACCCGGCGACCTGGATCGCGCCTTCAATCGCAAACCGGTATCGACGCGGATTGCGGTAGTCGTCGCCGGTCCAGTCGCCAATTTTCTCTTTGCGATAGTTGCTTACACCATTATGTTCATGTGGGGTGTGAGTGGTCTGAAGCCGATAGTCGGGGACGTGCCCGAAGGCTCACCGGCAGCCGTGGGCGGCATCCGATCCGGGGATATGCTGGTGTCGGTGGATCAACATCCGGTTCGCACCTGGAACGAAGCCGCCATTGCGCTGCTGGACCAAAGCCTGGGCGAGGGGCGGGCGCTGATCGGGGTCCAGGACGAAGATGGCACCCGCCGTCAAGGGGAGCTGGATTTGAGCCAGCTTGGTGACGCCCTGGAGCAGGGTCGAATCCTGGAAGCACTTGGGCTGACCCCTTGGAACCCACCGCTAGAGCCGGTGATCGATCAGTTGATCGAAGGCGGCGCGGGCGAGGCAGCGGGGTTAATGCCGGGTGATCGGATCCTGAGCGCCGACGGCCGAGACATGACGGATTGGTCCGAGTGGGCCGCTTACGTAAGGGCGCGCCCGGGTCAGGCAATCGAAGTGGAGATCAGCAGAGGCGGTACGAGCATCGATCTCACGCTGCTCCCGGAGAGCGTGGAGGCGGACGCCGGCAGCATAGGTCGAATCGGTGCCTATGTCCGCGTTCCCGATGAATTTCAGGCCCAAACCCGGGTGCTGGTGCGCTACGGCCCACTGGGCGCCGTGCTGCAGGCAATCGATCGGACCTGGGAGATGTCGCTGTTCACACTGAAAATGTTGGGCAGAATGGTGATCGGGAAGGCATCCCTGGAACACCTGAGTGGACCCATCACCATTGCCCAATTCGCAGGGCAGAGCGTATCCGTCGGGGTGGCCGCGTCTCTGTCATTTCTCGCCTTGATCAGCATCAGTCTCGGAGTCCTGAACCTGCTACCGGTACCCGTTCTAGATGGCGGCCATCTTCTGTATTACCTTATCGAGGCGGTAAAAGGCAGTCCGCTGTCGGAGGCAGTACAGGCCGCGGGGCAACGGGTTGGTCTGGCTGTGCTTTTGATGCTCATGGGCGTGGCTTTTTTCAACGACATCACCCGCTTGCTAAGCAGTTGATGACGCTTCGCGCAATCCGACACAAGATATCCATGAAGAGACTGTCCGCCATCGTCGTATTGTGTTGCCTGATCCTGCCGCTTGGGGTCAAGGCACAATTCGTTATCTCGGACATTCGGGTCGAAGGCCTTCAGCGCATCTCGGCTGGAACGGTGTTCAACTACCTTCCGGTTGAGGTGGGAGAGCGCGTCGAGCCCGACCGCTACCCGGATCTGTTGCGGGCTCTGTTCCGAACGGGTTTTTTCACTGACGTGCGACTGCGGCGTGAAGGCGACGTACTGATCATTACCGTGGTGGAACGTCCGTCCATCTCCAGTATCGAGATCACGGGCAACAAGGATATCTCGGACGACGACCTGGCAACGGCACTGACCCAGGTCGGGCTGGCGGAAGGACAGGTTTTCGACCGCTCGCTGTTGGATCGAATGGAGGCAGAACTTCAGCGCCAGTACTTCGCTCGCGGCAAGTACGCCATGCGCATCGAATCCAACGTAACGGACGGGCCCCGCAATACCGTCGCGGTGGACCTCACGATTTCCGAGGGCGAAGTGGCGCGAATCAAACAGATTCGAATCATCGGCAACGCAGCATTCAGTGAGAAGGAGTTACTCAAAGTTCTGGAACTGACCACGCCAGACTGGATGAGCTGGCTGACCAAACGGGACCGGTATTCAAAACCCAAACTGACGGCCGATCTGGAAACACTGCGCTCTTTTTACCTGGACCGGGGTTATTTGAAATTCTCGGTGGATTCTACTCAGGTATCCATCACGCCCAATCGACGAGACATCTATGTCACGGTGAACGTCACCGAGGGTGAGCAATTCACGGTTACCGACGTTCAATTGGCCGGTGATCTACCGGTGGACGAGCAGGATCTGGCTCCGCTGATTTCCATCCAGCCCGGCCAGGTCTTTTCCCGGGCCCAGGCCACCGAGACCGCGCAACGGATCAGCGACCGCCTTGGCGATGACGGTTACGCATTCGCAAACGTCAACCTGGTGCCCGATCTGAACGAAGAAACCAAGGAGGTCGCACTGACGCTGTTCGTGGACCCGGGGCGGCGCGTCTACGTGCGACGCATCAACTTTGCCGGCAATACCCGGACCTATGACGAAGTCATGCGAAGGGAAATGCGGCAAATGGAAGGGGCCTGGTTTTCCACCACCAATGTGGATCGGTCGCGTACCCGTCTCGAAAGACTCGGCTATTTCGAAGAGGTCAATGTCGAGACGCCACCGGTTCCGGGCGTTACCGATCAGGTGGATGTGAATTACTCGGTCTCGGAGCGGGCTTCCGGCAACCTGACGTTGGGGGCCGGGTTCTCTCAAGCATCCGGACCGGTGCTGAATGCGAGCGTTTCGCAGGACAACTTCCTCGGCACCGGCAAACGGGTGAGCTTTTCGTTCAACAACAGCAACGTGAACCGGATCTACAGCTTCGGTTACACCAACCCTTACTACACCATTGACGGGGTCAGTCGCGGGTTCAACCTCTTTTACCGTCAAACCGACGCAGCCGAGGCCAACCTGAGCGACTACGACATCGACCGGTACGGGGCGGACGTCACCTACGGTATCCCACTGAGTGAATTCAGCACCCTGCGCGCGGGTTTCGGCATTGAGAACACCGAAGTCAAAACGAATTTGGGGACACCCGTGAGAATTCTTGCCATTCTGGCGCAACAGGGCTCCAATGAATTTTTGAACTTCGAGACTCGACTGTCCTGGAGTTACGATACCCGCAACAAGGCGGTGTTTGCTGACCGCGGCATGCTTAACCGGGTGAGCACTGAAATCGCTCTGCCAGGCAGCGATTGGGAATATTACAAGCTTACGCTGCGCAATCAGACTTTTGTTCCGCTGATCAAGGATTGGACTCTGAGCCTGGGCGCCGAGGTCGGTGTGGGAGATGGTTACGGCGACAGTACCGACATTCCCTTCTACGAAAACTTTTTTGCCGGCGGCGTGCGTTCGGTCAGGGGCTTCAAGAGCAACACGCTGGGGCCGCGTGACCCAATATCAGACGATCCCATCGGTGGAAGCCTGAAGACCATCGGGAGTGTCCAGTTGCTTATGCCGCCCCCGTTCGGTGCGGGCCTGGGCCAAATTCGACTGGAGACATTCCTCGACTTTGGTAATGTGTTCGACCAACCCTCGGATTTCGATTACGGCGAGATACGTTATTCTGCAGGCGTGGGCGTGCAGTGGCTGAGCCCGTTTGGACCGTTGAGCATAAGCTACGCGTATCCCCTGAACGCAAGCAAAGACGACGAAGAAGAACCTGTGCAGTTCACCTTTGGGACCGCGTTCTAGGGAAGGTCTGAACAATTGATACGAATCACGCAATTGTTCAGACCTTCCCTAGGGGGCTCCAACTGATGACGGCCGAACCGCAACCCCGACAATCTCGGCCTTGCGACAACACCAGCGCCGCAGTCTCGTCCAGCGTCCGCGGGGATATGAAGGGTTGCCGGGCGCCATCTTGTGTACAGAGCGTCGAGCGTTGCAGGAAACGTATGGTCACGCCCGTGGTTGACGGGTGTGCCGAGGAGAACATAGACCTATGGGCATGCCGGAACTGATCCGATGGCCGATTGCAGCCCTGCTGCTGATGTCATTGCCCGCGTTGGCGCAAAGCGAGCTCAAGATCGGGTTCGTCAACTATTCAAAGATTCTGGAAGAAGCGCCACAGGCCCAGGCGGCCAGCGGGCGGCTGGAGGAGGAGTTCGAGCCGCGCAGCGCAAAGCTGAGACAGATGCAAAGCGAAGTCCGCAAGCTGGAGGATGCGCTGGCGGTTCCCACCACCGACATCGACGACGCTCGCCGGGAAGAGATGAAGCAAATGGAAGCGGACCTGCTGAATCGCCAGCGTGAGCTCAAACGTACCCAGACCGTTTTCCAGGAAGATCTCAACATCCGACGCAACGAGGAGCTGAACAAGCTGGAATCGCTGGTCGAACAGGTCATAGCGCAAATGGCGGATGAAGAGGCGTTTGACCTCATTCTGACCGAGCGTGCCATTATTGCCGCGAGTGAGCGGGTAGACACCACCGCGCGGGTGCTGGAGCGCCTCAACCAGCTCAAGTAGATGATCCCGGGCATGCCAGCGAGGGGCCGCCAGGCTTCCAACGCCGGTGAGCAGCAACAGGCGCAAGACCATGGTCGCGCCAGGACTCGTTTTACAGTTAAGGACTCGCGGAAATGAAACAGGATATGGCGGCTGAAATGGATGTGTTCGAGGTGCTCAAGCATCTCCCACACCGCTACCCGTTTCTCCTGGTGGACAAAGTGTTGTCCTGTGACCCGGGCAAGTGCCTGTCAGCGCTAAAAAATGTGACCATCAACGAACCGTTCTTCCAAGGCCACTTCCCGGACCGGCCGGTGATGCCGGGTGTGCTCATTCTTGAGGCGCTGGCCCAGGCCACCGGAATACTGGGAGTACTCAGCATGGATCAGGCGCCGCCGGAAGACGCAATGTATTTTTTCGTCGGCATAGACAACGCCCGATTCAAGCATCCCGTTGGGCCGGGCGACCAGATTCGCCTGGACGTCGAGCTGAAGAAAGTGCGCCGCAATATCTGGGTGTTCCACGGCAAGGCGTCGGTTGACGGACGCGTGGTGGCGTCGGCCGAACTGATGTGCACCCATCGCAGGGTAGAGGATATGCGTTCTTGATCGACCCCCAAGCCATCGTTCACCGCAGCGCACGCCTGGCGGACGATGTGCAGGTCGGGCCATTCACCACCATCGGCGCCAATGTTGAGATTTCATCGGGATGCCGAATTGGCGCCCATGTGGTGATTGAAGGTCCAACCCGGCTGGGGCGCGACAATCGAGTTTACGCCTTCTCAGCGGTGGGGGTGGAACCACAGGACAAGAAATTTCGAGGCGAGTCGAGCCGCCTGGAAATCGGCGACGGCAACACCATCCGCGAGTACTGCACCATCAGCCGAGGAACCGGGGACGGTGGTGGTGTCACTCGGATCGGTGATCACAACTGGGTCATGGCCTACTGTCATATTGCGCACGACTGCGAGGTTGGAGACCACACCACGTTTGCGAACGGCAGTTCCCTGGCTGGGCACGTGGAAATCGGGGATCATGCAGTGCTCGGCGGCTTCACCCTGATTCATCAGTTTTGCCGAATCGGCGCCTACAGTTTCTGCTCCATGAGCAGCGCGATTCGCCAGGACATACCCCGTTCGTGACCGTTGCCGGCGACCCTGCCGTACCCCGGGGCCTGAATTCCGAAGGACTTCGCCGTCAAGGATTCTCATCGGATCGTCTCCAGGCGCTCAAGTCTGCTTATCGAATCTTGTATCGCTCAGGGCTGCCGCTGTCGGAAGCCTTGGAAAGGCTTGCCACCCTGGGCATCGACAACCCGGATCTGAAAACCCTTGCAAGCTTTATCGACAACAGTCTCCGTGGCATCGTTCGGGCGTAGAAACTCGGATGCGATTCGTGCGTGCAAGTCCGGCAGCGGCGTCGCAATCCGTCCCAAGTGCTCAGTGCCCCAAAGACGTGACGCATCCTGTGCCCCGAGTGGTCGCTACATGATCCTCCCGGCCTCCTGTGACTGAGGGTGCCGGCGGCGGGTTCACACCGGGCTCGCCCGCTTCAAGGCCCGAGCGACCGCTTCGCATAGCGATTGTGGCAGGCGAAGCGTCGGGAGATGCCCTGGGCGCCGGCCTGATGCGCGCCCTCAGAGATGTGGATGGGCGCATTGTTTTTGAAGGGATCGGCGGCCCAAATATGATTGAGGCCGGCTTCAGCAGTTGGTTCCAGATGGATCGGCTGTCGGTCATGGGCCTGGTGGAAGTGTTGGGCCGGTTACGGGAACTGATGGCCATGCGCCGTGCCCTCTATCGGCGGCTGTCGACGGAGCCGCCGGATCTGTTCATCGGCATCGACGCCCCGGACTTCAATCTTGGGTTGGAGTATCGCCTCCACGCCGACGGACTCCTTGTGGTGCACTATGTCAGCCCCCAGGTCTGGGCCTGGCGCCGCCGCCGGGTTCGAGCCATGGCACGTGGCATCGATTTGGTGCTCACACTGTTCCCGTTCGAAACCCGGGTGTATCAGGAGCACGGTTTGCCCGCACGCTTCGTCGGTCATCCCATGGCGGACGAGATCAAACCGGACGCGCCATCATCACCTGCTCGTATCGCCCTGGGCGTCGACCCAGCCGGACCGGTTCTGGCCATGCTGCCGGGCAGCCGGTTCAGCGAAGTGCGTCGACTTGCGGATGACATGCTTGAAACCGCCGGTCGATTGGCCCGCCAAACTGAAGGATTATTGGTTCTGGTGCCCTGTGCGACGGATCGAATCCGACGATTTCTCGCTTTGCGAACGAGCAGTCTGGACTTCGATCTGAGGCTGTTTGACGGGCAGGCCAGAACTGTTGTCACCGCATCGGACGTGACCCTGGTGGCTTCCGGAACCGCAACCTTGGAAACGGCATTGATCGGTCGCCCGATGGTGATCCTCTATCGCATGAACAATCTCACCTACAGGCTATTGCGACGTGTGGTCAAAGTACCCCATGTGGGGTTGCCCAACTTGCTGTGTGGGGCGCGGGTGGTGCCCGAGTACCTTCAGGACCAAATCGAACCCGACCGGGTTTGCCGGGACCTTCTGCGCTTGCTCGGCCCGGGTCTAGAGCGGGATACCGTGTTGCAACGGTTTGCGCGCCTGCACCGCGACCTTGCGCGCAATGCCAGCGCCGGGGCGGCGGCTGCGATTATGGAACTGTTGCATCAGAAATCTGAATCCGACCGTGGATAGGCCGGTGAGGTGCGAATTTGCCCGGCACGGAACGGCGCACGACCGGACCGATGACACCAAACCAGGCGAAGTCGGCCAGGAGCGGGGTATTATCGTCACGGTCAGGAGGTAACTGTTGGTGCTGTTCGATCTGGACCGGAATGGGGACCCCAGTCTGCTGCAAACCGGCATCGCAGGTGTGGATGAGGCGGGTCGTGGCCCCCTCGCAGGTCCGGTGGCCGCGGCTGCTGTAGTGCTCGATCCACAAAAATCCATTTCCGGACTGGCGGACTCCAAAACGCTGAGCGCGAATCGACGGACCGCCTTGGCGGATATCATTTATGAACGGGCCCAATCCGTGTGCATTGCCTACGCCAGTGTCGAGGAAATCGATCGGCTGAACATCCTCCAGGCGACCTTGCTGGCCATGCGGAGGGCAATTGCAGGGCTGGCGGTGACGCCGGCCAGCGTATTGGTGGACGGAAATCGCTCACCGGGTGGACCGTGCCCAGTGCAGACCGTCGTGGGCGGGGACCGTCGTGTGGCGGCCATTAGCGCGGCGTCGATCCTGGCCAAGGTCGACCGTGACCGGCTGATGCTGGATCTGCACGCACGCCATCCTGACTACGGTTTCGATCGACACAAGGGATATCCCACCCAATTCCACCTGGATGCGTTGGCGCGCTGTGGGGTATTGCCGGAACACCGACGAAGCTTTACGCCAGTACGCCGTTTTCTCTCATCCAGTTAACGGCCTTGACCGGCATTCTGACCGCTGCGCATCCTGAGGCGCGAGCCTGGAGACACAAGCATGACCGCCGCCCCCTTGTTTGTTCACCTGCATCTGCACAGCGAGTTTTCACTGGCAGACGGACTGATACGCATCAAACCTCTGATGCACGCCGCCGCCGAGATGCATATGCCGGCGGTCGCATTGACCGATCTGAACAACCTGTTCGCCATGGTCAAATTCTACAAAGCGGCATTGGCCGCCGGCATCAAACCCCTGGTTGGCATGGAAATTCAGGTCAATACCGGGGTACTCGACGAATCGGTGCCTGTGGTCCTTTTGGCTATGAACACGGACGGCTACCGCAACCTGTCGCAGCTGTCGACCCGAGCTTATCGGCAGGGACAACGTCAGGGTCGCGTGGAGATCGAGGAACGCTGGCTATGGGCCGCCAGCGAAGGCTTGATCGCTTTGTCCGGCGGAGCACAGGGCGAAGTGGGACAGCTGCTCCTGGGTGGAAAGCAGGGGCAACTGCGGGACCGCCTTGCCCTCTGGAACACCCATTTCCCGGGTCGCTTCTATCTTGAACTCCACCGCACAGGGCGGCCCGGGGAGGAAGCCTATGTGCGCGATGCAGTTGCCTTGGCCTCAGAACATGATCTGCCGCTTGTGGCCACCAACGACGTTCGTTTCCTGAAACGCAGCGATTTCGAGGCTCACGAAGCCAGAGTGTGCATCCAACAGGGATTCACGCTGGACGATCCACGGCGTCCGCGACGCTACAGTCCGGAACAGTTTCTGCGCAGCGAGCAGGAGATGGCCGACCTGTTCCATGACCTGCCCGAGGCGCTGGCCAACACTGTCGAGATTGCCAAGCGTTGCAATCTGTCCCTCACCCTGGATCAGTATTTTCTGCCGGAATTTCCGATTCCGCCCGGCCTGACGCTGGATGAGTACTTTGAGCAACAGTCCGAAGCCGGCCTCGAACGCAGACTGTCCAAACTGCTGGAACAGGGCACCGTCGATGACCAGGCCCTGCGCGCCCGATACACCGAACGACTGCGGCTGGAGCTCGACGTCATCAGCCAGATGGGGTTTTCCGGATACTTCCTGATCGTGGCCGATTTTATCCAGTGGGCCAAGGATCGAAGCATCCCGGTGGGTCCGGGCCGAGGTTCAGGGGCCGGGTCATTGGTTGCCTATTCCTTGCAAATAACTGACATTGATCCAATCGTTTATGATTTGTTATTCGAGCGATTTCTGAATCCTGAACGCGTCTCCATGCCCGACTTTGATGTTGATTTCTGCATGGAAGGCAGGGATCAGGTGATTGACTACGTTGCGCAAAAATACGGTCGCGACAAGGTGTCTCAGATTTCCACCCACGGCACCATGGCCGCGAAGGCGGTGGTGCGCGATGTGGGCCGCATCATGAACCACCCCTACGGCTTTGTTGACCGAATTGCCAAGCTGATCCCGTTTGAGATCGGCATCACCCTGGACAAGGCCCTGGAACAGGAGGCCGACCTGAGGGGTTTGTACGAAAGCGACGATGAAGTCCGGGCCATCATCGACATGGGCCGATCGCTGGAGGGACTGGCCAGAAACGTGGGCAAACATGCCGGCGGCGTGGTGATCGCACCCAGGGCGTTGACCGAGTTCACCCCGCTGTACTGCGAGGAAGGTTCCGACGCACCGGTCTCTCAACTGGACAAGGACGATGTCGAAGCCGTCGGCCTGGTGAAGTTCGATTTCCTGGGTCTGCGCACACTGACCATCATCGATTGGGCGGTGCACACAATCAACCAGGCGAGGGATGAAGCCACCGGATCGGCGCTGGACATCACCGCCATTCCGCTGATCGACCCGGGCACCTTCGATCTACTCAAGGCGCAAGAAACCACCGGTGTCTTCCAGCTCGAGTCCAGGGGCATGAAGGATCTGATCAAGCGCCTGCAGCCCGACTGTTTCGAGGACATCGTGGCTCTGGTCGCCCTGTTCCGTCCCGGGCCGCTTCAGTCTGGCATGGTGGACGATTTCATAAATCGAAAACACGGTCGGGCCAAGGTCGAGTATCCGCACCCGGAGCTGGAACCCATCCTGAGTCCCACCTACGGCATCATTCTGTATCAGGAACAGGTGATGCAAATAGCTCAGGTTCTGGCCGGATACACCCTCGGTGGCGCCGACATGTTGCGACGAGCCATGGGCAAAAAGAAGCCCGAGGAAATGGCAAAACAGCGTTCGGTCTTCACTCAGGGCGCGGTCGCTCGGGGGGTGGATGAGGCCACTGCCACCTATATCTTTGACCTGATGGAAAAGTTTGCGGGCTATGGCTTCAACAAATCCCACTCGGCGGCCTACGCCCTGGTGTCCTACCAGACGGCCTGGTTGAAACGTCACCATGCCGAGGCCTTCATGGCCGCCGTGCTGTCATCCGATATGGACAATACCGACAAGGTGGTGGTGTTCATTGGCGAATGTCGGAGCATGGGCCTGGAGGTGGTGCCGCCATCGGTGAATCGGTCGCAGCGGAGGTTCACGGTGGGTGCCGAGCGCACTGTTTTGTATGGCCTGGGAGCCGTCAAGGGTGTCGGCGAGGCGGCGATCGACAATCTGATCGACGAGCGGCAGAGGGAAGGGGCGTTTCAGGATCTGTTCGATCTCTGTCGGCGGGTGGACCTGAAAAAGCTGAATCGACGCATGCTCGAGGCTTTGATCCGTGCCGGTGCGCTCGATTGCATCGGCGCCAGCCGGGCCGGTTTGATACAAGCGCTGCCCGAGGCCATCCAAATGGCCGAGCAGGCATCGCGCAATACCGACGCAGGACAAACCGACTTGTTTGGCCTGGACAGCACCGCCCCAGCGCCATTGGATTTGATGCCAGTGTTGGAATGGGACGAGGCGACCCGATTGGCCGAGGAGAAACGCACCCTGGGCCTTTACCTGACCGGGCATCCAATCAATCGTTTCCTGAGCGAGTTGGCGCACTTTACCAATGGCCGCCTGCGCGATGTGCAAGCCGAGGGCGAGGGACAACTGCAGCCTGCCGCGGGCGGACGTCGACGGCGCGAAAAATCGATGGTGGTGGCCGGCCTGGTGGTGGAAACCCGGGTCAGAAGTGGTCAACGGGGAAAAATGGCGATCGTCACATTGGACGACTGCAGTGCAAGAATCGATGCCAGGTTGTTTTCGGAGGCCTATGAAAAATATAGGGATCGACTGCAAGAAGATGCATTGCTGGTGTTCGACGGCACGCTGGTGTTCGACGATTTCTCCGAAACGGTCCGGCTCAATGTGCAACGGGTTTTGACCCTGGACGAGGCACGGGAGCTGTTTTCGCGGCGGCTGCGGCTGCAGCTTCATCAGGACGACCACCACGGCAACGTTCCGACACGCCTGAGCGAAGCTCTCCGCGCTCATGGAGAAGGCAGTTGCCCGGTGTCGATCGATTACACCGGCTGCGGGGCGTCCGCGCGGCTGACCCTGGGTGCGGATTGGCGGGTCCGGCCCACGGACGGGCTGTTACAGCACCTGCGCGAAATCGTCGGCTCGGAACGGGTGCAGGTCGATTACCGTTGACCGGCGCGGTCATCGCGAACCGGGTGGGCTTGTACACCCAACCGGGGGCGGGTAGGGTAGCGGGCGTTTCCGGGTGCGCACTTGGTCAGTCTCTGGTATGAATCTGAATTTTCTTGATTTCGAACAGCCCATTGCTGAACTCGAGGCGAAAATCGAGGAATTGCAGCACCTCTGCACGGTGGAGGAAATCAACATAGGGGATGAGATCGGTACGCTTCAGGCTAAGAGCAAAGCACTCACCGAATCCATCTTCTCATCCCTGTCCTCCTGGCAAATCGCGCAGCTCGCGCGCCATCCACAGCGTCCGTTTACGCTGGACTATGTTGAGCGCATATTCACTGATTTCGAACCTCTGCATGGAGATCGGCGATTCGCTGAAGACCCCGCTCTGGTAGGCGGCCCGGCTCGAATCGAGGGTCGTCCGGTGATGGTGATGGGTCATCAGAAAGGTCGCGACACCAAAGAGAAAGTCTACAGAAATTTCGGCATGCCCAGGCCGGAGGGCTATCGTAAGGCCGAGCGGCTGATGCAAATGGCCGAACGCTTCCGTTTGCCGATACTGACCTTCATCGACACACCCGGAGCGTATCCCGGCATCGGTGCCGAGGAACGCGGCCAGAGTGAAGCCATCGCGCGAAATCTGTTCGTCCTCGCCAGACTCAAAGTGCCCGTGATCTGCACCGTAATCGGCGAAGGCGGCTCCGGCGGGGCCTTGGCCATCGGTCTCGGCGATCGAATCAACATGCTTCAGTACAGCACCTACTCTGTGATTTCACCCGAAGGGTGCGCCTCGATACTCTGGAAGAGTGCGGACCGGGCTGCGGACGCAGCCGAGGCAATGGGCATCACCTCCAACCGAATTATGGGATTGGGTCTGATCGACGACATCCTGCCCGAACCCTTGGGCGGAGCCCATCGCGACCCGGATGCCATGGCGGCCACGCTCAAAAACGTACTGGCGAACGCGCTTGGGCAGTTGGATGCGATGGACGCAGACGCATTGATTGAGGCTCGTTACAAAAAGCTGATGCGTTACAGCGTCCTCAAGGGAGAATGAGCGACGAAGCGACTCTGGATGTGATCGCCGACGTTCTCCGGGGCTACCCGCAGGCGCCGCGCATTCATGTGGCCCTGAGCGGTGGACTCGATTCTCACTGTCTGCTGCATTGGCTGTCCCATAGCCCGTTCCGGGACCGACTGTCGGCACTGCATGTTCATCATGGCCTTCAGCCTGCTGCGGACCATTGGGCCGAGATCTGTGCAGGCCAATGCGCGGCCCGGTGCGTTCCGTTCGAGTTGCTGAAACTGCATCTGGCGCCCAAACCCGGGGAGAGCGTCGAGGCGGTCGCCCGGGATGCCCGTTACCACGCCTTGCGCGACCGCTTGGGGCCGGGTGAGCTTTTGCTCACAGCACACCATCGGGACGACCAGGCCGAAACCGTATTGCTTCAGTTGTTCAGAGGCTGCGGTGTGCCCGGGATCGCCGGCATGGCCCCGGATCAACCCCTGGGCCCGGGTCGACATCTCAGACCGATGCTCGACGTCGATCGCGCAACCCTGACCGACTATGCCAGGCGGGCCGGGTTGGACTGGGTGGAAGACCCGATGAATCAGGATCGGCACCTGTCACGCGCCTACCTGCGGCACGAAGTTCTGCCCGCGGTTCGCGCCCACTGGCCCGGTTTCACCCGCGCCCTGGCCCGATCTGCCCATCACGCAGCGGAGGCCACCGACCTGCTGGGGCAATTGGCGCGCGCGGATCTGGAGCGGATGGGTTGGACCCCCGCCCACGGAACGGCACTCGACATCCAGCGACTGTCCGAATTGAACCTGTCCCGCCAGCGCAACGTACTGCGCTTTTGGCTGGGCGCGTGCGGAGTGCGCCCGCCCAGCCAAAGCCGCTTGCAGCGGGTGCTCGACGAGGTCATGCAGGCACGCCCGGGGCGGCAACCGCGGGTCGCCTGGTCCAATGTATCTGTTTGGCGGCATCGCGGTCAGCTCGTTCTGGTGCGGGCGCTGCCCCCGGTGGATCCGGGCTTTAAGGCCGATCTTGAGCTGGACCAGGTCCTCGAGCTGCAGGACGGAAGCCGAGTATGGCTGGAATCCAGGACCGACGGTCTACTGGATGCCGGACGTCTGACCGAGCACAATCTGTGCGTTGCCTATCGTCGAGCAGGCGTACGCCTGCGGACGCCGCTGGGGGCTGGATCAAGCTCGGTCAGTCGTCTGCTCCAGAGTGCCGGTGTGCCAGTTTGGCTGCGGAGTCGCATTCCGATTCTATACCAAGGCGAGCAAGTGGTGGCTGTCGGTGAGCGCTGGATCGACCGACGATACATGTCGCGTCCAGGGCGACCGGCGGTGTCATTTCGATGGCAAAATGAGAGTCTGTTTGATACGCTCTTGGCCCGCATTCAGAGCGGTCGCTCCGACACCGACCGCACCACCTGAGCGGAGTCAGTTAGTGCTCCCGGAACTTGGTTGGAGCGTCTCACGATTTCACTCGGTGCCCCACCGCCAGCACCCCCGACGGGGCTGGGCAGTTGGCCTGTGACACGCCTAATACCGGAGCGAATCGGGAGCCCGTCATGACACGTTTCATTTTTATAACCGGCGGCGTGGTCTCGTCTCTGGGCAAAGGCATCGCCTCGGCCTCTCTTGGGGCCATTCTCGAATCCCGCGGTCTCAAAGTGACCATGATCAAGCTCGATCCGTACATCAATGTCGACCCGGGAACCATGAGTCCGTTCCAGCACGGGGAGGTTTTTGTCACCGAAGATGGCGCGGAGACCGACCTGGATTTGGGGCATTACGAGCGCTTTGTCCGGTCGCGCATGGGCAAACGAAACAATTTCACCACCGGGCGGGTGTACGAATCCGTCATTGCAAAAGAGCGACGGGGCGACTATCTGGGCGGCACAGTACAAGTGATCCCCCATATCACGGACGAAATCAAACGACGGGTGATTGAGGGTGCCGGTGACGCCGACGTGGCGATGGTCGAGATCGGCGGCACCGTGGGTGACATCGAGTCATTGCCGTTCATGGAGGCGATTCGCCAATTGGGCGTGGAGTTGGGACCCCAGCGCAGTCTGTTTCTGCACCTGACCCTGGTACCCTATATTGCCTCCTCCGGCGAACTCAAAACCAAACCCACCCAACACTCCGCCAAAGAACTCCGTTCCATTGGCATACAACCCGATGTGCTGCTGTGTCGTTGTGATCGTGAGATCCCACCGGACGCGCGCAGCAAGATCGCCCTGTTCTGCAACGTGAGCAAGCGCGCCGTCATCCCCGCACTGGATGCCGACAGCATTTATCGCATTCCGCTGTTACTGCACGCCCATGGTCTGGATCAGATCGTGGTCGAAAAACTTAAGCTGGAGGCTCCGGAAGCGGATCTGTCTGAGTGGCAGGCGGTAGTAGACGCTTTGGAATCACCCGAAGGCGCGGTAGATGTGGCCATGGTCGGCAAATATGTGGAGCTGACCGATGCCTACAAGTCGCTCAACGAGGCGCTGATCCATGCCGGCGTGCACACCCGCACCGAGGTCCGGATCCACTATCTGGATTCTGAGCGTATCGAAGCAGAGGGCACGCGCCTGCTGGACGGAATGGATGCGATACTGGTCCCGGGCGGGTTTGGCGAACGCGGGATCGAAGGCAAGGTGAACGCAGTGCGCCATGCCCGGGAGCAAGGCATACCGTATCTTGGCATCTGCCTTGGCATGCAGGTGGCGGTGATCGAATACGCACGTCATGTAAGCCGGTTGAACGACGCCCACAGCACTGAGTTCCGGCGCGATACACCTCATCCGGTGATCGGGCTGGTGACCGAATGGGTCGAATCGGACGGCAAAGTGGAGCATCGAACCGAGGGGGTTGATCTGGGTGGCACCATGCGCCTGGGGGGACAGCAATGCCTGCTGCAGGCGGGCTCGCTGGCGGCTCGCATCTACGGATCCGAGCAGATCACCGAACGTCATCGCCACCGCTACGAGTTCAATAACAGTTACCGGGACATTCTTGCGCGCGCGGGGATGGCCCTGTCTGGTACGTCACTGGACGGAGAACTGGTGGAGGTGATCGAGCTGCCCGACCATCCCTGGTTTTTTGCCTGTCAGTTCCATCCCGAGTTCACGTCCACACCCCGCGATGGACACCCCCTGTTCTCCAGTTTTGTAAGCGCCGCTCGGGCCCATGCCGAGGGTCGCCTCAGTCAGGTGGCACACGCATGAAGTTATGTGGTTTCGAAGTGGGTCTCGATCACCCTCTGTTCCTCATCGCCGGACCCTGCGTAATAGAGAGCGAGCAGCTTGCCCTGGATACGGCCGGGGCGCTCAAAGCGTTAACCGGCGAATTGGGCATACCCTTTATTTACAAATCGTCCTTTGACAAGGCCAACCGCTCCTCCCACGCAAGTTTCCGAGGGCCCGGCTTGGAGGAGGGCCTCAGGATACTGTCAGAGGTGCAACGGCAGATCGGCGTACCGGTGCTGACCGACGTACACGAAGATACGCCTCTGGCCGAGGTGCGCGATGTGGTGGATGTGCTGCAGACACCCGCATTTCTGTGCCGCCAGACAAACTACATCCAGACGGTCGCAGCCCAGGGACTGCCGGTCAACATCAAGAAAGGTCAGTTTCTGGCGCCCTGGGACATGAAGCACGTAGTCGATAAAGCCCGCGAGGCCGGCAACCAACGGATCATGGTCTGTGAGCGCGGTGTCTCCTTTGGCTACAACAATCTGGTATCAGACATGCGGGCCCTGGCGGTGATGCGGGATACCCGGTGTCCGGTGGTGTTCGACGCCACCCACTCGGTGCAGTTGCCCGGTGGGCAGGGAAGTGCCTCGGGTGGCCAGCGTGAGTTCGTTCCGGTGCTGGCCCGGGCCGCGGTGGCCGCCGGCGTTGCCGGCGTGTTCATGGAAACGCATCCAGACCCGAGCAAGGCGCTGAGCGACGGCCCCAATGCCTGGCCGCTGGCGCGCATGAAGGGGTTGCTCGAAGCATTGCGTGACATCGATCAGGTCACCAAAGCCTCAGGCTTCGCCGAGGCGGATCTGATCTGAGCGCGGCCAGACGTTTGGATGCAAACAGCCATTCGATTCACCGGGACGCCGGGGTGGGTACCTTACTGCAATGGCACGCCGGCTTGGGAGCCTCTGATCTATTCTGGACGAAGCAGATTGGAGGGTGAAATGTGCAGATTCAAGGGGCGGATCGCGGGGCAGATTGCGGGTAATAGTTGTTCTATTGCCAAGATCTGCAACGATGAAGCTGTACATTTCAGTCCCAAGATGCACGTTCACGAATAGATCAGAGACTCCCTTGCAGATGTCGCAGTTCCAAACCGGCCCGCCCCGGCTGACCGGCAAAACCCATCCAGGCTCGGCGCCTGCGCCGTCCTTGACTTGAAACCCAAACTTTTCTTTAGGAGTGACCATGTCAGCCATCAGGCGTATCGATGCCCGGGAAATTCTCGATTCGCGAGGCAATCCCACAGTTCAGGTGGACGTGCGCTTGGATGACGGCACTCTGGGGCGCGCAGCCGTGCCCTCCGGCGCATCCACCGGAACCCGCGAAGCGGTGGAATTGCGGGACGGTGATCCGGACCGCTACCAGGGCAAGGGCGTCCGTCATGCGGTGACCAATGTAAAAACCGAACTGGCCGATCTGCTGATTGGCCGAGACCCGGATGACCTGGCCGGCATCGACGCCGCCATGATCGAATTGGACGGTACCGAGAACAAAGGCCGACTGGGCGCCAATGCCCTGTTGGGGGTGTCTTTGGCGACCGCCCACGCGGCAGCCAATCGTCAAGGCCTGTCCCTGTACCGCTACTTAAACCCCAACGGCCCACATGCCATGCCGGTGCCGATGATGAATATCCTCAATGGTGGCGCACATGCAGACAACAGTGTCGATCTGCAGGAATTCATGATCATGCCCACCGGCTTTGAAAGCTTCAGCGAAGCCTTGCGGGCCGGCACTGAAGTCTTCCATACCCTCAAGAACGTGCTCAAAGACCGAGGCCTGGCAACGGCGGTGGGGGACGAGGGCGGTTTCGCACCGGATCTGCCGTCCAACGAAGCCGCGGTGGAGGTCCTGCTGGAGGCGATCGAACGGGCCGGGTACACCGCCGGGGGCGACATCCAGCTCGCCCTGGATGTCGCCAGCTCAGAGTTTTACAAAGACGGCCGCTACGTACTGGAATCCGAAGGCAAGTCTTTCAGTCCCCATGAGTTCGCCCAGTGGTTGGCGGATCTGGCAAACCGATATCCCATACGCTCCATCGAGGACGGCATGGATGAGGGCGATTGGACGGGCTGGGCGGAGCTGACCCGCCTGTGCGGCGATTCGATTCAACTGGTGGGAGACGACCTGTTCGTAACCAACACGGCGATTCTGCAACGGGGCATCGACGAGCACATTGCCAATTCCATCCTGATCAAATTCAATCAAATCGGCACCCTGACTGAGACCCTGCAGGCCATCGCCATGGCCACCAAGGCGGGTTACAGCGCAGTGGTCTCCCACCGTTCCGGTGAAACCGAGGACACCACCATCGCCGATCTGGTGGTGGCCACCTCAGCTACGCAGATCAAAACCGGCTCCCTGTGCCGATCGGATCGGGTCGCTAAGTACAACCGCCTGCTGGTGATTGAAGAGGAGCTGGGTGAAAACGCGGCATACCCAGGCATGACGGCCTTTCCGGCCTGAAACTCTGGAACGCCGAGTGATGCGTTGGATGATCGCCGCATTGCTGCTGCTGCTCGGAGCGCTGCAGATCCCCCTGTGGTTGGGGGAAGGTAGCTACCGGGATGTGCGTCTCTTGCGGGAGGCGATCGAGGCCCACAAAGCAGAGAACGAAACCCTGCGGGTGCGAAACCGCGCGCTTGAGGCGGAGGTTCGGGATCTGCGGGAAGGCCGTGAGGCGATTGAGGAAAGGGCCCGGACGGAGCTGGGTCTGATACGCGAGGGCGAAACCTTCTTCCAGACGCTCGGGGAGCCGGACGATGCGCCGGACGCGGCCGGTGAATGACCGACCGGCACAGCATTGGGCGGTCATTCCCGCCGGCGGGCGTGGGCGGCGGATGGGCGGTTCCATAGCCAAACAGCACCTGCCGTTGGCCGGCGATACGGTACTGGGGCACAGCCTAGCCCCCTTTCTGTCGCATTCGGACATAGACGGCGTTGTTCTGGTTCTGCCTGCCAACGATCCCTGGTCCAAAATCGAACCGGGTGTAAAGCCGGTGCTGACAACGGTCGGAGGCGAAGAGCGTTGCCATTCGGTTTTCAATGGATTGCAGTTGCTGCGCGAGCGGCTGCGACCCGATGACTGGATTCTGGTTCATGATGCGGCGCGCCCGTGCTTGCAATCGGTCGATCTCGATCGGCTCCTGACAACCCTCGAAGGCGACCCGGTCGGTGGACTATTGGCGGTGCCGGTGCGCGATACCCTGAAGCGTGCTGACGCCGACGGCCGCGTCTCGGACACCGTGGCTCGGGAAGGCCTTTGGCAGGCACAAACGCCACAAATGTTTCGCTTCGGCGTGCTTTGGAATGCGCTGGAAGCGTTACTGTCACGGGGTTTGACAGTAACCGACGAAGCCGCCGCGATCGAAGCTCAGGGCGGCAGACCCGTTCTGGTGCCTGGACACGCATCCAATCTCAAGATCACCCACCCGGAGGATCTCGAATTGGCCAGCATGCTGTTGGCGCCCGGTGTTGAACATCAAGCTGCGGGGTCGGAGACGTGATTCGAATCGGGCACGGTTATGACGTGCATGCCTTCGGCCCTGGAGATCATGTGGTTCTGGGCGGGGTCAGCATTCCGCACGACCGAGCCCTGGTGGCCCACTCCGATGGTGATGTTCTGATTCATGCCCTGTGCGACGCTCTGCTCGGCGCCGCAGGTCTGGGCGATATCGGGCGGCATTTTCCAGACAGCGAGCCGGCCTACTCGGGCATCGACAGCCGGCGTCTGCTGCGGCGCGTGATCGAGCAAATCGCGGCACGGGCGCTGCGCGTTGGCAACGTGGACGGCACCATCATTGCGCAGGCGCCGCGTCTGGGGCCTCACATCGACGCCATGCGCGCCCATCTTGCGGCGGATCTGGGTGTGGTGCCCGACCGGGTCAACGTCAAGGCCACAACCACCGAGCATCTGGGATTCGCCGGTCGGGGAGAGGGCATCGCCGCACACGCGGTGTGTTTACTGCAACCCACCGCGGCCGAATGAATCCTCTGGCTGAACGAATGCGTCATTGGTCACGGGTCCACGGGGCGCCGTTGGGTGGAGGCGTTCTGCGATCTCAACCAAATGACTTCAAAGTCTGGGAGATCAGTGCTGCACAACCCACCGGCGAGGGTGAGCACCTTCTGCTTCGTATCCGGAAGACTCAGGCCAATACCGACTGGGTTGCAGCTCAACTGGCCCGGCTGGCCGATCTGCCGCGCAGGGCGGTGAGCTTCGCCGGCCAGAAGGACCGACATGCCGTCACCGAGCAATGGTTTTCGCTGCATCTGCCTGGGATCGAGAATCCTCCCTTTCAGGACTGGCGCATTGAGGGGGCTGAAATCCTCGAAGCGGTCCGGCATGGGCGCAAGCTTCGCAGCGGCGCACTATTGGGTAATCGGTTCGAAATTCTGCTGCGTGAACTGGAGGCGGATCCTGAACCGCTTGCCGCGCGCCTCTCGCTGATCCGCGACACCGGCTTCCCCAACTATTTCGCCGAGCAACGATTCGGCCGGGGCGGCGCAAACCTCGACCAAGGACGTCGTCTGCTGGTCGACCGGGTCCGAATGCGCAGAGGCAATGCCAGAAACATGGCCATCTCGGCCATGCGCAGTTTCCTGTTCAATGAAATTCTCGATGCCCGTGTCCGGGCCGGCACCTGGGACCAGATTCTGGCGGGCGAGCAGGTGCAACTCGCGGACAGCCGCAGCGGTTTTCTTACCGAGCAGGTCAGCGCGGAGCTTCGTCAACGCGCTTTGCGGGGAGACATACACCCGTCTGCACCGCTCTGGGGCCAAGGCGGGCTGACTGCCTCATTGTGTGCACGGGCTGCGGAAGACCAAGTCCTGGCACAGTATGCTGACGAACGGATGGGTCTCGAGAGAATCGGCCTCAAAACCGAGAGACGGACGCTGAGAGCTATGCCGAGTCATATGAACTGGGAGTTTACTGCTCCAGGCACTCTGCGGCTCGGCTTCGAACTGCCGCGCGGCGCCTATGCGACCGCGTTGCTGCGCGAACTGATCGCGTACCGGGACGCGGCAGCCGTCACCGCGGCTGCAGGCGCTTGAGCAATACGTAGACCGCTCCGGTACCACCGTCGTTGGGACGCGCGGAACAGAACGCAAGCACCTCTTCACGTTGTCGAAGCCAGAGGTTGAGCTTGTGCTTCAGAACCGGCCCGCGATTGCTGGAACGCAGACCTTTGCCGTGAACGATGCGCACGCAGGTCACCCCTCGCCGCTGGACCTCAGCCAGAAACAGAGTGAGCTGGATTTTGGCCACCGCCGCCGTCATGCCGTGCATATCCAAACCCTCGGCGACCGAATACTGCCCCCGCCGCAATTTCTTCAGCAGAAGTGGCTGGGTGCCAGGCTTGAGGTAGCTGAGTTCCTCACCGGTTTCGAAGTCGGCAGGGTGGAACTCGTCTGACACCAGGTCCCGCAACACCTGCGCCTCATCTCTGATCCGCGAATGGGGAATGGGTCGCGGGCGCTGCAACCGATGCTCCACCCGGTCATGTTCGAGCCTGCGCGAGTCGCGAACCGCAGATCTGAATAGCGCACGGTCCTCCGGCGGAACATCGTCACTGGAACTCATGCTGTTGAATCCCCCGTGGGCGCGGTTGGACAGCCAGTCTCGTGCAGAACTGCGAGTGTACACAACCATGACCGGCAAGCGGTATCCGGCCAACCCGTTGCCAGACTCAAATCCATCAGCCACGCGGGAGGCGTTGCAGCAACCCGGCGCCAAGAGTAGAGTTTCGCCCTGCCCGGATGGTCACGCCATGCACCCCAGAGGGGTGAACCGGCACCCTTGTGGACCGACATACGACTCGCATCAATTGATCAAACCCGCCCAAATGAACTCATTATCCAACGCGACGTCGCATCCCGCTCATCCCACATTTGAACATCCAGGGCGAGCATCGAGTCTGCAAGCGCAATCGACTTCAGCCGGAAACGGATCCCACACCGAATGAAAATCCTGGTCAGTAACGACGACGGCTACCGGGCCCAGGGTATTGTCTGCCTGGCCAACACACTGAGCGTCGAGCACCAGGTAACCGTTGTGGCGCCGGATCGCGATCGTAGCGGCGCCAGCAATGCGCTGACCCTGCACATGCCGCTGCGGGTGGAGACGGATGGGACCGATCGTTACAGCGTTGACGGAACGCCTACCGACTGCGTACACCTGGGGCTTACAGGATTGCTGGAAACTGAACCGGACATGGTTGTTTCCGGTATCAACGCCGGCCCCAATCTGGGCGATGATGTGCTCTACTCGGGTACCGTGGCGGCCGCCATGGAGGGCCGTTTTCTGGGCCGGCCAGCGATTGCCGTGTCGCTTGCGTCCTGGCCGCAGTCGCACTTCGAAACAGCGGCACGGGTGGCATCTGAACTGGTCATGCGCCTGCGGGTGGCCCCAGTGCCGGCGGATACGATTCTGAATGTTAACGTCCCGGATCTGCCCTGGAGCGAACTGAAAGGATTCCGGGCGACGCGGCTAGGCCACCGCCATCGATCTGAACCGGTGATTCGCCAGACCGATCCCCGGGGCCGTCCAATCTACTGGGTTGGGATGGTGGGGCAAGAGCAAGATGCGGGGGAGGGCACCGATTTCCATGCAGTTCGGGAAGGCTATGTGTCGGTGACGCCGCTGAAAGTGGATCTGACCCGCCACGACATGGTATCGGCCGTGTCCGACTGGTTGGGAATGCGATGATTCAGCAGGATCAACGCCGCCAGGGAATCGGCATGACCTCGCAGCGGACCCGGGAACGGCTGACCCAACGTCTTCGCTCATCAGGGGTGGCGGACGAGTCGGTATTGCAGGTCATGCAGACCACACCCAGGCATTTGTTTGTGGAAGAAGCCTTGGCCAGCCGCGCTTACGAGGACACCGCGTTGCCCATTGGGTTCGGGCAAACAATATCGCAACCGTTGATCGTAGCGAGAATGACCGAGGCACTGATCACACCGGACCGCCCGCAACGGATACTGGAAGTGGGCACTGGATCGGGCTACCAGGCCGCGATCCTCGCCCAGTTGGCCAGACAGGTCTACACGCTGGAAAGAATCGCACGACTGCGTGAGCGCGCCGATGTCCTGTTCAAGGAACTGGGTTTGACCAATATCTACACACGGCATGTCAGCGGCGAACAGGGTTGGCCGCAAAAAGCGCCGTTCGACGGCATTATCGTCACCGCAGCCCCGCGTGAGGTGCCGGAAATGCTGCTGGCGCAGTTGACTGTGGGCGGGCGTCTGGTCGCACCAATCGGAACTGCCCAGCGCCAGGAACTGCTCGTCATTGAGCGCGGACGAGACGGTTTTCACGAGCGACGTTTGGGCAAAGTCAGTTTCGTACCCCTGCTGGTCGGTTTGGAGTAGGCACAATGTTCGACCGTCTGTACACGGGGGTGATGACCTGGTCGAAACACCCGAAGGCATCATGGCTACTCAGCGGTCTGAGTTTCGCCGAATCTTCGTTTTTTCCGATTCCACCGGACGTCATGCTGGCACCCATGTCGCTGGCCCAGCCGGCAAAGGCTTGGCGGTTTGCGGCTTTGACCACGGTGTTCTCCGTCCTGGGCGGCCTGCTGGGTTATGTCATAGGGCTGTTCTTGTTTGATGCGGTGGAGCCACTGCTGCACCGCAGCGGTCACTACAACGGCTACCTGGAAGCGCGCGACTGGTTTGACCGCTGGGGGTTTTGGGCGGTTTTCCTGGCCGGATTCTCACCCATTCCGTACAAGGTATTCACCATCACGGCCGGCGCCGCGTCCATGGCGCTGGCACCTTTCTTACTGGCATCGCTGGTGGGCAGGGGCGCACGGTTCTTCCTGGTTGCTGGGTTGATGCGCTGGGGAGGGGAGTCCATGGAAGCCAGAATTCGACAACACGTAAACCTGGTGGGCTGGCTGACGGTCGCTTTGGCCGTTGTGCTCTATTTGATTGTCAGGCACTGATGACCCATGGCCCAAAAGGCCGGCATGATGTCAAGCCGATACAGACCTCCAAACTGCTGTACGGTCCTGGTTGCAGTGCTGTCGCTGAATGGTTGCGGCGGCGGTCCGTCGTTGGCGCCTGTAGAGGACGCCACCACGCTTGAATCGGGCCAAGCGAGCGCAGTCGTCACAGCGGGCGACACACTCTATTCGTTCGCCTGGCGCTATGGTTTCGACTATCGTGAGCTCGCGCGCTGGAACGGCCTGCCACCACCTTACGTATTGAGAACGGGCCAGAGGTTGCGCCTGGGCCCTCCTGTCCAAGGCAAGTCAGTGCCCACACTGGCGCAGGCCCCGGTCAGCAACGCCTCACCGGCCGCTGCGCAACCCAAAGCCAGCGACACCTCCCCGGCCCGGGCCGTAACGCCATCGGTGGCGACGAAACCGATTGAACCTGCACCGAAGCCTGCAGCCAGCAAACCGCCTCAAGCAACAGCCACCAGGCCGAGCGCCCCCCCCGCGAAAACCGCCGCCAAGCCACCGCCCGCGCTGGTCACACCCAAAGCCTGGCTGTGGCCCGCCGACGGCACGCTGACACGACAGTTCCAGCCTGGGAAACCGGGCGGAAACGGTATCGACATCGCCAGCGCCAACGCGGTCAAGGTGCGGGCAACAGCCGACGGGAAAGTGGTTTACCAGGGCAGTGGACTTCCCGGTTACGGTCGGCTTATTATCGTGAAGCACTCAGAATCCCTGCTCAGCGCGTACGGTTATCTGGGAAAGACGTACGTGGCGGAGGGTGATTTCGTCCGCGGCGGACAGGAAATCGCGCTTATGGGAGTTGGGGGTGGATACTCGAAGCCCGTGGTGCATTTTGAGATACGGCATGACGGGCGCCCCAGGGATCCGCTGTCCTATTTGCCAGGGCGAGGTTGATTGGTCAACACGCTGATCAACGTCCACGGGACGTCATGCACCTCTGGCTCGCCAGTACGCCAGGATGAAGGAGAGTCCGAATGTCTTCCGGTGGCGACGACAGTGAAGGGTCGGCCGAGACCCGGTCCAGCGACGGAGGTGACGATTCGGTCGCCACTTTGGAAGTGAACCCCAACGCGGGCCCGGTTCCCGCCGACGGTAGGACCACTCGGTCACGCCGTCCCCGCACCCGCGAATTCACCGAGGCTGAACTCGACGCCACCCGGATGTATCTGGGCGAGATCGGATACTCTCCATTGCTGACACCACAGGAAGAGGTCTACTACGCACGCTTGGCACAACAAGGCGACGAAGCCGGCCGGCGTCGTATGATCGAGAGCAATTTGCGCCTCGTCGTCAAGATCGCGCGACGTTATATGAACCGCGGGCTCGCACTGTTGGACCTGATTGAGGAAGGTAATCTCGGCCTGATTCATGCGGTTGAGAAATTCGATCCCGAGCGTGGCTTTCGCTTTTCCACCTATGCAACCTGGTGGATTCGACAAACCATCGAGCGGGCGATCATGAATCAGACCCGGACGATCCGGTTGCCGATTCACGTAATCAAAGAGATAAACGTCTATCTTCGCGCTGCCCGCAAACTTGCTCAAACCTTGGATCACGAGCCCACCGCCGAGGAAATCGCGCGATTGATGGACAAGCCCATCGGCGAGGTCAAACGACTGCTGGGCTTGAACGAGCGGGTCACATCGGTGGACACCCCCATCGGCAAAGACGAGGACCGATCTTTGCTGGATGCCATTCCGGACGATAACCATCCGGATCCTGCGGTGGCGCTTCAGGACGAGGACATGAACACCAAGCTCGGCTGCTGGCTGGGTCAATTGAGCGACAAGCAGCGAGTGGTTGTGGAACGACGGTTCGGCCTCAACGGTCGCGAGCGGGCGACCTTGGAGCAGGTGGGGAACGAGATCGGCGTAACCCGGGAGCGGGTCAGACAGATTCAGATAGACGCCTTGAAAAGACTCCGCAAGATCCTGGAGAAAGAAGGCTTTTCCGGCGAGGTGTTGTTCGACTGACCGGCAGCTTGGTGACAAAGCCTCGTTAGAATTCGGAGTGAGGCGGAAAAGACGGCCGAAGCGCGGTTTACAGTGCGAAAATGGGCATATTGAGGGCGTTCCGAACGCCCTGTCGTACGGAATCAGGTCTTTTCAACACGCTGCTTAACCGGCAAAGTCATCCAGGGCACACAGCGCGCAGAGTTTAAGTCTCGATCAGAAAGCCCGCCACCACGTGCCGGTCCTCCCCATGCAGTACGTTGTAGGTTCGACAGGCAGCGTCGGTGGACATCACCTCAACGCCGACATTGAGATCCACAATCGGTCGCAATACCTCCGGCGGTGGAAATTCAAGCCGCTCACCAATGCCGATGATGACCACCTCCGGCGCCAAATCCACCATAGTTTGGAGGTGCTCCGGTCTGAGGGTGTGGCGGTTGACGGGTGGCCAGTCCTCGATTAGGCCTCGGGCGCTTAGAATGAAGCTGCGTGTCAAGGTTCGCTCACCCACCCGAATCCCCTCTCGCCCGTAACCACGAATCTGGAAATCGTCCTGCCCAGATTCAAGACTGAGTTTCATCTTTTGCCGCTCACCGTTGCTTCGACCGAAGCAGTATACAACCTGGCGGGACAGCGGCGGTGCGTTGACAGCCCGGTGTTTCCCCTTTACCTTCGCCTCGCCCCTGATGTCCAGCCACCGGTGACTGTCCGTGAACGAGGACTTTCCACGCATTAGACGTCTCCCACCGTATGTCTTCAACATCGTAAACGATCTGAAAGCGGCGGCTCGGGCCCGGGGGGAGGACATTATCGATTTCGGGATGGGCAACCCGGACCGGCCAACTCCGCCTCATATCGTCGACAAACTGATCCAAGCCGCCAAACGTCCGGACACACATCGCTACTCCATGTCCAGGGGCATTCCCCGGCTGCGACGCGCCATCTGCGCCTGGTACAAGCAACGCTATGACGTTGATCTTGATCAGGAGACCGAGGCGATCGTTACCATCGGCTCCAAAGAGGGCCTGGCTCACCTGGCGCTGGCCACGGTTGAACCGGGCGATGCCGTGCTGGTGCCAAACCCGGCCTACCCGATACATCCCTACGGCTTTGTCATCGCCGGGGCAGACATTCGCCATGTGCCCATGGTGCCGGGGGGTGATTTTTTTGGCGAATTATCCAAAGCGATCCGTGACTCCTGGCCGAAGCCCAAGATGCTTGTGCTGAACTTTCCCGCCAACCCGACCGCCCAGTGCGTCGAGCTTTCATTCTTCGAGCAGGTGGTGGCCATTGCCCGGGAGCATGGAATCTGGCTGGTGCACGATTTGGCCTACGCCGACATCGTGTTTGACGGTTATCAGGCACCGTCGATACTCCAGGTTCCTGGCGCCAGGGAGATCGCGGTGGAATCGTTTTCCCTGTCCAAGAGCTACAACATGCCGGGATGGCGTGTCGGGTTTATGCTGGGCAACGACAAACTGATCGCTGCCCTGGCACGCATGAAATCATACCTGGACTACGGCATGTTTACGCCCATTCAGGTGGCCGCCATCGCAGCGCTGGAAGGGCCCCAGGACTGCGTCTCAGAGATTCGCCAGACTTACCTTCAGCGACGCGACGTGCTGTGTAACGGCTTGAATTCGGCGGGTTGGGAAATCGTGCCTCCAAGGGCAACCATGTTCGCCTGGGCCAGAATTCCAGTGGCTTACCGTGAAATGGGGTCCTTGGAATTCTCCAAGAAACTGCTTCACGAGGCCAAAGTGGCGGTAGCACCGGGCATCGGCTTCGGGGAGTATGGCGATGATCACGTGCGCTTCGGCCTGATCGAGAACGAACACAGAACCCGGCAGGCCGTGCGAGGCATCCGGCAAATGCTGCGTCGTGATGGCGTCGGTTGACCAAGCAAACGGTTCCGGCATTAGACATTACCGACAGCGGGAGGAGACCAGGGGTGATTCCTGTCAACGTGGGCTTATTGGGCCTGGGTACCGTCGGCCGCGGCACGGTAACCGTACTGCGTCGTAATGCAGCGGAGATTACCCGACGGGCCGGACGGGGTATCCAGGTCAGTGCGGTGGCGGTGCGCGACACCGCACGGGCCCGATCGGCCGGTTTCGAGGGGCTGGAGATCAGCGACGACGCAGAGCGTCTGGTGAGCGACGCCGACGTGTCGGTGGTGGTGGAACTGATGGGTGGCCTGGAACCGGCCCGGACACTGGTACTGAAGGCCATCGCCCACGGTAAGCATGTGGTGACCGCCAATAAGGCCCTGATCGCCCTGCACGGCAACGAGATTTTCGCCGCGGCTCAGGCGCAGGGCGTCATGGTGGCGTTCGAGGCAGCCGTCGCCGGCGGCATCCCCATCATCAAGGCGATACGCGAAGGCTTGGCCGCCAATCGGATCGAGTGGCTTGCCGGCATCATCAACGGCACCGGCAACTTCATCATGACCGAGATGCGCGACAAGGGTCGCGATTTCAGCGACGTGCTTGAGGAGGCACAACGTCTAGGCTATGCCGAGGCCGATCCGACCTACGATGTGGAGGGCATCGATGCGGCGCACAAACTGACTATTCTGGCGTCCCTCGCATTCGGCGTGCCGCTGCAGTTCGATCGGGTGTATACCGAGGGTATCAGCCACATCACCCGCGCGGATGTGGCCTATGCCGAGGAACTGGGCTATCGCATCAAACACCTGGGCATTGCTCGGCGATGCGACCAGGGCGTGGAACTGCGAGTCCACCCCACCCTGGTGCCCCAGCGCAGGCTGATCGCCAACGTCGAAGGGGTCATGAACGCGGTATTGATCAAAGCCGATGCGCTGGGCCCCACGATGTTTTACGGCCCGGGCGCAGGAGCCGAGCCCACGGCGTCGGCAGTGGTGGCGGACCTGGTGGACGTGGTGCGCACTCTGACCACCGACCCGGGTAACCGAGTGCCGCATCTGGCCTTTCAGTCAGATGCACTGTCGGATGATCCGGTTCTGCCCATCAGCGCGGTTGAAACCGCCTACTATCTTCGTCTGCAGGCGGTGGATCGACCCGGGGTGTTGGCGGACGTGACTCGAATCCTGGCTGATGCCGGCATCAGCATCGAAGCCATCATTCAAAAAGAGCCCACGGTCGGCACCACCCATGTCCCCATCATCATGCTCACCCACCGGGTGGTCGAATCGCAGATGGATGAGGCGCTGGCCCGGATCGAGTCACTGGACACCACCCAGGGCCCAGTGACCCGAATTCGCCTTGAGATGTTGAACAGCGCGTGATCCTGCAGGCGCCCGAATGGGTTCGCAACACGCGGGGATGAATCATTTCCATCTTCTGCTGCCGGGGCTGCTGGGCCGAACACGTTGGACCGGGGAGCAGGCGGAGGAAACGGTTCATGCGCCTGCCCTAGAACGCTTGCTGTCCCGAGCCGATCTGCAATTGGTGCCCGCTTCCACCATCGCTCAAGTCTGTGCCTGTTTTGACCTGGTGGAGGAGGAAATGGCACTGCCGGTTGCGGCGCTCACCAGACCGATCGATACAGGCAAACGCTCGGACGGTTACTGGCTGCGCCTTGATCCGGTCCATCTTCAGGCCGGAGCCCGGGAAATCCTGATGACAAATCCCGACGACTTGCAGCTTGGGCAGGAACACAACCAGGTGTTGGGTGCACTTTGCGCAGCGCACTTGTCCGAACTCGGACTGACTTTGGATTTCACAGCGGTGGGGCGCTGGTACCTACAGTTACCCGATCCGCCTGAGCTGTTCACACGGTCACCGCAGGACTGTATCGATCAGGACATCGCCGCCGATCTGCCGCGGGGATCTGCGGGGCCACTCTGGCATCGATACATGACCGAATTACAGATGGTCCTCGCCGGCCACGCCGTCAATTCGGATCGCGAACAGCGTGGGCTACCCGCGGTAAACAGCGTTTGGCCCTGGGGCGGCGGCGTGCTTCCAGAGACCGTGCCGGCGCGTGGCACTGCTTACGGCGATGATCTTCTGCTAAGCGGGCTGGCACGTTGGGCGGACTGGTCATATAGGCCATTGCCGTACGGTTTCGAAAGCATGATGGAGGGCCCAAAGGCCGGGCGCGCCGCAATGTTATTTGGACCGGATGTGCTGCCTGAGCCCGAAGCCGACCCGAGTGCCCGGAAGGAGGCCATCGGTCAACTCGAACGCAATTGGTTTGCCCCGATTGAGCGGGCCTTGAAACGCCGACAAATCCACACGCTATGGCTGTATCCGGGGCGTGGCCTGCGCTTGCGATCCGGCATGCGACAGGCATGGCGCTTGTGGCGCCGGCCTAAGTCGCTGCAAAGATGGCGTGCGGCACCGTGAACCCCAGAATCGTCCGACGGAAGCCGGGAAACCCGGGGTTGTTGCCGCCCCATTGGCCCGCCGTGCTGAGACGGGTCTATGCCGCGCGCGGCATCACGTCGGCTGCCGAACTGGATCCAGCGCTGTCCGGCCTGTTGAGACCTGCGATGCGGGGCATTACCGAGGCGGTGGAGTTGCTGGAACAGGCCATCAGCCAAGACCACCGGATTCTGGTGGTAGGCGACTTTGACGCCGACGGGGCAACCAGTTGTGCGGTCGCGGTGCGGGGTTTACGCCACCTGGGCGCGCGACAGGTGGACTATCTCGTGCCCAATCGGTTCGAGTACGGCTACGGGCTCACGCCGGAAATCGTCGCCGTTGCGGACGCGTATTCACCGCAACTCCTGATCACTGTCGACAACGGCATCGCCAGCATCGACGGGGTTGCGGCGGCCCGAGCGCGCGGGGTCAAGGTGATCGTCACCGACCATCATTTGCCAGGCACAGAGCTGCCCGACGCAAATGCGATTGTCAATCCGAACCTGCCGGACTGCGCCTTTCCCAGCAAGAACCTGGCGGGTGTGGGGGTGATGTTCTATCTGCTCCTGGCGTTGCGCGCGGCACGGCGCGCGCGTGGGATGGCAACACCAAACCTCGCCGAACTGCTCGATACGGTGGCGCTGGGCACGGTGGCCGACCTGGTGCCCCTGGACCAGAACAACCGAATTCTGGTGGAGCAGGGTCTGCGACGGATTCGCAGCGGGCGATGCAGCGCAGGAATCCGCGCCCTGGCGACCATAGCCGGTCGCGATCTGGACCGATTGACCTGCGCCGATATCGGTTTCGCCCTGGCACCTCGTCTCAATGCAGCCGGGCGGTTGGAGGACATGTCCATCGGCATCGAATGTCTGCTGACAGATGACCCGGGTCATGCCCAACGCCTGGCGACAGTGCTGGATGAGTTAAACCGGACCCGACGGACGGTGGAAGCAGATATGCGCCAACAGGCCGAAGAGTATGTGGAAACCTTTGCAGCCTCCACCGGTACCCTGCCTCTTGGCATATGCGTCCACCGGTCAGGGTGGCATCCCGGCGTGGTGGGGATTGTTGCCGCACGCCTAAAGGAACGCTTCCATCGACCGGCCGTCGTATTCGCGGGTGATGGTGCGGAACTGAAAGGCTCTGCCCGATCGATCCCGGGGCTGCATATGCGAGACCTGCTGGCCGACATCGCAAGTCGAATGCCGGACCTCATCACCCGCTTTGGCGGACATGCCATGGCAGCCGGTCTGACCCTGCCGGCAGCTCATTTCGAACGATTTGGGATGCAGTTCGAGGATGCGGTCCGGAAACGACTCTCGGCCAGTGAACTTGAGCGCACCCTTGTTACAGACGGCCCTTTGGAGGCGGGCGAGTTCGATCTGGAAACCGCCGAGAGCCTGCGCATCGCCGGACCCTGGGGACAGGCTTTTCCCGAACCCAGCTTCGATAATGAGTTTGAGCTGGTTTCGGCCCGTCCGGTGGGCGAAGGACACCTGAAAATGCGCCTTCGCTTTCCGGAGGACGGTTGTGTGGTGGATGCGATTGCCTTCAATCGCGACGACCCGGAACACAAACTCAGCCCAGAGGCCAAACTGCGCGTGATCTATCGCCTGGACGTGAATCGGTACCGCGGTATGTCCATGCCACAGTTGATTGTTTCGCATCTCGAGCCGGCGGCGGCCCCCGGGACGCGGCTGCGGAGCTGACCGACACAGCAGGCGGCGAATCGGTATAATCCGCCGATCCGATTCCGATTCCGATTCCGATTCCGGGGAGAGCATTTCAGGCATGCATTACGTCAGCACACGGGGTGGCATGACACCCTGTTCCTTCACGGACATACTGATCGGCGGCCTGGCGCCGGATGGCGGCCTGACCGTGCCTGAACGCTATCCCCAGGTTGATCCCGCCACCCTGGAAACCTGGCGCGAGCTGGATTATGCGGCCCTGGCGTTCCGGGTGTTGCAGCCATTCATGAGCGATATTCCTGTGTCGGATCTGCGGCCACTTATCGCGGGGACCTATACCGAACGTGTGTTCGGCAGCGCCGACATCGCACCTTTGAACAAGCTCGAGGACGGCCTTTACCTGCTGGGCCTGTCCAACGGGCCGACGCTTGCGTTCAAGGACATGGCGATGCAACTGCTCGGTGGTCTGTTTGAGTATGTGCTGGCGCGACAGGGTCGGAATCTGAACATACTCGGTGCCACCAGCGGAGACACCGGCTCAAGTGCCGAGTACGCCATGCTCGGAAAATCCCACGTGCAGGTGTTCATGCTTTCGCCGGAACAGGGCATGAGCGCCTTTCAGCGCGCGCAGATGTTCGGGCTGGACGAGCCGAATATCCACAACATTGCTATCCGCGGCGTGTTCGATGAGTGTCAGGATATCGTCAAGGCCGTAAGCGCGGACGGCGCTTTCAAGCATGCCTACCGCATCGGCGCCGTCAATTCCATCAACTGGGCGCGGGTGGCGGCCCAGATCGTTTACTATTTCAAAGCCTATCTGGCGGTGACAGACAAGGTGGGCGAGCCAGTGTCGTTTTCGGTGCCGTCGGGGAACTTTGGCAACGTGTGCGCGGGTCATATCGCCCGTCAGATGGGACTGCCGATCCGCCACCTGGTTGTGGCCACCAACGAAAACGACGTGCTGGACGAGTTTTTCCGCAGCGGTGAATACCGCCCGCGACCCAGCGCGGAGGTGCATCGGACCAGCAGTCCGTCCATGGACATATCAAAGGCCTCAAATTTCGAGCGTTTCGTGTACGATCTGGTCGGGCGAGATGGGTCGCGGGTTCGCGCTCTATTCGGCGAAGTGGAGTCCGGTGGCAGTTTCACCCTAGCCGGAACGCCTGCGTTCGACGCGGTTCAAAATTTTGGGTTTGTGTCCGGCAGCAGCCACCACGGGAATCGGCTGCAGACCATACGCGATGTGTATCAACGATTTGGCCGGATCGTCGATACCCATACCGCGGACGGGATTCAGGTGGCGCAGGTGCACCGGGAGCCCGGAGTTCCGATGATTTGCCTTGAAACAGCCTTGCCGGTGAAGTTCGAGGACACCATCGTAGAAGCCCTGGGGATGCCGCCCCCGCGGCCGGAGCGCTTCCGGGACATCGAAGGGCGCCCGCAAAAGGTGACCGTGATGGACTCCGACATCGAACAGGTCAAACAGTTTATCCGGGACCGGGTCGCAGCCCCCGCAACCGAGAATTGAAAGAGCACAGCATGGAATTGAATCAGTACATCGTCCGAATCGAAGACCTCAAGGGCCGCAGCGAAGCCCTCAGGGGGTACCTTTGACTATGCGGAAAAACAAGACCGGTTGACCGAAGTAAATCGGGAACTGGAAGCCCCCGACATTTGGAACGATCAGGAGCGAGCGCAGGCCTTGGGTCGGGAGCGTGCGCAACTCGAGACCGTGGTGCATACCCTGGAAGACGTGGGCAACAGCCTGGGTGACGCGCGGGAACTGCTGGAGTTGGCCGGCGAGGAGGAGGACGGAGAGACGGTCGCCGAGGTGGTTCGTGATCTCGAGGTTCTAGAGCGACGGGTGGCGGATCTGGAATTTCGCCGCATGTTCGCCGGCGAAATGGACCCCAGCCCCGCCTTCGTCGACATCCAGGCCGGTTCCGGCGGCACCGAAGCCCAGGATTGGGCCGAAATGCTGCTCAGGATGTATCTGCGCTGGGGTGAGCGCCGCGGTTTCAAGACCGAGTTGCTGGAGGTGTCGCCTGGCGAAGTGGCAGGCATCAAAAGTGCGACCATCCGCTTTGACGGTGAGCATGCCTTCGGCTGGCTGCGAACCGAAACAGGCGTTCATCGTCTGGTGCGCAAGTCACCGTTCGACTCGGGCAACCGGCGCCACACTTCGTTTGCCGCCGTGTTTGTCTCACCCGAAGTGGACGACGAGGTGGAGGTGGACATCAACCCGGCGGATTTGAGAATCGATGTGTATCGGGCAAGCGGCGCCGGTGGCCAGCATGTAAACCGCACCGAATCGGCGGTCCGTATCACCCATTTGCCCAGCGGAATCGTGGTCCAATGCCAGAATGATCGGTCGCAGCACAAGAACAAAGCCACCGCCATGAAACAGCTCAAGGCAAAACTGTACGAGTCGGAGATGATGAAACGGCGCGCCGATCAACAGGCGGTGGAGGACACAAAATCGGATATCGGTTGGGGCAACCAGATCCGCTCTTATGTGCTGGACCAATCCCGTATTAAAGATCTCCGCACAAACGTCGAAATAGGCAATACTCAGTCGGTCCTGGACGGCGATCTTGACCCGTTTATCGAAGCCAGCCTGAAAAGTGGACTCTGAACCGGTCGGCCAGCACATGCAACGCTGTGAATACGTGACGCGGACACGCATTGGACAACCATGACCGAGCAACAAGACGAACATAGACTGATCGCACAGCGGCGCGACAAGCTGAGCGCGCTACGCGCCGAGGGCCAGGCTTTCCCCAATGATTTTCGGCGCAACACTGTGGCAGGCGAACTGTTGGTGGAGTACGAATCTCAGGACCAGGATGCCCTGAGCGAGGCGGGACGCCGGGTAGCACTGGCGGGGCGCCTCATGTCCAAGCGGGTCATGGGCAAGGCAAGTTTTGCCCACCTGCAGGACATGTCCGGCCGAATTCAGCTCTTCATCCAGCGGGACATCCTGCCCGAAGGCCGTTATCAGGCGTTCAAGGGCTGGGATCTCGGCGACATCATCGGCGCTGAAGGTGTCTTGTTCCGAACCCGGACCGGAGAATTGTCCGTCAAGGTGGATGAGATTCGCCTGCTGGTGAAGTCACTTCGCCCACTGCCGGAAAAGTTCCACGGGCTGACCGACACCGAGCAGCGCTACCGCCAGCGCTATCTCGATCTGATCATGAATCAGGGCAGCCGCGCCACGTTTCGTATCCGGTCTCAGGTCATTCGCTTCATTCGAACCTATTTCGACGCCCTGGATTTCATGGAAGTCGAGACCCCGATGATGCAGGCGATCCCAGGCGGCGCCACAGCGCGCCCGTTCGTGACCCATCACAACGCCCTGGACATGCAACTTTTTCTTCGCATCGCCCCTGAGTTGTTTCTAAAGCGGCTGGTGGTGGGCGGGTTTGAACGGGTCTATGAGATCAACCGAAACTTCCGAAACGAAGGCCTATCGACCCGGCACAACCCAGAGTTCACCATGCTGGAGTTCTATCAGGCCTATGCCGATTACCACGAGCTGATGAACCTGACTGAGGACTTGTTGCGAAACATGGCACTCAGCATTCTCGGCCAGGCCGAGGTGTCCTATCAGGGCGAACGTTTCGATTTTGCCAGGCCATTTCGCAGAATGACGCTGAAAGAGTCCATACTGGCATTCAACGCATTCGACGCCGCCCGTATCGACGATCTGACCCAGTGCCGGGCGCTGGCGGAGGAACTGGGGATTCGCACCCAGGCCACGTGGGGGCTGGGCAAGCTTCAGGTGGAGATATTTGAGAGTACCGTTGAGCACCGCTTGTCGGACCCGACCTTCATCACCGCATATCCCACCGAGGTGTCGCCGCTGTCCCGCCGTAATGACCAAGATCCAACGGTGACGGATCGTTTTGAGCTGTTCATCGGTGGGCGCGAAATCGCCAACGGCTTCTCGGAGTTGAACGATTACGAAGATCAAGCCGAACGCTTCCGGAAACAGGTCGAGGAAAAAGATGCAGGGGATGACGAGGCGATGCATTTCGATCACGATTATTTACGTGCACTGGAACACGGAATGCCGCCCACTGCGGGTGAGGGCATCGGCATCGATCGCCTGGTGATGCTGTTCACCGACTCACCGTCGATTCGGGATGTGCTGCTGTTTCCCCACATGCGTGCTGAGTAGACGCCCCAGGCATGGTCCGCTTCGATTGGCGCAAACGCTTGTGCCAAATGACAATTCGGGGTGCGTCGTGTCTATTTTGGGCGTATCCTCCACCACACACTTGTATCCTCACTGATCAGTTCTTCAATCAAGCCGATGCTTCCGGTATCGGCATGGGTGCGCCTGGATGACACTGGGCGGAGGCAGCAGATTTGCTGACGGAGTCGCGAGCAGAGGCAGATCCGAAGGGCAAGCAACACCCCGTCCCGGTTGACCGGACAGACAGGGGTGGTGAGCCAGAGGAGCCCGCTGGGGTGTTCCTCAGCCTGAAGTGGAAGGCGCTGCTGCTGACCAGCCTGGTGCTTCTCATGGGCGCGGGCGCCTATACCGCGATTGCCTATATCAATCTGAGCGATCAGTTCCAGATTCAGCGCGCCGATGCGCATGCGCAGGGCAGCCGCCAGATTTCCACGGCATTATCCAACTCATTGCGCCGGCTTGAGGAAGTGGGCGCGATGCTGCCGTTGACTTCAGGTTTACAACAGGCCTTGTACGAAGGCGACGCGCTGGTTTTGGGCCAACGGTTTGACGCGAGTTGGCCCGTGTTCCAACTGGATATGGACATCGATCGGGTGAGCTTCTTCGACAGTTCCGGTGTCGCACTCGCCGAATGGGACACCCCGGGCCAGCCGGGGCCCAGACCCGGTCTGGCCCAGACCTGGGTTGCCGAGGTGTTGGCCAGGGAAGTGCCGGTTACGGGTCTGGATTGTCATCGTGTATGCGCGCTGTTCGCTGCAGCACCTATGCTGGTACACGGCAACAGCGCCGGCGTCGTCGTGCTGGGGCGATCGATCGCCGAGTTGGTGCTCGAGTTCAAGCGCATCACCAGCGACAATATCGCGTTTCTGGTGCCGGTAGCAGACTCATTCGCCTCGGATCGGATCCACATCGAGCCCTGGAATGCTCGCATCGTCGCCCTGACCGGCCGCAATCGCAGCCTACCCGTTCTGCAGGCGGTTGCGGAGTCACGCGGCATGGGCGAGCGGGACCTGATGCCGGTCGAAATAGAGGGGCGCTTTTACGATGTCCGTGAGCTTTCTGTGCAGCCACTCAGCAGCGGACCGGTGGTCGGTTCGGTCGACCCACAGGTGCGGGTGCTGAGCATCTCAGATGTCACCGACGCGCGGCAGGCGATTCGCCAAGGCACTCGTCAAAGCCTACTTATCGGTTTGATCGGATGGGGGTTATCAGAGATCCTGCTCGCCGTTCTTATCTGGGGCCCTTTATCCAGGCTTAGACGCACAGCGGATAAGCTACCCCTGTTGGCCACAGGTGCGTTCTCCCGCGTTCGCGACGAGATCGCGATTCACGCACGGCGCCGTGGATTGCGGGATGAGGTCGACGTGCTGGACGACACCGCGGTCGAGGTGTCTCACCAGCTCGAGGCTCTGGAAGGTGCCGTTGCCGACCGTAATCGTGCTTTGTCGAGCCGCATGGACGAGCTGTCGGCAGAGCGGGATTTCGTCCAGAGCCTGCTGGACACCGCGCAGGTCATCATTCTGACTCAGGATCGACTCGGCCAGGTGCTGTCGGTAAATCGCTACGGCGAGACCATGACGGGGTATGTGGGCGCCAGCATGGAGGGCCGTCAATTCTCGGCTCTGCTGTCGACGGACAGCGTGCTTCCAGACCTGCCGGATCATCTCAGTGAACTGGCACTGGGGCACCGCAAGAGTCTGAGGCATGAGTCGATGCTCCGCTGCCGGGACGGAAGCATGCGTACCGTGACCTGGTATCACTCGCCGCTGTCCAACAACACCGACACTCAGGCACGTGTTCTGTCGGTCGGTCTCGACATTACCGAACGAAAGGAGGCTGAGCATCGCCTGTCCTGGCTCAGTCTTCACGACCCTCTGACCGGACTCCCGAATCGAAACGCTTTGCAGCAGACGCTGGTCGAGATGGCAGGAAAAAGTCAGCGGCATCACTGGAGTGGCGCACTGCTGGCGCTGGACCTGGATCACTTCAAGTTCGTCAACGACACCCGCGGCCACCATGCGGGGGATGCGCTACTCAAGATGGTGGCGGATCGGCTGCGCGCTGAGATGGTGAGTGCCGTAACCGTGGCGCGCCTCGGTGGGGATCAGTTCGCCCTGCTGCTCGAGGGGGTGCGCAGCGCGGACGTGGCAAACACGGCCGACCAGGTGCTGGCCATCGTCGCGAGCATCGAGAGCCCGGGCCAGGGTCGTCAGATGATCACAGCCAGTCTGGGCATCGCCCTGCTTCCGGATCATGGCACCGATGCTGGCGATCTGCTGACCAAGGCGGATCTGGCCCTGTACGAGGCCAAGGAAGCCGGCCAGGCCCAATGGCGGCTCTATCGCGAGACGGACGGCGCCCTTGAACGGATCAAACAGAACGTCTACTGGAAAGCCAAGGTGGAGGAGGGGCTGTCGGAAGACTACTTCGTGCTTTATCTCCAACCGATACACGACATAGCCCGGGGCGCCGTATCGCATTACGAGGTGCTGCTGCGGATCAGGGACGCCAGTGGCGCGGTAATGGCGCCCGCGCCGTTCATCGATGCCGCAGAGCGAAACGGGCTCATCCATCAGGTGGACCGGCGCGTGCTGAGCAAAGCGTTGGAACTGCTGGCGGATGTGGCTGCAATGGGCTACAGCGTTCACTTCTCCGTCAATTTGTCCGCTCATGCCTTGAGCGATGAGGGCTTGCTGGGCCATCTGGAGGCGGAGTTGCGTCGCACCGGAGTCGATCCTACCCATGTCATTCTGGAGATCACCGAGACTGCGGCGGTGGCGGATTTCGCGGCCGCCCGGCGCTTGATGACCGACATAAAATCATTGGGGTGCCACTTCGCGCTGGACGACTTCGGTGTGGGATTTTCTTCGTTTTACTACCTCAAGCAGTTGCCCATCGATTTCGTCAAAATCGATGGTTCGTTCATAACTCAGCTGGCGCGCAGTGTGGATGATCAAATCCTGGTGCGCGCCCTCAGCCAGGTTGCCACCGGGTTTGGCAAAAAGACCATAGCCGAATACGTCGAAAATGCTGAAACCCTGGCTCTGCTGCGTGAGTTCGGGATTGACTATGCTCAGGGTCACCACGTGGGTCGACCGCAACCGGCCAGCGACCTGTTCAGCGTGCTTGCTCAGTCTGCGGGCAATTCGTAGGGCAGGGTTTGCAAGACCAGCGCCGGCCCATCCCCCTGAGCCAAATGAAGGGCTGTTGCGTCAGCCGACGTTTGCAGCACCGCAAGCCCCCGATAACCACCCACCGCGTCCGGAAAAGCCGAGACCACGCGGCCCACCTGCGCCGGCTCGTTCGCATCGCCCACCTGGACGATCGCCTCGCCGGGCTCGGGCCGTGGGCCCGCGCCGGTGCTGAGACCGTACATTCGGCGCTTGACCTTGCCAAGGTAGTGGCTTCTGGCCACAACTTCCTGGCCGGTGTAGCAACCCTTGGTGAAGCTGACACCGCCTACAAGGTCAAGATTCGCCATTTGCGGGACGAAAGCCTCCACCGTAGCCTCATGCACTTCCGGCAACCCGGCCAGGGCATCCAGCAGACCCCACACATCGGGTCCTGCCGCCGGCAAATCACCCAGGCGACGCCACATTTCCAACGCTCTCCCGGGTTCGGCAATCAGCTCGAAGCGAGGTTTGGCGCCTGGCAATCGAATCACCGTTACAGGGCCGTCGCAACTGTCGGAAACCGAGACCGGCACCGATTCCACGTTTTGCCGCAGCAATTCAGCCGCCCCCTCCCCAGATAGGCCGATGCGTACCAGATCTTCACTGACGTCCTGCAACTGTACGTCCGCCCGCATCACATACATGCGCAGTCGCGACTGGACAGCAGCCAGCCGCGATACCGGCATTTGCAAAAGAAATGCGTCGCCACGACGAATCACCCGTACCACGGCCAGCATGCGCCCCTTGGGATTGCAGTAGGCGCTCAGTTGGCTGCGGCTGAGGCTGACCTGTCGAATGTCATTGGTCAACTGTCCCTGGAGGAACTCAGCGGCGTCCTGCCCAGTCACTTGTAACAGGCCATAATGAGAAAGGTCGGCCATCAGATCTCGGTCGGCAGCCGCTGCGCCGGCTCCGGTATCCCCGAAGGAGATGATTCGGCCGTCTTGGATCACCGCACCGGTCCGTTCGAGTTGTTTGCGCCACTCGGAGTTCATAGATTCGCCGCCGTCATTTCTTGAACGGCCGCCATGGTAGAGGATCCCAGACTTCGCCTCCAGCCAGAGAGGCTCGAGCGAATTGCAAAAAACCGCTCCGGACGGCAATATGTGTTCGCAATTTTGCGCTGCATCAATTGGCCCTGCTTAGTCAGGACTGAAGCGTATTTATCAAGCCACCGAAGCCGCAGCAGGGGTGTGAGTTGAAACAGAAAATCAACCAGAGCAGTCCAAACGAAGAGACCGTGCACCCGTCGGCCGATCCCAACCACGAAAAACGGGAACAGCTTCCCGTGGAAATAGGCGGACGCGGCGGTCTTGATCCAACGCGATACGGTGACTGGGAGAAGAACGGGCGCTGCATCGACTTCTGACGTCAGGGGCTGGGGGGCCCAGCAATGGAAGTCAGCAATCAGGCCAGCCGGCACATTCCGGATATTTGAGAGCGCGGGCGCGGAGCCTGCCTGGGGAGCCTCTGATTTATTCTGGAGGAGGCAGATTGGAGGCTGAAATACGCAGATTCAAGGCGCAGCTCACGGGTAAGCAGATCACGGAATAATAGTTGTTCTATTGCCAGGATCTGCAACGACGAAGCTGTGCATTTAAGTCCCAAGATGCACGTTCACGAATAGATCAGAGGCTCCCCAGTTTGCCTGCGCCGGTATCCCGCGACCATCAAGCCCATCGGGTCCGCGGGGGCCAATTGAATCGATGGGTTTGCAGAGACGAGGAAGTACAGATGTCGACCGACAATCGTCCGCTCTCGCCGCATCTACAGGTCTACCGACCGCAGCTGACGGCGGTGTTGTCCATCACCCACCGAATGACCGGCGTTGCCCTGGCTGTCGGTACGCTGGTGCTGGTTTACTGGCTTGTGTCGGCCGCTGGCGGCGCCGAAAGCTATCGGGCCGCTCAGGCGGTGCTGGACAGCTGGCTGGTGAAACTCCTGCTGTTCGGTTGGACCTTCGCCCTCTACTACCACTTGGCCAACGGCCTGAGGCACCTGTACTGGGACACCGGCAACGGATTCGATCTTGAGACCGTGTATCTGTCCGGGAAGATCGTCGTCGGGACCGCGGCCGTCTTGACCGTGTTGACCTGGATCATCGCCTGAGCGCATCGAGGAAATCATGAGCATACGTACTCCGCTTGCCCAAGCAAAAGGGCTGGGTTCAGCCAAAGAGGGCGTCGCCCACTGGTGGGCTCAGCGTCTCACCGCGGTGGCACTGCTGCCTCTGGTGATCTGGTTTGTGATTTCGCTGATCGGGCTGGTGGGCCAGGACCACGGCGCCCTGGTCAGCTGGCTTCAGTCACCGATACAGACCGCCCTGATGGTGCTTCTTCTGGTCGCGACGTTCTACCACGCACAGCTCGGGCTGCAGGTGGTGATTGAAGACTACGTGCACAGCGAGGGGATTAAGGTGGCCTCCCTGCTGGGGATGAAATTTGTCACTTTTCTGCTCGGCGCCATTGCCGTCGTGTCCGTGCTGCGTATCGCATTTGGAGGCGCCTGACCGTCATGTCCAACCAGTACAGCATTACCGACCACAATTACGACGTGGTTGTCGTGGGCGCCGGCGGCGCCGGACTCAGAGCCACCTTTGGCATGGCTGAGAAGGGGTTGAAAACGGCCTGCGTCACAAAGGTATTCCCGACACGCTCGCACACGGTTGCGGCTCAGGGTGGCGTGTCAGCCGCGCTGGGCAACATGGGTCCGGACGACTGGCGATGGCATATGTACGATACGGTCAAGGGATCAGACTGGCTCGGCGACCAGGATGCCATCGAGTACATGTGTCGCGAGGCAATCCCCGCCATTATTGAATTGGAACACTACGGGCTGCCATTTTCGCGCACCGAGGAAGGGAAAATCTACCAGCGCCCGTTTGGCGGAATGACCACCAACTTCGGGGAGGGCAAAGCCCAGCGGACCTGCGCCGCAGCCGACCGAACCGGTCACGCGATGCTGCACACCCTTTATCAGCAGGCACTGCGGCACGATGCGGAGTTTTTCGTTGAGTACTTCGCGATCGACCTGCTGATGGATGGCGACGCATGCCGCGGTGTCATCGCCTTATCGATGGTGGATGGCACGCTGCACCGGTTCAACGCAAACATGACGGTGCTGGCCACCGGCGGTTACGGGCGGGCCTACTTCTCCTGCACCTCGGCCCACACCTGTACTGGCGACGGCGGCGGCATGGCGGCCCGTGCCGGGATACCGCTACAGGACATGGAGTTCGTCCAGTTCCACCCCACCGGTATATACGGTGCGGGCTGTCTGATTACCGAAGGCGTGCGCGGAGAAGGGGGCTACCTGACCAACTCCGACGGCGAGCGTTTCATGGAACGGTACGCACCCAACGCCAAGGATCTGGCCTCGCGGGACGTGGTATCGCGGTCAATGACCGTCGAGATTCGGGAAGGACGGGGCGTGGGCGAGGAGCGGGACCACATTCACCTGCACCTGGAGCATCTCGGGCCAGAGGTGATCAACGAGCGCCTCCCGGGCATCGCCGAGAGCGCAAAAATATTCGCCGGCGTCGATGTCACCCGTGAACCCATACCGGTGCTGCCGACGGTGCATTACAACATGGGAGGCATACCCACCAACTATCACGGTGAGGTGGTGACTTTGAAGGACGGCAACCCGGACCATGTGGTGCCCGGCTTGATGGCCATCGGTGAGGCGGCCTGCGTATCTGTTCATGGCGCCAATCGTCTGGGCTCAAACTCTTTGCTTGATCTGGTGGTGTTCGGCCGCGCCGCGGCCAACCGTTGTGCCGAAACCCTGACACCGGGCGCCCAACCCAAATTTGCGCCGCAAGAGGCGACTGACGCGGCACTTGAGCGGTTGGAACGGGTTCGAACCGCGAGTGGTGACACGTCGACGGCAGAACTGCGACTGCGCATGCAGCGGATCATGCAGAACAACGCAGCGGTGTTTCGTACCGGCGAAACGCTGGACGAGGGTGTCCGTCTGATTCAGGACTGCTATGCAGCCTTCGACGATATCAAGATGCTGGATCGAGGGCTGATCTGGAACTCTGACCTGATTGAATCCCTCGAACTGGACAACCTTCGGGTGTGCGCCGTGGCCACCTTGGAGTCGGCGGCAAATCGAGCCGAGAGCAGGGGCGCCCAGGCGCGGGAGGACTTTCCAGATCGCAACGACGATGAATGGATGAAACACACTCTGGCCTGGGTCGGCGATGACGGCAAAGTCCAAATCGATTACCGGCCGGTCCATTCGTACACGCTGACGGATGAGGTGGAGTACATACCACCCAAAGCCCGTGTCTACTGATCACTGAGGGAGAGGATTTTCATGGCACAGTTCAAGCTTCCAGCTAACTCAGTCATCGGCAAGGGCAAGCACGTAAGAGCACCGGAGGGCGCCCGCAACACAAAGTCATTCCGCGTGTATCGTTGGAACCCGGACGACGGGCAAACCCCGGTGGTCGATACCTTTGAGGTGGACCTGGATCGATGCGGACCCATGGTGCTGGACGCCCTGCTCAAGATCAAAAACGAAATGGACTCAACGCTTACTCTGCGGCGCTCGTGCCGCGAAGGCATCTGCGGATCCTGTGCCATGAACATCGATGGCACGAACACCCTGGCCTGTACCAAGGCAATCGATGATATCCAGGGCGAGGTCAAGGTGTATCCGTTACCGCACATGCCTGTCATCAAGGATCTTGTGCCGGACTTGACTCACTTTTACGCGCAGTACGCCTCGATCAAACCCTGGTTACAAACAACCACCCAACCACCAAACCGCGAGCGGCTGCAGTCCAAGGACGACCGGGCAAAGCTGGATGGGCTGTATGAGTGCATACTCTGCGCCTGTTGTTCGACCAGTTGTCCCAGTTATTGGTGGAACGGGGATCGCTACCTGGGGCCGGCCATTTTGTTACAGGCCTACCGTTGGCTGGTTGACAGCAGGGACGAGTTCACCGGGGAACGGCTGGACAATCTTGAGGATCCTTTCCGTCTGTATCGATGCCACACCATACTCAACTGCACCAAAACCTGTCCCAAAGGGCTGAATCCAGGCAAGTCAATTGCAGAAATAAAGAAGATGATGGTGGCGCGCCGATAACAGGCACGCTGCCGGGTGCAGACGCGCTCACCGGGATCGTGCCATGAGTCAGGAGGAATCATGTCACGCAAATCGATGCTGATCTGGCGCTGTCGACGCGGCATGAAGGAATTGGACATGTTGCTGCGAGGATATCTGGACAATTTCTACGACAGTGCCCCCGTGTCAGAGCAACGCGTCTTTGAGCGACTGCTCACCCTGCAGGATCCAGATCTATACAACTACTTTACCGGCCGAGATCACGCGGAGGACACGGATGTCCAGGCCCTGGTCGAACGAATCAGACAGCGCACTTTCGATTGAACTCCGGCCATCATGGGCGCTGCTGGTGTACCTGCTGGTGCTCATGATTCTGGCCTCACTTGCCATTCTCAACTTTCCCCTGACACTCCTGCTGCGCCTGCTGCTGTGCGTGCTGGCGGCGCTGATGCTATTGCGTCAGTGCGCTCCGCAGCTTGGACTCGCCGGGCAACCGCGGATCGAAAGGCTGCGCTGGACCTCAGATGGCCGCTGGTTGTTGGAACAAGGTGGGGAATGGCGGCCGGCAACCCTGACCTACGCCTACGCCCGCACCGGCTTGCTGGTGTTGCGATTCCGATTGCCCGGGTGCGGGCGGAGAGATCTGTTTTTGCCCTGGGACAGCCTGGATGCACAGGCCGCACGCCGGCTCAAGCTCCGCCTCAGAACCAGTGGCCTACGACGGTAGCGAAACCATTAGCCTCTGATTTATTCTGGACGAAGCAAATTGAAGGCTAAAATGCACAGATTCGAGGGGTGGATCGCGGGGCAGATCGCAGGTAATAGTCGTTCTATTGCCAAGATCTGCAACGATGAAACTGTGCATTTCAGTCCCAAGATGCACGTTCACGAATAGATCAGATCTCCTTAGATCACCACATCCCAGCAGGCAGATCGGAGCGTGCGAATCCGGGAGGCACCAGCACGGTATTCGACGGTGGCCGCTGGGCGTTCGGTACTGGATAGTCCAGGGTGTAGTGCAAGCCCCGGCTTTCCTTCCGCTTCAGGGCGCAGCGAATGATCAGTTCTGCCACCAGGGCAAGATTGCGGAGTTCGATCAAATTGCTGCTGACGCGAAAGTTGCCGTAGTAATCGTGAATCTCGTGACGCAAGGTCTCTGCGCGCCGGGCGGCCCGCTCCAGCCGCTTGGTGGTGCGCACGATGCCGACGTAGTCCCACATAAATCGGCGCAGCTCCTCCCAGTTGTGGCTCACAACCACTTCTTCATCGGAATCCGTAACCTGACTTTCATCCCAAGCGGGCAAACTGGCCGCCATATCCGGGCTGTCACTCTGCGAGATGTCGCGGGCCGCGCTGGCACCGTATACCAGGCATTCCAGCAGCGAGTTGCTGGCCATGCGGTTGGCGCCGTGAAGTCCGGTGAAGGCCGCCTCACCAACGCAGTAGAGATTGGGCAGATCAGTCCGGCCCCGGTGATCTGTGATAATGCCGCCACAAGTGTAGTGCGCAGCCGGAACGACCGGCAGGCGGTCATGGGCCATGTCCAGACCCAATTCCAGACAACGGGCATAGATGGTCGGAAAGTGCTCCCGGATAAACCCCTCCGGCATATGCGTCGTGTCCAGATATACACAGGGCAAGCCAAGCCGCTTCATTTCATGGTCTATTGCACGGGCGACGATGTCCCGGGGCGCCAGCTCCAGCCGTTGATCAAATCGATGCATGAACCGCTTGCCGTCCGGCAACACCAGATGCCCCCCCTCGCCTCTAACCGCTTCGGAAATAAGGAAATTGCGCGCTTCCGCATGATGCAGGCAGGTCGGATGGAACTGAGTGAACTCCATGTTGACGGCCCGGCACCCGGCCCGCCAGGCCATTGCAATGCCGTCACCCGTGGATGCGTCGGGGTTGGTCGAGTACAGATATGCCTTGCTGGCACCGCCAGTTGCGATCACGATCCAGCGCGCCTGAACCACCTGAACCCGTTGGCGCTCCGTATCGTAGATGTAGGCGCCGAGGCAGCGATTCGGGCGCAGTCCGACCCGACGCCCGGTGATCAAATCCACCGCTACCGCGTGCTCGAGCACGTTCAGATTCGGTTCGGCCCGAACCCGTTCCTCAAGCGTGGTGTGGATCGCGCGGCCGGTTGCATCCGCTGCATGGACGACGCGGCGGTGACTGTGACCCCCCTCTCGGGTCAAGTGAAAATCGACACTCCCGTCGGCTCGAGACTCTTGTGTGAAGGCAACACCGAGCTCAGCCAGCCAGTCGATCGCTTCGCGAGCGTGTTCCACCGTGAAGCGAACCGCCGCCGGATCGCACAATCCAGCCCCCGCATCCAGCGTATCCTGCACATGCGACTCAAGGGAATCCCGCGCATCCAATACCGCAGACACACCACCCTGGGCCCAGTAGGTACTCCCGGCGGAGGCGAGCTTTTTGGATAGAATGAGAGCGCCCAGCCCTTTGGGCAAGCGCAGCGCAAGACTCAAGCCGGCGGCGCCGCTGCCGATGATCAATACGTCGGTGCACAGGTAGTCTTCGCTTGGTTGAGCATGATTCATAGGATGAGTTATGGTCGCGGACGGCCGCCTGTAAGCGCATTTGAAACGAATATAGCTGTATGGCCGTCCCCGCGCGAAACTATTTGCAGGGCCGGTGGTCAACCACACAGGCAATGTGGCATTGCCTTGGAACGGTAAAGGGGTTTGCCCGAATGGGCGATGTGGGAACTGATCGAGAACTGGTCGAGCGGGTAAAGCAAGGTGAGAAAAAGGCGTTTGACCTTCTGGTCCAGAAGTACCAGTTCAAGATCGTCAAACTGGTGTCCCGTTATGTGCACGACCCGTCCGAATCAATGGATGTGGCGCAGGAAGCCTTTATCAAGGCCTATCGTGCGCTGCCGGGCTTTCGCGGAGACAGCGCGTTTTATACATGGCTATACAGGATCGCCATCAACACCGCGAAAAACCACCTGGTGGCCATGGGTCGGCGGCCACCCAGCAGCGACATCGATGCTCAGGATGCCGAGCAGTTCGCAGGAGACTCTTTGCTCAAGGAGATCGCGACTCCGGAGCATTTGCTGTTGAAGGACGAGATCGAACAGGTGGTGTACAAGGCGATCGAGGATTTGCCGGAGGACCTGCGGACGGCAATAACGCTCCGCGAACTGGAAGGGCTGAGTTACGAAGAAATCGCCCAGTCGATGGGATGTCCGATCGGAACGGTCCGATCACGCATTTTCCGGGCACGCGAAGCGATCGACACGAAACTCCGCCCGCTTTTGAGTTGACGCCTTGCGGCGACAGGTGAACAAGAATGACCGAGCACTCAGACGAACAATTATCGGCCTTAGTTGACGACGAATTGGAACCCAACCAGCATAGCCTGCTGATCCGGCGCCTCGAGCGAGATCAAGCCCTGCAGGGCAGATGGTCCCGCTACTATCTGATGGGCGAGGCCATTCGTCGGGACCTGAGTGGTGACCTGGCAGTCGATCTTGCGCAGCGTGTCCATGAATCCATACAGGGTGAGGCACCGCTTACGCCAGAAGTACACGGACAGACGGTGACCAGGTCATGGCCACGATCGGCGACAGGATTCGCAGTGGCCGCTTCGGTAGCCGCGATCGCGTTGGCGGTATTCAAACTGACGGGCGAACCCGGAATATCCGAGATACCCGTGGCCCAGCTCGATCCTCTCCAGGGACAAGACACGCCAACGGTTGTATTTAAACGGGCAGGTGTTCAAAACCCGGTGGAGAGTCCTCAACAGCCACCGGCCACGGTGGCGACGCTGGATCGCTCACCCCGCAACCCAGACCCGATCGGCCGGGGCCTCGGTTCCGACGGTACCATCTACAACATGTTCTCTACGGCCCGATGGGTCTCTCAAGACAACCCGCGCTAGTGGATCGTTTTGAACGCGAACAGCCCGATTTGATGTTTGAGTATCGAGTCCAATTGGCCGGCACCGGATTGAGGATCGCACACCGATGGTCGTTCACACTCCAATCCGCCAGCGCGCCCGAAACCCGTTTTTTCGCGATCTACGCCCAGGAATCCGCACGTTGATCAGATCCCTTAGCGCCATACTGCTTAGCATGCAGCTGTTTCTGGGGGCAGTGTCCGCGCATGCATCCGAGTACACCGCCGAGGATTGGTTAAGCCGGATGATGATGGCCGCGCGAGACCAGAGCTATCGGGGAGATTTCGTATACAGCAATGGACTGACCCTGGAGAGCATGCGCATCGTTCACACGATTCAAGAGCATGACGAACTTCAGCGGATTTATACCCTGAACGGAACGCCCCGGGAAATCGTCCGGCACGGCGATCGCCTGGAAGTGCGGCAAGCCGACGGGCAGAGTTCCCACTTCATCCAACCCAGCCACGCCGCGCCATTCCCCATGCTGAGCGCGCGAGAAATCAATGATCTGGAGCCCCATTACGACCTCAAATTGCTCGATTCGAGCCGGGTGGCCGAACGCATCTGCCAGGGCGTTGCCCTGATACCGCGGGACAGTCTACGTTACGGCCATCGCCTTTGGCTGGACGAGGAAACCGGTCTGCTGTTGAGGGCGCAACTGCTGGGTACGAGCGGTGAAGTTCTGGAGGAGCTGCTTTTTACCGAGATCCACATGGAAGAAGGCGACACGGCATGGTCGCCGGCTGATCAACAACAAACAGCACCCGCCAAGACACAGGCCCGGGTCGATGTTCCAGAAAACCAGCAGACCTGGCGGCTTGATTCACCCCCGCCGGGTTTCAAGCGCGTGGCTTATCTGCGTCATCGGGCCTCGGACTCCGACGCACCGGCGGAAAATTTGGTGTTTTCCGATGGTGTGGCCACTGTTTCCGTTTATATTGGTCCAGAGATCGGCGCTCATGGAAAAGTCGAGGGCCTGAGCCGTATGGGCGCCACCCATACCTACGGATTTCGCACCGCACAGGGCCAACATGTCATGGTGGTGGGGGAGGTGCCGGCGGAGACCGCGGAGTGGATTGCGAACGCGGTGGGTCCGACGGAGCGGGTGAGTGATTGAGGAATCGGCTACGGTCCTGTCGGTCGCCGGCGATAGAGCGTGGGTCGAGACGCAGCGCCGCAGATCATGTGACGGCTGTGCTGCCCGTCATGGCTGTGGGTCTGCAGCCCTAAGCAAAGTGCTGGGTATTCGGCGCACACGACTGCAAGTTATCTCACAGATTGAGGTGCAGCCGGGGGATCGGGTGGTTCTTGGATTGCAAGAGCAGGCCCTGATTCGGGGCTCGATTGCGGTGTATCTCATCCCAATACTGTCGATGATCGCCCTGGCCATGGGCGCGGAAGTCGTTTTCGGGACCGACTCCATGTCCGGTGATGAGCCCGCCCTGGCCGGTGGCCTGATCGGAATGATTTTGGGAATGATGTGGTTGAAAATGTTCGGCAGAAAGGTCCAGGCCGACGCACGTTATCAGGCTGTGTTGCTTCGTCGCACGGCGCCGGTGGCGGATTTGGGCCCCCTAGAGAAGTCAAAGACTTCGGGAGACCTTTAATGAATTTTATCGCTCGCGGCGGGGCACTGGCCTCGTTCCTGGCGGGTTGTCTGGTGATCGGAGCGGCGCAGGCGGCGCTTCCTGAGTTCACCGAACTGGTCAAGCAAAACAGCCCGGCGGTGGTCAACATAAGCACCACCCAGAAAACCGCTCGCGGACCCAGCATGGAGCTGCCGGATATACCAGAGGGACATCCATTCGGGGAGCTGTTCAAGCGCTTTTTTGACGAGGAAGGCAGGCCTCCCGAGGAACGTGATTCCGAGTCGCTCGGCTCCGGTTTCATCATCAGCGAAGATGGCTATGTGCTGTCCAACCATCACGTTGTGGAAGGCGCTGACGAAGTATTGGTGCGGCTCAGCGACCGACGGGTGCTGAAGGCCGAGGTGATCGGGTCCGACCCGCAAAGCGATATTGCGCTGCTCAAAGTGGACGCGAAAGATCTGCCCATCGTCCGCATCGGCAGTTCAAAAGCGCTGCAGGTGGGGGAGTGGGTGCTGGCCATTGGCTCGCCGTTTGGATTCGAGCAAAGCGCTACCGCGGGGATTGTCAGCGCCAAGGGCCGAAGCCTGCCCAGGGAAAATTACGTGCCATTCATCCAGACCGACGTGGCCATCAACCCAGGAAACTCGGGTGGGCCACTGTTTGACATGGAAGGTCGGGTGATCGGTATCAACTCACAGATTTACAGCAGAACCGGCGGCTACATGGGCCTGTCGTTTGCCATTCCCATAGAGATGGCGATGAACGTCGCCGATCAGCTGAAAACCGTCGGCCGGGTGAGCCGGGGGTGGCTGGGGGTGCTGATCCAGGAAATCGATCGGGATCTGGCCGAGTCTTTCGGCATGGAGAAACCGCATGGCGCTCTGGTAGCAAAGATTTTTCCAGGCAGCCCTGCGGGCGCCGGCGGCGTAAAAGTCGGGGACGTAATTGTTCAGTTCGCGGGTCAGCCGGTGAGCACCTCGTCCAGCCTGCCGCCCATCGTGGGCAGCACACAGGTGGGGGAGAGTGTGGATGTCGGGGTTTTGCGCGATGGCGAGCGCCTGACTCTGAAGGTGACCGTCGGCGAATTGCCCGACGATGCTATGGCCAGCGCTGTGCCGGTGGAGGAGACCAAGTCTTCGGCCCTTGGATTAACCGTGGAGGACCTGGACGACGAGGTCCGCACCACGCTGGACATCGACCACGGGGTCTGGGTAAGCCAGGTTGAGGATGGGACCCCGGCGGACCAAGCGGGTATCCGTCAGGGCGACGTGATCATGATGCTGGGCGGGAAACAGGTCAATGATGTGGCCGACTTCAACACGTTGATCGAAGAACTGCCTACCGGCAAGTCGGTACCTCTGCTGGTACAACGAGGACAGGGCCCGGTGTTTTTGGCACTCAAGGTCGCCGAATAGTCATCTTCAATCGGCAAAACCCCGCGATCCGGTGCCAGGATCGCGGGGTTTTGCTTTATGATGCGGCGTCCCTCTAGGACAGCAACCGGGCCAGCCCCCCAGGCGAGCGTACATGGAGCGCATCCGAAACTTCTCGATAATTGCCCACATCGATCACGGCAAATCGACTCTGGCTGATCGCTTTATCCAGACCTGCGGCGGCCTTACAGAACGTGAGATGGAAGAACAGGTGCTGGATTCCATGGACCTGGAGCGGGAACGCGGTATCACCATCAAGGCACAGAGTGTGTCTCTGGACTACCCCGCCCAGGACGGCGTCACCTATAAGCTTAATTTCATCGACACTCCAGGGCACGTTGATTTCTCATATGAGGTTTCACGCTCGCTCGCCGCCTGCGAGGGCGCTTTGCTGGTAGTGGATGCAGCCCAGGGGGTGGAGGCGCAAAGTGTGGCCAACTGCTACACGGCGATCGAGCAAGGCCTCGAGGTCGTCCCCGTTCTAAACAAAATCGATCTCCCCTCAGCCGAACCGGAGCGTGTGTGCCGCGAGATCGAGGAAATTATCGGGATCGACGCCAGCGACGCGTTGCGCGTGAGCGCGAAAACCGGTGAGGGTGTGGATGCGGTTCTGGAAGCGGTCATTCGGAAGATTCCCCCGCCGCAGGGCGCTCCGGACGGTGCCCCCAAAGCATTGATCATTGATTCCTGGTTCGACAGCTATGTCGGCGTCATTTCGCTGGTTCGTATCGTCGATGGCTCACTTCACCCGCGGCAAAAGATCAAAATTATGTCAACGGGACGGACCTTCTCCATCGAGAAGGTCGGGGTGTTCACCCCGAAACGCCAGCAGCGTGCTGCCCTGTCGGCTGGCGAGGTCGGATTCGTGATAGCGGGCATCAAGGAGATCGACGGAGCCCCGGTCGGCGATACCATCACCTCAGCGGATCATCCTGCCAGCGAGGCACTGCCTGGCTTTAAGCGCGTGCAACCACGGGTCTTTGCGGGTTTGTTCCCGATCAGTTCCGACGATTACGAGGATCTGCGCGATGCGCTGCAAAAGCTGCGCCTCAACGATGCCTCGCTGTTTTATGAACCGGAGACATCTCAAGCGCTTGGTTTCGGATTTCGCTGCGGTTTTCTTGGCATGCTCCACATGGAGATCGTCCAGGAGAGATTGGAGCGAGAGTACAATCTTGACTTGATCAATACGGCCCCAACGGTCATTCACGAAGTGTTGACCACGGACGATCAGGTGATCATGGTCGACAATCCCGCAAACCTGCCACCATCCAATGAGTTGATCGAGATTCGCGAACCCATCATCGACGCTAACATCCTGGTGCCCCAGGATTATGTCGGTAACGTGATCAGCCTGTGCATCGAAAAGCGTGGCGTTCAGAAAAATATGCAGTACGTAGGCGGTCAGGTGCTGCTGAGCTTTGAGATGCCCATGAGCGAAGTGGTTTTGGATTTCTTCGACCGGCTCAAGTCGGTCAGTCGCGGCTTTGCTTCGTTCGACTACGAGCTGAAATGTTTTCGAAGTGCGCCACTGGTCAAGTTGGATGTCCTGATCAACGCTGAACGGGTCGACGCACTGTCGATCATTGTGCACCGGGATCAATCTGAGTTTCGGGGCCGGGATTTGGTTGGTCGCATGCGCGACTTGATTCCGCGGCAGATGTTCGAGGTGGCGATTCAAGCCGCTATCGGTGGCAAAGTCATTGCCCGATCGACGGTAAAGGCATTGCGTAAGAATGTGACGGCCAAATGCTACGGTGGCGATATCACGCGAAAGAAGAAGCTGTTGGAAAAGCAGAAAGCCGGCAAGAAGCGTATGAAGCAAGTCGGCAAAGTCGACATTCCACAGGAAGCGTTCCTGGCCGTTTTGCAGGTGGATAAGAAGTAGGGGATGGAAGTGCATTTCGATTTTGCAACCGCGCTGGTCATCGCAGCGGTACTGACGGGGGGCGTCTGGGCTCTGGATGCAGCTGTGCTGTCCGGGCGGCGAGGAGGCGTGACCGGTCCCAACGCACATCCCGTTCCCTGGTACGTTGAGTACTCACGATCGTTCTTTCCAGTCATTCTGATCGTACTGCTTTTACGCTCGTTCGTCGTGGAACCGTTCCGTATTCCATCGGGTTCCATGATGCCGACGCTGCAGAATGGCGATTTCATCCTGGTCAACAAGTTTGCATACGGACTGAGAGCGCCGGTGATCAATCAGAAATTCCTGGGGGACGGCAAACCGGAGCGGGGGGACGTGGTGGTGTTTCGCTACCCGGAGGACCCGTCCATTGCCTACATAAAGCGGATCGTCGGGTTACCCGGTGATCGCCTGGCCTACCGGGACAAGGTGTTGTACGTAAATGGCGAGGCCGCGCGTCAGACTCCGGTGTCCGACGGTGAATGGGAGAGTCAGGGCCTGCTCACCCGGACCGAGCAATTGGGGGCCATGGAACACGACATTCTGGTCAGTGGGTACTCGCGTAATTGGACCTGGGAACATGTGGTCCCAGAGGACAGCTATTTCGTTCTGGGTGACAACCGGGACAACAGTCGCGACAGCCGATTTTGGGGTTTTCTGCCGGACGAAAACCTGATCGGCAAGGCATTTCTAATCTGGATGAACCTGGACTGTGTAACTGGGAACGGAAATTGCGGGCGAATCGGGGATCGTATCAGATGATTTCCGAGGGCAACAATGAACCTGAGATACCGGCAACGCGGCATGACCCTGATGGGCATGCTGGTGATCATGATTCTTGTCATATCCGGCGCGCTGGCCGCCATGCGCATCGTACCGTTATATATGAGCAATATGACCGTGCGGGGTTCGCTGGAGAGTCTGGTTTCCGACCCGGAGATGCGCGCCGCGTCGACTGTCGCCATACGGCGCAAGTTGCAGAGTCTGTTCGACGTCAACGATATACGTACCGTGGACAGCAAAGCGGTTACGATCAAGCGGGCGAAGGGTGGTCGCGAGGTTCGGCTCAACTATGAGGCCCGTGCGCCCATGGTCTCGAATCTCGAAGTGGTGGCCCGCTTCGACGAATCGGTGGTCCTACCCGAGCACTAAGAAGCCTCCTGTTTGTTCTGGACGAGGCAGATTGGAGGGTGAAATGCGCAGATTCAATGCGCAGATCGCTGGAAATCGTTGTTCTATTGCCAAAATCTGCAACGACGAAGCTGTGCATTTGAGCCTTCCGATACGCGTTCAGGAATAGATCAGAGGCTTCCCAATGGATAAGCCGACGGGCTTCGAATCACGTCTTGGCTACCAATTCAGGGATCGGACCTTGATGGAAGCGGCACTGACCCATCGCAGCGCCGCTTCTGTGCACAACGAGCGGCTTGAGTTCCTGGGGGACGCAGTACTCGGGCTGATTATCGCCACGGAACTGTATCGCCGCCTCCCGAACTGCAGCGAAGGCGAACTGAGCAGACTTCGAGCCAGCCTGGTGAACGGCAACATGCTGGGTGCGGTGGCCTTGGATCTGCAACTCGGCGATGCCATGGCCATGGGCTCGGGCGAGTTGAAGAGCGGCGGCTACCGTCGCAGTTCGATTCTCGCCGATGCCTTCGAAGCGGTGCTGGGCGCGGTATATCTGGACAGCGATCTCGACGCCTGCCGGGATGTTGTGCGTCATTGCTTCGGCGGCCGACTCGAAACACTGCCCGATCCAGAATCCTTGATCGACCCCAAAACGCGGCTTCAAGAGTGGCTGCAATCCAGGCAGATGCGGCTGCCCGAGTATCGCTTGTTGTCAGAGCAAGGGGAGCCGCACAAACGCATGTTCCGAGTGGCGTGTCGAGTATTGGACCTGTCGATCGAAGCCGAGGCCGAAGCCAGCAGCCGGCGCAAGGCACAACAGGCAGCCGCCAGCCGCGTTCTGGAGCAGATCGAGTCGTGACCCAAGAACAGACCCGCTGCGGGTACGTCGCCTTGCTCGGACGCCCCAATGTCGGCAAATCGAGTCTGTTGAATCGTCTGATCGGCCAAAAGATCAGTATCACCGCGGCCAAACCCCAGACCACCCGCCATTCCATCATGGGCATTTCCACTCGGGACGGGGCGCAGATTCTGTACATCGATACACCGGGAATGCACTTGCAGGGACGAAGCGCGTTGAATCGCTACCTGAATCGCACCGCCGGTGGCGTTTTAAGCTACGTCGACGTGATTGTGCTGGTGGTCGAAGCCTTGAGATGGGGCGCGGAAGATGAGGACATCCTGCGCCGACTCGAATCCGCAGGGAAACCGATGATCGTGGCTGTCAACAAAGTGGATCGGCTCAAGGACAAGCGGCCGCTGTTACCGTACCTGCAACAGGTTTCGGGAAAGGCCACATTTCTCGATATGATTCCCGTTTCGGCCCGCTCCGGTGAAAATCTCCAGCCGTTGGAGCAGACATTGGCCAGTGCCCTACCGAGCGCACCCTTTGCCTATCCGGACGACCAGGTGACCGATGTCTCGGTGCGCTTCCTGGCCGCAGAACTGATCCGAGAGCAACTCACACGCCTTCTGCAGGATGAGTTACCGTATTCCCTCACCGTCGACATCGAACAGTTCGACGACTCAGGCAACGTCGTGCGGATCGGTGCCATCATCTGGGTCGAGCGAACCGGTCAAAAAGGCATCGTGATCGGTCAGAAGGGTCGAATGCTCAAACAGGTCGGGATGCAAGCCCGGGAGGCCATTGAGCGCATGCTGGACAGACCGGTCCACCTGGAGACATGGGTCAAGGTCCGGTCCGGTTGGTCCGATGACGAGCGTGCGCTGCAAAGTCTTGGGTACCGCACCCCGGATTGATCTCATCGACCCCTGAAGTGCCGATGCCGGAGCAGTTGCAGGATGAGCACCGTCCTTGAGCCCAGTTTCGTACTGCACAGACGCAGCTACCGGAACACCAGTGCCTTGGTCGAACTGCTGACCCTGAATCACGGCCGTGTGGGCTTGGTCGCGCGGGGTGTTCTGGGCGCGAAATCGCCCAGGGCCGGGCAGTTGCAACCGTTCCGCCCGCTGCTCTGTGCCTGGACCGGTCGCGGTGAACTCGGCACTTTGACCACCGTAGAAGACGGCGGGCCTGGACCCAGGCCTGCTGCCGGCCAGGCATTAATCGCCGGTTTCTACCTCAATGAGTTGTGCATGCTGCTACTGCATCGGGACGCGCCGGTATCACGAGTGTTCCAGGCTTACGGAGACTGTGTCGGCCAACTGATCTCCGACGCCAACTTCGAACAATCCCTGCGCCGCTTTGAATGGGTGCTGCTGCAGGAACTGGGGGTCGCGGTGCCCCTGACTTTCGATCTTGAAGATGCCGCCATAAATCCCGATGCCAGCTATACATTGGTGGCGGAACAGGGATTCAAACGAGTCGAAGCTCATACTCAAACGGCATTGATACGCGGCCACAGCTTGCTCCGTTTCGAGGCCGGTGATGCCGACCTTAGTGCGATCCGCGAAATGAGGTGGGTGACGCGTGCGTGCATAGACGCGCTGCTCAACGGCCGCCCGTTGCGGTCCCGCGAACTGGCGCGGCAGCAGACACGTGCTGGTGTTTCACGAGCATGAAGCCCCGCGCCGGATCACAGACCGAAGCCTGGACGCGGGCCTGAGTCGGAGCTACAGTCCGCGCTTACTCTATGCCGGTGCTCACACTGTAATGAATTCGTCGAATGATCTGTTTCTGGGGGTCAACATCGACCATGTGGCAACCCTGCGCCAGGCCCGTGGGGGACGCTATCCGGATCCGATTCAGGCCGCGTTGGAGGCAGAGCAAGCCGGGGCCGATGCCATCACCGTTCATCTGCGCGAAGATCGGCGCCACATCCTGGACCGGGACGTGGAGTTGCTGAGCCAGGTGTTGCAGACGCGGATGAACTTCGAAATGGCCGTAACCGGTGAAATGCTCGCCATTGCCGAACGAATCCGACCTGCCGACTGTTGCCTGGTGCCGGAGAACCGGGCCGAACTGACCACTGAAGGGGGGCTCGATGTCGCTGGCGAGCCTGACAGGATCGCAGATGCCTGTCGGCGACTCAGCGCTCACGGCATAGCGATCTCACTGTTCATCGATCCAGAGGCAAAGCAACTGGAATCGGCCGCTCGATGCGGCGCGGGGAAGGTGGAAATCCACACCGGCCGATACGCCGATGCCAAGGGCATACTGGAATCAAGACAGGAACTGGCGCGGATCCAGGAGGCGGCGCGAATTGGTCTGGAGTTGGGCCTGCAGATCAACGCCGGCCACGGACTCAACTACCACAACGTCGCGCCGGTCGCCGCCATACCCGAACTGACCGAATTGAACATCGGTCACGCGATCGTAGGGCGCGCCCTGTTCTGTGGCCTGGGGATGGCCGTGCGTGACATGAAACAGGCCATGATGCGCGCCCGAAATACCTGAAGGCGCCTACCGCAGCTTGCTTCAAACAGATCGCAACGAGTCTGCGAAATCGATCAACCGGTGGGACCCATGAACTCGATCAATCCGTCGATGGCAGTCTGAAGGGTTTCATGGAGTGCGCTAATGTGCGCCAGATCGCCTTGCAGAATAGCCGCTTCCAAAGCCGCTGACGCCTGTTTGATTGCGGGCGTTCCGCAGCAGCTCGCCGAACCGTGTACCCGATGAGCCACTTGGCGAAGGGCTTGATGGTCAGCATCCAGAAACGCGACCGACATCGCAGATTTCTGGGAGGGCAGTTCCGCCAGCATCATGCCGATGAGCTCATCGGCAATGGCGGGATTGCCTCCAACCTGATGCAGCGCCAGGGCGCGATCGTAAGCGATCTGACCTGCGGGTTCTGGATCACGGGTTTCCATACGCATTGACCTCCTTGCCTACCCAGGTTTGTATCATCCCGCTGAGCGCAGTTTGGGTGATGGGTTTGGATAAATAGTCATCCATGCCGGATTGCATGAAGCGATCCCGCTCGGACTGCAAGGCATCAGCCGTCAAAGCGACGATCGGAGTCTTGGCATTACATCCGGTCGCCGAGCTGCGGATCCGCCGGGTGGCCTCAATGCCATCCAGTCTTGGCATGTGCACATCCATCAGAATGAGTCCGTAGCGCCTGTGTTCGCAGGCATCCCATGCTTGCTGCCCATCTTCCACTTCGTCCACCGCGATGCCCATCTGCTGCAAGAACAGACAGGCCAGTCTTCGGTTAACCGGGTTGTCGTCGGCCAGCAGTATAGGCCGGGCATCAGCGCCCTCAGCAACGGGTAATCCGGTGGCCACGAATCCGGGAGGTTGGCGATTGGCTGAAGCTGGAATCAATGCCTCTGACGGTGTCTGCCCGGATGGGGGCGCAGGCAGTGGGGTCGGGTTCACATTCTGCGCGCTCAGCCGATGGATCAACGTGCTTCCCCTGGGCGGCTTGTCGATCCGAACCAGACTCGCTAGTTCCCCAGTCCAGGGCGCTACGTCTCCGTGACCACCGCATGGGCCCAATATTGTGAGATGAATCGGCACACGCGGGGCCAACCGGTTCAATGCCGATCGAATCGGCGCCAGAATGGCTGCCGGCAGCGCCGCCGTCGAGGATCACATAGCGCGGCTGATCCAGCGGGTCCACAAGCTCCAGCGCTCGCGTGCATTCCTCGACCGTCTCAATGTGGATCACCCCCCCGCCGGCGGGCTGGATCGCATGTTCAACAGCGCGATGCAGACCCGAATCGTGGCTGATCAAACAAATCCAACGGCCACTGAGGTCCGGTATTTCGGCGGATCTATCATTTGCTTCGCCCATGGCCGCAGGCGGGCCCGGTATTGATACCGTGAAACAGGCGCCGCCGCCGGGCTCGCTTTCCAGATCGATACGCCCACCCATGAGTTCGGCGAGACGCCTGGATATGGCCAGACCCAGGCCGGTGCCGGGCTGTTGTCGGGTACTGGATCCATCAACCTGCTCGAACGGTCGGAACAGACGAACTTGATCCTTGGGACTGATGCCTATGCCAGTGTCTCGCACCCGCATCACCAGCATCTGTTCACCTTCCCCCACGCACGCATAGCCGGCGTGCAACTCGACTCCACCATGATCGGTGAACTTGATGGCGTTGCTGATCAGGTTTGCCAGGATTTGCATGATCCGGGCGCGGTCCCCCTGCAGGCGCGGGGGCACCTCAGGTTCCACGTCCACCACAAGATTGAGTCCCTTTTTGTGGGCGTTGGCCGAAAACAGTACAGCCACGTCCTCTAGCGCGGCCCTGGGATCGAAGATGGCAAGACTGAGCTCGAGGCGCCCAGCCTCAATTTTGGACAGATCGAGGATATCGTCAACCAGTTCCAGCAACTGCTCCGCCGAGCTTCGAACGGTACTCAGATAGGCTTTTTGGGCATCATCCAAGGTGGTCTTTTCCAACAGCTCGACAAAACCCAGGACACCGTTCATGGGTGTCCGAATCTCATGGCTGATATTGGCCAGAAATTCAGACTTGACCCGACTCGATTCCAGTGCGCGGCGTCTGGCGATATCCAACTCCGCGTTCTTGACCTCAAGTTCCTCCATGGTCTCGCGCACTTCCGCCGTGGTCTGCTCCACCTGTTGCTGCAGAAAACGGTGTGACTCACGCAGGCTTTTCGCCATGGCCGCAACGCCGCGGGCGAGGCTCCCCAATTCGCCCTCGACCCGCACATCAGGCCGGGCTTCCAAATTGCCGCGGCGCAGTTCCTGCACCGCCGTTTCCAAACGCAAAACGGGTTGGATGACGCTTCGGCCGATGATCAGGCCCAATCCGGCTGCCAACACCAGGCACAGAAGGGTCAGCGCCAGACTGGTCAGTATGACCTCGGTCTGGCGGGCATGGGTGGAGCTGCGGGACAGATCCACGCTCAGATGCCCTATCACCTCCGGCGTTATGCCGTCACCGCGTGCCATGACCCCAGACTGTGACTCGCCGGCGCCCGGGCCTGCAGGCAGCAGATCGAGAAAAATCACCCCCTGAACCCTGAGCGTGTTGTCCCCCGGGACGGGCGTTGCCACCAGTTCAACGTCTTGGCTATTGGTGTTCTCCGAGCGCACGTCGACCAGCGGCCTGCGCTCGGTATCGTAGATCCGAATCCGCACCACATCCGGTGCCTCGGCAGCGGACCGGGCCAGCCGGGTGAGTTCGTCACGATTGGACGACAGGACGCCGTGTTGACTGGCCGGAGCAAGCTGGGCCACGATCGCCTGCCCTCGGTTGACCAGTGATTGCTCCAAATCCTGCACTCGAGTGTTGGTCAAATACGTTACCAACACCAGCGCCAGCATCGCGGCCGGCGCCAGAGCGACCAGCAAAACGCGATTTCGGATGCCTCTGAACATCATGCGGTCACCTGGTGTCCCGTCCCGTAAGTTCGTAGCGTTTCAGAGCGCCCCGGTTGCGCCAATGCAAGGCGCAGTTGCGAAGGGTGTAGCAAGGCTCTGCCGAGCAGCTGCAACGCAGCAGTGGCGGATCTGGGGCGTTCCCGACGGTCAAGGCGATAAGTGCCCATCCTCGGTGTTAAGCGCGCTTGAATGGGCGCAGGCCAGTTCTGCGCCCGCCCCCGCCTAGCGCCTGGGCGCTTCTCGCCTTGCGGAGATGCAATGCACTCATGGGACGGGACACTAGATTCCCAGCGCGTGGCGAAACACAAAGACAGACGAGGCCATCGCGAACCGCCTCCAGGAAAACCCGTGGCCGTTAGCGCGGATCGTGTTTCAGTCAACGAGTGCACACATGCCAGGCGCCCAGCGCCGCGTCGCTGGCTGGGCACTGCTTTGAACCCGACGAGAGACGATTCAGCCAAAGCGTGCGTAGCCAAATCCAAGCCCAAAGTCATGGCCACAATCTCACTTGCGCCGAGTGGTGCATGGCAGACTCCCGAAATCCCTGAGGGTCCACTCTGCGTTGACTGCCCTTGCCGCTCCCCTCATCCGGGGCGGTAAATCCCTTGCGACATACCCCGGAATAATACCAGAATTGCAGTCCGAGGCTGGGCAAGCAGCCACCGTTGTTGGGCCAGCCTGAGATCGATTGAGGCGATATGATTCGGGCATGCGCAAACCGGGGCACGACTGGATGAGGGGCTACGATGCTGATGCCACACCTGCCCCATGGTAAAACCGGACATACCCACAACCCGCTGAAGAAAAAAACGTTTTTTTGGTTCCAGGGCATCAGATCGATCTGGTGCCCTGGCACTGCAACCAAGCACAACAGTTAGCGAACCGGTTCGCTGACCACACACGGCTTCGTAATTCGACGAGTCAACCACGGGCACGTCGCTGACCGAAACCCACCCATTGGCCCAGACCACCGAAAGTAGAGTTCCGCGGACACATGCACAATACCGAACTCCCTACCGTCGAAGCTCATATCGGCAATACTCCGCTGGTACGCCTGCAGCGATTGCCGGGTGTCTGTACGAATCAGATTCTGGGCAAGCTCGAAGGCCATAATCCCGCAGGTTCGGTCAAGGACCGCCCAGCCATGAGTATGATCCAGCATGCGGAGGCTCGAGGTGACATCAAACCTGGCGATACACTGATCGAAGCGACCAGTGGCAACACCGGCATCGCGCTGGCGATGGCGGCGGCCATCAAGGGCTATCGTCTTGTTCTGCTGATGCCCGAAAACATGAGCGCAGAAAGACGCGCATCAATGCAAGCCTATGGCGCCGAAATCCGGCTGGTCACCCGGGAACAGGGTATGGAGGGGGCACGGGATATCGCGGCACAAATGGCTGCGGACGGCGAAGGACGGGTGCTGGACCAATTCTCCAACCCAGACAACCCGTTGGCCCATTTTGAGGGCACCGGACCTGAAATCTGGCGTGACACTGACGGGCGGGTAACCCATTTCGTCAGTTCGATGGGGACGACCGGCACCATTATGGGGGTATCCAGATACCTGAAGTCCAAGGCGCCTGACATACAGATCGTCGGGGTGCAACCCACCGACGGATCCCAGATCCCAGGCATCCGACGCTGGCCCGAAGCCTATCTGCCAAAGATTTACCAGCCCGATCGGGTTGACCGGATCATGGATGTGGGACAACAGGATGCGGAGGCCACCGCCCGTGCCCTGGCAACTGAAGAGGGTATATTCGCCGGGGTGTCGTCCGGCGGTGCGGTGGCCGCGGCCCTGCGCCTGTCCGCCGAGGTAACGGACTCGGTGATCGTGGTGATTGTGTGTGATCGAGGCGACCGGTATCTGTCCACCGGCGTGTTCACACCCGGCTGAGCAAATGAACTGTCTGCCCGCATCCGGGTTCCGTGAGTTTCAGCCTGTCAAAACACCAGCGGTAAAACGCTCCACAGCATCGCGGTCGACCACCCTGCATGTCTTATTGACTCTGCTGATTTGTCTGGTCGGCGGAGTGACATGGGCAGTGGATGAACTGGGGCTGGATATCGGCAACCTTAGCGGGCCCGGCTGGGCCCTCGAGGGACTCGCACTGGGGTGGTCGCTGGCCGATCAACGCCTGATTCTAAGCGCGGACGCCCTGGTGCTACCCGAACCGCTCGGCCCCGTCACCGGCCTGCAGTTAAGCTGCGCGCGGCTGCAGATTCACAGCGACGGTATTACCTGCAGCGGCGGACGCATGGAGGCCGATCATCCTTTGTTGGTCGATGCAATCGAGACGTTTTCGTTCCGGTTTGAACGAAGCCTGGGTGCGTTTCGCATAAAAGACATGGTGGTCGACCTGGAAACGGGTCTAGTGCGTCTCGAGGCTGCCGGGACGGAACGGTCATGGGCGATCGATGCCGAGTTCGAGGGGTTGGACCTGAGCTGGATACAAGCCCGTTTGAGGTTGCTGAATACAGACATCGATGAACTGACTGTCCGGGGCCGGATCAATGGCACCATGCGGGTCGAACGCCATGCCGAGGGTGCAATGACCATCGGCGCTCGAATACGCGGTCGGGCACTCAACTTCAGCGACGCAAACGGCCGCCTTGAAGGCGAAAATATCGATCTGTCACTGACCACACAGGCCTCGTTGCACCAAGGGTCAGTTGATTTCTCGAGCAACGGGCAATGGCGCACCGGCCTGGTTTTCGCGGACCCGATGCTGATCGAAGCAGTATCCGGCGCACCGATCGAGTTCCGTCTGATTGCCCGTGCGACACCCGAGGCCCTGGCAATAAAGCATTTTTATCTGGATCACTCGGGCGTTGGCACGGTGGTGGCCGCCGCCACCGCCGCCGCAGGGGATTGGCGTCGCGCGACCGCGCAGATCGACCTCGAGGTGCTGGACTCGGGCAAAGCCTACGTCACCTATGTCCAACCGTTTGCGCCCGGCACGCTGTTGGGTGATCTGCAGACCGGTGGACGGGCGACCGCTCACATTGAGCTTGTGCACGGTGACCCGGTCAACCTGCGTTTGCGGAGTGAAGGGGCCTGGATACGGGACACCCTGCAACGCATCTCATTCGAGGATCTATCAATCGATCTGGATTGGCGTCGGGATTCGATCGGACGCAGCCGTTTCGGCTGGGCGGGATCCCAGTTTTACAAGGTACCCACCGGCCACGCGGGTTTCGAATTCGAAACCCGCGGCGGCGCCATGGAACTGACTGAACCGTTGTCAGTACCACTATTGGGTGGATTCCTGCACCTGGATCGACTCGGTGCGGAAAATTTCCGCTCGCCACAGGCAGCCTGGAACCTGGACGGGCGTCTGAGTGGCGTGTCGTTGGAGCAACTCAGCGAAGCCCTGGAATGGCCGGTGCTCAGGGGCGATCTGTCCGGTATGGTGCCCAAGGCGGTCTACCGGGACCGAATACTGACGCTGGGCGGCGCGCTGCTGATCCGTGCCTTCGATGGCGATGTAACCATCACGGATCTACGCGTCGAGCAACCACTGGGCCTGATCCCAAGACTGACCGCGGACATCGGAATCAACGGCCTGGATCTTGCGGCGTTGACCCAGACCTATGCCTTTGGCCGTATCGAAGGCCGACTGGATGGGCGTATACGGGCACTGGAGCTTCAGAACTGGCGTCCAGTTCAGTTCGATGCGTTCCTGGGAACGCCCGAGGGCGATCGATCAAAGCGGCGCATCAGCCAGCGGGCGGTGGAAAATCTGTCGTCCATCGGCGGCGGCGGCAATGCGGCGGCCATACTTTCCAAGGGCTTTATCGGGATGTTCAAGGACTTTGGTTACCGTCGGCTGGGAATAGGCTGCCACCTGGCCAACAACGTGTGCGAAATGGAAGGTGTATCCGCCGCAGCGCGTGGGTACTATCTGGTTGAGGGTGGCGGATTGCCGCGCATCGATGTGATTGGTTACGAACGGCGAGTGGATTGGAATGAGCTGGTCACACGGCTTCAGGCGGCCACCCGCAGCTCGGGCCCTGTTGTTGAGTAGGGGAGTGGAATGGAAACGATGAAACGCGCCGGACTGATGGCGAGCCTATTGGCCTTGGTCGCCTGTGTCACCATCAATGTATACTTTCCGGCTGCCGCGGCGGAACGCGCGGCCGATCGCATCATTGAAGACGTCTGGGGCGAGGATGCTGAAGACGCACCGGATGGCAGCCCTGCCCAATCCGGAGCAGGCGACACTGCATATGGCCGCCTGGCAGCACGCCTCTTTGCGGCGATCATCCCGACCGCCGACGCGGCTGAACCCGATCTGAATGTATCCACCCCCGCCATCAGCCAGATCCAGGCCAGCATGCAACAACGTCATCGTTTGCTGGAGCCAATGTATGCCGCAGGTGCCATCGGGCTGACCAATAATGGGTTGCTGACAGTGCGAGATCTCAAGGCACTGGATCTAAAGAGTCGCAAACAGGCGCAGGACTTGGTTGCCCAAGACAATCGGGACCGAAACGGCCTGTACGCTGAGATCGCCAAGGCCAACGGGCATCCGGAATGGCAGGCGGACATCCAGGCGACCTTCGCCAGACGCTGGATAGCCAATGCGCCCAATGGATGGTGGTATCAGGGCGCCGGCGGAAACTGGAAACAAAAATAGATGGTGGGCCTGGCGGCCAATCTGGTGGCCTTCGACATCGAAACGGTGCCGGACGTGGCGGGCGGGCGGCGTTTGCTCGATCTCCAGGATCTGGACGATCACCAGGTGGCGGAGGCAATGTTCAATCGGCAGCGGGCACGGAACGGATCAGATTTCTTGCGCCTGCACCTGCAACGGGTGGTGGCCATTTCAATCGCCATGCGCCGCGCTGACGGCCAGTTCCGGGTCTGGTCAGTGGGCACGCTGGAGTCAGGCGAACAGGACATCATCGAGCGCTTTTTCGAGGGTATAGAGCGTTACACGCCGGTTCTGATCAGCTGGAACGGGAGCGGATTCGATCTGCCCGTGCTGCACTATCGTTCCCTGCTGCATGGCATCGCCGCGCCCCGATATTGGGACACCGGCGAAGAGGACAGCGGCTTTCGCTGGAACAACTACCTCAACCGCTTCCACTGGCGCCATACCGATCTGATGGATGTCCTCGCAGGCTACCAGGGACGTGCCACCGCGCCCTTGGACGAGATCGCCACGCTGTTAGGATTTCCCGGCAAAATGGGTATGGATGGTTCAAAGGTGTGGGACAGTTTCCAGGCCGGTGATGTGAAGGGCATTCGGGATTATTGCGAAACCGATGTCTTGAACACGTACCTGGTATACCTGCGTTTTGAGCTCATTCGTGGACGGCTGACCCAGAGCGAGTATCGGTCAGAGTTGGAGGACGTCAGCCAGATTCTGGCCGATTCAGGCGCAACGCACCTGACCGAGTTCCAGCGGCTACTGAACGCCCATCCCGTCTAATGTCCCAAATGCATCAACGCCAATCGAGTCGCAATCCATGGGTCTCGAAACTCCGCAGAACGGGGCGCACGCATTGCTCAACAAAATCCAATCTGTGGCGGTTTGTCCGCGCCCGTAGCACCCAAGTCTCGGCCTGTTCCAGCCCCGCAGCCCGATAAACCGCCGGGCCTGGAAAATAGAAAGCTCGGACGAACTGGCGCAATATCGGCCGCATCAGCAGCGCCATTGAGCGGACGTTGGGCCCGTACGCTCCGTCCAGCAGTTTCTGGGCTCGACAGCGGGCGTAGGCGATGTGTCGCGCCTCGTCGACGACGTGGGTCGTCACCAGGTCTCGAATCACGGGGTCGACGGCGTCGCCGTGTCTGCGCAGGTATCGGTTCAATCGATCCGGAATCTCTTCGCCGATGGTCACCGCCAGCCAGAACCCCAGCCAGTCATAGGGCAGATGACGACCCAGTGCGGCGGCAAGACGGAGACCACGCGCCGGCATTTGCAAACGCGGCAGACCGGACCGATCGATCAGCTCAAGAAACATCAGACTGTGGCCGGCTTCCTCGCGGATTTGATGAAGCAGGTAGCGATGCTCCGCCAATCGATCCGGGGGGTGGCGAAGACCCCTGGCGATGCGTTCGATAAACAGGTTCTCGACCCAGATGCCCATCTGAATGAAATTGATGAACTCCATCTGAGAGAGGCGCTGACGCTGCGCCTGCGGCAGACGATCGAACTCCGACACGCCCTGGAGCGAGATCGCGGCCTCGGGCAACCAAAAACGGTCCAGCCTCAACTCGCCCCATTGGATTCGACCCACCGGATCGGAATAGGGGGCGCTGTTGCGGCTGAGGTGAGCCGCTAAGTCTTCACGGCAGACAAGTTCAACGGGAGGTCTCGACATTGCAGAGGTATCGGTCCAGGTTGATGAATGTAACGTGGCATGCAGAACCCGCATCAACCACTCCTGGCTGTTGCAATGGCGCGCAATCGCAGACTCAAGTTTACCCAATCCAGCTCAGGGCTGCGATACGCCTGGCTATGGACCGCTCACCCGATCCGCAGTAGATTCAGGGGCTAGGGAGCCTCTGATTTATTCTGGACGAAGCAGATTGGAGGGTGAAATGCGCAGATTCAAGGGGCGGAACGCGGGGCAGATTGCAGGTAATAGTTGTTCTGTTGCCAAGATCTGCAACGATGAAGCTGTGCATTTCAGTCCCAAGATACACGTTCACGAATAGATCAGATGGTATCCCTAGGGAGTCTCGATTGTGCTCGCATGCACGTACCGTCGTATTCGCGGGTGCGAAACAGACGGGTACGATGCTTCGCGGTCGCTATGATACCGGCCCTGTTGGATTTCGTCCCAAAGGGCGAAGGGACCAGCGCTTCCCTGGAATGCCCGGCCTCGCCGACCCACTGTACAAGGCAATTGAATGTACACCTCGTTCTACAAACTGAATGGCAAGCCGTTTCAGCTGACCCCAGATCCCCGGTTTTTCTTTGGCAGCAGCGGCCACAAGCGCGCCATGTCCTATCTGCGCTACGGCTTGTCGCAGAACGAAGGCTTCATCGTCATTACCGGGGGCATCGGAACCGGTAAGACGACCCTGGTCAAAAATCTGTTCGCCGAACTTGATCCAGACAAAGTGATCGCGGCGGAGCTGGTGACCACGCAGCTGGACGCCGATGACATGCTGACCATGGTTGTGGCGGCTTTTGGCATTGATTATGAAGGCGTATCTAAGGCCGTGCTGATCAAGCGCCTGGAGGATTTCCTGGCCTCCCATGCACGCAGCGACCGCCGGGTTCTGTTGGTTGTCGACGAGGCGCAAAATCTCCCCGCCAAGACCCTGGAAGAGCTGCGAATGCTGTCCAATTTTCAGATTTCCGACAAGCCACTGCTGCAGAGCTTCCTGCTGGGGCAGGAGGAGTTCCGATCCACGCTGCAATCGCCCGGCCTGGAACAACTGCGTCAACGCATCATCGCCTCGTGTCACCTGAGCGCACTCACCGAGGAAGAGACAAACGGCTACATTCAGCATCGTCTGGGCATCGTGGGTTGGCGGGACGACCCGGTTTTCGGGCCCGGATCGATCAGTACCATCCATGAAATGTGTGAGGGTGTACCCAGACGCATCAACATTCTATGCGACCGGCTCATGCTGTATGGGTACCTGGAGGAACTGCACACTTTTGGCACAGCCGAAGTGAAAGAAGTGGCCAAGGAAATGAAGGACGAACTGAGCCCAGCGGACGATCGCAGCCCCCCCCCTCTGGCATCGCCAATTGCCGAACCGGGACCGGATGACCGGACTCAGCCTATGGTATTCAAAGCGGCAGGTACGGTTTCCGATGACGACAGCGAGATCCGCGACGAACTGGATTCGGTATTGGCGAATCTGGAACCCGTTCAAGGTGATGGTCAAGAAGAGAGTGACGTGGCCCGTCTGGAACGACGCATCGAGATGCTGGAGCGGAACGTGGATCGTCTAACCGATGGTTTTGTTCGGCTGACCCGAGTGTTGCGCCAGAAGGACCCGTAGCGGCCAAGACGGAACCGATGCAGTAGCGCCACCTCAACTGGTGACGGAATTGGTCAACAATCTCGATACGGGGCGCCAAAGGCCCCTCTGATCCATTTGTTGACACGCATAACACGCATCTCGGGGCTTAAATGCACAGTGTCATCGTTGGGGTTCTTGGCGGTAGAACAGCTGTTACCCGCGATCTGCGCCCTGAACCTGCGCATTTCAGCCCCCCAATCCGCCTCGTTCAGAACAGATCAGAGGCCTGTTAGGTCCTTGAGTGGGGACACGGGCCCTGCATCCTTGTTACATTTGGCACATTAGGTGCTTTGAGGCCTAAATCGACACGGTTTGCGGAGGCAACTGAGTGTCACATGAGTGAGCGAGGCATACTTGATGAGCATTCGGTGATCTTAGGACTCACACTTCGTGCCCTAGACCTAGTCGCCATGCTTGTCGCGGCCCTGGCGTCCTACTATTGGCTTTTTGGCACCATGGCCATGCCCGTCAGCTACAAAATGGCGGTGGTGGTAGGCCTCTTGTTCTCTTTGATTCTGTTTAACCGATCCGCTCTCTACCGTGCCTGGCGCGGCAGTTCAGTGACCGGTGAACTGTGGGTTGCGACGGGTGCTTGGGCCTCGGTTTTTCTCGGTCTGTCCTCGGTTGCGTTCATAACCCAGCAGGCCCACACGGTCGAGGTGGCGTGGGTACTGCACTGGATGGTGTTCAGTTGGTTCGGGTTGATGGTATTCCGAGTCAGCTTGAGGGTGCTGCTGCGGGGCGTGCGGTCACGTGGTTTCAATACTCGAAAAGTGGTGCTGGTGGTAGCCGGCGAGCTGGGCGTCAGGGTGGGCGAACGCCTGCGACAAATGCCCTGGACCGGACTCGAGGTCGTGGGTTATTTCGATGATCGGCCGCTGGAGCGGTTGGCCGATATCGGCAACCTGCCCCTGCTGGGGCGAATAGCGGAACTTGGGCTATTCGTTCAACGCGAGCGCATCGACCAAGTCTGGCTGGCGTTCCCGTTTCGCGCTGAGAATCGGGTAAAGCAGGTTCTTCATGAACTGCGTCATTCCACCGCTGACGTCCGCATGGTCCCGGATATCTTCCAGTTTAGACTCCTGAACCATTCTATGAGCGAGGTGGGCGGAATACCGGTCCTCAATCTCACCTCATCGCCGATGGTTGGTTTCGACCATTTTCTGAAAGAAATAGAAGACCGGGTTCTGGCCTTCCTGATTCTGTTTGCCATCAGCCCGCTGATGTTGCTCATTGCCGGTCTGGTCAAGCTGAGTTCACACGGGCCGGTTTTCTTCAAGCAGGTTCGCCATGGCTGGGACGGAGAACCCATTGAAGTCTGGAAATTCCGTACCATGCTCATACACGAAGAGCACAGCGGCAGGCTGACCCAGGCGGTGCGGGATGACCCGCGGGTAACGGCCCTGGGCCGCCTGCTGCGCAGTTCCAGTCTGGATGAACTCCCACAATTCATCAATGTGCTGCAGGGCCGAATGTCAATCGTCGGACCACGGCCACATGCGATTGAACACAATGAGCAGTTCAAGGAGTCCGTGGATCAGTACATGCTCAGGCACAAGGTCAAACCCGGTATCACAGGCTGGGCCCAGGTCAATGGTTATCGTGGTGAAACCAACACCCTGGAAAAAATGCAAAAACGGGTTGAACTGGACCTGTACTACATCGAGAACTGGTCCATCTGGTTCGACCTTCGAATCATACTCAAAACCCTGGTGAAGGGCTTCAGCGACAAGAATGCATACTGACCCCTTGGGCTGCGCGGGGTGGAAGAAGCGCAACCAGGCTGCGTCTAGGCCGATACCATACCGAAAGGTGATTCGGTATTTACCGGTCGCTTGGCTTCTGTTCTGCTTTGCGCCGGGACTGGCGGGCGCTGAAAACCAAGGCTTTCCACAGACGGTTCAGCAAATCAAACCGACCGTGGTTGGCGTCGGCACCATGCAATACAATCGCCGACCGGCGGGGGAGTTTCACGGTACCGGTTTTGCGGTGGCCGACGGCAACCATGTGGTGACCAATGCTCACGTTCTGCCTCCGCAGGTTGATCTGGAAGAGGATGAGTTCCTGGCGGTGTTCGTGGGCAAGGGCGATCGGGTACGAGCCCGGCGGGCGCGGGTCAAGATAAACGATCCGGAACACGACCTGGCCTTGCTGTGGGTGGAGGGCCGCCCGCTCCCGGTGGTAAGGCTTGCGGGCCCGGCACCGGAGGTGGAAGGCAGCGATCTGGCCTTCACCGGGTTTCCTCTTGGTACGATACTGGGTATGTACCCCGCGACCCATCGCGGTACGCTTGCCAGCGTCACGCCAATTGTCATCGCCGACACCAATGTGGATGAGATTGACCCGCGTAAAATGGGTCGATTCCGGTCCCGCTATCTGGTCTACCAGTTAGACGCCAATGCCTATCCCGGCAATAGCGGAAGCCCGGTGTATCGACCACTGACGGGCGCGGTGGTGGGCGTCGTGAACAAGATTTTCGTACAGGATAGAGAACGCCACCTTCAGTCCCAGCCCAGCGGCATCACCTACGCGATTCCGGTGGAGCATGTGCACCGCCTCTTGACCGCGGCGGGATTATCCAGCAACGTTTCAGGCAAGCCCTGATCAATTCGCGCGAATCGCATTCCGACTCATTCCAGCGCTTGCGTCTAGGGGAAGGCCTGAACAATTGCTGCGATCGCGCCGGCGTCTTTGCGCTCCTTCGTGCAAGGCGCACCGAGCGAAGTTGGCCCAAGGCAAATGCGTGAGCTGCCAATGAGCGAGGTGCAACGCGGTACCAGGGGCGCAAAGGCCCGGCCCCGCTGGGGTTTCGCCCACAAGGGCACATCTGCCGCGTTCCCCGGCTTGGCCATAGAATGACTATGGCGCTGCGCCGGGAGCCTCGCATCTGCGCCCTTGTGGACCGAAACGCGTTTCGTATCAATTGTTCAGACCTTCCCTAGTGTCCCGTCCCAAGAGTTCACAGCATCTTAGCAAGGCGAGATGCGCCCAGGCGGGCGCAAGACTGTGACCTGCGCACATTCGAGTGCGCCCAACACCGTGGATCTGGGGCGCTCTGGAATGCTACAAACTTATTGGACGGTAAACATCATAGCGACTGCCTGGAAGCAGGACTTGATGATGTGGCGACACGCCGGCTATGTTCGGCGCGCCTTTTGGCCGCTTGACCACCACCCGGCTACAACGGCTGGCCATGGCGACATGAAACAGCTCGGCGGCATCCGCATCACTGCCTACCAGTGAGCGCAAGACGCGAAGCTCCTGCTTGACCAGAGCGCGCTTGGTTCGGTGTGGATACATTGGGTCAAGATAGATCAGTGCGGGTGTGGATCCCTGATCGCACTGGCCGAGATACGCCCTGGCATCGGTTGCGACCAGCCGAACCCGTCCAATTGCCTGCATCAAATCCTTTGAGGATTCCGAACCACGGGCCAATGCGTCGGACAGCAATTGCACCATCACCGGATTGCGTTCGCAAAGTACCACCCGGCAGCCCAAGCGGGCCATCAACAGGGCATCGCGCCCCAGTCCTCCGGTGGCGTCCAACACTTCGGGGCAGGGCTGACCTGAGCGCAGCCCCAGGGCACGCGCCAACGGGTGTTTGCGACCAATAGGTGACTGCAACCTGTGACCGAGTCGGCCGCGCCCGTAGTCCAGACGCAAGCTTCCCAGCGCCGCCAGGGGACCCGCACAGGTAAGCGTCAGCCCATCTGTCCCGAGCACAAGTACATGAGTGAGCCGTTCACGTTCCCAGGCGTCAGGCGCTACAATCGGCAGGCCAGTGACCCTCTGCAACGCTTCCATGTGCAGGTGATCAACGTGTTCGGCGGTCGAAGAAAGGGCAATTCTGGCCTGTGTGAGGCGCTCCACCGTGCCCGCGCCGGAGCAAGCGCCCTCATCATTCACCCGCGACGCTGTGCAGGCGGTTCAGGCAGCCGTCGTCGCCGCTTCCAGGCGCAGGGACAGGACCGGCTTGAGTTTTTCATGGGCCTGCAGAACCATTCTCTCCGTAGTTTCCCAATCGACACAGGCATCCGTGACGGATGTGCCATAACGCAGTTCGCTCAGATCCTGAGGAATGGACTGATTTCCTTCATGCAGGTGGCTCTCTACCATGAGACCGACTATGGAACGATTGCCTTCTACGATCTGATTGACACAGTTCTCCATAACCAGAGGCTGCAAGCTGTAATCCTTGTTGGAGTTCGCATGGGAGCAATCGACCACGATTGTATTGGGCAGACCCGCCTTGGTCAGGGCCGCCTCACACTGCGCGATTTCCACCGAATCATAGTTCGGCTTGCCGCCACCACCGCGGAGCACCACGTGGCCATAGCGATTCCCCCGCGTGCGGGTCACGGCGCAGCGTCCACGCTGGTCAATCCCGAGAAAATTATGGGGGCTTGAAGCCGCGTGCAGGGCATTGATCGCCACATCCAAGCCGCCGTCCGTCCCGTTCTTGAATCCAATGGGTGTGGACAATCCACTGGACATTTCGCGGTGGGTCTGGGACTCGGTGGTGCGCGCCCCGATCGCAGTCCAGGTGATCAAATCAGAAAGATACTGCGGGCTGATTGGGTCCAGGGCTTCGGTTCCGGTGGGAATTCCCAGTTCGGCCAGTTCCAGCAGGAACCCGCGCGCCTTGTCCAGACCTTCTTCAATGTGGAAGGAGTCATCCAACCGGGGGTCGTTGATGAAACCCTTCCATCCCACCGCTGTTCGGGGTTTCTCGAAATACACCCGCATGATAAGAAGCATGGTTTCAGATACTTGAGATGAGAGTTTCGCGAGTCGCTTCGCGTACTCCCGGGCGGCCGTCAGATCGTGAATCGAGCAGGGTCCCAGTACCACAAATATGCGTGGGTCCATTCGATCAAGTATCTGTTCGACGGTGTGACGACCCTTGATCACCGTAGCCCGAGCCGGGTCACTGAGTAGGTATTTGTTCTTGATCTGTTCCGGGGTCGGAAGCAGTTCCTGGGAAACAATGTTGACGTTCTCAAGCCTGGTACCGGGCATGTCTGTATCCTGCCTTGGCGGCGGTGCCGTCCACGGGTGTGCGGAACCGTGTATACAGCCTAAGGATAGGTGAGGCGGCGCGCGCACGAAAAAACGACTCGCGAGTTTACCCCCATAGCCATCATTGCGCCACGCCACCAACATCGGGAAATGTTCTTGTGGTACGCTCGGGCGCCTTCAGCCAGCCGGATTTTCATGAATGAGCCAGGAACGCGTCTACAAAGTCATTTTCTTCAGCCAGGGGAAGACCTATGAGTTGTATGCGCGCGAAATCGCGCAGGGCAATCTCTACGGTTTCGTCGAGGTGGAAAAGCTGGTGTTCGGAGAACGTTCCGCCCTGGTGGTTGACCCGGCGGAAGAGAAACTTCGTGATGAATTCAGCGGCGTAAAACGGATCTTCATTCCCATGCACGCCATCATGAGAATCGATGAGGTCGAGAAAGCGGGCATTGGCAAAATAAAGGACGGAGAGGGCAACGTCACTCCATTTCCCGGACCGATGTACACACCCGGCGGGGCGGGGAAGAAAGACTGAAACATAGGCCAGTATTGCGCCTATCCGCCGAGCGTCCGATCGCTTATCGCCGCTGCCCGTATCGGCGGGCAGCGGCTCCGACGCAAAAATGCGACTGGGTTAGAGCGGGTCCTACCCGCGACGGTCAGGTGTGTAGCGCTTGGGTATAGGCGCCATCTGTTCTCGCAGAAACTCGCTGGGCAGGCCCATACGGGCCTCGTAGATCACACTGTACTCGAGCACTTTCTTCAGATAGTCGCGGGTTTCATAAAACGGAACTGTCTCGATCCAGATGTCCGCGTCTACAGGCCCGTCTACCGGCAGCCACTCAATGACCCGGTGCGGCCCGGCATTGTATCCAGCCGTAGCCAGAATGGGGCGATCCTGCAGGTCATCGAGAGACATCCGTAAATATCGGGACCCGAGTCGAATGTTGGTCTCGGGCTGCAACAAATCCCGCGTGCCGGAATACGGCATTTCGAGCTTACGGGCCACGCGTTTGGCCGTCGCTGGCATGAGCTGCATCAAGCCCATCGCCCCGGCACTTGATCTGGCGTCGGTCTGAAACATGCTCTCCTGGCGCATGATCCCATACACCCATTGCGGCCGGATCGCGTCGTCGCGGGCCGCCTCCATGACTTCTGCTTGATAGTTGATGGGGAAGCGCAGATCCAGGTCGTTCCAATCCTTTGCCCGGGCGACAGTGGCGATGGCTTGGGAATGCCACCCCCAATCGTCCGCCAGCAAAGCCGCCGCTCGCAAACGGTCGCGGTTCGCCTCCGCCAATGCAGCCCGCCATTCACGGCGCGCGTCCACGTCCCGATTCAAAATGAAAAGCTCACGCGCTCGCTTGATGCCCGGCAGTTCGGCAGTGGCGGTCAGATTTTCGGAGGAAATGGCCATTGGCCGATGGCCGAGCCGATAAGCGGCACCAATACGGTCGGCAGCCAGAAAGCTGTGATAGTCCCGATGCCCGGCCAACTCCCTGTACAGTGCCTGCGCCTGCTCGTCGCGGCCAAGCGCTTCAAGTGCGCGCGCTCGCCAGTAGCGCCATTGTGCGGTTGATGACTCGCTCTGCGGCATCGCCTCGAGATGCTTCAAAGCAGCCTGCCAGTCGCCACGACTCAATGCCACCCGCACCCGCCAGGCCCTCACGCTCTCCGTTTCCGATGCGCTGTCAACACGCGCGAGAAACGGTTCGGCGAGCATATCCTGTCGGCTGGCCAGGAAAACCGCCAGTTGACGCACGAGGGGGGCAATTTCCGTGTCGGATAAACCGTATCGTTGCGCAAGCCGGTCCAGTTCCGCTGCCACGGCCGGAGAGTCATAGCGCGCCCACCGTTTCATCGCGTGCAGAGCAACGGCTTTGCTCCGCTTTTCGCCCACCGGAATCCTGTTTTGCTCCAGTGTCTCGGCCGGTTTTTTATGCGCCTCAATCCAAAGATCAACCCATTTGCGCTGTGTCGCTGGAAGAGGCCGACCGAGATAACGGGCGAGGCGAATCTCTCCGTTGCCAAGCGCCATCTCGATGCGGCGCCAGACACGTTCATCACTCAGTCCGCCGGATTCGATCCAAAGCTTGAAAATCGCATCGCATGCATCGGGCCGCGAACGACCATAAGTCCACAGCGCCGGCACCGCTTTGAATGCCTCTGTTCGAGAACCCGCACGGTACTGGGCTTCGCTGTACCAGCACTCGTATGATATTCCCAAGCCGTCGCGATAATCCTTCAGGTAATCGTCCCACGCAGCCTCACGCGCAAGCTTTGACAACCAGTCACGGCGCAACCGTTGGGCAACCGGCGTGCTGCTGTATGTGGATAGGAAAATGCGGATCGACTGGGCTTGATCGAGCTGCAAACGTTGGCTCAGGTCGCGTTCCACCAGGTAAGGGTAGAGTGGATAATCCTGAAGTTGATTCAGTTTACGGTTGAAAGACGCTCGGTCTCCTTTCGCAAGCGCCCGTTCGGCGTCCAGGTACCAAGCGCGTTCACGCTGCAACTCATCTGCAACGGACGATACCGGGTTGAAGGAAACCACTAGGAGAAGGAGGACGCGGGCAAACCAGGCGATCGGGGTGGCCTTGTTCATGCGTAGAGCTCAGGATCCTCTGAATTTGTCATAAAAGTGGTGCACGCGTTTGACATAGGTCTGAGTTTCCTCATATGGAGGGACCTGGTTGCCGTACTTGCGCACCGCGCCCTCGCCGGCATTATAGGCCGCCAACGCCAGAGTCAGGTCCTTGAACTCCTCCAGTAAATCCTTGAGATATCTGGACCCACCGTAGAGATTCTGTTCAGGATCGTGCGGATCACCGACCCCATAGCGCGCCGCGGTGGCTGGCATGAGCTGCATCAGACCGATTGCACCCGCGTGTGACACTGCATTTGGGTCGAACGCCGATTCGGCCTGAATCACGGCCTCGATCAGGGCCACATCCAGATTGACACTGTTCGCCACCCTTGAAATGGTCGCGCTGAAGCGTTTTCGGTTGCCGCTGGGGCGTCCGTAGTTCTTTCCGGTGCGCATCACAAGTTTGTAACGCGCATTGTCCGGCTTGTTGGTCAGATGGCGGACGCCGTTGCTGTCCACGTACGAGTAGATATCGGCCGATGCAGGCCCCACACCAAGCAGCAGCAAACCGACAGTCAGCCCGGTGGCGAGCAACACGACTCTATTCTTTGCACAAACTGAACGTATCCACATGGCCCCGATTATCCACGACTAGGGTAAGCCATGACCAGTCCGAAATATCTGAAAATCCGAGGGATACTGAACCCCGAGAGGTAGATGCCAACAGACAGCAAGATTTCAGGACTATCCGTTGGTGGCGGCCAAATGTAGTAGGATTCCTCAGCCCACTTCGTGCCATAGAACACAAACACCTGTCATTACAGTCCGTCAACGTTGGGAGAGCGTGCGTGTCTGAAACCTTGAGTTGCTTCAAAGCTTACGATATCCGTGGGCGCATCCCGGACGAACTCAACCCTGACATAGCGTATTCGGTCGGCCGGGCGTTCGTGGACTTTCTGGGCGCAAGAAAGGCCGTAGTCGGGTGCGACATCCGACTCAGCAGCCCGGGACTGACGGATGCACTCGCCAATGGAATGATGGACAGCGGCTGCGACGTGCTGGACATAGGTCTGTGCGGTACGGAGGAAATCTACCATGCCACCTATGATCTGGAACTGGACGGTGGCATCGTCGTTACGGCCAGTCATAACCCGAGTGACTACAACGGGATGAAGCTGGTGCGGGAACAGGCACGGCCCATCAGCGCCGACACCGGATTGAACGATATCCGCGACCGGGTGATGGCTCCGGCCAAGCCACCCGTGGCAGCGCGCGGCACACGAACCGCCGTCGCCGATAGCAAAACGCGCTATGTCCAGCACTTGCTGGACTACGTGGACCCGGACGTCCTGATGCCTCTGAAAATCGTGGTCAATGCCGGGAACGGTGGGGCAGGGCTGGTCATTGACCGGCTGGAGCCGGAGCTGCCGTTCGAGTTCATCAAGATCAATCATCAGCCGGACGGCACCTTCCCGAATGGCATCCCCAACCCGCTACTTCCGGAGCGCCGTCAGGATACGATCGACGCAGTGCTGCAAAGCGGGGCTGCGATGGGTGTCGCCTGGGACGGCGACTTCGACCGATGCTTCTTTTTCGATGAGACCGGTGCGTTCATCGAGGGATACTACCTGGTCGGGCTACTGGCGCAGGAACTGCTGCGACAACAGCCCGGCGAGCGCATCATTTTTGACCCTCGATTGACCTGGAACACCATTGAAATGGTGGAGTCGGCCGGCGGCATCCCGGTTCAATGCAAATCCGGTCACGCCTTTATCAAGGAGCGCATGCGCGCAGAGGACGCCGTGTATGGCGGCGAGATGAGTGCCCATCATTACTTTCGTGATTTCTCATACTGCGACAGCGGAATGATTCCCTGGCTTCTGGTTGCCCAGCAGATCTGCCGTTCCGGCCAAGCACTTTCCGATCTGGTGGCAGACCGGGTGGCGGCCTTTCCCTGCAGCGGCGAAATCAACTTTCGGGTGATGGATACGCGCAAGACCATTGACCAGGTCCTTGAGACATACGAACCAAGGGCGCTCAGCTTGGACCGGACCGATGGCATCGGTCTTGAGTTCGAGGACTGGCGTTTCAATCTTCGGGCGTCCAATACCGAACCTTTGCTGAGGCTCAACGTTGAGTCCCGGGGTGATCGTGCGCTCATGCAGACCCAAACGGAGGCTTTGCGCCGATTGATTGAAGCCGACGGATCAAACTGACTGTCCAGGGAGCCGATGATCCGTTGGTGAACGTGCGTCTCGGGGCTCAAATTCACAGTTTAATCTTTGTAGATCTAGTGTCCTGTCCCATGAGACACGACATCAAGCGTTGATCGCCCAGTAGTCTGCTTGGCTCAGTGTTTGCTTGACTTGAATTGACACCGTCCAGGAAACTGCCGGGCTAAGCTGTTCCAAGCCCAAAAAAAGGCAGCCGAACAGTGCCGAATCCGACAGACTCCTGAGAGCAGCCATCGACGCCATGTGTCAACCATTCGTTTAGGGCTGGGGCTTTAGGTTCGGCAGGTGTTCATCAACTGGCAGAACATTCCTTTCATCGTCAACGTCTTTGCCTCCGCCGCCTTCCTTTTTCTAACGGCGATGTCGGCGGTCGCCTGGCAAGGACGCCGTCGCGGTGGTCTGTTGATACTGTCGGTAGGCACTACCTGCCTGTCGTCGGCGCTTACCGCGTATTCCTCGATCAATCCCGATGCCGGGCTGCTGCGCACCGCGCACTTTGTACAGGGTGGGTCGGGGCTCACTTGGTTGATATTCCTCTCGCAACTGTTGCATCCCGAATCCAAAGAGCGCCTGGCGCCCGGGCCGCTCAACCTATGGATCACGCGAAGCATCGCAGCTATGGCTGTCGCCCTTGCGTTGGCCTATGTCATCGCCACGACCGGGTCCATCGAAGCAAAGGCCTGGAGTCAGTTGGGCTTGTTCACGCAACTGGGGATTGGTGTGCTGGGTTTGATTCTGGTGGAGCAGCTGTTTCGCGGCGCACTGGGACGCAATCGCTGGGCGATCAAATACCTGTGTTTCGGATTGGGTGGCCTGTTCGCATTCGACGTATTCGTCCATTCAGAAGCCATTCTATTGGGTCAGGTGGATTTCAATCTGCTGGAAGCGCGGGGCATTCTTGTGCTGCTGCTGGCACCGCTTCTTGCTGTCACCGCGGCGCGCAACCGACATTGGTCTATCGATGTCTTTGTCTCCAGAACCGCGGTGGCGCACAGTGCCGCCCTCCTGGGCAGCGGGCTTTACCTGATCGGCGTCGCGACAGCCGGATACCTGATTCGCGAAAACGGAGGGCGGTGGGGCCCCACGCTGCAGCTGGGATTCCTGTTCGGTGCCTGCCTGCTGCTGATGTCTCTGTTTCTTTCCAGCCAGTTCCGCACCCACGCAAAGATTTTTCTGGCCAAACACTTTTTCGCCTACCGGTACGATTATCGGGATGAGTGGCTTCGGTTTATCGCCGAACTGACCGCAACCGACGGGGCCGACGTGCCGGGGCGTGCGATTCGAGCCATGGCCAATTTTCTGGGCAGCCCCGGTGGGGCGATCTGGAAAAGCAATCACGACGGCGCCATGAGCTTGTGCGCCGAATGGAGACTTTCCGGTACAACGCTGGAGGACTTTGGGCCTGACGACCCACTGGTGAATTTCATCGATCAGACCGGATGGGTGGTCAATCTGGACGAATTTCGCAACCGGCCTGACCTGTATCCTCCAGACCTGAGCGTCCCTGCTTGGCTCAATGACCACGCAACGGCATGGGTTCTGATCCCGTTGGGCCTGCAGGATGCGCTCTGGGGACTCTTGCTGCTCAGACGGCCTGCCGTGGCACGAAGTCTGAACTGGGAAGACCATGACCTGCTCAAGACGGCAGGGCAGCAGGTCAGCAGCTATCTCGCATTTGCTGACGCCACCGAGCGGCTGGTGGAATCCGGCCAGTTCGATGCGTTCAACCGATTGAGCGCCTATGTGGTTCATGACCTGAAGAACATTGCCGCGCAGTTGTCACTTCTGGTCGCAAACAGCAAACGCTTCTGGGCGGATCCGGAGTTCCAGGCAGATGCCCTTTCCACAATTGAAAACGCAACGCAGCGGATGAATTTCTTGCTTGCAGACCTGCAAAAAGGTCCAAGGCTGACCGCCGCCGCGGCCCGCGTGGTGGACGTGTCGCGGACCCTTGAGTCGGTCCTCGACCGGACCCGGTCGGCCCGCCCAATACCAATACTCGACCTTGATGGTACGCGCTTGGCTATCCGCGCAGAGCCCGGCCGCCTGATCAACGTAATCGAGCACCTGGTGGAGAATGCACAGCATGCGACACCCGATGACGGAAAAGTGATTCTGCGGGCCCGGGCGGATAACGACTGGGTCACGATCGAAGTATGCGATACAGGTTGTGGCATGGATCGAGCTTTCGTAAAGGACAGATTGTTCAAACCCTTTGACACAACCAAGGGAAATGCGGGTATGGGCATTGGGGTATACGAAAGTCGGGAGTTCGCCCGGGCAAACGGCGGCTCTATCGAAGTGAATACATTACCCAACAAGGGATCACAGTTTCTGGTTCGATTCCCACGCGTCGAATTCGCCGACAGCGGGATACAGGACAGCGAAGTGCCGGATCCCGACGAACTGGAGACTGGGCGTTGAGTCGACTCGAACAAACACTGTTGATCGTAGAGGACGATCCCGGGCTCCAGAGGCAGCTCAAGTGGTGCTTTGGAAACGAGTATCAGCTGGTAACCGCCGACTCTCAGGCATCGGCCATCGCGCAACTACGGCGTTACGAGCCGGCCGTGGTCATGCTGGATCTTGGACTGCCGCCGGACCCAACCAACGCGAGCGAAGGCCTGAAGACGCTGTCGGAAATCTTGTCCTTGTCACCCAACACCAAGGTCATAGTGGTGACGGGAAATGACGAAAAGCAGATCGCGGTAAAGGCAGTGGGCATGGGCGCCTACGATTTCTATCAGAAACCCGTCGATCCAGACCTGCTTGGGTTGATTCTGGCCCGTGCGTTCAAGCTGCATGAGCTGGAACAGGAGAATCAGGTTCTGAGCCGGGTCGGGGAGGCGGCGCCGTTGGAAGGGATTCTGGCCAACAGCCCCGAAATGCTGGTGGCATGCCGAACGGTGGAGAAGATTGCACCGACCGATGTCACCAGTTTGATCTTGGGCGAAAGCGGCACCGGGAAGGAATTGCTGGCCCAGGCACTGCATCGGCTGAGTCACCGTGCCAAGGGGCGATTCGTCGCAATCAACTGTGCTGCGATACCGGACACTTTGCTTGAGAGCGAGCTGTTCGGCTACGAGCGTGGGGCATTTACTGGCGCGGAGAAACAAACGCTCGGGCGCATCGAGTATGCAAATTCCGGAACCCTGTTTCTGGATGAGGTGGGCGATCTGCCCATGACGCTACAGGCCAAACTGCTCCGATTTCTGCAGGAGCGGGTGATCGAGCGCCTTGGTGGCCGAAAAGAAATTCCGGTAGATGTGCGTGTCGTGTGCGCCACCCACCGCGACCTGCGTCAGCTGATCGAACAGGGCAAATTCCGAGAGGACCTGTACTATCGCATCAGCGAAGTGGCGGTCGAAGTGCCCCCACTCAGAGACCGGGTTGGGGACGCTGTCCTGCTGGCCCGCGTGTTTCTGCAGCGCTTCACCAAGGAATATGGCAAGTCCATCCGCGGCTTCTCGCAGGACGCCCTGACTGCGATTGAATCCCATCCCTGGCCGGGCAACGTGCGCGAACTTGAAAACCGGATCAAACGAGCCGTCATCATGGCGGAGGGCAACCAGGTCACGGCCGCCTGTATGGAACTCGAAACCACGGACGACGATCTGGGTTTCAATCTGCGCGAGGTTCGCGAAAGTGCCGAACGGCGGGCAGTCCTCCGCGCGATCAGTCACGCCAACAGCAATATATCCCGTGCTGCCGAAATCCTCGGCATCACCCGTCCCACCCTGTACTCGCTGCTGAACAAGCACAGCATCAAAGCATAATCCCGCAGACCAACCACAAATTCCGGCCTTCGGGTGAATCCCAAGCACAAAAACCACTACCATAGCGCCGTCGCAGCGCAAACCGCTGCAGCACGGAGCGACCATGATCGAGGCGAGATCTCTGGGTTTGATGCGGGGTGGGCATTGGTTGTTCCGCCACGCCACCTTCAGCTTGCATCCCGGCTGGAAAGTGGGCGTCGTCGGGGTCAACGGCAGCGGTAAATCAAGCCTCTTCGCCCTGCTCAAAGGTGCCCTGGACCCCGACGAAGGCAATCTGAGTACGCCGGATTCCAGCCGCCTCAGGATGCTGGAGCAGGAAACCCAACGGATCGAGCTTGCGGCGCTGGACTATGTGCTCAGCGGTGACGAGGAGCTATGGAATGCCCGCCGAAGTCTGGCACTGAAAGACTCGGAAGGCGTGGCGGCTGCTCACGACGTACTTGAGCGAATCGATGGATACACCGCCGAGAGTCGAGGCGCACGATATCTCGCCGGCCTTGGCTTCTCGGAAAATGATCTCGCTCGACCCGTATCAGAATTCTCCGGTGGCTGGCAGATCCGTCTCAATCTGGCGCGAGTGCTTATTTCACGACCCGAGACACTGCTGCTCGACGAACCTACCAATCATCTGGATCTGGACGCGACGTTGTGGCTCGAACAATGGTTGCGCGAGTTCCGTGGAACGCTGCTGCTGATCTCCCACGACCGGGATCTACTGGATTCGACCATCGACCACATCCTCGCAATCGAGGACAACGAGATACGGGTTGAATCCGGACGCTACAGTACTTACGAACGGCGTCGTGGTGAGCGCCTGGCGAATCAATCGGCTCTTCGCAAGCGTCAGGTCGCCGAGACCGATCGTCTGCAGCGGTTCGTCGATCGATTCCGAGCCAAGGCCACCAAGGCCCGCCAGGCCCAGAGCCGTATCAAGGCATTGGATCGAATGGAAATCGCCGCGGCTGCGCGAGTTGACAGCCCAATTCGGTTCCAGTTTCGCAACGGACAGTCCGGTGGAAATCCAATGTTGGCACTGGACCGGGTCAGCCTGGGCTATGACAACAAGCCTGTACTTCGAGACCTGACTCTATCGATCCGACCCGGCATGCGGCTCGGGCTTCTGGGTCGAAACGGGGCTGGAAAATCGACGTTAATCAAAGCACTGTCGGGTATTCTTAAACCCTTGTGTGGAACTATCACGCCGTCCAAGACCCTGAGCACAGGCTATTTTGCCCAGCATCAGCTTGATCAGTTGGATCTGTCGTCCACTGCGGTGGACCACCTGCTGCGACTGTCCCCCGGCCTGGGGGAAAGCAGCGCCCGCAGCTACCTGGGTGGATTCGGATTCTCCGAGGAACGTGCACTGGTGCCCGTGGCACCTTTTTCCGGTGGCGAGAAGGCGCGTCTATGCCTGGCGCTTCTCATCTGGCAAAGCCCCAATCTGTTGTTGCTGGACGAGCCCACCAATCACTTGGACATCGGCACCCGGGATGCGTTGGTCGAAGCGCTGAGTACTTATGACGGTGCGGTCGTGGTGGTGTCTCACGACCGTTATCTGTTGCGGACCTGCTGCGACGAGTACGCGTTGGTGACGGAAGGGCATGTCCAGGAGTATGAGGGATCCCTGGAGGACTACGCCAGGTGGCTTGCAGGGGGGACCGTATCGAAACGGTCGGAAACAGCGACCGGTGGGCGCCGGGCGCAGCGCCGCGACACCGCCCTGGCTCGCCAGCAAAAAGCCGAAGCCCGTCGACCGCTGACCCGCAGAATCGAGCAACTGGAACAAGAGATGTCACGCATTCAGAATGAATTGAACGAAACCGAAACTCGCATGGGCGAACCGGCTTTGTACCAGGCGAACAATAGCGACGAACTCGCGGAGTTGACCGAGCGCAGCGGCCGCATGCGACGCAAACTCACCGAACTGGAGGACGCCTGGCTGGAAGTACAGACATCCATGGAGAACATGGTCTAGACATGATCGACGCCGGCACGCTCTGCTCAATCGCCACGCGTCTCCCCACGATCTGCTTGGTCCAGCCGTCGCGTGCGCCTCTGAGCGTGCCACCTGGAGCGGGCTGATGCAGCCGACCCACGATCCGATCGTGTTCTCCCTGTTCGTGATATTCGCCGGTGCCGCCGTAGTGGCGACCGCGGCCCTGTTCGCACGTCAAGCACTGCCGGTGGCCTACATCGTCCTCGGCATCTTGATTGGCCCATATGGATTCGCACTGGTTGATGACCCGGAAACCGTGGGTGGGATGGCGGATATCGGGATCATCTTTCTGCTGTTTTTACTGGGGCTCGATCTGGCGCCCAAGGGGCTGGCGCACATGCTGCGCAAAGCAACTCTGGTGACTCTGGCCACCTCTATCCTATTTGCGGCGCTCGGCTACGGCGTGGCCCGGGCGTTTGGTTTCAGCGGCAACGATCCATGGCTGATCGGCGCCGGCATGATGTTTTCGAGCACTATCATCGGTCTCAAACTGCTGCCTACAACCGCTCTGCATCATCAGCGGATGGGTGAGATCATTATCAGCATCCTGTTGCTGCAGGACTTGATCGCCATCGCAATTCTGTTGCTGATAGAGGGCCTCTCCGGCGCCGAGACACCGTCCCGCTTGCTGGTGGCAGGACGCATTTTGGCACTTCCGGCTCTGCTGGCGGTTGCGTTCACCGCCGCCCGATATGTGCTTATTCCTCTGATCCGGCGCTTCAACAAGATTCGCGAGTATATTTTCCTTATCGCCATCGGCTGGTGCCTGGGTATGGCGGAGTTTGCCGCACTGATGGGGTTATCTCACGAGATCGGTGCGTTTATCGGTGGTGTGGCTCTGGCCACCAGTCCGATCGCCCTGTACATCGCCGACAGTCTGAAGCCGCTGCGGGATTTTTTTCTGATACTGTTTTTCTTCTCACTGGGCGCGGGGTTCGACCTAAGCATGCTGAATTCCGTGCTGCTGCCCGCTCTGCTGCTCGGCGCGCTGATGATCGTAATCAAGCCCATTGCGTTTCAACAGCTACTGCGTGGTACCGGCGAGGAAGGGCCTCGATCGCTGGAGATCGGGTTCCGGCTGGGGCAAATAAGCGAGTTTTCGCTACTGATCGCAGTGCTGGCGGTACAATCGGGCGCGATGAGTTACCAGGCGTCCTACGTGGTTCAAGCGGCCACCCTCGTGACGTTTATGGCCTCCACATACCTGGTGGTGCTGCGCTATCCAACGCCGGTGGCGGTATCTGATCGCCTCAGGCGTGACTGAGCATGTACCGATACCGCTGGGCGTACGCCAACGCTCACTCGAGCGCTTTCGGCAGCAGCGTTCTCAACGCCTCCGGCAGCGGAATCGATCGTCCCGCATCATGATCCACCCAGACGACGCGGGCGTTGGCAGTCAGGTAAAGTATGGACGGATCGGTTTCATCCCGGATCTCGTATGCCGTGTCGAAACTGCTGCGGCCGGGCGCGGAGCCGGCCAGGGTGATACGCAGGGTGGCCGGATAAACCACCGGCCGGTGGAAGGTGCAGGATGCGTTGACAATCACCGGCCCTTGGGCGTCGCCCAGCAGGGCGCCGGCCAAATTATGGGATTCCAGCCAGGCCACGCGAGTCTGCTCCAAATAGGTAAAGTAAACGGCATTGTTGACATGACCCAACGCATCCATGTCGCCCCACCGAACCGGCAGAACCAAACTGTAGAGACGGGTCGCGTCGTTGCACATGAGGTGATGCTGTTCCGCCGAGCGGGTTGGCTGTCGGTGACAATCGCTGGATACGAACGCTGGCTGTGCAAGTGTACGCGGTCGGCCGCTCCTTGGGCGTGGGAATTGTCCGGCACACCCCTCGTTGGAGCCACTCATGTCGCCGGCTGAGTCTTGGATCCACCTGATGCCGCGCAGCCGCTTGGGGCTGAACAGGGCGGCCGGCGGGGATCCATCCCGGACCGAGTTCCAGCGCGACTTCGATCGACTGGTGTTCTCTTCGGCATTCCGACGCATGCAAGGCAAGACCCAGGTCTTCCCACTGGCGGAAAACGACTATGTACGTACCCGCCTCACCCACAGCCTGGAAGCGTCCAGCGTTGGGCGCACCCTCGGGACCCTGGTGGGCGAAGCGGTGATCGCCCGCCATGGGATTCCGAGGGAACAGTTGGTTGCCGCCGACTTCGGCGCGGTGGTGGCTGCAGCGTGTTTGGCCCACGACCTGGGCAACCCCCCGTTCGGGCATTCCGGAGAGGATGCCATCCAGACCTGGTTTGAGGAGAGCCTGCTGGGACGGCAACGACTTGCGCAACTGACACCCGCCGAGCAAGCGGACATGCTGAAATTCGAGGGCAACGCACAGGGCTTTCGTATTGTTGCCCGTCTTCAGTCCCCGGACACGCCCGGTGGTATGCAATTGACCTGTGCCACATTGGCCGCATACAGCAAATACCCTCGTGCGTCGCAGCTATCCGGACCGACACCCACGGACGTGGCATCCAAGAAACACGGCTTCTTCATGGCCGACGCAGAACTGTTTCGGCGGGTGGCGGACGAAACCGGTCTCCACCAACGGCCGGGCGAGGCATTGGCCTGGCAGAGACATCCGCTCGCCTGGTTGGTGGAGGCGGCAGATGATATTTGCTACCGAATCATCGACATCGAAGACGGCTACCGGGAAGGACATCTCAGCTATGGGGAAACAACGGATTTGCTGTTACCCCTGGCCGGCAGCACCAACGCGTTGCACGGTCGCCTGCGACGCTTGCGGCGCCCCAGCGAGCGGGTGGAACTGTTACGGGCAAAAGCCATTAATCGGGGCGTGGACAGCATTCTAAGCTGTTTCCTGGATCAGGAGCAGAACTTCCTGGATGGCGATGCGCCCGGGGAAATTCTGGGCCTGTTGCCGCTTGCGGAAGCATTCGCCACGCTCATGCAGGTGGCAAAGAGCCGGCTGTATTTTTGCCGTCCCGTGGTGGAGATCGCCACGGCGGGTTTCGAAGTTCTGGGTGGGCTGTTGAGCATATTCGTCGGCGCCGTAGAGGATGTCGCCGAAAGAGGGGAAGGTGCGTCCACCCGCAGCCGAATGCTGCTGCATCTGTTGCCTGAAGGCGAGCACGCGCCCGCGCTCGCACCGTATCAACGTTTGCTTGCAGTGACGGATTTCGTATCCGGAATGACCGACGCCTATGCGGTGTCGTTGTACAAGAAACTCACCGGCATATCGCTGCCGGGCCGCTGACCATAGGAGGGTGTGCCCGCATGAGTCTGCTAGACAAAGTCCCCTTAGCGCTGCTGGCTCTGCTGTGCCTCACCCTTGGGCTGGCGCCCTTCAGCCCGGAACCTCATGTGCTCGAGAAACTGCGGCTGCTGGCGAATGGCGAACTGGGCAGGCCGCTGGATATGTTCGACCTGCTGCTGCATGGTGCACCCTGGCTGCTGCTGATTCTCAAGCTGATTCGAATGGCACGCCTTCGAACAAGCCAGTGAAGCCGCTCACGTTTGCTCGGTGCTCACGGCCAACTCGGCACGCACCTGGTCCATATCCAGTGCCAGCGTCTGAGCCACCACATCCTCCAAGGAACTTGCCGGCAGGGCACCCGCCTGCGAATAGAGGATAATCTGCTCACGAAAGACCATCAGAGTTGGGATAGAGCGTATCGAGAACTGGCCGGCCAGAGCCGGCTCCTGTTCGGTGTTGACCTTGGCGAAAACGATATCCCCATGCATCGTTGCGCTTTGCTCATACACCGGTGCAAATGAGCGGCAGGGGCCACACCAAGGCGCCCAGAAATCCACGATGACGATGTCATTGCTCAGTATCGTGGATTCAAAGGTGTCAGCAGTCAGTTCAACAGTGGCCAAGCTGTTCTCCGGTTTCTGTGCAGACCCAGGCCCGTGCGACTGCAGGGCATGGTCTTGTATCCAAATAAGGATATGCTAATACGCGGCGGCATGTTGCCAGAGACACAGTCGGTCCGCAAACAGGCCCGTCACCGTTCAGCAAGACTCGTTTCCGATGGAGGATAATCAGCATGCAGCATGTTCAGGAGTTGATCCGAGTCATGGCCGCGCTTCGGGACCGGGACAGCGGCTGTCCATGGGACCGGGAGCAGACCTTCGCGAGCCTGGTGCCGCACACCATCGAAGAGGCTTACGAGGTGGCCGACGTCATCGAGCGCGAGGCCTACGCGGAACTGAAGGGGGAACTGGGCGACCTGCTGTTCCAGGTCGTTTTTTACGCCGAACTCGCCAAAGAACAGGGCTGGTTCGATTTTGACGACGTAGCGGCTGCCATCACCGAGAAACTGGTCAGCCGGCATCCCCACGTGTTCGCCGACACCGTGTACTCCGATCTGCACGAGCAGACCCTCGCTTGGGAAAGCCTGAAGCGCGAGGAGCGGGCTGCCCGTGGCGAAAGCGTCGACAGCAGCCTGGATGGGATCAGCCTTGGTCAGCCCGGCCTATCACGTGCCCATAAACTGCAAAAACGCGCGGCACAGGTCGGATTTGATTGGAGTGAGCTGGCCCCGGTGTTGGACAAAATCAGTGAAGAACTCGAGGAGGTGCGCAGCGAGATCGACACGGGTGCGGCGCCTGACCGGGTGGAACACGAGGTGGGCGACCTGTTGTTCAGCTGTGTGAACCTAGCCCGCAAGCTCAAAGTCGATCCGGAACAGGCGGTTCGGGGCGCCAATCAACGTTTCGAGCTGCGATTTCGGGCGATTGAGGGCATTCTGCGGGATCGCGGCACATCGCCTTCGCAAACCGAACTGGCGGAAATGGATCGCCTGTGGGATCAGGTCAAACAGCAAGAACCGCGTTGAGCTCGGAGCCAGTGGCAGTTGACGGCGGGATCGGACCGATGAGTTCAGCCTGCAATTCGGTCAGGGCGCGGGGTACGGCGATACCATAGCCCTGGGCATAGTCGATGCCTATCTCCCGCAGTATTTCCAGAATCTCATCGCTCTCCACGTATTCGGCAATGGTCTTCTTGCCCATGATATGGCCAATGTCATTGATCGATCGAACCATGGCACGATCGATCGGGTCATGGACAATGTCGCGAATAAATGCCCCGTCGATTTTGAGGTAATCCACCGGGAGCTGTTTCAGATAGCCAAAGGACGACAGCCCGCTGCCGAAGTCGTCCAGGGCAAAGCAAAATCCCCGCTGCTTGAGCTGTTGGATCAAATGGATGGCATTGGTCAGTTTGGCGATCGCCGCGGTTTCGGTGATCTCGAAACAGATTTTCGCCGGATCGATGCAGTGGCGGTCCAGTTCCCCGAGGACATACTCGAGAAAACTGGCGTCCGAGATTGTAGGGCCGGACAGATTGATTGAAGCGATCAGAGGTATGCTGGCCAGAGCCGGCTGAGACAGCCAGTCGAACACGGCTCGAACCACCCAACGGTCGGTGGCCTGGATCAGATTGTAGCGTTCGGCGGCCGGCAGAAACGCGCCGGGCAGCGCCAGTTGGCCCTCGGAGTCCACCATACGTACGAGAATCTCGAGACGGCGCGGCCTGTCTGGGTCGACGGAGATTCGAGTGTCTATGATCTCCTGATGAAACAGCACAAAATCGTCATCCGCTATGGCTTTGTTGATCCGGGTCAGCCAGTTTATCTCACCCTGACGTTCCCGCACCTCCCGGTCTTCAGGGTGGTGCAGCTGCACCCGGTTTCGCCCCTTTTCCTTCGCCATGTAGCAGGCCGAATCCGCGGCGGTGAGCACCTCCCCAAGGCTGCGGTGTAGGGGAGTGACTTCCACCAAACCAATGCTGACACCCAGACTGAAGGTCTTGTCGTCCCAGCCAAACCGATACTCGTGTATCGCCTCGCGGATGCCGTTGGCTATCCGGAAGGCCTCACCGAGGGAACAGTGTTCCAGCAGTATGCCAAACTCGTCTCCACCGAGGCGTGCCAGGGTGTCGCGTTGCCGAATCTTGCTTCGCAACAACTCACTCAGTTGACGCAGCAACTCATCGCCCGCGGTGTGGCCGCAGGTATCGTTGACAATCTTGAACTGATCCAGGTCCAGATAGCAGATCGCCGCCTCCGGCCGTTTACTGGGATCTGCGTCCAGCTGGCGTTGGACTCGTTGCTCGAACTCGCCCCGATTGATCATTCCGGTCAGGGAGTCATGGGTCGCCTGGTAGGCGAGCTGCCGCGCCAGCTGCTGCGATTCGCTGACGTCCCGGAACACGATAATGAACCCGATGGTACTGCCGTCGCGATCGTGGATGGGTGCTACGGTGTGCTCCACATGTATGGGTTTGGCGTGGCGTCTGGCCAGTAAGGACGAGGCCTTGGGTCCGTGCTTGGAAAGACCGTTTCGGTGGCGGGTGAGCAGCCCCCGATCCGGTTCATGGGTGTCCTCGTCGCAAACCATGAACACCTCGTGGAAGGTCTGTCCGGTGGCCGCCTCCTTGGTCCAACCCAACAGCTCTTCCGCCACCGGGTTGAGGTAGCGAATACTGCCCGACGCGTTGGTGGTAATGACCCCATCGGCAATGGAATTCAGGGTGACCTGGGCATACTCTTTTTCCCGAAACAAAGCGGCCTCGACCTTCTTGCGCTGGGTGACATCGATGAAACTCACCACCGCGCCCACGACGGTTTGATCTTTGATCACAGGGAAGGACCAGTACTCGACCAGAAAGAACTCACCGTCCGCACGCCAAAATGTCGCCTCGTCCACGTGAACGGGTTTGCCTTGCTTGACCGCTTGCATGGTGTGGACTTCATCGGTGGGCATGAGCTCGCTCACCGGCTTACCCACCAGATTGGACTCATCCTCATAGCCCAGCAGCCGGATACACGCCGCGTTGCAAAAAGTACACAAGCCTTCGCCGTCAACGCCGTAAATGGCTTCAGGCACCGACTGAATCAACAGCCGAATGGTTTCCTCACTGGTGGCCAGGGCAGACGTACGCTCCTTGACCCGGTGATCAATGTCCTGCTCCATCTTCGCAATCAGGTGTCGGGCTCGCGTCTGCTCCGCCCGTGCCTTGAGTACCGACCTCTGTACCTTCACCAAAGCCTCGGAAACCGGGTCATCGTCCGGACCAATATCCGTCGGCGTCACAATGTGAGCGTTGCGGATTCGATCGGCCAGGTTCTGCGCCAGGCTGGTTTCCTCCTGACTCAATCGCCTTCCGACCATGACGGTGACCAAAACGGTTGCGGCGGAAATCAGCAATAGGGCAGTGGCGCCCAGGTGAGCCGGGTCCATCGGCGGGCTGAACCAGTGACCGGCGATGGTAACGACCGCGAAAACGGCGAGGGGAGTAAGCCCGATCAGCATCAGCACGGAGCGGCGGCTACGCATATCGCCACCCGCGCCCAAGGGCTTTCATGAGATCAAGTCCTTGATGATGTTTATCCCACATTAGCTTGTTCTTTTTCTATTTATTCGGCCAATTTCCATGCCACTTCGAGCAACACTCCCGAGCCGGACAAGGTCCGGGACCCGGGGCTGGGCATGGCCGGGGCTCGGATTGAGGGGATAGCAGGTTGCGTGCCAGTGGCCAGCGGACGTGCACGCCGGGCTAGGGCCTGTTAACACCATGCGGATACCCATCGCATAGTGTTAACAGGTCCTAAACCACACTGGCTGAGCCGGATCCCGCCTGGCGGGCAGCTCAACCATGTGGAAAGGCGTAAGCCTGGCGCCATTCAATTTTTTCGACCACAACCCGGCTATCACCAGTCGCCTGCCGAAGGCCGAGCAGCGTCAAAATCGCCCTGCTACAGGCGGATCAACAGCAGGCTTTGTGGCCGTACCCGGTCGGTGCCACCAATCGGGCAAGCCGTATCGGAAATCGACCTGTGCCTTTAACTGGAAACAGATAGGATACTGTGCCGGGCGACGGCGCCCCCGTGACCCACCAGAGCATGAAAAAACACCTGCATTTCGACCTGGAAGAATACGCGGCACGCCAAACCGCGACCCTGCGTGCACTCAAAGCGCGGAATCTTGACGGTTTGCTCATATTCCGCCAGGAAAGCATGTACTACCTGACCGGCTACGATACCTTTGGTTATGTGCATTTTCAGGCACTGCTTCTCGACGCCGACGGCCATCTCTGCCTGCTGACCCGGGCACCGGATCGTTTACAGGCCGAGTTCACCTCCGTCATTGAGGACATCCGCGTATGGGTGGACGGCGAGGGGGCCGATCCCTACCGGGAACTCGGCCTCATCCTGGCCGAACGCGGTCTCCGGGGGGGGTGCATCGGAATCGAATTGGAGGCCTATGGCCTGACCGCAGCCAAGGGCCTGGGCGTTTTGCACGCCCTCGAAGGATTGTGCGATCACGAGGACGCATCGGATCTGGTCAGCCGTCAACGACTGATCAAAAGCCCTGCAGAATTGACCTATGTGCGACGGGCAGCGGAACTGGCTGACGTCTCGTTGCAGGCGGCCGAGCGATTGACGGCACCCGGCGCCTATGAAGGGGATATTCTGGCCGCCATGCAGGCCGCCGTGTTCAAGGGCGGCGGCGACGATCCGGCCAACGAAACCATCATCGGTTCCGGTCCCGGATCATTGATGTGCCGATACTTCACCGGACGCCGCCATCTGGCTGCGGTTGATCAGCTCACCCTTGAGTTCGCAGGTGTGTACCGGCACTACCACGCCTGCCTGATGCGAACCCTGATGGTGGGGCGCGCCGCACCGGATCAGGTGTCGATGCACGCCGCGGCGCTGGATTCCATGCAGGCCGCACGAGAAGCCCTGCGACCGGGTCGTCCGATCGGCGAGGTGTTCGATGCCCATGCCCGCACCCTGGACGCAGCGGGACACCGTGATCACAGGATGAATGCATGCGGATACAGCCTGGGCACCACCTTCGCCCCGAACTGGATGGACTGGCCCATGTTCTATGCGGGCAATCCCGTCATTGCGGAACCAGGCATGGTGTACTTTATTCACATCATTCTGTTCGACAAAGACCGGGAACTGGCCATGACCCTGGGCCAGACGGTGGAAGTGACTGATCAAGGTAACGACGCATTGTCGAAGGCACCGCTTGATCTGATCGTAAGAACGGCCTGATACCCGCAGCTACAACAGCCCTCCGAATACCTGTCGAACACTTGGATGGTTCGTATAATGTATATTATGTTAAATTATGGATTACGCGGAGTGGTTCACCGTCCTCTTCCTCTGCTGAGTTCCACTTGCCCATGCCCTTCAACTTTTTCACTCAAGTACTGCTCGTCAGTGCCCGTAAACGGACAGATCCCGCTCCGGACCCATGTACTGCGGTATTTCGGTTACCCGAGATTCTTGTGATCATCGGACACGTCGGTTGATACTCAGAGCTTGCCTTGCCCATGGCACATGGAGACGGTTCAGATGCGCGGCGTTTTCTACAGTCAGTCCGGTGATTTCCTGCACTGGCATACCCATTTGTCAGCCCGGCTACCGAATCTGGACCTGGAAGACCATCAGCGCACAATGGATCCAGAGGCCGTTGATTACGCCCTGGTCTGGAATGCGCCGACAGGCTTCTACCAGCAATATCCGAATCTGCGGGCCGTGCTCTCAATGGCGGCCGGGGTTGATCATATTCTGAGCGACCCTTCACTGCCCGATTCCGTTCCGGTGTTGCGGTTAACCGATGCGGGCATGGCCGATCAGATCGCGGAGTATGTGGCGCTCGGGGCACTGGTTCACATCCGTGGAATGCTGGGCTACCTGGATCAGCAGAGACGGCAGATCTGGCAATCGAACGAAAATCGCCAGGCACAGGCAACCACGGTTGGCATACTTGGACCGGGCGCCTTGGGTCGACGGGCTGCGGAAAGACTTATTGCCCTGGGTTTCCATGTCTTAGGCTGGGCCCGTCAGCCCAGGCTTGCGAGCTTTGAAGTGCACACCGGTCCGGGCGGATTCGAGCGCGTGGTCGAACAAAGCCACATCCTGGTGTGCCTGCTGCCCCTTACCAACGAAACCCGCGGCGTCTTGAACGCGCGCGTGTTTGAGCGCATGCCCCCCAATGGATTCTTGATCAATTGCGCCCGGGGTGCCCATTTGGTGCTGGATGACCTGAGGTCGGCACTGGACAGCGGGCAACTCCAAGGGGCTCTGTTAGACGTATTCCCCGAGGAACCCCTCCCGGACGGGCACTGGCTTTGGTCGCACCCGCAGGTGATGATCACGCCGCATGTGGCGGCGCGCACCATGGTCGATGACGCCTGTCGTCAGATCGCAGACAATCTGGTTAATCTGGCCATGGGACACAACTTGACCGGACAGGTCGAGCGTACAAAAGGGTATTGAGGCGTCAATCCTGCCCGATGCCTCCTTCAGCTTGGCATTACTCCTGCTTCCCGTTCACCGTCGCCACGCTACAGCGGTCTAGCCGATGGCGGTACGCGCGGCCTATGAACTCAGGGGACTGGTAAGCAATGCAGCTCGCACAAAGGCAAACAGACGGTGAACGCTGGGCACTGATTGCCGTGGCAAATCCTATGCAACAACGTACCGCGCAGACTGCGCTGAAGCAGGAAGGCTTTAACACAGTAACGGCGAACGACACGGATTCGGCCTTGACGGCCCTGGAAAACCAGGTCGGCCCTTTCGGTCTGCTGTCGGTGGATTTCGGCTTCAGTCTGCTGTTGGTGGATTTCGACCTCCCCGGTCAGGGTGGGTTGGAGGTTGTTGAGGTTTACAAATACCTGACCGGAGGCGCCCAGGCCGCCGCCATTGTGCGTCTTGTGGAACAGACCGAGGAGGCGTCGGTCTCTTGCCTGGCCGCCGGCGTGGACGAATGCCTGCCCATTCCCACCGACACCGAGCAGTTACGGGCCGCAGTCAGGACGTTACTCCCCCAGGCGGCTTTGACCCGTGCCACTGGGTGAGCCGATTACGACATTGAACGCCACCATCCTGCCGCAGAATACCGCCTCTCCCCCGACACTGACCTGTCCAATCCGCCGACTCTGGGCGCACCAAGCTTGCCGTTACGGGTGAGCTGGCGCGTCGGCTGAGAGTCCATGGCGTCCAACTGGCTTTCGAATCCCACCAAAAAGATTCCAAGATCCTGCCCAACCCTGTAGTTTCGTCCACAGGCTGAAGATGTCGGCCATACAGGGAACCGCACTGCCCATGCGAGACTTCACCGGCAGTTCAAATCCGCTCTCGATCTTAGTGCTCGTCACCGCGATCCTTGGATCCACACCGTACGGTGCGATCGCCATCGCCGCGCAAGGTGCAGATGCCGTGATACCCCCATGCCCTGATACGCCGAACTGTGTCAGCAGCCGGGCCAACGACAGCGCCCGACGAGTGGATGCCTTGTCGCTACAAGGCGTTTCCATTGAGGTGGCGCAGGCGGAACTGACGCAGATTATCCAGTCCATGGACGGCGCGAGCATTGTTCAGGCAGCACCTGGACACATACAGGCGGAGTTCACCTCCAGTGTGTTTGGCTTCGTCGACGATGTGGATGTGGTGTTCGATGAGGCCAATGGAATCGCGGACATTCGATCCGCCTCCCGAGTCGGGTACTGGGATCTCGGCGCCAATCGTCGACGGGTGGAGACGATTCGGGCCGCCCTTTCGATCCGACTCAAGGCCCTTTGATCCGGCTTTGAAAACGGCCCGGTACGACTTTTCCACCATAGGGAAGGTCTGATTAATTGATACGAATCGCCTTTCGCTCCACAAGGGCGCAGATGCGAGGCCCACGGCGCAGCGCCATAGTCCGTCTTTGGCATCACAGCAGTTGATCAGACCTTCCCCAGCCCGAGGTGCTTCCAGGTGAGTATGAACTGGTGGATGCTCTATGCGGCGATTGCGTTCGAGGTATTGGGTACCAGTGCACTCAAACTCTCCAACGGGCTGTCCCGGATGGGGTATTTCGCCGGGGCGATCGCGCTCTACTCGGTGAGTTTTCTTCTACTCGCCCGGGCGTTGCGTGAGATCCCGGTGAGCGTGGCCTATGCAATCTGGTCAGGTGCCGGCACCGTACTGGTGGTCATGGTGGGGTGGTTATGGTTCCGCGAGGACATCACCGGAATACGCATGCTGTACATCGCCATGATCGTGGTCGGTGCCGTCGGGCTCAATCTATCGACGGCAAAATCGTAGGCGGAAAGCAACGCCCGGGGGAACTTCGTCTGTGCTCCACTACCCTGCATGCGGGGTCAGACAGATCGGGTAATGCCGCCGTCCACGCGAATGTTTTGCCCGGTGATGTACCCGGCACCGTCGGACGCGAGAAACGCGATCAGTGAAGACACCTCGTCGGCGCGGCCGTATCGCCCCATGGGAACGCGTTCGCGCCGGTCCTCTGTTTCCGGCAGGCTGTCGATAAAGCCCGGAAGCACATTATTCATGCGGATGTTGTCGGCCGCGTATCGATCCGCGAACAGCTTGCTGAATGCGGCCAGCCCGGCGCGAAACACGCCCGAGGTGGGGAACAGCGGGTCCGGCTCGAAGGCAGCGAAAGTCGAGATGTTGATGATTGAACCGCTGCCTTGTGCCTGCATCATCGGTGTGACAAGTCGGGTCGGTCGAATGACGTTCAGCAGATACGTCTCCATGCCCAGATGCCAATCCTCGTCCGAGATGTCCAACACCGGTCCCTTGGGACCGTGACCTGCGCTGTTGACCAGAATATCGATACGCCCCCAGGTCCGAACCACAGTGTCGATCAGGGTCTTGAGATCCTCATGGGATCGGTTCGATCCTGTGACACCAATCCCGCCAAGCTCATGCGCCAATGCTTCACCCTTCCCCGATGATGAGAGAATTGCGATGTTGCATCCGTCGGCCGCCAGCCTGCGCGCAGCATCGGCGCCCATGCCGCTCCCGCCGGCGGTGATGATCGCCACCTTTCCGTTTTCCACCGTGTTCTCCTCAGTGTCATGAGCCAGAAATTCGTAGCGCTTCAGCGCGCCTCAGATCCGCCAACGCAAGGCGCAGATGCGAAGGCATAGCTTGTATTAAGCAAACACCACTTGACCAATCATGTCTCCTGGCAGGAGGCTGTAGAAAGTCTACTGCCTCTGGACACGTGCAATGGCGCATCTGCCTCCGCTCAACGCAATAAGGATGTTCGACGCCGCCGCGCGGCATCTCAATTTCCGCCTGGCCGCCGAGGAACTCCACCTCACTCAGGGCGCGGTTGCTCAACAGGTGCGGCGTCTGGAGACAGATTTGGGCGTAAGCCTGTTTCACCGAGAGGCTCGTGGCCTGGCGCTGACCGAGGCCGGCAAGGCGTATTGCGGCCCAGTGCGGCGAGCCTTAACGCTACTCGAAGACGCGACTCAGCAACTGCGACCGGAGCAAAAACAAATCACGATCAGCGTGACCCCGTCTTTTGCGTCGAAATGGCTGGTGCCGAGGTTGAAAGACTTTTCACAGGCTCACCCTGAGATTGACCTGCGCATCATGGCAAGTGAGGCCCAGGCGAGTTTCCAGTCAGATGGAGTGGATATGGCGGTGCGGCAAGGTCACCCCCCATTCGGGGCCGATCTCAGGGCCGAGCGACTGTGCTACCTGGATATTTGCGCGGTGTGCAGTCCAGCGGTTGCAGAAAAAGTAGGTGAGGTCGCGAAGCTGGGAGATCTGGCCGCCTATCCGTTGCTATACGACGCGCATGACCTGTGGCATACGCTGCTGGAAACGCGATCCGCCCCTGTACCGAGGCAGATTCTGCAGTTCAGCCAGACCGCGCTTGCCATCGATGCGGCCGGCGCAGGACAAGGCATTGCCCTCGCACCGGGGGTTCTCGTGGCGGCCGACATCGCTGATGGAAGACTGACATGCATTTGGCGCAACACGACAACGGATGAAGCTGGTTTCTATCTGGTCACACCTAAAAAGCTGCGCTATCCGGCGTCCCATTCCGCAATGGAAAGTTGGCTGCTAGACCAGATTCAGCCGACGGGTTAGGGAGCCTGTGAATCTATACGTGAACGTGCATCTTGGGACTGAAATGCACCGCTTCATCGTTGCAGATCTTGGCAATAGAACAACTATTACCCGCGATCTGCCCCGCGTTCCGCCCCTTGAATCTGCACATTTCACCCTCCAATCTGCTTCGTCCAGAATGAATAAGAGGCTCCTTAGAAGTCTGCGCAGTAGATTAGTGAACAAGCGTTTCAGGCATAGCGGCGCATCTGTCCAACCAGGACACCCTGCACCTGAATCCGATCCGGGTGCACCGAAAGCGGCTCCATCGTCGCATTTGCCGGCTCAAGGGTGACCCGTTCGGCTTCCTGCAGAATGCGCTTGAGGGTCACCTCCTCCCCATCGATCAGGGCCACCACAATTTCCCCGTTCCGAGCGTGGCTTCGGGACTCGATCACCACCCAGTCTCCGTCCAGAATGCCCGCCTCTATCATCGAGTCGCCCCGTACCTGTAGCACGTAGCACTCCCCTCTTCCCCTGAGCCAGTCCGGCACCGTCACCGTCTGTCCCTGGGGGACCGCCTCAATGGGTCGCCCGGCGGCAACGAAACCCAGAAACGGCAGCGAAGTTGTCTCCCCTGCGGGAACATCGATCAGGCGCAGGCCCCGACGACGTCCTTGCAACGGCGCCAACATGCCTGCATCCACCAGCGCCTGGACGTGCTTGTGCAGCGACCCCCGGGAGCTGAGGCCCAGAGCCGTGCACAGCTCATCCAGCGTCGGCGCCTCGCTGTGGGTGGCCAGGTAGCGGCGCAGGAACTGATAAATCTGCTGCTGGCGTCGGGTGAGAACAGTCATGAATATTGTGCGTTCTCTATTGGTTCTCTAGACTGAGCCTAGGCCAATCCAGAGAATGACGCAAATGAGCCAAGTTGTGGCGCCGGCCGGGTCCGCACGGACCCCGGCCCACCCCGAGCCGGACGTGGGGGGATTGGTCCGCTCACTGAGCAAGCGATTTTCAAAACGGGTCACCGGAGAGTTGTTGATACCCGCCCAACAGGGCAGCTACTCCGATTTACCCCGGGAGTTGGATCCGCGCCTGCACCAGGCGTTGACCGGCCGAGGCATCAGTCGTCTGTACTCGCATCAGGCGGCTGCATGGGTCAGCGTTCGTGACAATCGCCATACGGTGGTGGTCACGCCCACCGCCTCGGGCAAGACACTGTGCTACAACCTGCCGGTACTGCACGGCGCGTTGCAGAATCAGCACAAGGCGCTTTATCTGTTCCCGACCAAGGCGCTATCCCAGGACCAAGTTGCGGAGATCAACGAGCTGAACGCCGCCGGTGGGTTGGGTGTGCGGGCCTACACCTTCGACGGGGACACACCCGGAGACGCGCGCAAAGCGGTACGCACACGAGGCGATATCGTTGTCACCAATCCGGACATGTTGCATCAGGGCATCCTGCCCCATCACACCAAATGGGCCCAGTTCTTCGAGAGTCTGAAGTACATCGTAATCGATGAACTGCACACCTATCGGGGCGTTTTCGGCTCCCACATGGCCAACGTCATGCGGCGTCTGCGGCGGGTGTGCCGCTTCTACGGCGCCGATCCGGTGTTCATCTCCTGTTCGGCAACCATCGCCAACCCCGAAGAACTGGCCGAATTGCTGATTGGTAACACGGTACACGCGATCCGGGAAAATGGCGCACCCAGTGGACCCAAAACGCTGCTGTTGTGGAATCCACCGGTGGTGAATCCGGATCTGGACATCCGTGCCTCGGCGCGTTCCCAGAGTTCCATACTCGCCCGGGAGGCGGTGAAGGCCGGTCTCAAGACCATCGTGTTCGCCCAGACTCGGCTGATGGTCGAAGTGCTGACCAAGTACTTGAAGGATGCCTTCGACAGAGATCCGCGACGCCCGGCCCGGGTAAGAGCTTATCGAGGGGGATATCTGCCCACCGAACGGCGGGAAACCGAGCACCAGCTCCGCGCTGACCAGGTGGACTGCGTGGTGGCAACGTCCGCCCTGGAACTGGGCGTCGATATCGGCTCTCTGGACGTATGTGTTCTAAACGGTTATCCCGGCACCATCGCCGGCACCTGGCAACGCCTGGGCCGGGCCGGGCGACGGAACCGACCGGCGCTGGGCATCCTGGTGGCCTCGAGCCTGCCGTTGGACCAGTACATCGTGCGCAACCCGGAGTTTTTTCTCGGCGCCTCACCCGAGCATGCCCGCATCGCGCCGGATCAACTGCTGATCCTGCTGGATCATATCCGCTGCGCCGCCTTTGAATTGCCTTTCAGCGATCACGACGACTTTGGGTCCAGCGCCCTGCGCCCCTTTCTGGAGTATCTGGAACAGGAACAGGTCCTGCACCATGAAGGGGGGCGCTGGCACTGGGTGGCGGACAGCTACCCGGCCAACGCGGTCAGCCTGCGCAGTGTGGCGGAAGGTAATTTCGTGGTCATAGACACCACCGGAGGCCAACAGAACATCATTGCCGAAGTCGATTTCAGCAGCGCCGCCATGACCTTGTACGAAGGCGCCATCTACATGATTCAGGCGCGGCCATTCCAGGTGGAACGGCTCGACTGGGAGGGGCGCAAGGCCTTTGTCACGCAAACCCGCGCGGACTATTACACCGATGCCATCGATTACACCAAACTCAAAGTGCTGAGCGAATTTCGCGCCGATCCATCGGGTGCGGGTCAATCTGCCCAGGGCGAAGTTCATCTGGTGCTCAGAGTCGCGGGATACAAGAAAATTCGCTACTACACCCACGAGAACGTGGGCTATGGCAACATCAATCTGCCGGATCGGGAAATGCATACCACCGCCGTCTGGTGGCGGCTGGAACCGGATGCGCTATGCCAAGCCTTCGAATCGCGCTGGCAGGCACTGGACGGTTTTCTGGGCGCGGCCTATGCCATGCATTTCGTGGCCGCACTGCTCACCATGTCGGAACCCGGCGACCTGGGCCGTGCCGTCGGCAACAGTGACGCGACCTGGTTCAGCCACGTGGGCACCCGGGGACGCGGCTCGGCCCAGAGGTTCAATGGCGACGACGTGGATCTGGAGCAGCCTGAACAGATATTTGCGCCGACCGTGTTTCTGTACGACAACTATCCAGGGGGCATCGGCTTGTCGGAACCGGTGTACGAGATGAGGGCACACCTTCTGACCCGGGCCCGGGAGATGGTGTCCGAGTGTCGCTGTACAGCCGGGTGCCCAGCCTGCATAGGCCCGATTCTCAGTTCCGATGAGGAACGCACGGTATCCGCCAAAACACTTGCCCTTCGGGTCATTGATCTGCTGAGCGTGCCGGGGTCCGCCTGCGCATGAGTTCCCTGGGTACACGTCTACGGACACTCGCGCAACAGTCTGGCGGCAGCACAGTGTCCGTGTCGTCTGAGAGCGGTCCCGACAGGGATATCAGCACAAGTGTCCAGCAACGATTGCGACGGAGTATGCGTACCCGGGCGCATACGCCGGCGGTAAAGGCCACGACAGGCAATGACGCGCTGGCGAATGCCCTGGATGGCACCCTCGTCGGACCGTCGTTGATCAGGCTCGAGAGCCGATACCCCCGCGTCCGCGGCCACGGCCATCAGAGTCTCGCCGGGGAGCGGGAAGCGGCCGCATATTTGGGGCATCCCCATGCTTCAAGTGGTGGTCGGATCGTCTTTTTCGACACCGAGACCACTGGCCTGGCAGGGGGCACCGGCACTGTGGTGTTCATGGTGGGCCTGGCCTGGTTCGACGGCCCGGATCTGTTGCTCCGGCAGTACCTCATGAGCGGTTTTGGCGGCGAGCCTGGGCTGCTGCAAGCAGTAACGGAAGATCTGGAACAGGCAGAACTGTTGGTTTCCTTCAACGGCAAAAGCTTTGATGTGACCCAGTTGGAAACACGCTATCGGCTGGCCTCACTGCCCTCCCCACTGCGTAGACCGGAACATCTCGATCTGCTGTTTCATGTGCGCCGCATGTTTGCACGGAGATGGCCAAACTGCCGCCTGTCAACGGTCGAGCCCATGCTGCTGGGATTCCAGCGACACAATGACCTGCCAGGATCCATGGCACCCACCGCCTGGCTGAACTGGCTGCGGATGGGCCGCACCGATATGTTATGTGAGGTGGCGGAACACAATCGATGGGATCTGGTATCCCTGGCCGCGTTGCTGCCCGCCATCGACGCCCGCTACCGTGGCACCGATGCCAATGTGGACCACTCTCGTACCGCCACCTGGCTGGCAACCGTCCATGGCGACCACGCCGCGCTGGAATATCTGCAGCGACACCGTGATAACCTCGACCTGTCGGCTCAACTCGAGCTGGCCCGAACGGCGCGGCGAATTGGCGATTGGTCTCTTGCCGTGGATATCTGGCAGGAACTTGCCCGGCAGGGCGATGGTCACGCCATAGAGCAACTGGCAAAGTACTTCGAACATCGCCTGCACGACTATCGAACTGCTCTGGCCTGGGCCGAAACGCTGTTGACCCTTGAAAGGGACATCGAGGCGCATCAGCGGCGCCACCGCCGACTGTTGCGGAAATGCGCGTCCTGTTCTGGATAAGAGCTGCTCGCAGGCACAGGTGCAGACCCACGGCCCAAGGGAATCCGGGAAACCCATGTCAGACAAGCGACACTCGCTAAGCAAAAAAACCGATCGTCAGGCGGTGAATGCGTTCCTGGATCAGGTCCGCAAAACTCCCGCAACCGTGTCCAGCGGCGGACAGGGCCGGCTCATGTTTGCGCTGGATGCCACCGCGAGCCGTGCGCAGACCTGGGATCAGGCCAGCGATCTCCAGGCCGAAATGTTTCAGGTTGCCGCCGCACAGGGCGGGGTACAGATACAACTCGCCTACTATCGTGGACATCAGGAATTCGAAACAACGCCCTGGTGCCGGGATGGAAGAACCCTGCTGGCACGCATGTCCCGGGTTCGTTGCCGGGGTGGCCTGACCCAGATCAAACGACTGCTGGAGCACGCAATCAAGACCACGCGCAAACACCGGGTCAATGCACTGGTATTTATTGGCGACTGCGTGGAGGAACCCATCGATGTGCTGTGCGACCTGGCGGGGCAAATGGGGCTTGTGGGCACACCAGCCTTCATGTTTCAGGAAGGGCACGACCTCGCCGCCCGCACCGCGTTTTCGGAGATCGCCCGCCTCTCTGGCGGCGCCTACTGTCCGTTCGACGCAGCCAGCGTCGACCAGCTGCGCGACCTGCTTCGGGCGGTGGCCGTGTACGCGTCGGGCGGCGCACGGGCTTTGAAGGCGCTCGACGACCGGAACAATCGAATGGCGCACAGACTGTTGGCACAGTTGCCTGGGGGCTGAACGCATGCCAGTGAACCTGCTGCTTTTCCTGGCCATCGCCGTAGGGGCGGTTGCCTTCTACCATTGGCTTCGCTCACTTCCGCCGGGTGCCGCCAAACAGCAAGGCATCCGCACCGCCGCATGGGTTGGAATCGGATTCCTGTTGTTCCTGGTGGCCACCGGACGACTCAACTGGGTGGTGGCTGTGATCGGCTCGGCCCTGGTCGCCGGTCGGCGTCTGATGCATGTGCTGTCCATGGCGCCGGCCCTGCACCAGTTGTTCGGACAGTTCCGCACCGCAACCGCTTCCAGCAGGCCACACAACCGGCACTCCAGCATCGAGACCGCCTACCTGAGCATGCAACTCGACCAGGACAGCGGCGCCGTGTCGGGCCGGGTTTTGCGCGGACGCTTTACCGGCCGATCGCTCAGCGAGTTGACACCCGACGAACTGGCCCTGCTTTGGCGCGAATGCGAGGGCGATGACCCGGAATCGGTGCCTTTGTTGGAAGCCTTCCTGGAGCGCGCCCACGGGCCTGACTGGCGCGACACGGTCAGAGTGGGACCTGACGGCGACGCAGGCCACGAGGTCGCCTTCAGCGCCACCATGACCGACTCTGAAGCGCTGCAGATCCTGGGTCTAGGGGACGGTGCGTCGGATCAGGAAATCCGGGAGGCACATCGCCGGCTGATCCAGAAACTGCACCCGGACCGGGGCGGTTCGAGCTATCTCGCGACTAAGATCAATCAGGCCAAAGACCATCTATTGGCGAAGAAGACGGCCGCGTGACCCGATACCAGACAACACCACCACAGTGGGCGAGGCGTCTGTTTACGTCTCTGGTACTTGGCCTGTGGACCCTTTGGACCATAGCCGCAGCGGCCGATGTAACTGCGTTCCGGGTGGGTGCCTTGGATTCGGTAGCGACCGAAGCCGGACTGACGCTGGAACGTCAACGATGGTCCTTGGGGGCTCGTGAAGGATGGATCTGGCGCGTGACCCTTCCCCGGTCAAGCAAGATCAGGATACTCGCCGCCGAATCCGTAACTTCCTTCGAACGTTTCCTGCCCAGCGATCCCGGTCCTTGGGCTGTTATCAACGGCGGATTCTACGACCTGGACGGGACCGCCATGGGTCTGGTGGTGGCGGATGGAATCGAGTACGGCGCGTTTCGACGTGGCGGCGGGTCCGGTGTTTTGGAACTGCGCGAAGACGGCCCTCGAATCATCCACCATAGCGCCTACACGCCTGGCGCGACGCAGGCGCTGCAATCGATCGATCGGATCGTTGCCAATGGCGTGACGCTGGTTAAACGGCGGAGCGGGGCGCGCCGGGCCGCGCGCTCGGCCATTGCCTTGTCCGAAGACACCATCTACCTGATGCTTGCCGCCCAGGATGAGAGTCTGTCTGGCACGGGGGATAAGGTCAGGGTGAACTTTCCCGCCGGCACCGGGCTGCCTCTCTGGGCTCTGGCCGAGTATATCGTCAACCATACGGACGCCCGGGACGCGTTGAACCTTGACGGTTCGGTGTCGGCGCAGCTTGCAGCCCGCATTAACGGCAGGAACTACGCCATACGAGCCATGCGGGGCACCATCAACGCCATCCTGGTCCGGCCCTGAACAGACTTTGCCCGCTCAGCTCAGTCACCTACTGTAAAGACAGACCGGCGGCTTCGTCGTTTGGGCGTCCAGCGAAACAGGCGCCGGCATGATGGTGAATCATGCGCCAGCCACCCTCACGTCGTACAAATATGTTGGTCGCCACCATGTAGCTGGTCGCTAACAACTCGTAACAGGTCACCAACGCAACGTCGGCATGTTGAGTCAGTTTGGCCTGCGCGCTGCGCACCTCGTGCTCACCATCCGACGTGAAAATGCCCTTCCAGCTTTCCATTACCGCGTCCCGGTCGTTGATCGGACGCCAACCGGGATGAACGCAGCAAACCGGACCCTGTCGATCCCACACCGCATCCATGGCGGCCAGATCCCGGGCGCGGAACGCCAGATAAAACGCCTCGTTGGCAAACAGGATCTGCTCATTCTGCGACATGGATCGGCTGGGCTCCGATTTACAATCGATGGTGCGTCAGGTGGGCAGAGCGTCGTCCATATCAGTCGCCCCACGCCGATCGCGCCCAGCACGGCGTTCCTCCTTGATGCCGAGTCCCGACATCATACCGTCATGCAGGTTGTGCCCTGCCCGGCGATCCCCTTGCCGGCGATCATCGAAATGTTCATACCAGCAGTGGCAACTGAGCGCGTCGCAATCGCGCAGCGGGACGCTGGGGGCCTCGCTTGCCAGAAAACGATCACCGCGCACCGCCAGCGCCGCCGGGCACGGGTCATCCGAATCCCTGCTCATGACCTCAACGCCATGCCACGGCCCCCTGGACTGGGGTTTTTGGCGGACCCCACGGCCCCAAAGTCCAGATTCCCCTGCGTGTTTCTGACGCTGCGGTACTGGATGACGCATGTAGTAGACCGCAACCAGCAGCACGGCCACCGCGAACAAGACCCAACCGGCCATAAAATCACTCCAGATCACGGGCCACGCCCGCCTTGTGCAGAGTATTGGACGACAGTGAAGGAATTTCCATCCGATTGCCATGCTATTCGGGACGTTGGCAAACCCACGTCCCAGGCCACGGGGACACAAGCTATCTGGGTGGCAACTCGGGCAGGTCGAATTGGCTTCTGAGTTTACGCGCCCCGCTTGCGTTCAGGTGAGCATAGTCACGGTAAAGCAGAACACCGTCCATCATGATCGGACAAATCGTGTCGTCACACATAAAGTCAGTGGGAATGGTGGCGGTCACACCATCCATCTCATCCGCCAGGCGCCGAACAACGGCGTTGGTGGGTTCGGTGGAGGCCCGCGCGACCTCCGCACTGACGCCGCAATGCTCGCTCCCCTGATCATCGCGCATTCCTTCCAGCACACAGCGGATAGGCAGGCCGTCCTGATAGGGAATCTGTGCAATCAGGTGTACATCAATGCCCCGCGCCCGGAAGAATTCAACGGTACGGCGAAGGTGAAACTCAAGGGACTCGGGATTCAGTTGCCCCCCATCCAAGTCGGAATCGTCGAGCTTCAATTCGTTCGCGGACAATGATCCTTGATAGGAAAACCAGTTTCCGGAAATGATCGCCAGACGCAAGTCTGGATTGCGCTCTACGAACGCCACAATGCTCCGCTGATAGTCCAGACACTCCGCCTGTTTTACCCGCGTCCGACCCTGGGCACGAACGCCCAGCAGACCGATACACGCGGTCTGGGTTACCTGACGCCCGCTCAAGTCCTGCTGCCTGGCGTAATCAGCGATCAGGGGCACGAAGTGATCAGCGTTTGAGTCCCCGAACACAGCAACATCGAACGAGTCCTCCGGTGCCTTGGGACGGCCAAAGTTGCAGAACGCGTCGTCGGCGAATACCTGTGGGATGTTGTCGCAACGCGCTTCCCAGGGGTTGACCTCCAGGCGCTGTTCGAAAATCTCCTGCGCCAAGGGTCCGAAACGCCAGACCCAACCGCGGTCCATCTGCGCCAATCCGCCCAGCATTGCCAGACTCAGTATTGCGAAAAGCCCCGCCCACAGAGTTCGGGCATCCGAGGTCCGAAAACGAGCGTCAGCCGCCCGGAAAGGTTGTTCTACATAGCGCCAGGACAACATGGCCAAGCCTACACCGGTGATCACCAGCAGGGCTGCCTCGAAGGGTAACAACGGACGTTCCAGGTAGTACCGGGTCAGCGAGAGTACTGGCCAATGCCAAAGGTAGAGCGAGTATGAGATCAAACCGATGTAGACCAGAAAACCCGCCGATAATGCCCGGGAAGACCAGGTACTGCGATGAAAGCACGCCATCAGGACAGCGGCCGTACCCACACACGCGGGCAATGCCGAAACACCCGGAAAGGCAATCGATGGGCGCAACCAGAAGCAACTGAAGACAATGGCGGCCAGTCCTGCCCCACTCAGCCATTCCGCCGATTTTCGGCCCAGCCTGACTCGATCGACAACCAGAGCGAGCAGTGCGCCGATCATGAGTTCCCAGGTCCGCGCACCAAGCGAATAAAAGGCACGATCCGGGGCGGTCCGCGTCAGCCATTCGGCGAATCCCAGTGACGTCAGCAGCACCACAGCCAGCGCGGCGAGGCCCCATCGCCATCGAGCCCGAAGCACCACCCCGGCAAGCGCCCATGGCCATATCAGATAGAACTGCTCTTCGATGGACAAGGACCAGAAATGCAGCAACGGTTTCTCGTGGGACGGCGCGTCAAAGTATCCGGCTGTCTTTGCGAAGTACTGGTTGGCATGCAGCAGATCCGCCGCAACCAGACTGCGCCCGAAACCGCGAAAAGCGTCCGGCGCCAGGATCAGCGTGGCCAATACAAAGGTGCTCAGAAACACCACTGTCGCCGCCGGCAACAGCCGTCTGACCCGCCGTGCGTAGAAACTCTGGAAACGAAACTGTCCGCGGGTCAACTCATCGGAGATGAGATAGGTGATCAGAAAACCGGAAATGACAAAAAAAACGCTGACGCCGACGAACCCGCCGGGCAGAAGCTCGGGCCAGGCGTGATATACCACCACCGGCAAAATCGCCAGTGCGCGTAGGCCACTGATGTAGTCGCGCTGTTTCAATGTTGTCCGGTGCATCCGCCACGACCAAGGTGCAGGGGCCTCGGAAAACGGGTCGTCGCAGACTCGGTCGAGCGGGCGGGCAAATCGGGAAGTTTACCGGTGGGCAGCCAAGGTGCATAGCCGCGGCCATATGGACGTTTGGCCTATCGATGTAAGCTGGTATGTTCTGGTCGCCAGCGAACCCAGCAACGGGACGTCGGCCACCTGGGCTGAGCGGAGCGAACCGCCGCTGAAGTTGCTGTCTGTCAGCCACTCATCCGGCGGCGATGGCCAGTGGCGTGCCGCTGAGGGTGGGCGGTTCGGGTGGACGCCCTGCCCGTTCAATCTGAGGCGGCTCCTGTTCGTCCAGCGAAAGCAATGCGTCGTCTACCTCCGCAATCTGCTCTTCCAACGCCTCGAGAGCCTGACGAATCCCGGAGAGCTGCGCATGCAGCTGCCAACGGCGACTGTTCTTGGATGCGTTCATGACGGTTGCCCCCATGTTCAAGTGTCTCCACGCCCAGCCTCCATTGCCGGACACCTCATGATCAATACCGTACCGTGTCCGTTGCCCCGGATAAAGTCAGCTTATTCCTATATTCATAACGCTTTGTTCTTACAAAATCCCCCTGGGGTCGCATCCCATCACTGGATCGTCACATGCCCAGGGAAACGCCTGCAAAGGTCGCCGCTATTGGAGATCAAACCGGGTGGCACCACCCAGATAGCCACGGAGCGCCGCGGGCACCTGGATCGAACCGTCCTCCTGTTGATGGTTCTCCAGAACCGCAACCAATGTCCGGCCCACCGCCAGGCCCGATCCGTTCAGCGTGTGCACCAGTTCAGGTTTGCCGCTTTCCGGATTACGCCATCGGGCCTGCATCCGCCGGGCCTGAAAATCCGTGCAATTGCTGCACGAGGAAATCTCTCGATAGGTCTGTTGCCCGGGTAGCCACACTTCCAGATCGTAAGTTTTGGCGGCCGAAAAGCCGAGATCGCCGCCACACAGCGCCACGACACGGTAGGGCAACTCCAGCCGGCGCAGAATGCTCTCGGCGTGACCCAGCAACAACTCCAAGGTATCCCAGGACGCGTCTGGCCGGACCACGTGAACCAATTCCACTTTCTCGAACTGGTGCTGCCGGATCATGCCCCGGGTATCACGGCCGTATGATCCCGCCTCGCGTCTGAAACACGGTGTATGCGCGGTCATCCGCAGGGGCAACTCACCCGGCTCCAAAATACGTTCACGCACCAGGTTGGTCAGTGGCACTTCGGATGTCGGGATCAGGAAATGGCCCGACTCGTCATCCACCCTGAATAAATCCTCCTCAAACTTGGGCAATTGCCCAGTGCCCTGGAGAATTCGGTCCATGACCATGAACGGCACATAGGTTTCCCGGTAACCATGCTCGGTGGTGTGCACATCCAGCATGAACTGGGTCAGGGCGCGCTGAAGCCGTGCCAACGGTCCGGACAGGACCACGAATCGCGCACCCGCCAGGGTGGCGCCCAGTTCAAAGTCCATACCGGAACCACCCAGTTCCACGTGATCCCGTGGCTCGAACCCAAATGCCCTGGGTTCACCCCAGCGTCGCACTTCCAGGTTGTCGTCCTCGGAGGCGCCGGCCGGCACACTGTCATCCGGAAGATTCGGGATGTCCAGATGCAGGCTGTTGAGCGCATCCTGGACAGCAGTCAGCTCCCCCTGCGCGGATTTGAGCTCGTCACCCAGCGTGGCCACCTGTTGCAGCAACGGTTCAAGGTCTTCACCCGCCGCCTTCGCCCGGCCGATGGATTTGGAACGCCGATTGCGCTCGCCCTGGAGATTCTGCACCCGCACCTGCAGCTCTTTTCGTTGCGTCTCCAGACGCTCCAGGTGGGCCCCATCAAGTTCAAATCCACGCCGTGCAAGGCGGCACGCCATGGTATCGAGGTCGGTTCGCAGCAGCTTCGGGTCGAGCATTTCTACTCCGCTTTGGCTGAAATGGAATGGTGCGCGGGCCAGGTCACCACCTGAGCCAGTTCCATCTGACCCTGTAGCGCCTGCAAAATGGCCTGCACCCGCTCTGGCGTATCAAAGAACTCCACCACCAGAGGTAAATCCAGGGACAAGTCCAGCAGGTGTGCCTCATGCACCCGGCCGGACTGGCCATAGCCTGCTATACCCCGATATACCGTCACACCCTTGATCGCGCCGGCCTGACGAAGCCGATTCAATACCTGATCGATGCCCATGTCGCCCTCACTCAGATAGATTCGGGCCACAGTTGCGGCTTCGCTTTTCATATCTGCCTCGCCAAGGTAAGACCGATCCAGGTTGCCAGCAGGCACAGCAAGACACTGACAAAGACGTTGGCCGACGCAGTGAGCCAGCGTCCCTCCTCCAGCAGCACCAATGTTTCCAGTGAAAAGGTGGAAAAGGTGGTAAAAGCGCCAAGCAAACCGACCAGCAACCCGGCGCGCCATTCCGGGCCCAGTGCCAAGCGCTCAGACAAAACCACAAACAGGGCGCCCATGAGCAGGCTGCCCAGAACGTTCACCATCAAGGTGCCGTAGGGGAAACCCCGTCCCAACAGAAGGTAGGTGCCCGTGGAAACAAAAAAACGCATCAGTGCGCCGAACGCGCCGCCGACGGCAATGGCAAACAGTTGTGACACGGGGCAGCCCGTTCTGAATTGTGGCGGAGCGAATTATACCCAATGAGCGCAGATTGCCCATGCACGGCATTGAAAAGGCGTCCCTATGAACCCGCTGATCGGTGTCCGCTCAGCCCTTGCGCCTGGCTTCAATGTCCTGCTGGCGCAATCGGTTCAGCTTGTCCCGAATCCTGATCTCCAGCCCCCGTTCCACCGGACGATAGTAGCATCGCTGCTGCAGTGCCTGGGGAAGATAAACCTCGCCGGCCGCATACCCGTCAGGTTCGTCGTGGGCATAACGATAACGGCGTCCATGTCCCAACGCCTTGGTCAGCCCGGTGGGTGCGTTGCGCAAATGCAGAGGCACCTCAAGGCTACCCGCACTCCGGGCATCCTCCCGGGCCTCTTTATAGGCTGTGTATACCGCGTTGCTCTTTGGTGCACACGCCAAATAGACCACCGCCTGGGCCAGAGCCAACTCCCCTTCCGCAGCGCCCAGACGCTCGTAAGCATCCCATGCATCCAAGGCCAGCCGCAGGGAACGGGGGTCCGCATTGCCTATGTCTTCACTGGCCATGCGCACGATGCGGCGCGCGATGTAGACAGGATCGCAACCACCGTCCAACATTCGTGTCAGCCAATACAGCGCGCCATCGGGGCTGGAACCACGGACTGATTTGTGCAGCGCCGAAATCTGGTCGTAAAACAGGTCACCACCCTTGTCGAATCGCCGGGCGCTGCCGCTGCAAACCTCAGCTACCGTAGCCAACTCCACCATGCGCCCCCCCCCGGAATCGGTCTCCGCCAAGTCAACCGCCAACTCCAGAAAGGTCAGTGCGCGCCGAGCATCACCGTCCGCCGCTTCGGCCAACATGGCCAGAGCCTCCGGCACGACTGTGACCTTGCCAGCATAGCCCCGCTGGGTATCCGTCAGTGCCTGCTGAAGAATGCTATCCATGTCATCCCGGGTCAGGGGCCGCAGCACGTAGACCCGGGTACGGGATAGAAGAGCGTTGTTTACTTCAAATGACGGATTTTCGGTCGTCGCACCGATGAAGATGATGGTGCCATCCTCGACGAAAGGCAGAAACGCATCCTGTTGCGCCTTGTTGAAGCGGTGCACTTCGTCAACGAACAAAACCGTCGCGCGGTTATGAACTTGCCGTATGTGTGTGGCAGTTGCCACCGCCTCGCGAACGTCCTTGACCCCGGCGAGCACGGCGGAAATGGCTTTGAATTCTGCGTCCACACAGGCAGCCACCAATCGCGCCAGCGTGGTTTTTCCGGTGCCGGGCGGGCCCCATAACAGCATGGAATGCACGCGCCCACGCTCAAGCGACGACCGCAGGGGTTTTCCCGGATCGAAAATGTGGCCTTGACCAACGTACTCTGAAAGTGTGCGGGGCCGCATCCGGTCGGCCAGTGGCCGGACCGGATCGAGCTCAGCCGTCCCCAACGACATCGGCGCCCGCGGGAGGGGTAAACTCAAACTCAGTGGGATCGATGGCCTTGTTCCGCTCCATGCGTTCAAAGCTGAGCCGCGTATTGGTTCCAAGGGCATCATCGAGCTCCAGGCCGCTCAACTCCCCTGCCCGCAAGGCCACCCGAATCCGGTTGAATTGACTGTCAGCACCCCGAGGTGTCAACTCAAACCAGTCCTGACCCTCTTTCCGACCTATCGGCTTGACAAGAAAGGACTCATTCAGCGGCGCTCGGCCCATCAACAGCGCAAGCGGGGTAGTGTCCATACTATCGTCCAGTCGCTGCACCGTAACCTGCTCTAGATCCGCGTCGTAGTGCCAGACCCGATCGCCATCCGACACGATCACCTGTTCGTAGGGTGCCTCGTAGTCCCAACGAAACCGCCCGGGACGTTCCAGAACCATCCGACCACGGGACGACTTGGGTGCCTGATTTGGACCCGCCGTGACGGTCTGAACAAAATCAGCGCGCAGCGTACTCAGCTGTTGAAAATAGCTCTGCAGCGGCTCGGCGGACGAGGCAAGTGTCGAGATACACAATGCCACGGCACCGAGCAGGCCTGTCGCCAACGGCCGATGAGGCATCATGGTTTACTCCTCCGGGGGCGGTGCCACCAGCACTTCACGCATCCCGTTGCTTCCCTGGGCACTGACAATACCCGCAAACTCCATCGCCTCTATCAAGCGGGCCGCGCGATTGTAGCCGATTTTCAAGCGCCGCTGGATGCCCGATGCGGATGCCCTGCGCGTCTCGGTGACAATTCGAACGGCCTGGTCGTAGAGCGGATCGGTCTCCATGTCACCATCGTCGTACTCACCGGATGCGCCGCCCCCCGACTCGACCCCAGCCTCGAGAATGCTGTCCACATAATCCGGTTCACCGCTGGCCTTCAGAAACTCCACCACTCGGTTCACCTCGTCATCATCCACGAACGCGCCGTGCAACCGCTGGGTGAATCCGGTTCCGGGCGGCAGATACAGCATGTCTCCATGGCCAAGCAGCGTCTCGGCCCCGGACTGATCCAGAATCGTGCGCGAATCAACCTTGGACGACACCTGAAATGCGATCCGGGTTGGAATATTCGCTTTGATCAATCCCGTGATGACGTCGACAGACGGGCGCTGGGTGGCCAGAATCAGGTGGATACCCGCCGCTCGCGCCTTTTGAGCCAGCCGGGCGATCAACTCCTCCACTTTCTTGCCAACCACCATGATGAGGTCGGCGAGTTCGTCGATCACCACAACCACAAACGGAAGCTTTTCCAGGGCAGGGGCGGATCCGTCGGGATCCAGATCAAGCTCGGGCTGATAAAACGGATCCGAAATCGGTGTACCCGCGGCCTGCGCCTCCGCCACCTGGGCATTGAAGCCGGCGATATTGCGCACCTTGAGCGCCGCCATAAGCTTGTAGCGACGTTCCATTTCCGCCACACACCAACTCAGCGCGCTGGCTGCGTCTTTCATGTCGGTTACCACCGGCGCCAGCAAATGAGGGATCCCCTCATAAATGGAGAGTTCCAGCATCTTGGGATCAACCAGAATCAGGCGAACTTCCTCCGGCGTGCTCTTATACAACATGCTGAGCAGCATGGCATTGATGGCAACCGACTTTCCTGAGCCGGTGGTGCCCGCGACCAGCAAGTGCGGCATCTTCGCCAGATTGGCCACCACCGGATGTCCGGCGATGTCCTTTCCCAAGGCCAGGGTGACGGGCGAAGACGCGTCCAGGCATACCGAAGACGACAGCACTTCACGGAGCGCGACAATATCACGCCGCACGTTCGGGATTTCCAAACCCACCACGGATTTACCCGGGATCACTTCGACCACCCTCACCGCGATCACCGATAATCCGCGGGCCATATCCTTCGCCAGATTGCTGATCTGGCTGACCTTGACCCCAGGCGCCGGTTGCAGTTCGAAACGCGTGATGACGGGTCCGGGTTGAACCGCCACCACCTCCACCTGAATGCCGAAATGCGCGAGTTGTTCCTCGACCTGTCGCGACAGAGCCTCCAACACATCCGGGGCATAACTGCCGTCGCTGGTTTGTGCCTGATCCAGCAGGTCCATGGGAGGCAGTCCCAGTGCACCCATTTCGAGTTGACCGGCAGAGACTTTCTTTCGTGTCCGGCTGACTCGTGGCTTCTGCGATGGGTGCGGCCCGCTTTGCGTTGATGGCACTCTCGCCTCCGGGTTAGACGAGGCGCCAGATATGGGCAGGCCGCCGATCGGAGCGGACAGGGCGGGTTCTTCCCGGCTCTGCGGTGCGACGGTGGTTTCAATCGATGACCTGGCGTTGACCACACGCTCGACGCGAGGTGGTCGCTTCAGTCTCGGGCCCACCACTCGCAACACGCCCCGAACCAGGCGAACGCACAACGCCGTTAGATCCAGGGTCAGCCTGCCCACCAAATCCACGACGGCAATCCAGGACAAACCGGTAAACAGATTCAGACCGGTCATCAGCAAGGCGATGAGCGACAGGGCCGCACCGAAATGACTGACCACAGAGACCAGATTCCGGCTGGCCAGGTCCCCCAACACGCCCCCCGCTGTACCCGGTATCCATCCCGCGTCGGCCGCAAACATCAGGGAGGAAAGACCGCAAGCGGCCACCAGCGTCACCAGCAAACCGACGGCGCGGACCGCGGCAGGCCGGTCTGACAGATAGGGCATCGCCGCTTGCCCCCGGAACACCAGCCAACCGCCCAGTGCCAGCAAAGGCGGCAGCAGAAAACCGGGATAACCGAAAAAATAGAGTACGATATCTGCGATCCAAGCCCCCGCCACGCCGCCAAGGTTTCGGACTTGCTCGGACATGCCGCTGTGCGACCAGGCGGGATCGGATGCAGTAAATGAGAGTAGAGAGACCAGCAGGTAGAGCGCCACGACAACAACCAGCAGCAGGGCGCTCTCGCGAAGGCCGTGGTGGACCGCAGCCAATGCGGTTCCCTGCGTCGCACCCGCTTTCTGAGACGTTTGAGCCAAGCATCCGTCCTCATATGATCAGAGTACAAGCCCCGAGGCCTGACATTGTCCCACTCTACAGTTGATATATGAAGTGTTTTGCACGAAAACGCTTCAAAAGCGTTGAACAGGATAAGAATTTTCCGAGAATGTGTTCAGCCGAATCGGAGCGGGTGAGAACTGTCCTGCCGTATTTCGCTCAAACCCATTCTGGTTTGGCCATACCGAGTTGATTCATGCGTTTTCAGATCTGTTCGTCCCTGAGTCGCGTCGAGGCAAACGATTGGAACGCCCTGATAAGCGATGGCGATCCCTTTCTGCGCTACGAGTTCCTTCGGGCATTGGAACGACACGATTGTGTGGGCGAACGCACGGGCTGGCACCCACAGCACCTGCTGGGTTTCGATCAAAGCGACCGGTTGGTGGCGGCCATGCCGCTGTATCTCAAAACCAATTCCTACGGCGAGTTTGTGTTCGACTGGGCCTGGGCGGACGCGTACCAGCGATATGGGATGCGCTATTACCCTAAACTGGTCAGCGCGATACCCTTCACCCCGGCCACCGGCGCCCGCATGTTGCTCCATCCGGCCATTGATCCGGCATCGGGGCGGGCCGCCCTGGCCGCAGAAGCGGTGCGCCTGGCTTCAAGTCTTGGCGTGTCCTCGTATCACTGCCTGTTCCATCCAACGGACGAGTTGGCCGCCTACGAGGCTCAAAGCATGCATCGACGTCTGGGCTGCCAGTATCATTGGCGCAATAACAGGTACGTCAATTTCGAGGACTTCCTGGCCGCCCTCAGCTCAAAAAAGCGAAAAAACATACGGCGCGAACGGCGCCTGGTGGCTGAATCCGGGCTGACTCTGGAAATAGTGTCCGGATCGGACATGAACGAGGCGCGCTGGGCTATAACCCATCGGTTCTATGAATCCACCTTTGATCGGCGCGGCGGATTCGCAACCCTGACACTCCCGTTTTTCCAGGAGATTGGAGAAACCATGGGTGACCAAGTGGTCCTATGTCTGGCCTACGATGGCCCCCGTGAGGTGGCCGGTGCGGTCTGTCTGCGCAGCGACACGACACTCTATGGCCGCCACTGGGGCTGCGACAAAGACTATGACAGCCTGCACTTCGAAGCATGCTACTACCAGGGCATAGAATATTGCATCGACAATGGCCTCCAGCGCTTTGAACCTGGCGCCCAAGGTGAGCACAAGGTCCACCGCGGTTTTTTGCCGACCCTTACCTATTCCTCCCATTGGATCGAAAACGAGGGCATGCGGCGGGCAATCAACGATTTCCTGGAGCGTGAAGGACCGGCAGTGAAAGACTATGCCGCACAGCTGATGACGCACAGTCCCTACCGAGCACCGTCGCCGGCATGACAAACCTGATCTGGATAGACCCGGATGACCATATGACGCCTTTCCCGCCAGTGAGTGCCGCACTCAGGGACCCGGACGGTTTGCTGGCATTCGGAGGCACCCTGTCGGTCGACAGACTGCTCCGGGCGTACCAAAGTGGAATCTTTCCCTGGTACAGCGACGGTCAACCCATACTGTGGTGGTCACCCGACCCACGCACCATACTGCGTCCGGAACAGATTCGCGTCAGCCGCAGCTTGCTCAAATCCCTGCGCAACAAGGGCTATCAGGTCAGCATGGACCGGTGCTTCGATGCGGTCATAGCCGCATGTGCGGCGCCCCGGCCAGGACAGACCGGAACCTGGATTACCCGCGATATGCAGCAAGCCTACACTGCACTTCACCACGCTGGCCATGCACATTCCGTTGAAGTTCACCGACAAGGCCGACTGGTGGGCGGCTTGTACGGAGTCGCTCAAGGCGGAATGTTTTTCGGCGAATCCATGTTCAGCCGCGCGACCGACGCCTCGAAAGTTGCCCTGGTGTATCTGTGTGCGCAACTGACGCGCTGGCGGTTCCGGGCAGTGGATTGCCAGACCCAGAGCGCGCACTTGCTTCGATTGGGGGCCGAACCGATTTCTCGGGAACGATTCATGGGCCTGTTGGCAACGGCCCTGGACCACCCTGGACGAAGCGGGCGTTGGGCGCTGGATCCTGATCTCGATCAGCAGCTTGTCACCGCGGAAACCATTGTCACTGAGGCTGAACGGGTTTGATCCACCTGAGAACACGAGCACTGCGGGCCGCGCTGAATCCATGAGCGCACAGCTACGCCGCGCACCCGAACGGCAGTTCAAGGGGCGAACATGAGCACCCGTCAGCCCGACATCCGGCTCTACCTCACCAGCGAGCACGATTGCGCTTACCTGAAACAACGTCGCGCCCGAAACCTGGTCACGGATCCCAAGTGCAACAGCCCGGAGCTTTATTCAGCCCTGGCGCCGCTGGGATTCCGACGCAGCGGGGATTATCTCTATCGACCCCACTGCCAGATATGCAAAGCCTGCGTCTCCCTGCGTCTGCCTGTGGCGGAGCATCGCCCCAACCGCAGCATGCGGCGGCTGTTGATCAAAAACCAGGACCTGGACTTCACCAGAGGTGATCCGGGACACAACGACGAGTACTTTCAGCTCTATCGTCACTACCTGGCCGTCCGCCACCCTGGCGGTGGCATGGATCAATCCGCACCGGAAGACTTTCACACCTTTCTCACCAGCGCATGGTGCAACACCCGATTCTACGAAGCGCGAAATCAAGAGAAACTGGTGGCCGTGGCCGTCACCGACGAAGTGAGCGATGGTTTGTCCGCCGTGTACACGTTCTTCGATCCACGGCTACCTGAACGGGGCTTGGGGACCTGGGTCATTCTGAAACAGATTCAGACGGCGCACGCCGAATCGCTCAGCTGGCTGTATCTGGGATACTGGATCGAAGGCTGCAAAAAAATGGCTTACAAGACGCGCTTTAGACCTCACGAACTGCGCATTTCAGACGGAATCTGGCAGCGCTATCCGTAATTTGGAAATCACCGTCGCTGTTGGCCCACCTTGACGCAGTGCGGCACTTGCCGCCCAACCGGCTTTTCTGTATGGTTGCCGCGGTTTCCGAGGTGACTCGAAGGAGTCTAGATGGCGAAGGAAGACAGCATTGAGATGGAGGGGACGGTAGTCGATACCTTACCCAACACCATGTTCCGGGTGGAGCTGGAGAACGGGCATGTGGTTACTGCACACATCTCAGGTCGAATGCGCAAGCATTACATCCGTATTCTCACCGGCGACAAGGTGAAGGTTGAACTCACACCCTACGATTTGAGCAAGGGCAGAATAGTTTACCGAAACCGGTAGCTCCTACTTCTCATCCCGCCCTCATCCACCCCTCCGTTATCCTGATACCCTCGGCTGGCTTCGGGCCGCTCAACTTGGATGTGTGGCCAGCGCAACCAGCCCAAAGCGATCAGTCCGGTGGCTCAGTGCACTGACTCCTCCTCCTGAATCTCAAGCTCCAAACCATCACCGGTCCCTTTCACCAGGACGTGTCCGCCGTTGACCAGGCGACCGAACAGGAGCTCCTCAGCGAGGGGGCGTTTGATGGCCTCCTGTATCACCCGGGCCATGGGGCGAGCGCCCATCTTCGGATCATAACCCCGTTCAGCTAACCAAATGCGGGCTTCGTCATCCACATCGACGGTCACCCGTTTGGGCACCAGCTGCGCCTCCAGTTCAATGACAAATTTGTCCACCACGTTCTGAATAATGTCCGGGGTGAGCGCCTTGAACTGGATGATGGCATCCAGCCTGTTTCGAAACTCCGGCGAGAACACTTTACGGATCGCCTCAAGTCCATCGGTGCTGTTGTCCTGGGCGGTGAATCCTATGGACGTGCGATCCAGCTCAGAGGCTCCGGCATTGCTGGTCATGACCAAGATGACGCTGCGAAAATCCGCCTTGCGACCATTGTTATCGGTCAGGGTGCCATGGTCCATCACCTGCAGAAGCAGATTAAATACATCCGGGTGGGCCTTCTCGATTTCATCGAGCAGCAATACGGCATGCGGGTGCTTGATGATCGCATCGGTCAGGAGACCTCCCTGGTCGAACCCCACATAACCCGGCGGCGCGCCAATAAGTCGAGAAACCGTATGCCGCTCCATATACTCAGACATGTCGAATCGGATCAGCTCAATGCCCATGACACTGGCGAGTTGACGCGTCACTTCGGTCTTACCGACACCAGTGGGACCCGCAAACAGGAACGATCCGATGGGACGTTGCTCACTGCCCAGGCCCGCGCGGGCCAGCTTGATGGCATTGGCCAGGGTATCTATTGCCATGTCCTGGCCAAACACAACCATCTTGAGATCCCGCTCCAGGTTTTTCAGCACATCCTTGTCCGATGCCGAAATGGTTTTGGCTGGAATGCGCGCCATCTTGGCGATGATGGTTTCGATATCGTGTACGCCAATGGTCTTTTTTCGCCTCGACGGCGGTTGCAGGCGCACGCTGGCGCCGGCCTCGTCGATCACGTCGATGGCTTTGTCGGGCAGATGGCGGTCATTAATGTACCGTGCCGACAGTTCCGCCGCACAGCGCAGCGCCGGCACTGAGTACTTGACCTTGTGGTGTTCCTCGAAGCGGCTTCGCAGCCCCTTGAGAATCTCGATGGTTTCGTCCACCGACGGCTCCGGCACATCGATCTTCTGAAAGCGCCGGGCCAGGGCCCGATCTTTCTCAAAGATCCCGCGAAACTCTTGATACGTGGTGGAGCCGATGCACTTCAGCTCGCCGTTGGCGAGCATTGGCTTGATCAGGTTTGATGCGTCCATCACACCACCCGAGGCGGCGCCCGCACCGATGATGGTGTGGATTTCGTCGATGAACAATATGGAATTGTGCTCGCGCCTGAGCTGGGTCAACAGGGCTTTGAGCCGCTTCTCGAAGTCCCCGCGGTACTTGGTGCCTGCAACCAGGGCGCCCAGATCCAGCGCATAGATTGTGGCGTCCTTCAGAATGTCAGGAACATCCCCTTCCACCGTCTTTTTTGCCAGACCTTCGGCAATGGCGGTCTTGCCGACGCCCGCCTCGCCAACCAGCAACGGGTTGTTCTTGCGTCGACGGCAGAGGATCTGAACGGTCCGTTCCAGTTCCAGCTTGCGTCCGATCAGGGGGTCGATGCGGCCCTGCTGCGCCCGCTGATTGAGATTGGTTGCATACAGCTCAAGCGGTTGCTTGCTGCCCGATTCACCCGATTCATCCTCAGTATCGGAGCCCGCTGATGAGTCCTGAGGTTCATCCGGCACCTTGGAAATTCCGTGGGAAATGTAGTTGACCACGTCCAGACGGGAGATGTCCTGCTGCTTGAGCAGAAACACAGCGTGGGACTCCTGTTCCCCGAATATGGCCACCAGCACGTTGGCTCCGGTGACTTCTTTGCGTCCGGAGGACTGCACATGCAGAACGGCTCGCTGCAGAACACGCTGAAAGCCCAGAGTGGGCTGTGTTTCGCGCGTGTCATCTTCGTCCAGCAAGGGCGTGTTTTCGGTTAAGAATGTGGCCAGCTCACTCTTGAGCCGATCCAGGTCGGCCGCGCAGGCGCGAAGCACCTCGGCCGCAGAAGGGTTCTCCAGCAGCGAAAGCAGCAGGTGTTCCACAGTCAGGAACTCGTGCCGCCTCGCCCTTGCCTCTTTGAAAGCAAGATTGATAGAAAACTCGAGCTCCTTACTCAGCATCGCGCTCACACCTCATACAGGATGGTCAGGCTTCCTCCATCGTACACAAGAGCGGGTGCTTGTGTGCACGGGAGTATTCATTTACTTGGGATACTTTGGTCTCAGCGATCTCATGGGTGAAGACACCGCACACGCCCTTGCCCCGGGTGTGCACGTGCAACATCACCTGAGTCGCGCGCTCCCGTCCCAATCCGAAAAACTGCTCCAGAACGTGTACAACGAACTCCATAGGAGTGAAATCATCGTTCACGATCAGTACTTTGAACATGCGCGGCCGTTTCAGCTTCGGCCGTGCTTTCTCGACAACCGTACCATCCTTCTGGTCGTCATACGGGTTCGACCCACTCATGGTTCGCCGCTACCTCCTTTCACATTTCGGACATGCAAAACCCAAACCGGTTCCCGCACCGTACCGCGTCTGGCCATGAGCTTAGCTTATATCAACTTCGACCCACCTGCACCGCGTCAAAACGCACGATTTTGGACCCTCGGCGCCGTTGCCGGCCCTGGGCCGGTGCACAACAAAAAGCCCGGCGCGGGATATCCCCGCGACCGGGCCGATGGTTCGCCGTCTGAGGCCGATCAGGCCTCTTCGAACTGCTCTTCCTCTGTGGAGCCGGTCAGCGCAGTAAGCGAAGACGTCCCAGCTGTTATCGCCTGGGTTACGTCGTCAAAGTAACCCGTGCCGACTTCCCGCTGATGCTTGACAGCGGTAAATCCCTCCGACACCGCGGCAAACTCCTTCTCCTGCATTTCCACATAGGCCGCCATCTGCCGTTCCTTGTACCCCTTGGCCAACTCGAACATGCCGTAATTCAGGTTGTGGAAACCGGCCAGGGTAATGAATTGGAATTTGTAGCCCATGGCACCCAGCTCCCGCTGGAATTTTGCGATGGTTCCATCGTCCAGGTTTTTCTTCCAATTGAACGACGGTGAGCAGTTGTAAGCCAGCATCTGCTCCGGATAAACGCTGCGAATGCCCTCGGCGAATCTCTTCGCCTCGGCCAAGTCAGGCTTGCTGGTCTCACACCAAAGCAAGTCCACATAAGGTGCGTAGGCCAGACCCCGCGCTATTCCGGCCTCGGTGCCGTTGCGCACGTGGTAAAAGCCTTCCACGGTTCGTTCCTTACTGGTGATGAAGCTGCGATCGCGCTCATCCACGTCCGAGGTGATGAGCGTCGCCGCATCGGCATCTGTTCGGGCAATCACCAGAGTCGGCGCGCCCATGACATCCGCTGCCAAACGGGCGGCCACCAGTTTTTGTATTGCTTCCTGGGTCGGGATCAAAACCTTGCCGCCCATGTGGCCGCACTTCTTGGCCGATGACAGCTGATCTTCCCAATGCACCCCGGCCGCGCCCGCCTCGATCATGGCCTTCATCAGTTCAAACGCATTCAACACGCCACCGAAGCCTGCCTCGGCATCGGCCACGATAGGCTGGAACCAATCGATACTGTCGTCGCCTTCGGCGTGGTGCAGTTCATCGGCGCGCCGCAGTGCGTTGTTTATGCGAGCAACCACAGAAGGCACGGAGTTGGCCGGATACAGGGACTGATCCGGATACATGCTGCCCGCCAGATTTGCGTCGGCGGCAACCTGCCAGCCGGAAAGGTAGATCGCCTTCAGGCCGGCCTTGACCTGCTGCATGGCCTGGTTCCCGGTCAGGGCGCCCAGAGAGTTGACAAACGGCTCTTCGTGGAGAGACTTCCAGAGCTTCTCCGCAGTCTTGACGGCCAGCGTATACTCAATCCCAGCGGTGCCGCGCAGACGATCCACATCCTCAGCACTGTATGGACGGGTGACGCCCTTCCAACGGGGATTCTGCTGCCAATTCTGCTCCAGCTGTTCGATGCTCAAATGAGGCATTGTACTCACTACTCCTGTGGAAAAATCTCTAGACGTGCTCATACGCCACGAGGGTCAGAAAATCGATAAACTCATCCTGAGTGCAGATCCGATCAATCAGATCTGCCGCCAGTTCAAAGCGGCCTGACTGGTAGCGCCCCACCCCCACCTCCTCTCTGAGGGTCCGGCATTCTTCGGACAGTACCTGACGAAACCATTGGACGGTGATGCGGCGACCGTCTTCTAGAACGCCACTCGGATGCCGGATCCACTGCCAGATCTGTGCCCGTGAAATCTCGGCAGTTGCGGCATCCTCCATGAGGTTGTGCAAAGGCACACAACCCTGGCCACACAACCAGGACGCCATGTAACCCACCGCCACATTCACATTGCTCCGAAATCCCGCTTCCGTGATTGTCCCCGTCGGCACCGAAACCAGATCAGCCGCGGTGACAGACGGCGCTTCGGGCAGGCGATCGATCTGGTTCGGGCCGGGCATATAGCGGTCGAAAATCTCCGTCGCCAGCGACACCAGGCCGGGGTGCGCCACCCAGGTCCCATCGCAACCATCGGTGGCTTCCCGCTCCTTATCCGCCCGAACCTTAGCCATGGCCGCGTCATTGGCCTGTGGGTCGGATTTGATCGGGATCTGGGCCGCCATACCGCCCATGGCGAACGCACCCCGCCTATGGCAGGTCTCGACCAGCAGTTGCGCATAGGCGCGCAGGAACGGCACCGTCATGGTCACCTGGGCGCGCTCCGGCAGTACAAACTCCGGGCGGGCCCGGAACGTTTTGATAAAGCTGAAAATGTAATCCCAACGACCGCAGTTCAGCCCGACGATGTGGTCACGCAGCTCGTACAGGATCTCTTCCATCTCGAACACCGCGGGCAGGGTCTCGATGAGAACCGTCGCCTTGATGGTGCCGACCGGAAGATCAAGTCTTTCCTGGGCCCACACAAACACCGCGTTCCAAAGGGCCGCTTCGCGGTGGCTTTCCAACTTCGGCAGGTAAAAATAAGGACCGGAGCCATTGGCCAACGCCTGGGATGCGTTGTGGAACAGATACAAACCGAAATCGAACAAAGCACCCGAGACGGGCCGGCCGTCAACCAAAACGTGTTTTTCAGGCAGATGCCAGCCCCGAGGCCGGACGATCAGGGTAGCGATCTGTTGGTTCAATCGGTACCGGCGGCCGTCCTCGGCTTCGAAATCCAGTGCCCGGTTGACCGCGTCCCGCAGATTGATCTGACCCTGGATCATGTTGTCCCAGGTGGGGGTCGACGCGTCTTCGAAGTCGGCCATGAACACCCGCGCTCCGGAGTTGAGCGCATTGATGACCATTTTGCGGTCAACGGGCCCGGTAATCTCGGTCCTGCGGTCGAGCAGATCGTCGGGAATATCCGCCACGGCCCAACTGGCCTCGCGCACCGCTGCGGTGTCCGGCAAAAACCCCGGCATCTCGCCTTGGTCGAAACGGGCTTGCCGGATTCGACGTGCCTCAAGCAAGCGGCATCGCTCGGAATCGAAACGCCGTGCAAGCGCCGCCACGAAGGACAGCGCACCAGGGGTGAGTATGGAATCGTAACCGGGTCCCAGATCACCCAATAGTTCCACATCATTCACAACGGTGGAGACCGTTTTTGCAATCGCGCTTGCGTTATTTTTCATTATACGAAATACCGTCGCACACAGCAGAATTGGCCGCGCCATCCTATGCGGCTATGCAGCAATTGACAACCCAATTGATTCAATTCTAACTATTGTTTCAAACTATATTGATGGACGGATTTCGGAGTTGAAATGGCGAAAACGCTTCCGCGCAACTATTACAAGCACAATCGCATGCAGCAGCTGCGCGGATTCTGCTATGCGGTCCAGAGTGGCAGCATTTCCAAGGCGGCAGAGCGCATGTTCTTGAGCCAGCCGTCGGTTTCGCTGCAAATTCAGGCACTGGAGAGGGAGTTCGACACAACCCTGTTCGAGCGGCGCGGGCCGCGGATCCGACTGACACCCGATGGGGCGACCTTATACGAACTGGCCCTACCCCTGGTTGAAGGCATAGATGGTCTCGCCGATGTCTTTGCCGCTCGTCAAGGGGGACTCGATCGCGGCGAAATAGACATCGCCGCGGGCGAATCGACGATCCTCTACCTGCTGCCCGAAATCATGCGTCGTTTCACTGGCGAATACCCGGGCATCCGGGTTCGGTTTCACAACGTCCCCGGGCGCGAAGGTCTAAAGCTGTTGCGGGACGACGCGGTGGATTTTGCCGTGGGGGCCATCGCCGAAATCCCGGAGGACATTGACTATTTCCCGATTTACTCTTTCGACGAAGTGCTGATCACGCCCTACGATCACCCCCTGATCAACGCCCCGGAGATCACGCTTGACGCCATCAGCGAGTACGAATTCATCCTGCCGCCCCGCCACCTGAACACCCTGGACATGGTGGCACTGGCTTTTCGCCAACGAGGATTGGACCTCAATGTGCGCATCGAAGCGGGGGGCTGGGAGGTCATCAAGAACTATGTGGAGATGGGACTGGGGATCTCAATCGTCAGCGGTGTCTGCCTGACCGGGAACGAGCGCATCCGCACCCGCAGCCTGGCAGCTTTTTTTCCAAAACGGACCTACGGGGTGGTCATCCGAAAGGGCAAATTCCTCTCGCCCCAGGCGAAAAGATACGTACAGTTTATCGATCCGGCAGTGCTGGATAGGCGCTAGTAGAGTCGACGATTTATTCTGGACGAAGCAGATTGGAGGGTGAAATGTGAAAATTCAAGGGGCGGATCGCGGGGCAGATCGCGGGTAATAGGTGTTCTATTACCAAGATCTGCAACGATGAAGCTGCGCATTTCAGTCCCAAGTGCATGTTCACCAATGGATCAGAAGGTCCCCAGGGCACCGTGTGAGCCAGTCAGCGCCGACCGGAGGCCGACCTGGCCTGGCAAACCCGGATTGACGGCGCTCAGTCTTCTTCAAACAGCCGGTTGATTCGTGCAGCCAGGATGAAATCGTTCTCGTGCAGGCCGCCGATTTTATGGGTGTAGAACGTGATCGTAGCGTAGCCCCAGCCGAATGTGATGTCTGGATGATGGCCGGCGCTTTCCGCTGCGTGGCCAACCCAACGCACGAAATCCATCGCCTCGACGAAGTTCTCAAACTTAAACGTTCGACTCACTCGAGTGGCATCTTCGGAAAGTGCCCAGCCAGGCACCTCTTTGAGAAGTGCCTCCGACTTTTCTCGATCCATGGGCTCGACACCACCGCGGCACGGCTCACAGGTCTTGTCTGCCAGGCTCATTAAGATACTCCCTCACAGTTCCAGTCGGGTCGGCGACAAATCTGAACCGCCCGACGAACTCCAGCATGGCCGCAAAAAGGGCGGGAAGAGGCTTTCCGCCCGCATTCTACGACAAGTTATTCGACTTGTTGGTTCGCAAGACTACCAGATGCTTTGGCAATTGCGATACGTCAATCATTTCGATTGCAGCCAACCTTATACTGCACCCTGCGCACGCGTGACATCCCATTCGCGATATGCGCCCTATTCACCCCGTCGAACGAGGACAGGACAGACATGCTAACCAGAACCCGAACGTTGCTGATTCTCGCCAGCCTGGCGGCCCTAGCCCAGAGTGCGGATCTCGATACAAACGTGGCCGACAGCCGGGAAGCGGTGAAGGCATTTGGCCCGCAACTCAAACAGGCTCTCCAGTCAGCCATGAAATCCGGCGGCCCAGTCAATGCAATCCAGGTTTGCAATGTCCAGGCACCCGTCATCGCAGACTCGGTCTCCAAGGAGAAAGCCCTGCACATCGGTCGCACGAGTTTGAAGTACCGCAATCCCGGCAACAAACCGGATGATTGGGAGCAACAGGTGCTGGAGACATTCGACTCCCGCCTCGCCGCAGGTGAGGACCCGGCTAAAATGGAGTTTTATGAAGTCGTATCTTCAGGGTCGGGACAGGTGTTTCGGTACATGAAAGCCATCCCCACCGACGAAGTCTGTCTTGCCTGCCATGGTGTCAATCTCGACCCGGCGGTGGCAGCGGAGTTGGACACCCTCTACCCATCCGATCTTGCCCGCGGCTACAGTGAGGGGGATATACGGGGCGCTTTCACGGTAGAACAGGAACTCTAGGAGCGACCGACTTAGGCCGCAAAACCTTATATGGTCTGGCGCTGGGCACAGTGTGGTCGAAGGTTTTTGGTCTGGCTGAATCGCGCCCAGCCCTGCAACGAACCCCGTCTGCACCGTCACCAACACGCTGCGTTTGCCGTAGTCCCCTCCTTTTCTGATAATGCCGGCTGATCTTGAACGCCCGGTCATACGTCAACGGCCTCCCGCCGTGATCCTGTCAGACCCGGGCCAGGGACATGACAATGAAACGCAAGACCCGTGTAATCGTGGGCCTTTCGGGTGGTGTGGACTCTTCGGTAGCGGCTCTCCTGCTCCTGGAACAGGGTTACGATGTCCAGGGCATGTTCATGAAGAACTGGGAACAGGATGACACCGACACCCAGTGCGCAGCCGCGGCAGATCTCGACGACGCTCGAACGGTCTGTGGCCAGTTGGAGATCCCGCTGCATAAGGTCAACTTCTCAGAACAGTACTGGAACCGTGTTTTCTCGCATTTTCTCGATGAGTTTCGTGCCGGACGCACGCCGAATCCCGATGTCCTATGCAATCGCGAGATCAAGTTTCGGGCGTTTCTCGACCATGCGCGCAATCTGGGCGCCGATTTGATTGCCACCGGCCACTATGCGCGTCAGAGACCATTGCCAGATGGTCAGGTTCAACTGCTGCGCGGCGTCGATACTCAGAAGGATCAGTCCTATTTCCTGCACGGATTGAATCAGGCGCAACTGCTGCCGACCCGCTTCCCGCTGGGCGGGATGAGAAAACCTGAGGTGCGCGAGCGCGCACGCAAGGCCGGCTTGCATACCGCGGATCGAAAAGACAGCACGGGGATCTGCTTTATCGGCGAGCGCCGCTTCGGTGAGTTCCTGCAGCGTTACCTGCCGACACAGCCCGGGCCGATTGTCACCCCAACCGGTACCGAAGTCGGGCTGCATCAGGGTCTGATGTATTACACCCTTGGTCAGCGACAGGGCCTGGGCATCGGCGGTCAGGCCAACGGGGATGGCAGACCCTGGTTCGTCGCCGACAAGCAAACACCAACCAACAGCCTGGTCGTGGTTCAGGGCGGCGATCATCCGCTTCTGTACCGTGACACCCTGTCTGCCCACAGTCTGCACTGGATCTCAGGCGCCGCGCCCGCTTCGAATCCGCGCCTGACGGCGAAAATTCGATATCGCCAACCGGATCAGCCATGCCGAATCCGTCGACACGACCCAGATTCCTGGGTGGTTGAGTTCGATCAACCGCAACGGGCCGTGACCCCGGGGCAGTCAGTGGTGTTTTACGATGGCGAAGTCTGTTTGGGCGGGGGCGAAATTGAATCCGCCTGGAATCGGGACAATCAGCCGATCGCGGTCCAGTCGCAAGCCGCTGTCGACGCATGAATGACATCCGCACGGCCCGCAACCGAACCTTGGCACTGGCCGGCATTGCCCAGGCCAGTTGGCTGGTGCGGGACGTGGCCAATAATGGTCAGGCACCGGCCGATGATCTGGAGGCTACGCTGGCCTGGCTGTTCACCTTTGACGCAGATTCGGTATCAGAGGCGCTGGGCGGACTGGCTCCGATTAAACCGGGTCTCGAGTTGGTTCGCGACCAACTCAATCGCCCAGAAGATCCGAACTTCACCCGCTACGTGATCTCGTTGATCCACCATGCCGGTGCCCTACTCAAACGCCCTGATATGCTGGAGCAGGTGCGTGTCGGTCTGGAGACCAACAAAGAGCGCCTGAACCATTTCCCCATTCTGCACCCGAATCTTTTGGCAGGGTTGGCGGACATATACTCAAGCACGATCAGCACCCTGACGCCGCGAATCATGGTCCGGGGTGATCCCAATCGTCTGGCGGATCCCATCGTGGCCTCTAAAGTCCGGGCGCTGCTACTGGCAGGCGTCCGAGCAGGCGTATTGTGGCAGCAGTGCGGGGGTAACCGGCTGAGTCTGCTGATTTCGCGCCGATCGCTCATGGACAACGCTCGGGCACTGGTTTCCGAAATTGGCTGAGGCGCATGGAAGCGACCGGACACCGATCTAGAAACCCAATGAAAAACAACAACATTTAAGGGTCCAAATCGGCTTATTGTGCACTGCAGCGCTTCACAGGCCGCCCGGATCAAGTTAGAATGCCGCGCCGCTGCGGGCGTAACGAAACATCGTGCGCCGGCCCACCGGCGGTCACCAGACACATCACGAGGGGTTTACCATGCTTGAAGCCTATCGCAATCATGTTTCGGAGCGCGCCGCAGTCGGCGTCGCACCTCAGCCGCTCAACGCTGAACAGACCGCTGCCCTGATCGAACTGCTCAAGGCGCCTCCCGAGGGCGAGGGTCCATTTCTGCTGGACCTGCTCAGCAATCGCATTCCGGCCGGCGTTGACCAGGCCGCCTATGTGAAAGCGGCCTTTTTATCCGATGTGGCCAAGGGCGTGAGCAGCCTCCCCGCTGATCGATCGGGTGGCGGCCACTCGGCTGTTAGGCACCATGCTCGGGGGATACAACATCCAGCCCTTGATTGCCCTGCTGGACGACGAAGACAGCGAGGTGACGCAGGCGGCCGCCGAAGCACTCAAACACACTTTGCTGATGTTCGATGCATTCCATGACGTGAAAGACAAAATGGACGCGGGCAACGCCATGGCCAAATCGGTGATGGATTCCTGGGCCAACGCCGAGTGGTTTCTGAGCAAGCCTGAACTGGCGAAGAAAATCACCGTGACCGTGTTCAAAGTCACCGGCGAAACCAACACGGATGATCTGTCACCAGCGCCGGATGCCTGGTCCCGCCCGGACATCCCTCTCCACGCCAACGCGATGCTGAAAATGGCACGGGACGGTATCGAACCGGATGAACCCGGGACGCTGGGTCCGATGCGGCTGATCGAATCCCTGAAGGGAAAAGGCCATCCTCTGGCCTATGTCGGTGACGTGGTGGGCACCGGATCGTCGCGCAAGTCCGCCACCAACTCGGTGCTTTGGCATATGGGCGTCGACATCCCCTATGTGCCCAATAAACGCGCCGGCGGCTACTGCATCGGCGGCAAGATCGCGCCCATTTTTTTCAACACCATGGAAGATGCCGGCGCGCTGCCGGTGGAGATGGACGTCTCCAAGATGAGCATGGGTGACGTGATCGAGCTATACCCCTTTGACGGCGTCGCCAAGAATGCCGAAACCGGAGAAGTACTGGCCGAGTTTGCGCTCAAGACAGACGTATTACTGGACGAGGTGCGGGCCGGGGGCCGCATCCCGCTGATCATAGGTCGAGGTCTCACTGAGCGCGCACGGGAGGCGCTGGGTTTGGGACCTTCGAACGTGTTCACGCTGCCAGCGCCGGCGACCGAGTCCACCCACGGCTTCACCCTGGCGCAAAAAATGGTGGGTCGCGCCTGTGGCGTCGAAGGGGTGCCACCGGGGCAGTACTGTGAGCCGAAAATGACCACCGTCGGGTCCCAGGACACCACCGGCCCCATGACCCGGGACGAGCTCAAGGATCTGGCCTGCCTGGGTTTTTCCGCCGATCTGGTGATGCAGTCGTTTTGCCACACCGCGGCCTACCCCAAACCGATCGATGTTGACACACACCACACGCTGCCGGATTTCATTTCCAGCCGAGGGGGTGTTTCGCTGCGCCCGGGTGACGGGGTCATACACTCCTGGTTGAATCGCATGCTGCTGCCCGACACGGTGGGCACCGGTGGCGACTCGCATACCCGATTCCCCATGGGCATCTCATTTCCGGCCGGCTCGGGACTGGTGGCCTTCGCCGCCGCCACCGGGGTCATGCCTCTGGACATGCCCGAATCCGTTCTGGTGCGGTTCAAGGGCACCCGGCAGCCGGGCATCACCCTGCGCGACCTGGTTCATGCCATCCCCTATTTCGCCATCAAGCAGGGTCTGCTGACGGTCGCCAAGGCGGGTAAGACGAACATTTTCTCCGGCCGTATTCTCGAGATAGAAGGACTGGAGGATCTTACGGCGGAGCAAGCCTTCGAATTATCGGACGCCTCCGCCGAGCGGTCCGCTGCGGGTTGTAGCATCACCCTGTCAGAGGCTTCCGTCAGCGAGTATCTGCGGTCCAACATAACGCTACTGAAGTGGATGATCGCGAGCGGTTATGAGGACAAACGTACGCTTCAGCGGCGGATCGACGGGATGGAAAAATGGCTGGCTGAACCCAAGCTGCTGCGGGCCGACGCCGACGCCGAGTACGCGGCGGTGATCGAGATCGATCTGGCGGAGATCGCCGAACCGATTTTGTGCGCGCCCAACGACCCTGACGATGCGCGGCTGCTGTCCGATGTGACGGGCGACACCATAGATGAGGTGTTCATCGGCTCCTGCATGACCAATATCGGCCACTTCCGGGCCGCCGGCAAGTTGCTGGACGGTCATCATGACCTCCCCACCCGGCTCTGGGTTGCGCCACCCACCAAAATGGACGAGCACATTCTCACCCAGGAAGGCTACTACGCCATCTTCGGCCGGGTCGGCGCGCGCACAGAAATGCCGGGTTGCTCCCTGTGCATGGGCAACCAGGCCCGGGTGCGTGACAAGGCAACCGTGGTGTCCACCTCCACCCGCAATTTCCCAAATCGTCTCGGCACCGGAGCGAATGTGTATCTGGCGTCGGCCGAATTGGCCTCGGTCGCGGCCATACTGGGTCGGCTGCCAACAGTTTCCGAGTACATGGAGGCCGCCGGAACCATTGACGCCATGGCCGACGACATCTACCGCTATATGAACTTCGACCAGATCGAAGAATATCGGGCGGTGGCGGACAAGGTGATACCCATCGCAGCTGCCTGACCGGGCTGATCGGCCTCCCTGCCACGGGGACGCATCGCTCAATCAAGCCCCCGGACCCTGGGTTCGGGGGCTTTTTTTGGAGCTGGGCGTGGCATGCTCAACGCCCACAGCGACAAGTATCGTGCCCCTGTCTGCATAAGGATAGACTATGGACAGGGATGACCTTGAGCCGCAGGAGAGAGCCATGCTCGACAGCTTCGAGACACGATACGCGCTGAACACGGCCGAACGCCCATACCAGATTCACAGCCTGGGCACGCTAAACCGGCGCCACCCGCTCAATCACTTGCCCTACGCGATCAAACTGTTGCTGGAAAATCTGTTGCGCCATGAGGACGGCGATGCCGTCACCGAATCCGATATTCAGGCTTTGCTGGACTGGTCGGGCCAACCCCCCGCGGGTCTCGAGATTGCGTTTACCCCTGCCAGGGTTCTGCTACAGGACTTTACCGGCGTGCCCGCGGTGGTGGATCTAGCCGCCATGCGCGAAGCCGTTGCCTCCCTGGGCGGCGATCCCGCTCGAGTCAATCCCCTGTCTCCAGTGGAGCTGGTGATCGACCATTCGGTACAGGTGGATGCCTATGGGCGCAAGGGCGCCCTGGATTTGAACACCCGCATCGAGTTCCAGCGCAACCGGGAACGCTATGCGTTCTTACGTTGGGGCCAGCAGGCGTTTGACGATTTTCGGGTGGTGCCGCCGGGCACCGGAATCGTGCATCAGGTCAATCTCGAGTACTTGGCACGAGTGGTCTGCACCCGCGCAGCGGGGGATCTGCACTGGGCCTACCCGGACACTCTGGTGGGCACCGATTCTCACACCACCATGATCAACGGACTCGGCGTTCTCGGATGGGGCGTCGGAGGCATCGAGGCGGAGGCCGGGATGCTGGGCCAGCCTTTGAGCATGTTGTTGCCGGAAGTGATCGGGTTTCGACTACACGGACGCCTTTCGGAAGGTGCAACCGCTACCGATCTGGTGCTCACTGTTACCGAGCAACTCCGCCATCACGGTGTTGTGGGCAAATTTGTCGAGTTTTTCGGCTCAGGCCTTGTGCACCTGCCCCTGTCCGACCGGGCGACCATCGCCAACATGGCGCCGGAGTATGGTGCTACCTGCGGTCTGTTCCCGATCGACGGCGAGACCCTGCGCTATCTCCGCCTCACCGGGCGTAGCGATACCGAACTCAGCTTGATTGAGCAGTATGCGCGCCACCAGGGGCTGTACCAGACCCCGGACGCACCCGCTCCCCGCTATACCGATGTACTCGAACTGGATCTGGCCACCGTCCGCCCCAGCCTGGCCGGCCCCAAACGTCCCCAGGATCGCGTACCCCTGAGCCGCGCCAAACAAGCCGTTCAAATCGCCCTGCACGAGGCCCAGGCGGAACGAACCGGCGCAGGCGATGAACAACAGCTTGCCTTCCAGAACGAAGGCGGCGATACCGCGGTAGATGCCGAGCCGGCGGGCCATACCGGCGCGCTTCAAGTGGACTACGAGGGCGAGCACTTTCTGCTGCGGGACGGCGCGGTGGTGATCGCCGCCATCACCTCCTGCACCAATACCTCAAACCCCTCGGTCATGGTCGCGGCCGGCCTGCTGGCACGTAAGGCGCGGCAAAGGGGTCTGGGGCGCAAACCCTGGGTGAAAACCAGCCTGGCGCCGGGATCCCAGGCGGTGACGGCATACTTGAAATCGGCCGGTCTGCTGGAGGATTTGGAAGCCTGTGGCTTTTATCTCGTAGGCTATGGCTGCACCACCTGCATCGGCAATTCCGGACCGTTGCCCGAGCCGGTGGCCGAGGCCATCACCCGTGGCGAGCTGATCACCGGTGCCGTGCTGTCCGGAAACCGTAACTTCGAGGGTCGCATTCACCCGCAAGTCCCTCTGAACTACCTGGCCTCGCCCCCGCTGGTTGTGGCTTACGCCCTGGCCGGCACTTTGGACATCGATTTGTATTCCGAGCCGCTCGGTCATGATGGAGAGGGCGCACCGGTGTTTTTTCGCGACCTGTGGCCCACCGCCCAGGAAGTCCGCGAGGTCGTCGAACGACACATCAGTCCGGAAACCTTTCGTACCCATTACGCGGATGTGTTCGAAGGCGACGCGCGCTGGCAGGGACTGGAAACCACTGCTTCGGCCCTTTATCCGTGGCAAGCCGACTCAACCTACATCCGTCGCCCACCCTTCTTTGAGCACATGTCTGTGGACCCGGAACCCATCCAAGCCATTGTCGGCGCCCGGGTACTGGCGCGCCTGGGGGACAGCGTCACAACCGACCACATCTCTCCCGCGGGTGCCATCAGCATCGGTACACCGGCGGCGGAATATCTGCGCTCACTGGGAGTGGAACCACGCGATTTCAACTCCTATGGATCCCGCCGGGGCAACCATGAGGTCATGGTCCGGGGCACCTTCGCCAACGTGCGACTGCGGAATCAGTTGGCACCCGAGACCGAAGGGGGCTGGACGCGCCATCAGCCGACCTGTGAGTTGATGTCCATCTATGAAGCGGCCATGTGTTACGCCCGGGAAGAGGTGTCGCTGATCATACTGGCCGGGCGCGAATACGGCAGCGGGTCCTCCCGTGACTGGGCCGCCAAGGGGCCGCTGCTCCTGGGCGTGCGGGCGGTTATCGCGGAAAGCTACGAACGTATCCACCGATCGAATCTGGTGGGCATGGGTATTCTGCCGTTGGCCTTCGTGGATGGTCAGAACGCGGCCGCCCTTGGACTGGACGGGACGGAAACCTACGACATCCAGGAGCTGGAACCCGGTTCGGATCGAATCACCGTCACAGCCGCTCCGTCGCAGGGCGAGGCGCAGCAATTTCAGGTGGAGGTTCGAATTGATACGCCACAGGAATGGTCCTATTACCGCCACGGCGGCATTCTGCGATACGTGGTGCGGAATCTTGCGCGGGCATCCTGAGCACAGCGAAACGGGTCTCGCGCCTGACTACTGAGTTCTTTAAATTAATGAGAAAAACTTCAACCCAATCGTTCCAGCTCGAATCGATAGAGCGCTATCGTCAGGATCTGAGGTTCGACGCAATCCTGCGTGGCGAGCATTTGTCCCTACGCAGCACCTGGGGTCTTTTCTCGCCCAAAGCGATCGATGACGGAACCGAGTTGCTGCTGGAGCATATGATCGTAGGCAAAAACGATCGCTGTCTGGACCTCGGCTGCGGCTATGGCCCCATTGGCCTGACCCTGGCGCGCTGCGCACCAGCCGGCACAACGCTCATGGTGGACAAGGATTTTGTTGCGGTGGACTATGCGAAACGCAACATCGTGGACAACGGAATATCCAACGCAACGGCGATGCTCAGCAATGGTTTTGACCAGATCGGCGATCGGGCATTCGACCTGATTGCGTCCAATCTGCCCGCCAAGACCGGGAAGGAGCTGTACTATCTCTACTTTGTGGACGCCCTCGCTCGACTGCGACCGGACGGCCGTTTCTATGTGGTGGTCATCACGGGTTTGCGACGATTCATCGAGCGAGCCTTTCTTGAAGTGTTCGGAAACTATGAAAAGATCAAACAGGGTCGGCAATACACCGTCGCCCTTGCTCGCAAGCCCGACCCGCATCAATGAGTGATCAGACCCTTATCGACAGGCGGACCGCCGCGCCCGAGACGCTGTTGGGACCAGAGGACCCGGCTCCGTTTGAAATCGTCAATCGGGATGGCAGCGCGCCTTTTGTGCTGCTGTGTGACCATGCCCACAATCGCATTCCGACCTCCCTGGACACGCTGGGATTGCAGAGCGCTGATCTGGAGCGCCATGTGGCCTATGATATCGGCGCCGAAGCGTGTGCCCGATATGTGTCGGAACGATGCGACGCTATCCTGGTGAAGGCCAACTATTCGCGCTTGATCATCGATCCCAACCGCCATCCTCGCTCACCTTCATCGATACCGAAAGCGAGTGAGGATTTGGTGATCCCCGGCAACCACGACCTCGGCGAGGAAGCCGTGACGTTACGGGAGGCCACTTTTTTCTGGCCCTACCATGAAACCGTATCGCAGGTGTTGGAGGGCTTTCGTGCTCAGGGGCGTATTCCGGCCCTAGTCTCGATCCACAGTTTCACACCCGCATTCTTGGGATTCGAACGCCCCTGGCATGTGGGCGTGCTCTGGCACCGGGACGATCGCATTCCCGGCCCGCTGATTAAACGACTGGCCGCAGAACCGGACATCTGCGTCGGCGACAACGAGCCCTATTCAGCCCGCAGTCCCGAGGGCTACAGTGTGGAAACCCATGCGGACAATCACGGCTATCCAAACGTGTTGATCGAGATTCGCCAGGACTTGGTCGACACACCGGCAGGCGTAGCCCAGTGGGCGGCCCTGCTCACCCGCATGCTTCACGAGATTCTCGCCGACCCCACCATTTTCAGCGTAAAGAGGTTCGATGCCCATGTCTAAGGAACCCGAGTTCACGGTTGGCATCGAGGAAGAGTACCTGTTGGTTGATCGGGAAAGCCTGGACCTCATCCGGGAAACGCCGCCCGGTATGTTCGAGGAATGCGAGCGTCGCCTGCAGGGAAGGGTCACGCCGGAGTTTCTCCAGTGCCAGATCGAGGTGGGGACCGGCGTATGCGGCTCCATGCAGGAAGCCCGGGATGATCTGGCCCACCTGCGCGGCACCGTATCCGAAGTGGCCGAGTCCCACGGACTTGCGCTGATGGCGGCATCGACCCACCCGTTCGCCGACTGGGAGGGCAAACGCCGAACCGAGAAAGACCGGTACGACACCATCGCTCAAGACCTTCAGGAGGTGGTACGCCGACTGATGATCTGTGGCATGCACGTCCATGTCGGCATTCCGGATGACGATCTACGCATCGACCTGCTCGGCCAAGTCAGTTACGTGCTGCCTCACCTGTTGGCACTCAGCACCTCATCTCCGTTCTGGCAGGGACACGACACGGGACTGAAATCATATCGACTTGCGGTCTGGAACGAGATGCCGCGCACCGGCTTCCCGGAGCGCTTCGACAGCTATCGGGAGTATCAACGCCACCTGGATGCCCTGGTCGGGGCCGGGCTTATCGAGGACGGCACCAAGCTTTGGTGGGACCTTCGACCCAGCGCACGTTTCTCCACTTTGGAAATGCGCATCGCGGACGTCTGCACCCGACTGGAAGACGCACTGTGCGTTGCCGCCATCTATCGTTGTTGGCTGCGCATGCTCTACCGCCTGCGGATGAACAATCAGCGCTGGCGCGAATACAGGGTGATGCTGCTGAACGAAAACCGATGGCGCGCCCAACGCTATGGTATCGACGAGGGTCTGGTGGACTTCGGCCGCGGTGAAATCGTGCCCTATGGTTCTCTGTTGGATGACATCCTGGGACTGATTGCGGAAGACGCAGAATACCTGGGATGCACTAAAGAAGTGGAACATGCACGTACCATTCTGGCCCGGGGCACCAGCGCCCATTGGCAAAGCCACACTTATAAGGCTGCCATAGCCGATGGGGCCGATCCGCCGGAGGCACTCAAGAAGGTGGTGGGGATGCTGGTGAAGGAAACCACGGCGGACCTGCGCTAGACAGCGTTCCGGTCAAGGTGGCGACCCGGTGCTGAGACGCCAAAGATGTGGCGTTCAGTTTTTTGCGGTCGATGCAATAGGCACCGATTCAGGTAAAGGACGTAACCCACAGAGCGCCGCTGAAGATCACCGGCTTTGAGCGGTTGTCCCCCTTGCAGACAGGTCGCGATCTCTGCCGAGCGCGTCAATACGCTGTCTGCGGAACCCAAAATGACTCGGCACCGGAGTGCCGAGTCGAAGCGAAGAGGATCTGGGGAAAGAACCACAGGTAAAGTTCCCTGCGGCTCCTCGCTACATCCATGTCGCGAGGACACCTTAAGTATTGGCCTGCGCCCGGGTGAAGAAAATACGTGCAAACACCTACCCGCTGACCAGGTCGATATGTCGGCCCCCCTCAGAACCGCCCGTAGCGAGTATTCAGCACCAACGACTGGGCGCTCAGATCCGACGGAACCTGATCCCAGGTGAAACGCCAGCGCCAGTTGCCCTCCGCCATACCCGGTAGATTCATTCGCGCATCTGCACCGAGGTCCAATAGATCCTGCATCGGGACGATGGACAGCAGCGAGACCGACGCAAAAGCCGTCCTGACCAGTTCCTGAGGTAACCGCTCCAGTCCGCAGCCCAGGTAATCCGCCACGTTCTGTTGCTGATGGGGCGCCAATGATTCCCACCAGCCACGCAGAGTGTCGTTGTCATGGGTGCCGGTATAGACCACCGAATCGGGCACCAGGTTGTGGGGCAAGTAGGGGTTTGCGGCACCACCATCGAAGGCGAACTGAAGAATCCGCATACCCGGAAGATGGAAATCGTCCCGCAATCGCAGGACCGCAGCCGAAATCAGTCCCAAGTCCTCCGCCACCAGAGGCAGTGGGCCGAGACTGCGCTTCAACGAGCTCAACAGCGCCTCACCCGGCACCTGAACCCAACAGCCCTGCAATGCCGTATCCGATTCCGCTGGAATCTCCCATACCGCATCCAGCCCTCGGAAATGATCGATGCGCAACAAATCGAAGCGATCGATTTCGTGAGCGACGCGTCGCGTCCACCACTCGAAACCGGTTTTCCGATGCACTTCCCAATCGTACTGAGGATTGCCCCATCGTTGTCCAGTGGCCGAAAAATAGTCTGGTGGCACGCCCGCCACTACCTGCGGTTGGCCCCATTCGTCCAGCTTGAACAGAGATCGGTTGGCCCATACGTCAGCGCTGTCCTGTGCCACGAACAAGGGCAGATCGCCAAACAGCTCCACCCCTCGTTCCCCAGCCCGGGAACGCAGCCTTCGCCATTGGGCATCCAGCAGGAACTGCTCGAACGCCACCTCTTCCAGAGCAGCGGCATTCTCTGCGCCGATCTTGCGCAGCGCATCGTCGTCCCGATCTCGGAGCGGCTCAGGCCATTGCCACCAGGGTATGCCGGCAACAGTGTTCCGAATCACGCAAAACATCGCGTAATCCGTCAGCCAGTGGGCAGCACGACTGCGGAATGCGTCGAACTCCCCCGCCAGATGCGGCGCTGCCCGCAGCACCGCATCACGGAGCGCACGCCGGCCAGCGATGGTCGACGTGCCCTCGTCAATTCTCTGGTCCAACCATCCGTCCGCATACATCTGTTCCAGACTCAACAAGGCCGGATCCAGAGCGAATGCCGATTGGGCCAGGTAGGGTGAGCGATCATGGTGCGGCGGCCCCAGCGGCAATACCTGCCACACCGAAAAACCCCCGGCCACAAGAAACTCGATGAAATGCTCCGCGGCGGATCCAAGCGTCCCGCCGAGCCCGGGCCCCGGCAGCGAACTCAGATGAAGCAGGACACCGCTTCTGCGCCGGCTCAGAGGTTGGGTCTCGCTTGCCATCGCTCAGCCCGGAGCAGCCCCACTGACGCGGAATTTAGTGCGACTGACACTGCACCGATCGCGGTAACCCAGCGAATGCATATGCCAGCCGATCAAGGTCTTCAATCGTCGATCATCGAACATGATGGGTCTCCTGGCCAAGCATCTCCGGTACCACCAGAACAACGCCGCCGTCGGTGACCAGGAAGCGATTGGCGTCCGCAACAGGATCAGCGCCGATTACTGTACCTGCGGGCACCACACAGCCTTCGTCAAGGATCGCCTTGTGGATGCGGCAGTTCTCACCGATGGTGACGTTTGGCAATACCACAGCGCAATGCAACTCGCTTCCGGCGCGAACCGTTACCTTGGAGAACAGCAGGGAGCGGCGCACAAGAGCGCCGGACACGATGCAGCCGCCGGAAACCATGGAATCGACCGCCATTCCTCTCCGGTCATCGTCGTCAAACACGAACTTGGCCGGCGGCAACTGCTCCTGGTAAGTCCAGATAGGCCATTCTTCATCGTACAGATTCAATTCCGGGCTGACGCTGATCAACTCCATGTTGGCCTCCCAGAAAGCGTCTACCGTTCCCACGTCGCGCCAATAATTCTGGCGCGACGTCTGCACATCCACGAACGGGTAGGCACAGACTCGATAACGCCCGATCACTGCCGGCAGGATGTCATTGCCGAAATCGTGGGTGGAATCCGGCGTGTCGGCGTCTCTTATGAGTTGCTCGTAGAGAAAATCGGGATTGAACACATAGATGCCCATGGAAGCCAAGGCATGGTTTGGACGACCCGGGACCGGCTCCGGGTCTGCAGGTTTCTCAATGAATCGGAGTACGCGATTGCGTGAATCGACCGAAACCACGCCAAAACCGCTGGCCTCTTCCCGGGTGACCTCTACACAACCAACAGTGACATCCGCTTTTTGCTCCACATGCTGTGCAACCATAGGGCCGTAATCCATCTTGTAGATGTGGTCACCGCCCAGAATCAGGATGTACTCGGGGTTGTGGTTGCGGATAATGTCCAGGTTCTGGAATACCGCGTCTGCGGTACCCTGATACCAGGCGGAGCGGACACGCTGCTGGGCTGGGAGCAGTTCGACGAACTCGCCGAACTCGCCCCGGAGGAAGCCCCAACCCCGCTGGATGTGCAGAATAAGAGAATGGGCCTTGTACTGGGTGAGAACCGAAACCCGCCGAATCCCGGAATTGATGCAATTGGACAGAGCAAAGTCGATGATGCGGAACTTGCCGCCAAACGGCGTCGCCGGTTTGGAACGCCAGCTTGTCAGCTGTTTCAGTCGGCTTCCCCTGCCCCCTGCGAGTATCAGGGCGAGGGTGCCACTGGTGAGACGACTGACGTACCGGGGCGTCCCTTCGAATCTCATGACAGTCCCATTCCTAAAGGTGTTGGCGGCCGCATCCATCATGCCGACTATATAAAATCCATAATACGGGCTGGTGGATGACAATCTCCACTTAATAGCTCAAAAATCGCCCCTCAGGGACGCAATGACTCAAATCAGGCCTTAAGCACTCGTGAAGACACCCACCGAACCAGCGAAACCAAGCGAGCCGATTCGGCGCCTCATCGACGGCCGCCACCATGACCCCTTCCAGGTTCTGGGACGACACGGGGCTGGAACTGGACGGGTTTACCGTGTGTTCAACCCACATGCCCGCCAGGTGCGCATAGCGCAGATCGGCGTGGACCTGGAACCTCAGGGATGCGATGGCCTGTTCGAACTCCGGGGAAGCGATTCGGCGCTACCTGACCACCCAACCCTGGAGTTCATCGGGCACAACGACGCGCAGTGGGTGCAAACGGATCCCTATGCGTTTCCACCACAGATCGGGGATCTGGATCTGCACCTGTTTGGCGAAGGTCGCCATAGACACGCCTGGCGCTTTCTGGGCGCCCACATGCTGTCGGTTGACGGCCATCCCGGGGTCTTGTTCGCAACCTGGGCGCCGAATGCCGAACGGGTCAGCGTGGTCGGACACTTCAACCAGTGGGACGGTCGCTGTCACCCCATGCGGGTGCGTGGAGACAGCGGCATCTGGGAGCTGTTCCTGCCGGGTGTGAGTGTCGGAGACCTGTATCGATTCGAACTCCGTCATCGAAAAAGTGGCGCAGTGGTCACCAAAATTGACCCGTACGGCCATCAATTCGAGCTCCGACCGGCCACTGCCGCCCGTGTGACGGCGCCGCCGGCGCACGTCTGGCAGGACCGGAAATGGATGGATGATCGAGCGGATTTTGATTGGCAAGCACAACCCATGTCGGTGTACGAGGTACATCTCGGTTCCTGGCGACGAGGCGAGGACGGGGCTCAACTGAGTTACAGAGAAATTGCGCCGCTGCTGGTGGAACACGTCCAATCCCTCGGCTTCACCCACATAGAGTTGCTCCCGGTGACCGAATACCCGCTGGACGAGTCCTGGGGTTATCAGGTAACCGGTTTCTTCGCCCCCACTGCCCGCTTCGGCACCCCGGACGACTTTCGATGGCTGGTCGATCATTGTCATCAAAACGGTATCGGCGTGTTGTTGGACTGGGTACCTGGCCATTTCCCGAAGGATGAACATGCCCTGGCGCGCTTTGACGGCCAACCACTGTATGAGCATCCAGACCCCCGCCAGGGAGAGCACCGGGAGTGGGGTACCCTGGTATTCGACTACGGACGCAACGAAGTGCGCTGTTTCCTGACGGGCAGCGCCACCTACTGGTTGGAGACCTTCCACCTGGACGGACTGCGGGTCGATGCCGTGGCCAGCATGTTGTACCTGGACTACTCGCGAGAACCCGGGGACTGGCTGCCCAACCGATACGGAGGCAACGAGAATCTCGAAGCCATCGAGTTTCTGCGGGCGCTCAACGAGTCGGTGCAAACCGATTCGCCCGGCATACTGATGATCGCCGAGGAGTCCACTTCGTGGCCACAGGTTACGCGGCCACCCTGGGTCGGCGGCCTCGGATTCACCATGAAATGGAACATGGGCTGGATGCACGACACCCTCACCTACCTTTCATTCGATCCGGTTTACCGCCACTTCCATCATCAGAATCTCACCTTTGGACTGCTCTACGCGTTCAGCGAGAATTTTATGCTGCCGCTGTCACACGACGAGGTGGTCCACGGCAAGGGGTCGATGCTGTCGAAAATGGCTGGCGACCACTGGCAAAAGCTGGCCAATTTACGTCTGCTGTACGCCTACCAATGGACTTATCCGGGCAAGAAGCTGCTGTTCATGGGCAGTGAATTCGCCCAGGAACGTGAATGGAGTGAGGCCAGAAGCCTGGACTGGTGGTTGCTCGAGCAAACCGGACATGCCGGGTTGCAGCGTTTGATCGGAGACCTCAATGCGGTCTACCGCGATCGCCGATCGCTGTACGCACGGGATTTCGAATCTTCGGGATTCGAATGGGTGGACTGCAACGACACTGCCCAGTCGGTGCTGAGCTACCTGCGCCTGGATGGCGACCAACTCACCCTGGTGGTGTTAAATTTCACCCCGGTGGTGCGCCACGGTTACCGAGTTGGCGTGCCGGTGGCCGGGGCCTACCGTGAACACATCAACACCGATTCGGTCCACTACGGTGGCAGCAACGTTGGCAACCAAACTTCGATCCGTACCAGCACGCAAGCATGGATGGGACATCCGCACAGCCTAGCGCTCACCCTGCCGCCTCTGGCGGCTCTGATTCTGGTGCCGGAACCCACACGATGAACAGCCCGACGCGCGCCGCGGCAGACCCGGCGGCCCGGGTGTTGTTCGTCACGTCTGAACTGCATCCGCTGATCAAGACCGGCGGTCTGGCGGACGTAAGCGCCGCCCTTCCGGCCGCTCTGGGTGCGCTTGGCGTCGACTGCCGGGTGCTGATGCCAGCCTACCCCGGCTTGATCCAAGCGGTTGATGCGGTTCCCAAGTTGGACGGTCTGGCGCCCTTTAAACAGGGCCCACGATGTCGAGTGCTATCGGGGCGAGTACCGGACACAGGCGTACCGATTTATCTGCTGGATGCACCCGAGCTGTACCACCGCCCGGGCAGCCCTTACCACGACGAATTCGGGGTCGATTGGCCCGATAACGCACTGCGATTTGGATTGCTGTCTCGTGTCGCGGCCCAACTCTGTTTCGGTGAACCGGCTCTGCAATGGCAACCGCAGATTCTGCAGGCCAACGACTGGCAGTCGGGCTTGGCGCCGGCCTACCTCAAGCTGAATCCAAACAACACAATCCGCAGTGTGTTCAGCGTCCACAACCTGGCGTTTCAGGGTAACTTCAGCCCGGATTGGATGCCGCGTATGGACTTGCCCTGGTCACTGTTCTCGATGGAAGGGCTGGAGTTCCACAACTGGCTGTCATTTATGAAATCCGGCCTGTACTACAGCGACCGGCTCACCACAGTCAGCCCCAGTTACGCAAAAGAGATCCAGACGCCCGAACTCGGCCTCGGGCTGGACGGTCTCCTGCGGCATAGACACGAAAGCTTGAGCGGCATCCTGAACGGCATCAACCCCAGCGAATGGGACCCGGCGATCGATCCGCATATCGCGCAACGCTACGATCGCGAACGGCTGGACAAGAAGACGGCAAATCGAAGGGCTTTGATCCAACAGCTGCGGCTGAGCGTTGCCGACGATTCCCTGCTGCTGGGCATGGTCAGCCGAATGACCTATCAAAAGGGCAGCGATCTGGTGCTGGACGCATTGCCGGAATTGCTTGAGCGCCCGGTGGGTTGCGTGGTTCTGGGCAGTGGCGATACGGAGTTGGAGCAGCAATGGCGCGACTGGGCTGCTCGGCGCTCGGATCGGATTGCGGTGCATATCGGCTACAATGAAGCTTTGGCTCATCAGATCGAGGCCGGCTCCGATGCGTTTTTGATGCCGTCGCGATTCGAACCCTGCGGCCTTAATCAAATGTACAGCATGCGCTACGGAACACCGCCCATCGTCCGCCGAACCGGCGGTCTGATCGATTCCGTGATCGACGCAAACACATCGACCCTGGCCTCCTCCACCGCCACCGGCGTGATGTTCGACACGGCCAGTCCCGGGGCACTTGTCGAGGCGGTTGACAGAACCCGGGCTCTTTATAATCAACCGGAACTCTGGCGCCGAATGCAGATCGCCGGCATGGGACGCGAATTCAGCTGGACGCAAAGCGCAACCGCCTATCTTGATCTTTATCGGACCCTGCTGGCGTGACGGTTCACGCATTGAAAAGGCTGGCTACCGCGGACGGCTAGTGGGCCTGATTCAACTCATGGGCACCGCAAACCATCGCCATTGCCACCAGGTCTGGCAATGACGACGCGCCCATCTTCTCCATGACCCGTGCTCGATGAATTTCGACGGTGCGATGACTCAGCAGCAGTGCCGCCGCAATCTGCTTGTTCGACCGGCCCTGAACCACCGCGCCCATTACTTCACGCTCTCGTGGCGTCAGGGTTTCGTAAGCCAGCGCGATAGACCGCTTGCGGGCTTGCTGGGCCCGCTGCTCAACGTCCACCTGGACCGCCTCCTCGACCCGGTCAAGCAAAAGGTCGTTGCGAAACGGCTTCTCCAAAAAATCCACCGCACCGGCTTTGATTGCCCGCACCGACATGGGGACGTCACCGTGCCCGGTGATAAAGATAATTGGTATCGACCAATGCTTTTGCTCGAGGGTCGCCTGCAGGTCGAGACCGCTGGGTCCCGGCAGCCTGACGTCCAATATCAGGCACCCCGGCTGAGTCGGGCCGAAGTCGTCAAGAAAAGACTGTGCGTCAGCGAATGTCGTGCAGCTCCAGCCGTCGATCTCCAACACCAGCGATACCGCCCGCCGCACCGCCTCGTCATCGTCCACCACATAAACCATCGCCTGGCGTCGAATCTGAGCCTGCTCAAACATGGGCGGGCAAAACGAAAATGAGACTGGCACCCGGTCCGGGCCCCGACTCGGCCCACAATCGACCCCCATGCGCTTCAATAATGGAACGACTGATGGACAAACCCATGCCCATACCCTCGGGTTTGGTGGACTCGAACGGCTCGAAAATCTTCTCGAGTTTGTCGGGATCGATGCCGGGACCCTGATCAACCACCGCGACTCGAACACTTCCATCCGGCTGTGCACGGCAGCCGACACGGATCTGCCGCATATCGTTTGGCGTGCCCACCATGGCCTCCATCGCATTCAGAACCAGGTTGAGGATGACCTGCTGGAGTTGAATCGGATTGAACTCGAGGGCCGGCAGCTTCGGTTCCAAGGCGACTTGCAGTTCGATCCCCTTCTCACGTGCCTCTGGCTCCAGCAGGCTGAGCGCCTCATGCAGGACCGGCGCAAGCTGCATTGAAGCTTTGACGCTGTCCCCTTTGCGGACCAAATCGCGCACATGGCGTACGATCTGTCCGGCACGTTCCGCCTGCTGGACCACCTGATCAAGAATCTCTGCTGCGCGCCCGGTCGCCTCAGGCTGGTGACGCATCAGGTCCGCCGCGGCCTGGGCATAGGCGGTGGCGGCGCACAGAGGCTGGTTCAATTCATGGGCAATGCTGGCGGCGATTTCCCCCACGGTGCTGAGGCGCGCGGCATGGGCAAGCTCGGCCTGGAGTTGACGGGCTTTGCTTTCAACCTCGCGGCGAGCACTGACATCGACAACCACGACTTCAAGTGCCACGGTACCGTCCCAGGGAATCGCACGAACCCTGTTTTCCAGAGTCAGCTCCTGCCCGTCCCTTTTCAGTGCTTGATGCACATAACAATCGGGTACCTCCCCGCCCTGGATCGAACCCTTGGCGTAATCGCGGAGGCGTTCAATGTCGGACGGTGCGATCAATGGCAAAACCGAACCGAGCTGCAAAACCGCCGACGCCGAATCGTACCCCAACATCTCGGCGAACGCATGATTGACAAACAGCAGGGAAAGATCCCTTTGGATGTACACAGCCTGTGGTGAACCGTCCAAAAATTGTCGATAGCGTTCCTCACTCGATGACAAAGCCTGCTGGTCGAAACGTTGTCTCAGCTCGCGTTCGTTATCCACCGCCGCGTCGGTGTGCGCACCCTCGCTGTGAGTGGGCTCGGCCGCGGTGCGGCGTTCAGTCCCTCGATCCTGACTCGCTGGTTGCCACAGCCCCAACAGCTGACGACGACCGGTGGTGCTGTCCACCACGCATTGCGACAGCTCTCTGATCCAACACCAGTTTCCGTCACCGGCCCTCACTCTGTATTCAAGGTCCTGAACCAATCCCGGAGTGCGAGCACACTCCGCCAAGGCGGTTTGTACCGAACCCCGCTCCTCCGGGTGCACCCGCTGCATCCAATCGTCCCTGTCACCCATGATGTCAGCCGGTCTCAACAACAGCCAACGCTCCAAGCCCAGAGCCACGTGGTGAAAACGATACGGCGGGTCGGGAGAACGGGCATAGGTGACCGAGCGAGCACCTCGCAGCGCCAGCTCCAACGCGGCCCGGAGGTGGGCGTCCTGATCCCATGGTGAGGGCCAGCGCGAGTCAGGTGTGGAAGCGCGCGTGGGGTTGATCTCAGGTCGCGTCATGATCGGCTCCGCTCAAATCCCGCGTACACCCGTGCTCGAAATCAAACCAAACAGCGGCCTTCGCCAAGCGAGACTGAGGCCAGTGGAGACGGCGGTGCAATCCACCGTCCGGCCGGTGGCCCGCACATCGGCATCAGAACAAGGCTCAATCGGCAGGTGATTCGGTGTCCGGCGCCACGGGCCTCGTGGCCGGGGCGCCGCATCGCCAACAGCACCCGAACTGCCCCTCAATGGATTCACCGCAGTGCCGGCAGACCCAGCCGCGCACGGGTTGCTCCAGAACGTCGAGATAATCCTGAACCAAACGCCGAGCCCGTCCAGCCATACCCTCATCCGTGATCCAGAGTTCCGGCCAGCATTCATTGACTGGTATCTCACCCACCGCGCCCTGCAGAAATTCGTTCTTGACCAGAATCGGGATGCCGTTGTCTTTCAACAAATCACTGAGCTGGGCGATCAAGAAGCGGTCGTCCGATGCATGGATTCGTATCATCCCACCCCCGGCGGCTATCTGGATTGTAGTATCATGCTGGCGCCGTTTTTTGTGCCTGGGGCCGCCAATGGAACTCGAACCGCTCACCGCCATTTCACCGGTTGATGGCCGCTACGCGGACAAGACCCTGCAACTTAGGGCGATATTCAGTGAATTTGGCCTCATACGCCATCGTGTATCGGTGGAAGTGCGCTGGCTACAGGCGCTGTCGGAAGATCCCGCAATCAGCGAAGTGCCATCGCTGAGCGCCGGCGCAAACCAAACGCTCGATGATTTTATCACTCAATTCGATGTCGCGGCGGCATATCGGGTCAAGCAGATTGAGCGCACGACAAACCATGACGTCAAGGCGGTCGAGTACTTTCTCAAGGAACGCATACAAGGTGACCCGGAACTCGAAACGATCGCTGAATTCATACACTTCGCCTGCACCTCGGAAGACATAAACAATCTGGCCTACGCACTCATGCTGCGCGAGGCCCGCGATACGGTCTTGCTGCCCCTTGTGGATCAGCTCATCGACAGCTTGGGCGACATGGCGACCAGATACGCTGGACAGCCGATGTTGAGCCGAACCCATGGCCAGGCCGCGACTCCGACGACGGTGGGCAAGGAATTGGCGAACGTCGCCTATCGGCTTCAGCGTCAGCGTACCCAGGTGATCTCGGTGCCTATTCTGGGCAAGGCCAACGGCGCGGTGGGTAACTACAATGCGCACATGGCAGCTTATCCGGATGTTGATTGGACCGCATTCAGCCAACGTTTCGTGGAACAACGCCTGGGCCTGGTGTTCAATCCATACACGACTCAGATCGAGCCTCATGATTATGTGGCCGAGCTGTTCCATGCTGTCATGCGGCTGAACACCATTTTGCTGGACCTGTCTCGCGACATATGGGGCTATATTGCCATCGGCTACTTCAAACAACGCGCCGTGGCGGGTGAAGTCGGCTCATCCACCATGCCGCACAAGGTCAACCCGATTGATTTCGAGAACGCCGAGGGGAACCTGGGTATCGCCAACGCCGTGCTTGAGCATCTCGCCGGCAAGCTGCCAATTTCCCGATGGCAGCGGGACTTGAGCGATTCCACCGTGATGCGGAATCTGGGAACCGGCATCGCACACGCCCTGATCGCTTACCAGGCGCTGCTGAAAGGACTGGGCAAACTGGAACTCAACACCGCAAGTCTCGATGCCGATCTCGCCGCCAGCTGGGAAATTCTCGCTGAGCCCATCCAAACCGTCATGCGCCGACACGGCATCGAGGCACCCTACGAGAAGCTCAAGGCGCTCACCCGGGGCCAAGGTATCGACCGCGAAACGCTGCATCGTTTTGTGAATCAACTGGACTTGCCGGAATCGGCGCGCCAAGCGCTGCTGGCCCTGTCGCCGCGCAGCTATACCGGCAACGCTGAGCAGCAGACCAAATCGTTGTGCGCTCCAAAGCGCTGATCCGATCGTGACGACGCCGTCCGGGACGTCGATCCACCTGGGCGGCTATTCGATCGATCGATTTCTTGCCCAAGTCTGGCAACAAAAGCCCTTGTTCATGGAGGGCGCCCTGGGGAATTGGGCTGTGCCCATCGACGCGGATCAACTCGCCGGACTGGCCTGTGAGTCGGAGGTAGAATCCCGCCTGGTAAGCGGACCCTATCCAGACGGCGATTGGAGGCTATGCCACGGACCGTTTGCGGAATCGGACTTCGCGGATCCGCCGGCGGCACCCTGGACGCTGCTGGTCCAGGATGTGGACAAGCTGATTCCTGACTTCGATCCACTGATCCAGCGCTTCCGGTTTCTCCCCGACTGGCGTTTTGACGACATCATGATCAGCTATGCGGTCACCGGTGGCTCGGTGGGGGCGCATTGGGACGATTACGATGTGTTTCTGATCCAGGCGGCGGGTCGCCGCCAGTGGCATATCGACACAACAGATCCACGCTGCGCCGAAGTGATACCCGATCTGGCGCTCAAAATACTGAAGAACTTCACAGCGCAACAGAGCTGGATACTGGAACCGGGGGACGCCCTGTACCTGCCACCGGGTGTGGCTCACCATGGCGTCGCGCTTGATGATGCGTGTATGACGCTTTCAGTCGGTTTCAGGTCGCCGAGCTGGGCTGAGCTCATGAGTGGGTTCGGCGACGCCCTGCTGGAAATGCCGATCGGTGAGACCCGTTACGCCGACCCGGGCATTGGTCCTACGCCGCACCCTGGAACGCTGTCTTTGGACGTACGGCAAAGCATCCGTTCCCAGCTCAGTGATCTGTTGCTCAGACATCCCGATGCCTTTGACCAATGGCTGGGGCGCTACTTGACCGAGCCGAAAATCAACCTGCTCCCCCATGGCTGCGAACATGGGGTCCCGTGGCGGGGCGCACGCGGGCATTTTCGCCGCAACCCGTCCAGCCGCATTGTATTTGCCGCGAGCCATGACGGGACAAGCGGCTGGCTGTTCGCCGACGGCGAGCAGCACACTTTGAACAATGCCCAGTTGAACGGCGCTGAGTTCCTGGCGGATCACCGTGTGTTTCGGTTTCATGATCTCCCAGGGAAGTCAGATAGGGTGGCGCTGGCCGGTTTGGTGGACGCGCTGCTCGAGTCCGGTTCGTTGGAGTGGATTGATGGCGGTGAATAAACTTGAAGTGGTGCCCTGGACCGTAGCGGCGAATGAGCTCACTCACATACGCCACCAGGTGTTTGTGGTGGAGCAGAACGTACCTGTGGAGTTGGAAATCGACGGACTGGATCCGTCCAGCACCCATGTGTTGGTCCGCGCTCAGACCGGTGTTGCAATCGGAACGGCGCGACTGCTGCCCGATGGACACATCGGCCGCGTGGCGGTACTGGGGCCGTGGCGAGGTCAGGGTTTGGGGCAGGCCATGATGCAAACCTTGATCGAGTTTGCCCGCGACCGGGGCGACGCGCACGTGCTGCTGAACGCGCAGGCATCGGCTCTCGGCTTTTACAGACGGCTTGGTTTCAAACCGCAGGGGGTGGAGTTCATGGAGGCAGGCATTCCCCACCAGTGTATGTGCATGACGCTCCAAACAGCCGATCCAGGCTGAACACACACCGGTATCATTCCGAGATGTGGGTAACGGGCGATGAAGCACAATTGGGCACGGCTTCGCCAGAGAAATTTCAGGCCTTCAAGCGCCCATGATTCATTTGTAACCACTGTAGGGCGATGATCGGAGGCGCCGAGGAGACGGTCCCTCTCAGCACGCGCTCAAGTGCCGCTTCGCGGCTCAGTACAAACGCCCGAATATCCTCGCCTTCCTCAGACAAACCGTAAATGCCGGCGGCGTCGCTGGCATCCACCAGCGCGCAATACAGGCTCACATGCTCGGACAGGCCGCCTGGGCTGCTGAGATAGCGACAGATCGGTATCAGATCCAGCAGGTCGCAGCCCGCCTCCTCCCGAAGTTCCCGAACCGCCACGGCTTCGGGCGTCTCGCCGGATTCCACGATACCCGCCACGATCTCCACCAGCCAGGGGGTCTCAACTTGCCCCAGTGCTCCAACCCGAAACTGCTCAATCAGCACCACCGAGTCCGACGCCGGGTCGTAGGGCAGCACAGCAACCACCGGTTCCCGGGTCATGAGTTCCCGAACGATCGGCTGCCCCATGCCACCCTGGTAGAGTTCGTGCTCCAGCTCGAGCCGATCCATCTGGAAAAATCCATCGTGGCAACGTACGCGTCCCCGGACGCGATAACGATACTGCATGGTCAATTCAACCTCAGCAAAGCGAAGGGCTGGTCAACTTGCGCCGCCTACGAAACAAGCCTGAATCCGTAACCCGAATGTCCATACCCATAAACACGATAAACGCATCAGCACTCGAAAACGCACCTGGATGACAGGTCGCAACCATGGCCCGGACCGTCAGCGGACCAATCCCGGGGATCGTCTCACGGGTCCGCAGCGTCTCTAGTAGAGCCTCTGACTTATTCTGGACGAAGCAGATTGGAGGGTGAAATGTGCAGATTCAAAGGGCGGATCGCGGGTAATAGTTGTTCTATTGCGAAGATTTGCAACGATGAAGCTGTGCATTTCAGTCCCAAGATGCTCGTTCACGAATAGACCAGAGGCTCCCTAAGTGTAAACGTATGAATTGGCATCCCATTTGCTTTTTTAAGAACCGGGCGCAGCGCTCATACCCCCTCCTCCGTGAGGCTGCCCCAGTGTGTTCGACCCCTGCAGGGGCGCTCTCTTCGGAGGCGCCCCTTTTCTATTGAGGCAAATCCGACGCGTCGGACAACGGCCTATTCCCGCATCAGTTTCTCGTACAGATTGACCAGCATGGCGGCGGTCGCGCCCCAGATGTAGTGATCGAGATACGGCAGAACATAGAACTGCCGACGCTGTCCGCGCACTTCCCGATGGTGCCGCTCATGATTGACGGGATCCAGCACGAAGCTCAGGGGCACTTCAAACACCCGTGCCACCTCAAAGGAGTCCAGTTCGAGCTCAAACCCAGGGCGCACAAACCCAACGACTGGGATCACCCGGAACCCGGTGACGGTCTGATAGGGATCCAGATAGCCTGCCACCTCCACCAACTCGGACGCCAGACCGATCTCTTCCTCGGTTTCGCGCAACGCCGTGCGAATCGGGCTCGCGTCCCGCTGCTCGACACGGCCACCGGGAAAGCTGACCTGCCCGGGGTGATGATGCAGGTGATCGGTACGCTGAGTCAGAAGCACGGTGGTGCCGTGACGATGTTGCACCAACGGCACCAGAACCGCGGCTGGTTTTGGATTCGAAGTGTCATCGTGCCAACCGCCAAGGCGAAAGTCCCCGTTCAATACGCCTGCGGCGGGATCGGACAGGAGTCTGCTGAGAATGTACTCTTTGGTGAGGGTTGGAGGATCAGCCATGCGGTCTATTGGGAGGCTGGCCAAACAGCCTGAAGTAGTTCTCAGTCGTCTGCTCTGCCAGCTGATCGAAAGGCACTTCCCTAACCCGTGCCACGCACTCGGCCACCAGCCGGACTCTAGCCGGATGATTGGGCTTGCCCCGCTTCGGCACGGGCGACAGATAGGGTGAATCTGTCTCGACCAATAAACGATCCGACGGCACCTTGCGAGCCACCTCTCGCAGGGTCTCGGCGCTGCCGAAGGTAACGATGCCTGAGAACGATATGTAAAAGCCCAGATCAAGCGCCGATCGCGCCATGTCCCAGGTTTCGGTGAAGCAGTGCAACACCCCACCCACCGCATCGGCACCTTCATCCCGAAGTATACTTATGGTATCCCGCTGGGCGTCTCGGGTATGCACGATGAGCGGTTTACCACACATTCGGGCGGCGGCGATGTGGTTTCTAAAAGCGTGCTGCTGGGCCTGCTCAAAACCGGCGCCGTAATGATAATCCAGGCCGGTTTCGCCAAGCGCCACGACTTTGGGATGAGTCGAGCGGACCACCAGGTCCTCGGGCTCAGGGATTGCAGTGTCGGCGTCACAGGGATGCACGCCGACGGAACACCAGACGTCGTCTATCGACTCGATCTGATCAACCATGGTCTGCCAATCATCCAGATTGACCGAAACGGATAAGAAGTGGCCCACGTCCGCCGCTCGAGCGGTGGCCAACGCTTTGTCCAACTCACCGTCGAATTCGTCCAGATTGAGACGGTCGAGGTGACAATGGGAATCCACCAGCACCGTATAAAATCACATGGTGTGAGTAGGCTGATCTGCCTGGGCGTACCCTGCCAGATGCGTCTCGATCTTTTTATGTACTTCAATCCCTTCGGCGCCCTCGAAGCGAATGCCAATACCGGCAGGGCGCCCCCCTAACGTACCCTTTGGTGTAATCCACACCACACGCCCGGTAACCGGCAGACGCTGAGGCTCCTCCATAAGGGTGAGCAGCAGAAACACCTCGTCTCCGATTTCATACTCTTTGTCGGTGGGAATGAACAGGCCACCTTGAGCCAAAAAAGGCATGTACGCCTTGTGTAACGCGGTCTTGTCCCGAATCGACAGGGACATGACGCCTTGGCGTGGAGACTTACTGGACATCAATCCCTCCCGATCGGCTTTGGCGGTCCACGCACAGGGTGGCGCAGCCAAAAAACTCACTCATGCAAACACATCCCGCCCGTTCCTTTCATCGAACAACGTCGCGAGGCGAAGCAAAGCCCGCTCCAACATCAATCGCTTGACCAACGCAGTATCGCACAGCTCAAGGGATTGTTGAGCCGATCTGTAGCAGTCGCTCAGTCGAGCTGCGTTCACTTTATTGGCAAGGGCATGCAACTGCTCATGACGGTCCAAATGATAAAGCGGCAACGACCCCGGCGACAGCTTGAGACGCATGAGATCCACGTAACATCCGCACAACACCGAGAATACCAGCTCAGGGTCCTTCTTTTCCCAATCTACCGCCACCGACAACGGGTCGGATCGGCCATGGGCAACCTCCATGATGCCATCGACCAGATCTGCCCGCTCAGCCCGCGCATCAGGCCTCAGCAGCCCAAGGGCGGTGAGTGGGGAACCGCCACCCTGACTGAGCGCCAACGCTGCCACCCCCTCGTCAACCGCAGCCGTATCCTGCAACCAAGCCTGGGCAAGATGACGGTCCGGTGTCCAAAAGCGGATGCTTTGGCAACGACTGCGCAGGGTGGCGGGCAGACGGATGGGCGCATCAGTTATCAGTACGATCAATGAGCCCGGGGCCGGTTCTTCCAAGGTCTTGAGCAGTGCGTTTGCCGCCTGCGCATTAAGCCGGTCCGCCGACGGCAACAACGCGATCTTTAAACCCTGATACTGACTCGTCAGATCCAGAAACTCGATCAGGGCGCGGATCTGTTCCACCCGAACAGCCATACGACCGCTTTCAACCGCGATCTCACGTAAGTCCGGGTGTGAGCCCGCCATAAATTGACGGCAGCCTCTGCATTCGGTACACGGCAGTCCGTCGGACCCGCGCCGCTCGCACAGTTCGGATTGAATCAACAGCGCGCCAAAGCGCTGCTTGCCCAGTCCTGCCCGGCCCTGCAGCAACAGCGCATGAGGCGATCTGCCTTGTCGTCGGGCCTCCGCAAAACCAGACCATTGGGATCGATGCCAGGGCAGCAGCTCAGCCATGGGCGCTAAGGAAGGTCTGAACAATTGCTGCGATCACGCCGGCGTCTTTGCGCTGCCTCGTACAAGGCGCACCGAGCGAAGTTGGCCCAAGGAAAATAAGTGAGTTGCCAATGAGCGAGGTGCAACGCGGTACCAGGGGCGCAAAGGCCCGGCCCCGCTGGGGTTTCGCCCACAAGGGCACATCTGCCGCGTTTCCCGGCTTGGCCATAGAATGACTATGGCGCTGCGCCGGGAGCCTCGCATCTGCGCCCTCGTGGACCGAAACGCGATTCGTATCAATTGTTCAGACCTTCCCTAAGGAGGGACGCTTCGATTTTCTCGCGCATCCGTGTCTGGATTTGCTCAACGGATTGCCGCGCATCGATGACCACGTACCGCTCTGGATCCGCTGCTGCACGTATCAAGTAACTCTGCCTGACGCGTTCGAAAAACGCGCGATCCTCAAGCTCGAAACGATCGGGTTGGCTACGCCGAGCCGCACGATCCATACCCTCCTCCACCGGAATGTCCAACACCACACACAGATCCGGCCGCAATGATCCCTGCACCCACTGTTCGATTGCGCCGATCCGGCCTTGGCCAATTCCCCGTCCAGCCCCTTGGTAGGCGTAAGTCGCATCGGTGAAACGGTCGCACAATACCCAGTGACCGGCATTCAGCGCTGGCGCAATGACCTTTTCCAAATGTTCCGCGCGGGCGGCAAACACCAGTAGCAACTCGGCATCCGCGGACATGGGTTGGCCGCGGTGACTCAGCAACAGCTCGCGCACTTCTTCACCGAGCGCACTGCCACCGGGCTCACGGGTGACGACGACGGTGTCATGACGCGATCGCAACCATTCAGCCAGTAGTGGCAATTGGGTGCTCTTGCCTGCGCCTTCACCGCCCTCAAGGGTAATGAAACGCCCTCTCATTGCTTAAGTTGATGGGTACGCACAGCTTGATTGTGCGCCTTCAGCGTATCCGAGAACTGGTGGGTACCGTCACCACGAGAAACAAAGTATAGACTCTTACCGGGCGCAGGATGGAGCGCGGCGTGAATCGCCTCACGACCGGGTAGGGCGATGGGTGTCGGCGGCAATCCACCGCGCGTATAGGTGTTGTAGGGGGTATCGCGGCGCAGGTCACTGCGGCGGATGTTGCCGTCGAAGCTCGGGCCGATGCCATAGATTACCGTCGGATCGGTCTGCAGCCGCATCCCTTTCTGCAATCGCCGGGTGAATACACCCGCGATCTCCGGTCGTTCGAAGGCGGCGCCGGTTTCCTTCTCGATGATTGAGGCCAGGATCAGAGCCTGGTAAGGCGTTTCCAACGGGATGTCCTGGGCACGACCCGCCCACTCCTGCTCCAGAACCCGCTCCATGGTGGCGTAGGCTCGGGCAAGAAAATCCAGGTCGCTCATGCCCCTTGGGAAATGATAGGTGTCGGGAAAAAAGCGCCCCTCCGGATGCTCATCTGGTCGCCCTAACGCGGACATGATCTCCGCTGGCGTCAGGTCTCCAAGTGTCTGCTCGAGCACGGGGGACGCATGCACTGCGATCAGCAACTCAGCGAAACTCCAGCCCTCGACAATGGTCAGGGTGTGCTGGACGACTTGACCTTCAACCAGCAGAGTCAGCAGCGCCTGGGGCGTAGTGCCCGGCGGGATCTGGTACTCGCCCGCATGTATCCGATGCGCCTGCTGCCCAAGACGCGCCAATCCAATCAGGTATTCAGGGGGGCGGTCAATCCAGCCCGCATCACTGACGGTCTGGGCAACACCACGCAAAGCCTGTCCGCGCTCCACCGTGAGCGAGCGATCGTCGCCGAGTGTCATGGGCCGTTGAGAGAACTGAGTGACATCCCAGTACAAGCCGTACGCCGCGCCGCCGGCCAGCAGAATCAACAACACGGCCAGAGTGATGAATCGCTTGAGCACCCGCCGCTACACCCGCTTCCGCACGCCTGGCCCCAACCCCGCCCGCAGCGCGCCCCGGGTACCGGGGTGCGCCGATGCGTTGGGTCAAACCCGGCGCAGCACCAGTGACCCGTTGGTTCCGCCGAAGCCGAAGGAATTCGTCAAGACGATGTCCATCTTACGTTCCTGAGCGGTGTGGGGTACGTAGTTGAGATCGCACCCTTCATCCGGGTCGTCCAGATTGATGGTGGGTGGCGCAACTTGATCCCGCAGCGCAAGCAGGCTGAACACAGCCTCGATGCCGCCAGCGGCCCCAAGTGTGTGACCGGTCATCGACTTAGTCGAGCTCATCGCCAAGTCGCGGGCATGGTCGCCGAACGCCGCCTTAACCGCGTTGGATTCCGCCAAATCCCCCGCCGGAGTGGAGGTGCCGTGGGCATTGATGTAATCGATCTGGTCCGGGTTGACCTTCGCATCGCGCATCGCCATTTCCATGCACCGCCGAGCCCCTTCCCCACCCGGTGCAGGCAGTGTCATATGGTAGGCGTCGCTGTTGATGCCAAAGCCGACCACCTCCGCATAAATCGGAGCGCCGCGGGATTTCGCGAGTTGGTACTCTTCCAGAACCACCACCCCTGCCCCATCACTCAGCACGAACCCGTCGCGTGCCTTATCCCAGGGCCTGCTGGCGAGTTCCGGCGCATCGTTTCGGGTGGACAGCGCACGTGCGGATGCGAAACCGCCAATTCCGGTCGGTGTGGAAGCCATCTCGGCTCCACCGGCGATCATCACATCGACTTCGTCATAAGAGATCATGCGCGCTGCGTACCCGATGCTGTGGGTACCCGTGGCACAGGCTGTCACCAGAGCCAGATTGGGCCCTTTGATTCCATATTGTATGGAGAGGTTTCCCGACACCATATTGATGATGCTTCGGGGAACGAAAAACGGCGAAATTTTGCGGGCGCCGCCCTTCAAATATGAACCGTAGCCTTCCTCAATCCCAGGCAGCCCACCAATACCGGAACCGACCGAGATGCCAATTCGCTCCGCGTTGTCGTCGTTCACTTCGAGCCCGGCATCCTGGATCGCCTGCACCGCGGCCGCAATGCCGTAGTGGATAAACGCATCCATTTTCCGCGCTTCCTTGCGCGGGATGTAGTCGGTGACCTCGAAGTCCCGAATCGCACCGCAGAATCGTACCGGCATGTCGGAGGCGTCGAAGTGGGTGATCGGCGTAATGCCGCTCTTACCAGCCACAATATTCGCCCAGCCAGACTCGACCGAGTTCCCCACCGGCGAGATCATCCCCAGACCGGTCACCACCACGCGCCTTTTCGTCAAGGGAACTGCCTCCTAAATCTCAGATGCCAAAACGACCATCGTCTTACCGCACCCAAGCTGGCACTGTCCGAGCCGCAACCGGTTCACATGTCGCGACCCGGGCTCAGAACCGGAAATGTGCGTCTTCGTCCGATCAAACTTTGACGTGTGCCTGCACGTAGTCAATGGCCTGCTGCACCGTGGTGATTTTTTCAGCCTCTTCATCTGGAATCTCACACTCGAACTCCTCTTCGAGCGCCATCACCAGTTCCACTGTGTCCAGCGAGTCCGCACCCAGATCGTCGACAAAGGATGCATCGGTACGCGCGTCCTCTTCAGCCACGCCAAGTTGCTCAACAATGATCTTCTTGACGCGTTCTTCGATGCTGCTCATTTTTTCGAATTCCTCCCAAAGAATCGGGGCAGCGGCGCTGCCGCGGGTATTGTATGTAAAAGCCGACCACCAATCCAGAAAGCAAAACCTTATCGTACAAACTCAATCAGTACATATGAATCAATGTATTGCACTCACGAATTCATGCTCATCCCACCGTTCACATCCAGGGTGGTGCCAGTTATGTAAGCCCCTGCCTCAGATGCCAGGAAAGCCACGGCATTGGCCACATCCTGCGTCGTACCCAGGCGCCCCAAGGGAATTTGACCGATGAGCGCGTCCCGTTGCCCATCAGGCAGTGCCCGGGTCATGTCGGTGTCGATAAAGCCCGGGGCCACCATGTTCACAGTGATTCCCCGACTCCCAACCTCGCGCGCCAGAGACCGCGTGAAGCCGCCCATACCGGCTTTTGCCGCTGCATAATTGCACTGACCGGCGTTGCCGGTCGCCGCCACCACGGAACCGATATTGATGATGCGGCCTCGCCGTGCCTTCATCATGCCACGCAACACGGCCTTGCTGACCCGGTAGACCGATTTCAGGTTGGTCTCGAGAATGACATCCCAGTCATCCTCATCCATGCGCATGAGCAGCGTATCCCGGGTAACACCGGCATTGTTGACCAGAATAGTCGGCGCCGTGAAATCATCGGTCACCTGTTTGATCAATGCTGCCACCGACTGCGGCGCGGTGACATCCAGCACTCTGCCGGTACTGGCGCCTGGCAGGGCCTCGGAAATGGCGGTCGCACCCTGGTCGGTGGTGGCGGTTCCGATCACGGTAGCGCCCAACCGGGACAGTTCCATGGCGATTGCACGACCAATCCCCCTGCTTGCGCCGGTCACCAAAGCCGTCTCTTCGTTTAGCATCACGCCCGCCGTATCCCCATGGGTAATGACCAAAACAACCGTATGAAATCAGAAACGAACCAGGGAGGCACCCCAGGTAAAACCCCCACCGAACGCCTCCAGGAGCACCAGATTACCGGGCTGGATACGAGCGTCCCGCACCGCTTCATCCAGCGCCAGTGGCACTGAAGCGGCCGACGTATTGCCGTGCCGTTCGACCGTCATCACAACTTTGCTGCTGGGCAACCCAAGCTTGCGGGCGGTGGCGGTCAGGATTCGAGTGTTTGCCTGATGTGGTACCAACCAGTCCACGTCGGCCCGGGTAAGGTCGCACTCCGACAGCGCCTCGTCCACAATCTTGCTCAGATTGTTGACCGCCCATTTGAACACTTCGTGCCCTCGCATTTCGACGAAAGGCCTTTGATCCTTGGCTTCACGTTGGTCCTCCGATACACCCGCCGGGACCCAGAGGAGTTTCCGGTAGCGCCCGTCGGCACGTAATCGACTGTGGAGTATCCCCGGCGTGTCGGACGCTTCGAGAACCACCGCGCCTGCACCATCGCCGAACAGGATGCAGGTGCCACGATCGGTCCAGTCGATGATGCGGGTGAAGGTTTCGGCACCCACCACTAGAGCGGTTTTCGCGCCACCCGTTCGAATGTACCGGTCTGCTATATCCAGCGCGTAGATAAATCCTGTACATACCGCCTGGATATCGAAGGCTGGATAACCGACTCCGCCAAGGCGCTCCTGCAGTTTAGTGGCGGTACTGGGAAAAATATGATCGGGGGTGGTTGTCGCCACAATCAACAAGTCGATCTGACGTCCGCTCAGCCCAGCGGCATCCAATGCCTTGCGTGCAGCGGCCTCGGCCAGGTCGCAGGTCGTTTGCTCCGGTGCCGCACGGCGACGCTCCCGGATGCCCGTTCGTTCCAGAATCCACTGGTCGGTGGTGTCCACCATACGTTCCAGGTCTGCGTTGGTGATCACCTGGTCTGGAAGATACCCCCCAGTGCCAATGATGCGCGAGTACATCAAGACACATGTTCCTCGGGCAGCGTGAGGGCGCCCACGCGGGCGCGAATCAGATCCGGCACACCCTTACGCGCCTCGATCATGGCAATTTCGATGGCATGCCCGAATGCGAACGCGTCAGCGTTACCATGGCTCTTGACCACAATTCCGGACAGTCCCAGCAGGCTGGCGCCATTGTACCGCCGCGGATCAATCCGGCGGCCCAGTCCCTTTATTACCGGCAGCGCAATCAGCCCCGCAAGGCGGCTGAGTGCGCTGCGCTTGAACTCTTCACGGATGAATTGAATGATCATCTTGGCAACGCCTTCGCTGCTCTTGAGCGCGACGTTGCCCACGAAGCCATCGCATACCACTACATCATAATCACCCGTATAGATGCTGTCCCCCTCCGCGTACCCCACGTAGTTCAAGGTGCTCGCGCTCAGCAGCGCTGCAGCCTGCTTGACCTGTTCATTGCCCTTGATCTCTTCCTCGCCCACATTCAGAAGCGCCACCCTGGGACTGGCGATGTCGTCCACAGCGCTGACAAGCTCCGACCCCATGACGGCGAACTGCAACAGATGAAGCGCTTTGCTGTCCAGGTTCGCGCCGAGATCTAACATATGGGTATGGCCGCGCAGCGAGGGAATGGTGGTGCAGATCGCCGGCCGATCAATGCCTGGGAGCGTTTTCAGGACGAAGCGCGCCGTCGCCAGAAGCGCGCCAGTATTTCCGGCGCTGACACAGGCGTCGACGCGCCCCTCCTTTACCAGGTTGATGGCCACCCGCATGGAGGAATCCTTTTTCGTGCGCAGAGCCACGGCGGGAGACTCATTCATGCCAATGACCTGCTCGGCGTGATGCACTTCGATTCGCGCGTGAGCCGACCTGCTGCCGCCAAGCGCCCGCCCGAGCTCGTTTTCCCGGCCCACCAGTATGAGGTTCAGATCAGCGTGAGTCCGAATGGCTTCCAATGCCGCCGGCACTACGACGGTGGGCCCGAAATCCCCACCCATAGCATCCAACGCAAGAGTGACCTCACGACTCACGAGGGGCAAACCGCTTGCGCGTCCAACTCGCCATTGCAGCCGGTCGCAATCACCATTCCCAGTCCGCCGTTGCCTGAACAATCCAAGGCTGATTCAAGCCGGCGCGCGATCGCGTGCTCCAGTGGCATGCAGGGTCCCATCACACGAGCTCGTACTTCTTTTGCCGGTTCCGCTGTTCGCGTTCGGGCTCAGTCCTCGTCCTGCGTAGCGATAACCTTTCGGCCCCGGTAAAACCCATCCGGTGAGATATGATGGCGCAGGTGGGTCTCGCCGGTCGTGGGCTCAACCGACAGGGCTGGGCCGGATAAGGCATCGTGAGAACGTCTCATATCCCTTTTCGAACGCGTCTTCCGATTTTTTTGGACAGCCATGGTACAGCTACTCCTTGGATTTACCGTTGTTTCTCGCCAAAATTTCTGCCAGGTCCGCAAACGGGCGCTGACGCGAAGTGTCTCTCGAATCGGAGTCGTCCCGCCCCGCAAGCTGACCTGCGCACCCCCCGTCTTGGTGGTGCGCCACAAGGGGCAATCCCAGGATCAACTCATCCTCCACAATATCGCTCACCTTCACGCGACCCTGTAGCGACACCATCAAGGGCTCGCAATCGGCCGGCAATGTCTTCGCCTCATCGGTGCATGTGACCGGCACCAAATCGAAATTCACTTCCAATTCCAACTCAAGCGGCTGCAGACACCGTTGGCAGGTCAATCGAATCCGCGCGCTGGCCAGACCCGTGAGGCATGCCCTATCCTCAGCATCCGTTTCCCCACACAGATCGAATGTCGCCGCGCCGCCGTCATCCAATAGTAGCGATGCGAGGCGAGGCATGGCTGCCATCGCCACCGACCCCCGCAGGCGTCCTTGGGTACGTGCAAGCATCCACGGATCAAAGCTTTCGGGGGGGCCTCCTGACATAGGCGCGCAATCTTAGCCGCGCGGTCGGGCCCTGTCAAAGCGAGGTTGCAGAGGCGTTAATATACTGAATCACAATGCGTTTTAGCCCCAACAGACTGGCACTTGCCAAACCAGATACGACACGGGAACCATTGAGCGCACCCGCCCACTGGCAATATTGTGCGCAGTTCAAGCGACACCTCGGTGTATTCACATGAACCAAAGGCCCCATCCTGAGCATCCCAGGCGACTGGTGCTGGCATCGAGCTCGCCCTACCGCCGGGCGCTGCTCGATCGACTCGGCTTGAGTTACGAAGTGGTGCCCCCCAGGTGCGACGAGACCAGATTGCCCAAGGAGTCAGCGGCCTCGTGTGCTCTGCGTCTCGCCCGGATGAAGGCCGCGGCCGTGGCCGATGCCCATCCCGATGCCTTGATCATAGGTTCCGACCAGTTGGCGGAATCCAATGGCGAAATTCTTGGAAAACCCGGCGACGAAGCCACCGCAGTGAAACAGCTTTGCCAAATGGCGGGCACTGTCGTGACCTTCCACACCGGCCTATGCGTGCTGGATGCCGCCACCGGCAGCCACCAGGCAGAGGTTGTGCCCTATACGGTCAAGATGCGGGTCCTGCCCCAAGATGCGATTCTGCGTTATGTACAGAAAGAGCGCCCGTTCGACTGCGCGGGCAGCTTCAAGGCCGAAGGACTGGGGATTGCCCTGTTTCAATGGATGCGGGGCGATGACCCCACGGCCCTGATCGGCCTGCCCCTGATCGCACTCATTCGAATGCTAGAGCGCACCGGGGCGTGCGTGCCCTGAAAGCCCTAAGAGCCCCTGATCTCATCGTGAACGGGTATCCTGAGCATCAAATGCACAGATTGATCGTTGCAACTAAACAGCTATTGGACGCGATCTGCGCCTCCAATCTGCTTCGTCCAGAGCAAACCGGAGACTCCCCAGAGACAGCCAATGTCGTTCCAACTCAAGGCAGGACCTGGGTGCTCCAGCCGAGACGCTGGAGCGCGCTGGACAACGCGACGCCAAGCTGCTCCGACAACCGGGACAACACATCCTCGCTGGGCGTAAAATCGACCAGCGTCTCCACCCCGATTTGCTCTCGGGCCAGATCCCGAATGTCACTGATACCGTCGATCAGTCCCAGCGCCTGGGCCTCGTCTCCGGTCCAAAACAAGCCGCTGAATATCTCGCTGGAATCCGGGTCGATGCGCTCACCCCGGCCCGCTTTGACGGCGTCGATGAAATGGGTGTGGATCGCATTCAGCAAGGTCTGCAAATGGGCCACGTCCGCTGGCCGTTCGGGGAGAAACGGGTCAAGAATGGCCTTGTTGTCGCCCGCCGTATACAAGCGACGTTCGATGCCCAGTTCCTCGATGGCCTTGGGAAATCCGAACCCGCCGGAACGCACGCCAATGGAGCCCACCACACTGGAACGGTTGGCATAGATCTCGTCTGCGCCGACCGCCACATAATACGCGCCCGAAGCGCCCACATCTTCTATCACCGCGTACAGAGGCGTATCCGGATACTCAGCCCGCAATCGCCTCAGTGCATTGTAAATGGTGTCGGATTGCACCGGGCTGCCACCAGGACTGTTGATCCGCAACACCACAGCTGCGGTTTCCGCATGCTCGAAGGCGTTGGTGACACCTTCGATGATGTTGTCGGCATTGGCTTTGGCACCGGGGGCAATGATCCCCTCCAGCCTGACGTAGGCGGTATGCCGACTGTCTTTGGTGGCACCGGGACGCCAGTCGCCGGGTCGCCAGTCGCCGGGAATCAGCAGGCTGATCAGTGCGGTCAGGTATGCGAACAGCAGGAACTTGAAAAAGATGCCCCAGCGTCGACTGCGTCTCTGTTCCGCCAGGTTGGCAAACACCAGCCGGCTCAGCACATCGCGCGCCCAGGGCTCATCGCCACCCGCAATACTTGTTGCCGTTGACGGGTCGGGCCGTTCCGCGGGCTGTTCGCTGCTCTCTTTCCAATCATCGGCCATGGGAAACTCCGGGCAAATCCAATGTTCAGATCCCCTGACCCTGGGCGGACAGGCCAAGCTGCTCTACCAAGGTGGGCAATTGAGAAATCGTGTCAATCAGGCACAGCGGCTCTTGGGACAGCAACCGTGACGACGGGTGAACCCCATAGGTCACCCCCACCGACCGAACCCCGGCCTCCCTGGCCATCGCCAGGTCGAACTCGGTGTCGCCCACCATGAGCGTCGATGCAGGTTCCGCAGCAACGCTATGCATGATGTCCTCCAGCATCTGTGGATTTGGTTTGGAGGGCGCCTCGTCCGCGCAGCGGGTGAAAGGGAAATAATGCCCAAGCCCGGTTGCACGCAGCGCGCGGTCGAGACCAGCCCGGCTTTTGCCGGTCGCTACAGCCAACCACGGGACCGTTCGGTTCAAGCTATCAAGCACCTGTTCCACGCCTTCGAACAGTCGCTCCTCTTCTTGGCATTCGTGCATGAAGTGCTGCCGATAGGCGCGAACCAATTCGCGCTCCTGCTCCACTGAGGCCAGTGGATACAGGTCGGCCATGGCTGCATCCAGCCCCAGCCCGATGATGCTCCGTAGGCGGGCATCCGGCAGGCATGGCAGCCCAACGCGGGATGCGGCAACCCTCAGGCTGGAAACAATGCGCGCGGCCGAATCCATCAACGTGCCATCCCAATCGAAAACGATCAGTTCAACGGCTTGGCGCATCATTCGCCTCGAGCAGGCTGAGAACCGAAGCGAGATCCGGCTCCATGGGCGCCCCAACGTCGATGCTGCGTGATCCCACATTCCATCTGAGGTGATGGGCGTGGAGAAACAGACGGCGAAGACCGAATTCACGCATGTCACGATTGAACGTTGGATCACCATAGCGGCGATCTCCCGCGACGGGATGACCAAGATGCGCTGAGTGAACCCGAATCTGATGGGTACGACCCGTTTCTATTCTGACCGCCAGCAAAGCGGCCCGCCGCAGCAAAGTTACCGGCTCAAAGTGTGACACAGCGGCCTGTCCATCCTGATTCACTTCCACCATGCGTTCGCCCCCGCGCTGAACGAATCGACTTAGGGCGGACCGCTCGGTATGCGTTCCCAGTTGCCACCGTCCACGGACCAGAGCCAGATAGCGCTTTTCCACCAATCCGTCTCTTAGCCCACGATGGCTGGCCCGAAGAGCATGTGCAGACTTGGCCAGCAGCAGGCATCCGCTGGTTTCGCGATCCAGTCGATGAACCAGGTCGACGCGCGCAAGTTCCGGACGGGCCAGGCGCAACGCGTCGATCAGGCCCCAATTGAGCCCGCTCCCAGCGTGAACCGGCATGCCGCTCGGTTTATTGAGCACCAGAAAATCATCGTCTTCGAACAGGATGCGCGTCAACAACAGCTGTCCGGCCTGATCAGGCGGCGACGCGACAGTACCCCGGGCCGCGTTTCGAATCGGCGGAATTCGGATCAGATCACCACACTGGACGCGGTAGCCAGGTTTGATGCGGCGTTTATTGACTCTCACCTCACCGCGCCGAAGAATCCTATAGATCAGTGACTTAGGCACATCTCTGAATTGACGCATCAGCCAGTTGTCTATGCGCTGGCCAGCGGAATCCTGCGCCACCTCCAGCATTTGAACCTGTGGCATTTCCGTTCCGGTGCTCATCCGGCGCAGTTTAACATGGCCTGGCAATTGAACAGGGCGGGGTCTCGTTGCTATAGTCGCGCTGTTGTCGCCACCCTATCCGTGGAACGGGCGCGCTTAAACGCCGGCAGCGACGAGAAAGAATGTTTATCGGTTTGCCCCGCTCGATCGGGGGTGAGCCCGGCGAAGGTTGTCAATCGACCGGCATCCTTGCCCAGTACACGGTCGGAGCGCCCATTTAACACGCTCCCGTGCCCTCCTGCCTAAGTTGCGCAAAAGCAAACGCGATCCGGGCTTCTTTCTTCAATCGCGTCCTGCCACAAGCGACCCGCGCATTGCTGCCCGTTCCGCGGTGGGCGTCATACTGCCGGCGGAGGGCACGGTCGAGCACCGGAGCAGGATTACATGAAGAGATTGCTGATCAACGCAACTCAAGCGGAGGAGTTGCGGGTTGCACTCGTGGACGGGCAGAGATTGTATGATCTCGATATTGAAACCCCCGCCCTGGAACAAAAAAAGGCCAATATCTACGCGGGCAAGGTCACGCGGGTAGAGCCCAGTCTGGAGGCGGCTTTTGTCGAATATGGCGCAGACCGACACGGTTTTTTGCCATTCAAAGAAATCTCCCGCAGCTACTTCGATCCCAAGGGGGTGAAGGAAGGGGCGCGTCCCGGCATCAAGGACGTTATTCGAGAGGGCCAGGAACTGCTGGTCCAGGTGGAAAAAGAGGAACGGGGAAACAAGGGCGCAGCCCTGACCACGTTTATCAGTCTGGCCGGACGCTATCTCGTTTTGATGCCCAACAACCCCAGGGCCGGCGGCGTTTCCCGGCGCATCGAGGGAGACGATCGGCAGGAAATCCGCCAGATCATGAATTCCCTGGATATTCCGGAGGGCATGGGGCTGATTGTCCGCACCGCCGGGGTCGGTCGTTCACAGGAAGAATTGCAATGGGACCTGGACTATCTGCTGCAGCTTTGGGACGCAATCGCAAAGGCGACGGAGGAATCCAAGGCGCCGCTGCTGATCTACCAGGAAAGCGACGTCATCATTCGCGCGCTGCGGGATTATCTCAGACCCGATATCGGCGAGGTGCTGATCGACAGCACTGAAACCTACGAGAAGGCACAGGATTTTGTCCAGCAGGTGATGCCGCACAATCGGCATCGCCTTAAGCTCTATCAGGACACAACTCCGCTGTTCAGCCGATTTCAAATTGAGACCCAGATCGAGACGGCCTTCGAACGCGAGGTCCGCCTGCCCTCAGGCGGCGCCATCGTGGTGGACCATACCGAAGCGCTGGTATCAATCGACATCAATTCCGCCCGCGCGACTCGCGGCGCCGACATCGAGGAAACCGCCCTCAACACCAATCTTGAGGCGGCGGACGAAATCGCCCGCCAGCTTCGTCTCCGCGACGTGGGCGGTCTCATCGTGATCGACTTCATCGACATGGGCAGCGGTCGCAACCAGCGGGAGGTGGAAAATCGGCTGCGGGACGCCCTGAAAGTAGACCGGGCACGGGTCCAGCTTGGACGAATCTCCCGCTTCGGCTTGCTGGAAATGTCCCGGCAGCGACTGCGGCCTTCCCTGGGCGAGGCCAGTCAGGTTGTTTGCCCACGCTGTTCGGGACGCGGCGGAATCCGGAACGTTCAGTCGCTGGGGCTGGCCGTCCTGAGGATAATAGAGGAAGAGGCCATGAAGGACCGCACCGGTCGTGTGGTCGCGGAACTTCCGGTGAAAGTAGCGACTTTCCTGCTCAATGAGAAACGTGGGGCGGTCAATTCCATCGAAAGCCGCCACGGCGTATCGGTGTTCCTGTTGGCGAACGAAGGATTGGAGACACCTCACTTTACCGTCCAGCGCCAGCGAGCCGATGAACTGGAAGCGGCCGCTGGGGACGACCTGCCCTTACCCAGTTATCACATGACCTCGGAAATCACCGATGACGCAGACACGGTGGTGGAGACAAAGCGCCAGACTGCGGAAGAGCCTGCCGTCAAACGGGTGCGCCCCGCGACGCCGGTGCCCGAGCGTGTCGTGGCGGTGCCGGAAACCGAGCCGACACCCCCCGTGCTGATAAAATCGCTCTGGACGGTTCTGCGGGACGCCCTGGCGGGAAAACCCGCCACCGTCGCGACGCCCGAACCCGAAGGCACCGAGAGTCCGGAAGCCCCTCAGCGTGAGCCCCAGCGACGCACGCCTGCTTCGGATGCGGATGGACGCCGACCCAGACGCAACCCACGCCGATCTTCCGCGGCCGGCAGCAGCGAGGAAGGCCGTGGTCGTGGCCGTGGTGGCTCGGGTGGACGCACTCAACGATCCAGAAACAAGCAGCCAGCCGGCAGCGACGATCGTGGAAACAGCCCGGACGCGTCGACCGAAGTGCAGACCCAGCCGGCGGCGGAAACACCCCTGGCGGAGGGTTCAGCGGCGGAAGGCGGGAGCAGCCGGCGCCGTGGTCGCCGGGGTGGGCGCCGACGCCGCAAGAGCAGCAACGAAAGCGAGGCTACGGGTTCCGTTCAGGAACAGGCCCCAAACACGGACACCTCCCCTGTCGCTGGCGACTCCGACGACCACGGCGCGCCCTCTCAATCGATTGACACGGACAAGCCGCGCAAAGACGACGTGCCAAACCGGGCAAACGCCGAGGCGCCCGCGTCCAGCGGCGAGAGTGGCAACGGAAGTGCACCCATTGCCAAGGCAGAATCGCCGGCACCCACCGGTGAAACCGCGTCCGGCACTAAGACCACGCCACGCCGCCGCGCGCGCAGACCCCGCAGGCGAGCCGCCGAACGGAGTTCGCCCAGCACTGATACGGAGGCGAAGGCAGCCTCGACCTCGGGCCAGGCGTCTTCGGCACCGGTGCCTCGACCCGACGCCACCGATCCTGGCAGGGGCGCCTCGGATGGCGAAGGCAAGCCATCGACAAGACCATCAGCACCAGCTGAAAATGCAGACGGTGATCACGCCGCGGCCAACAGCCGCCCGCGTCAGGGCACAGATGCCGTCATCGACACAGCTTCAGGCGCAGATCAGACCTCGATCCCGGCACCGGCACCCTCCGTGGAAACGGCGGTCAGCATAGGGGCATCCGAACCGGATTCGGGAAAACACGTGCCAAAGCAAGAGCAGCCCGTACCGATGGGTGCCAACCCCGCTGGCAGCGACGCCGTTGCCAAAAAGGCGCCGGATCAAGAAACCTGAAGGCAAGTCCACGCGCACCGGTGCGATACGCCGGTGCGCGTGATTCATCGAGGCAAGGCGTGCTCGGTGCGCAAATGCGCCAACAGACCGACGGACGCCGTCTCCACCAGGTCGAGCACCCGCTCGAACCCCTGTGGGCCCCCATAGTATGGATCCGGCAGTACACGGCCCGGGGACTCCGCAGCGAAATCCATGAAGTACCCGATTCGCTCAAGGTACCGCGCATCTGGACACAGTAATTCCATCGCACCCAGGTTATCCTCATCCATGACCAGGAGATAATCGAAGATCTCGAAGTCCTCGGCTGAGACCCGGCGGGCGCGAATACGCTCCAACTCAATGCCCCTGCGTCTGGCGGCGCGGATGGCCCGGGGATCTGGCGCATCCCCTTCATGAAAGGCATGGGTGCCGGCGGAATCCACCCATACCGAGCGGTCCAGACCTTCACGCAGAAGCAGCTGCCGAAACGCGCCCTCGGCAGTTGGTGAGCGGCAAATATTACCCATGCACACAAACAGTATGCGTATCATGTCCGGAGACTCCTCTCTCGGCGGTGGTTTCCGGGTGCCCCGGTGCCACAGATGCAAACCATGCAAGAAGTTGCGAATCACTCAAGTTCCATCCCATTCGATTGTCTGTTGCGCCTGATCGGACAACGGCTCCATCGAGCAAACCGAATCTACACCGTGATCGAGGTCTTGCCCGAGGGCCCATGCCTGGTCCTGGAGGATCGATTCGGCCCCCTCGGTATACAGGAGAACCAGCACGGCGAACCTCTGCGCCGCAGCCCAAACGTGGTCTCGTTGCCGGTCTACCTGACCGGTGGCAAGACCATCAATCCCGAACTGGGTGAACTGATCGAACTGCTACCCAATTCAAGAGACTGATACAGTGATGATCAACCCTTCCCGCACAGTGCGGCATTGACGCGGATCAGGTCAGCCTCGGTGTCGACACCCGGCGGCGGTGCTGTCTCGGCACCACCCACGTGGATACGCACTCCGGCGTCGAGCGCGCGCAACTGCTCCAGGGATTCAGCCTGCTCCAGCATGGATTCAGGCAGCGTCGCGTAGTCATTCAACACCCCCGCCCGGTAGGCATAGATTCCCAAGTGCCTCTTGAACAGCCGCCCCTGCGGTAGTTGATCCGGAGCCGATGCGAACTCCTCCCGATGCCAGGGAACCGGCGCGCGACTAAAATAGAGCGCGTATCCCCGGTGGTCGGTGACCACTTTCACCACATGCGGATCAAACAGTTCGCGGCTTTCCAATATGGGCGTGAACAAGGTTGCAATACCCGCATCCGGATGGTTCATCAAGCCTTCGGCTACCTGCCGGACGAGATTGGGCGGCATCAGAGGCTCGTCTCCCTGAAGATTGACAACGATCTCTTCCGCAGCCCATCCCAATGCTTGGATCGCCTCCGCGATTCGATCGGTACCGGAGTGGTGCTGACTGCCGGTCAGGCAGACCTGGGCACCAAAACCTTCGCACACGCGCTGAATTCGAGCGTCATCAGTGGCCACGATCACCGAGCGAGCACCGCTTTCCAGCGCGCGCCGATGCACGTGCTCAATCATGGGCACACCGCCAATTTCACGCAACGGTTTGCCCGGCAACCGAGTGGACTGGTAGCGCGCCGGTATCGCCACGCGAAAAGAGACGCCGGCGAGGCCGTCATCCGCCACGCCATGCCTCCACTTCCTCGGCGGTAAGTACCCGTGCCTCCTCCTCCAGCATGATCGGGATCCCATCGCGGATCGGGTAAGCGAGCCGACTCGCCTTGCAAACCAACTCAGCATTTTGCTTGTCGTACTGCAACGGCGCCTTACTCACCGGACACACCAGAATATCGAGCAGCTTTTTGTCCAAATCTAAACTCCCCCAACCGATAACGCCCGGGATCAGGAATGCACGGTACGTATATCACGGACCGCCCTAACGATTCCCAGGGTGGATTCAGAATCAAGCCGTGCCTGAACCGGAACATACCAGGCGTTCGGACCACACACGCCCGAACATTTTACGGCATCTTTCTCCGTCATGATGATCGGCAGGGTGTCTTGGAATACAAAATCGTCTGGGGTGAACGCGTAATGGTCGGGAAATGCATGCTCAATGGGCGCCAGACCGGCACCACGCAAATGCGCAAAGAATCTAGCCGGATTGCCGATGCCGGCAACAGCATGCACCCGTCCACCCCCCCCGAACCGGCTCAATGGCCGGACGCGAAGCGGGTCGACAACGGATATCGCACTGTCTCCATGCAAGGTCATGCGCGCTTCCCCTGGACCCGGATTTGCTCCGTTGCAAACAAGAAAATCGAAGCTATCCAGCCGGCTGATGGGCTCCCGCAGCGGACCGGCCGGCAGCAGGCGGCCGTTACCGTACCTTCGTTGCCCGTCCACCACAGCGATTTCCAGATCCCGTGCCAGGCGATAGTGCTGTAATCCGTCGTCGGACACGATCACGTCGACGGAGTGGGCTGCAAGCAGGGCACGCGCTGCCCTTACCCGATCGGGATGAATCATCACCGGACAGGCGCTGCGGCGCGCGAGCAGCAGCGGTTCGTCCCCAACCTGTTCGGCTGCGCTGTCGAGCCTCACTGAAATCGGCTGGCGACTCGGCTTTGCGCCATACCCGCGACTGACGATGCCCGGCCGATAGCCCTGCTCCCGCAACCGATCCACCAGCCACAGCACCAGTGGTGTCTTTCCGGTACCGCCGACGGTTAGATTGCCCACCACCAGCACCGGGACGCCCAGCCCAACACGCGCAAACCAACCGCGTTGGTAGGCATAAAACCTTAGCCGGACGATTGCACCATACAAGATTTCCATTGGCCACAGCACCCGGGATACGAAACCGCGCCGCAGCCAGAACTCGGGCATACGTTTCGCTACCATTCGAACACACGGTCCAGGAGTCGTGCCATCGCTTCCGCCGCAAGTCTGCGCTCGCGCCAGAACTCGCGTCTGGCGCGATCTCCAAGACGCCGTTGCTGAGCAGGTGAGGACAGGACCGCGGAGACCTTGCCGAACAGCGCCTGGAGGCAGTTGGCAGCCGACGAACCGGATGGCGGCAGACACGATTCGGAAAATGGCCCGCCGATGATCGCGGCGCCGGCCGCCATGGCCTGCCAGCACACCGCAGGCGCGGCGTCGACCAATAAAGCGGCATGGCAGGCGACCGACACAGCGGGTAGCCAATGGTGGCTGTCAACAAGCATGATCGAGCCAGGCACCAGCGGCCGGCGATCCCAACTTCGAGTCGAGCAGAAACCCGGCTCGACCGTTCGCAGCACCGTCTCCAGAGCACGGCGCGCGGGCGCACCGTCGGCGGAGATCACCAACAGGCCAGGTCTCGATCCGGCCCGCATAGCCCGCCAGGTCGACAGGTAGCGTTCCAATTGGTCAGCCGGAGGCCCGTGCAACCAAAGTAAAGGGGACTCTGTATCGCAGCCGGTCAGGGCGCGCAGACTCGGTTCCAACTGGGCTTCCGTAAGGAGTGTTAAGGGATCACAAGGGCCCAGCAGTTCGTCTGGCTCCACAGCACCCAACCACAACTTGTGCTGCCCGGACCGTGCTGCGAGCACCCATTCAGGCGACGGGGACGGCTGGGTGCAGGGTGAACAATCGATCACCACGTGGTGCAGACGCCGTGCGCTCAATGCTGCGGACAGGTGTGGCCGCAGCTCTGTGGCAATTTCAATGACACCAAGCGGTGACAACCTGCGCAATGTGCGCCGGACGGCAGCGACCGTATCGGAAGGACCGAAACCGACCCCGATCCGGTTCAAGCCGTCCAAACGCTGAAGCGCCTCGGGGTGGGCCTGTTCAAACGTCAAAACCGTCCGCACATCCCGTCGACGTTCCAGTACCGCGCCGGCCAAATCAGCGGCGACGGCCACGGAACCCCGGTCAACACCCGCCTTGACCCAGATCACCCTACCTTCTCCGGGGGGTGGATTGAGATATCCGGAACGGGCATTGGCCTGCCGATGGCGACCACACAGGCGGTCGCGCCATCCGGCCCAGTGACAGGCCAGGGGGTGGCCGCCGTATCCCCCGCCAGCCATCTTACGATGGCCTTGGCATGCAATGCCTGCAGACCACAGGGTCCGACCTCCCTCTAGACCCCAGCCCTACTCCTCCGTCTCCGCCGTGGTGGCAATGGATATCTTCGTCAGTCCGAGACTGCCCGCGGCATCCATGGCCCGGACCACGGCCTGGTGCGGTGTCATGGCGTCGGCGCGAATAACGACAGGTGCCCCTGGATTCTCCTTGGCGGCCACGCCGATTGCGGTAAGCAAAGTCTGCCGTGTGGTATCCGGCAGTTCACGCCCCGCCACTGCGTATCGTCCATCGGCCGCCACCACCACTTCGAGCTGATTCTCATCGGGACGGACCGGCTCGGTGTCGGTGGTCGGCAACCGGACCTCAAGCTCCGACTCTTCGACGAAAGTGGTGGAGACCATAAAGAAAATGAGCAGTAGAAAAACGATGTCGATCAGGGGGGTGATACTGACCTCAGGCTCCTCCGCCCTGCGGGGCCGGAGATTCACCGGGCTTTCCCGCGAGCCCGCCGCCCGGCTTCCGCCACTTCCATCAACATCACCGCTTCCTGCTCCATGCCGACGACAAACTCATCCACACGACCCCGGAAGTAGCGATAAAACATCAGGCTGGGAATGGCTACAGTGAGACCTGCAGCGGTGGTGATCAATGCCTCGGAGATGCCACCCGAGAGTACGCTCGGATCACCAACACCCTGGAGGGTAATCTTGTTGAACACCCGTATCATCCCCACCACGGTGCCCAACAGCCCCAACAGCGGTGTGATTGAGGCGATGGTGCCCAAGGTGTTCAGGTAGCGTTCGAGCTCGTGGACCACGTGCCGACCGGTCTCCTCGATGCTTTCACGCACCAGTTCGCGGCCCTTACCCTGATTCAAAAGGCCCGCCGCCACAATTTTACCCAACGGAGAACCGCCGGCCAGAGACTCCAGATCCTGATTCACAACGCCACCGGCCGCGCCCCAATCGCGAATGCTCTCAACCAGTCCGCTTGGCATCACCCGCTTGCGACGCAAGGCCCAGAATCGTTCAATGACAATGGCCAACGCCACCACGGAACAGGCCATAATCGGCCACATCAGCCAGCCACCGGATTGTAGTATTTCGATCACGTCAATTGCCGTCCCGCACTAGGTGAGGCGGCATGATACTGGATTTCCATCCGGTGCCGAAACCGGCGCGCCATCAGTTCGCCGCCCACGCCACCGCTGTGACGCCTTGCGAGTTGTCAGCGTGAGGTGTCCCCGGGCGTCCAATTCGAACGCGACTGACCCGGTATCCTGGATGCGCCAAAGGCACCAGCGGCCGTTTACCCACTGTCCGATCACGCCTTGATCCGGGTTGCCAGCCAGGGCCGTTGCCGCTGGTTCAGCCGGGCGCGCCAACGCCTCCAGAGCCCGCCCTGTCGTGACCAGCCACGATCCCTCGGTCGCGGCTACATCCATGAGCTGCCCGAGCCCGGTGGCGGCCACCACCAACACTGAATCAAGGCCTTGGAACACCATGGCACAACCCGGTTTGCCACCGCCACGGGTCTGAACCATGCGTATCCGATCATACTCGGAGAGGCTGTCGCTGCGACACGGCCTTGCCCCGGGTATCGGCCATGGGAAGCCGGGTGGTTCAAGCATTTTCCGAACGGACCCGGCCTCAAGCAATGACCTGACCCCACCCCGTTGTCCACCCGAATCGGCCCCGAGAATCAGTACATCGACCAAGGATCGGCCTCGGCCTGCCAAATACGGCAGGATTACCCGAGTCGCTTCGTCCATGCCGAACCGACCATGTCCACCGCTGCCATAAACCAGAGTGCGGCTACCCTGGGTGGCGACGGCAATCAGCCCCCTTGGACTGGCCAGCACCGACAGTCCGGTTTCATCTTCGTCCGGTGACGCACCCGGCAACAGTATGGCACCGAGCAACAGTGCACCCACCCAACGTCCCGGCGTACCCGAGGGCGCCGCCAGCAGGGCCACGCCAATCACGGCCGCGGAAATTGACGCCAGACCCGGAATATCGAGGGCTGCTGGTGGAAGGTGGGAAACAAGCCATTCCAGATACACATTCAGTGCTGAGAGACAGGTCCCGGCCACAGACCAGGCGGCGTTCGCCACGGCCGGGGCCCAGGGATGGAGCAGAACACCGAAAAGTGTGAGCGGTACTACCGTGAGCGTGACCCAGGGGATGCTGATCAGATTGGCGGGCAGCGAAGCCAGCGGAACCTGGCCGAAAGTGGCCAGGGTAATGGGCAACAAACCGACACACAGCAGAACTTGAATGCGCAACCAGTCGCCCAACGCGGTGGTATCCATCGGCCTGCGCGCCAACCCGGCGAGTATCAGACCCACCGCCCCGAAGGACAGCCAGAAACCTGCGTCCAAAGGCGCGAACGGATCGATGATCAAAACACCCAAACATGCCAGGGCAAGGCCATGCGAGGACGACACTCGACGGCGGGTTGCGATCGCAACCAGCGGCACCAGTAGCATGATCAGCGCGCGGGTCGTGGGCAAACTGAATGCGGCGAGCGCCGCATAGGCCGCCGCTGCCATGGCGGCAAGGGGGAGCACCGTATCGCGGCGTGGCGGCGTTCCGGGAAAGCGAATCCAGAGCCGCCACAGCAGTACCCCGAACAACACACCCAGACTGGCGGCAAGGGTAATATGAAGACCCGAGATGGCCAGCAGATGCGCTGTTCCGGTGTCTCTGAAGCGGGCCCACACCGGTGCGGGAATAGCGCTACGATCGCCCACTGCCAAGGCACGCAACACGCCTTCAGTACCCGGAATCGAGGGCACATTGGCCATGACCGTCGCATAGTAGCCCCGGAGTGCGCCGAGCCCGCCCCAGTCAGGCGAAGCCAGGCGCTGAGCGGGCGTATCGGGCACCACCGTCGCCATGGCGCTGACGCCACGGCGGAGCATGCTTTGCACCGGATCATAAGCACCAGGATAGGCGGCCACGCCGAGTGATCGAAACCGAAGCGTCAACCGCCAAGTCTCACCGGGACCAGGCGCTGAAGCTGCCTCATGCCAATCGATCTGCCAAAGCGCGGAACGGGTCGGCCCTATGCGCCGCTCTGCTTTGAGCGCCTGCGGTGTAAACAGAAACCGCCATCCGTCCCCGTTTCGTCGAGGCACACCCTGAATCGTACCCACTGCCTCAATTTGGGGTGGGAACGCCTCGATCCACGCTCGGGCATCGTCCCATTCGACTGCGTGCCAGCCCGTCCAACAGGCGCCGCAAACGAAGCAGGCGAGCAGACGGCATGGCCGAGGAAATGCAAGCCCAATCAGCGCCGCCACCATTAGCGGCCCCGACCACGTAAGCGGCAGTTGAGATTTCAGGAGAACCCATATGGATCCACACAACCACGCGATCGTCCCTGAACGCATTGGTCTGACCCCCGGAAAAGGTGGATAATCGTCAGTCCGTTAACCCGAGTTGCCTGCCTGGCGCCGCATCGAGACCATAGAAAAAATCAATGGCCAAACGGATCTTCCGTAGATTCTTGCCAAATGCAGCACTGGTCCGGGAACAGCGTGCGCTGCGCTTCCTCGGAGTGCGCCTGCACGATCCAAATCTATGGCACTTAAACCGGCGTTCGGTCGCCGGCGGTTTCGGCTTTGGCGTATTCGCCGCATTCCTTCCGTTTCCAGGCCAGATGATCATTGCCGCAGCCGGCGCAATCGCGCTGCGGGTTCATATTCTCATCGCTGTGGCCGCAGTCTGGATTACCAATCCGGTGACGATTCCGGCCATTTTTTATTTTTGTTACCGGGTCGGCGTCGAACTGCTTGGTGTGGAGCCGCATCCCGTGCCGGTCAGATTCTCACTCGCTTTTCTTCAACACGGCGTGGTTGATATCTGGACGCCCCTACTGGTCGGATCCCTGACCGTCGGTGCCATCGCCGGGCTTGCCGCATACGGTTTCATGAGATTGGGCTGGCGCTTGTTGGTCGTGCGTGACATGGCTCGCCGCCGACGCCGCCGAGCGCTGCCCGCCGCCACTGAGGAGCGCAGCTAGAGCTGTCATGCCTGGTCATCAACAACCGGCGCGTGTGGCCGCAGCACCCCATCGACCAGTTCCAGTGTCCGATCCATACGCGCGGCCACCCGGAGATCATGGGTCACCAGCAGAAGGCTGGTTCCGAGTTCCGCATTGAGTTCGAGCATGAGGTCCAGCACCTGCCCGGCGCTGTTGCGATCCAGATTTCCCGTGGGCTCGTCCGCCAGAACGCAGCCGGGCCGAGTCACCAAGCCTCGTGCGATAGCCGCACGCTGACGTTCGCCTCCCGAGAGTTCGCTCGGGCGATGATCCAGCCGTTCGCCAAGACCCACTCTACCGAGAATCTCACGCGCCTGCTGCCGCGCCTTGGCCGCAGACAATCCGCGTATCAGAAGCGGCATGGCCACGTTCTCCAAGGCATCGAAATCCGGCAACAGGTGATGGAACTGATAGACAAAACCCAAACGCCGGTTACGCACCCGGCCACGACCGGCTTCCCCCATGGCGGTCAAATCCTGACCGTCGATCTCAACCACACCCGAGTCCGGCAGATCCAGGCCGCCAAGCAAATGCAGCAGCGTACTCTTGCCCGACCCGGATGCGCCGACGATGGCCATGCGTTCACCCTCAGCCAACTCCAGATTCAGGTCTCGGACCACTTCAAGCTTTTGCGAGCCCTGCAGGTAGACCTTGCGCAGCGAGCGCGCACTGAGCCGCGCGCCGGTGCGCGCCGCGTTATTCATAACTCAGGGCTTCCGCTGGACGGGTGCGGGCCGCACGCCATGCCGGATACAGGGTCGCCAACACGGTCAAAATCAGGGCCACCGTTGCGGTCAACAGAACATCGTTCCAATGCAAATCCGAGGGCAGATCACTGATGTAGTAGACATCTGGGGCAAGGAATTTGATGCCGGCCAGGGATTCGATCATACCAACCACCGTTTCCACGTTCAGTGCCAGGCCAACCCCACCGAGGATACCTAAGCCAGTGCCCACCAAACCGATGGTGGTGCCTTGAATCACAAAAATAGCCAGGATACTCAACGGTGTAGCGCCCAGCGTACGCAGGACAGCGATGTCCGCCTGCTTGTCGGTCACCACCATCACCAGGGTTGAGACGATGTTGAACGCAGCCACCGCAATGATCAGCGCCAGGATGACGAACATGGCCGTCTTCTCAATCTGCACGGCCCGGAAAAAATTGGCATGCTCGCGCGTCCAGTCCGAGACCAAAACGCCCTGAGGTGCGTCACGCGCCACTTCCCGGACAATCCGGGGTGCCGCAAACATATCGTCGAGTTTAAGCCTGACCCCTGTAACCCGGTCACCCAGGCGAAACAGCTTTTGCGCATCGTAGATGTCGATCAGGGCAAGATTGCGATCGTACTCGTACATGCCGATCTCGAATATGCCAACAACCGTAAAACGGCGAATGCGCGGCATAATACCCGCTGGTGTGGTGGTGGCCTGGGGCGTGACCATCGTGATCTTGTCACCCACGGTTGCGCCTAGATAGCGGGCCAGCTCACTGCCCAGTATCACCCCAAAGCCGCCGGCCTCCAGGGCGTCGAAAGAGCCGGCCAGGAGATGGTCCAGCACGCTGGAAACTCGGGCCTCGCGATCCGGATCGATGCCACGCACAATCGCTCCACTGACCAGACCACTGCGGGTCAGCATGGCCTCGGCTCTGACATAGGGCGCAGCGCCGATCACATCGGGATGCTCCAGTGCCAGATCCGCCAGATCGGCGCTGTCGGCCAAACCGGGGTTCATTCCGATCAAGGCGGCGTGGGAGGTCATACTGAGAATGCGCTCCCTCAGCTCCTTCTCGAATCCGTTCATCACTGAAATCACGGTGATCAGTGCAGTGATGCCCAAGGCGATGCCGGCCATGGATATAAAAGAAATGAAGGAAATGAAATGATTGCGCCGCTTGGCCCGCGTGTAACGCAGACCGATGTACAGTTCGATGGGCCGAAACATGGGAAATGGGCTCCAGCGCCTGAGACGATTTAACCGGCCGGATTGGCAGCGCGAGTATAAATGAAGCCGGTCACCGTGTGGTGACCGGCTTTATCTTCTCGGAAGCCGAAACAGCGATCCGGGGCCTTATTTAGCCTCGGACACCGTCACCTTATCGCGGTTGCGGTCCACCGTCTGCTGGCCGATGCCACGCACCAAGGCGAGGTCATCGACACTCTGAAACGGGCCGTGAGCGCTGCGATACTCGACGATCGCCTCCGCCTTGGTCAGGCCCACGCCATTCAATCCTTCAGCCAATGCCTGAGCATCGGCCCGATTGATGTCGACCGGGTTGGCAATCGCAGCGAGGGAGCACGCCAGAAGAGCGCACGCGGACAATAGCTTTCCAAGCTTTCCTTTCATCGTTAGCCTCCATTCCATTTCCATGGCCAGATATGAACGCATCAACAGTTTGGGTCGATACGGTGCTCAGTCCCGAGCACGGTTTAAAAGCTAACAGCGCCTGGACAAGTCAGTCATCAGATATCTCTGATCTTATCGCCAGCAGTTCACGCATCGGGTCGTCCGATTTCGTGATCGGTCGGCCCACGACCAGGTAGTCGGCGCCGCAGGCTATGGCCCTGGCCGGCGTCATGACACGGCGCTGATCGTCCGAACCAGACTGCTTGAGGCGTATACCGGGTGTGACCAGCACAAAGGCCGCCCCCCGCTCAGAGCGCAGACGCGCCGCCTCGTGCGCGGAACAGACCACACCGTCCAACCCGCATTGCGCCGCCAGTTCGGCCCAGGCGCTGACCCGATCCTCGGGTTCTCCAGGCAGACCCAGCTCCGCCAGGTCCTCGGTGACGAGACTGGTCAATACGGTCACCCCGGTCAGCAACGGGGGCTGACACACATTCGCCAGGGCGGCAACCGAGGCATCCAGCATTCTGCGGCCCCCGGAGACATGAACATTCACCATCCATACGCCCAGTTCAGCCGCGGCACGGCAGGCGGCTGCAGCCGTGTTCGGAATATCGTGGAACTTAAGATCCAGAAAGACATCGTAATCGAGCTTCACCAGCCTACGGATAAGGGCCGGACCGCCTCGCACGAACAGTTCTTTACCCACTTTGACCCGACACAGGTCAGGACTCAGACGACTGGCCAACTGACGGGCTTGTTCCGGATCGGGAAAATCCAGCGCCACAATCACCCGGGGACCGATACTTCCCATCAAGAACCGCCGACACTTGCGGCCACCCGATGCCGCGCCGATGTGGCGGCTTTCGTTCGTGATACGTCCCGAGGCAAGCGCATTGCGTTCCAATGCTGGCAGCTCGGACAGCGCCAATGCAATGAACGCCCCTCGAATCCACAGTGACGGCATCGATAACGCGTGTCGACTTCCAGCATCGGGCTGCCCACTTCAAACAGATCAGCCAGCTCGCGCCGTTGCGCGCCATCGTCGTGTTCAAGCTTCAACTCGATCAGGCGTTTCAGTCCGGGTGCAGAAGGGGCCGAACGCAGCGCATCCAGCAGAAACCGCTCGGCGGCGTCTCGTCCCTTCAGACCCAGGTACAGATCGGCCAGGACGCTGGTCAGATGGCCCGTGGGATGACGTTCGAGAACTCCGGATAGATGGTCAATCAGTTCCTGTTCCTGATCCAGGGCCTGGTGGCAACGAATCAGTCCCGGTAACGTCTCGGCGAGCAATTCAGGATCCTGCCCCTCAACCCGGTTCAGTACCCTGATGGCAGACTCGTACTCCGCCGCCTGCTGATGCTGCTCAGCTTGCATCAGGCTGGCCCTGACACACCGGGTATCGCTCTCTAGGGCCCGGCGCAGCAGCGTGTTGAAACGGGCCGGGTTGTCCGCCGCCCGTGCCTCTACCGCAAGTTCGCAATACAGATGGGCGATGATATGACCCTGGGGATCACCGGAAACCTGTTCCAATGCCTGACAGCTTTCAATTGCCAGTTCCCAATCCCGCTCCTGTTGATAGATGGCGGCAAGTTGGGTAAGGGCCTCGGAGACATGTGCAGACCGGTTGACCAACTCCTTGAACAGCCCTTCGGCCCGATCAAATAGGCCGGCCTTCATGTAATCCTCGCCCAACTCAAGTAGAGCGCGGGCACGCTGCCCATCGCTTAAGCTGGGTCGGGCAACCAGGTTCTGGTGAACGTGTATGGCACGATCGACCTCGCCACGCCGACGGAACAGACTGCCCAGCGCGAAATGCGTCTCCACGGTGTCCTGGTTGACTTCGACCAGGCGTAGAAAAATCTCGATGGCCTTGTCCGGGCGGTTGTCCAGCAGGTAGTTCAGACCACGGAAGTAATCCTCGTCCGGAAACGCGTGTTTGGTCGCCGAGCGCACATCACTTCTGCGGGCTACGAACCACCCCGAAGCGGCCGCAACCGGAAGCAGGAGCCAGAACAAGGATTCCATGGCTGGGCTGATATCCAGTGATCAGGCGGCGTGATCCTTGAGCGCCTGTATCTCCTGCTCTCGGTGGTTCACGTCCCGCTGTAAACGCCCCACTTTCCATCGCAATCCCCAAAACGTGGTCAGCCCAACGATGAAGGCGCAGATCACGCCGATGGCAAAGGCGCTGATGACAACCAGAGACAGGGGCAAATTCACGGTTCCGAGATAGTAGTTCACATCCACCGTGTGGGAGTTCAGCGACGAGAAGCTGATGCCCAGAATCAACACGATGAAAAAGAAGAGAATAGCGAACAATCGAGAGGCGCTTTTGAACATTTGACGTTTCCCTCCGGGAGTTCCAAAAACCATCGCACAGACGGGCCGTTGGCGCACGTCCTCAATCAGCCCCGTCACTCTAACCGCCGTCTCCAGTTCCTCAAAGCAAAAAACCCACACGGGTCGGTGTGGGTTTCAGTTGCACGGTCGTGGCCCTAGCGGGCGAAACCCCGGAGGGGCCGGGCCTTTGCGCCCTTCGTACCGCGCTGCGCCTCGCTCATTGGCAACTCACGTATTTGCCTTGGGCCAACTTCGCTCGGGGCGCCTTGTACGAGAGCGCGCAAAGACCCCGGCGCGATCGCAGCAATTGATCAGACCTTCCCTAGGCTCCTAACCGTTGGCGGAATCCACCCGTTCACGCAACTCCTTGCCGGGTTTGAAATGCGGAACGTGCTTTCCGGGCAGCGCCACCGCGTCACCTGTTTTAGGATTGCGTCCGATGCGGGGGGGCCGGTAATGAAGCGAAAAACTGCCGAATCCACGAATCTCTATTCGATCCCCGGCGGCCAGCGTTTCGCTCATCTGTTCAAGCATCGATTTAACGGACAATTCCACATCTCGGTATGCAAGATGGGTCTGTTTTCGTGCTATGGATTCGATCAGTTCAGACTTCGTCATATGGGGATAGCAGTAGGCTTGTAGTTTTTCGAAGCTGCCCGCCCGGCAATAGCCGGGCGGGCCCCGATTGCATCGATGGACCCAAGGTCAATCTTCCTCTGGGTCCTCTCCACGTGCGTCCATCTGCGCCCGCAGTGCATCGCCCAATGAGGTGCTGGCCTGCGCCCGGCTGCTGTACTCCTGAACGGCCTCGGCGTCCTCGGCCACTTCCTTGGCCTTAACCGAAAGTGTGATGGTTCGATTTTTTCGATCCACACCGGTGAAGCGAGCCTCGATCTCGTCACCCACCTTCAACACAGTGCGGGCATCCTCCACTCTGTCGCGAGACAAATCCGACGCCCTCAGAATGCCCTCTACGGTCTCGCCAAGGTCTATGATCGCCGCTTTCGCGTCCACTTCCTTGACCAGACCACGCACCACGGTTCCCTTGGGATTCATCGCCACAAACGAAGACACCGGGTCCTGCTCCAGCTGTTTGATGCCAAGGGATATGCGCTCGCGTTCCGGGTCGACAGCCAGAACCACAGTCTCGATCTCCTGGCCCTTCTTAAATCCTCGGATGGTTTCTTCACCCGCATCGTTCCAGGAGATGTCCGAGAGATGCACAAGACCATCGATGCCGCCATCAAGCCCCACGAATATGCCGAAGTCAGTTATGGATTTGATCTGGCCGATGACCCGCTCATTCTTGTTGAAATTGGAAGCGAACTCATCCCATGGATTGGCCTGACACTGTTTCATACCGAGCGAGATGCGGCGACGTTCTTCGTCGATGTCGAGCACCATGACCTCGGTCTCATCGCCGATGCTGACCACCTTCTGCGGGTTGACGTTCTTATTGGTCCAATCCATTTCCGAAACATGAACCAGGCCTTCAACGCCCTCTTCGATCTCCACAAAGCACCCGTAATCCGTAATGTTCGTCACGCGCCCGAACAATCGAGTACCGACCGGGTATCGGCGGGCAATGGCAACCCAGGGATCATCGCCAAGTTGCTTGAGCCCCAGGGACACGCGCTGCCGGTCGCGGTCGAACTTCAGCACCTTGATATCAATCTCGTCACCGACGTTGACCACCTCAGAGGGATGTTTGACCCGTTTCCAGGCCATATCGGTGATGTGCAGCAGGCCATCAATACCGCCCAGATCGAGGAAGGCACCGTAGTCCGTGAGGTTCTTGACCACACCCTTCACCACCTGGCCCTCCTGCAGACTGCCAAGCAGTGCCTCTCGCTCAGCGCTGTACTCCTCTTCCACCACTGCGCGGCGCGACACAACCACGTTGTTACGGCGTTGGTCCAGCTTGATTACCTTGAACTCAAGCTCTTTACCTTCAAGATAAGCGGCATCCCGAACCGGACGAACATCGACCAGGGAACCGGGCAGAAATGCGCGGATTTCGCCCAGGTCGACGGTGAATCCACCTTTGACCTTGCCGCTGATCACGCCCTTGACAATTTCGTCGGCTTCTTGAGCCTTCTCCAGGATGCGCCATGCGCGCTGGCGTTTCGCCTTCTCGCGGGACAGACGGGTTTCTCCGAAACCGTCCTCGACCGCGTCCAGCGCCACCTCCACTTCGTCCCCGACCGCGACTTCGGTCACGCCATGGTCATCGTAAAACTGTTCGATCGGGATGACGCCCTCTGACTTCAATCCGGCGTTGACAACCACCGCGTCGGGCCGCATCTCCACCACGATTCCGGTGATGATCTGACCGGGCCTCATCTCCGTCTTAGCCAGGCTCTCCTCGAACAGTTCTGCAAAACTTTCAGACATTTGGATCCTACAGTTCCCACAACGTATTAAATATATGCATGTTGCGGAAGGGTTAGAGTTAAACACTTGACCCCGCACCCAGCGGAGTCACCTTACGACGCCATCCTCAGACAGTGTCTCCCGAACCAGTGACAGCAAGCACGCCAAAACCTGATCGACGGACATGCCGGTGGAGTCCACCGTAATCGCATCGCCTGCCGGCCTCAGCGGCGCCAGCGTGCGATCGGCATCACGACGGTCACGCTGTTCTATCTCCCGAACGAGGGCCGGAAGGCTAACACCTATCCCTTTGACCATCAACTGTTTATAGCGTCTTTGAGCGCGCTCGCGAGGGGTTGCGGTCAGGAAGATTTTGAGCTCTGCATCCGGAAACACCACGGTTCCCATATCACGCCCGTCAGCCACCAGGCCGGGTGGTTTTCGAAATCCGTGCTGTAGGCCCAAAAGCGCCAGGCGAACTTCCGGTATGACCGCGATCCGCGACGCGAGATTGCCCACAATTTCCGTTCGAATTCGGTCGGTTATGGGTTGATCCGACAACAGCACCTGAGTCTCCGAGCCCGATTCGTTGAGACGGAACTCAACCTCCAGACTCGCGGCCAGATCGCTCAGACCCGCTATATCATCCGGCCCTACCGATGCATCATGGGCAGCCAGCGCCAGAATTCGGTAGATGGCGCCGCTGTCCAGCAGACGGTACCCCAATTCTTGAGCCAACAGGCGTGCAACCGTCCCTTTCCCCGCGCCACTGGGACCGTCTATGGTGACGACCGGCGCCGACCGATTCATACCGGGTTATCCCGGGATACGGACAATCGCATACCAGCCGCAACCGCCAAGTCGACATAACCGGGAAACGAAGTGTCCACATTGGCGCAATCCAAGATATCTACCGCGCCAGTCGCCGCCAGACCGGCCACCGTAAACGCCATGGCGATGCGGTGGTCGGCGTGACTCCGCACCCGCCCCCCGGTGAGCTTGCCACCTCGCATCACCAGTCCATCGACCCGGGGCACAGCCCCGATGCCCAGTTCGGTCAAACCGTCGACCATAGCCTTGATTCGATCGCTTTCCTTGACACGCAATTCCGCCGCCCCGGTCAACTCGGTTTCGCCCTCGGCGCAGGCGGCTGCGATAAAGATCACGGGAAACTCATCAATGGCCAGGGGCACCAGCGACTCAGGGATATGTATACCGGTCAGCGGCGCATAGCGCACGCGCAGGTCGGCCACCGGCTCATTGCCGGCCATGCCGTCCCTTTCGACGGTGATGTTGGCCCCCATCATACGCAGTATTTCGATGACGCCAGTCCGGGTCGGATTCATGCCAACATGCTCCAGAACCAGATCCGATCCGGGCGTGATGCTGGCCGCGACCATAAAAAAAGCGGCCGAGGAAATGTCGGCCGGCACATCCATTTCAACACCGTGCAGGAGCTGCCCCCCCTGGATGCAAATCCAATCGTCCCGGATGAGCACTTCGGCGCCAAAGCTGCGCAGCATCTGCTCGGTATGGTCCCGAGTGGGCATGGGTTCACACACACAAGTCTGGCCCGCGGCATAGAGGCCGGCCAGCAGCAGACAGGATTTGACCTGGGCGCTTGCGACGGGCAGGGCGTAGCGGATCCCGATCAGCTGCCGACCGCCCCGTATCGTCAACGGCGCATGTCCGCCATCGGCATCGATACGTGCCCCCATCATGGACAGCGGATCAATCACCCTCCCCATCGGGCGGCCGGACAGGGAGGCGTCTCCGGAAAGTGTGCTGTCGAAGCGCTGCCCCGCCAGCAGGCCGGCAAGCAGGCGCATGCCGGTGCCGGCATTGCCGAGATCCAGGGGATGGGCGCAACCGCTGAGACCCTCTCTGCCCACACCATCGATGGAAACACGCCCAGGGCCTTGGCGCTCGATCTCGACGCCCATGGAGCGGAACGCGCCCAGCGTTGCGAGACAGTCGCCGCCCTCCAGAAAGCCACTGATCTCCGACCGCCCTTCGGCAATTGCCCCTAACATAATGGCGCGGTGCGAAATGGACTTGTCGCCTGGCACCCGGACACGACCCGACATCGGTCCTCCCGGCTCGCTACGCAGGTCAACCCGGTGTCTGTTGGCTTCGTCACTCACGATAAAGATTGTCCCTGGATCGTTTCGAGTGTTCGAACACACTCAGAACACGCTCGCCATCGCCTTCGCGGATGGCATCCGCCAACAGGCCCAGGTTCTGGCCGAACGCATCCAGAGCCGCCACCACGGGTTCGCGGTTGGCGAGACAGATGTCCCGCCACATGACCGGATCGCTGGAAGCAATCCGGGTAAAATCGCGAAATCCGCCGGCTGCATACCGGAAGATTTCCGCACGGTCATCCATTCGGGCCAGGGTGTCGACAAGAGAGTAGGCCAGCACATGGGGCAAATGGCTGGTTGCGGCCAGGACTTCGTCATGATGTCTAACGCCCATGTCGACAACGTCCGCACCGGCCCGTGTCCACATGGTCTGGACCCGCCCGTGCGCATGGCCGCTGGTCTCGGCCAAGGGGGTCAGTATCACCCGCCTGCCCTGAAACAGCTCCGCAAAGGACGCATCGACACCGCTTTGCTCGGTGCCGGAAATGGGATGCCCAGGTACAAAAAAGGGGGGAATCATCCCGAATACAGATCTTACGTCGTCGACAACGCACTGTTTTGCACTTCCCGCATCGGTCACCACCGCGTCGTCGGCCAAATGATTTAGCAGCGCAGCGAAAACGCTGCGAAATGCGCCCAGGGGAACGCTCAAAACAACCATATCCGCGCCTCTTGCCGCCACCGCCGGATCGGTTTCAAAGCGATCGATTACGCCAAGCTCAACCGCACGCTGAAGATTGTGCAGTCCACGTCCGCATCCCACGATCTCGCCGCAGTGGCCCGCCGCGCGCAGTGCCCGGGCCAGGGATCCCCCAATCAACCCGACTCCGATGACACATAACCTGCGGATCGGGTCCATCGCTGCCGGGGCGCCGTTCACAGCGTCAGCGCCTCGTCCAGCACCTGGATAAAACGGGTATTCTCAGGTTCGGTCCCTACGGTTACACGCAGATGGTTGGGCAGACCGTAGTTGGCCACCGGCCGCACGATCACCCCCCGTTTCAACATGGCTTGGAAAATCGGTTGCGCAGTGCGGCCCATGTCCAGGCACAGAAAATTCGCCGCTGATGGGAGTGAATCCAATCCTCGTTCGTGACCGGCTTCAGTGAGCCGGGCCCGTTGCACATTGTTCAGCTCCACACTGCGGGCGAGATGAGCCGTATCAGCCAGCGCGGCGGTGGCGGCTGCCTGGGCCGGAAGATTTACATTGAATGGCTGCCGTACACGATTCATGAGATCCGCCACTTCCGGCCGGGAAACACTGTATCCAACACGAAGACCGGCCAGCCCATAGGCTTTAGAGAAAGTTCGTGTCACCACGAGATTGGGAAACCGTGTCAACCAGTCCAAGGCGCTGGACACGCCGCAGCTCTCCGCATACTGAGTGTAGGCCTCATCCACCACCACCAGACAGGTCTCAGGCACGACACTGACAAACGCTTCCAGGGTTGCCGCGTCGATCCATGTTCCTGTCGGATTGTTCGGGTTGGCCACAAAAATCAGGCGTGTGCGGTGACCGATCCGATCGGCCATGGCTGCCAGATCGTGACCGTAGGGCATGGCCTGGTCGGCACCCAATGCCGGCGCCACCACTGCCTCGGCCCCCACCGCCTGGGCAACCAATGGGTAAACCGCGAACGCATGCGCTGAAAAAAGCACCTGATCTGCCGGCGTGCAAAACGCCCGCGCCAACAATTCCAGCACATCGTTGGATCCATTGCCGAGCGTAATGCAGGCCACATCGACACCGTGGTGGGCTGCCAGCGCGGACTTCAACTCGTGTCCGTTCCCGTCTGGATACCGTGCGCACTCAGACAAGGTGGCTGCCGCCGCCTGAGCGGCGGCAGCACCGGGTCCCAACGGGTTTTCGTTGGAGGCCAGTTTGATGATATTCGACAAGCCCAACTCGCGCCGCAATTCGCTCTCAGGTTTACCGGGCTGATAGGGCATCAAATTGCGCACCCCAGGGGCCGCCATGGCAAGAAAATCACAGGACATGCTGTCTCTCCTGAGTGTTCGGCACGCGCCCGGCCTCAGCCGACCACAGCATCCGCTACCCGATTCAAACGCACGCGGATACCGTTGGCGGTGGGCACTGCGAATGACTCGATGCGGTTCAAAGTACCGCCTTGGGATAGGCGCCAAGAACTTTGAAAAGCGTGGCCTGCTGCTCCAGTTCTTCCAGCGCAGATGCCACCGCAGGGTCTTCCAAGTGTCCGCCCAGATCGATAAAGAACACGTAGTCCCACATCCCGCGTCGAGAAGGCCGTGATTCAATTCGGGTCATGCTGAGTCCGTGTCTCGAAATCGGCAAAATCAGCTCGTGCAAGGAACCAATCCGGTTACGAGAGGATACAAGCAGCGAGGTCTTGTCCGACCCTGAGGGTTTCACCGCCTGGCGGCCGATGACCAGAAAACGTGTCGTGTTATTTGGGTCATCCTCGATGCTGCGGACTATCATCGGCAACTGGTAGATTGCGGCTGCGGTTTCTCCCGCTATGGCGGCCGTACCGGGCTCTTCGGTCACACGCCGGGCTGCCTCACCGTTGCTGCTGACGGCGACACGCTCGACCTGGGGAAGATGAAAATCCAGCCACTCACGACATTGAGCCAGAGACTGTTGATGCGAGTAGATTCGACGGATGCTGTCCGGCGCCTTGTGATCACCGATCAAATGGTGGTGTATTCGCAGTTCCACTTCGCCACAGATCAACAGGGGTGAATGGACGAACATGTCCAGGGTGTGATTGACCACCCCCTCGGTGGAGTTTTCCACCGGTACCACACCATAGTCGGCGGCACCGGATTCCACTTCTCGAAACACCTCGTCGATGGCGCGCATCGGTACGGCCTGCAACGACCGGCCGAAATGCTTGATCGCCGCCGCCTGGGTGAAAGTGCCTTCAGGTCCCAGAAACGCGACCTTGAGTGGATTCTCCAGGGCGAGACAGGCAGACATGATCTCGCGGAACAAGCGCGCCATTTCTTCATCGCCCAGCGGCCCGGGATTGTTTTCCTTAACGCCGCGTAAAACCTGAGACTCGCGCTCCGGGCGATAGAAGTCCGAATGCATGCCCAGAGACGCCTTGACCTCAGCCACATCTTTCGCGCACTGCGCGCGCTCGGAAAGCAGGGACAGCAGCGCCCGATCGATGTTGTCAATTCGGTTTCGAATCTCGAGCAGACGCTCGTTTTCGGTATTGGACACGATATAGCTCGTCTCGCTGGGCGGAATTCGGCGGGTTGGGTTCAGGCGAGCTGACGCTCGAAATCGCCCATGAACGCCACCAATGCGTCGACGCCATCCTCGGGCATCGCATTGTAGAGACTGGCGCGCATGCCGCCCACCGAACGATGCCCCTTGAGGTTGAGCAGACCGTTTTCGGCCGCTTCGGACAGGAAACGGGGTTCCAGTTCAGGTTCGGCCAGAATGAACGGCACGTTCATTCTGGATCGGCAATCATGGGCAACCGGGCAATGATACAACTCGGATGCGTCGATTGCCTTATACAGGGTGTCGGATTTGCGTTCACTCCGCAGGGCCATCGCCTCGAGCCCCCCCTGATCAAGTATCCAGCGAAACACGAGACCCGCGATGTACCAAGCGAAGGTGGGCGGGGTGTTGAGCATGGATCCAGACTCCGCGTGGGCGGCATAGTCGAGCATGCTGGGAGTCCCTTCTCGGGTCCAACCGATCAGGTCTCTACGGACCACCACCACGGTCAAACCGGCCGGACCCATGTTTTTCTGGGCACCTGCATAGATCAGCCCAAAACGACTCACGTCGATCGGCCGGGACAGAATGCAGGATGACATGTCCGCCACCAGGGGTGCGCCCGTATTGGCGGGGATCCAGTGGAACTCGACACCGCCGATGGTCTCATTGGGTGTGTAATGCAGATAGTCTGCATCGCCGCGGCTGCCCCACTCAGCCTGGTCGGGAATGTGGTCAAACCCAGCGGGTTCGCCATCGGCAACCACATTGACCTGGCCGAATCGTCGCGCCTCCGCAATAGCCTTTTTCGACCACGCCCCGGTACTCACGTAGTCGGCTCTACCCTGCCGCATCAAATTGAGCGGAATCATGGCGAACTGGCTGGTTGCGCCACCTTGAATAAACAGCACCGCATAGTCATCCGGAATCGCCAGTAGCCTGCGCAGATCGGACTCTGCCTGGACGGCGATGGACATGAACTGCTTGCCCCGGTGGCTCATTTCCATGACGGACATGCCGCTACCCTGCCAGTCGGTCATCTCGGCAGCGGCCTGCCGCAGCACCGATTCGGGCAGCACGGCTGGGCCGGCGCTGAAATTGTACGGTCGGTTCATTGCGGCTCGATCAGGGCTGTTCTTCCGAGTCATCAAACTCCGCATCATCGTCATCGCTCTCGCCCATCACCTCGATGCGTTCGATACCGATCACATGTTCCTGCTTGGACACATTGATCAAGGTGACACCCTGGGTGTTGCGGCCAAGAGTCGAGACCTCGTCAACGCGGGTACGAACCAGGGTACCGGCATCCGTAATGATCATGATCTGATCGTCATCAGCCACCTGCACCGCACCGACCACCGTGCCGTTGCGGTCACTGCATTGGATGGATATGACACCTTGCCCACCGCGACGGTGACCGGGGTAGGCATCCACATCTGTGCGCTTGCCAAAACCGTTGCGGGTTATGGTCAGGATTCGACCTTCATCCTGCACCACAACCAAGGCAATCACCTGTCCCCCGGGGGGCAGACGAACGCCACGCACACCGGCGGCATTGCGGCCCATGGTTCGCACATCCTTTTCCGCAAACCGGATGGCCTTACCCGTGTCCGTGAACAGCATCACGTCCCGCTGACCGTCGGTGAGCGCAACATTCACCAACTGATCCCCATCGCGCAGATCAACCGCAATGATGCCGTTGGCGCGAGGTCGCGAGTATGCCGAAAGCGGCGTTTTTTTGACCGTTCCGCTTCGGGTTGCGAACAGAACAAAACGGTCGTCGGTAAACTCCCGGATGGGCAACACGGCGCTGATTCGCTCGTCGGGCTCCAGCGGCAACAGATTGACGATGGGTTTACCCCGCGAACCCCGCCCGCTCTGTGGCAACTCGTAAACCTTCTTCCAGTAGACCCGTCCGCGGTTGGAGAAGCACAACATAGTGTCATGGGTATTGGCGATGAACAGCTGGTCGATGAAGTCCTCTTCCTTCACCGAAGCAGCGGACTTGCCTTTGCCCCCCCGGCGCTGGGCCCGGTACTCGGTCAGAGGCTGTGCCTTTGCGTATCCGCCGTGGGACAGCGTCACCACCACGTCCTCTTCGGTGATCAGGTCCTCCAAGGTGAGGTTTTCGTGGGATTGCCGTATCTCAGTGCGACGATCGTCCCCGAACTGGTCGCGAATGTCGGCCAATTCATCGCGAATCACCGCCATCAGCCGGTCCGGGTCGGTCAGAATCTCGATCAAGTCCGCGATACGCTCCAGAATATCGCTGTACTCATCGATGATCTTGCCCTGCTCCAACGCCGTTAGTCGGTGCAGACGCAGGTCCAGTATGGCTTGGGCCTGGGTATCGGAAAGACGGTAGCCACCCTCATCCAGGCCGAACGCCGCGTCCAGTTCATCCGGTCGCGAAGCATCGGCGCCCGCCCGGGCCAACATGGTCTCGATCGCGGCACCGGGAGGCCAGGAACGCGCCATCAGACCCTGTTTGGCTTCGGCAGGACTGGCCGATGCCTTGATCAGCTCGATTACCTCGTCGATATTGGCAAGCGCAACGGCTTGACCTTCCAGGATATGCGCCCGCTCCCGCGCCTTGCGCAAATCGTATACCGTCCGCCGTGTCACCACTTCCCGGCGATGGCGGACAAAGGCCTGCAGTAGCGCCTTGAGGTCCAGCAGGCGTGGCTGGCCGTCCACCAGCGCAACGGTATTGATTCCGAACACACTCTGCATCTGTGTGTGTTTGTACAAGTTGTTAAGGACCACCTCCCCCATCTCGCCTCGCCTGAGCTCGATCACCATGCGCATGCCGTCTTTATCGGATTCGTCGCGCAGTTCCGAGATGCCCTCCAATCGCTTTTCTTTTACAAGTTCTGCAATTTTCTCCAACAGCCGCGCCTTATTCACCTGATACGGCAGCTGGTGCACGACAATGGTTTGGCGACCGCTGTCTTTGTCGGTTTCGATCTCAGCCCGTGCCCGCACGTGAATCCGGCCGCGACCGGTCAGGTAGGCCTCGCGAATCCCACTGGCGCCATTAATGATGCCGGCGGTGGGAAAATCCGGTCCCGGCAAATGCACCATCAACTCCTCGATGCTGATGCCCGGACGTTCGATCAGTGCCAGACACGCATCGATGACCTCCCGCAAATTGTGCGGCGGAATATTGGTGGCCATGCCGACGGCGATCCCGGAGGAGCCGTTTACCAGCAGGTTGGGCACCCGGGTGGGCATGACCGCGGGCTCCGATTCGGAGCCGTCGTAGTTGGGTATGAAATCGACCGTCTCTTTATCAAGATCGGCCAGAAGCTCGTGGGCGATACGGGCCATGCGCACTTCCGTATATCGCATCGCGGCTGGCGCGTCACCGTCCACCGAACCGAAGTTGCCCTGCCCGTCGATCAGTACGGCACGCATGGAAAACGGTTGCGCCATGCGCACTATGGTGTCGTACACCGCTGTGTCGCCGTGTGGGTGATACTTACCGATCACGTCACCGACCACGCGGGCTGATTTCTTGTAGGCCTTGTTCCAGTCGTTGCCAAGCACGCTCATGGCATAAAGCACCCTGCGATGTACCGGCTTGAGACCATCGCGCACATCGGGTAGGGCCCGCCCTATAATCACGCTCATGGCGTAATCCAGGTAGGACTGCTTCATCTCGTCTTCGAGATTGACGGGTAGGACTTCCTTTGCGAAGTCAGCCATGGATTCGGGGTTCCTCAGATATACAGACAAGCACTGACGCCACGCAGGCGCCGTTCAATCCGAAATCGTAGCACATTAGGTGCCCCCAGGGCAGCACCCGGACCGGCGCTTAAAATGGCTCTCGGAGCGTTTCAGGGGTTTTGGGGCCGCAGAATGGCCTGGATTGTTTCACCGCTTGGATCAGCGACCACACCCCGCTCCGTCACAATCGCATCAATCAGCCCGGCCGGGGTCACATCGAACACCGGATTCCAGGCCTGAGTACCTTCGGGCGCAAACAACCGGCCACCGATGGTCGTCACCTCCTCACCCGCACGCTGCTCCAGCGCAATCGAACCGCCGTCCGGCGTGCCCGGGTCGATGGTGCTGGTGGGCGCGGCCACCATGAACCGCACGCCGTGATGCCGGGCCGCGATCGCCAGACTGTAGGTCCCGATTTTGTTGGCTGTATCGCCATTGGCGGCAATGCGGTCAGCACCGACAATGACCCAGTTTACTTTGCCGGTGCGCATCAACCAGGCCGCGGCACTGTCGCATAGCAGCGTTACCGGAATCGAATCCTGAACCAGTTCCCAGGCGGTCAGACGCGCCCCCTGCAACCAGGGTCGGGTTTCATCCGCGTAGACCTGGCTTAGCCTGCCCTGTCCGTATGCGGTTCGGATAACACCCAGCGCGGTGCCAAACCCGCCGGTCGCCAGTGAACCCGTGTTGCAATGGGTCAGGACGCCACAGGGACCCCGTATCAGCGCGGCACCCAGCTCGCCCATTCGTCGATTGGCTGCGATGTCCTCGTCATGGACGGCCCGAGCTTCCGCAATCAATGCGCTCTCAACCTCCGAGGTGGCAAGCGTGGCCGCCAGGGCCCGTAAACGCGACACCGCCCAGCGAAGATTGACCGCAGTTGGACGGGCGGCCGCCAGCTGGTCCAGATCATCGGCAAAACCGCTGCGCCAATCCTCACCAGAGGCGCGAATCCTGTTTCGAGCGGCGAGCACCACACCATAGGCCGCGGTGATTCCAATCGCCGGCGCACCTCTGACGACCATGCCCCGGATTGCCTCCGCCACCGCATCGCAGCGGTCAAAGCGCAACCAAACCACGTCGTCCGGCAGCCTGCGTTGGTCCAGAAGTATCAGCTCGTCATCGGACCAAACGATGGCTCGGATCGAATCGAGGACACTATGGTTTGCATGTTTCATGTCTGGGGATCGCCTCCTAGGGGGCCTCTGATTTGTTCTGGACGAAGCAGATTGGAGGGTGAAATGCGCAGATTCAAGGGCGGAACGCGGGGCAGATCGCGAGTAATAGTTGTTCTATTGCCAAGATTTGCAACGATGAAGCTGTGCATTTCAGCCCCAAGATGTACGTTCACGAATAGATAAGGCTCCCTACTGGGCCATGCGGGAAGTTCGGTAACCCACAGCCAGTCTAACCCAGGGAACAACCGTGCCGCCTCAGAGTCCGCCTTGATGGCAGAGTCCCTCAGAAAACGGCCCCGAAGACCCACGCCCACAAGAAGCATCATTTAAAGGAACGAAACAATTCGAACGACGTCTGGCAGGCTGAATGAGGACCGCCGGTCTCACTGCGATCCGAAAGTGTTGTGATAAACCCACCGGATCAAACTTGCGCGCAAAAGCGCTAGGCATCGCACTGGTAATTTTGACACAATGCCGCAGACCAGAAAATGATGCCGGCAAAGCGGCAGGTAGCGGTCGGAAACCCCTAAATTGCCTGATCTCCGCGAACGCGCCAGAGACGGTGGCTGAATGGATGCTCAAAGGCACTTGTTGTTTTTTAGATAATACATTCAACATTCTGTTGCATATTAGATAAAAGCGTTCTAATCTTGCACCAAGCTGGCAAAGGTATTAGTTGCGGCTTGCACATATTAACCTCGGCCCAAATCAGGGAGAATTCTTCGATGAAGCAACTGATCAAGATCGGCCTCTGCGCCGCGCTTTGCGCCTCGTGGGTGGGAACAGTCCACGCCGACGCAGAAGCCGCAGTAGGCTACGCAAACGCCCAAGGCCAATACGTTAGCACCGGACACGATGGGTGCTTGATAACGCCACGCTGGTCGCCAGAGCAGGCGGTGGAAGACTACGAGAACGGGGCACCTGAGTTCGTGGAAGCATGTCACCCCGAACTCGTTCCGGAAGAAGTGGTGCCCATGGCGCCGATGTTGGTGCAAGAGCGCGCCACGTTCGCGACCGACGCATTCTTCGCCTTTGACAGCGATTCGTTGAAGCCCGAAGCCACCGCAAAACTGCAACAGCTGGTTCGGGACATGAGCACCGCCCAGACCATCAACACCATCGAAGTGGTTGGCCACACCGACAGCACCGGTCCTGCTGACTACAACCAGGGCCTGTCGGAGCGTCGTGCCAACTCGGTCCGCGACGAGCTGGTTAACCTGGGCATCAACCCGGCGCTGATCCAGGCCCGCGGCGAAGGTGAAAACATGCCGCGTGCAGATAACAGCACCCGCGAAGGCCGCGCCGAGAACCGCCGCGTGGACGTGAACGTGGAAGGTATCGTCGAAGAAGTTGAGGAGGTTGTGGTTGAAGAAGTCGTCGTCGAAGAGGTGACGACCAACTAATCCACCACCAACACTGATCGGAAAGCCGTTCCGGCATACACCGGAACGGCTTTTTTTTGTGCCGCTGTCGACCTGTCCTATACTGCTGTGCGCCACCCGCCGACCGCGCGTTACTGAGCACCCATGAATTCCAAATCCACCCTGATACGGGCCCGTTGGCTGATTCCCAATCCGAGCGATGGCCGGGTGTTGGAAGACTACGGAGTGCTCTGCATTGACGGCTGCATCGCCTGGATTGGACCCTGGTCTGAACGGGCCCCGGCGCCCCCCAAGGCTGAGCAGGTAGAACTGACCGGGCATGCATTATGTCCCGGTTTCGTGAACAGCCACACCCATGCCCCCATGAGTCTGATGCGGGGAATGGCCGACGATCTCCCTCTCATGAGCTGGCTGGAGCATCACATCTGGCCTGCTGAGGCGCGGTGGGTGAGTGAATCGTTTGTCCGCGCGGGCGCCCGGCTGGCGATGGCGGAGATGATCCGTTCTGGCACCACCGCCTTCAGCGACATGTATTTTTTCCCGGACGTGGTGGCGGCCGAGGCCGAGCGAATTGGAATGCGCGCAACGGTGGGATTGATCGCCATAGATCTGCCCACGGTGTGGGCCCAATCCGCTTCCGAATACATTGCCAAAGGCTGTGAGGTTCAACAATTCTGGCAAGGGCACCCTCTTGTCAGCACCGCATGGGCACCCCACGCACCGTACACCACCAGCGACGGTACACTGGCGCGGATCGGGCGACTGGCCGAGGAACACGACAGCCGGATCCATATCCATCTGCATGAAACCCGTCATGAGGTGGAGGAAGCGCGGTCAAAGCATGGGCGGCGGCCCCTGGCACGCCTGGATGCGCTGGGAATGGTTAACCCGCGATTGATCGCGGTACACATGACCCAACTCGAAAGCGATGAAATCACTTTGCTGGCAAACACAGGCGCCCATGTGGTGCACTGCCCGGAGTCGAATCTGAAGTTGGCCAGCGGATTTTGTCCGGTCGCCACTTTGATGACGGAGGGCGTGAGTTGCGCCCTGGGCACGGACGGGGCTGCCAGCAACAATGATCTGGATATGATGGGTGAAATGCGCACAGCCGCACTGCTGGCAAAGGGCGTAAGCGGCGACGCCGCTGCATTGCCGGCACCGCAGGCATTGGATATGGCAACCCGTGGCGGTGCCCGAGCGCTGGGATTGGATGGTAAGGTTGGCGTGCTACAGATGGGCATGGCAGCCGACATGGTGGCCATCGATCTCGCCGGCCTGTCCACGCTGCCTGTCTACAATGCGATATCGCAACTGGTCTATGCCGCAGGCCGTGATCAGGTCACCGATGTATGGATCGCCGGCAGGCGGGTACTGCACACAGGTGTGCTCACCACCATCGACCAAGCCGAGGTGGCCGCGGATGCGCGCCAGTGGGGTCTGAAACTGGCCCCGGAAAAGGGCTGAGCGACTTTTCGGAGCACTGCATGAGCGCGAACGTCGACTACGGAGAAATTCACAAGTTCGATGAGATGGCCAGTCGCTGGTGGGATCCGGAAGGGGAATTCAAGCCCTTGCATCAGATCAACCCGCTACGCCTTGGATACATTCGGGCGCGGGCAGAGCTCGAGGGCCGCCGGGTCGTAGACGTGGGGTGCGGCGGGGGCATTCTGACCGAGAGCCTTGCGCTGTCTGGCGGCCAAGTCATCGGCCTGGACATGGGCGAGGGCCCTCTGTCGGTCGCGCGCCTACACCAACTGGAAACCGGTGTGGAGGTCGACTACCGTCAGTGCACTGCGGAAACCATGGCGGCTGAAGCGCCTCACCAATTCGACGTGGTGACGTGTATGGAGATGCTGGAGCATGTCCCGAACCCGGATTCAGTCGTTGCGGCCTGCGCGGCACTGTGCCGTCCCGGCGGACAGGTGTTCTTTTCCACCATCAATCGCAACCCAAAATCCTGGTTGATGGCGGTGGTCGGGGCAGAGTACGTATTGAGGATGTTGCCCACCGGCACCCATACCTATCAGCGCTTTATCAAACCCTCGGAACTCAGCGTATGGTGCCGGGCTGCCGGCTTGGAAGTCGAACATATCACCGGACTCCACTACAACCCACTTTCCCGGCGATACTGGTTGGGACCCGGGGTGGAGGTGAACTACCTGGTGCACTGCCGGCTATCGGACACAGGCACTGGAATTGGGTTGCAATGAGGCAGGGCAACAGCTGCATCCTATTCGATCTGGACGGCACCCTTCTGGACACCGCACCGGATATGGCGGGTGCTTTGAATCAACTGCTGGCTGAACGAGGACGACACACCCTCACGTTGGATGCCATTCGGCCCCATGTATCCCATGGTGCCGTCGCACTGGTCAGACTCGGTTTCAATCTCGAGCCTGAGGATTCCGGATTCGATGAGCTCAGAGCTCGATTTCTGGACATTTACGCTTCACGGGTTGCGCAGGACACGCGTCTGTTCCCCGGTATGGAGAGCCTGCTCAGCCGGATCGAAGCCACCGCCAAACCCTGGGGTGTGGTCACCAATAAACCGGCCTGGCTAACTGAACCGCTGATGAGCGCGTTGGCGCTTCACGCTCGAGCCGCGGCAGTGATCAGTGGTGACAGTGCCGCCCGAAACAAGCCGCATCCGGACACCCTGTTTCTGGCCTGCGAAAGAATCGGTGTGGCACCCGACACCTGCCTTTACGTTGGCGACGCGGAGCGGGACATCGAAGCCGGCAAGCGGGCGGGCATGCGGACCTTGGCGGCGGGTTTCGGGTATATCTCTGACACGGATCAGCCCGAGTTCTGGGGCGCAGACGGGATCGTATGGCATGCCAGCGAGATTGAGTCCTGGCTGTGACCATCAGTTCCCTGGACCAGGCCTACCAGCAGGTGCTCGCGCGCTGCCGTTCCCATTACGAGAATTTTCCCGTCGCCTCCTGGGCCCTGCCCCGACATTTGCGCCGTCCAGTTGCGGCGCTGTACGCATTTGCCCGGGAAGCAGACGATCTGGCCGACGAAGGCGATGCCGATGCCGCAACCCGACGTGCGGCCCTGGATGCGCTCGACCGTTTCGTCCAGCAATGCGAAACCTACCGAGGCGACGATGCCATGCGGCTGGCCGTGGCGGATGCAATTGAGCGGCACGCGCTGCCGCGTTGCTGTCTGCGGGACCTGTTATCCGCCTTTCGTCAGGACGTGGAGCAGAGCCGATACCAGACATTCAATGAAGTGATGGACTACTGTCGTCGGTCTGCGAACCCCGTGGGTCGTTTGCTCTTGGCCCTGTTCGATGCCGATACGGAACGCAATCGCGGCCATGCGGACGCAGTCTGTTCAGCGCTCCAACTGATCAATTTCACTCAGGATGTGCAAGCGGATTTATTACAGCGCAATCGCATCTACGTTCCATTGGAGGAAATGGTGCGTTTCGGCGTGACCGAGGCAGACCTGGCCACCGGAGCTGTCACCCCAGGAACCCAGCAGCTGATGCGATTTCAGCTTGAGCGCGCGCTTGAGCTCCTGCGGGAAGGATCGCCACTGGGCCGTGCCCTCCCCGGCCGTATCGGCCTGGAGATGCGACTCATCGTTCTGGCCGCGGCCCGCGTGGGCGAAGCAAAACGCAAAGCCTGGCGCCAGCCGTTCCTGCGCCCGACGCTTAACCGCGCGGCGTGGCCGGGCCTGATCGCGCAGGCAGTGTGGCATGGGCTGCCCATGCACCGTGATCCATGAGCACTGCGGAAAGCTCTCCTGACGCCTACTGCCAAGCGAAGGCGGCTCGCAGCGGTTCCAGCTTCTACTACAGCTTTCGCTTTCTGAACCCAGAGCGACGACAGGCGATGACCGCGTTGTACGCCTTCTGCCGCGAGGTGGACGACGTTGTGGACGAGTGCAAGGACCCGGCTCTGGCCAGGACCACACTTGAATGGTGGCGGCAAGAGTTGGCCGGCCTGTACCAAGGACAGCCCCAGCATCCCGTCACCCGGGCGCTGGCCCCTGCCGTTTCGCGCTATAACCTCCCGCAGGCCTACTTTGAAGAGATTCTCGACGGCATGCAGATGGATCTGGACTACGATGCCTACCCCAGTTTTAACGAACTCAAGCTCTACTGCCACCGAGTGGCCGGTGTGGTGGGTTTGCTCAGTGCCGAGATTTTCGGCTATGAGGACAGGGCCACTCTGCGCTACGCCGAACGCCTTGGACTGGCACTTCAGTTGATCAACATTCTTCGGGACGTCCGCGAGGATCTGGCACTTGGACGGATCTACCTACCTCAGGATGAGCTGGCCCGATTCCAGGTCCGTCCACAGGATCTGCTCCAGGGGCAGACAAGCGACAACATCCGCGCACTGTTTGCCTTTCAGGCCGAGCGGGCCCGAGCTGAGTACAGGCGCGCCCTGGATATTCTACCTACGACGGATCGGGCACGACAAAGCGGGGGCCTGGTGATGGGTGCCATTTACACCGCTTTGCTGGACGAGATCGAGCGGGACGGATTCCGCATCCTGGAACATCGCACCCGGCTCACGCCCCTGAGAAAGCTTTGGATCGCCTGGCGCACCGCGGCACGGGCCCGTAAGCCGGTACCGAGTGAAGGCTGAGGCACCGGTTGCGGTCGTTGGGGGTGGCTGGGCCGGCCTGGCGGCGGCGGTAGAGCTCTGCGCCCAAGGTCATCAGGTTTGTCTGCTTGAGGCCGGTCGATGCCTGGGCGGGCGTGCCCGGGGGATCGCGGTCTCCGGTACCGAACTGGATAACGGTCAGCACCTCATGCTGGGCGCCTATGAAGCCACCCTGAATCTACTGACACGCTTGGGTGTGGATCCGTCCACAGTGTTGCAACGTCACCGCCTGTCTCTGCACATGCGCCGACGCGGAATGGCCCCGACGCGCTTCGCGGTCTCGCCACTGCCGGCGCCATTCAATCTCCTGGGCGGGATGCTTCGATGCCAGGGCCTCACCCAGGCCGAACGCGGAAAAACGGCTCTGGCAGTAAGCCGGTTCCTCGCCGCAGGTTCATCGAACCAGGGCATGCAGACGGCTGCGGCGGCGCTGACCCGGGTCGGGACACCCGCCAGCGCCCTGCGCGATCTGTTGGCTCCATTATGTCTGGCCGCTCTCAATATCGATCTGGATCGGGCCGACGCGAATCTGTTTCGCCATACGCTGCGACGCGCTTTCTTGTCTGGACGATCCTCTTCGGACCTGTTGATTCCATCGGCACAATTGAAGGCGATCGTGGCCGAACCCGCCCGCGAATACCTGGAGCGGCACGGGGTCGACCTGAGGCTGAGGGCCAAGGTGACCGGACTGAAGCTGGATGGCGGTGGCCCCAGGGCTGTGCAAGTGGGCGATTCGACCATCGCAGTCAAAGCGATTGTGATCGCAGTCAACCCGGTCGCGGCGCAACGACTGCTTCCACCCGCCGTGAAAGCTGGGTTTTCCTATTGCCGCTCACCCATTTGCACCGTGTATGTCAAGTATCCCCGGTCGGTAACCTTGGAATCGCCGATGGTGGGTCTGGTGGGCTATCGGGCGCAGTGGCTGTTCGATCGCTCGGTATGTCACCAACCCGGCTGGATTGCGGCCGTGATCAGTGGCTGGGGCCCGGAAGGTCAAGCAGAGAGAGCCGAACTGGAGGCCAATGTGACCGAAGAGTTGGCACAGCTCTATCCCGACTGGCCGGCACCGACTCTGTGCCGAGCCGTTTCCGAGCGCCACGCCACCTACATGGCAACGCCGGAGGCGGAACGCACCCGGCCAGGATACGAAACCGGGGTTCCAGGCTTGCTGCTGGCCGGGGACTACACCGCCACAGGCTTACCCGCCACCCTCGAAGGGGCTGTCGAGAGTGGCGTACAATGCGCCAAACTGCTGGCTCAATGGTCACTCCCGAGAGAAAAATGACGGACTACCGCCCCGACCCCCAATGTTTAAACGATCGCGTAATCCTGGTGACCGGCGCCGGTGACGGCATCGGTCGCGCCGTGGCCGAGGGGTTTGCCGCCCATGGCGCGACGGTGATTTTGCTTGGCCGTACCATCCGCAAACTGGAGCAGGTGTACGACCAGATCGAAGCATCCGGCGGTCCCCAGCCCGCGATCTACCCAATGAACTTCGAAGGGGCGACGCCCAAGGACTACGATGACCTGGCGACGGTGCTGCAAACGGAGTTCGGGCGCCTGGACGGTCTGCTGCACAATGCCGCGGAACTGGGCGATATGCGCGGTCTCGACAGCTACGATGTCCTGACCTGGGCCAAAGTCATGCAGACCAACCTCAATGCGCCTTTTCTGCTGACTCAGTACTGCCTGCCCGCGCTGCGTGCTGCACCGGACGCATCGCTGTTGTTCACCCATGATTCGGTTGCGGACTCAGGCAAAGCGTACTGGGGCGCCTACGGTGTATCCAAGGGCGGACTTCTGACCTTGATGCGCATGTTCTCGGAAGAACTTGAGGCCAACACGTCGGTCCGAGTCAATGCGGTTGATCCAGGGCCGGTGCGCACGCCACTGCGATTGAAGGCCTATCCGGCTGAGGATCGATCTGATCTGTGTACACCGGATGCGCTGGTGCCTCTGTATGTGCATCTCATGAGCGCGGAGACGGCTGGCTTGAATGGGCGCCTTATCCGGAAGGACGATCCACTCCCGCTGGTCAACAGCGACTGAACCTACAGCCGAAACGGGGCTGCACCTATTCCCAAAGCTTCACCTCGACGCCCGGCTCTGCGGGCGTTTGAGCACATCCAGGTGGAGTTCATCGCAGGACCTGCATTCGCGTTGTTCAAACATCACCAGCAGGGGTCGGGCGTCCGATCCGGGATGATCGAGTTTGGCAGGCGCCGGAACCGACCCAGGCTCGCTATGCAATTCACCCGACGCAGGTACCGGCTCGTTCTGAGCCAGAAACGCGTTGAATGATCGGCCGTCCTGATACGGATCAGCGGCAAATGCCAGCGCCATCATGAATCGATGCGGTGGGTATTAGCCGTTGATTCTCATCACCACCTCGGAGGCGGTTTTGAGAAACAGCAATGTCGGGGTGAACATCACCTTGAGGTTCGCGGAAAATTCTTTCGCGCTTACCCCGTGACCGGAAAAATCGATCACGGGCCGATCGCCCCAAAGCTTGATCCCAATGACATCAAAGTCGCGCTGGGTGGCCAGGACGATCTCACGCTGACCGAAATTATCCCGCAACAACTTGGCGCAATAGGGGCAACCATCCTGATGAAAATACAGGATCAGTCGCTTGCCGCGCTTCTTAGCTTCGGCCAGATCCTCGGGAAGGTCGAGGAATGAATTTTTGAACCAGGGTAGAGCATCGGTATGCCCGGACGGCGGCCCCGCCGCCGTTGCGGTCGAAACCCAAGCGAACAACAAAGCCACATACAGCCAAACTCGCATCCGTCCACCGCCCAAATCCATACCCTGGCCCGGTGCCCGCTCAGTGCTTCGCGACCCACTCAGCCGAAGGCGTCCGCCCTGCCCGTGCGCAGCTCATCTCTCGAAAGCGTGCTGCGCCGCGGAACCGGCTTGTCCAGTCAAACCTTGAACACATAGACCCCATCGCCCTGCCGCTCGACGTCGGGTGGATAGCTCTTGCGCTTGTCCGCGTAGTATTGCGTCAAATGATCACCCTCGGATGCGCGATTGTAGGTGACGTACAAGACCCGCCGAGATTTATTGGTCAGGTTGGGTCCGGACCGATGAGGGGCATACGAGTCAAAAAAAATGGCATCACCGGGTTCAGTCTCGACAAACTCGAACCGCATTCCGTCCATGTCGCTGTCCGTCAACGGTGACCATTCCGAACCCACCAGCCCCCGGTCATGGAAACTGGGGGCGATCTCAAGACATCCGTTTTCTATGGTCGCACTGTCGATACTGACCAACGCGGTGATATGGATATCCGAATAGCGGCTCCAGCCGGCCTGCACATCCTGATGGGGCGCGAAACCATCGCCGCCCGGCATTTTGAAGTTGATCTTGTCTTTAAACATCGATGCAGGCTCACCGAACAACTGCTCCACGGCACCGACCATCCTTTGCCCCAGAAACAGATTTCTGAAAAACGGATGATAGGGCGCAAAGTTTTCCATGCGATTCAGAATACGTTTCTGGTCATGACTGCTGGTCTCGAAATACATCATGTGTTTTCCAGGCGTTTCTGGCCAAGCCTGAAGATCGTCGGTCCACGCCTCCATATCTGCCATTTCAGCCGGACTGAAAAGCTGCCTGACGACGATGTAACCGAGTTCCCGGAACGCTGTGACCTGCTCAGCCGAGAGGTAGTCGTGTAACACGGAACACTCCTTCTGGCGCCGACGAGCATCACGCAAATCGGTCAATTTCGGATAGATGCGTTGGCGCGCTCTGCGCAAATGGAACTCATCGTCGATCTCGGTCCAAACAAGATCCTCGATCTTCGGGCAACTCATGGCAACCCGTGCCTTCACACCCACAAACCCATCGGTTTCATAGTGCATATGTTGGCCGCGAGCGACTTGCTCGCTGGCAAATTCGGACAGTGCCTGGAACAGCACCGGTGTGCACTTTGAGATGCCCACGAATTCCCCGGCAATGCGCTCTCCCAGGGACGGCCGCTGCTTCGACATATCATGCAGCAGTCCATCCACTGTCTCGACATAGACTTCGTCGCCGGAACCGGTACGGCCAGACAACAGAGTCGCATTGTCCCCCGGGTAATCCAGGATCACCTCAAGCGCACTCGGTTCATACAAAATATCGGATTCCAACAGCAAAAAATCGCCATCAATGAATTCCGCCGCCATCAGCAATGAATGAAAACTGCCCGAATTCGCATAAACATCGTTGTGAACCGTTTCTATCAAACCGGGATAGTCGGGGATTATCGCTTGGTAATACTGAAACTGATGTCCCGTCACAATAAGAACACGGGTGATACCTGCGGCAATGAGATGTTCAAGGGATTCAACCACAATGGGTCGATCACCCAGCTGTAAAAACCCCTTGGGTATGATCTTCCCCGAGTTCTGCAGCCGTGTTCCGGTACCCGCTGCGAGGATGACTGCATGGTCTATCGTCATGTGAGCTGACCGAAAGACGGGACGAGCGCCTTTGACTGCCGGCATTCGGCGGTCTGCATCGCATCCCAATGGGCTGGTTGCGTTTTGTTTCGGCAGACTGTGCCAGTGAGAACACAATTAAACACGGTCCATGGGCGAGCCGCATTCATCACCGGTCGACTCAATATCAAACGCATATCACTGTTTCTCAGCGGCTTTACTGGATCACGGCGGTCGATTCTTCGCCGCGTAAAACCCGTTACAGGGATGGTAGACTGCGGTGCACTCAGGCAAAAAGACGTGCCCCAAGAATTATGGCAGATTCCTTTAGCGAATTCAGACGCAGGCTCAAGCGCGGACTCGGACTCAGAACGGAACGCCCTACCTTTGCCGAGCCCAAATACAACCAACGGGCAAAGCGCATGCTGCTGGACGTATGCGGAATCCTGGACGAAGCTCAGTTGCCCTATACAGTCGACGCCGGCACGCTACTCGGCCTGGTGCGCGACGGCGACCTGATTCCGTGGGATGACGATCTGGACCTGATGCTGCCAGTCACCGCCTTGCCCCGCCTGAATCGTGTATTCGGCGCCATTCGGGGGAAGGGATGGCAGATTTCGAAGCTGTACCCCATGGAAGTCGGGGCACCTGCTTGGAGACTGGGCGACCCCAGGGTGCTGAAAATCCGGCGGCGCTTTCTCAAAGTCATCGGGCCCGGCACCACGGTATTGGACATTTCCATCACCTATCGGCAGGACGATCATTACTGGTGGGAAATGGCACAACGCATATGCCGTATCCCGGCTCGGTTCCTGGACCATACGGAGTACATTGAGTTCGCCGGGCAGAAGCTTCGAGTGCCATCCAGCCGGGAGGAGTATCTGGAGCGCACCTATGGCGACTGGCGCAACCCCAGACCGGATTTCGGCCGGGATGAATTCGGAATCATTTTTCCGAACGCCTCACCATAAGCACTGAGGCTTGGATCGGCGGGATTGCGGGCTGAGCCGCCTCACCCGCGCCTTGGCTTGTAGGCCGACCCGGGTGGCCGGCGGGTCGTGCGGTGCCGTGGACCTCCCGTGGCATCTGATCCGGTAGGGGTATCAGCCAGCCCGACGGATGCCCGCAAACCTTTGACAGCCATCGCGTCCAACTCGTCGAACTTACCCGGTTTCAGTCCTCGTCTGAGGCTGACGCTGCCATAGCGTACCCGGATCAGGCGGCTTACCCGGCATCCCACCGCCTCCCATATTCGCCGAACCGCGCGATTGCGGCCCTCGGTCAAAGTGACGTGATACCAGTGGTTGGCCCCGTCCCCGCCCCGGTCTTCTACTGTCTGGAAATGTGCACGCCCGTCATCGAGTTCCACACCCTCGGTGAGCTGCTCCAGCACCTCCGGTGTGACCACACCCAGGATACGGACCGCGTATTCGCGTTCCACCTGGTAGCGCGGATGCATCAGTCGATTGGCCAGCTCACCGTCATTGGTCAACAGCAGCAAACCCAGGGTGTTGACATCAAGACGGCCGACCGCAATCCATCTTTCCCGTCCGCGATTGGGGAGCTTATCGAACACGGTTGGGCGGCCCTCAGGATCGTGCCGGGTTGTGATCTGCCCTTCCGGCTTGTAATAGGCCAACACCCGTGGGGCAGGCGCCCCCTCGGGCCTTTTCAAGCGTCGCCCATCCAGTTCGATGCGTTCCAGCCCGGTAATCTGCTGCCCGGGCGTGGCGGCTTGCCCATTGATCTGAACTCGCCCCTGCGCGATCCAGCTCTCCACATCCCGCCGGGATCCCACGCCCCAGGCCGCCAGGATTTTTTGTACCCGTTGCGGGTCGGGCGTTGGCGCTGCGTGACCTGCGGATCGAGAGTTCGATCGTCGATTACTCGCCTTGTAGGGTCGTTTCACCGGCGTTCTCCTGCGTCTGTTGCGGGACCACAGGCATGTCCGCCTCCCGGCCGGAAGACGAATCGTCGGCTAGAACCGGATCGCTCAAACCCTTGATCTCCGACAGACTTGGCAGGTCCGACAGGCTTCTCAATCCAAAGTAGTCCAGAAACGCCTTTGTGCTTGCATAGAGGGCGGGTCGACCCGGTACGTCGCGATGACCAACAATCCGCACCCAGTTCCGCTCCACCAGGGTACGCATGATGTGAGTGCTCACGGCAACGCCTCTTACGTCTTCAATCTCTCCTCGGGTTATGGGTTGACGATAGGCGATCAGCACCAGCGTCTCCAGCAGCGCCCGGCTGTATCGGGCCGGCTTCTCCTCCCACAACTTCGCCACCCAGGGGGCCATCGTGTCCCTGACCTGAATTCTAAGGCCGCTGGCGACTTCAACCAGTTCGATACCCCGCTCGGCGTACTCACCGCGCAACGCTTCGATGGCATCGCGCAGCGCCTCCACAGAGTGCTGTCCGAAGTCTTCCACCAGCGTGTTCAGACGATCGAAGGGCAGAGGTTCATCCGACGCCAGCAACGCCGCCTCGACGATATTCTTGATCGATACTTCGGCCATTCACGGTTCTCCGGGTTCAGGCACGGGCACGAACATAGATGGGTCCGAACGCCTCGTTCTGGGTGAGTTCGATCAGGCTCTCGCGGGTCAGCTCAAGGATCGCCAACAGGGTGACCACCACCCCCATGCGCCCCTCCTCTGCCGTGAACAGACGGGTGAACTCCACAAAACGATCGCCCCCGACACGGTCAAGCACGATGGACATGCGTTCCCGCACGGAAAGCTGCTCGCGCTGGATGGTGTGGTGGGCGAACTGCTCGGCACGGGCCATGACCGCGGCCATGGCCAGCAACAGTTCGCCAAGTTCCACCTGGGGCTGGACCCGCGGACGCTCCAGATGGTCGGAATCGGCGACCACCGGGAAAACGTTCCGCTCCATCCGGGGTAGCTCATCCAGATCCTGAGCCGCCTCGCGAAAAACCTCATACTCCTGAAGCCGGCGCATCAGTTCTGCCCGGGGGTCACCCTCCTCCTCATCCTCCGCCGGCCGTGGCAGCAACATCCGGGACTTGATCTCGGCCAGAATCGCCGCCATCAAGAGGTACTCAGCCGCCAATTCCAGACGCAGACTCTCCATCAATCCGATGTAGTCCATGTACTGCCGGGTGATAAGGGCAATAGGAATATTGAGTATGTCGAGATTTTGCTTGCGAATCAGATACAGCAGGAGATCCAAAGGACCTTCGAAGGTCTCAAGAAATACTTCCAATGCATCGGGTGGGATGTAGAGATCTTCCGGCAGATCTGGCAGAGCGGCGCCGTTTACAACAGCAATCCGCTCCTGCGTAAGCTCCGGCGGCCCACTGGGCGGGGTCAAAACGTCGTCCGTGCTCTGCGTCAAGCCGGCGGCACCCGGACCGGATACGCCCAGCGCCCGCCCGCATTGATCACAAGACCGGTTCTTGACGGCATCCGTTTCAATTCAGCGGGCGGATGCCAACCGCGCGACGTATAGCGTCCATGAAAGGCGCGCTCAGGTCCCTGGCCCGCTCACCCCCCCTAAGAAGTTCGTTTTCCACATGGCCCGGATCCGCCAACAATGCCTCGTAGCGCTCACGGGCCGGCGCCAGTAAATCGTTCAATTCAGCAAATAACAGCTGCTTCATCTCTCCCCAAGCAATGCCCTCTGCGTAACGTTGACGAATCGCCGCGCTCTGTTCGGCGGTGGCGAAGGCATGATAGATCTCAAACAGCGTCGATTGCTCCGGGTCCTTCGGCTCACCCGGCTCAAGAGAGTTGGTCTTGATCTTCATGATCAGCTTGCGTAACTGCTTCTCAGGCGCAAACAGGGGAATGGTGTTGTTGTAGCTCTTGCTCATTTTGCGGCCATCGAGACCGGACAGCACTGCGGTATCGTCGTCCACCACTGCCTCCGGCAAAACAAAGTGCTCGCCATACAGATGATTGAAACGCTGGGCGATATCACGCGCCATTTCCAGATGCTGCACCTGATCACGCCCCACCGGCACCTTGTTCGCCTTGAACATGAGGATGTCGGCGGCCATCAGGACCGGATAACCGTACAAGCCCATGGTGATGCCCTTGTCTGGGTCTTGAGACCGTTGCGCCTCGTTCTCCGCGACGGTTGCCTTGTAGGCATGGGCGCGGTTCATTAAGCCCTTTGCCGTCACGCAGTTGATGATCCAGGTGAGTTCTGTGACCGCCGGCACGTCGGACTGCCGGTAAAAAACCGCGTTGCCGGTATCCAGACCCAGGGCCAACCAGGCGGCGGCAATCTCGAGGCTGGATCGGTGAACGCGTTCGGGATCTTCACACTTGATCAGGGCATGGTAGTCGGCCAGAAAATAGTATGTGGACAGGGCGGGATCGTGGCTCGACTCAATGGCCGGCTTGATGGCCCCCACGTAGTTACCCAGGTGGGGCGTGCCGGTGGTTGTGATACCGGTGAGTACGACTTGTTTGCTCATGGACTCATCAGTTTGAGGAAAGTGACCGCTGTATCCTAAAGACAGCATCCAGTGCCGGATCGATCATCATCGGCTGGACATGGAGAACAGGATGCGCTCAAGGAATTCAATCGGAGGGCCGAGAATATACGCCAGCCCACCGGAAACCAACAATCCGATCAGGATCACCAGACCCAACGGTTCGACCCGGGCCAGCAGCCGAGCCGCGCCGTCCGGAAGCAGCCCCACGGCGACGCGCCCACCATCCAAAGGCGGGATCGGCAGCATGTTCAGTACGGCAAGCACCACATTGATCATCACCCCGGCTACGCTCATGTAATACAAACCCACAAAACCGTCGTAGCCGAACAGTTGATGGCCTTTCTGAGCCATCCCGAGCGTCACAGCCCAGATCAGCGCCATCAGCAGGTTGGATGCGGGCCCGGCCGCCGCCACCAGCGCCATATCGCGCTTGGGATGATTCAAGCGCCGGAAGTCTACCGGCACCGGTTTGGCCCACCCGAAAATAAACCCACCCAGATACAGCAGTGCCAGGGGCAGAATCACGGTACCGATGGGATCGATGTGGCGCAGTGGATTCAGGCTCAAACGCCCCATGCTTTGGGCCGTAGTATCCCCAAGCTTGAGCGCGGCAAAGCCGTGGGCGACCTCGTGCAGGGTGACGGCGAGCAGTATGGGCGGTGCCCAAACGATGATGAGCTGGATCAGGGATAGATTCTGCATCGGTGGAGTATACGCGGACTGGCACGATCCGCTTTCAATTCTCAAGAAAACCAATTGGACCCAGGCCGACTCGCTGAACCTCGGCTTGGTCCCCGGTCAGGTCGAGCACGGTGGTGGGCTCATGGGGGCAAGCACCGCCGTCAATCACCAGATCCACCTGTTTCTCAAGGCGGTCCCGAATATCGTCAGGATCGTTCAACGGCAACATATCGCCGGGCAGGATCAGGGTGGTGCTCATGATAGGCTCACCCAGTTCGGCCAACAAAGATGCGACGATGACATTGTGCGGCACCCGAATGCCGATGGTGCGGCGCTTGGGATGCTGCAACCTTCGAGGCACTTCATGGGTCGCCGGCAGGATGAAGGTGTACGCACCCGGCGTCAGCGCCCGAAGCAACCGGTACTGGGTGTTGTCGATCCGGGCATAAACCGCAATTTCCGAGAGGTCACGGCAGACCAGGGTGAAATTGTGATTCCTGTCCGCCTGGCGCACCCGTCGAATCCGTTCCAGAGCCTGCTTGTCGCCGAGATGGCATCCCAGCGCATAGCTCGAGTCGGTCGGGTAGGCCACCAGGCCGCCGGAGCGAATAATCTCCACCGCACGGTGGATCAGGCGCGGCTGCGGATTGACGGGATGGATCTGGAAGAACTGACTCATAATCGTATTGGGCCTGCCCCGTAATGGCGGTCATCCGCTTCCTTGCGGCCACCGATATGCGGGTGGCATAGTAGCCGCCCCGCGCCACTATGCAACCGTTATTAAGGGACAGATCAATGTGGTACGCCATCGTAGGCATCGACGGACCCGGCAGCCTCACGCGTCGGGTGGCGAACCGTGGCGCCCACCTCGCCAGGCTCGAGACGCTGCAGACGGAAGGCCGTCTTCTTATAGCAGGGCCATTCCCCGCGATAGATTGCGAGGATCCAGGCATGGCCGGATTCAACGGCAGCCTGATCGTGGCGGAGTTCGAGTCCCTGGAGGCGGCCCGTAGCTGGGCCAACGCAGATCCCTATCAGTCGGCCGGCGTTTACCAGACGGTTGACGTCAGGCCGTTCCGCAAAGTCCTGCCCAATTGACATGCTTGGGCACCCCTTAGATCGAACCGTGCGCAAGCCGCCGGCTTTCGATTCGCACGATTCAAATCACACCATGGTTCCAACCCGGGAGACGTCGATGAACAACTTAATCCGAAGTGGCTTGATTGCCGCACTTACAATGACGGGCTTCACTATCGCCCACGCGCAGCAGACCCCAGTCAAGGTGAACGGTGAGCAGATTGATCCGTTGATGCTGCAATCATTCCAGGACGCACGCGCACAGCAAGGCGGGGATCCCCAATCGGCCATAGAGGAATTCATCAGCCAGGAGTTGCTGGTGCAGGAAGCGGTGAAAGCGAAGCTGGATCAGGAGCCCGACGTGGCTTTGACTATGGAAATTCAACGGCGTAATACCCTGGCCTCGGCCGCGCTGCGTGACTACGTGGCCAAGAATCCACCAACCGAAGAAGCGCTAAAGGCCGACTACGAGGCGGCCATCGCAGAGATGTCGGGCACCGAGTACAAGGCCCGGCACATCTTGCTGGAAAATCAGGATGACGCGGTGGCGGTCATTGCCAGTTTGGACGACGGCGCCTCATTCGAGGAACTCGCCAAGGAGAAATCCACCGGCCCTTCGGGTCCCGACGGCGGGGATCTGGGATGGTTCACCCCCGACCGCATGGTCAAACCGTTCTCCGATGCGGCAGTGGCGCTGGAACCCGGCAAATACAGTTCGGAACCGGTTCAAACCCAGTTCGGCTGGCATGTCATCTTGCTGGAAGAGACACGTGAAGCGGAGCCGCCCACGTTTGAGAGCATGCGTCCCGAACTGCTGGCAGCGGAGCAGCGCAAGTCCGCCACCGAGTATTTGACCGAACTGCGTGAATCAGCCGAGATCGAGACCGAGTAGGGCCCGGTCAGCTGCGCACGGGTTGCCTGATTCAGTTTGGCTCGACGCCACTTTCTAAGGCGTCGAGCCAAACCAGGAAACTCGGTTCGTCCATCACCTCGATGCCTAACGCCTCGGCCTTGGACAGCTTCGAGCCGGAATTCTCACCGGCTATCAAGCAGTGTGTCTTGGCGGATACGCTGCCGCTGACCCGTGCGCCCAAGGCCTGCAACCGAGCCTTCGCCTGCTCGCGGGTCAAACCGGTCAAGGTACCGGTGAGGACATAGGTCTTGCCCGACAGAGGCAGAGGCGCCGCCGCGGCGCGCTCCCGCGTTGGCTGCTCCGGCCACGTCAGACCGGCCGCCCTCAGGCGCTGAATCACTTCACAGTTGTGGGCCTGGGCGAAGAACGCCCGCAGATGCTCTGCCACGACCGGGCCCACATCGGGAACCACCTGCAGTGCCTCGCCATCGGCGTTGATCAGGGCCTCCAGATTTCCAAAATGGTCGGCCAGCTGTCGCGCCGTCGTCTCACCCACCTCTCGAATACCCAAGGCGTACAGGAAACGTCCCAGACGGGTGTGCTTGCTGCTCTGCAGGGCTGCCACCAGATTCTCGGCCGACTTGGGACCCATTCGATCAAGCTGGGACAGGGTGTCAATGTCGAGCTGAAACAGATCGGCCGGATCATGCACCTGACCACGATCAACCAATTGGTCGATGAGCTTGCCCCCAAGGCCCTCGATATCCAGCGCCTTGCGGGAAGCAAAGTGTCGAAGCGCCTCCTTGCGCTGGGCTGAACAAAACAATCCGCCGCTGCAGCGGACCACGGACTCACCCTCCGCTCTGACCGCATCCGATCCGCATACCGGGCAGACAGCAGGCATGCGGAAGCGGGCAGTATCGTGTGGCCGGCGATCGATCAGAACGCGAACCACTTCCGGTATCACATCGCCCGCACGGCGCACCGTCACCGTATCCCCCGTACGCACATCTTTGCGTTCGATCTCGTCAGCGTTATGCAGTGTCGCGTTGGTCACGGTGACACCGCCCACCACCACCGGCGCCAGTCGGGCAACCGGCGTCAGCGCCCCGGTTCGACCGACTTGAATATCGATGTCCAAAACCCGGGTGAGGGCTTCCTGGGCCGGGAATTTGTGGGCCAAAGCCCAGCGCGGCGCCCGTGACACAAAGCCCAGCGTTCGCTGATCATCGAGCCCGTCAACTTTGTAGACCACGCCGTCGATCTCATACGGCAGCGCATCCCGTCGCGCCCCCAGCGTCCGGTAGTACTCAAGACAGCCTTCCGCGCCGGTGACCGCCCGAATCTCGGGACAAACCCGCAGGCCCCATTGTCCGAGCCGAGCCAGTACCTGCAGGTGATGGTTCGGCATGGCACAGCCTTCGACTTGCCCCACGCCGTAACAGAACATGTCCAAAGGGCGTTCTGCGGCAACCCTGGGATCCAATTGGCGAAGACTGCCGGCAGCGGCGTTGCGCGGATTGGCAAACACTTTCTCACCGCGAGACAAGGCCCGCCTATTGAGAGCATCGAATCCAGCGCGCGGCATAAACACCTCCCCGCGGACCTCCAGCAGGGCCGGCCAATCGGTTCCGTGCAGGCGCAAAGGCACCGCGGGAATGGTTCTGACGTTGTGAGTGATGTCTTCGCCGGTCGTTCCATCGCCCCGGGTGGCGGCCCGAAAGATCTCACCGTCTTGATAGACGATGCTCACGGCCAGCCCGTCCAGCTTGGGCTCCGCGGCGTACTGGATTTTGCCCGATTCCAGCCGAGCACGAACGCGGCGGTCGAAGTCCAGAACCTCGCTGTCCTCGAACGCGTTGTCCAGGGACAACATGGGGATGCTGTGGTGCACCTGGGCGAATCCCACCAAAGGCTCACCGCCAACCCGCTGGGTGGGCGAATCGGCTGTGATCAAATCGGGGTGGCGTGCCTCGAGCGCCTGGAGCCGCCTCATCAAGCGATCATATTCGGAATCTGGCAACTCCGGTTGATCGAGCACGTAATACCGATAGTCGTGATCACGAATGGTGTCGCGCAGACGCTCAATCTCCTGTGCGTCGGGCAAGTCTGACGAAGTCATCGAACGTCTCGTATTGAATGGGCAGGAGCGGAATCGGCGCTGCTCGGTCGAGTCTCTCCCGGCGCTCAGGCCCGGGTCCGGCGCAATGCCTCAAGGCGCCGCCGGCGTTCGAACTCCGCCACCTCGCTGCGCAGATGCTCTATGCCCTGCTGGCTCAGTCGATTGCGCCGATCGTCGCACAAACGACCCCCAAGCCGATCGGCCATGGCGCTGGCCACGTTCAGCATCAGCTCCAGCGAAGACTGCGGGTCCGTAGGGCCAGGCAGGCGCATGAAGCAGACCAACCCAGGGGTTCGGGCCGCCTCGAGCCGGGACCAGTCAAAGCTGCCCGGTTCAAGAACGTTTGCGATGCTAAAAACCGGCCGTCCACCCCCGGATTCATCCGGATAGCAGTCCAGGGTGCCCGAACGCCCTTTGCGCAGTCCCAACTCCGATGCGATCGACGCCATTTCCAGCCCGAGAATGTGACCGTCCGCCGGCGCCATGATGGTCAACACCAGATTAAGCCTTTCGCTCTCCTCGTCCAGCATATCCACAGACGGGTTGCGCGGTTCAGCCGCTTCCGGGTCGTCAGCCGGCGACGACTTGTCCAACGGCGGCTCCACCCGCGCCAGCGGGTCAGAAGCATCAGAGTCCAGTTGAAATCTCGGGTCATCGTCCAAACCATGATCGGGTTTGCGCAACCGGTCCACCAAAGACCCCCGCATTCCCCACAGGTAAATACCGGCAATCAGGATTGCGCCAACACCCAGCAGTATCCAACGAAGCTCGTCCATCCTCTTTCCCGGCTACCCTTCAGACCCGATCCATTCCCGTGGAAAGCTCAACTTATCATTAAAGATCAGCGGTTTGTACCAAAGTCCTGCCGCCGAACCAAAATTGGCTCCGCTGCAGATGGGAAAGACCGATGGCGCCCATGCACGCTCGGCGTATGCCGGCCAGGAAGTCTCAGTGTATCGATCTTTCTGTCATTCCATCATTGTGTCGCAACAAGACGCGGTGCAGACCATTTTTCCGCGCTCGGCAAGCTCGCTGAACGCCTATACGGCGGCCAGGCGCGCCGCTTCAGCAACGTCGACCGAGACCAGACGGGAGCACCCTGGTTCGTGCATGGTCACACCCACCAGCTGGTCCACCTGTTCCATGGTGGTCTTGTTGTGGGTAATCACGATGAATTGCACCTTCTCGGACAGCTCCCGCACCAGCGCACAGTATCGACCCACGTTGGCTTCATCCAACGGCGCGTCAACTTCGTCCAGCATACAGAACGGCGCGGGGTTCAGCCCAAAGATAGTAAACACCAGCGCAACGGCGGTCAGAGCTTTCTCACCTCCGGACAGAAGGTGGATATTGCTGATGCGCTTGCCCGGCGGCCGCGCCATGATGGACACTCCGGCGTCCAGAAGGTCCTCTCCGGTCAACTCCAGGTAAGCATGGCCGCCGCCGAACAACCTGGGAAACAGTTCAGCCAGACCGGTGTTGACCTGATCATAAGTGTGCTTGAATCGTCCCCGGGTCTCACGGTCAATTTTTCGAATGGCATTTTCAAGCGTATCCAGCGCTTCACTCAAATCCGCGTGTTGGGCATCGAGATAGGTCTTGCGCTCCGACTGCTCCTTGAACTCGTCGATGGCCGCAAGATTGATCGGACCCAGGCGCTGTATCCGAGCCAGCACCCGCTCCAGTTCAGTTTGCCAGGTCTCGGAATCCGCCCCATCCGGCAGGTTGCGCAGTTCAACTTCCGCCTCCAGTGCCGACTCGGCCAGCTGTTCTTCCACCGTCTGACGCCGGACCCGGGCTTCATTGGCGGCGAGTCGACGCTGCTCCAGTAGATGGCGTGCATTCTGCGCCTGCTGCTCCGTCTGCAAGCGCAATTGATCTGCCGATCGAAGCGCGGAGTTGCAGGCATCCACGACAGTGCGCGCCTGCTGCAGGTCACCCTCCACTGTAAGACGTTGATCCAGCAACTGCTTGAGATCTGACTCCAAAGCGTTCAGCGGCAATTCACGCTGCTCGATCTCCTCCCTCAGTATTGCCTGGCGCGAGCTAAGCTCGGCGATCTGCCCCTGCTGCCGATCCACGCTTCGGGTGAGCGATTCCAGGGAAGAGCGCCTGGATTCAACCTGCAGTGCCTGCTGGTTGGCCTCCTGCGACAGTTCGCGGAGCTGCCTTCGAGCGGACTCGGCCGCATCCTGGCACGCGCTGCGTTCTTGCTCCAACAGCGACCGCGCATCCGTTGCCGCCGCCAGTTCACTCACCGAATGCTGCAACCGGTCACGGGCCAATCGCAGCGTGTCTCGCTCGGCCGCGATTTGGGCAACGGTCTCGGCCCGTTCCGAAGCGAGCGATTCGCGCCTTTTCGACTGCTGTTCCAACTGTGTTCTTTGCGTCTCCAACGCGGTGCGCGCTTCGGACACACTGCGATGCAAAGCCTTGAGCCCCGACTGGTGTTGATCCCGCAGCCGTTCGGTTGCCTCGAGTTCCATCCGCACGCGATCCCGCTCGTCCGTCAGCACCGTCAAAACCTGCTCGATCCGGGACGCTTCGATCTCCAGTGTTTCGATCTCGCGCCCCCTGGCAAACACCCCATCCGACGCGTCATCGACCCGATGCACACGTAACCAGTCACGGCCGACCAGCACGCCGTCGCGGGTTGCGAATACTTCACCGACGCCCAATTCCTGACGATCACCCAATGCCTGCCCTGCGGTATCCCGGATTCGAACACCGGCCAGGAGACCCAACGGGCGTAAGGCACCGTCGATTTTGCGAAGTACGGAATCCGCCTGCAAATCCGGCGGCAACTCCGATGTGCCCTCAACCAGCGTGACCTGGCCCTTACCCAGCCCCGCCAGGCCTGCCGCAGGCAGATCCAGGTTCTCCACACAAATGGCATCGAGCTTGCCCTCCAAGGAAGCCTCGACTGCGGTTTCCCAGCCGACATGGACATCCATTTGACTGGCCAATCGCCGTGTGTCGTCGACGCCCGCCTGGTCGAGCCAGTCCCGTACCGCCGCCCCATGCCCCTGCATTGCCGCCTCCTGCAAGGTGCGCAGGGCGCTCAATCGACCATTGATCCGTTGGCTTTGCTGACGTTCCGAATCAAGCGCTTCACGATTTCCACGGGCCGCTGCGCGGAGCGCATCCGTCGCATCAGCCATCTCGCCGAGCGCCGCTTCGGCCTCGCCCAACTGCCGGGTCCTAAGCTCGGCCTCCTGCTCCAGGTCCTCGATCGTGGCGCCCGCTGACGTGGTCTCGAACTGACGCTGTTCTGCATCGATTCTTTCTATCCGCTGCTGTAGCTGTATCAACTGCCGTTCGTAATAGTCGATTCGAGTACGTTCGACCTCAACCGAGCGCTGGGGCTCGGAAATACGGGCCTGTCCCTCGTCCCATTGCACACGCCAGGCATCCAGCTGCTGCTCGGCCTCAGCCAACACCGTGCGTGCAGCCTCTTCACGGGCACGCAAGGCCTCCAGTCGCGGAGCGTGGGTGTGGAGGAACTGATTCATGGCCTCAATCTGCGCCTGATCCAGATCCACATGGGAACGCAGCTCATCGAGAGATGATTCTGCCCGAACCAGATCGTCACGCTGCTGCTGGCGCAATTCCCGCTGATGACGAATGGCCTGTTCAACCCGAGCCACCTCGGCTCCCACGGTGTAGAACCGTGCCTGGACCTGGGACAAGCCATCATTCGCCCCATTCAAGGCCTCGCGGCTTTGCTCCAGTTTCAGCTCGATCGACCGCTGCTCGCTGGTGACCCGCTCGACCTCGGTCTCAGCCGCATTCACTTCTCTGGTGAACCGATTCAAGGCGTCGTCTTCACTGCGCCAGCGCATGGCCAACAGGCCGGCCCGGAATCCGCGTTCCTCATGTTTCAGCGCTTTGAACCGCTCGGCATTGCGCGCTTGTCGCTGCAGCCTTTCGAGTTGTTTCTCGATTTCCTCGCGCAGATCGTCGACCCGGTCCAGGTTGTCTCGAGTGTGACGAATCCGATTCTCAGTTTCGCGGCGACGCTCCTTATACTTCGAAATCCCCGCGGCTTCTTCCAGAAACGCGCGAAGTTGATCTGGACCGGCTTCAATAACCCGAGAAATCATCCCCTGCTCGATGATTGAGTAGCTGCGTGGGCCCAAACCGGTCCCAAGAAAGATGTCGGTAATATCCCGGCGTCGGCAGCGTGCGCCGTTTAGAAAGTAGGTGGACTGACCGTCACGGGTCAGCAGGCGACGGATTGCAATCTCACTGTAGCTGGCATAGGCGCCGCCCAACCGACCCTGACTGTTGTCGAACACCAGTTCGATTGATGCCTGACCGACCGGTTTTCGTGCGCTTGAACCATTGAAAATCACATCCGCCATGGACTCGCCGCGCAGCTGCTTGGCGGAACTCTCTCCCATGACCCAACGCACCGCATCGATCAGATTGGATTTGCCGCACCCGTTGGGACCAACAATCCCGATCAGCGGGCTCGGCAACTGGAACGTGGTCGGATCCACGAAGGACTTAAAGCCAGAGAGCTTGATACGGGTGAGACGCATGGGTCAGTCGCAGAATCCAGTCCGCCACACCAAAAACTGTGCTGTTCCAGCAACCGCGGTTTCGGCGGGAATCAGGCGCCCGACACCCATCTGTAGAACGCGGTGTGTTCGGCCTTTGGGCATTCCGAGATTTGGCAACAGATGCTTCCCAGTCAGGAGTTTGGAGCCTCGACCCAGGGGTAGTTTCTTGAAAATGCGATCGCGCAAACCCGTTCAAAAGCTTTCGCTTGGCCGGGTGCCGCCTTCGAGCACACCCCAGCGGATCCGGATTAAGGAAGCGGCCTTAACGCCGGCTGGCGCGTGAGTATACCCTCGGCTCGGGCCCACCGCCAGCAGCCCCACCCACGGGAAACTGTCCAATGCAGTGATCGGCCATCAGGCAGATAATCTACCTCACGTATTCCGCTTATCCTATTGTTTGTTAGAACAACACTACGGTACCCGGAACGGATTCTCTGCCTCTGCGGGTTGGTCAATATCGATGGCAAGTGATACCGTCCAGACACTCTGAACGGTGCCACTGACGAGTGGCATCGGCTTTGTTGTCTGGCAATCGGAAACGGAATCAAGATGTGGGAATTCAAGGACGGTGCGCACTACGCGATCCGCGGCCTCAGGCTTCTGACCAAACCCGGCTTGAGGCGATTCGTCATAATGCCGCTGCTGATCAATATTGCGGTTTTTGGCTCCGCGCTGTGGTGGCTTTCGAGTTGGCTGGGGCCGCGGGTATCCGCATGGTCCGCAGCGGCCGTATCATGGCTGCCCGACTGGCTGGGCTGGGTCAGCGCAATGCTATCGGGTTTGATGTGGATCGTTTTTGGCTTGGGCGCCCTGGTGGTGGTGTTCTACCTGTTCAGCGCCGTCGCCAATCTGCTGGCAGCCCCATTCAACGGTTTGCTGGCAGAAAAGGTGGAAGCGCACCTCACCGGGAAGGCACCGGACAGCTCAGTGTCGATTTGGAAGGAAATCGCGGTTGCGCCGGCGCAGGAGGTGGGAAAACTGTTCTACTTCCTGGTCTGGGCAATCCCCCTTGCTGTCCTGTTCCTGATCCCGGGAGTCAACCTTGCAGCGCCGTTTGTTTGGGGTGTGTTCAGCGCCTGGATGCTGGCGCTGCAGTACCTTGACTATCCGCTCGGCAATCATGCCATTCGATTCAAAGCGCAACGGGCTATGATACGCCAACGACGCGGTTTGGGACTGGGTTTCGGCGCAGTGGTGTTGGTTCTCACCATGGTGCCGGTATTGAATTTTCTCGCCATGCCGGCCGCGGTGGTGGGTGCGACCGTCCTCTGGGTTGAGAAACTGAAATCGAAGGCTGACTGAAACTACGGCTCGCCCAGAAGCTGGGACAGACGTCGCACGCCCTCCTGCAATCGTTCCATGGACGTCGTGTAGGCAAACCGGATGTGTTGCTCCGCGCGCCAGCGCCCGAAGTCGATGCCTGGGGTGATGGCGACACCCCCCTCTTCGATCGCGCGCTGTGCCAGGGCGAAGCTGTCATCGCCGAATGCGCTGCTGTCCCCGTAGACATAGAACGCCCCTTGCGGCGTGACCGGTATCTTGAATCCCAGCTGACGCAGGGCCGGTACCAGATAGTCGCGACGGCGCCCGAACTCGATGCGGCGTTGCTCCAGGATTTCAAGGGTATCGTCTTGAAATGCAGCCAGCGCCGCATATTGCGCCGGGGCGCTGGGGGAAATGAACAGATTCTGCGCCAGTTTCTCTGCTTCGCGGACATGCGTATCGGGCACCACCAACCATCCCAGACGCCATCCCGTCATGCCGAAGTATTTTGAGAAACTGTTTATGACCAGCGCCTGATCGCTGTATTTCAGTGCGCTGGCCGCGGGTTCGCCGTAGGTCAATCCGTGATAGATCTCGTCCACCACGACGGCTCTCCCGGAATGGCGCGCCCAATCCAACAATGCCTCAAGTTGTGCGGGCGGCAAAGCAGTGCCAGTCGGGTTGGAGGGAGACGCAAGCATCAGCGCAACGGTGGCGGGCCCCGCGTGACGTTCAACCAAATCCGCGTCCAGCTGGTACCCCGTGTCTGGCCCAACCGCGCAGCGCTGCTCCTGACCACCCATGAACCTGACAAAGTTGCGATTGCAGGGATAGCTGGGATCAGCCATCAGCACTTCATCCCCTGGATTCACCAGAAGACCCATGGCCAACAGCAGGGCACCCGAGGCGCCGGGGGTCAGAAGAATACGCTCTGCCGGGATGTCCAGGTCATAGACTCGGCGGTAGTGGTCTGAAATCGCCTGGCGCAGAGCCGGAATACCGGCCGCCTCGGTGTAGCCCGTTCGACCCTCAGCCAATGCCTGTCGACCGGCTTCGACAATCGGCCGGGCGCTCGGAAAATCAGGTTCACCAACCTCCATGTGGACGATGTCCCGTCCAGCCTGTTCCAGCTGGCGGGCACGAGCCATGAGTTCCATGACATGAAACGGTGCTATGCAACGCATCCGCTCCGCCAGCCTGACAACCCCTCCAGCCATAGCTCAGTGTCAGACGCTGAAGGAGGCGACGTCGTCGTCGTCCGAAATGGTCAAATCACCCAGCCCACCTGCGGAGCCATCGGACCCCCGCGAGAGACGGATCTGCAACGCCACGTTGTTCTTGGAGTCGGCGTTCTTGATGGCCTCCTCCTCGCTGATCTTGCCTTCCTTGTACAGGGCGAACAACGCCTGATCAAAGGTTTGCATTCCCAGATTGCTGCTCTGCGTCATGGCGTCTTTTACCTGCTCCAGTTTGCCCTTCTGGATCAGGTCGCCCACATAAGGCGTGTTGAGCAGTATTTCCACCGCTGGGACCCGTTTACCATCCAGCCCGGGTATCAGTCGCTGGGAGACGATGGCCCGAAGATTGTTGGATAAATCCAGCAGCAGCTGTTCGCGGGCGGATTCAGGGAAGAAGTTTATGATTCGGTCCAGGGCGCCGTTCGCGTTGTTCGAGTGCAAAGTGGACAGACAGAGATGACCGGTCTCGGAAAAATGGATGGCATGGCGCATGGTATCCACATCGCGCACCTCGCCAATCAGGATGACGTCTGGGGCCTCGCGCAAGGCATTCTTAAGCGCATTGGCATAACTGTGCGTGTCGAGACCGACCTCCCGCTGGCCCACCACTGACCGTTTGTGGTCATGGATGAATTCCACCGGGTCTTCGATGGTCAGAATATGGCCGCCTGCGTTGCGGTTTCGGTAGTCGATCATGGCCGCCAGGCTGGTCGACTTACCAGACCCGGTGGACCCGACCACCAGGATCATGCCGCGTTTTTCCATGATCAGCTCGCCCAGCCGGTCAGGCAGGTTCAGCTCGGCAAAATTAGGGATATCGCTCTTGATAAACCGCACGACCATGGCCGCTTCACCGCGCTGACGGAAAACGTTGGCTCGAAAACGTCCCACACCGCTCAGGGAAATTGCGTAGTTGCACTCCATCTCACGTTCGAACTCACGGATATGATCGTCGTCCATGACCGAGTACGCTATGTTCTCAACGCCCCCGGGCGGAATTGGTTTGTTGCCTATGGCCCGGACCTGGCCCTCGATTTTTATGTTGGGCGGCGCGCCGACATAAAAGAAAAGATCCGAGGCGTCCTTTTCAACCATGAGTCGTAGATAGGGGCTGATTTCCATCGTAAACCTATTGGGGTTCGATCAATTCGGCCTGTACAGCCGATGGTGTTCCGAGCCGGGGCAGGTCGTCGGCACGTTGTTGGCGTGATTTCCTGACCCGGAACCGCACGGTGACCCTGTGGGGCACCTGAGCGGAGCCTGCGGGCGACAATGCACAAGGCATGCCGTTTCTGCAGCCGCGCGCGCCCTGACAACGTATACTGCGGCCTAGCTCGAATCCAGATCTGAGCCCGGGTCAGAGCCGATGGGTCGTCCCATTGAGAAACAGTTCAGGGCGCCTGACCTGCGGCTGCAGCGGAAACATACTGATCGCGATCCAGCGGCAACCAATCCGGAGACAGGCAAGAGGAGGTTTAGTTGGAAGTGCACACCTACGATGTCATTGTCATCGGGACGGGCCCGGGCGGAGAAGGGGCTGCGATGCTGGCCACCAAGGCCAACAGGCGGGTCGCCGTGATCGAGCGGCATTCCGCGGTAGGCGGCGGCTGCACCCACTGGGGCACGATTCCCTCAAAGGCGCTGCGTCACGCCATACAGCGCCTGGTGGAATACAACCGCGACCCGCTGTTTGAACAGCATCGACGCCCATCGCTGCCTCAATTACTGGCGACAGCCGATTCGGTTATTTCCCGCCAGGTGGCGATGCGAACCGGTTTCTACGATCGGAACGAGGTCACCCTCTACCGGGGATTCGCACGCTTTGCCGGCCCAAATCGGCTTGAAGTCGTTGAGCCCGGCGGAGCGATACTCAAGCTGGAGTCGAAGTCATTCGTCATCGCTACGGGTTCAAGCCCATACCACCCCAAGGACGTCAGCTTCGATCACGAGCGCGTTTATGACAGCGACACGATTCTGTCCGCTTCCCACACCCCGAGGAGCATCACCGTTTACGGCGCCGGCGTCATCGGGTGTGAGTACGCCAGCATTTTTCGCGGTCTGGGTATGCGGGTGAATCTGATTAATACACGAGGCCAGTTGCTCGCTTTCCTGGACGACGAAATCGTGCATGCTCTGAGCTATCACCTGCGCGACCAGGGTGTCACGATTAGGCACAACGAGGAGTACGAAGCGGTTGAGAGCACCGCCGAGAGTGTCACGCTGCACCTGAAGTCCGGTAAACGCATCAAGAGCGACGTGCTGTTGTGGGCCAATGGCCGAAGCGGCAACACCCAGGGCATGGGGCTCGATAAACTGGGCCTGTCGGCGGACAGCAGGGGGCAACTGAAGATCAATGGGAACTATCAGACCGAGTTGCCGCATGTCTACGCAGTGGGCGATGTGATCGGCTACCCGTCGCTGGCCAGCGCGGCCTACGACCAAGGGCGTTTTGCCGCCACCCACCTGGTGGCCGGTCAATGCGACCATAGACTGGTGGAGAACATCCCAACCGGTATCTACACCTCCCCGGAAATCAGTTCCGTCGGGCGTACCGAGCGCGAGTTGACCGAGGAACGAATACCCTACGAAGTGGGCTATGCCTGGTTCAAGAACCTCGCCCGGGCACAAATCACCGGTAACACCGTTGGTATGCTCAAGATCTTGTTCAACCGGGACTCTCTTGAACTTCTGGGCATCCACTGCTTTGGTGACCAGGCATCGGAGATCATCCACATCGGTCAGGCTGTCATGGCCCAGAGCGGCGAGGCGAACTCGCTGATGTACTTCGTCAACACCACCTTTAACTACCCCACCATGGCGGAAGCGTACCGGGTGGCGGCCTTGAACGGGCTCAACCGGCTGGACTGATTCACAATGGCGACACTGCTTGTTTTCCATGGCTTCAACAGCGCCGGCGGTACAGATAAGGCGGCATTTTTGAGGAACCACCTGACAGGCGTCGAGGTGTTGTCCCCGACCTACTCACACGATCCGGACCGCGCCGTGGCCGACCTGCAAAACCGGATCGAGGAACACACTTCTCGATACAGATCCGTGGCGCTGCTGGGAACATCTCTCGGCGCTTACTACGCTCGCTATCTCGGTCGGCGCCATGGACTTCCAACCATTTTGATCAATCCATCACTCGATCCCATTTCCACCCTACGGCCCGCCGTTGGGCGGAACCGGAACTTCAAAACCGGTGAGTGCTACTGGTTCAGCGAATCGCATCTGGCCGCCCTTGGACGCTACAGCTGTGACGAGCGACATGCCGATCCGCCAACCCTGGTCCTGCTGGACATGGCAGACGAGTTATTAAATCCGGCAGACACGGCGCGGCGGTTTCAAAATCGCTCGAACGTTCGCGTCGTCTGTTTCGAAGGAGGCAATCATCGTTTTGCGCACATCGGCGAGGCGCTCCCCTACATCGCCGAGCATATCGGTGTCGCGTCCCATCAATAAGTGGCGGTTCATAGCTCCTACGCCGAGCCACTGCGCGATTGGAGTACAGAAGCCCGTGCCGAACATGCCGGCGATGAACGCAATCATGAGATGGAGTGCACCAAAGCGAAACCAAATGGGGCACGTTGAAGTCCATGATCGTAGACGGTAGGCATCTTGCTTCCCGGTTAGACCGGATCCAAGGCGAAGTGCAAACTCCCCGTGCCTAGAACAAAATTGATCAGCGCAGCTGGCTGTTACCGCGCCCGGGCATTGAACCTGCTGTGCATCGCAGGCTTGCTGGCTTTGCCTATTGGTGCGGTCGGCGCCCAACACTCTGACCCACAAGCGATCGTGGCGGCAATCACCCAGACCGTCCCCGGAGACGCCCGGGTCCAGGCCGATGCCGGAATTTCCCTGGACCTTGATATTTCCCGGAGATTGCTCCGCCGTCTCCGCCCCGGCGACCGTTTCACACTTCCGCTGCCCGGTGGTCGCGCAACGCAGCTGCTTGTTCGCTCCCGACATCGTGGGACTCGAGACGCCCTGAGCCTCCGCGTGCAGGTAGCAGGGGCTGACGAGGGCTACACCGGTCTATTGACCATTGGCCCGCAGGGAATGGTGGGGCGGGTACGCACCCCGGATGGCATCATGCGCATCCGTCACAGCGGCGATCGCAGTTGGATCGTTGACAGCGAGCGTGCGGGATGGCTGATGGCGCCGCAAATCGACACCCACGCACCGCGCCCTCCCGGGGCCCAAGCCGACAGTGACAGTCGACTCCCAGATCAAACCCAGTTCGCTACTCAGCCGCCTACAAGCGCCGATGAGCAGAACGTGACATCGGTGTTGGACCTGATGATTCTCTACACTGCGGGCATGCGTACCCGGTATCCGGGCAGTGCGTTTGAGACCCGCATGCAGTTCCTGGTTGCCCTGAGCAATCAAGCTCTCGCCGACAGCAACGTCCGGATTCGGCTTCGGCTCGTCCACACCGCGATGGTCGCTTATCCGGATACCGGCAGCAATGGCACTGCCCTCGAAGACCTCACCTTCGGTCGTGGCGGACTGAGAGATATTGACGACCTGCGCAATGAGTACGGGGCAGATCTGGTGACACTGATCCGTCCCTATCAGCGCTTCAGCCATGGCAGTTGTGGGATCGCCTGGCTTCTGGGCTCAGGTGGGCGCATCCCCCGATCTGACGCGCCCTACGCATTCTCAGTGGTGAGCGACGGCCAAGATCCGAACAGTTTCTATTTCTGTACAGATCTCGCCCTTGCCCATGAACTCGGCCATAACATGGGCAGCGCCCACGACCGGTCCAACGCCAGCGGCCCCGGTGTTCTGCCTTACTCATACGGCTATGGCATTCCCAGCGTGTTCGGGACGGTAATGAGCTACATCAGTCCTGAGTTGGCCCGATTCTCTGATCCCGGCGGCGCATGTTTCGGCCAACCCTGTGGAATCGATCAAACCCTGCCCAATTCGGCGAACAACGTACTGTCAATGAACACCGTGCGGCAGGATCTGTCCGCACTGGTCCCGGAATCACCCAACGCGCCCGAACTCGATAGCGACCTGGATGGTCTGCCCGACAGCTATGAGGACGCACGGCCCGGCCTCGATTCCACCAATCCGGAAGACGCCGACTGGGACCCCGACGGCGACGGGCGAACGACCATCATGGAGTATCGGGCGGGCAGCGACCCCATCACCCCTCAAGCAAACGCGACCGTTGCGGCGCACATCCCTGAACAAGCGCGGTTCCAAATCCGCCGCCTGAATCAAGCCAATAGCCCAATCTTCGAATTGCTGTTCGGCCAACGCGGATGGCAGCCACTGGCGGGGAACTGGAACCGGGACGGCCAAGACAGCGTGGCAGTGTACAACCCCTTGACCAGTCGGTTCTTTCTCAAGTTCAACAATGTCAGCGGCGGCGGCGCCGACTCGGTCTTCAGATTCGGGCAAGCAGGTTGGCTCCCCATCGCCGGAGACTGGAACGGTGACGGCGTGGACACGATGGGTCTGTACAATCCACGCAACAGTCGGTTCTTTCTGCGCGACAGCAATACCTCCGGACCCCACGACCTGACATTTGTCTACGGTCAAGCCGATTGGATACCACTGGCCGGCGACTGGGATGGAGATGGCATTGATACCATTGGGCTGTTCAACCCCAACACCGCGCGCTTTTCCCTGCGCAATGCCAACAGCAAGGGCCCGAGCGAGATCGCATTCGTATTCGGACAGCGAGGATGGCGCCCGCTGGTGGGCGATTGGAACAGTGACGGAAAGGATACGGTGGGCGTCTACAATCCAACGACCGGGCGCTTCTTCCTACGGAACCGGAATGAGAGCGGCCCGGCGGACTTGGTGTTTCGGCACGGGCGTGCCAACGCCACACCCTTGGGCGCCGTCTGGAAACGGCCCTGACAAAGGATGACAATTCGGTAAGGTGGGTGGCTGGAAGTCTGCAGGTGGGGCCGGCAAAATGAGCGCGCGGTCGGCCGCCGGCGCCTGCGCAGGCCCGGCGATGTATGATGTACAAGCTGAAAATATTGCCGTAAGGCACTGATTGGCGGAGAGGGAGGGATTCGAACCCCCGGAAGGTTGCCCTTCAACGGTTTTCAAGACCGCCGCTTTCGACCACTCAGCCACCTCTCCGCGGACGCCGACTTTAACGCAATCCCCGGAACCACTCCAAGTCAAACAGACGTTTACCATACCCGACCAAAACAGTTAGGATTTGGGAACCTTGGGCGGCGTGTGCCGTCTCAAGCTTAAGATCAATCCATTGCAAGGAGAATCGAGACCCATGGCAACCAACCAGCAAGTGCTGACTCGGCCGTCAGAGAGTGAGTTGGCGACCAATAAGGTTTTGCGCAACACCTACGCGCTGTTGTCGATGACGCTGCTGTTCAGCGCTGCTGCGGCCGCATTCGCCATTGTGTCCAACGCGCCGCCCCTGCATTGGCTGGCGGTGATAGGAGGCTACTTCGGGTTGCTGTTTCTGACACAGGCTACCCGTAACAGCGGCTGGGGCATCCTGAGCGTTTTCGCTCTGACCGGTTTTATGGGCTATACGCTGGGTCCCATCCTCAGTCTGTATCTGAGCATGCCGGGCGGCAGTGAAATTGTCATGACCTCGCTGGCAGGCACGGGCGCGATATTCCTTGGGCTGTCGGCGTATGCGCTGACCACTCGTAAAGACTTCAGCTTCATGGGCGGCATGCTGATGGCTGGAATGCTGGTCATCTTCCTGGCCATGCTGGGCAATCTGTTCTTCCAGATCCCGGCCCTCAGCCTCGCCTTGTCGGCTGCGGTGATTATGCTCATGGCCGGCTTCATCCTGTACCAGACCAGCGCCATCATCCACGGTGGAGAAACCAACTACATAACGGCGACTGTCACGCTCTACGTGGCAATCTACAATATCTTCACCAGCCTCCTGCACATTCTGGGCATTTTCGGAGGCGACGACTAAACAGCGATCGCCACGTTAACCACAGGGCAGCCCGGCTTCTCCAGCCGGGCTGCTTTTTTTCTGGAATCGAGTTACGGCTAACGCACTGAAAATTCGGCGAAACGGACGCCGTTATTGCTGTCTTACAGGCTAGCTGAGCGTCCTTCAGTCATCCTGCGGTCGATTGAGCTCGAACTGAGCCAGTTTTTCCGCTGACGCGCTGGCCTGATAACGCGCTTTCCATTCCGAATAGCTCATGCCGTAGACCACCTCCCTCGCCTGTTCGTAGTCCAGGGTGGCGCCGCGCTCCTCTGCCGCTGCCCGATACCACTTGGACAAGCAATTCCGGCAAAAACCCGACAAATTCATCAGGTCGATGTTCTGTACGTCAGTCCGCTCTCGCAAATGATCCACCAAGCGTCGAAACACTGCGGCTTCCACCTCAAGCTGTGTCTGCTGATCCATCTCCGCTCCTTATGTCGGTCCCATATCACCCTTCCAGGACATCCAGACGCCTGACATTGGCATCCGAAATGTATACATTCGCGCCTGAACCCGCGACGGCCAACTCATGCCACGATGCTCAGAAGCGCACCCGCCCTACGAAACGGAGTTTACGACATGTTTGATTTGGAGAAGGCCCACATTGCCGTGATTGGGCTGGGTTATGTCGGGTTACCTCTGGCGGTCGAGCTGGGCAAGCACTTTCCGACGCTGGGGTTTGACATCAGTTCCGATAGAATCCACGCCCTACGCCAGGGCATCGATTCGACGCTGGAAGTGAGCAAGGTTGAGTTGGCCGATAGCCCGAAGCTCAAATTCAGTGACACGGCAACTGAACTGGCCGACTGCACCGTGTACATCGTGGCCGTGCCCACCCCGATAGACGATTACAAGCGACCGGACCTGAAACCGTTGGAGGGTGCGACACGGGCGGTTGCGCCACATCTAGGCGATGGCGACGTGGTGGTGTATGAATCGACGGTTTACCCAGGCGCTACCGAAGAGTTTTGCGTACCCCTGCTGGAGTCCATTTCCGGACTGAAACTCAACCAGGATTTTTTTGTCGGTTACAGCCCGGAGAGAATCAATCCCGGGGACAAGATCCATAGATTGCCCGACATCCTCAAGGTGACCTCAGGGTCCACGCCCGAAGCGGCTGCCTTCATCGATGCCCTGTATGCCCGAGTGGTCAAGGCTGGAACCCATCTGGCCCCCAGCATCAGAGTGGCCGAAGCGGCCAAGGTGATCGAAAACACCCAACGGGACGTAAACATTGCACTGGTCAACGAACTGGCCCTGATCTTCAAGCGCATGGGGATCGATACCCAGGCGGTTCTGGAGGCGGCAGGCACCAAATGGAATTTTCTGCCCTTCCGCCCGGGGCTTGTGGGTGGTCACTGCATTGGCGTCGACCCCTACTATCTCACCCACAAAGCTCAGCAAATCGGCTACCACCCGGAGATGATACTCGCGGGTCGACGCATCAACGATCAGATGGGGAACCGGGTGGCAGGAGACGTGACCCGATTGATGACTCAGCGGCGGATACACGTGGTGGGCTCAAGGATCCTGATCATGGGCCTTACCTTCAAGGAAAACTGTCCGGATCTGCGCAACAGTCGTGTGGTGGATGTCTATCGCCAACTGTCTGGCCTCAATGCCGAAGTGGACGTGTATGATCCCTGGGTCGACCGTGACGAAGCCAGAAGCGTTTACGGTATCGATCCGATCTCGGAGCCGCAGGCCGGCAGCTACGATGCAATCGTCGTGGCCGTCGCCCATGCGGAGTTCCGCGACCTGGGGCTGGCACGCATCAAGGCGCTGGGACGCGATCCCAGCGTCGTTTACGACCTCAAGTATCTGTTCCCGGCGGATCAGGTCGACGGCCGACTTTAGGGACGATGCGATACGGGAATGGTTCGACAGGACACTCAGCCGAAGCTGCCGGGCCCGTTGCGCGGTCGAATCCTCCGTTACCCACGACGCATATTTTGAAATGGATCAGTCAGGAAAACGTTTTATATGAAGGTCTTGGTAACCGGCGCGGCCGGGTTTATCGGTCATAACCTGTCTCAGGTCTTGCTGGGCCGAGGCGATCAAGTCATAGGGCTCGACAATCTCAACGATTACTACGATGTCGAACTCAAAAAGGCCCGACTTGCCAGCCTGACGCAGCATGGTGGATTCCACTTCGCCAAGCTGGACCTGGCGGATCAAGCGGGTATGCAGAAACTGTTCGCCCAGCACGACTTCGACCGTGTGGTTAATCTTGCGGCTCAGGCTGGTGTGCGCTACTCAATTGAAAATCCCAGGGCATATGTGGACAGCAACCTGGTTGGGTTTATCAACATACTGGAAGGCTGCCGCCACCACGCAATCGAACACCTGGTGTACGCCTCCTCGAGTTCGGTGTACGGCGGCAACACACAGATGCCTTTTTCCATTCACCACAACGTGGACCATCCCCTTTCTCTCTATGCTGCCTCCAAGAAAGCCAATGAACTGATGGCCCACACCTATTCCAACCTCTACGGTCTGCCCACAACCGGTCTGCGGTTTTTCACCGTTTACGGTCCCTGGGGCAGACCGGATATGGCGCTGTTTCTGTTTACCCAGAAAATCCTCAAGGGTGAACCCATCGACGTGTTCAACTACGGCGCTCATCGACGGGACTTTACCTACGTGGACGACATCGTCGAGGGTGTGGTCCGGGTCCTGGACTCGGTGGCCACTGCCAACCCGGCCTGGAGCGGGGAAACACCCGATCCGGGTACCAGCAATGCGCCCTATCGCCTTTACAACATCGGCAACAACGAGCCAGTGGAACTGATGCGCTACATCGAAGTGCTGGAGCAATGCCTGGGTCGGACAGCGGAGAAAAACCTGCTGCCTCTGCAGCCGGGAGACGTACCGGACACCTATGCGGATGTGGACGATTTGATGCGCGACGTCGGCTACGCGCCGTCTACCCCGGTGGAGGTCGGGGTACGCAGATTTGTAGAGTGGTATCGCGAATACTACCGGGTTTGATGCCACACGCGATCCTGGGTGGATATGCTAGGCTATGGACGCCGAACGAGTCTACGTGCTGGGGGCCGGCGCCATCGGCGCTCGCATGGCGGTGGCGGTTCACGACGCCGGCTGGCCAGTCACACTGTTGCTCAGAAGCCGCGAGGCGCTTCGCACATTCGAGCGCAGCAACGGCATCGAGCTGCGCGAAGCCCTGGAACGGCGTCTGGTCCGACCGGATGCCGAGATCACGCAGCCAGAGTCGGAAACCAGCGTCATAGGGCGTTTGCTGATTGCGGTCAAGGCACAACAGACCCGCAGCGCGCTGAGCTCGATTCGGCATCGACTGTCGCCGTCATCACATATCGTTTTCTTGCAGAATGGCATGGGCGTGGCCGAGACGGTGGAAGATCTGCTGCCACCCGGCGCCGCTGTTGTGCTGGGCACAACCACCGAAGCGGTCTGGCGCGCCGGGCCATTCAACCTGGTGCATGCCGCCCGGGGCGAAACCTGGTTCGGACCCGCCCCGGGTCATCCTGGCGACCCCGACACCGCACAACCCTTGCTGACCGCTCCCGGGCTGAAAGCGGGGTGGGATCCCGACATCCGACAGCGCCTGTGGCACAAGCTGGCGTTGAACTGCGCCATCAACCCTCTCACGGCGCTGCTCGGATGCCGCAACGGTGTTCTTTCGACGGCTAGAGAGTGCTTGCTGGCGCCGATCTGTCGGGAAGTGGAAACCGTTCTCAACGCGGAGGGCATTGCATACACCACGCCCCTGCTGGATCAGGCCCGGGCGCTTGCGCACGAGACCGCGGCAAACCGTTCGTCCATGCTGCAGGATGTCGTGGCAGGCCGCCAGACGGAGATCGAGCACATTACGGGCTATCTGGTGGACAGAGCAGCACAACAAGGCATCGCGGTTCCGTTCAATGCCTTTTTGCTAGAGGCCATGCGAATTCGGCAATGCACCGCTGCGGATGGCATTACGCCGTGATCGATTCCGCACTGAAACAGGAACCCGAGACTCTATATCTGATTCCCGGCCTGCTCTGCAACCACCGCCTGTGGGCCGCGCAATGCCAGGCATTGGCCTCCCGTGTGGATCTCCGGGTGGTGGACACCACAGTATGCACTCAGCTGGACGAGCTTGTCAGTCTGATTCTGGACGCTGCGCCGCAGCGCTTTGCCCTGGCCGGATTGTCCATGGGTGGGTACGTTTGTTTCGAGATCATGCGCCGGGCGCGCAAGCGGATCAGCCGACTGGCCCTGCTCGATACCAGCCCAAATCCCGATAGCCCGGATCGGATCGAAACACGGCTCCAATTGATGCGATTGACGGAAGCCGGTCGCTTCGAAGCGGTCATCGAGGCCATGCTCCCGGCCCTGGTGCATCCAGACCGCCTAAAGGACAGCGCACTCTGCGACACGATTCGGATCATGGCCCGTGAGGTCGGCCCTGAGGGTTTTCTCACTCAGCAAGGCCTGATCATGGGACGCCCCGGAAGCTTTGCCGAGCTGGCCGAATACAGACTGCCGACCCTGGTGCTTTGCGGGCGCCAGGATATTCTGACCCCGCCTCGGGTTCACGAAAACATGGCCGCTCGACTGCCCCAAAGCGAACTGCGCGTGATTGAGCGCTGCGGTCATCTAAGCCCACTTGAGCAACCCGGGTCCGTCACCACCGCCCTGCGGCGTTGGCTGCTTTGAGCTGAAACAGGCGGGTCAATCCTTGACTGCTTCCAGGATACCCTCGTACTGCTCTCGCAAGGTCAGCTTGGACAACTTTCCGGTGGCTGTGTGCGGCAGTTCGTCACAGAACACGACGGCATTCGGAATCTGCCACTTCGCCACCTTATCCGCGTAGTAGGCCAGAAGCGCCGCCTCGGTCAGTGGGCTGGCCTCGGTCTTTACCACGATGAGAATCGGGCGTTCACCCCAACGACCATCCCGAGCCGCGATGGCGGCGGCCTCAACCACATCGGGATGGCCCACCGCGATGTTTTCCAACTCAATGGAACTGATCCACTCTCCACCGGACTTTATGAGGTCTTTGGTCCGATCGGTAATCTGAAGGTAGCCGTGAGGGTCGATGGATCCCACATCGCCGGTTTCAAACCATCCGGCCTCCTGGTGTGCGCTGCTGTGCTCCAACTTGTAGTAACCACTGCACACCCACGGGCCCCTGACCTTGAGCGTGCCCATGGCGACACCGTCCCATGGCAACGGGCGGTCATCGTCGTCGGTGATCTTCATCTCAATCCCGAACAAGCCTCGGCCCTGTTTGCAATCCAATGCAAAACGCTGCTCGTCCGACAGTGTATCGGCAAACAATTTGGGGGTATTGACCACGCCAATGGGGCTGGTCTCGGTCATGCCCCAGGCGTGGAGAACCCGCACGCCATAACGGTCCTGGAACATTCGAATCATGGATTCCGGGCAGGACGACCCGCCGATGACAGTGCGGTCCAGCGAATCGACTCGCTTACCGCTGCTCTCCAGGTGCTGGAGCAAGGCTGCCCAGATGGTGGGCACGCCGGCCGCCACCGTAACCGACTCGCCCTCGATCAGCTGTTGAAGGCTCTCACCATCCATACGGGGCCCGGGTAACACCAGTTTGCTTCCCACCATGGGTGCGCCGTAGGCCGTACCCCAGGCGTTGACATGAAACATGGGGACCACCGGCAGCACGCAATCGCTCGCTGACAGGCCCATGGAGTCCGGCAGGCAGATGCCATAGGAGTGCAGCACCGTGGATCGATGGCTGTACAGGACACCCTTTGGGTGCCCGGTGGTACCGGATGTATAGCACAGGGACGACGCCGTGTTTTCGTCAAACACCGGCCAGTGGATCTGATCGGATACAGCGGCCAGCAAATCCTCGTAGCAGTGGACGTTAGGCAAGCTCGTATCCGGCATATGCGCCGAATCCGTCATCATCACGAAACCCTTGACCCCGGTCAGCTGATCGGAGATGGCTTCCAGCACGGGAACAAAACTGATGTCGGTAAATAACCACTGATCTTCAGCATGCTCGATGATGTAGCTGATCTGATTTGGAAACAGACGTGGGTTGATCGTATGGCATACGGCACCGATGCCCGACACGCCGTAATAAAGCTCCAGATGGCGGTAACCGTTCCATGCCAAGGTGCCGATGCGGTCACCTTGAACTACCCCCAAACTGAGCAGGGCATTGGCGAGACGCGCCGAGCGGGCTGCCCACTCAGGATAACGGTACCGGTGGATGGGTCCCTCGACGGTGCGGGAGACGATCTCCCCCTCCGGGTGATTCCTGGCGGCGAATTTGAGTATCGATGAAATCAGAAGTGGCTGATCCATCATAAGTCCAAGCATGGCTAACCCTCAGTTGGCATTGGGAGGGCGCCGCCCGCAACGCCCACCCGCAGCAATGGTTAATCCGTCAGCTGGTGGTCACTGCCTTCGCAGTGCGCGAAGGCAGCAGCCACTTGGCAAGCGCGGGCAAAAGCAGTATCGCACCCAGCATGTTCACCAGAAACATGAAGGTCAAAAGGATACCCATGTCGGCCTGGAACTTCAGCGGTGAAAATATCCAGGTCGCCACCCCGATGGCCAGAGTAATGCCTGTGAAAACCACCCCGGATCCGGTTATGGCCAGGGTGCGAAGATAGGCCTCATGGATGCTGTAACCCTCGTCCAGCACGCTCTGAAACCGGGCATAGATGTATATCCCGTAGTCGACGCCGATGCCCACGCCCAGTGCGACCACGGGTAAAGTATTGACCTTCAGCCCAATCTGCAGCGTGTTCATCAGCGCGTAGGCCAGCAGCGACACCAAGGCCAGTGGCAGCACGATACAAAGAGTCGCGAGTATGGAACGGAAGGTGAGCAGGCACAGCAGGATGATTGCCCCGAAAACATACCCCAGTATCGGGTACTGGGCCGCATCCACCGCCTCGTTGGTGGCCGCCATCACGCCCACGTTTCCGGTGGCGAGACGGAAGCGGACGGCATCATGGGACTGCGCCTGATCGAAGGCCTTTACCGCCGCGACAATACGCCGGATCGTGTCCGCCTTGTGGTCGCTGGTAAAGATCAGGACCGGCATCACACTGCAGTCCTTGTTCAAAAGGCCGCTGCTGGTATCCACCGGGTAAGTGTTCTGTACCAATGTCTGAGGATTGCGCGGAAGCACCCGCCACTTCGGGCTGCCTTCGTTCCAGCCCGCATTGATGACCTTGGCGACGGTGGGCAGGGATATCACAGACTGAACCCCTTCCAGGTTCTCCATCTGCCACACAAAACGGTCGATCAGCGTCATGACCTCGTAGTCGATGCAGCTCTCGGGGCCTGCTTCCACGATCACCGACAGGACATCGACACCCACCGAGAAGCGGTCGGTGATGACCTCTGCATCGATATTGTAGCGCGAGTCCTCGCGCAACTCCGGCACACCCGAATGCAGATCGCCGATCGCCACATTGGTGCCCTTCCACAGACCCAGCCCCAGCAGCAAAAGGGATACCCCAATCACCGCCGCCGCCGGTCCCGCCTTGGATACCACGGCAACCCGCGTCCACAACTTCCCGGTGCGTTCCGCGCGGCGCCGCAGTTTGGCACGATAACGCTCATCGACCCTGAGATAGGACAACACTACGGGGAGCAAAATCAGGTTGGTCAGTATGATCACCGCAACCCCGACGCTGGCGGTTATGGCCATCTCCTGGATGATATCGATATCGATCAACAGGATGGTCACAAACCCTATGGTGTCACTGGCCAGGGCGATACCGCCGGGAATCAACAGTCTTCGAAAACTGGCCCGGCAGGCGTCGTGGGCATTGGCGCCCCGATACACCTCCGACCCCACCGCACTGATCATCTGAACCCCGTGGCTCACACCGATGGCGAACACGAGAAAAGGCACCAGAATCGACATCGGGTCGATGCCAAACCCCAGCAGAGGCAACAGGCCCAGTTGCCAAATGACGGCCATGAGCGAGCAACCCAGGGGAATCAGGGTGACCCGAAACGACATGGCGTACAGATAGACCAACAGCGCGGTAATCAGAAAGGCGACGGCAAAAAACACGACCACCCGTCCGGCACCCTCGGTGATATCACCAATCACCTTGGCAAAACCGATGATATGGACCTGAAGCCCACCGTAGTTTTCGGATATAGCCAGGTCCACATTCGAGGACTGATACTTGTCACGGATCTGACTTTCCAGGGCCCGGGACACCTTGACGAAGTCGAGACGCTGCCCGGTGTTTGGATCTAACTCCAGCAACTGTGCGCTGATGATCGCACCGCTGAAATCATTGGCCACCAAACGGCCCAGAATGCCCGCCTTCAGGATGTTCTCCCGGACTTGCGCGAGCCCCTCCGGCGTCGGTTGGAAGTCCGCCGGGACCACATTGCCCCCCGCGATTCCGTCCTCAACCACCTCGGTGAACCGGACATTGGGTGTGAATATGGACTTGACCCGGCTGCGATCAACCCCCTCGATAAAAAAGACGTCGTCTGTGGCGCCCTTCAGAGCAGCGAAAAACTCGGGCGTAAAAATGTCCCCTTCGGGCACCGTGAGCGCGATCAGAACCCGATTGGCGCCCCCAAACTCCGACTGGTACTCCACAAATGTCTGCATGTAGGGGTGCTTGAGCGGAAGGAGCTTGGTAAAACCGGCATCGATTTTCAGATGGGTGGCCGAGTAGGCCATGACTGCGGTTATAGCCAAAAATACGGCGATGACCCAGGGTCGTGCGCCGAACAAGAAGCGCTCAAGGGCCAAGGTCCACCGGGGGCTGGTCATAGCATGGGCTCAACCCGTGTCCCATTGGGGAGCCGGGCAGGACAGGACACTATGTGTTTATTGACAAGACCTGCAACGATGGCGCTGTGCATTTGGGACGCTCTCAAGCGCGACCTGATTGTGGGCCACGACACTAGGAGCCCGCGGCGGCGCGAAGCTGCTGCAAGTTCCTGCGACGCACGCCGAACTCGCCAATTGTGACAAGGTCCGGTCCACCAGCCGGCAGCGCGGCCACCAGGGCCTCCCGGTCCTGCTGGTCATAGAGTTCGAAGCTGCCCCCACCGTCGTCGCTTACCAGCACGGTGCCTGAGAGACCCACCAGAACGATCCGATCCGGCCCCAATCGCAAGCCACCCATCAAAATCCCCTCAGTGCCGGTATCCAGGGCGTCCCAGGTATCCCCCTGGTCCTCGCTGCGAAACAGATGTCCTCTCAGCCCATAGGCCAGGAGACTGTCACCGGACAGGGGCAGGATACCGAAAAAAGATCCCTCGTACGGGGACGGCATTTCCTCCCAACTTGCTCCATCGTCTTCGGATCGATACAGCACTCCGGCTTCCGCTGCCATGTACAGCATGCCTGAATCCGCAGCCACCAGATCGTTGAGATGGAAATCATCCTCATCGTTGACCGGGTGCTCATCCCAACTCGTGCCACCGTCCTCGGTGATCAACATCAATCCATAGGCTCCCACAGCAAGCCCATAGTCTGCATCGCGGAACCAGATTGAAAGCAATGGCGCATCGAAATCCGGATCCTCGTACTGTACTTGCCAGGATCGACCGCCATCGCCTGTGGTCAGGATGGTTGCATCGTGGCCCACCGCCCAGGCCCGCGTCGCATCCAGCATGAAAACGTCGGTCAGGGTAACCCGGGTCGGCACATCAGCCTGTGACCATTCATGCCCACCATCCCGGGATACGAGAACATGTCCGTACTGCCCCACAACCATCAGGGTGTCTTCGACGTGGTCACCTCCCAGCAACAAACGGTGCGCAGCCAGTGGCGCCGGCAGGGCCACCGGGTCCAATTCGGCGCGGGCGGGTTGGGCGCACACCGTGATCACGAGTGACACCAGAAGCCACACGCCCCAGGCCGTGCGCGGGGGGAACCCACAGCCGAACGGTCCGCGGCCCACCCGCAGGTCCGTCATTTCGCCACGTCCTGGTAAAGAACGCACGCTGTTGGCGGAGCACTTGACATCGTGGTTGAGTCAGCGCCGTCCCAGGCGCCGCAATGTGCCGGTTGAGAAATCGGACTCGTCGTATTGGACACCGAAATCAAACATGCCGACCTCGTTGTTCAATCCGATGGCGAGATATCGCCCGGACTGAAGATCGTAGTGCACCTCGACCGTTGTCCAGTAGTTCGGCACCTCGTAGTAATTGATTCCGTGCCCTTCGGACACGCGCCACATCTGATCGCGATTGTCATACTGGTCAACCGCCACGATTTGCCAGGAGTCCTCATCGATGTAGAACGTGCGCCGCTTGTAAATATTGCGCACGCCTTCCTTCAATAGCCCGTCCACAACCCAGACGCGGTGCAGTTCATAGCGCGGATACTCCGGATTCATGTGCAGTGGTTTGATGATATCCGTGTACTTGAGCTCGTCACTGTGCAGCTTGTACGAATTGTAGGGGACGTAGATTTCCTTGCGTCCCAGCAACTCCCAGTTGTACTGCTGAGGGCTGCCGTTGAACATATCAAGCTGGTCACTGGTGGCCAGTCCGTCACCCCCTTCCTTGGGATTGTCAAACGCCACGTTGGGAGCTCGGCGGACCCGGCGCTGGCCAGGGTTATAGATCCAGGCTTTGCGATGCTCCTTGGCCTGGTCCAGCGTCTCATGCACCAACAGGATGCGACCGGCCAAGCGGGCCGGGCCCAGAATCTGCTGACGAAACATGACGATGACGTTGTCCAGCTTGGCCTCGGTCATCCCCTCCCAGCCATAGCGGAACACCGCATCCTCTTGGAACTCCACCATGGTGTAGTCACCGCCCCGGGTCACCGGCGCCTGCCCGAAGGGACGTTTTACCTGATCTGCACGCCAACGCAGTATGTGATTCCACACCGCTTCCACACCGTTGCTCGGTATCGGAAAGGGCAGACCGATGATGGCGTTGCGCACACCGTCCCCGCCATCCACCAACTCGGCGGTTGTGGCATTAGCCTTGATTGCATCGTAGATCCGTTGGGGCGCAGCGAAACTGCGACGCGTGGGATAGACGTTCATGGAGAAGGAGTCGTAGGTTTCCAGCAAAGCCTTGTGACCGGCAGTCAGCTTGTCGGCATACTGAGCCATGTTCTCCCGGGTAATGGTGAACAGGATCGGGTCATCCGGATACGGATCCGGGTGATGGTCACCCGGTGTATAGGAAGGCCCGGGCGGTGACTTGATGCCACCGTCCCAGGGTGGGATGGTGCCCTCGGCATTGCCGGCCTGGATAGCGCCGGTGGGTGTCAGATCCGTGCCCAGACGGGCGGCTTCTTGCGCGGACAGCGCCGCCAGTCCATCGGCGCTCACAAACAGGAGTGCCGCCGCGGCGGTGGTCAGAACGTGCTTGCGCATAGTGCCTCTCCAATACTCAGAAGGCGTATTTGACATTGAACCCGATGAAATCCCGGTCGTTGATCAGATTGTACCGACTGGCGCCCCAGTAAGTGGTGTAGCTCAGATCCGCGGTCCACGTGTTCTGGTAGTCCGCGGTCAATCCGAAGGTCATGGCTCGACGATTCTGGAGAAACGTGCCATAGGGCCGCGGCGTATTCCCGTTCACGTCGTGGGCGAATGCCACTCTTGGAAACAAGGTCACCGGGCCAATCGCATTGTTGTATTGAGCCCGGGCTAACAGCCGATAGCCCCATGAGGTCGCGTCGGCGAAGTGGGAGGCCCCTTCGATCTGGTCATCCGCCAGAGGGCCCTGAAAACTGGCGAGCGCCGCGTTTCCGCTTATGTACGTTCCAGGCCCGTCCAACCGAAGTGTGCTCTTTTTGGGCATGTTGTGGACGTGGACCACGCCGACCTCCCCAAGAAAAACCCACTGATTGGCGCCTAAACGGTTGGGAACGACCTGGGTGGCCGTCATCTGAAACTGGCTGACATCCCGTTCGATGTAACCCTTGATCTCAGACGAATCCGGCAATCCCAGTGTGTTCCCCACCTGATTCTCTGTCGCCAGGGGAACGAAACGGCCGCCGGCATAATCGACCCCGGCCGCCCCCAGGGTCGCGAACAGAATTTCAATGTCGTCGATCTGAAGCGGCAAATCCTTCTTGTAGCTGAACTCGCCCTGAAGGGCCGTGCCGGTGCTCTGCAACTGGGTGTTGAAGCTCAGACCCAACATCTGGATGTTCTTCGGGTAATCGATGAAGTACCGGGCGGTTTTGCCGTAAGCATCGGACAATACGTTGCCGAGTACCGTCTGGGCTTGGTCGATATTGATGCCGCCACCCGCCGCCCCATTGGCCGCGCCATTCTGCGCGATGTAGCTTGCCTGTGGTTCGGTTTGGCCCAGGGACACACCCAGATCGGTTGCCTCCTGAACATCCTGGGAAATGAGCGCATTCAAATAGGTTCGCGCACCGGTTCCATTCAGGCCGTTGGTCCCATAAATCGCGTTCCCCGCATTGACTCCGGCTTGAGTGCCGGTGCGTGAACTGATCAATGGCAGTCGACTGTGGTAGTTCATGTAGTAAAAGCCGAGCTGGGTGTCGTTCAGCTCGGGCAGAAACCATTTCAGGGAGGCTCCCCACTGCCCGTCGTTGCCGGGTAGGTCGCTGCTTTCGCGCGGAATACCACCGACCGTATTGGCCGGCGTCCCGGCGCCCACGCCCCCGTTGTCCGGCAGGGTTCCAAATCCCAGCATCACCATGTTTCCGCCTTCGCCGGCAAAATCATTGCTGCTGAAAAACGTCCCGGGGGGATCGATGTCAATCTTGTCCCAGTCGTACTGGTAAAAGGCCTCCACAGTCGTGTTGTCAGTGGGGTCGATTGATCCCCACAGCAGACCCTGCGGTAACAGAGCCTCGCGTAGCTCGGCGCCCGGTGTGCGGATCGCTGCCACGTCTATGGAGTTGATGACGTTTATACCGTTCTGGATAAATGTGCTCTCGCCCCAGCTCACCACCTGCTCACCGACCCGCACCTGACCGGGCCGGTCAGCGAGATCGAAACTGTAGCTGAGGTAGCGATCGAGGATCTCGGCTTTGCTGCCGACCTTGTTCAGCGCACGCCCGGTCAGGGGCGTCCGATCCCGCTCTCCCTGTTTATTCTCCCAGTCGTAGAACGCCCGGCCGCGAACGAACAGTGAAAAATCCTTGTAATCTACCAACAGCTCGCTGATGAGCTTGATTTGACTGCTGACCAGATTGCCGCTGTTGCCATAATTCAGATTGCCGTCGTCACCGTTCAATGAATAGGCATTGCCGTTGCCGCCATTGAATTGCCGGTTGGCGAATCCGATCAGGTCCGCATCCCGGTCCTGGGCGCGCCACTGAAGTCCATAGGAGATGGTGTTATCGAAGCTGCCACTCAGATCCCCATCGGAACTCTCAAACTGGAATGCGAATGCGGGTACGGCCAACAGGACGCCGGCCGCCGTCCCAAGAGCCGACAGGCCGAGGGGCCCGATTGGGTCGATTGCGAAGGAATCGATTGACGTGCGCATAATGACTCCTGGGTGGTTGCCGTATCGGTCTTGCGCCGACTTGGCCCGAACTCGCTCAAACTCACTCTCTTGGCCCGGTGGGCTTATTTAATCTATAGACCAAACCACCTGCGGTGTGCACCGCCCGGTGGCTTTGTTCAATGCGGAGGCATTCCAACTCGCTCACCGCATCGGGATCCTATGTCATCTGCCGCCCACCCTGTTAATCAAAGGGACCGTCACTCACTCTAGCTTTCCATACCCTTTCTCAAGATGCCACCTTACGTTTCCCCGACCATTCGGAATCCGCGACTTACGCTCCATTTCACGCATTGAGAGACTCGAACACACCGGCAGCACCCATGCCGGTGCCGATGCACATTGTGACCATGCCGTAGCGTCCCCGCGTGCGCTCCAGACCGTGCAAGAGCGTGGCGGTGCGTATCGCCCCCGTGGCACCCAGCGGGTGTCCAAGCGCAATTGCGCCACCCAGAGGATTGACCCGCTCCTGATCAAGATCCAGCTCGCGGATGACGGCAAGACTCTGGGCGGCGAACGCCTCGTTCAGCTCGATCCAGTCCAACTCGGCCTGACGGATTCCAGTCTGTTTCAGAACCCGTGGAATGGCCTCGACCGGGCCGATCCCCATGACTTCAGCGGCGACCCCGGCCACGGCGAAACCGACAAACCGCGCAAGAGGCGCTACGCCCAGTTCCGTGATGAGGCGCTCGCTCATGAGCACCACGGCGCCGGCGCCGTCACTCATTTGCGAACTGTTGCCCGCGGTCACACTGCCGCCGGCGGCAAACGCCGGCTTCAGCTTTGCCATGGATTCATGACTGGTATCACGTCTTGGACCTTGGTCGGTCTTCACCGACCGGGTGCTGACCTCTACAGTCTCGGAAATCGGATCGGCTCGCCGGGTCTCGACCGCATAGGGCGTGATCTCCTGACCAAAGTCGCCCCGGTCAATGGCGGCCACGGCCCGCTCGTGGCTGCGCAAACCGAATGCGTCCTGATCTTCCCGGGATACCTTCCAACGCCGCGCCACATTTTCCGCCGTCGCACCCATGCCATAGGCAATGCCGACGTGCCGGTCTCCCTCGAACACCCGCGGATTCATGGCGACCTTGTTTCCCATCATGGGCACCAGGCTCATGGACTCGGTGCCCGCCGCAATCATGATGTCCGCCTCCCCCAGTCGAATTCGGTCGGCCGCCATCGCCACCGCCTGCAGTCCGGAGGCACAAAAGCGATTGACGGTGACCCCAGGCACTGAATCGGGGAGCCCGGCCAGGAGCAGGCCGATGCGGGCGACGTTCAGGCCCTGTTCGGCCTCCGGCATGGCGCAGCCGACGATGACGTCGCCAATGCGGCCGTGATCGAAACTGGGCAATCCTGCCAGCGCCGATCGCACAACGTGACTGAGCAGATCATCCGGACGCGTATTGCGAAAAACGCCGCGAATCCGCCCCACCGGCGTTCTGACCGCCGCCACGATGAAGGCGTCTTGTATCTGTTGACTCATGATCGATTAACCCTCGGATATCAATTGCGCAATGGCTTGCCGGTCTTGAGCATATGTTCGATCCGCGCCTGGGTTTGCTCGGTTTGGGCCAACGCCACGAATGCCCGGCGCTCAAGGCCCAGCAACCAGGCTTCATCGACCTCGCTACCCGGGTCGACTTCACCGCCACAGAGCACCGCGGCGATCCGCTCGCCTATCGTGTAGTCATGCTCGGAGATGAACCCACCGGCCTTCATGTTCACCATCATGGTTTGAAAGTTGGCGATCCCGGTACGGCCCGCCACCGGCACCGCACTTTCGAGCGATGGCCGGTAACCGGACTCCGCCAATGCCCGAGCCCATTGCAGCGCAACGTAGAGCAGTTCATTGGGGTTGAGAATCACCGTATCAGATCGCCGCAGCAGGCCCATGTCCTGTGCCTCGAAGGCGCTCTTGGCCACTTTGCCCATGGCCACGGCCTCGAAGGCTGGCTTAAGGTGTCGAGAAACGTCGCCGTCCACCGCTTCACGGGCGGCTCGCTGCGCCAGGGCCGAGCAGCCACCCCCGGCCGGAAGCAGCCCGACCCCGACTTCAACCAACCCCACGTAGGTTTCCAAGGCGGCCACCACGTGGTCACAGTACATCAGAAACTCGCAGCCGCCACCCAGTGCAAGCCCCTGAGCCGCCGCCACCACGGGCACGGACGCATCCCGCAAGCGGGTGGTTGTGCGCTGGAATTTACTGACCATAGCCTCAAATGCACGGAACTCTCCGGCCTTCAATAACGGCATCACTGCGGCTAGGTCGGCGCCCACGCTGAACGGCCCTTTGGGTTGCCAGATAACCAGTGCATCCAGATGGTCTTCGGCGTGATCGACGGCACTCAACACGCCCTCCAGAACGGCGTCACTGACCGCGTTCAGCTTGCTGTTGAAGCTGACGATCCCGATCCGGCCATCCAGGGTCCAGAGTCGCATGCCCTCGTTCTCGAACAGGGTTGTCCCGAGATCATCCGCCGCCTCTCCGAACACCCGTTCCGGAAACAGTTGCCGCTTGTAGACCGGCATCTCCGCCCGCGGCACCCAACACTGCACGTGATGCCGACCAGGAACCGGCGGGCTGATGGACACCGTCCACCTGGGCAACCCAGTCCGGCAGCGGCGTATCGCTCAGAGTCTGGCCATGCGCAATGTCGTCGCTGATGGCGTTCGCGATCGTACGCCACCCCGCATGTTGCCAGAGTTCAAACGGCCCCTGCTTCCAACCGAATCCCCAGCGGACGGCGAGATCGAGATCACGCGCGTTGTCCGCAATGTCGCCCAGCATGACCGCGGCGTAATGAAATACGTCGCGGTGTATGGCCCAGAGAAACTTCGCCTGCGGGTGTTCCGAGGCGCGCAAAGCGGAGAACCGTGAGATCACATTGCGCTCGGCCAGAATCTCCTGCACCTCGGGGGCAACCTGGGGGTTGCTGGTGCGATAGTCGGCCAGCGACAGATCGAGCACCTGAATCTCCTTGCCCGACTTTCGATACACGCCAACCCGGGTCTTCTGGCCCAATGCCCCCCGCTCGATCAAGCCTGTCAGCCAATCGGGAAGTCGATAGCAGGCATTCCAGGGATCATCGGTCAGCATCTCCGCCGAACCCCTGACCACATGGGCCAGCGTGTCCAGGCCAACCACATCAACGGTCCGGAAGGTCGCGCTCTTGGGGCGACCTATCGCCGGTCCGGTCAATGCATCCACCGTATCGAAAGCAATCCCAAAAGCCTCGGCATGATGGACGGTGATCATCATTGAGAAAACGCCGATCCGATTGGCGATAAAGTTTGGCGTATCCTTGGCCCGGACGACACTCTTACCCAGACGGGTGAGTAAGAAAGCCTCAAGGTCGTCCAGCAGCGCCGGATCGGTTTCCTGGGCGGGAATCAGTTCAACCAGCGGCATGTAGCGCGGCGGATTGAAGAAATGCATGCCGCAGAAAAACGCCCTGCGCGGAGCCGGCAATTCATCGGCAAGCCGCTGTATGGACAATCCCGAGGTATTGCTGACCAGTCGACAGTCCGGTTTCAAGTGGGGCTCGACCGTGGCATAGAGTTCCGCCTTCCAGTCCATGCGCTCGGCGATGGCCTCGATCACCAGATCGCACTGCGTAAGTTGTTCCAAGTCCGTCCGATAGTTGCAGGGCACGATCTGGTTTGCACGGCCCGGTGTGGCCAGGGGCGACGGCTCCAGCTTGACCAGCTGTTTTATCGCCTTACGGCTGCTGGCACTGGGATCCGGCCCATCATCCGGCAGTTCGAACAACCGGGTACGGACACCCGCGTTGGTCAAATGCGCCGCGATTTGCGCCCCCATGACGCCTGCCCCCAGAACAGCCGCATTCCGAATCGTGAATCCGCTCGCCATGTGTCTGCAGCCCTATTTTGAATGTGTGAAGACTTCGCCTGCGCGCCATGCCAGCCGCGCAATCGGGAACGCTTCCGGGAAACTCGAAACAGAGCTGGACCAAGAGCGTTTGTGGGACGCGCAAACCGAATCGGGTGAGCACAGTGTTAAGGCGCATCCAATCTATTCGTAAGCATCCATCTTGGCACTGAAACGCACAACATCATCGTTGCAAATCTTGGCAATGGAACGAGCATTACCCGCGATCTGCGCCTTGAATTTGCGCAATTCAACCTCCAACCTGCTTCGTCCAGAATAAATCAGAGGCGCCTTGGCTGTCTGAGCGGCCTTGCCGTCGGTCCCCGGCCACAGTCCGGGAGAGGTCCGGGTGATAGCGCTGAAGATGCGAGCGCGGTTGGCGCGAACGCTGAGATCGTACCCTGCGGCCCGGCACTGTCAAGGCACTTCATCCAAACCGGACTGCACCAGCGCATGAGCCTGCTCAAGGGTAAACGGCCAATCCAGCTCGCGTCCGTGGCGAGGATTGGCCAAAACCGGGATGCGCACGCCATAACGCTCAAACAACGCTTTATCGTCCACCACGTCCACGGTCTCAACAACCCAGCCTTCCGATTGCGTCAGTGGATACAACATGGCAAAGGCCTGATCACACAGATGGCAACCCAAGGTACCGTACAAACGCAGATGAACATCTGTCGCGGGAGGAATGGTGTCGTGTCGGTCCATGCTCATGGCCCCTTCTACGAATTCATTCCGAACGCTGCGGCGGGTGTGGCTGCCCCACGCACGCCTGCGGCGCGTACAATGTGGGAACTGCAGCCAGTGCCGGGAGTGCGGCCGTGAAAACCCACAAGGTGTCCGACATCGTCGTCCACGAGATCGAAGCGATGATACTGGACGGTGTGCTCAAGCCTGGGGAACGGCTTCCGCCGGAACGGGCTTTGGCCAAGAAGATGGGCATTTCCCGATCCTCGCTCCGAGAGGCCATCAAAACCCTTGCCACGCGCGGTCTCATTGAGAGCAGGCGTGGGGGTGGAACCTACGTGTCGAATCTGTTGGGTCCGGGCTTCGCCAACCCGCTGTTGAATCTGGTTCGCCATCACCCGGAAACCCTGTATGACGTGCTTGAAGTGCGCACTGCTCTGGAAGGCGAGGCGGCCTACTGCGCCGCCCAGCGCGCCACCGATGCAGACCTGCAACTCATTCAGCGACGATATGACGCCATGACCGCAGTGCACGCAGGTGGAGATGACGCCATGACCAATGCTGAATCGGATCTGGAGTTCCATCTGGCCATCGCCGAGGCCGCCCACAATGTGGTTCTGCTGTACATCATGCGGGGATTGTTCAATCTCCTGCTGGGTTCGATCTACACCTCGTTAGAGAAGCTTTTCGCCCGCGACGGCCATGCCGCACGCGTGGCCGACCAGCATAAAGCAATGTACGACGCTATAGTGGCACGGGATCCGGACGCGGCCCGGGCCGCGGCGCACACTCATTTGAAGTTCGTCGAGCAAAACGTACGTGAGATCGATCGGGAAGGTGTCCGCATCGAAGCGGCTCAACGCAGGCTGTACGGCTTCGCCGAGTAACAGCGGTCGGGCGCGGTTCGCGGACGCCCTCAATGATTAATTGGAACCAGCAGCACCGGCACCGGGGACTTCATGGTCACCTTATGCGCCACCGAACCCAGTAACATCTCTCCCAACGCCGTATGCCCGTGTGACCCCAATACGATGAGTTCCGCGTCCACCGCTTTGGCCCGATCGATAATGACCTCGAACGGAACACCCTCTTCCGCAACAAGATCCTCGAGCAGCGCCTGCATCTCATCGTCGCTGCATCCGGCATCCGCACAGACTGCCCCCAGGCGCCGTTCGACCTCACGGCGAATCTCGCCATAGCCCTCGCGCTTCAGATTCGCCTTGACCTCGTCGCTGAGATAACTGTCGATCAGGGAATGGGCAAACTCGCCCAAGGGCTCCATGACATTGAGCATATGGAGCCGCGCACCGAATGACCGTGCCAAGCCCAGGGCATGGCGAAACGCCACCGGGCTGTTGGGGCCAAGGTCGGTGGCGTAGAGAATGTTATTGACTTGATAGGGCACGTCTATTTCCCCCGGAATTGCTGTTGAAATGGCATCGACCCAAGGCCGTGGACGAGCCGCGCTCAGGGCGGCTCGATCTCCTCCGCCCGCGTATTGTGCGCCAGACGATCGAGCACGCCGTTAACAAATCGGTGCCCCTTCTCCGCCCCAAACAGTTTGGTAAGGTCGACCGCCTCGTTTATCACCACCCGATACGGCACGTCGCGGCGCCTCAGCAACTCATAGCCGGCGACCCAAAGCACCGCGCGCTCCACTGGATCGAGTTGCACCGCAGGGCGGTCGAGATAAGGATCGACTGCCGCATCGAGCTCGGCACGAAGATCGCAGACACCGTGCAACAGTTCTCGAAAGTAGCTCAGGTCCGCCTTGGCCAGGTCCGGGTTCTCACCGAACTGCGACTCGATCAGATCCGGCGACTGATCGGTCATTTGCCATTGATACAAGGCCTGCATAGCCAAGCGTCTGGCCCATCCACGGCCCAGCGCAAGCTGTCGCTGCTCGGACTGTGGTGGGGCCATCACTCATCCAGCTCGGACAGCAAATTGATCATTTCAATCACCGTCATGGCGGCTTCGGCGCCTTTATTGCCGGCCTTGGTTCCGGCGCGCTCGATCGCCTGGTCGATGCTGTCCACCGTCAGCACCCCGAACCCTATCGGCAATTCGGCGTCCATGGACACCGTTGCCAGCCCTTTGCTGCACTCCCCGGCAACATAGTCAAAATGCGGTGTGCCGCCGCGTATGACGGCACCCAGAGCGACTATCCCGCGGTAGCGGCCGGTACCGGCAAGCTTTTTCACCAACAACGGCAATTCGTAAGCGCCGGGTGCCCACGCCAGATCGATCTGCTCGTCTTTGATCCCATGACGCCGCAGCGCATCCAAGGCACCGGCTTTCAATGACTCCACGATGAAGCCGTTAAAACGGGCGCAGGCGATGGCGATGCGTCCGGTCACGGGTCGAAAATCCCCTTCAATTGTCTTGATCATTGGCGGCATCCGCTCTCGGTTCGACAAAAGATCCGAATCGGCTGATTGAACAGCCCGCGATTCATTGTGTTGAGGCGCCTCTGGTTTGTGTATTTGAGACGCCAATTCTCTTTGTGCAGGGCAAGTCAGAGCTTCCTCAAGAAACGTACTCCACCACATCCAGACCGAAGCCGGAAATAGCGTGCAGTTTACGCGGTGCGCTCAGTACCCGCATCCGGCGCACACCGAGATCGAACAGGATCTGTGCACCGATACCGTAGGTCCGCAGTTCGCGGCTTTCCTGCGCACCAGCCTGCGTTGTCGCCGCCCCGTCCGGCTCCAGCGCCAGGGCGCGAACACGCCTCACCAGGGCCCTGGGATCGTCGTCCTGACTCAATACCACGATCACCCCGACCGGCTCCCGGGCGATCCGCTCCAAGGCACTGCGCAGCGGTCGGCTTCCGTCCATCAGATGAACCGCCAGGACGTCCCTCAATGGATCCATCAAATGGACCCGGACCAGCACATCCTGCTCTGCCGTGGGTTCACCCTTGACCAGGGCATGGTGGACCTGGTCGGTCAGTCGATCCAGATAGGTCACCAGTCGAAAGGAACCAAAGTCGGTCTCGATATCGCATTCTGCCATGCGCTCCACTGTCTTTTCGGTCCGCAATCGATAGTGGATCAGATCTGCGATGGTCCCGATCATGAGCCCGTGCTCCCGGGCGAAGGCCTCCAAATCGGAACGGCGCGCCATGCTGCCGTCCTCATTGAGGATTTCCACGATGACCGCGGCGGCTTCCAAACCCGCCAACCGGGTCAGATCGCAACCTGCCTCGGTGTGCCCGGCACGATTGAGTACGCCACCCGGTTGTGCCATAACCGGGAATATATGCCCGGGCTGAACAATGGCTTCGGGACGGGCATCCGGCGCCACGGCGGTGCGTATGGTATGGGCCCGATCATAGGCGGAGATCCCGGTTGTCACGCCCTCCGCCGCTTCGATGGACAGCGTGAAGTTCGTCGCCTGCGCCGACCCGTTTGCGCTGACCATCAACGGCAGCCGCAGTTGTTTACAGCGCTCCAAGGTCAAGGTCAGACAGATCAGACCGCGCCCATAACGGGCCATGAAGTTGATGTCTTCGGGCCTGACCTGGCTGGCCGCCATCAGCAGGTCACCTTCATTCTCCCGGTCCTCATCGTCCATGATGATGACCATGCGGCCCTGGCGCAATTCCTCGAGTATCTGTTCGGTGCTGTTCATGCGCAGCCCTAGTGGGCAAAGCCCGCTTTGTGCAGGCTCTCCAGCGTCACCTTCGGGGTTGCGCCGGCCGCATCGGCCCCGAGCAGCAGCCGCTCCAGGTAACGGGCGATGAGATCCACTTCCAAATGCACCCGGGTACCGGGCTGATATCCCGCCATCACGGTATGGTTCAGCGTGTGCGGTACGATGTTGACGTCGAACACTGCCGCTTCCACATTGTTGACCGTAAGACTCGTGCCATCGACGCAAACAGACCCTTTCTCGGCCACGAAGCGGGCCAGCGCATCCGGGACACGGATGTGGAACCGAACCGAACGGGCGTCGTCTCGTCGGTCAAGCACTTCGCCGACCCCGTCTACATGTCCGCTGACCAGGTGACCACCGAGCCTGGTGGTTGGAAGCAGTGATTTCTCCAGATTGACCCGAGTGCCCGGACCACAGTCGCCGAACAGGCTGCGAGACAGAGTTTCGGCGGAAACATCGGCCCAGAATCCGTCGCCGGGCAACTCCACCGCGGTCAGACAGACACCGTTCACCGCGATGCTGTCGCCCACGGAAACGTCCGAAAGGTCCAGCACACCGGTCTCAATCCGCAGACGCAGATCCCCCTGCCGCATCTGGCTGGCCGCAACCCGGCCCACCGCTTCGATGATTCCTGTGAACATCTGTCAAACCGCCTTTGACGCCCGAACCACCCGGGCTGTCAATCGAAGATCCTGCCCGACCATCCTGTTGTCGATCCATTCCAGCCCGATTCGATCCGCCATCTGCTCCACACCGGCAAGATGAACCAGTCCACGCGCCCTGCTGCCCATAAGATGCGGCGCCAGATACAGAACCAGTTCGTCCACCAGGCCCGCTTCGATCAGGGCACCGACCAGCGTAGCACCCGCCTCCACCAGCACCTCGTTGATGCCTCGACTCGCCAGGTCGCGCATCACCGCGTCCAGCGCGGGTCGTCCGTTGACCGCCGGCACGCTGACCCGCGCTGCCCGGACGCGAGTGGCGCCATGGCCGCAGTCACGCTGGGGCTTGATCCCATAGATCAATATCTCGCCCGGCAGCGAAAAAAGCGTCGCGCTCCCAGGGGTTTTGTACTCCGAGTCCAGCACCACCCGAATCGGCTGCCGCACCTCACCGGAGCAACCCAACTCCTTGCCACTCAGTCTCACATTGAGGCTGGGGTCATCAGCCAGCAGCGTTCCGATACCGGTCATAATGGCATCGGAACGGGCCCTCAGGCGCTGAACGTCGCGCCGCGCCGAGACCGATGTGATCCACTGACTCTCCCCGGATGCCATTGCCGTGCGCCCGTCCAGACTGGCCGCAAGCTTGACCGTTACCCATGGGCGATGGCGTTCGTGCCGGCTGATAAATCCACGATTCAGCGCCCGGCACTGGGTTTCAAGAAGCCCAACCTCCACCGCTATGCCGGCGCTGCGCAATCGTTCCAGACCCCGGCCGGAAACCCGAGGATCCGGGTCGCGCATCCCCGCCACGACCCGTGCAACGCCAGCCTCAACCAGCGCATCGGCGCAGGGCGGTGTGAGTCCCCGGTGCGAACACGGTTCCAGCGTGACGTAAGCGGTGGCACCAGCGCTGCGATCTCCGGCTTCACTGAGGGCGTTCACCTCTGCATGGGGGGCTCCGGTGCGCATATGCCAGCCGCGGCCGACGGTCTGTCCCTGCCGGACCAAAACACATCCAACACGCGGATTGGGCGATGCGCTATAGAGCCCGTTTCGGGCGAGCTTGAGCGCCTCGGCCATGTACCGCTCGGCATCCGCTTGGATCATACTCAGACTTTGGGCTTGGACGTATCCCGCTGGAGGCGCTCCACCTCCTCGCGAAATGCCTCCACATCCTCAAAGCTCCTATAAACCGACGCAAAGCGCACGTAAGCGACCTGATCCAAGGCCCGCAACTCGTCCATTACCCAATCGCCGATCTGGCGTGAGTCCACCTCCCGATCGCCGCGTGCCCTCACCTGTTTCATAATCCGTTGCAATGCGGATTCGATCTGCTCAGTGGTGACCGGCCTCTTTTCAAGCGCGCGCAACATACCTGACCGGAGTTTGTCCTCGCTCAGGCTTTCCCGGGTGCCATCACTCTTGATGATTCGGGGCACCACCAGCTCTGCCATTTCATAACTGGTGAAGCGCTCGCCGCAGGCAGCGCATACCCGCCGCCGCCGCACCCGATCCCCTTCCGGACTCAATCTGGAATCGATGACGCGGGTGTCGGCCGCGCTGCAGTAAGGGCAATGCATACCCCTGAACGCCCGGAGTCCGCATCAACCTCCGTACACGGGAAAGCGCCCGCACAGCTCAAGCACGTTGCTCCGCACGCGGCTGACCGTCTCCTCATTGCCCAGATCGTCCATCACGTCGCACATCCAGTGGGTGAGTTGCTCGATCTCAGCTTCCTTGAAACCCCGTGTCGTTGCCGCCGGCGTTCCGACGCGGATGCCACTGGTGACAAATGGCGACTGGGGGTCGTTGGGCACACTATTCTTGTTCACTGTGATATTGGCATCGCCCAAGGCTGCGTCGGCTGCCTTCCCGGTGATGCCCTTGTCGATCAGATCCACCAGCATCAGATGATTATCCGTGCCGCCGGAGACAATCTTGTAGCCGCGTTGCATAAACACGCCGGCCATGGCCCGGGCGTTGGCCACCACTTGAATCTGATAGGCCTTGAATCCGGGGTCCAATGCCTCTTTGAACGCCACCGCCTTGGCCGCGATGACATGCATCAGGGGACCGCCCTGGATGCCGGGGAAAACAAGACTGTTGAAGCGTTTTTCGAGATCGGGATTGGATCGTGCCAGTATCAAGCCGCCGCGTGGGCCACGCAGGGTCTTATGGGTGGTCGTGGTCACCGCATCCGCGTAGGGAATCGGACTGGGATATACCCCAGCCGCCACCAGACCCGCAACATGGGCCATGTCCACCAATAGATAGGCGCCTACGCCGTCGGCGATGTCGCGGAAACGGGCCCAGTCAACCACTCTGGAATAGGCTGAGAAGCCGGCAATGATCATCTTCGGTCGGTGGGTCTCAGCCAACGACGCGACCTGATGGTAGTCGATCTCGCCGGTGGACTCGTCCAGCCCGTACTGCACCGCAGTATAGATTTTGCCGGAGAAGTTGGGCTTGGCGCCGTGGGTCAGATGCCCACCGTGGGCCAGGCTCATACCCAGCACTGTGTCATGGGGCTCCAGAAGCGCCATGTACACCGCGGCGTTGGCCTGGGATCCGGAATGCGGCTGCACGTTGGCGAAATCCGCGTCAAACAGAGCCTTGGCCCGCTCGATGGCCAGTCGCTCGGCCACATCCACATGCTCACAACCGCCGTAGTAGCGCTTGCCCGGATACCCTTCTGCATACTTGTTGGTCAACACCGAGCCCTGGGCCTGCATCACCCGCGGACTTGCGTAGTTTTCAGACGCGATCAGCTCGACGTGTTCCTCCTGCCGCGTGCGCTCCGCCTCCATGGCGTCCCACAATTCCTGGTCGTATCCGTCTATGGACATATCATTGGCAAACATGCGGTGATCCCATCGGCTGTGCAGTCGCGGTTCGACTATATGATCCGACGACTGTGCGTTCTGAAAAAAGGCTGCGCATTGTAGCGCTTTGCCTTGAGGCTTGCATGTCGCTGCAGCGGCGTGGAAAACGCCCGATGCGCCGCATCCTGCGTCAATCCGGTTCTATTGATCCGACATGGGTGCGTCCAGAAAGGCTTCCACCACGTTGCTCCAGGCCTTGCCCAGGTTATGCAAGTCATAGCCGCCCCCGCCCACTCCGACTATACGGCCCCCCGCGTGCGCCTCGGCAATCCGGCACAGGCCGGTCGCAGCCAGACGGTGCGCATCGGGTGAGTAATGCAAATGGGCCAGCGGGTCACCGGTTATGCCATCAGCACCGCACTGCATGATGATGAACTGGGGCTTCCAGTCGTCCAGGAATCCCTCGACTTTTTCCCACATCATCTTGAAATCGGCGTCCGTGGAGCGCGGCAACAGGGGAATGTTAAGTTTCCGGCCGCGTGCATCGCCTTTACCCACCTCGTGCTGAAATCCACTCTGAGGAAAGTTGTAACGCCCGTCCTCATGGATATCCGCGAAAATCAGCTTTGGGTCGGCCTCGAACGGATAGTACAGGCCGTCACCATGGTGGGCGTCAATGTCCACATAGGCGATCCGATCCAACCCGTAGTTGTCCTCCAGCACCTTGATCGCCACGCCGCAATCATTAAAGACACAGAACCCGGCCGCAGTGTCGGGCATGCTGTGGTGCAAACCGGCAATGGGAACAAAGGCACGGCGCACCTCGTCCCTCATGACCTTGTCCACGGCATCGAGAGTGGTGCCGACCACGTAGGAAGCGTCTTCGAACACGCCCTTGTAAGCCGGTGTGTCGCCATAGTCCAACATGCCCTCGCCGCTGGCGGAGTGGCTCTTCACCCGGTCCACGTACTCAGCGGTATGGAATCGAAGCAAATCCGCCTCCCCACACATCTTGGGATCATGGAGACGCACCTGATAGTCCAATGCCCGACGGTTCATTTCGTCCCAGAAGGCATGCATCCGATCCTCTCCGAACGGATGTTCATCACCAAAGCCGTAACGCCCGACCTGATCACCCAAATGGACACTCACACTTCTGCTCCGAGGCACGGCACTCTCCTGACTGGCAGCGTCTTATTCGTGAAAGGGCACCGCGATGATACTGCGGCAGCGACGACACACTATAATAGTGAATGCTGTGAGCACAGAGTTGTGCGTATCGAGACACGGGCGAACAGGCCGGGTTGACAAGTGTGCCGGCAGACACGAACTATGGTTGTCGCACAGGCGATTCATAGACAGCCCATGACGGCCAGTTTGACCCGTAACAGTATTCTCGACGCAGCCGAAGAACGTTTTTCGGCAGTGGGGTTCAATGCAGCGTCCCTGCGCAGCATTTCCAGTTGCGCCCAGGTCAATCTGGGGAGTGTGCAGTACCACTTCGGGTCAAAAACCGGCCTGATCCGTTCGGTATTCTCACGCCGGCTGAGACCGATCAACATCGAACGTCTCGGTCTGCTGGACGCCCTGCGGAACGCACCCGTGGCGCCACGGCTGGAACACATCCTGGCGGCATACATCGAGCCGGGCATCTCGGCCAGCCGGGACCCCAGTCGCGGCGGCGGTCGGTTTGTGCGTCTGCTGGGTCGTACCTTGACCGACCCACAACCCGAGCTCAAACAGATCCTCTCCGATGAGTACCGAAACGTCATCCACCGATTCAGCCTGGCACTGGCTGATGTGTTGCCCAACCTGGATCACCAGGCTCTGCGCTTGCGCATGCACTTCATGATCGGCTCGGTCGCCTACGCCATGGCCGCGCAGGATCAACTCGACGTGCTCACCGAGGATCTTTTGACCGAAATCAGCGCCGACCGCATCACCCGCGAACTGGTCGGCTTTGTCGCGGCCGGCATGCGTTCTGAACCGAGCGGTCTGAGGCACGCATTCGACCCAATGCCGTAAAACCCGCCGGCGGCCATTGCGACCGCCTTCGCTTCGGTTAGAATCGGCGCCCGGGTTCGATTACGCACTCATTACAAGGGCAGGCATGGCTCAATACATCTACACCATGAATCGGGTCACCAAGGTGGTGCCCCCGAATCGGGAAATATTGAAAGACATTTCCCTGTCTTTTTTCCCCGGCGCCAAGATCGGTGTGCTGGGCCTGAACGGCGCCGGCAAATCAACGCTGCTGCGCATCATGGCGGGGCTTGACACAGACATCCACGGCGAGGCGCGCCCGATGACGGGCATCCAGGTCGGGTACTTGGCGCAGGAGCCGCAGCTGGCTCCGGACAAGGACGTGCGGGGAAACGTCGAGGAAGGACTGAAGGTGGTCAAGGATGCCCTGCGGCGTCTGGACGAGGTCTACGCCGCCTACGCCGAACCGGAAGCGGATTTCGACGCACTGGCGGCAGAGCAGGCCAAGCTTGAAAACATCATTCAAGCCGCCGATGCGCACAACCTGGAGCGCAAACTCGAAGTGGCGGCCGACGCCCTGCGACTGCCCCCATGGGACGCTGAAGTCAGCACCCTGTCCGGCGGTGAAAAGCGCAGGGTGGCACTCTGCCGGCTGCTGCTGTCGGCGCCGGACATGCTGCTTCTGGACGAACCCACCAACCATCTCGACGCGGAGTCGGTGGCCTGGCTGGAGCACTTTCTCCATGAGTACAGCGGCACCGTGGTGGCGGTCACTCATGATCGATACTTCCTGGACAATGTCGCGGGCTGGATCCTGGAGCTCGATCGCGGGCGAGGCATTCCCTGGGAGGGCAACTACAGTTCCTGGCTGGAACAGAAGGAACAGCGTCTGGAGCGTGAGGAAAAACGCGAAACCGCGCATATCCGGGCCATGAAACAGGAGCTGGAGTGGGTCAGGTCGAACGCCAAGGGGCGGCATGCAAAGAGTAAGGCGCGTCTTTCCCGCTTCCAGGAGCTCCAAAGCCAGGAGTTTCAGAAGCGCAGCGAGACCCAGGAAATCTACATTCCACCCGGTCCGCGCCTGGGCGCCAAGGTGGTGGAGTTTCGGGGTGTGCGCAAAGGCTTCGGTGATCGGGTGCTGGTGGAGGATCTCACATTTGAACTGCCCCCGGGCGGCATCGTTGGTGTGATTGGGCCCAATGGCGCGGGCAAGTCGACCCTGTTCAAGATGATGACTGGCTTGGAGCAGCCCGATACGGGCGATGTTGTTCTGGGCGAAACGGTGCAGATCGCGTATGTGGACCAGAGCCGGGACGATCTGGCCGGTGAAAACACCGTGTTCAAGGAGATCACCGACGGCCTGGACCTGATTGAGGTGGGTGGCTACCAGGTGAACTCCCGATCCTATGTGGGCAGGTTCAATTTCAAGGGCACGGACCAGCAGAAGTTTGTCAAAGATCTATCCGGAGGTGAGCGCAACCGTCTGCAGTTGGCCAAACTGCTCAAAAGCGGCGGCAACCTGCTGCTGCTCGACGAACCGACCAACGATCTGGACGTGGAGACGCTGCGCGCCCTGGAAGAGGCGCTGTTGATATTCCCGGGGTGTGCGGTGGTGATTTCGCACGATCGATGGTTTCTGGATCGCATCGCCACCCACATCCTCGCCTTTGAAGGCGATTCCCACGCGGAATGGTTCGAAGGCACTTACAGCGACTATGAAGAGGACCGCAAGCGCCGTCTTGGGGAGCAGGCGGCACAACCCCACCGTATCCGTTACAAGCGACTGGCATGACCGGAGGGCCCAAACAGCTCATCAGCCGCGATCGCAGTCTGCTGCTGGTGATCGACCTGCAGGCGCGCCTTCTGCCGGCGATCCACCAGGGCGAGCGGGTAGTTAAAAACTGCGTCTGGTTAACCCGGATAGCCGCGGAATTGGGCGTACCCACCCTCGCCATGGAGCAGTATCCCCAGGGGCTCGGCCACCTGCACTCCGATCTGCGCGTCCTGCTGGAAGCCGATCAAGTGCTGGAAAAAGTTCACTTCGGCGGGGCGTTCGAGCCCCGCTGCATGGATCGGATAACCGCCCTGCAGCGTTCCCAGGTGGTGGTGTCCGGGACCGAAGCGCACGTCTGCGTCACGCAGACTGCCCTTGGGTTACTGGACGCAGGCCTGGAAGTGTTTCTGGTGGCCGACGCGGTATCGTCACGCCGCCCCGAAGATGCCCGGTTGGCCGTGAGTCGGCTTCGGGATTCCGGTGCCCAGGTGGTCAGTCGTGAGATGGTCGCGTTCGAATGGCTTAAGAAGGCGGGCACGGACGAGTTCCGCCGGATCAATCGCGATTACCTCAGGTGATCCGGCCACGATGACGCCAGACAGGTAACGACAGTCTCTTGACCATAGCTAAAGTCCCAAGCCGCCCGGAACCATAGTCGTTTTGAAGTATGAAGCCGACGGTCTATGCGATCTCCTCCGGATCCCCTGTCCGAAGGACACAGACGTAATATGAACAGGGACGGTAACGGACCTGCTCGATCGGCACGCCACCAGACACTGTCGGGTTCAGCAGACCCTGGGCCACAGCCCAAGGATACGGGCGGGTAAGCCCATGGGGTTCGGTAGAGATAGAACAACGGACATCGGCCCGGAAGATCTGCGGCCGCGGCCAGACCCGGTCCTTGAACTGCTGCAGGTTCGCGAGCTAGAGGCGCTCCGAATCATCACCATGGCGCGTTTCGCTCTGATCGCGATCATGGCGCCCATGGCCTGGATGCTCGGCACAACGCCGATCGACCGAATGGCTACGCTGTCACTGTTGTTTGCCTACGGGATCGTGGCTTCGGTGTCGGCCTTCCTGGTGAAAAGGCGCCGGCATCTGGATTTCGCGGGTCTAGCCGGCGTCGGACTTGACGTCATCATGATCGCGGCCCTGCCGATCATCTGGTACGCATCGTTGGGCGGCACCGCACTTCCCGCAGGCATCGCGCTGAAGACCTCGGTGACCCTGATGGCCCTGCTCCTCATCGCACTGAATGCCTTGATCATGCGCCCTCTTTACCCGGTTCTGGTAACGACAGGTGCACTGTTGGTTCACATCGTTCTCGTGACCGCTGCATGGAAAGACCCGGCCACCGAGTTCACATCAAGCTATCTGATGGCCTATACGACACCAGCCGTGGCGACAGGGCGGGTGGTGACCGGCATGACAATTATCGGCCTGGTCGGTCTGTTGCTGTCCCTGCTCACCCTTCGGGCACGAAACACGGTGATGGAAGCGGCACGGCTGCAGAGAGCAAATGTGCAGCTCGGACGTTATTTCTCGCCCAATCTGGTGCCCAAACTATCGGAGAACCCGGCGCTTTTCCGGGTCGGCGGTGAACGCAAGGATGTGAGCATCGTTTTCACCGACTTGCAGGGCTTCACCAATCTGGTCGAGACCTGTGAACCTTCGGAGACGGTGGCGCTGCTCAACGATTACCTGAGTCGCATGATCCAGGTTGCCTTCAAGCACGAAGGCACGGTGGACAAAATTGTTGGCGATGCGGTCCATGTTTTGTTCGGCGCGCCGGTGGCGCAAGCTGACCATGCCGCCCGCGCGGTTGCCTGCGCGCTTGAGATGGACGAGGTGGCCGAGGGCTATCGTAAAGCGCTGGCATTGCGGGTTCCGTTGGGGGTGACCCGTATCGGCGTCAACTCCGGCCCAGCCATGGTTGGGAATTTCGGTGGAGATGCACTGTTTGACTACACCGCCTACGGAGACACCGTGAACGTTGCCGCGAGGCTGGAGGGTGCAAACAAGCATCTGGGTACACGAATCTGCGTAAGCGCCGCCACCGTCATACAAACACCCGGTTTCCAAGGCCGGCCCGTTGGCAGACTCCTGCTCAGAGGCAAGACCCGGGGAACAGAGGCTTTCGAACCGCAGCAACCCGGCCAGGGGATGTCTGATCTGGCCGACTACCTCCACGCATATGCGCTGTTGGTGAACGGTGATTCGGCGGCAATCAAATGCTTTGCGGCGCTTCAGGAGCGCTACCCGGACGACGCTCTGGTTCGGCTTCACCTCCAGCGGTTGAAGGCGGGGCAGTCCGGTACGGATATTCTTTTGGATCAGAAGTAGGAAAATGCCATCCGGTTTTAGTGAAAGTCCCTGGAACGGACCTGAAGATCCCCCAACCAGGCACTCAAATCCTTCAGATCCAACGCCAGGACCTGCACCACACGCCCCTCGCGTTCGACGGTGCCATCAACCTGCATCAGACGGGCCCCGAGCAGAGCACGGCGCCGGACTTTGGACACCTCCTGCTTGATCACCACATTGATGTATCCGGACTCATCTTCCAACGTGGCAAAGATGATGCCGCCGGCGGTAGAGGGCCTTTGCCGATTGATCACCAGTCCGGCCGTAGATACTCTTTCACCATGGGTCATGACCTTGATCTGATCGGCCTGCTTCAAACCGGCATCACCCAAGCGATCTCTGAGCAATGCCAACGGATGACGCCGCAAGCTCAGACCAAGGCTGGCAAAATCCGCGGCAATTTCCTGCCCTTCCAGGGGGGCGTGCAAATCCACCGGCGCCTCCGGCCGGCGCCGCATATCCCGCCCCATGAATACATCGGGTGGCTCACCCAGCACCTGCCACAGTGCCTGCCGACGATGCCCGCTGGTGGACAACAAGGCGTCTGCATGGGCCAGCGCCTCAAGATCCCGCATGGAAAGCGACACCCGTCGCCGCAGCTCGTCAACCCGCGTGTAAGGGCCGGCGGCACACCGCTCTGAGACCAGCGCCGCCCCCGCCGTCCGGGACAAGCCTTTGATCAGACGCAGGCCAAGCCGCAACGCCAACTGTGTCTCGTCAATACGCTCCAGCGTGCAATCCCATGCACTTTCATTAATCGATACCGGTCGCACCTCGACACCCTGCCGGCGGGCATCCTGCACCAGTTGCGAAGGTGCGTAGAACCCCATGGGCTGACTGTTCAACAGGGCGCAGCAGAAAATGGCAGGTTCATGACACTTCAACCACGCGGACACATAGACCAACAGAGCAAAACTGGCGGCATGGGACTCGGGAAAACCATACTCACCGAAGCCCTGAATCTGACGAAACAGACGCTGAGCGAAATCGCGCTTGTAGCCCCGGCTCAACATGCCGTCCACAAAACGCCGTCGGAACTGCTCAAGATCCCCCGGCCGACGCCAAGCCGCCATGGCCCGGCGCAGTTGATCGGCCTCGCCCGGAGTAAACCCTGCGGCAACAACCGCCAGTTGCATGACCTGCTCCTGAAAAATCGGCACACCCAGGGTCCGCTTCAACACCTCCCTGACCGCTTCGTTGGGATATCGGACCGGCTGTTTTCCCGCCCTGCGCCGCAGATAGGGATGCACCATGCCACCCTGAATGGGACCCGGCCTGACGATGGCCACTTCGATCACCAGGTCATAAAAGCTGCGGGGCTTGAGCCTGGGCAACATGGACATCTGTGCCCGGGATTCGATCTGAAAAACACCCATGGTGTCGGCTTTGCAGATCATGTCGTATACCGCTGCATCCTCAGCCGGCAGCGTGGCCATGCTGATGCTTCGCCCGCGCAAACGCTCCAAATCGTCCAACGCCCGTCGAATCGCCGACAGCATCCCAAGGGCAAGACAGTCCACCTTCAGCAGCCCCAGGGTATCGAGATCATCCTTGTCCCATTGGATGACCGTGCGCCCTTCCATGGCTGCATTTTCCACCGGAACCAATCGGCACAGGGGGCCACGTGAAATGACAAACCCACCCACATGCTGTGACAGATGACGGGGAAACCCCCGTATGCACTGGGTCAGCGTGCACAAACGCTTCAACGGCGGCGCATCCGGATCGAAACCGGCCGCCCGCAGCTGATCCGGATCCAACGCCCCCCGGGCATCCCAACCCACCTGGCCGGTGAGTCGCGTGATCTGCACCGGATCGAAATCCAGGGCTTTCGCCACATCCCGCAGCGCGCTGCGCTCCCGGTAGGAAATCACCGTGGCCGCCAAAGCGGCCCGATCACGTCCATATTTCTCATAGACGTACTGAATCACTTCCTCACGACGATCGTGCTCGAAATCCACATCGATATCCGGCGGCTCATCACGTTCCCGGGACATAAACCGCTCGAACAGCATGTCCATTCTGGCCGGGTCGACCTCTGTGATCCCGAGGCAGTAACACACCGCCGAGTTTGCAGCCGACCCCCGCCCCTGGCACAAAATCCCACGCCGGCGTGCAAACGCAACGATGTCATAAACGGTGAGGAAATAAGGCTCATAAGCAAGCTCCGCGATAAGCGATAGCTCGTGCTCGGCCTGTTTGCGCACCGAAGCAGGCGGGCCATCCGGCCAGCGTTGATCCAAACCGGCTTCGGTCAAGCAACGCAGCCACGTGGTGGGCGTCTCCCCCACCGGCACCAGCTCTTCCGGGTACTCGTATCGCAGCTCTTCCAGGGAAAACTGGCATCGTCCGGCGATCCGAACCGTCTCGGACAACAGCTCCCGTGGATACAGGTGTGCCAAAACAGAGCGGGGCCGAAGATGACGCTCGCCATTTGCGAACAGGCTGTCTCCAGCATGGTTTAGTGGCACACCGAGCCTAATGGACGTCAGCGTATCCTGAAGCGCCCGCCGACCCCGGCGATGCATATGCACATCACCACCGGCCACCAGCGGCAGTCCAAGTCTTCGGCCCATTACACGGCACGCATCGAGACGTTCCCGGTCGTTCCCTTCACCCAGCAACTCAACGCCAATCCAGGCCCGGCCACGGAAATTCGTGCTGACCCAAACCCCCTGTTCCATTGAGGCATGGCGATCGGGTAGCCACAGAATCAGGCATCCCTTCACACCGGTTTCCAGTGCCTCGCGAGCAATTCGATACTGTCCCTTGGGTGCCTGACGACGGGCCTGGGTGATCAGCTCACAGAGGTTTCCATAACCCGTACGATCGGTGCACAAAAGCACCAGCTTGAGCCCGCCCGGCAGGCGCAGCTCTGTCCCCACCAACAGCTGCAACCCCGACGCCTTCGCCGCCCGATAAGCCCGAACCACACCGGACATGGAACACTCGTCCGTTATGGCCAGCCCCCGGTAGCCCAATTCAACGGCACGGTCCACCAACTCACCGGGGTGTGATGCGCCACGGAGAAACGTAAAGTTGCTGAGACAATGGAGTTCGGCATAGTCCGGCGCTGTCATGCACACCCCGTATTCAGTCCCGTCAACAAACGACTTTTCGCCCCGGGAGGGAATCTCCGGACACTGGAAAACGGCAACCGGAATGACTGTCGCGCAGTGCCCGGCACTCAGGCAAAAACGCCGTGTAGAAACCAGGCGCGACTGCGGCGATCCCGGAAGATCCAGAATCGCTCACCGGTTTCGGTTTCAGCACAAAAATAGTCCCGGCTGACATCCACTCCGTCCCACCAGCCGGTTTCGATCCGCTCCGGTCCTTGAAGACGCCAGTGAGATTTCAGGTGTTGCAACCCACGCGGTTCCCGAAGCAGCCATAGAGGACGCCGCCCGGTGGAGACAATCTCACTGCCCATCCCCGGGATCGCCATCTGCCAGGCCCGCTCGGGCCGATGATCCCGAACCAGTGCAATGCCTTTGACCGCCTCATCGCCCAGTCGCGCCTGCAGGCGTTCCAATAAATGCCCCCGCTCCGTTCCAAGCTGCTCCGGCGTGTCGCCAAACAGGTCATCGGCCTGTTCTGCCAGAGGGCTTTGAACACCGCCCCGTAGGGTCAGCGCAACAACCTCCTGATCCAATGTCAATTGTTCTAACCGGACACGCAAAATTCTGTGCCAATGCTCAGCGTTGCGGCTGGGTTGAACCAACCCCACTCGAATCTGAGTTGCACGCCCCCGGGGGTGATGCATCAGCACAAGCAGTTGCGCCACACCTTCGTTTCGGACCCTCAGGGCGGCATCCATGTCCTTCAAAAGTCGGTGAGCGCCAAACAACAGTGCCTGACTGTTCGCCGTAGGGGCGGGTAACTCAAGACAAGCGCGGAACCGGACCGACGGCTCAAACACTGTGCGGGGATCAGGTCTTCGCCCCAAGGCGCGGTCCAGAAGATTCAGCAGCTCGGGTGTAATCCGACTTTTCAACTCCGCCCGGGGCAGTCTCAGCAGATCCCCGATTGATTCCATCCCCAGCGCGGTCAGGGTAGCCACGGTTCTCCGATCCAGTTCCAGGGTGGCAAGTGTCAGATCCGACAACGTCACCAACAGCGCATCGCGCTGCGTGACCAGGCGTCCACCGGGCGCACGCGAGAGCAGACTGGCCGCCTGGGGTGTCGGCGCCGCCGCATAGCCGACCCCATATCCCATGTGCTCGATCTCATCGATGATTTTCTGAGTCAGTGGCCGCAGTCCTCCAAACAGACGCAGACTGCCGGCCACTTCCAACAAAAGTTCGTCCGACCCGGCGATGCTGAGTTTGGACGTATAAGCCTGTGCCCAAGTGGCCAGGCCTCTGAGTGCGGTTTGCTCCACCTGATGTCGACGGGATTTGATAATCAGCGCCGGCTCCAAGGCGAGCGCAGCGGGCAAAGACATGCCCGCGCGCACGCCCGAGGCTTCGGCGGATCGATTACACAGCAAAACCCTATGACGCTGCTCCCGGTTATCAAGAATCGCCAGGGGTTCAGTGCTGCAACTGCCGCGTTTGACGACGTCCAGCGCCAAGGTGGGAAAATACAGGCTCAACCAGATCATGATCCACGTCCAACATCATGGTGGCGCCGGAACGCCCCCGGCACTTGAGAACCTTGACAACCAAACCATGGGAAGTGGTCTCGATACCCAACCTCAATGCAGCCGGGGACGGCAAATTGACGTGATCGGAGGGGCGAAACAAAAAACCGGTGCTTTGTCCGGATTCGGCGGCCAACTGCAAACGCCTGAGCATGCGATTATCCAGTTCATCATCCAGCCAGCTCAAAACGGAACTGCAGGTGCCCGAGGCCAGCGCCTGCTCCACCGCCCAAAGGGTGTCCGGCCCCGGGCGAGCATGAATCAACAGTATGCGTGCCAGATCAACGCCTTTTGCCACCAAAGCCGGACCATATGGAATATGGGGTGGTGATACCCATGCGATCCAGCGCTGTTCTTCGCTGGCCGCGGCCAGGGCGGGCATGAGTAAACTCAGTTCCCCAATGCCCTGCCGATCCACCAGGATTTCGGTCAGGCTCCCGATCGGCCACCCAGAGCCGGGCAATACTTCGTCCAACGCCGCAAATCCGGTGGATCGCCCCGGCCGTATACCCAGAGGGGCGAAATTCGCCTGTCGGATCGCTGGATTCTGTAACAGATGTTCGATTGCCTTTTGCATCACATTCCCCCCGTGCGAATAACACCCACGGCGATCCCTTCGATGTCCAGGGATTCACGCGTGGTATCAATTTCAATCGGTTCATATTCCGGGTTCTCAGCCAGCAATCGGACATGGCTGCCCGTGCGCTCGAACCGTTTTACGGTTACCTCGTCGCCGATACGGGCAACGACGATCTGGCCATTTTCCACCTGGGTGGTGCGATGAATGGCCAACAGGTCACCTTCCAGAATCCCCGCATCACGCATGCTCATGCCCCGCACCCGCAGCAGGTAGTCGGGCTTGGGCTGAAACAGGTGTTCATCCATTTTGTAGTGTTGCTCCACATGTTCCGTGGCCAGGATCGGAGAACCGGCGGCAACCCGTCCGATCAAGGGCAGGCCCGGTTCCAACACCGCCTCTCCGGTGAGGCGGATACCCCGCGAGGCGCCCGACAGCAACTCGATATAGCCCTTGCGGGCCAGCGCCTTGAGATGGGCCTCGGCCGCATTGAGGGACTTGAAACCCAACGCCGCGGCGATTTCCGCACGAGTCGGGGGGAACCCCTGATCCACCATGCTTTCGCGGATCACATCAAGCACCTGTTCCTGACGTACTGTTAATTTATCCATGCTGTAAATATATACAGTATCTGGATCAGTGCAAGCTGAAATTTTGACCCGCTGCAGGGTCGGTTGAAGATGCTGTGCTACGCTCGCAACCCGTCTCAGACATCGAACGCGCCACGGGGCCTGAATCAGCCATGCACAGCGATCTACCCACTCCCTATCAGCGGCTGGGCGGTGCCCCCGGTGTGCGCGCCCTGGCCGAACGCTTCTACGATTTCATGGATGACCTGCCGGAGGCGTACCAGGTGCGCAGGCTTCATCCAACCGATCTCAGCCAGTCCCGGGAGAAACTGTATCTGTTTCTCAGTGGCTGGCTGGGCGGGCCACCCCTCTATGAACAAGCCTTTGGACACCCACGCCTGCGCGCCCGTCACCTGCCCTTTCCCATCGGCGTGAGCGAACGCGACCAGTGGCTGATGTGCATGTCCAAGGCACTGGACACCCTCACAGTCGACCGGGCCTTGCGGTTTCAGCTCGAACAGTCTTTTTTCAAGACCGCCGATTTCATGCGTAATCGGGACGAAACTGATTAAACCCGATCTCAAATACGCCCTGATCTATTGGCACGGCCGGTCCATACCCTCTGGCCCACCATCGGATTGAATCGGGCCGCACCGCGCACTCCTGTCAGAGCCAGACCAAAACAGCGCCACATATCCTTCATCCAATCCATCAGAGACAGACCGCTAAGCCCAGATAATGATTGAAATAAAGCCGTCGAAGGCCGATAATCCGCCCCACTTTTTGTGCCCCCAATCCTCCATCTTCCCGATCTCCGCCAGCAAAGTGGGTCACCGACGACAAAATGAGCAGCTTACTCGAGCAATTCCGGCAGAGTTCCTATCTCTACGGCGGCAACGCCCCCTTTATTGAAGAGTTGTACGAGCAGTATCTGGACGATCCAGATTCCGTCAGTGAAAAATGGCGGATCTACTTCGAGGCCCTTTCCCAGACCACCGACGGCAACGGGCGCGATATCGCCCACGCGCCAATCCGCGCCTCCTTCGTCAACGCCAGCAGCCAACCCACGGGCGGCCAACGGCCGTCGATGGATCAGGACGCAGCCAAAAAACAGGGCGCCGTACTCAGGCTGATCAACTACTACCGGGTGCGTGGCCACCAGGCCGCCAATGTGGACCCGCTCAAACTGACGAGCGCCAAGCCGGTGCCGGACTTGGACCCGGTGTTCCACAATCTGTCCGAAGCCGATATGGATACCGTGTTCGATACCGGATCATTGTTCACTGCGGACTCTCTCTCGCTCCGCGAAATCATCAATGTGGTGCGTGAAACCTATACCGGTTCCATCGGCGCCCAATACATGCACATCACCAACACCGAGGAGAAACGCTGGATCCAGCGAAATCTCGAGGAACATCATGCGCAACCCCGGCTGCCAACGGACGAGAAGCGCTGGTTGCTGCAGTCCCTGACCGCTGCCGAGGGTTTGGAGAAGTACCTGCATAACCGATACGTCGGTCAGAAGCGCTTCTCACTGGAAGGCGGCGACGCTCTGATCCCACTGCTGGACGAACTCATTCAACGCGCCGGCGCCAATGGTGCCAAGGAAATCGTCATCGGCATGGCCCATCGGGGCCGTCTCAACGTGCTGGTCAACATCATCGGCAAATCCCCCCAGATTCTGTTTGAGGAATTTGAGGGCAAAGCCGAGGAATTGATCGGGTCCGGCGACGTGAAGTACCACATGGGCTTTTCCTCCGACGTCAGCACGCCCGGCGGGCCGGTACATCTGGCGCTCGCCTTTAACCCCTCCCACCTGGAAATAGTCAACCCGGTGGTGGAAGGCTCCGTGCGCGCCCGGCAACAGCGCCGCGGTGACAACGAGCGAGTGCAGGTGCTGCCGGTGCTGGTTCACGGCGACGCCGCGTTCGCAGGCCAGGGCGTGGTGATGGAAACCCTGCAAATGTCCCTGGTGCGTGGCTACCGCACCGGCGGCACGGTGCACATCATCGTCAACAACCAGATCGGCTTCACCACCAGCGCGGCCCAGGACGCCCGCTCCTCCGAGTACTGCACCGACGTCTCCAAAACCGTTGAAGCCCCGATTTTCCACGTCAACGGAGACGACCCGGAAGCGGTCATTTTCGTCACCCGGCTCGCCTTGGACTACCGGGCCCGCTTCAACAAAGACGTGGTGATCGACATGGTCTGCTATCGCAGGCACGGTCACAACGAGGCCGATGAACCGTCTGCCACCCAGCCGATGATGTATAAGAAGATCAAGGCCCACGCAACGGCGCGCAAACTGTACGCCGACAAGCTTGTGGCCGAAGGGGTAATGTCGGATTCCGAAGCAAACGCCCTGGTCACCGAATACCGGGATGCAATGGATGCCGGCCGGTCCATGTCCAGACCCACGGTGGAAAACACCGATAATGAGTTTGCCACCGACTGGTCCCCGTTCCTGAATGTGGACTGGAACGCCCCGGTGGATACACGAGTAAGTCTTGAGCGCATCCGTGCGCTGTCGGAGCGGCTGCTCTCCCTTCCCGACGCTTTCGAACTGAATCCCCGGGTCGCCAAAATCCTGGACGACCGCCGCAAGATGGCGGCCGGGGCGTTGCCGTTGGACTGGGGCTTCGCCGAGATCATGGCCTACGCCACCCTCCTCGAGGACGGTAACGAGGTCCGTATTTCAGGCCAGGACTGTGGCCGAGGTACGTTCTTCCATCGTCACGCCGTGCTGCATAACAATAAAGACGGCAGCAGCTACGTCCCACTGCAACACGTCGCCGACGATCAGCCCTTTTTTCTGGTCATCGACTCCCTGCTGTCTGAAGAGGCAGTGCTCGGATTCGAATACGGTTACACCACGGCGGAACCGAAATGCCTGGTGGTATGGGAAGGTCAGTTCGGTGATTTCGCCAACGGCGCACAGGTGGTGGTCGATCAATTCATTTCCTCCGGGGAAACAAAATGGGGTCGACTGTGTGGGCTCACCATGTTGCTGCCCCACGGTTATGAAGGTCAGGGTCCAGAGCACTCCTCGGCCCGTCTCGAGCGCTACCTGCAGTTGTGCGCTGAACACAATATGCAGGTCTGCACGCCCACCACGCCGGCCCAGATATTCCACCTGCTGCGGCGACAAATGGTGCGTCATTTCCGCAAACCCCTGGTGGTGATGAGTCCCAAGAGCCTGCTGCGCCATAAGCTTGCGGTGAATCAACTGGAAGATCTTTCGGAAGGGGAATTCCAAACCGTCATACCGGAACTCGACGATCTGCCGGACAAGGACATCGACCGGGTCGTGTTTTGTGGCGGTAAGGTCTACTACGACCTGTTGGAAGCCCGACGGGAGCGCGAGTTAAACACCGTGGCCCTGGTCCGGATCGAGCAGCTCTATCCGTTCCCACAGGAACGCTTTGAGCAGGAAATCAAGCGCTATCCCAAGGCCAAGCACGTGGTCTGGTGTCAGGAAGAACCGGAAAATCAGGGGGCCTGGTACCAGATTCAACACCGGCTACGAGCCAGCCTGACGCCAAAACATATCCTCAGCTACTCGGGCAGGGCTGCCTCCGCCTCACCCGCCGTGGGTCGCTTCAGTGTCCATGTAGAGCAACAAAAGGCTCTGGTAAACCGCGCTTTGGAAGGCTGAGTCTGCCCTGCCCGACAGAGATAAAGCAGAACATTCAAAGGAAATTCGATGAGCGTCGATGTCATTGTCCCCAACCTCCCAGAGTCGGTTGCCGATGCCACTCTGGTCACTTGGCATAAGCATCCCGGCGATGCGGTGACCCGTGACGAAAATCTGGTGGATCTGGAAACGGATAAGGTTGTACTCGAAGTGCCGGCACCCACCGACGGGGTACTGAGCGAAATTGTGCGCAACGACGGCGAAACCGTGCTCGCCGGTGATCTACTGGCCAAAATCGAAGCAGCCGGCGCTGCGGCGGCGGCGCCCGCGGCATCGGCGCCTGCGGCCGAAACCGCTTCCGCGGCACCACCGGCCGCATCGGCGACGGAAGTGGCCATGAGCCCGGCGGTTCGACGCCTGGTTCAGGAACACAACCTGGACCCGAGCGCCATCAAGGCCACCGGCCCCCGGGGCCGACTGACCAAGGCCGACGTGGTCAACTTCATGGATTCACAACCCACCGCCGCGCCTGCACCCGAGCCTGCGGCGGCTGTTCCTGCGCCAACTCCACCACCGGCAGCGGCCCCGCCTGCAGGGACGGCGGCACCGGATCAGCAAGGTCGCCTGGAACAGCGCGTACCCATGACACGGCTGCGCCGGCGCATAGCCGAACGTCTGGTGGAGGCACAGCAGACCGCCGCCATTCTGACCACATTCAATGAAATCAACATGCAGCCGGTCATGGATCTTCGGTCCCGCTATAAGGACAAATTCGAGAAGGTCCACGGTATTCGTCTGGGCTTTATGTCCTTTTTCGTCAAGGCCGCGGTGGAAGCCCTCAGGCGATTCCCGGCAGTCAATGCATCGATCGACGGCGCCGATATCATCTATCACGGTTACTACGACATCGGCATCGCCGTCTCCACCGAACGTGGGCTGATGGTGCCCATCGTGCGCAACTGCGATCAGCTCAGCCTTGCGGACATCGAAAAAGCCATTTCCGAGTACGCCGCCAAGGGCCGCGAGGGCACCATTGGCATCGAAGACCTGACTGGCGGGACCTTCTCTTTGACCAACGGCGGCGTGTTTGGATCGCTGATTTCCACACCGATCCTGAATCCGCCCCAAAGCGCCATTCTGGGTATGCACAAGACCATGCAAAGAGCCATGGTCGAGGACGGACAAATCGTTGCCCGGCCTATGATGTATCTCGCCTTGTCATACGATCATCGAATCGTTGATGGTAAGGAGGCTGTCAGCTTCCTTGTGACCATCAAGGAACTGCTGGAAGATCCGGCCCGACTGCTGCTCGAAGTCTGATTCGGGTCGCAGCCTGAAACGGGGCCCCGGTGGCAACCACCGGGCGGGCCCCGCGTCAATCGTCTCATTATTACCGGGGGCAACCATGGCCAATTCCTTCGACGTTGTAGTTATCGGTGCCGGCCCGGCGGGCTATGTCGCCGCGATTCGCTGCGCTCAATTGGGCCTGTCAACCGCCTGTGTTGAGGAGTGGATCAACCAAAAGGGTGAACCGGCCTTGGGGGGCACTTGCCTGAATGTCGGCTGTATTCCATCCAAAACCCTGCTCGAGTCCTCAGAGCATGTGCATCGACTGCACGACGTATTTCCCAGTCACGGCATTTCGGTCAAGGGGCTGAAAGTCGACATCAAACAAATGCAGGCCCGCAAGGATGACGTCGTCGGGCAACTCACCGGCGGCATCGCCGCCTTGTTCAAGGCCAACGGCGTGGTCTGGGTCAAGGGCCGTGGTCGGCTGCTGGCCAACAAGCAGGTGGAAGTCACCGATCACGATGGCAAGACCGATATGCTGGAGGCTGGCGACATCATTCTGGCCACCGGGTCCAGACCGGTGGAACTGGACGCGGCGCGCACCGACGGCAACATGATCGTGGACTCCACCGGCGGTCTCAACTTCACCGAAGTGCCAAAACGGCTTGGCATCATTGGCGCCGGCGTGATCGGACTGGAACTGGGCAGTGTGTGGAAGCGACTGGGCTCGGAAGTGGTGATGCTCGAGGCGGTAGAGCAATTCCTGGCACCGGTCGATGAACAGGTGTCGAAGGAAGCCCTTCGTCAGTTCAAGAAACAGGGCCTCGACATTCGCCTGGGTGCCCGTGTCACCGGCACCAGCAAGGGTGGCAAGCTGGTCACAGTCAACTACAAAGACAAAGACGGCGACCACGCCATCCGCGTCGACAAACTCATGGTGTGCGTTGGCCGCCGGCCCTGCACGGATAACTTGGCGGCGCTCGAGGCCGATCTGCTATTGGATGAACGCGGCTTCGTTCATGTGGACCATCAGTGCCGCACCAACCTGCCGGGGGTTTACGCGGTGGGTGATGTGGTAGGCGGTCCGATGCTGGCCCACAAGGGCTCCGAAGAGGGCATCATGGTGGCTGATATCATCGCCGGTGAACACGGTGGGATGAACTACGACACCATCCCCTGGGTGATCTACACCAATCCGGAAATTGCCTGGGTGGGTAAGACCGAACAGGCGCTCAAAACCGAGGGCGTCGACTACCGGATCGGTAGCTTCCCGTTTGCCGCGAACGGGCGGGCCAAAGCCATGGACGGGGCAGTGGGTATGGTCAAGTTGATGGCGGACGCCCGCACCGACACCATTCTCGGCGCGCATATCATTGGCCCCATGGCCTCGGAATTGATCCAGGAACTGGTGCTCGCCATGGAGTTCGGCGCCAGCTCTGAGGATCTTGCCCGAACCATACACGGCCATCCCACGTTGTACGAGGCGGTGCATGAGGCCGCTCTCGCGGTGGAAGGCATGGCCATCCATAAGATCAACAAGTAAGACCCGGGCCGGGCAACCGCGCGCCGCGCCCAGGTTTCGTATCTTGGGGCCGCCCCGTTGGGCGGTTTCGGGTCATAAGCGCAGGAATCCAGGATGTCGCAACACAGCCGACTCGCACTCGTCACCGGCACCAACCGCGGCATCGGTCTCGAGGTGGCCAGACAACTGGCCCAGTCCAAATTCGAAGTAATTATGACCAGTCGGGATCAAATCGCTGGCGAAGCCGCGGCGGCGAGACTCCGAGCCGAGGGATGTACTGTCCACCATCACAGTCTCGAGTTAACCGACAGCGCCGCAATACAGGCCCTGATCGAGACCATTTCCAAACAGTTTGGCAGTGTTGATGTTCTGGTCAACTCCGCCGGCGTTTTCCTGGACTCCAGTGGCCCCACCGAAACACACGGCGCCAGCGTGTTCGATCTGAGCTCAGCGACATTGGACCAAACGCTGGCGGTGAATCTCTACGGCCCACTCAAGCTGTGCCAGGGTCTGGTTCCGCTGATGCGGCAACATGGCTACGGCCGCATCGTCAACGTCTCCAGTGGCATGGGGCAACTCGAAGACATGGGTGGCGGTTTCGCGGCATATCGAATTTCCAAGACCGCACTGAATGCGTTGACCCGAATCCTGGCGACGGAAACTGCCGACAGTTCAATTCTGGTCAACGCCGTCTGTCCCGGCTGGGTCAAAACCGATATGGGAGGCCCGCATGCCGCCCGATCCACCGAGGAAGCCGCCGAAGGCATCGTTTGGGCGGCCACCCTGCCAGATGAAGGCCCCACCGGCGGGTTTTTCAGAGATGGGCAATCCATCCCTTGGTAGTTTGGAATCGCGCATTGCCGTGTCGCCGACTTGACGGATCACACGACGGGCCGGACCATGCCCGACGGGCGCCCGCACCGCGGGACACATCCAACGCATTCAAACACGCGACCCATCAAACCGTGATTCGCCGCCAAACAAATCGCAAATTCTTGCTGCCGAGCCTATATCTGGCCACCTTCTTGTCGGTACCTGTGACCGTCACTGCCGCCGAGGATGGCGTTGACCAGTTTGTGCAGGATCTGAAATCCGTGTACGGAACCGTGGTCGAGAAACTTGGGGGTGATGCGGCCTCCGAGAGCACATCCGAACCCGCAACGACGCCGGATGACGATACAGAGGCCGCCGCGCAGGTGGTCACAGAAGCACCTGAGACGGATGCAACCACCTCGTCACCCCCCCCTCAACTCTATGATCCGGCACTGGTCATGGCCATTCAAGCTGGGCTCGCTGAACATGGCTACGAACCGGGACAGGCCGACGGCGTGTTCGGCCGTCGCACGGAGTCTGCAATTCGGGCCTTCCAGACACGGCAGGGGCTGGTGGTGGACGGATTACCAACACGCAGTCTGCTGACCAGCCTGAACACCCTGCCCACCCCGGAGGTCCGGAAAAGCACCAGCACAGCCACCGCCCCAGAGGCACCGTCCGCGTCCACGACCGAGCCACCGGCGGACGACGATGATCTACCGCCTGTCTCCGACCTGACCATCCCTCCGGAACCTGCAATCAGCCCGGCCACCGCCGAGCCGCTCGCCGAGCCGCTCCCCAATCCAGCCGCCCAATCCGGCGCAGCGCCGGAGCAAACCGCTGAGCCGGACAACTTGCCGGAGGTGGATACTTTGGCGGTCAACCTCGGCATGACCGTCGAACAAGCCGCGGCGGTACAACCGGAGTTACAGTTCATTGCCTCGAACGATCCCGGCGGCATCAAGCGCCTGGCCGCCAACGGACGCATCGAATCGGCCAGTTTCCTGGCCAGACTTGAGCGCGGTCACATCGGATTTCAGTTCAGGGCCGACCCCTTTGCCAGACAGATTTACTGGATTCAGCGGCTGGTTGATCTGGGCCAACCCGTTCCCATTGAGGAGATTCGGGGTGCCTTGGTGGACAAATACGGCGAAGCCGAGTACGCGACCGTCCGCCGCATGTGCTGGGGTCAATGCGACACATCTGCAAGAATCCTCAGCCACGCCAGGGGGCGCTCAGTCAGCATGGAATTGACCGGGTTGGAACCCGAGTACACGAATGCCGTGCGCATGGTTCTTTGGGACGGCAGCGTGGCCGCACGTGCCCGGGACGCTGCCGACGCCGCCATCACCCAGCAACCGGTCAGCGAGCCGGTGGCCGTGGATCGGGCCATAGACAGCCTGTAATCGAGCGACCGGCCGATGTCTCGACCGGCTCTATGCACCTGCACCCAACTGGCGCTGCCGCTTTGTCTGGTGGTGCTTTTGGGTGGCTGCGCCACGCCAGAACCGGGCGCCCACACCCCAACCAGTCAGGCCGAAGTGGATCGTCTCGAATCCGAACAGCGACGGGCGGCCGCCGAGCAGTTCATGGAGCAGCGCAGAACCCTGCGGCTTCAATTGGAGGACCAGACGCGTCTGATCCAGACCCACTACCGTCTGTCCATGGCCAATGCGGATCTGTGCGAGGCCGATATCGGGCCGAGGACCGGCGCCTTTATCCGAAGCGAACTCGATATCAGCACCCAGCTCCGACCGGCTGCCCGCGCCGAATTGGGTCTGGGGCCACGACTTCAGGTCCTGGTGGTGGCGGACGAGTCGCCTGCCCAGGAGGCAGGGCTGCTGCCGGGTGACCGGCTGACCTCGTTCAATGGTCAACCAATCAAGACCGGCACCCTGGGGCGCGATTTCGAACGGCAACTGGAAAAAACACTACTTGCAGATGCGCCCTACGAGATTCAGTACACCCGAGACGGTGTCGAGCACACCACGCTACTGACACCCCGCACCGGCTGCGACTACCGAATTGTCGTAGTGGAAGGTCAGGTACCCGACGCCTACGCCGACGGGCGCGCCATTTTTGTTACCACGGCCATGACACGCCTGACCTTTTCCGAAGACCAACTCGCCACCGTCGTGGCCCATCAGATGGCCCACAATGTAGAGTCACATGCGGCCCGCAGGCAGGGATACGCCATCGGGGGCATGGTGTTGGACATGGCGGCGATCATGCTGCTCGGAATCAATACCGGCGGCAGTCTTTCCGAAGCCACGGCCAATGCGTTGGCCGACGACTTTGAAAGCGAAGCCGACTATCTGGGCAGCTACATGATGGCCCGGGCCGGCTACGACCCGGAAACGGCACTCAAATTCTGGCAGATCCTGGCCTTGACTCTGCCCGACATCGGCGTCGACACCGAAACCTACTCGCACCCATTTGACGCCGAGCGCCTCAATGCGCTCAGGAAAGCCGAGCGTGAGATACGTGAAGAAACAGGAAACCGGCAGCCCTCTGATACCCGAGCAAAAGCCGCGAGCCAGCGCATCTGAATCCGTCAACGAACGGGCACAGGAACGGGACCCGTTTGCGGAGTAAGTATCCTCCGGCAAAAGCCGGGGGCTTTTATTGTGAACCGCTCAAAACGGTCTGTTACGCAGCCGCCCACGGCTCCTTTAGCCCTCCAAGGTGCGGTGACACCAATCTCAACTGCTCAATCCGGCGGTCTTCCGCTTCCTGGTGACGAATGTACTCTCGGATAACCTGCTCATCTCGACCTACCGTCGATGCAAAGTATCCTCGGGCCTAAGTCGGACAGGCTCCTAGAAATGCCGACCAAGGTAGTTCCGCTTGCGACCCGCATACACCCGAGCAATGAGGATCGCACTCTTCGATCTCATGGTTTCTCCGTTGCCTGGTCCTTGGCGGCTCACGCTTCGGGGTCCGTCGTCGATGGGTGGCGGACACGTCCCACGAGCTGCGCACGCCCCTGACAATCCTGGAAGGCGAGCCGCAGGCAGTCGAAGATGGAGTGCGTCCCTGGAACGAGAACACGCGAGTTCCCCTTCAGGCAGAAGTCGGCCGGCTCAGCACGCTGGTCGAGGATCTACACTCGCTGTCCATGTCTGACTCAGGAATCATGGGGTATGAGAACCCGATTGTTTCTGATCGCCATATGCCTGCTCTTGATGAGCGCTGCAACAGCCTGTGCGGGTGCGGCCGGTGAAGACCGGAACGGCGGCCGCCGTGGGCCGCCACCGGAAGCCCTGATCGCCTGTGAAACACTCAGCCAGGGTACAAGCTGCTCATTTGCCGGGCACCAGGGCGAGCAGGTCAGTGGCAATTGCCAGGTCGGGCGCGACGAGCAGGTGGCCCGCCCGCCGGCGAGCCGGGCGTAAACCCGCGCCCCAAAACCTGATCACATTTTTACGGTTGGCCGGCAACCCACACTGGCTGTGCACGCGAGTGCTCACAAAGTCAGCATCGCCAGTGCGCGAAAGCGGTCTTCGCTGGCCATCAGGTGGGTTCGCATCGCGGTTCTGGCCAACTGTTCGTCCTGCACCGATATTGCCTCAACAATCGCCCTGTGCTCGCTCTGCAGTTGCTCCATACGATCAAGTCTCAGAGCCTGATCTCCTCCGTATCCAGCCTCCACGGCCCGGGCAACGGCTCGATCGGCCAGAAAATCGAGAAACTCGACAAAGAACTGATTGTTGGTGCCGCGTGCAATAGCACGGTGCAACTCAAGATCAAGCTCCGGAGCAGCCTCTCCCCGCTCCGACGCGGCTTTGAGCGTTTGATACGCCTCGCGAATAGACCCTTCTTGCGCCGGAGACCTGCGCAGGGCCGCGAGGCCGGCCGCTTCGATTTCAACACCGCGGCGCAATTCAAACAGGTCAAGAATGGCCGACGTTCGGCCGAAATCCTCCGCCAGGAAGGCATCGCCCACCTGCGCCGGGTTCAACACGAACACGCCAACCCCATGGCGGATGTCGATCAACCCCTCAGCGCTCAACTGAGCCAATGCCTCACGTACAACGGTACGGCTGACCTCGAGCTCAGCGATCAGGTCCTTTTCCTTCGGGAGCTTCTCACCGACCGGAAACTCGCCGGCCGAAATCCTTTCCCGTAGGGCGACACTCACCCTCTCGGTGAGGGTGTTGCGCTTTTTCGGACGTTCCTGGCCGCGCCTGTCATTTACGTTCAATGCGTTTCCACCCCCATCGGCTTCGGCGAACGATCACCCACGCAGCGCAAAAGTGTTAAAGAGATACGATCTCTTTCTATGTTGCCACTCCGGACCGGATTACCCTCACGGATACCCGTGGCGTCCCTCATGCTATTAGCAGCCCATACCCAGATGTATTCTATATCTCTTTGTTTTAATTGATTTATGATAAACACTAAAGAAGACCCGAACGCCGGTTTATGAACCGTTCAGAGCAGGCCACGGGCTAGAGGCCAGGCTGGGGTTTCGAGGACATCATATCCGTTGCAACGCAATCAGGCGAGAGATAGTATGTCTTGGCTTCAAAGCTCAAAAAAACCTTGTGGAGGATATTATGATAACGACGCACTCGCTCCGCCAAGCCGGGCTCTGCGCCGCCCTTTCCGTGGCGATGACAGTGCCCATGCTGGGTGCCAGGTCAGCGGTCGCCGAGGAATGGCGCGGTTGGAACATCCACGTCGAGGACTATCCCGTGTCACACGGCATGGAACAGTTCGTAGCGGAAGTCGCCGAGAAGACCGACGGGGCAATCCAGGGCAAAGTGTTTCATGCTGGCGTGCTGGGGTCGCAACCTGACGCCATCGAGCAACTGCGTCTGGGGGCGCTCGACTTTGCCGTGTTCAGCCTCGGGCCTATGGGTCAGGTTGTCCCGGAGGCCAACGTGGTCTCTCTGCCTTTCATTTTCAAAGGCATCGACCAGATGCATCGCCTGATGGACGGGGAAGTGGGCGACGCAATCAATGCGGGCATGGAAAAAAAGGGCATCGTCGCGCTGGCCTGGTATGACGCGGGCGCCCGATCGTTCTACAACTCGAAAAAGCCGATCAACGTGCCTGACGATCTGAGCGGCATGAAAGTCCGGGTTATGAACAACGACCTGTATGTCAGCATGATCGACTCCATGGGCGGCAATGCAACGCCCATGGCATTCGCCGAGGTGTATCAATCCCTCAAGACCGGCGTGGTCGATGGCGCGGAGAACAATCCGCCTTCCTACGAATCCACCAACCACTACGAAGTGGCCAAGTACTACTCCATATCCGAGCATTTGATCATCCCGGAGTGCTTGTGCATGAGCAAAAAGACCTGGGACACGCTGGCACCGGAAGTTCAGACGATGGTCAAGGCGGCCGGACGATCGAGCGCGGAGTACCAGAGAAAACTTTGGGCGGAGCGCGAAAAGAAAAGCATGGAAACCATCGTCGCCGGTGGCGTGGAGGTTAATCAAATCGCTGACAAGGCCCCATTCCAGACAGCCATGGAGCCGGTCTACGGCGTGTTTCTGACCGAGAATCCGGATCTCACCGATCTGGTCAATACCATGAGAAGCGCCGACTAGGGAGCCTCTGATTTGTTCTGGACGAAGCAGATTGGAGGATGAAATGCGCAGCTTGCAAGGCGGAGATCGCGGGTAATAGTTGTTCTATTGCCAAGATTTGCAACGATGAAGCTGTGCATTTCAGTCCCATGATGCACGTTCACGAATAGAGCGGATGCTTACTAGGGAAGGTCTGAACAATTGCTGCGATCGCGCCGGCGTCTTTGCGCTCCCTCGTACAAGGCGCACCGAGCGAAGTTTGCGCGAGGAAAATAAGTGAGCTGCCAATGAGCGAGGTGCAACGCGGTACGAGGGGCGCAAAGGCCCGGCCCCTCCGGGGTTTCGCCCGCAAGGGCACATCTGCCGCGTTTCCCGGCTTGACCATAGAATGACTATGGCGCTGCGCCGGGCGCCTCGCATCTGCGCCCTTGTGGACCGAAACGCGTTTCGTATCAATTGTTCAGACCTTCCCTTGGCCTCTTGCGGTAGGAATGGCTGCGCCGCAGACCGTGTCTTTTCCGCCGCGCAGGCCCTGAGACGGTGACTCCGGTGAGACCGGAGTCACCGTCCACGTATGCCACTCGCCCAAAACGAACAAGGGAGCCATCTCGTGGCCTCAGACACCGCCGTCGGCATCACCATCGATCGCTGGCTCGGCTATATCAGCAAAGCGTGCATTCTGATCAGTTCCGTGGCACTGGTTGTTCTGCTGACCATTTTCGGATGGCTGGTGTTCGGACGTTACGTGCTGAACGTGACCCCAACCTGGGTCGAGCAGATGGCGCTGCTGCTGGTCTGCTACATCACGTTCCTCGGCGCCGCGGCAGGTATCCATGACGACACCCACCTGGGCGTGACGTTTTTTAGAAATGCGCTCCACAGCCCCTGGTCTGACCTGGTCCGTATCGTCTCCGATCTCGCCCTCGCAGTATTCGGTGTGTTCATGCTGCTCAGCTGTTTCGAACTCATGAAGTTCGGCTGGTCCACAAAACTGCCCATGCTGGGTCTGCCCGAGGGTATGCGCACCCTGCCGGCGGTCATTTGCGGCGGCCTGATGATCCTGTTTTCCGGCGCTCGAACGGTCGCCGGAGTGCGTCGCCTGGTTCTCCAATCCAAATCAAACATCAACCGGACGGCAGACTGATGGGGCTGACAATACTGCTTTGCGTATTCGCCGTCGGTGTCATCTTCGGCGTCCCGGTGGCGTTCGCAATGGGAATCGCCGCATTGTCGGCCTTTCTGTTCGAAGGATTCCCGCTTCTGGTCACGTTTCAGCGGATCATATCCGGCGTAACCGTATTTTCGCTGCTGGCCATTCCCTTCTTCATATTCGCCGGTGAGTTGATGCTGCACGGCGGCATCGCGATCCGCCTGGTGCGATTCGCAACGGCTTTGGTTGGCCATATCCGCGGCGGCCTTGCCGCGGTGAACATATTCTCCAGCATGTTGTTCGGAGGCATATCGGGCTCCGCAATCGCAGACATCTCCGCCCTGGGATCGATACTCATCCCGGTAATGAAGGAAAAAGGCTATCGAGGCGACTACGCCGTCAACGTCACCGTCACTTCGTCCATCGCAGGCATCGTAATTCCGCCCAGCCACAACATGATCATCTATGCCGTGGCCGCGGGTGGCGGGCTCTCGATCTCCAAGCTGTTCCTGGCGGGCGTCGTGCCGGGAGTACTGATGTGCGTGTGCCTGGCGATTGCCGCCTACTTCGTTGCCATCAAGCACGGATATCCGGCTCAGGCATTTCCGGGTTGGCGCACCGTGGCCATCACCGCGGCCTCAGCAATTCCGGGGTTCATCACCGCCGTAATCATTGTTGGTGGCGTTCTGTCAGGTGTTTTCACAGTGACCGAATCGGGCGCTTTCGGCGCCCTGTATGCCCTCATCATCACCGCGGTGGTGTACCGATCGCTGAGCTGGTCCGACTTCGTAACCGCCGTCACCAGTGCCGTTCGAACCACGGCGATGGTGATGATTCTGATCGGGTGCGCCAGCGCGTTCGCGTATTTGCTGGCGTTTTATCAGGTTCCGTCGCATTTGAGCGCGCTGCTGGTCACCATCTCCGAAAACCCGATCGTGATCCTGCTCATGGTCAACGTGATGCTGCTGGTGCTCGGGATGATCATGGACATGGCTGCGCTGATTCTGATCTGCACGCCGATCTTCCTGCCCATCGCCACCGGCATCGGCATGGATCCCGTTCAGTTCGGCATCATGATGCTGATGAACCTGGGCTTGGGGCTTTGCACGCCCCCGGTGGGAACCTGCCTGTTCGTCGGCTGCGCGGTCGGCAAGATTCCGATTGAGGACGCCCTCAAGTCGATTTGGCCGTTCTATCTCGCCATATTGTTCGCGCTGATTCTGGTGACCTACTTCCCAGCGATCTCGCTGACTCTGCCGGGCCTCATAAACTGAGCAGGGACGCCCATCGTGATTGAGACATTCCCGCGTGCCGCGCTTCAAGCACCGAATTCGGTCGAAAACAGTGTGGTTATCATCAAATGAACCATGGAATCCTGTCCGAAGATGTCCTGGCGGCGTATCGCACCGGCTCGGTCTCCAGCGTCTGCACGTTGCTGTTCAAGCGAAACCTCAGGAGCTGCTCGATCCAGGGGGTTTCACGGTTGAACAGGTCGGCCGTGCACCTGGTCGGCCAGGCGTTCACCCTCCGCTATATTCCGGCGCGCGAGGATCTCGACACACTGGATGTGTTTCGTGATCCACAACACCCGCAACGCCATGCGGTTGAAACCGTGCCCCCCGGTCATGTACTGGTGATGGATTGCCGCGGCGACGCAAGCGCCGCCTCGGCCGGCTCGATCCTGGTCAAACGGCTCGAAATGAGGGGTTGCGCCGGGTTGGTGACCGACGGCGGATTGCGGGACTCGGACACCATCGCCGGTCTGGACATGCCCGCTTTTTGTGCGCGGCCATCCGCGCCCACCAATCTGACCAAGCATCATGGGGTTGATCTCAACGTCCCCATCGGTTGCGGCGGCGCACCCGTATTTCCCGGCGACCTGATCGTCGGCGACGGTGACGGGGTGGTCGTGGTTCCGTTCCATCTCGCCGAGGAAATCGCCGCCGAGATCGGGGAAATGGAAGCATTCGAAGAGTATGTATTCAGCCAGGTCACCGACGGGAAAAGCATCATCGGTCTGTACCCACCGAATGAAGAAACCAAACAACGATATTCTGCTTTCACGACACGTCGAAGCGTGTGAAACCACAACAGATTCCAATTACGAGGTGACCCAGTGATCTGTGATTTCAATGAGAAGACCGTTCTGATCACCGGTGGCAGCACCGGGATTGGCGCAGCGGTGGCCAAAGCGTTTGCGGCACAGGGTGCCTCTGTTGCCATCAACTACGGCTCCAGCGACGCCGAGGCGCGCACCGTTCAGGCGTCGATTGCAGCCAATGGAGGCGTGGCAGAGCTGTTCAAGGCGGATGTGTCCAACCCGGAAGCGGTGTCGGGCCTGGTGGCGGACGTCGTGGCACGATTCGGCCGGCTGGACGTGGTCGTCTGCAACGCGGGGGGGCTGGTAGGCCGAACCGGGCTGACCGATATCGATGACGAATTCTACAACAAGGTGATGAACCTCAACGTTCGGTCCGTGGTGGCAACCTGCGCGGCGGCACTGCCACATCTGATCCAAAGCAAAGGCAACATGATCGTGACCGGTTCGGTGGCGGCACAATTGGGTGGCGGTGCCGGTGCAAGTCTTTATGCGGCGTCGAAGGCGGCTGTGCAGAACCTGGTGAAAACCTACGCTAAGGAGTTCGCGCCCGACGGCGTGCGGTTCAATGCGGTTTCGCCGGGAACAATAGATACCTTGTTCCACCAGAAGCACACCAAACCCGAAGTGCTTGCGAACATAAAAAACTCAATACCCATGAAACGCCTGGGCGCGCCCGAGGATTGCGTGGGTGCCTACCTGTTCTTCGCCTCGGACGCGCTGTCCGGCTACGTGACGGGTCAAACCATCGAGGTAAACGGCGGACAGTTCATGGCCTGATCGGGGCAATCGGCATCCGGGCGCCCCTTCCCACACAGCACCTGCCTTCCGGCAAGAGACGGCGCGGAAACGGCTTTATCGTCCAGGTCTCACACACCGTAGTCGGCCAGTACATGCGGGTCTGGGTCCATGCCCAGACCCGGCATCTGCGGCACTTTCATAATGCCGGTCACCGGAACAATCGCGTCGCCATAGGGACTCGCCTCCAGGCTGTCGTAGTACAGAAACTCCGCGTAGACATCATCGCCCATGGTGCCCAGGAGATGCAGACTGGCCAACAGGCCGGGCCCGAAATACGGACAGTGCGGCACCAGCGAGATGCCATAGGCTTCGGCCAGCGCGATCACTTTAAGCATCTCTGTGATGCCACCCACCTTGGTCACGCTGGGCTGGGCATAGGTAACCGCCCCAGCCTCGAACATTGCCTTGAACTGAAACGCGGTGCAGCAATTCTCACCGGCAGCCAGAGACATGCCGGTGGCCGATTGCAGCCTGGCAAGACTGGCGAAGTCCTCAGGGGGGAAGATGGGCTCCTCAAGCCAGTGCAGCTTGTAGTCCCTGAGCTGTTCGATCATGTTCTGGGCCTGGGCCGGCGTCCAGGGACAATTGGTGTCCAACATCAGAGGGACATCCCCGCCTGCCGCATCTCGAGCCGCGGCAACCGCCTCCGCAGTGACTTCGTGCAGTTTGATCTGCCCGAAACCCGCCTGCGATGCATGACGGGTGCGCTCGGCGACGCGCTCGGGATGACCATAGCGAAACAGGCTGGCATAGGCTGGAATCTCGCTGCGCCTCGCGCCACCCAGGAGACGATGCAACGGCAACCCCGCATCCTTTCCGGCAATGTCCCACAGCGCGATGTCGATTGCGCTGATGGCGAACATGGTGATGCCGTAACGCCCGGAAAGATGGAACTCCCGCTGCAGGGACTGGCTAATGCCACTGATGTCCCGCGCGTCCCGGCCAATCAACCTCGGGGCAAAAGTGTGATCGATCACCGCGCGGGTCGCCTGGGGCACCCAGTACCCGAATCCATCGCCCCAACCACTGGGGCCGGTGTCGGTATCGATCCGAACCAGCACGTAATCGAACGTGGGCCACTCGGTGGGGCCGCTGGCATGCTCGGCACCGGAACTTACCGGAAGGCGGAGAAGGTGGGTCTCAACGTTGGTTATTTTCATCTTGGCCACATTGGGTTCAAGCGGAGAATTTCGACGTGTGCCCAGAACAACGGGCATTGCAGCGAGCGGCTGCACGGATCAATCAGCGGAGTCTACTCCCGCCAGTGCTGTGGTTGGCTCAAGACCTCGCAACACTGAATCCTGCCTCCGATGCGGCCGATCACACCGGCACTCAATTCATACACCATCCAGGCATCTGCATTCTCGGGGGGAATGGCATAAGGCGCTTCAAATCCAAGCGCACCCGCGGGTCGAAACCCGTGCTTTGGATAGTAGCCGGGATGGCCTAACACGAATACCAGGTCCACCCCCGATTCCGCCAACCGTTTCAACCCTTTGGAAATCAGCATGCCCCCAATGCCAGCGCCTTGAAACGCGTTCAAAACCGCCAGGGGTGCAAGAATCCGAGCCGAGGTGTCTGGATGGGATTGGACCCTCACTGCCGTGAAGAGGATATGGCCAACCAAGCCATCGTCTGTTTCCGCCACCATGGACAGCGAAGGCTCAGCCGTCGCGTCATCCAGAAGACCATTGACGAGTTCGGCAATTTCCTGGCCTTGGCCCGGTCCGAACGCATTCGAGTGGATATCGGTGATCACGGTGCGGTCAGATTCGGTAGAAACTCTTATTTGCAAGATGCCCCCTTTTTCCCACCTGCCAATATGTGTGCCTCCATTGCTGCCAGCCCTTCGTCGAGACCCTTGCGCCCGAACCCCAGTCGGAACCGATCGGTTGGTGTCTCCCCAAGCTCCGAGCGATATATCGTGCTTGGAAGCAGCAACACGCCGCCCTCCTCCACCATTGCGCGGGCGAACGCCTCAACCCCTTCAGGGCCTTTGTATCGAGGGAAAGCCATACATGAGCCATCCGGTCGATGCCAATCAAACAACTCGCGGTGGCGTTCAAAGAAGGCATCCCACTTCGGCAGATTCTCATCGATGATGCGATTGTTGCGAGCCAGAATTCGCCCCTTCGCCTTGACTGCGATGAGGGCTAAACGCTCGCTCGGACCTGAGTTGCAGATCGACAAGTAGTGCTTCATTCGCTCCATTCGGGCAAGCACGTCACGATCCTGGCACGCAATCCAGCCGATCCGAAGACCCGGCAAACCGAAGGACTTTGACATGACGTTCAGCGACAGGCCGCGCTCATACACATCCGCAACAAACGGGAGATGCTTCGTGCCCGTTGGCCCGAGTCCATTGAAGATTTCGTCATGAAGGATGTAGATGCCATGCGTCCGGCATAGATCCACCAGTGCATCGTATCGATCCCTGGGCAATATCGTACCGGTTGGATTGTGCGGAAAGTTGATGGTGACGAGCCTTGTGTTCGGCCTAATGGCATCCGCAACCCGGTCGATATCGAGTGACCAATTGTCATTTGGATCGAGCGGCACGCCAGTGGCACTGCAGATGCCCAATGGGAGCGTCTCATGGGACTGATAGTTGGGCGTGACGACAATGGCGTGGCTATCGGACTCCAGAAGTACTGTGTTTGCGGCAAATATCCCCTCACTCGCCCCCGCAAAGCATAGAATGTTTCCGCTTTCCTGCCCCGAGTACGTTTTCGCCAGTTGAGCCCGGAGATCCGGGGCACCCCATGTCTCCGTGTAGCCCAGCCACAGGCTCTCGAAAGCCTCTCGGTCCTCGGTATCCGCCATCGCCAAGAGTTCGCACAAAGACATACTTTCCGCGTCAGACGCAGTCATATGAAATCGGGCTCGAAACTCCCAATCGGCGAAGTGGGTCTCAAGTCGAAAGTCCGGCAGTGTGGTCATCTACTGTCCCATCCCATAGGTTGGTAGCGTTTCAGAGCGCCCCGGATCCGCCAACGCAAGGCGCCGATGCGGAGGGCCAGGCTCTGTCGAGCAACGACAACGCCGCAGTGGTGGATGTGGGACGCGCCGTTCGGGCGGCGCGAGCAGCGCTCATCCGCGGTCGGTGTTGGGCGTGCTCTCGTTAGCGACGGCTAGTGGGCCCACTGAAATGCGACGAACCTATGGGACGGACCACTAGAGAACGAGCGGATCAGGCAGTCCGCCACCGACCCTATGCACTCAAAAAATCGTGTTCTCATAGTAGTGACGATCGGTAACGCAGCGGCTGATCCGGAGCTCGATCGGTACTTTGCCGAGAGATGATGCGACGCGCTTGATCTCAAGCAACGGCGTCCCTACGGACAAATTCAGCAACGAAGCGTCATGCTCCGAGGCCGCCACCGCGCGGAGTTGTTCTTCGGCGCTGTGGACAGTAATCCCAAACTTCTTCTCATACAGCTCGTAAAGCATGTTGGGCAGATTACCTGCGCCTAACTTGCTCAACTCGCCGAATGGCTTCGAGGGCAAGGTGACTGTTTCCAGCATCGTCGGCCGACCACCGAACTCGCGTATGCGCTCAATACTGACCACAGAAGCACCACCGGGCAGCTTCAGCTCAGACGCCTCGAAACGCGATGCGCGTCTCCGGCGACAAGACAAGGCCGTGCTGTCCGGCAAAACCTTGTGGCCGGTGTCATCAACGACGTGGAAAAAATGAAACAGGGCCCGCTGGCTATCGTGATTTGCAACGAAAGTCCCCCGCCCCTGCTTACGGGTCAGTACATTATGCTCGACCAGATCGGAGATTGCCTTTCGCACGGTTCCCTGACTGACACCCAACTCCTGGGCGAGCTGCATTTCGCTGGGAATCACGCCACCTGGCGCCCACCGGCCATCACTGATGCGGGCGACGAACAACTCCTTTATTTGCTCGTAAAGCGGTATCGCACCTCTGGCATTGGACAGGAGCAATCTGGTTTCCATTGGTCTGGGCTGTACCCTCAAAAAAGCGAACCTCGCTCAAGGCATCGGGCACAACAAACGTGATGCAGGTGACGCTGTGGCTGCAGCCAATTGAGAACGCGTCCCGCATTCTAGTCCAGAACCGCCACGTTTTCCTCCGCTTAGCGATCCCTGCATGCAGGCGACGCTTGGTATTCAACTATTCTTATATAAGACTACTTGACTAATCCATCTTGCGAGCTACTATTGCGGCATCCAACCCAAACCTACTCCACCCAGGGAGAATCAGATGATCGATTTCGTGGTTCATGACGAGGGCGACAGCGTCGGCGTAGTAGTCGTGGAAGGTGTGAAGGCCGGCGACACCATTTCCGGGTGGATCATGGACCAGGACAAGGAGATTGAATTTGTCGCGGCCAGCGCCATCCCAATCGGGCACAAATTGGCGATCAAGCCCTTGAAAACGGGCGATACGGTGATCAAGTACGGCGTGGATATAGGAAAGGTGGTGGTGGACATCGGCACGGGAGAGCACGCCCATGTACAGAACATCAAAACCAAACGCTGGTAGCCCACCGCGACCACGCCACCAAGCCGCCAATTTATTCCGAAAGGGAGAGACGCAATGTCCCACGATCTGACTACAACAACGTTTTCAGGGTATAGGCGCGAGAACGGACGCGTAGGGGTTCGAAACCACGTCATCGTGCTGCCGGTTGATGATCTTTCAAACGCAGCCTGTGAAGCCGTGGCACACAACATTACCGGTGCCATGGCACTGCCCCACCCCTATGGAAGGCTGCAGTTTGGCGCAGACCTCGACCTGCACTTTCGAACGCTGATCGGCACCGGGGCCAATCCAAACGTGGCGGCCGTTGTTGTAATCGGGATCGAGAACGGCTGGACCCAACGGGTGGTGGATGGCATCGCCGCCACCGGCAAACCGGTCACCGGGTTTGGCATCGAGCAACACGGTGATCATGAAACCATCATGAAGGCCTCGCAGGTCGCGAAGGAGTATGTTCAGTGGGCGTCTGAACTGCGCCGCGAGGACGCGCCGCTGAGTGAGCTCTGGGTCTCAACCAAGTGTGGCGAATCCGACACCACGTCCGGGTGTGGTTCAAACCCGACCGTTGGCAATGCGTTCGACAAGCTGTATCCCCACGGCGCGACGCTGCTGTTCGGAGAAACGTCCGAAATCACGGGTGGTGAGCACCTGGTGGCCGCCCGGTGCCGCGATGATACGGTGCGCGAGCGCTTCATGTTCATGTTCGACCGTTACCAGGACATGATCAATCGATTCAAAACCTCGGATCTCTCGGAGTCACAACCCACCAAGGGGAACATTGAGGGCGGGCTGACAACCATAGAAGAGAAGGCACTCGGCAATATCCAGAAAATCGGCAAGGAATGCGTGGTGGATGGTGTGCTCGACAAGGCTGAGCAACCCACCGGGCCCGGTCTCTGGTTTATGGACTCGTCATCGGCAGCGGCGGAGATGGTCACTCTGGCCGCCGCGGCAGGTTATGTGGTGCATTTCTTCCCCACCGGACAGGGCAACATCATCGGCAACCCCATTCTTCCGGTGATCAAACTCTGCGCCAACCCGCGGACGGTGCGCACCATGAGCGAACACATCGATGTGGACGTGTCCGCACTGCTGCGCAAGGAAATGACCCCCGACGGCGCCGGCGATGCGCTGCTCGACATCATGTTCAGAACGGCAAACGGGCGATTGACCGCAGCGGAGGCGCTCGGGCATCGGGAGTTCGTGCTGACCAGACTATACGAAAGCGCATAGCGCGATCAGGCTCGGGCCATATTGGCACTTGGCCTGAACCAAAACGCGATTGGCAACGTACCAAATCCACTGGAGGAGCACATGAGAACAGGGGCCGATATCTGGTATCTATCCGCCGCGGGCGTGTTCTTTGGATTGTTCGTTCTCGACGTGCTCCTGGGCAAAGCGGCCCTGGCGTACGGGTTCGAGCCCATTCTAAAGCTGGGCGATGTCGGGGAGTTCCTGATGCTCCTGGCAGCGGTCATCTGCTTCATGATCGAAGCCCTGCGTTGTGAATCAAAGCAAGCCGGTTCCAAAACAAAGCCTGCCAATACGGCAGAGGAGGAGAACGCATGAAAGACCATCCTGAAACACTCGCGTCGCACGAGCGCCGTCAATTCCTGTCACTGACCTCCAAGTACGGTTTCACCGCCGCGGTGGTCGCAGGCGCGGCGGGCAGCCTGTTGCTCAGCGAAGAGGCGGCCGCCGCCTCCGCCAAGGAGGAAAAGGCCCGCGAAGACGCCGCCGAACACAAAATGACCATCGCTACGGCCTATGTATTGGGTGCAACCCGCAGCTATCCCATCATGCAGCTGGATTTCAAGGAGAACATCCAGAACGTCACCAACGGCCAGGTTTACGTGAAGCTTGCGCCCGGGGGCCAGCTGGGCGCCGGTGGCGCGCTGGCGCAAAAGGTCCAGCAGGGCACCATTCAAGCTGCCCAGCACTCACTCGCCAACTTCGCGCCATTCGCACCCGCAGTGGACCTGATCAACCTCCCGTATTTCTGTGGCGAAAACCAGAAGTTCATCAATCTGACCGCCTCGGACGCCTGGCGCAACTCGGTCAATCCGCTGGTTGAGGCCAAGGGATTCAAACCCCTCTGGTACGTGGTGATCGATCCGCGTGTGGTGGCGCTGCGTAAGGGTGGCGACGGTCCGATCAAGACACCGGACGATCTTGCCGGCATCAAGTTTCGGGTTCCCGGCTCCAAGATGCTGCAGCAGTATTACCGCGCCATTGGTGCGAACCCCACACCGGTTGCCTGGGGCGAAACGCCATCGGCCATCAAACAGGGCGTGGCGGATGCGCTCGATCCAGCGGTCGGCGCGCTGTACGTGTTTGGCTTCAAGGACATTCTCTCCTGGGTGACATTCACCCGGGCAGTGCCCGATTCACAGGTGTACTCATGCAATCTCGAATGGTTCAACGGGCTGCCGGTTTCCGTCCGTGAAGGAATCGAGTTTGCCAGCGAGGTGACTTCGCACCAGAACCTGGCGAAAGTGCCGGCGGCCCGTGCCTACGCCATGTCCGAGATGAGCCAGTCCGGCGTCCAGTTCTACACGCCGACGGCCGATGAATTGGCACAGTGGGTGGAGAAAGGCGGACATCAAAACGCTGAATGGGACAGCTACAAGAAGGAACTTGCGGGGTCCATAGAGACCTTCGAGACGTTGCTCGAGGCGGCTAACACGCAGGGCCGCTACTACGTCAATGATGCATAAGAGATAACTGTGCGCGCCATCTCCGTACGGAGGTGGCGCGCAGTGTCCTCTTTCCTGCTCTTTCCTGAACGGGAGGCGTCGTCGTGCGAAATATTCTTAAAGCGATCGACCAGAACCTCGAACGATGGTTGCTGCTGGTCTTCTACTCCTTGATCGTAATGACCATCGGCAGCGAGGTGGTGCGCCGCTTTGGCCTGTCCTACTCGTCGATCTGGGGGGAGGAGATCGCACGCTACGCCTTTATCTATCTCGTCTGGATCGGTGTTGCCGCAGCGGTACGTGATCGTGCGCATATTCGCATCGATGTGCTGATGCAGTTCCTCACGCCACGGGGCAAAGCCCTGATCTACCTGCTTGGCGATTTCGTGATGCTGGCCGTGGCATTGCTTGCCCTGTTCTATTCTTACGAAACGCTGATGACGTCGATCAAGTTCGGTTCGGTCACCCACGGCCTCCGCATTCCCCAGGCCTGGTTTCTTGCGGCGGTCCCTTTCGGCTTCACCCTCACCTGCTTTCGCCTGATTCAGTCCATCTTGCGTGACTGGGGCGATTTTCGTGGTGGGCGCCCCGTGTTCGAAGGTGAGAGGTTGTTCGACTGATGGAATACCTATATCAACAAGACACGTTCGAGCTGGTATTAGGGTGGGAGTTCTATCTGCCCCTGCTGTTCGCAGTCATCATGATCATATTGGCGGTGCCGGTGTGGGCAGTACTGGGCGTGACCTCCATATCCATGCTCTACTTCTCCGACGTATTGCCGCTTTCATTACTCGGTGAGTCATTGTTCGACGGCATTGACGCCTTCGCATTGATCGCCGTCCCACTGTTCATCCTGACCGGCGATGTACTGGTTCGCACCGGGCTGTCACACAAACTCCTGGACGTGGCCGAGGCACTGGTCGGTGGCTTCCGTTCCGGGTTCGGAACCGCCACGGTGCTGGTATGCGGTTTCTTTGCGTGTATTTCCGGTTCCGACGCGGCAGGCGCTGCGGGAGTCGGTCGCATGACCATCGACCGCCTGGTTGAGCAGGGCTATCCGAAACCGTACGCCTGTGCATTGGTTGCCTCCGGCGCCTGCACCGGTATTTTGATCCCCCCATCCATTGCCTACATCATCATCGGCCTGATTCTGGGCATCTCTGCCTCGACACTGTTTCTTGCCGCCATCATCCCGGGCCTGCTCGTGATGGTTACGATCATGATCACGAATGTGGTGATGAACCGGATCATGGGATACGAGAACGCGAGCCAGGGTTTCTCGTTTAAACGCGTCTGGAAAGCGATCTACGATGGCCGCTACGCGCTGATCGTGCCGTTTATCATACTGGGCGGAATCTACACCGGCATCTTCACCCCCACCGAGGCCGCCGCGGTGGCGGTGGTGACCACGATCATTATCGGGCTGCTGCAGCGAACCATTACGCTGGCGGATTTTCCAAAGATGCTGGCGAGCTCGGCCAAGGTCAACGGGGTGATTGTGCCCATCATTGCGTTCTCTTTGCCGTTGGCGCAGACCCTGGCGGCACTGGAAGTGCCTCAGGGGTTCGTGTTTGCAATGACCTCAATGACCGACAGCGAGACCATCATCATCCTGATGATGATATTGATCCTGATCGTGGCCGGCTGCGTCATGGAAACCACGCCGAACATCGTGATTCTTGCCCCGATCATGCTGCCCCTGGCGCAGGAAATTGGAATGAATGAGATCCACTTCTGCATCATGATGGTCACGTCGCTCGGGGTTGGGTTCATAACGCCGCCGCTCGGCCTCAACCTGTTCGTTGTATCCGGCCTGACCGGGACCCCAATCCTGAAAGTTGCGGCCAAAGCGGTGCCCTACGTTCTTTCAATGTTTTTCGTCGTGCTGCTGCTTGCATTCGTACCCGAACTTTCACTTTGGGCGCTGTAACCGCGTCGCACCGATTATTTTTTAATCCACAGGAATTGGAGAGCGATTCATGACGATTGAATACTTGAAAAAGGCGGAGAAAACCGCTGCCAGTGGAGAAGACGATACCCGCAAAATCGTCTCGCAGATGCTTTCCGAGATTGAAGCAGGCGGCGAGGAGAAAGCACGCGAGTACGCCGAAAAACTGGATAACTACACCGGCAACATCGTGGTGACCGCGGAAGAGATCGCTGCCGCGACCGCAAAAGTCCCGCAGCAGGTCAAGGACGATATTCAGTTCGCATACGAGCGGGTACGCGGCTTTGCCGAGAAGCAGCGACGATCGCTGATCGACTTCGAAGTTGAGCTCTCTCCGGGTTTGTTCGCCGGCCAGAAACAGATACCCGTGCAAACGGCAGGCTGTTACGTGCCGGGTGGGCGGTACTCGCACGTGGCCTCCGCCGTGATGTCGGTGGCGACGGCCAAGGCCGCCGGTGTGGATCATGTTGTGGCCTGTTCGCCACCGAAGCCGGGGGCCGGGGTGAATCCCGCGATCATTTACACCGCCAATCTGTGCGGCGCGGACACCATTCTCGCTCTGGGTGGCGTGCAGGGCATTGCGGCCATGGCCTTCGGTCTGTTTACCGGACATGCCGCGGACATACTGGTTGGCCCGGGGAACCGTTTCGTCGCCGAAGCCAAACGCATGCTGTTCGGTCGAGTGGGTATCGACTTGTTTGCCGGCCCGACGGAGATTGCCGTTATCGCCGATCAGTCAGCCGATCCTGCGATTGTTGCCAGCGATCTGGTGGGTCAGGCCGAGCATGGGCTGGACAGTCCGTGTTGGCTGATCACCACCGACCGGGCCCTCGGTGAGCAGGTCATGCAGATGGTACCGGAACTCATCGCCAAACTGCCGGATACCGCTCGCACCGCAGCGGAAGGATCGTGGCGCGACTACGGTGAGGTGGTCCTGTGCAGCGACCGTGAAGAGGCCGCGCAGGTGAGCGATGCCTACGCCGCTGAACATCTCGAGGTTCAGACAACAGACCTGGACTGGTGGGTAGAACGGCTGCGGAACTATGGTTCATTGTTCGTGGGCGAAGAGACCACCGTGGCCTTCGGGGACAAGTGTTCGGGTACCAATCACATCTTGCCCACCAAGGGCGCCGGTCGTTACACCGGTGGCCTGTCGGCCGGCAAGTTCATCAAGACCGTGACCACTCAGCGCATGAGCCGGGAGGCAAACCGCGAAGTGGCTTCGGCTGCGGCCAGAATTTCGCGTCTGGAGGGCATGGAGGCGCATGCGCGGACCGGTGACGACCGCTTGTCAAAGTATTTCCCGGACGAGTCGTTCAACCTGAAGCCCGAAGCCGTTGAGTGATGGCGGACTTCAAGCTCACGGGCAAGGTTGCTTTGGTGACCGGCGGGACCTCCGGTATCGGCCGCCGCCAGGCCCTGGCGTTGGCGCAGGCGGGTGCGGCCGTGGTGTTGCTGGGGCGCCGGGAGGAACAACTTCAGAACGCCGCCTCCGAGATCGAGCAGGTGGCGGGACAAGCGGCAGCCCTACCCGGCGATCTCGGTGACCGCAGCCTGCTGTCCAGTCTGGCAGAACGCGCCGCACAGCCCTTCGGGCCGATCGACATTCTTATCAATGCAGCGGGGGTCAACTTCCGCCAACCGGTCGAAGAGATCACCTTGGAGAGCTGGGACAGGACACTCAATCTAAACCTGGCGGTCCCGTTCTTTCTTGCCCGGGAACTGGTGCCGGCCATGAAGGAAAGAGGCTGGGGCCGGATCATCAACATTGCATCCCTGCAATCGAGTCGCGCGTTCGAGAACGGCCTGGCATACGGCGCCTCAAAGGGCGGCGTCACCCAGATGACCCGCGCCATGGCCGAAGCCTGGTCGCGCCATGGCATAGCCTGTAATGCGATAGCGCCCGGCTTTTTCCCGACCGAGCTGACGGCACCTGTCTACGAAAATCCCGGATTGCTGGACAAGCTGGCGGCCCAAACCGCGATCGGCCGCAATGGTGTGCTGTCGGACCTGGACGGACTGACGGTGTTTCTGGCCGCACCGGCCTCGGACTACGTGACGGGTCAGGTTATCCATCTCGACGGCGGCTTCACGGCGAAATAGGCGCAAAACATATGAAAGCACTGGTCTACACAGACACGCTCGAGGTGCAGTATCGCGACGAGCCGGATCCGGATCCGGCCCCCGGCGAGGCGCTGGTCCATATCGAGGCGGTCGGCATCTGCGGCTCCGACATGCATGCATATCATGGCCATGACGCGCGCCGGGTCCCTCCCCTGATTCTCGGTCACGAGGCCGTCGGCGTGGTGCAGAATGGCGCACTGAAAGGTCAGCGTGTGGTACTTAACCCGCTCATGACCTGTGGCACCTGCAATCACTGCCAGGGCGGCCGATCCAACCTGTGTGCGCAACGGGAACTGATCGGCATGCGACGCGCCGGCGCTTTCGCCCAATACGTCACCCTGCCCGAACGCAACCTGCTGCATATGCCGCAGGACATGGATCCTGTAATCGCCAGTCTTGCCGAACCCGCGGCCACTTCACTGCACGCGATTTACCTGGCGGACAGAGTTCTGAACCGCCCGCTCTCAGAGTGCCGCGCCCTGGTGCTGGGCGGCGGTTCAATCGGCGCCTTTGCCGCCCTGATGCTGAAACAGAAAGGGTGTATCGATATCTGCCTCGGCGATACCAATCCTCTGCGCAGACACACCGCAGACAAACTGGGGGTCTGCACCGTCTATGACCCGTTAGGGGACGCACTCCCCGAAGAAAACAGTTTCGACCTGGTGATCGACGCCGTCGGCAGCGGGCGAACACGGGCGGCAGCCTGTACCTTCGTGTCGTCCGGTGGCGTGATCTCCCACGTCGGTCTGCAGGACAACGAGCCGGGTCTGGATACGCGCAGAATGACTCTGGAAGAAATCACTTTCCTAGGTAATTATACCTACAGCGCGGTTGATCTGCGGGCGGCCATCGATGCCCTGTACCGAGGGGCGCTGGGCCCGCTCGACTGGGTCGAAACCCGCCCGCTCAGTGACGGCGCGGCCGCGTTTCGCGACATTCATGAAGGCAATGCGGCTGCGCCAAAGATTGTGCTGCAGCCGTAGCGCCGGGCGCATTGCATCTAGGCCCTTGTGGAATGAAACGCGATCCGCCCTATCGGATCAGGGCTTCCTTAATTGAGTAAAATTCCCGGAAAGGCAAACAGCATGGCAATCAAGAACCTTCTGGTCGCATACAGCGGCTCCGACTCATCCGATGCCGCCCTGGACGCCGCGCTGTTCATGCGTGAAAAGTACGACGCGCACCTCACCGGCCTGTTGGCCCATACCTATGCACCGATCAACCAAAACGTGGGCAGTTGGATTCCGGACGACGTTCGCGACAGCATAAAAAAAGCGCAGTCCCAGGCTGCCAAAGACATCGAAGCCCGCTTCAGACAGCGCATTGCATCGAATTCGGCCCCGGACAAAGTGCACTGGTTAGCCACACGGGATGATGACGGCACAACGGTAGCAAGGTGTGCGCGCTTGTATGATTTGACCATAATTGGCCGCTACGACGCGGTGCAGGGCGAAGGTCACGAGTTGCACCCGGACGTTATCGCGATGGTCAGCGGTCGGCCGGTTCTGTTGGTGCCCCGGGAATTCGACATGTCAACATTCAATGAACATGCTGTGCTCGCCTGGGATGGAAAGCGCGCCGCGGCGCGTGCGCTCGGCGACGCAATGCAGATTCTTGAAACCAAAGGCCTGGTGACGATCGTCACAGTCGGAACCGACTCGTCGGAAATGTCACTGCCGGAAATGAACGTGGAAACCGCATTGCAACGGCACGGCGTGAATGCCGAACGGGTGCATCTGCAGCGCAACGGCAAAACCGTCAGCCACCGCATACTGGAATTCCTCGATAAGGCACAACCCAGGTTGCTGGTGATGGGTGCCTACGAGCACAGCAAATTTCGTCAGTCGATTGTCGGTGGCGTCACCAGCACCGTGCTCAAAAAAGCGAAGGTTCCCATTCTCATATCCCACTGACCACCCAGTGCCATATGTGTCGGCCTGCGCGGTCGGCACGCGCCCAGCACCGCAGATTGGTTCTTATCGCCCCGCTGAAATGGAACGAACTAAGGAGCCTCTGATCTATTCGTGAACGTGCATCTTGGGACTGAAATGCACAGCTTCATCGTTGCAGATCTTGGCAATAGAACAACTATTACCCGCAATCTGCCCCGCGATCCGCCCCTTGAATCTGCACATTTCACCCACCAATCTGCTTCATCCAGAATAAATCAGAGGCTCCCTAAGGGACGGGGCACCAGCAGCGTGTGGAGTGAGGCTTTTTCAGGACACTTGCTAAAGTTGGGATTCCGGAACAAACACCGACATCAAGCGGGTGTTGAATCGCTTCCAAAACGTGGTGTCGGGTTCGTGATCCACCCGGATCTCCTCACCCTCGTCCATCGTGACCCATACCAGGTCCCCATTCTCGTCCAACAGAACCCGGTAGGCGAACTGCATGATCTCATCGTCGAATATCCCCGACAGAGCCCGTGCGGACTCCGGGCTCTTAAAATAGGCACCGAACTCGGTGTTCAGCGCCACGGAGCGTGCATCGAGATTGAACGAGCCTACAAACAGATACTGCTGGTCAAACCCGAAGAACTTGGCATGGAGGCTTGCACGGGACGCTCCGATTCGGTTTCTCCCCTCCTCCTCCTCACGCGCCACGTCTCTAACGGCCTTGAACTCGTATAGTTCAACCCCACCCGCGATCAAATCTTCGCGGTACCGCATGTATCCGGCGTGCACCATGGAAACATCGTTGGCCTGCAAAGAGTTGGTCAAGACACGTACCTGCACCCCTCTGTCGACCAACTCGATCAGATACTGGGTAAACTCCGGGCCGGGCACAAAATAGGGCGATACGATGATCAGGTCTTCCTGCGTCCGATCCATTCCCTCCCGTAACTTAGGCGCCAGGTGCGTATCCGCCGACACCTGAGTGGCCTCCACTTTGTTGGGTTGATCATAAGCCAGCACCCAGTCCGACCAGGAATAGTCAAACTCACTGAGCCTGGACGGTTCAGCGGATCCCAGTTGCCTGATTATCCCGCCATACTCCGAGTCTCTTGCGACCAGCACCTGCGCATCGGACTCGCTCCGAAATGCCTCGACCGCCGCTGAATCGGTCGCCATGTCCTTATTGAGGACGGCGATCGGATACGCCAACTCGCTGTTCCAATAGAGATCAAATTGGGCGGAAATTTCGGGCACAACGGGGCCAATCGCCAACGCGTCCATGTCTCCAAAGCCCACATCTTCGGCCGCGCTGAAATACTCATCGCCAACGTTACGACCGCCAAAAATCGACGCCTGGTTGTCGACGGTCAGGGTCTTGTTGTGCATTCGATGATTGATGCGCCGGGTATCGGTTACGAGGTCGCCGACGCGCCGGGTTCGGTTGGCGAATGGATTGTAGAGGCGAACTTCTATGTTGGGATGCGCATCGATGACGCTCAGCATCGGATCTTTGCCGGCAGTATCGAGATCATCGAGCAGCAGGCGGACACGCACGCCGCGATCGGCCGCTACGAGGATGCGGTTATACAGGGCGTTGCCGGTGAGGTCGTCGTGCCAGATGTAGTACTGAGCATCGATGGATTCCTCGGCGGCCTCTATCAGGCGCATTCGCATAGCGAAGGCATCCGCGCCCTCCGGCAGGAGATGAAAACCCGACTGCCCCGGGTGGGCCTCAAGCAGAGGTTGAACATCCCGTGCAATCGGAGTGCTGACCGTATCCGGGATCGCAAACGAGGGTGCGCGCTGGACATCGGTCGGCAATGTACTGCACGCGGTGAGTCCTATGACGCCGGTGATAAATACCAGTCTGGCCAGGCACAACTTCATGGTCATCGCGAATCCTCGAAAAGCAACTGCGGCTGGGTGAGCACCCTACCGGGCCAGAATAGCAGTTTGTTGAGATAGTCTCGGTCGGCAGGATACGGGGCATTGAAAACGCCCTCAAGCGCTCAATGACTGAGGTTGCATTGCGATGCCTAGAATTCGTGCTCCTTAACGATGAATGCGGAAGATTTTGAGTGATCGACGAAATTGCCCTCATCTTCCAGCAGCATGGCACCCAATTTCTGGCCTTCCGGAGAACTCATCCCTTCCGTCAACTCCGCCTCCGATTCAAACCACACCTCCGCGACGCCATCATATTCCGGCAGCATGCCCCTCGAATTTCTTAACCCTTCGTTCAAAGGCGTGCTGACCGTGTGAGACTGCACATATTTCTTGGCTCGCATAGCGTCGGCATGTTCCATGAAAAATGGGCCATGCTTATTCACCCAGTAGTCCTTGAACTCTTCGCGTGACATATCTGGATGCCGTGTCATACACATCACGAACTTGATCATCTTTGTGTGCTCCTGTGCTCACTCGATTCTTCTGAAGAAGCGGTGCGGGTTGTTCAAGTTCAGAACTTGCCGTTGTCATTCTTCCATTCGCTGCGTGGGGGGACCGCCTCGGTGGTATCCCAGTGTTCTACCACTTTGCCATGGGCAACTCGGAATAGATCGAAGAACGAGGCGTGAACTTCATCCACCGAGCCTTCACTGACGGTGAGCACAAAATTCCCCTCCGCCAGGATACGATGCACTCTATCGTATTTTATGGCGATGCCTTTGTTTGACGCTGGATCGGATAGAGCCGAGCGTAGCGTGGACAGACCATCACCGATACGTGGATTGTGTTCGGTGTAGCATTCATCGTCAATGTAATGCACCAGTTTGTCGAAGTGGCCATTCACCAGGACGTCGTCAACGAGGGATCGCACAATCTCCCGGTTGTATTCAGTCCTGTCGAGGTCGGTTGCTTCAGTTGGCCCATCAACCATTGAGTGACCGGACGGATTGGGGCCTTCCCTCGGCTGGATGTTGTCCCAATGCTCAACGGTCAGGTCGTCCTCGAAACGGAAGATTTCGAAACCGATCCTCGAAGTATCAAAGTAATATTCAGTGTGTGCGAATACATAATCGCCATCCGAGAAGATGCGCACGATGTTGACGCGCGGAGAACTCTTTGCCAGCCGTTTGAACAGCGCCGCCAGGCCCTCACCGCCTTCGTGAGTCTGGGGATTGTGCTGGATGTATTTTTCAGGATTGACAACGGCCACTGAGGCCTCTTCACCCGTTTCGATGCCTTTGAGTAATTTGCAAATCTGGTCTTTTCTCTTTGAGGTCATGAATAATTCCGCTTCTATTCGAGCAGCTAACAAGCAAGCTCAGCTACGGACGAGCCCCGAAGCCGGCCGATCGCCCGCTACAGCACCGTGTTGGGTGGCAAAAGCACCGCCTTTCAGGGGCATCCCTGCGACTTAGCACATCTACTGCGACTCGCAAACACTGCCTTATCTAAGGTGTAACCCAGCCTCCCGATACATCGAGAATTGCCCCGGTAACGTAATTGGCTTCGTCCGATAGCAACCACAGTGCGGCGCTGGCAATGTCCCGGACCTCACCTGGCCGACCCAGTGGCGTGCGGGCGACTACTGAGCCGAGCCATTCGGGGTGGTCTGTCATCCAGCGCTTGCTGATCTCCGTCAGAATCGCGCCCGGCCGAATGCAGTTTACGCGGATACCCTCGCCCGCCTGCTCTCTGGCCAGTCCGTTCGTGAATGTGTCGACTGCCGCCTTCGAAGCGGCATAGTCTACGTACGATCCAGGTCCTCCGTGCTTTGCCGCGGCCGAGGAAATATTCACGATAGCCCCGCCCTGTCCGCCGTGACGCTTTGCCATGCGCCTCACCGCGGCCTTGGCACACAGAAAGGGACCAAGCGTATTGACCTCGAACATATGACGCGTAAGTTCCGCATCCAACTCATCGACGGTCCCGCCGCTTCCCATTATCCCAGCGTTGTTTACGAGACCCGTGACCGGGCCAAGATCCACATCCACCCGCTCAAATAAAGTATCCACATCCCCCGGCACCGACACATCAGCCTGCACTGCGATAGCGTGGCCACCCCCGCCTAGGATCTCATCGACAACGCATTCCGCCTCTTCTGCTGAGTTCGCATAATTTACGCAGACGGAAAACCCTCGACTTGCACCGAGCCGGCAAATGTCGGCGCCGATGCCCCGGCTGCCACCGGTCACTACCAACACACTCATTCCTGGTCTCCCGCAGTTTCATGTCTCGCGTTGTTCCGTTAGGGAGGCACTGATCTATTCTGGACGAAGCAGATTGGAGGGTGAAATGTGCAGATTCAAGGGGCGGATCGCGGTGCAGATCGCGGGTAATAGTTGTTCTATTGCCAAGATCTGCAACGATGAAGCTGTGCATTCCAGTCCCAAGATGCACGTTCACGATATAGATCAGAGGCTCCCTAGACCTCTATCTGCACCGAGCAGCGTGTTGAACGAGTCTCGGTCGAGTGCGAGGCAAGGCGAAAACAACGGAGAAAACGCAGTTTACACCCAGTAAATGAGCATTTTGAGGGCGTTTTCAACGCCCTATGGTGCCGAGTCAGGCTTGTACAACACGCTGCCAATCTTCGTCGCCTTACAACCATAGTGTATAGCTGGATCTAAACCACGCGGCATCTGATTAAGCATTGCGGCCTAAGATCTCTTCACACCTTCGCTGCCAGTTTGTGTTGACCAGTATCTCCGCAAAATCCCCGACAAACGTCCGTGTGAGGCCGGTATCGCGGAAAAAGAGATCGACCTGGCGTTTTTCCGACAGGCCTCGGATGTTACGAAACATCACCTGATCGGGGTCGATATGCACGACCGAGCTTGGCAGAACCGTGACCCAGTGCTGAGATCTGACCATCGCAATGAGTGACAAGGTGTTGTGCGCGGATATCCGGGTGTTGGACAACAGTGCCTGAAAACTCGGTTCCTTGATCCTAGCGCATAACTCATTGCGGACGACTTGGTAACCCTTCAGCTCGGCGAAACTGGGTGCGGTGGGCTGTTGAGCCAAGGGGTGGGTCTTTGCGCACACCAATCCGAAGGCGTCGGAGAACAGGTTTTGCTGATGAAAATTGCGCAGTGTTCCAGTGGAGGTTGCGATGCCGATTTCCACCTGACCTCGGGACAGGGCGTTCAGCACACTGGCCGAATCCATGTCACGCAGCTCCACGGACACACCCGGATGCGCTGCGGTGAACTGCTCAATGGCGGTCGGAAAGATCAGCCCGGCAACGGAGGGCACCGTGGCGATACGGATCAGGCCCTTGGACGTGCTGGCAAACGTCTCGATCGCGCGAATTGTGCTGTCGAACTGCCGAAGTTCGTTTTGCGCCTGCTCCAGCACGTAATCCCCCAGCGAGGTAAGCCGGTTCTTGCGATCGCTTTCGAACAAGCGCTGACCCAAATGTTCTTCGAGTTGCTTCAGGGTCATGGATATGGCCGACGGCGTTCGCCCCAATCGCGCCGCGGCCTCGGCCAGGCTGCCGGTCTGCGCCACGACACTGAAACTGCGAAGCATCTCTATTTTGATCGCCATCTTCAGTTTTCCTGAAATCTACTTAAGTTATTTGAATTTGACTGATAGCATGTGCGGAGGTCCATTCTTTTTCACTCTTCCAAACGGAGCACTTCATGTCTGCCACCCATCTGAATTTAATCGCAGGAGAGTGGGTTGCTGGGGAGAGCGAAATCGAAAATCGCAACCCTTCGGATCTGAGCGACGTGATCGGCCTGTATGCCCAAGCGTCCTCGGACCAGCTGGACGCAACGCTCGACCAGGCAAGATCTGCACAGCTCGAATGGGCGGCCTACGGGATCGAACGTAAACAAGCCGCCCTGATGAACATCGGCAACGAGTTGATGGCGCGGGCCGAGGAACTGGGCACGCTGCTCAGCCGCGAAGAGGGCAAGCCGCTGGCCGAAGGCAAGGGCGAGGTGTATCGCGCTGGCCAGTTCTTTACCTACTACGCCGCCGAAACGCTGCGACAGATCGGTGAGAACGCCGATTCCGTGCGTGCGGGTGTCGAGGTGGACGTGCGCCGCGAACCCGTGGGCGTCGTCGCCGTCATCTCGCCCTGGAACTTCCCCACCGCCACCGCATCCTGGAAGATTGCCCCGGCACTGTGTTACGGCAATGCCGTGGTCTGGAAACCGGCCAACGTCACACCCGCATCCGCCGTGGCCCTGGCCGAGATCATCAGCCGTCAGGACATGCCCAAGGGTCTGTTCACGCTGCTCATGGGGGCGGGTCGCTCGGTCGGGCAACGGCTGGTGGAAAGCCCGAAGGTCAACGCGATTTCCTTTACCGGTTCGGTGCCCGTGGGCAAAGGCATCGCCAGCGCCGCCATTCAGAACTTCACCAAAGTGCAGATGGAGATGGGCTCCAAGAACGCACTCGCCGTGATGGATGATGCCGACCTGGATCTGGCGGTGACGCTCGCCTTGGGTGGTGCGTTCGGCGGCTCCGGCCAGAAATGCACAGCGTCTTCGCGCCTGGTGGTGCATGAGGCAGTACACGACGGCTTTGTGGAAAAGCTGGTGGCGGGCGCACAGGCCATGCAGGTGGGTCATGCATTGCAGGAAGGCACCCAGATGGGTCCGGTCGTCAGCCAGCAGCAACTGGACGAAAATGTGGCCTATGTTGCGCTGGGCCAATCCGAAGGCGCCGAACTGGCCTGTGGCGGCCAGAGGTTGGACATGCCCACCGAGGGGTATTACATGTCCCCCGGCGTGTTCGTGAACACCCGCAACGACATGAGGATCAACCGCGAAGAGATGTTCGCGCCGCTGACCTCGGTTATCCGGGTCGGCAGCTATGATGAGGCGCTGGCCACCGTCAACGACACCCGGTTCGGTCTGACTTCAGGCATCGTGACCCGCAGCCTTGCCCGCGCCACCCATTTCCGCCGCAACGCCCGCACCGGGGTTGTCACAGTGAATCTCCCCACTGCCGGCACGGACTACCACGTCCCATTCGGTGGGCGCGGCGACAGCTCCTACGGGCCCCGGGAACAGGGCAAGGCTGCGGCCGAGTTCTACACCACGGTCAAAACGGCCTACATCTCGGCAGGTTCCCCCGGCTGATGCGGATCGACAACCTGCAGTATGCCAACTGGTCGGAAAAGATTTTCCGACAGATGCGCGAGGGCGGCGTGGACGCGGTTCATGTCACCATCGCCTATCATGAGAATTTCCGCGAAACGGTTCTGAATTTCGAGCAATGGAACCGCTGGTTCGAACGGTTCCCTGAGCTGATTTTCAAGGGGCAATGGGCCAGTGACGTGGACACGGCGCGGAAAACGGGGCGCACCGCGATCTTCTTTGGATTTCAGAACCCCAGCCCGATCGAGGACGACATCGGTCTGGTGGAGATCGTGCACACCCTGGGCGCACGGTTTATGCAGTTGACCTATAACAATCAGTCGCTTCTGGCGACCGGATGCTACGAGTCCGAGGACGCCGGCATCACCCGCATGGGCAGGCAGGTGATCAAGGAGATGAACCGGGTCGGCCTGGTGGTGGACATGAGCCATTCCGCCGACCGCTCCACCATCGAAGCCGCCGACCTTTCCCAGCGGCCCATCGCCATCACCCACGCAAACCCCCATGACTGGGCGCCCGCGCTGCGGAACAAGAAAGACGACGTCATCCGCGCCGTGACTGAAAACGGCGGGATGCTGGGCTTCTCGCTCTACCCGCATCACCTCAAAGACAAATCAGACTGCAGCGCGCAAAGCTTCTGCGAGATGATCGCACGCTGTGCCGATCGGTACGGGATGGCGCACCTGGGGATCGGCAGCGACCTGTGCCAGGATCAGCCCGACAGCGTGGTCGAATGGATGCGCGTTGGGCGGTGGTCGAAGGAAATCGATTACGGCGAAGGCTCGGCCGATCTGCCGGGCTTCCCGCCGATGCCGAGCTGGTTCCGCGACAACCGTGATTTCGGGAATATCGAAACCGGGCTCACCGCCGTCGGGATGGCCCCGGAAGAGATCGCCGCTGTCATGGGCGACAACTGGCACCGCTTCTATGCCGAGAACTTCACGCCCCAGGAATGAAGCCTATGCAAGAACCACAAAGCACCACCATACCCCGCCGGGATCCGGATCGGGTCATGCGACTGGCGCGCCTGGGTTCGTTCCATCAGAGCCGACTCAGTTTCATGCGCATCCTGACCCGCCGCATGGCCCATGAGGGGTGGCAGTTTACCCGTCCGGTTTTCGAGATCAACTCAGATGGTGTTGGCCATGCCGTGTACTCGGCCCAGGGACCCTTTCGAACCTACTCGCTGGTGGCCTTCGCCCATGACCTGCCACCAGAGCAGCGTTCCGACCGGGTGATTGCCGAAGCCTGGGACGCCACCTTTGCCCTGTTCGATGGTGTGCCCACCGCGGCCGACATCCTGCGATTATCGAAGAATGTCCCTCAGCAGGAGGCGGGCCGGGTCAGCGAGAGCGAATTGTCGCTGTCCCGCGCAAATCGGTCTGTCCGCCTCTGGGCGCACGTGGTGGATGCGCTGGCGGCGGGCCGGCAACCGGATACGGACCAGATTGGCAAGGTCGGCTATCTCATGCGCACCACTGCGGTCTATGGCTCCGGCAAGTTCGGCGCCGCCGACCGGGAGGTGATCGCCGACCGCCCCGAGATGCAGGTTCCGTTTCAGGCCGAAATGCTGTCGGTGTATCTGACGCGCACGTTTGTGCGCGATCTTGTTCAGCATATGGCACGGGCACAGGGAGGCGATGCGACGGCCACGCTGGACCCAGCCATTGCCCGCCAGTTGGGGATCGGCAACTCCACCGGGCTGGGTATGGCACCGTACATCGTCAACCACCCGGTGCTGTTCAATAACTGGATCATTGCCCGAGAAGAGGCGATTGCGCGAGTGCGCAGCGTCGCCGCCGCGACGGCCGCGGAGGTTGCAAGCTTCCGCGACCTTCTGCAACGCAGCGGGCGTTCGGTGGCCGCCTGGCGCTCGGAGCACCCCATCCAGATGGAGAAGCTTGCCCGATTGCGCACGGATCTGGATACCCTCAATACTTTTGTCGCCGGGGACGACCTGATAAACGATCACCCCTGGGACCGACTGTTCCGCTGGGCGGAGTCCAGGCTTGGCGAAGACGGCCAGGAATTCATCGCCTCGCTGATGCTCGAACCCTATCCTGATCTCGTGGACGGCTTGGCCAACTGTATGGCCGACAGCAACGTCAACGCGTTCCGCATCAATGGCGCCATGCCGGTGGAGCGGGTTCGGGACTTGATCGAGGCATGCTTCGGCTGGGCTCTGAGCGTGGACTGGACCGCGCCGGAAAACAGCGCCCGGGCATGGTATGTCTCCGAGGAAAAGCTTGAGCCTCGTCTGGGTGAGCGCTTCAAGGAACCCATCGCTGAGTATGAACAGCCCCTGGCGCCGGCCCGGGATGCCGCTCTGCTGCACGGCGCCCTCGCCGATTGGCCCGCCAAGACGCCGGTCGCCGAGTTTCTGCTCAAGCACCCGGAACACCGCCACGCACTGCGCCGCGTCCAGATCGCGGCCATCGCCCCCTATGGGGAGATTCGGGACAATACCATCAGCGCCAAACTGCTGCCCATCGACATGCTGCGGTGCAAGCTGTCATTCTTTGGGGCAACCCATTTCGATCCCCGTTCTGACCGCTGGGTACGGATTTGTATGTATGCCGGCGCGCCCTACCCGGAGGAACTGTCTGAGTCGAATGCCGACCGGTGGATCTATCCGGAACCGGTGGCGAATGGATGAGCCACTCCCTCAACGAAGTCGAAGCCACGGCCAAACGCGCCGCACGCGGCGCCGGCTTCTGCTGGGGGCTGGCAGAGGAAGCTGGCAAAGCGGCACGCTGGCTCTGCGCCAACGGCCAGGACGGCTGCGGTGTTCTGGCCCGTCTTCTCGATGACCTGGATGGCGAGCCCCTCAGCGCGCTTTCCCCCATGTCCCTGGATGGAGAATGGACAAGCCCCTCCGGCCGCTTGTGCCCACTGATGGCCGGGGTCACGCTGTCCGATTGCGCATCACGCCTGGACGAGGGCGATATCATCATGTCCGGCGTCATGCACCCCGCCCTGATTCTCCCGTTTTCGGCCAGCGCCGCGCAGCAGAGAAAAGGGGATGTCACGGTAAGTTGGGACGGGCTGAGCGCGGTGACCAACAGCTCAGGCATGCGCCTGGTGGAAGCGGCATCGGCTTTCACCGCAGTTGCTGCCGCCCGAGTGCGTGTCCGGTCCGGTGGCACGGTCGATCCTTTGACACCGCATGCCACCCGCGCGACCCCGGATGCCGAACATTGGGCTACGCTCAACCGCTTCGCCCACCGCACCTATGCACCCGCCTCCGAAGCGTCCCGACTGCTGGGCGCCGGCGCCGGGCTGTCCGACAATGATTGAATCGGGGATGTCATGACCGAATCCAAGACCTTGACCCTGGCGGCGATAGAAGACCTGGCGTTTAGGGCCCTGATCGCGGCGGGTACCTCGGAGCAAAACGCCCGCCCCCTTGCCGTCGCCACGGCGGCGACAGAGGCCGACGGCGTTGCCAGCCACGGTCTGGCCTACATCCCGATCTACGCCGAGCATGTGCGGTGCGGAAAGGTCGATGGCCAGGCAAAGCCGGTTTTGAATCACCCGACCCCCGGCGTTGTGACAGTGGATGCGGCCACCGGTTTTGCCCATCCGGCAATCGATCTGGGCTTTGAGCAATTGGTGCCGCTGGCCAGGGCACAGGGGGTGGCGGCGCTTTCCATTCGCAATTCATACAATTGTGGCATTCTGGGCTATCACACTCAGCGTCTTGCACGGGCCGGGCTGGTGGGCCTGGGCTTTACCAATTCCCCGGCGTCGATTGCCCCCTCGGGCGGGTCAAAGCCCGTTGTCGGTACCAACCCGATTTCCATCGCGGTGCCGGGCACCGATGGTGAGCCTTCGATACTGATCGACCAGAGTGCGAGCACCATCGCCAAGAGCGAGGTCATGAAACGCGCCCGGGAGGGTAAGTCGATCCCGGTCGGCTGGGCGCTGGACAAGGATGGTGAGCCCACCACCGACCCAGACCTGGGCCTGCAGGGGTCAATGGCACCCTCAGGTGGCTACAAAGGCGTCGGAATCGGGCTCTTGGTCGAGATCATGGCAGCGGCTTTGAGCGGGGCAACTTTAGGCATCCACGCCGCACCGTTCTCCGGCACTGCGGGTGGGCCGCCAAGAACCGGGCAGTTTTTCCTGGCGATCGATCCCAGCGCAACATCGGGCGACGTCGCAGCATCGGACCCTGGCGCAGCATCGGGCAATGAGTTCGCCTCTCGCATCGCCGATCTGGTTCGCGCCGTTCATCAGCAGGACGGTGCGCATCTGCCTGGGGACGGGCGCAAAGAAAAACGGGCCATGGCCCAACAAGGGGGTGTCGAGGTCAGCATGATCACACTCGACAAGATCTACGCCTTGGTCTCCGAACACGACTGAAAACGTAGCCAGCACAATAAGCTGCAAGCCAGCAAATCAACGCCTCACACCACCACCAACAGGGAGTGACTCAATGTCAATGAAACCACCGTTTACCGATCTACAGATAAGCAAGGCCGCCTCCGGCTTCTATGAGGGCCACAGCGTCGAAATCGCCCTGCTGAGCAAGGGCATCATGCTGGCGCTGGTCATCTGGGCGCTGGTGTGGCCCGCAAATGCAAACGGCGTTCTGGGCAGCCTCAACTGGCGACTGCTGGAGGATTTCAACAGCTTCTATATCGTGATCGTCGGATTTTTTGCGTTCTTCCTGTTCGTGGTGGCCGCCTTGCCCCAGACCGGAAAACGCCTTATGGGACGCCCTGGGGAAGCACCGGAATTTTCCAATTTTTCATGGTTTTCCATGATGTTCGGCGCGGGTCTTGGCGTCGGTCTGATGGTCTTTGCCACAGCGGAACCGCTGGGCCTTTGGGGATCAAACCCCCTGACTGTCGCCGGCGACGTCGCGGGCAACACCGCGGCCTCTCTGCAATCGGGATATCGCTACACCTTTTTGCATTACGGCTTTCACGCCTGGTCGATCTACGTGGTGACCGGGCTGTCGCTGGCGTACTACGCCTACACCCGTGACATGCCGCTGACCATTCGTTCGGCCCTGACCCCGCTGTTCGGACGATATGTGAACGGCTTTCTGGGTCACGTGGTGGACGTTCTGGGTGTTGTCGCAACCATCCTCGGCGTCTCTGTAACCATTGGATTCGGCGTGAGCCAATTCATCGACGGCATGTATGCCATCACCGGTATGGATTGGATGATGGATATGAGCGGTGATGCTCCAAAACCCGGCACGGTCGGACTGATCGCGGGGTTGCTGGTCATCATGGGCCTGTCGATCATCTCGGCGGTGTCCGGTGTCGGGCGGGGTGTGAAGTACCTGTCGAACCTCAACCTGGTGCTGTCGATCATCCTCCTGCTGACCTTCGTGATCTTCGGCTCGTTCCTGTTCGCGATGACCACCTACGCGACCGCGTTTGTGGACTATATCCTGCACTTTGCCTCGCTCAGCTTTGGCGCCTATGGTCCACAATCGCCGGAAGTCTTTGCCGCCGCCCTGCCGGACGCCGCCAAGCCACTTGCCGGCGACCTCATGGCCGGCGCCACCAATGCCTGGGGATCATTCGACGGCTTCAAATCGGGCCTGGAGGGGGCTGCGGCCGCGTTGCCCGACGAAACCCTGGCCTCCGTCTACGAGGCCGGCAACGCCGGGCGTCAGTTTGGCTGGCAAGCCGGTTGGACCACCTTCTACTGGGCCTGGTGGATCGCGTTCTCGCCCTTCGTGGGTCTGTTTCTGGCGCGGATATCCAGGGGCCGCTCGGTGCGCGAATTCATCATCGGATGTGTTTTCGCACCGGCGCTGGTGTGCTTTGCCTGGATGACCATTCTGGGCGGCACCGCCATCGATCTTGAGCTGACCGGCGCTGCGGAAGGCGCGATAGTCGGCGCCTCCAACACCGCCAAGCTGTTCGTAACCTTGGCTGAGATGATCTCGGGTGGGTTGCTTACCGGACTCACCATCATGTGCGTGGTGCTGATCATGACCTTTCTGGTCACCTCTGCCGATTCCGGCATTCTGGTGATGAACACCATCATGTCCGGCGGTGCACAGGAAACCGGTATCAAGCACCGTATCGTCTGGGGTGTGATCCTGACACTGGTCATAGGCACGCTTCTGATCGCCGGCACAAGCGCCGACGGCGCCGATCCAATGGAGGCGTTGAAAAGCGCCATGATCATCGGTGCACTGCCCTTTACCATGGTGATGGGGCTGATGTGCATCGCCTTGGCCAAGGCGCTTTATCGGGATGGAAGACGCGAGGCATTCAAACTGGCGGCGCAACCGGCCGAGTAGGCGCGACTCCGAAGCGGGCGGTTCCGTGCTGCGGGACCGCCCGCATACTTTTGATATATTGCCGTCTGGCGCCCCACTTCGCCGGACTGGCGGCCTTACGGATACGGCCCTGGTCGAGCAACGCGCTTTCTGCGGTGGGGCTTACAGTCGGCCGCCGGCGGTGACCTCACTATGCATTACATCGAACCCCTGTTCCGTCCACCGTCCGAAGCCCGCTCGCTGATTCTGCAGATCACCAACGGCTGCTCCTGGAACAAATGCACGTTCTGCGAGATGTATACGCAGCCGCAAAAGCGCTTTCGGCCCAAACCGTTTGCGGACATCGAGGCAGAGATCAAACAGGTCGCCGCCGCAGGCTACGCCGTCCGCCGGATATTTCTCGCCGACGGCGATGCGATGACGCTGTCTGTTCGACGCCTCCGGGAAATTCTCCAGTGCATTCGGGAGAATCTGCCCGGTGTGCAACGTGTATCCAGCTACTGCCTGCCGCGAAACCTGCGTAACAAGACCGTTGAGCAATTGGCTGAACTCAACGCGATGGGACTCTCTTTGTTCTATGTCGGGTGCGAGAGCGGTGACGACCTGGTGCTCGAGCGCGTCAGCAAGGGCGAGACCTATCAGTCGTCGTTGGAGGCGTTACAGAAAATCAAAGCGGCCGGCGCAAAAAGCTCGGTGATGATCCTGAACGGCATGGGTGGCACGCGCTACTCCGAACAGCATGCGGTCAATTCCGGGCGCTTGATGAACGACGCGCAGCCGGAGTATCTGTCGACCCTGGTGGTCAGTTTTCCGACCGGAATCGAACGCTATCAGGCCGGGTTTCAAGGCGAGTTCGAGGCCTTGGACCCACCCGCGCTGTTCCGCGAAATGCAGCTTCTGCTTGAGACACTCGAACTCGACAGTACCATCTTCCGCAGCGATCACGCATCGAACTATCTCGTTCTGAAAGGCACCCTCGGGCGCGATAAGAACCGCCTGCTGGCCCAGGTGCATGGCGCGATCGAACGGCCCGGATCGGTTCCGCTCCGACAGGAGTGGCAGCGCGGACTTTAGACCCCCTAATCCATTGACAGAACAGGAAAAGAGACGACCACGAACAAGCCGCGGTTTCATTCGCTCAAACACCGCGTATTCTAGGGCCTGTCAACACTATGTGGATACCCATCGACAGAGCTCCATTTTTTGCAGGATTAGGCGCAGTGAGCGCTGTGTACCTGCCGTACATAAGCGAACCTGCAACGCAGGCCTGTGGAAAATGGGGCCTGATTTGAGGGCCAACGCTGGGCGTCCGCATAGTGTTAACAGGCCCTAGGGTGATGTCCGGCGCGGCTGGCGCCCGCTGCATCCCCGCCCACCGAACCTGGATTAACACCCAATGGAAATCCCTGTAAACAAATTCAAACACGCCATCACCGAAAACCGGCTTCAGATTGGTCTTTGGTCCCAGCTTGTCAGCACCATCGCGGTGGAAGTCCTGGCAGATGCGGGCTACGACTTCGTGGTGGTGGATGCCGAACATGCGCCCAACGATCTCGGCACGGTTATGCCGATGCTGCAGATACTGGACCGCAGCCCCGCCTCGGCCATCGTCCGGGTACCCTGGCGCGACATGGTCCTGTTCAAACGCTATCTGGACATCGGCGCACAAACCCTTCTGATTCCCTTTGTCGAAACGCCGGAACAGGCGGCCGAGGCGGTGGCGTTCAGTCGCTATCCACCGGCAGGGGTCCGGGGTGTCGCGGGATGTCATCGCGCCAACCGCTTCGGACGCGTAGGCGACTATCTGGACACGGCGGCGAGCGAGATCTGCCTGGTGGTGCAGCTCGAAACCCGTCTGGGCCTGGAAAACCTGGAGGCCATCGCCGCCATAGACGGGGTTGACGCGGTGTTTATTGGTCCTGCGGATTTGTCTGCCTCCTTCGGTCACCTGGGCAACCCCGGACACCCGGAAGTGCAGGAGGCCATTGCTGCCGTACCCGGGCGACTCAAGGCCAGCGGCAAACCGGGCGGCATTCTGGCACCGGTGGAAGCCACCGCAAGGCTTCACCTGGAGCAGGGGTTTGCCTTTGTGGCGGTAGGCAACGACTTATCCCTGCTGGCGACACACAGCGCCGCCGTCGCCAAGCTTTACGAAGACCTGCGATGACCGGCAGCACCCGGCCGCCCGGTCCTGCTTTTCGCGCACCGCCCGGAACCTGCGACTGTCACATGCACGTGTACGGGCCCAAGGATGAATACCCGGTCGCCCCCACCACACCCTTTCCCGTACCCGACAAAGGCGTGTCGGCCTATCGGCGGGTCATGGCCAGGCTCGGTATCGAGCGCGTCGTTGTGGTGCAGCCCACGGCCTATGGCGACGACAATCGCTGTCTGTTGGATGCCATGGACGAGCTCGGACCGATCGCCCGGGGTGTTGCGGTGGTCAATTCCGACGTGTCGGATGCAGAACTGCAGCGTATGAGCGACCTCGGTGTGCGCGGTTTGCGCTTCCACCTGCTGCCCGGCGGCGTGCTGCCGTTTGAGATTCTGGCCACCATGGCAGACCGGGTGCACGGCTTTGGCTGGCACATACAACTGCAGATGGACGGACGCAATCTGCAACAGCACTCGGAAGTCCTGAAACGGTTGCCGTGTGCCCTGGTGGTGGACCACACCGGAAAGTTTCTCGAGCCGGTCAACATGGACCATCCCGGATACCGGGCGCTGTTAGACCTGTTGGACAGCGGCCGGGTCTGGGTCAAGCTCTCGGCGCCATATGAGACCTCAAGGCTGGGGCCACCCCATTACATGGACGTTGGCCGGCTGGCGCGGGGCCTGATCCAAGCCGCGCCCGAACGCATGCTGTGGGCGAGCAACTGGCCGCACCCCTCGGCCCTGGACGATCCGCCGGACGAGGCCATGCTCATGGACCTGTTGAGATACTGGACTGAAGACGATGCCCTCACCGCCCGCATTTTGTCCACCAACCCGGGCGCCCTGTATGGCTTCTGAAGCGCCACCATCCACTGTGCCGGCAGAGGAGCAGCCGCTTTGAAAAAGATTCTGATGACCGGCGCCGCAGGCGGTGTGGGCGCGTTTCTGCGACCCGAACTCAGAGACCGATACGAATTGGTCCTGTCCGACCTCCGGGATATACCGGAGCTGCATTCAAACGAGCGTTTCGTGGCCGCGGATCTTGCCGACCCGGACGCCGTGCTCAGCGCCGCCGAGGGTGTGGACGGCATCATCCATCTGGGTGGATATGCGGTCGAAGGCCCCTGGCCGACGATTCGCGACGCCAATATCGAAGGCACCTACAACATTTACGAGGCGGCACGGCAACACGGTGTCAAACGGGTGGTGTTCGCCAGCAGCAATCATACGATCGGCTTTTACCCGCGCACCGAAACCATCGACCACCTCAGTGTGCCCAGACCCGATACCCGGTACGGCGTCAGCAAGGTATTCGGCGAAGCCGTGGCCAGCCTCTATGCCGACAAGTACGGGGTTGAGTCCATGTGCGTTCGCATCGGCAACGTAGCCGTAAAACCCCTGGACACGCGCCGGCTGGCCATCTGGATCAGCCCAAGAGACCTGGCGCAATTGATTGGAATCGGGCTGGATCACCCCGAGATCCGCCATGAGATTGTCTATGGCGTATCCCAGAACCAGCGGGCCTGGTGGGACAATCGCAACGCAATGCGCCTGGGTTATCGGCCCATGGACAGCAGCGAGCCATACGCCGAGGATGTGCTGGCGAACGCGCCCCCGGAAGATCCGGACTCTATCGCCACCCGCTGCCAGGGTGGCAACTTCGCCATTTCCGAGAGCGGCGGCGATCCATCAAAGCCCGACCAATCGCTATAGCGTTCCGATCCATGCCTGCTTCAACCGAGAAGACAGCCGCCAGAACGGGGGTCGCCATCGTCGGCCTGGGCATGGCGGTTGCGCCCCATGCGGCCAGCTATCTTCAGCTTGAGGATCGAGCGCGGGTTGTCTATGCCTTCAGCCCCTCGGAGGCGCGACGCAAGGCGTTTGCAGCTCGGTATCCGTTCCCGCTGGCCAACAGCCTGGAGCAGATACTGAGCGACCATCGGGTCGACGTGGTCAGTCTGATGACACCGCCGAACACGCATCTCGATCTCACCCTGCGCTGCGCGGCCGCCGGAAAGCATGTGCTGCTGGAAAAGCCGTTGGAAGTTTCCGCGGCCCGCTGCCAGGCACTGGTCGACGGCTGTGATCGTCACGGCGTGACCCTGGGCCTGGTCCTCCAGAATCGTTTCCGACCAGCCGCCGAGCACCTTAAAACGCTGCTGCAGGAGAACAGGCTGGGTGCGCTGATCGGCGCGTCGGTCTCGGTGCGAAACTGGCGGACGCAAAGCTACTATGATCAGCCCGGACGGGGCGACAAAGACCGGGACGGCGGTGGCGTGCTGCTGACCCAGGGGATTCACACCCTGGACCTGTTTCTGTTCCTGGTGGGTATGCCCGAAGAAGTCTTTTGCTACGCAACCACCACCCCTGTTCACCGCATGGAGACGGAAGACATGGTGAGCGGCAGTTTTAGATTCAGCAACGGCATGCTGGGCACAATCGAAGCCACCACCGCGGCCTATCCGGGGTTTCCAGACGTTATCAATCTCATCGGTGAACACGGTACCGCCGTGCTAAGAGGCAATTCACTCACCGTTGCCCTGCACAACGGTGAGTGTATAGGAATGGGACACGACGACGGCGCGGGCGGGGCCGGAGCCGACCCCATGGCCTTCAGCAACGATCTTCACCGTGCCCTGATCATTGATTTTCTAGACGCGGTAAGAGACCGGCGGCCACCACGGGCCTCCGGTATCGAAGCGTTGAAAGTGCACCGCTTTATCGACGCCCTGCTTTCATCAGCACAAACCGGCCGCACAGAGCGCGTGACCGCAAATCCTCACACCACGGCTGAAGGCAGATGACGCAGTGACACGTCTTTCCGACTGAGACCCATCGCCAGGCCAGCCGCCTTCGCATCCGGCTATGGATTGTTCGCATCGCGCACCGCCCTGAGCGTGCCGCTAAGCTGTTCAATCAAGACCTGTTTGGCGCGTCAGCCAGCGAGGATGCCCCGCTCGATCACCGCAGCTCCGGCCTGGCGCCGACCGTGGACGCTCAGCTCGCGGTAGCTGTTGTGGGTGTGCATCGTTTGCGTTGGCCGTCCGAAGCGACCGGTTTTGCCTGGACCACCCTGTGGCATGGGCAAGCGGGGTACAATTGGCCTGACTTGAGGACCTAGGCGGACCGTCCGCAACAGCGACTATAGTCATGATCATGGCAGCCAAAGCCGCAGAAGCTAAGACTGGCGACGACGAAAAGCTGGCCGCCTCCGTACTCAAGGCGGCGGATCAGCTCGCCCGCGAGCTGCACCCGGAAGTGCAACGACGAGGCGCCACAACGCTCGACAGCCGGCTGGACAGCGATCTCGGCCTCGACAGCCTTGCGATGGCCGAGCTTTTGTCACGGTTGGAGAGCACCTGTGGTCTCAGTGTCGGGGATGACGCCCTGCTTGCTGAATCCCCGCGGGAGCTGGTGCAACTGGTACTGGCACGGCGGGGTGCCGCCCCCGCCCGGGCGAAGGCCGTTCACTACGAGTTGCCTGGCGCTGCCCGTGGGTTGCCCAGCGAGGCCGAGACCCTGCCCGAGGTTCTCGACTGGCATGTCCAACGACACCCCGAGCGCACCCATGTCTATCTGTACGAGGATTCCGAGACGCCGGTCGAGATCAGCTACGGTCAGCTGCATCGCAGTGCGCAGACGATCGCGGCCGGGCTGAGGCACGAAGGGTTAGAACCCGGTCAGACCATCGCGATCATGTTGCCGACGGGCCGGGCCTACCTGGACACTTTTTTCGGGATTCTCATGGCCGGCTGCGTTCCGGTTCCCATCTATCCGCCGGCACGGCGCTCACAGATTGCCGAGCACCTCAGGCGTCACGCCGGCATACTCGGCAACGCCGCTGTCAGATTGTTGGTGACCGTCCACGAGGCCAAGCTTGTGGGCCGAATGCTGGCGGCCCAGGTGCCGAGCCTCGACAAGGCAGTGACGCCTGAAGACCTTGCAGGCCCGCACCTGCGAGACGCCAGTGTGCCGCGGCGGCCCGAGGACATTGCCTTTCTGCAGTACACCTCTGGCAGCACCGGTGACCCTAAAGGCGTCGTCCTGACGCATGCGAACCTGCTCGCGAACATACGTGGCCTCGGCCAACGGCTACAAGCGGATTCCACCGATATATTCGTGAGCTGGCTGCCCTTGTACCACGACATGGGGCTAATCGGAGCCTGGCTCGCCACCCTGTATCACGGTATTCCGGTGGCATTGATGTCGCCGCTGGCCTTCCTGGCCAAACCATCGCGTTGGCTCTGGGCGCTACATCGTCATGGGGCCACCCTGACCGCATCGCCCAACTTCGGCTACGAGCGTTGTCTTGCCAAGGTATCGGACAGTGAGATCGAGGGTCTGGATCTCAGTACCATGCGGTTCATGCTCAATGGTGCCGAGCCGGTGAGCCCGGATACCGTCGCCCGTTTCAACGCGCGATTCGCCCACTACGGGCTGCGACCGAACGTCCTCAAACCCGCCTATGGACTGGCGGAAACGTGTGTTGGCCTGGCCATTTCGTCTCCGGACCGTGCCGTGGTAATCGACCGAATCGAACGCGATGCGTTCGCCCACAACGGTCGGGCCATTCCGGCTGCCGCGGACGACCCCAGTCCGTTGCTGTGGCCTGGGTGCGGTACCCCGTTACCGGGCGAGCAGATCCGGATTGTCGATGAGGCGAGTGTCGAGCTTCCCGAGCGCCGCGAAGGGCGCATCGAGTTCAAGGGGCCGTCGGCCACCAGCGGATACTACCGCAACCCGGAAGCGACCCGACGGCTGTTCCGCAGCGACGACTGGCTGGATACCGGGGATCGCGGCTACATGGCCGCCGGCGAATTGTTCATAACCGGTCGCGACAAGGACGTCATCATACGCGCCGGTCGCAACATCTATCCCTATGAGTTGGAGCAGGCGATCGGCGAGACCCCCGGTATCCGCAATGGCTGTGTCGCCGTGTTCGCCAGCCGGCGGACGCCGGCACCGGAGAGCCTGGTGGTGGTGGCGGAGACCCGTGAGACCGAGAACGAAACGCTCGATAACCTGCGCCAGCAGATCCTCCAGAAAACCATTGATCTACTGGCCATTCCGGCCGACGAGATCATCCTGGCGTCACCCCATACGGTACTAAAAACCTCCAGCGGCAAGATCCGGCGCAACGCAACGCGTGTTCTGTACGAACGCCGGATCCTGGGCCACGGGCGGGGTGTGCAGACCTTCGCCATCGCCTTCGACACGCTGTTGGCGGAAGCCCGGCGGACCGGTCGAACGGTCTTCAAGGTAGGGTATTCGGCCTGGGCGTGGGCTTGCTTCTATCTCCTGGCGACGGGCGTCTGGCTGACGACGGTGCTTCTTCCTCGACTCGATTGGCGTTGGAGGGCGCTACGCGTGGCTGGCCGGCTGCTCGGTTGGTTCACCGGGACCGCACTCAGGGTGCGGGGACTGCACCATATCCCCGCCACCCGGCCCTGTGTGCTGGTGGCGAATCACTGCAGCTATCTGGACAGTATGGCACTGGTCACCGCGATACCACGCCCTTTCCACTACGTCGTGAAACGTGACGTCAAAGGCGCCTTCGTGTCCCGACTGTTTCTGCAAAGACTCGGGGTTCACTTCGTCGAACGGTTCGATCTCGAGCGCAGTTCGGAGGATGCGCGGCGACTGATCGGCGCCGCCCACGAAGGACAATCCCTCGCTTTCTTCCCGGAAGGGACTTTTTCCCGTGTGTCGGGATTGCGCCCGTTTCGAATGGGTGCGTTCATCACGGCCGCTTCGGCCGCTGTGCCGCTCGTTCCCGTTTCGATTCGGGGCACACGGTCAAAGCTTCGAGCGGGTCAGTGGTGGGTCCGTCCAGGCCCCGTCTCGCTGGTGATCCTGCCACCGGTGGAACCCGATGGCTCGGACTGGAGCGCCGCGATCGCACTCAAGAACAGCACCCGTGCTGCGATTCTGAAGCACTGCCACGAGCCGGACTTGGCCACCGAAGCTTAGCCTGGCTTAACCGGCGCTCGGCGCAGCCGATTCGGAGTTGGCGTTTCGTCGCCCATGCGGGGCGACGACCACACGGAAGCCGACTTGGCGGTGCGATTAGGCTGTGCAACCCGCACACAATGTCGGCTGTTGGGAGCGAACACTCGCTGGAATCGGTTCAGGTTCAGGTTCAGCTTCGGCACCGGGGCGGCCAGCTAGGCGAGGAAGTATAACGACGCGGGCAGTAGTATTCCCCGGCCAGCCGCAACATTTAATCCAGCGCGGTAGGATCTGTTTGAGCTTCTTCGCACACTGAGCAACTCCCAGCAGGAAAACCCGTGATCCAGCACCACCGGCCCCGTCAGATCGCCACCACGAGCTTCACCCACAGATAGGCGATGGCCAGGGTGATGACGGAAACCGGCAGTCCAACTTTCGCAAAGTCCATAAACGAGATTTTGAAGCCCTTGGCCTCCGCCGCATCGACCACGATGATGTTCGCGAGGCTGCCGATGATGATCAGATTGCTGGCGAGACCACTGGCGAGCGCCATCAGCGGCCCGGAAAGCGGATCGGTTCCGGCAAACGGCAGCAGAAGCATCACGGTCGGCACGTTGGAGGTGATGTCGCTCAGCACAGCCGTGACCGCAAACAGCACGTCCACGTCGTGCAGGTCGATACCCATTCCACGGAGCCAGACCACCAGGGCGGTCGAATAGCCGGCCTTGGCGAAGGCCCCGTTGACCACAAACAGCCCGACAAACAGGATCAAGAGATCCCAATCCACCCGCTCGAGCATGGGCCGAGCCATGAAGCGGGCGTTGAAGAGCATCAACACGCCACCGATGGTGGCGACCATGCCTCGATCCCACTCGGTGAATACGAACGCGTAGAGCATAAATCCCAACGCCATCAGACCTTTGACGGTCTCCCATCGGTCGAAAGACGGCTCAGGCAGGGCATCCGGCATCGGCGCATCGCCCTGCTCCAGCGTCCAGCGCCCCCGATAGGCCAGGGCCAGAACCCCCCAGATAACCACAAGCGCCAACAGCGCGGGCACCACCGCATACTCAAGATATCCACCGAAGCTCAGATCCAGCCGCTGTGCGATCAACATGTTCTGAGGACTGCCGATGATGGTTGCGACCGCACCAGCATTCGCGGCCAGCGCAATCGCTAATAGGAAAGGCAAAGGATTCACGCCTCGGCGCAGCGCGATCGCGAGCACCACGGGTGTCATTGCGACCGCGACCACGTCGTTTGTGAGAAAGGCTGAGAGCAGTCCGACCAACGCGATCAACAGTGCCAATAGCACCACGTGCGAAGCATGGATCCGGGCCACCGTGACCGAGAGTGCCGCATAGAAGCCGGCGATCTGAAGCTGCACGGAGATAAGCATCAGGCCGAACAGCATGCCCAGCGTGCCGAAGTCTATGGCAGCGATGGCCTCCGCCTGATCCAACTCGCCAAAAGCGAGCAACGCAACCGCACCGCTGAGCGCCACCGACGCACGGTCCATCCGCAGCCCGGGTACGCCGCCCATGATCATACCGAGGTAGACCGCCAGAAAGACGATCAGCGTAATGGACAAATGCACACCCTCGCGAACGGACCGGCGGCCAAGGCGCAAGAACCGTTGCGATGCGAGGCACCGCAGCGAAGCTCACCGAAGATTTGAGGACCGCGAAGCGCCGTTCTCTGAGCCAAGTATAGGAGACCCAAACCGACTTTTCGTCTGGCCGGGTCAGCTCGAATCTGACCCCGATTCATCAAGCCATGAAAAGCCGGCCCTTGGCTGCAGTGTCGGTCGCAATCGTGGCCCTGGGACCCGCATGCATGGAGCGACGCGCGTAACGGAAGGGTTTGGTAACGCACCGGCGATCGTCGAAGCGTCCAGGTACTTCCGCTTGTTCGTGCCAACCGTCACATCCTTGCCGATCACAATGGCATGACCATACCTCCAGAGCGTTGCCAACGCTCGCGAAAGAGAGATTTGATCATGAGTGCGATAAACGGAATTTTTTTTTGTATCACTCAGCACCAGTGGTGCGGGATGGGCCGGGACAGACGACAACCTGTACCTGGGTGTGGTCGGTACCGTCGGCGGGCGTGAGTTCGCCCTGAACGTCTCCGATTTCAATGATTTCGAAGAGTCCACCACGGTGACCTACTCAATCGGTCCCGGCGCCGCATTGTTTGGCGGCAAGGCGCCCGCCACGGGGCCGGCGGCCCTGGCGGACGCCATGATCTGCCAAGCCAACGTTACCCACGCCTATTTGCGCAAGCACGCCGGGGCCAACAGCTCCGCGGACGACGCATGGCGCCTGAACTCGGCCTTTGTGTACTTGAATCAGCTGCGACCCGACACGCGTGTTCCAGTCAACCGGCAGGGCCACTTTGGCCCTTGAGAGCAGCCTCTCCGTCTGGTTGGGGGAAGTCGCGCACGGCGGCCGGTTCAGTAATGCCCGCATCCCGATAGACGGCGTGGCGGATTGCGAGACATAGGCAAAGCCATGGCTGGTCTCGCGGGTCGGCAAAGCGTCGCCGATCTGCGAGGATGTTTGGCCAACCAGATGCTCAGGCCTGCTGGCGCAGGAGGAGGCCCGGGTACCAGGCGGAGAGGCCGATTTCTTCCGATCAGACGCCTATCCCCCGTTGATGGGTGGCATCAAGAGGTCGTCAAACGCCGCTCCGGTTTGGCGTGTATCTGGATTCCCGCTTCTCAATCCAGGAAGTACTTTCTCAGTGACTTCTCGTTACAATGACACCGGCCGTCAGATCTTTCGCTTTGCGTGCGGCTATGACCAGTTCGCACCGCGCGCCTCCTTGATCATGCCACTAAGCTGTTCGACGAACGACTGCTTGTTGAACTTGCCACGCGCGTCGCGCGGCACGATCACCGTTCGCAGGGAGACGATGTCGAATGGGGGTGCCGCTGTGAGACCCTCCTCATGGGATTCACGAACCGGTATCCAACCCGTGTTTCGCGTTTCCGGTAAATCACCCAGAACATTGAGCATTCCCGCTTCGAAAAGCACGTTCGCATTGTCACGATAACGAGGACGTGTCTTACCGCCAACTGGCTCCGACAGATAACAGACACCGAACAGGCACGTGGAAATTCGATCTATGACTTGCGAGTTGATATTTCCGCTCTCAGAAATGTCGCGCCAAAAGACCAAGTCGAAATTTCCGATCCCCTTGAGTGTGGCCTTTATTGCATCCACGACCTGTTCGTCCGCTTTGGCCGCGCTGGCAACGAACACTTGAGGTCGACTGAGCAGGGATGTCGCTGTTCGAAGACCGTCGCTCAACCGCTCGATGAGGCGCCGACGTTTCTCCAGCCTTTCCTTGTCTGTCTCGTGCAGCCACAGAATCCTCGCCAATGCGTTCGCGATGGCCATCATTTCGTCGCGACCCAGCTCCGTGCACTTCAGCGTTTCCGGAAACTCGAGATTCATGACGCCGAAAACACGCCCCGCATAGCGAAGCGGCAGAATGATCGAAGTACGGGCCTTCCCATCCGCGTAATCCAAATACGGCGGGAGCGCCTCCTCCGCGATTGGACTCCAATGGTTCTGGCAGACCGTGGTTGCCCCTTCGCCTGTCGTTTTGCTCAGCAAACCGCCGTTGTCGGCGGTTATCCACAGCGGTCGATCGAGGTCATAGGCCCAGGTCGTATGGCAGCGATGAGTGTCCCCGCGTCGGATGGGGAAGTCCTTGGTGGAGTGACTCGACCAAACTCCCGTCAAACCCGGCTGGTCCCGTAACTCCGGATGTGCAGTGGACTCAATCTTGGCGCCGTCCAGTGCGAGCTGGTAGAAGCAGACACCCAAAGTCCGTCGAAAGTACCGGTCGATGATCTCGCCAAGCTCTTCGATGACCAGCCGATCCACGGTCCCTATCGACCAGGAGAAGTGGGTCAGGTGATCGCCAGCGCTTTTGAACACAAGTGTCCCTCTCGACAGTTTCAGGAGATAGAGATCAGAAAAAACAAAGGGTCAGCCTCACGACCGACAAACGCAACGGAGATATCCTTTCGAACGAAGCGGCTGATTACAACCTGAATACGGAGAAGCCCCGCAGGTACGCGTTAAACCGCGACCCGGTACGGTGACCAAGGTGCAACCATCGGGTTCTGCGATCCGATCAATCCAGCAGTAAGCGCACGGTAGAACCGCACTCGATCCCCAGGATCATTGGATAGCTCAAAGCGGCTGTCGGGTTCAGAGCTTATCGATTAATGATTGGATGTATTGTGTACGCAGCGCAATATCTTCCTGTAACTGTTTGAATTCGGCTCTGATCAGATCGGCCAGATCCTTTCCGTGTGTCCGCACCGTCTTGAGTCGCTCAAGCTCGCGCAGCGCTTGCCGCAAAGCCGGTGCGCTCTCGTACATGGTCTCTGTCTGCCGGGTGCCGCTATCGACCACTACCGATTTCTTTATCCGAGGGAACTTGTAGCGCCGGCTGACCGGCAGCAACGAACCCTTCTTCCGATTGTAGGTTATTTGCAGGATGTCGGTCTGCGCTGCCGAGTGCACCGCGAATTTCTCAATCTCCAGCGGATGCCGCACACCCATTTCGGTGAGTTTTGGATAGTCGCTCATATCATAAAATCCTGCGTTCGTTGGGAGACGTAAACTTGTGGGTCATGCTGGCCCAGCGAGTATCGAGTAAACGCCCCTTCCCCTCAAGCTCGTTGAGTGTTCCAGGTTACCTGCAGTAGCCGTCCGCCCACTGGCCAACACGATCTCCACCTGAATCCCTGTCGCGGTGGCGACTGTCCTTGTGTTCGGTGCAACGGCGAACAGGTCGCCTGCAAACCCGTGTTCAAGGTGGATTCCGGAGTCGGTATGCCGGTTTGATAACGTACCACGGACACGCCGGCCATCGACTGGCTCGACAAACAGAGGCAGCCGGACGAAAAGGCTGCTGACACTGCGTGTGCGCGAAACAGGCTGTGGCACCTTCCGTTGCCACCACAAGCATCCGGGTTTCCGCTTGCTTTTGTGGCACCACGTCACTAAATCGCGACACCATGTCACGTTTAGACCTGGCACGAGCACAGGCGCGTGTTAAAGCCAACGAGGCCCCGAAGGCGCGCAAGTCAGATCGGACCCGCAAAGCGATTCTCGACGGCGCGCTGGAGTTGCTGTGGACGCAACCGTTCCGGGAGATCAAGGTCGCGGACCTCATGGCAATCGCAGGCGTCAGCCGGTCGGCGTTTTACCGGTATTTCGACGATCTGTACGCCTTGATGGATACGCTGCTCCAAGGGCTTGAAGCCGACATATTCGAGGCAGCAGCTCCCTGGTTAACCGATGATGGCGACCCGAAGCACTTGTTGCGTCAGTCTTTGGGTCGGGCGCGTTGGGGCCGGACCATCGCAAGCTGTTGAAAAATAGATCATACCCGGCCAAACCAGACCTCAATAGAGGCTTAGAAGCCCCTTTTTGCATCTGAAAACGTCAATCTCAAGGAACGAGACTCATGCCGCATGTATATCGCCATTCTGTCGCTGGTCGCATCTGGCATATCGCCCACCGCCGCTATCAACGGGATGTCCTGGTCATGTTGGCGCGCGACTGACGACGTTGGCGGCACTGTCCGTTGCAAGCGAAAGCGGCTGAGGGTAAGCATGGTCTGCGGCAATTACCGGTGCTTTGGACGGTCTTCCAAGCGTCAAAATAGCAGCCCTAAAGCCGGAAACAGTGCATTTAGATAGCTCAACTACCAGTGATTCAATGGCTTGTCTTGGTCCGACCCCAATCTCAGCAGTTCCCCAATCTCAGGGTCGACCGTGGTCAGGCCCACCTGCTCCTTAACCTGCAGCGCCGGCAGACCGGCCTTGGTTTCCCCTGGCTCCCCGGCAAACACTATGGCAGTCACCCGGATGCTTGCGTCCGCGGCGCGAATGAGGACCCATGTACTCGTCGTGGATGTTCTGATGCCAGCAGAGGCAGAGCCGCCGGATTGATTCCGCGCCACAGCAATGCCGAGTTAATTGCATAGGGCCGAGTTAGTTGCATAGGCAGGTGCGGCTCTGGAAGCAACCGCCTGCTCATCGGCCTGCGGTACTCCAGTAGGTTGGATCGATCCGCCAGGTGTTCTCGTCAAGCTGTTGCAAACCTTGGCGCTCACCCTCGCCGGGCCCCCAGCCGTAGCGTAGCAGAATCAGGATGTCGGAACTCACTGCCGGGTCGTCGTAGTAGCCGTGTCGAAAGAAGCCCCCGCCTTTGCCCTCGTAAACGATGACATTGAGATTGCTGGCACGATGCACGAATTCCCGCTGCCGATCGGTCAGCTCGCTCAAATCCACGCTGCCGACACGCTGCTTGCTGCTGAACAGCCCCGCAGCAGCGGCCAGGGCCTTATCCTCGGTATTGGTGTAAATGGTCACACGACCGAACGCGGGGGCCATAGCCTCACCCTCGATGCGTTGCATGTCGACTTCCAGATCGATATCGGCCGCGAGAAGAACGAGGTTTTCCAACTTGAAGCGCGTGCGAGGATCGAGTCCCTTGGCTCTTGCCTCGATGACTAACTCGCGCAGCGCCGTTACCACCACATCAGTGCCGCGGCTGTGGGCTGTGACATGAATGCGCTCCACCTCCGGAATCTCCGCAAGAAGGCGCAGAAACTCCTTCAGATGCAGTATCGTGAACTCGCCCGATTCCCGATCCGTGGTGTAAAACAGAAGCCCTTCACTGCCCGCCGGCCAAGTGTACGCAATGGGAACGCCCTCTCTCCCCAGGAAATGCCAGAACGCCGCCAGGTCCAGTACCGCTCTGTCAAAATCGGTTCCGACCCCGTGCACATCGAGGTAGACGTCCTTCTTCGGCGTCGATGCCAAACGTTCGACGATCTGTTCGCGTGCCTCCAGCCAGGCACTTTCCCGCGCCCGGATCGCGCTTGGCTCGATCTCGATGCGACCAACGTCCGCGACGCGATACAAGTACGGTGTCTCCGGAAAGCGGACGAGCTCGTCGACTGCCATCAGTTCGATCTTCCGTGCCGAGTCCGGTTTGCCGTCATCGGGCTCGATCGCCACTTGGGCCACGCCCAGCGCGCTCGAGGTTGAGCGCCCGCTGCCGTACGCGGGTACTCCGGATTGCACCTTTTGCGGCAGGCGGTCGGTCACGTAAAGCACCTCGACCGTATCCCCCTGTAGCGCGGGCTCCAGGTCGACGAACAAAGGCGTTTCGGTGGTCTCGTAAACGCTGGGGGTCTCGATCAGGGTGTTGCCGGCGCACCCGGCGAGCAGCAGTGTAGCTGCAATCGAAAACAGCAGTTGTGGCCTGGTGTGAATCATAGCTGTCACCTCAATTCCGGCTGCCATCCGTTTGCGGTGGGTGCAATGCGCAATTTCTGGCAATGAATTCACGAGCCCTGGACTGCCCCAAGCGCGTCGTCATCCGATCGCCGTGGATTTCGCTGACAACGCCGCGTTTAAGAAAGGCCTGACCCATTGTCATTTCGAGCGCAGCGAGAAATCTCATCCCTGGCACCGACGAGCAATATCCATTGGATAGATCCCTCCACTTCGGTCGGGATGACAGGATTGTCGAGCAGATCACAGGTCCCTCAACTTTGACGCAACGACGGATCAAAATGCCAGTCGTGCCCGCAGGCCGCCCACCCAGATCCGGTCTTCCTCCGGATTGAGCGCCGGGTCGATCAGTAATTGCAGACTCGGTGTGATCGCAATTTCTTCGGCCACTTGCCAGCGGTAGTAGACCTCCGTTGCATATTGGTCATCCAGATCCGTACCGAACAGGGCATCGTTCGGCCGGCCCCAGTTGAGGCCGAATCCAAACTGGCTTCCCGACCCCAGCGTCGCCATGCCGCCGGGCGTATAGCCGCCTCCAATGCTGACCGACCGTTCCAACAGGCTGCCGCCGTCCTTCGCCCACCCGGTTCCGGCGAACACCAACCATTTGTCACCGACCCCTTTTATTCTAACCAGGCTTTCAAAAGCGCAGCTCGGCACCCAAGAGAATCTGGTCAGAATCAATGTCAGTGTTATCTAGCTCAGAGTGAGCGTACGCCAGAACAAGACCAATGGTATCTGTGACGAACCAGTCTACACCCACTGAGTAAGTGTCTTGCTGGGCACCCGAATTGTCAGCGCGGCTGAATTCGACTCCAAACCCCAGGTTCCTGTTGACGAACCAGTTACTACCAACACTCCACGCGTCAATATCGTCACCATCCTCAACATCGATCCGAGCGTAGCCCGCATTGAAAACGAAGGTGCCGTCATTGCTTAGCTCCCAATGGTGCTGAAAATCGATGCCATAGGCATCAATATTTGCAAAACCGAATTCGCCAACTTCAGGCGCATCGGAGTCGTCTATATCGCTGTTGCGATAACGAAAGATAACTTCTGTATGAGGAGAAATGTAGGCACCAAAACCCAGCGTGTAGGTATCGATGTCAGAGAAGTCCGGTGTCTCGCGCGTCCAGCTCCCTTCAAAGATCAGCGGCATGCTGGTTTGCCAAACGTAACGGCCTTCTAAGGTATAGGCATCGGAATTCAGGTCATCAACAAGGTCGTCCGCATCTGTGTACACCCAGTTCGCGCCAACGAAGGAGGCCTGGCTATTGAATACAGCCTCGGCGAGAGGGCCATGGCTGGTATCCACTTCTTCAAGATAGTAACGACCGCCCAGAGCGATGCTGTCAACATCGCCATCTGCCGGCCCAACATCAATGCTATTGCGGCTAATCGCGCCCACCGCCTGCCACTGGAAATCCGCATGCACATCGAAAGTTGGTACGATCATCAGAGTCGCCAACATCATGATTTTCCTTGACACCTAAATCTTCTTCAAGCGGTTCATCAATTAGTTATATAAAGTACAAGGGACCTATTATTCATGCCCTGGACGCGCCCAATTCATCAAATCAACGTTGCCGCGATCGCGTTGGCCAGCCTGCTCAGCAATATCTTCTCGGCGCGGATCAGTGCGTCATGACCATCAGCGCTGAGTGGCTCGGTTTCAGCAAAGCTGTACTCGGCAAGGACAGCGTGGTTGGTTGCGTCAACCACGGCCCAGTTGGCCACCAGCCCGGCACTGCCATCCACGCTTCCATGCAATTGGTCGATATGAATGTCGAGGCGTCGCTCCCAGTTGGATTCCCTGTAGCTGTCAGCGGAGTATGCGCGTCGTCCGGTCGCCGTGGATTTCGCTGACAACGTCGCGTTTAAGGAAGACCTCACTCATTGTCATTTCGAGCGCGGCGAGAAATCTCATCCCTGGGACCGACAAGCAATATCCAGTAGATAGATCCCTCCATTTCGTTGGGGATGACAGAATTGTCGAGCAGATCACAGGTTCCTCAACTCTGATGCAACGTCGAATCAGGGGTTTGGGGTTGGGTTGATCGGGTCCTCGATCCGCTCGACTAGGACGATGGGAAGATGCAAGTCATGCAGAATTTCGAGTACCCCATTCAGCGCCGCCTGATCCGCGAACCGACCAGAGACCGCCGTTCGTGGCATCCCGTCTCCCTCGATTGTGGTGACCATTGCCAGGTCGCCCAAGCGGTGGTGCCACTCCGCACCCAAGCTGCCTTCAACGACGATTCGATAGTGCGCGGGACCACCAAAATCGATACGCGTTTTTCGGGTTGGCGCGATCATCACAGGGGCTGCTCATCGCTGCTGGCTTTTCAATTCACCCGCACACGGGAGGCGCGCTTCAGCCGATCTAGAACCCGTTTAGGCGCGGTTTCGGAACGCTCGTGTGACATCCGGGCCGGGTGGCCGTGGACTCAGAGGCTTGCCGTGAGTCACAGCTAGAGTGTGCGTCGCGCCGGCGTTCCCGGCGTCCCCAGAAACTGGCTAAAAACTGGGTAAGAACCGGGGCCGGAAAACGACTGGAGGGGTAATGGCAGCGACTGGCTACCGCTCAAGAGGCGTGTCGGTTGGACGAACGCTTTAGGTTTAAGGTTGCGAACAACTTGCGGCTCGAAGCCTGTGTCAACGGGTTTATGGCCTGTTCGCCACTGTTGACGGACGCGACGGCAGCCCGTCGCGAATCGACAGTGAGAAACCCTCCCCGGTGCCGGCTTCGCGGGCGCGGGCGGTGACGTCGCTGCGCCGTTTTAGCTCGTCGAGCCCTATGCTGGTGTTGACCGTTCCGAGCTCGTAGGAGAGGTCGACCAGGTAACCGTTCGCCAGCAACCGCCAATCCAGCGGGAAGTCCGAGCCCACCGCCTTCGTATGGTGCCAGATAGTGGTCGTGCAGTTATGGGTCAGGGCGTTATACCAGCGAGGCGCTTCGGCCAGGGCGTTCATCTCGCGCACATAGTCGAGCAGCAGTGCGCGGTCCTCGGTCGGCGTGGCCAGGGTGCGATACAGCTCGACACGTTCGCCACGCTGGTTCGTGCGCAGTGCAATGACGTCGGACTCGTCGGAAACTACATAGTAGAGCTCGAACTGGCGGAAGAAGCCGCGTACTGCGGAGTATTCTTCGCCCTGCTCCTTGCGTGTCTCGATCGAGACGGCAAGACGACGCCCGTCGGCAAACTCCCAACTTGCGATAGTGTGTCCATACAGGGTTGGACCCCAGAAGGAGATGAAGATGTCGAGCCCAACCAGCGTATCGAGGTCATAGGTGCGGGTCTCCCAGCGCTCGGTGACGTCGCCTTCGCCGGCGTATGAAAAATTGCGGACGTTGCGGACGGTCAGGCGCGAGCCATCGATGGTTGCCGTCGGCAGGCGTGCGACGTCCGGCTGCCAGTCCCGATCGTTGCTCGGCGCAAGCGTCAGCCACCACCCCAATACAACCGCGAACGGCACGAGGATGATGGCCGCGGCTCCCCAGAAGGGACGGATCAGCACCGCCATCAGTCCGGCGGTGAGGACGACACCACTCGCGAGTGTACCGGCGAGGGACCGTGACTCCGGCCCGTCGATCCACAGCGCGGTCGCTGACCAGAGGATCGCAAGCAGCAGCGTCAACGATACGGCAACGCGCAGGAGAATGCGGGTCAGTCTGGCAACAGTCACTACGACACCTCCCGGCGGTCGGTCTTGTCCTGGTCGTACATCATCGTATCCCGGCTCCTGGCGGGTTGGTCACACGCCGATCAACGAACTTGATCGTTCGTATCGTCCGGAGAGGTGCCTGGACCCTCTTCGCGGGCTGCATCCAGGCGTTCGCGTATGAGCTGAGCCCAGTGGTCCATGGACTGCCTGGTGTAGTCCCAAGTCTCGTAGGCCTTCATGTAGCTGTCCATACCCTTCTCGACGGCCTTACCAATTCCACTGTCAAGGTCGATGTCATACTTCTTCCCTATCCGGGTCTCTATGTAAGCGCCGAGTTGCTTGTGACTCATGCTATCGAGCGCCTCCATCTCTCATCGGCAAAGCAATTAGGTGATAGAAATCGAGTCGGTCTGGAGCTGCGTATGCAGACCAGTTCGCCGGCAAGCGTTGGGACTCCGTTATGACGCCGAATCAGAAAGCCAGTCGTGCCCGCACGCCGCCCACCCAGATCCGGTCTTCGTCCGGATTGAGCGCCGGGTCGATCAGTAATTGCACGCTCGGTGTGATGGCGAGTTCCCTGCTCAACTGCACCCGGTAGTAGGCCTCGAGGGTGTATTGGTCATCCAGGTCAGTACCAAACAAGGCGTCGTTGGGTCTGCCCCAGTTGGCACCGAACCCAAGCTGGCTTCCCGATCCCAGCGTCGCCATGCCGCCGGGCGTATAGCCGCCCCCAATGCTGACCGAGCGTTCCAGCAGGCTGCCGCTGTCCTCCGCCCACCCGGTCCGGACGAACACCAGCCATTTGTCGCCGATGGTGTGGTTAAAGGACAGCACTCCCCCCCAACCGTCTTCCACGCCCAACTCCTCTCTTTCATCCGCGTGCCACAGGGTCAGGTGGACATTATTGAGGTAAGTAGGCCTCCTGTGAAGCGCCGGTCCAGCCTATCTCGAAGTGTTTGAAGTACTCATCGATCATTGATAAAAGTGTCGAACCCTTCTCCGGGATCGGTGGCATCCGCATTCTCGTCGACGAAGCCGGCCATTACGTAGACGTCATCTGTCAGCCAGGCCGCCCCCGCAAACCCCAGTGCGCCATCGCTGGGAAGGTCGAGGGCGCCGACCCCGATGCTAAAGGCGTAGTTGAAAAAGTCTGTCCAGGGGCTGACCAGCGGGAATACATCGACGTAATCGCTGATATCGAGGTAACCACCGACCACCTCATACTTGCCACCCTGGAACTTCTGGTCCCAGTAGAGCGTGTTGAGCCGCCAACCATCGTCGTTGTAGTTAAGGTTTGAGATTCCGGCATAGCCCAGGCTCTCGCCAAGTAAGGAACTCGGCCCCGTATTGCTAAATTCGTCCGTGCGCTCGATAAGAAAACTCAGGTTGCCAGGGTGAGCCGTGCCCCGGCCGAACGCCTCCCAGACACCGCTGAAGCGAAAGATGCCGCCCGACGCGTCCTTGTTGGTACCCGGCAGGCGATCGCTGCTCCTCAGGTAGGTCGTGTTGTACTCCACTCCGAAGGCCAGGCCGTGCTCCTTCTGGAGCTTGTCTTTCCATTCGTACCAGGGATTCATGAAATCCAGCTTGAGGGGCGTATCTGTTGAAACGCTGTCAGATTCGATCCGGTTCAGTACGGCATCCGGCCCGCCGAAAGCCCTTGCCTGCTCTTCGCTGTTCAAGTCTTGAGCGAAGGCCGTCTGAGCCGACGTCAGTGCCCATACGCCTATGACGCAAAAACGATATAACAGTCGCGCACCCGGTTTTTCGAAGCGCTCCATCATCCCAGTTAACTCCAGGTTATCACTGCAATCTGCTGCTGATCGCCGCGGCAGCCGGCGCAAGGGCACCGGCTGCCACAACCTTGCCAGACAGATCAGGCTTCTTTTACATTTGCTCGCACGTTGTAGGTTTCAGAACCAAACCAGTCCAGCATGCGTACGTTGACGTCGTCCGGGTGATCCAGCATCGACCAATGGCCACCTTGAATCATTTCAATACGGCACTCAGCATCAACCCATCTAGGTGTATCAATAGCCTGAGTCGGCCACAGGAACATATCCTGCTCAGGGTAAATCACCATAACCGGCACCGGAGTTTTCGGAAAGACCATCGGATCTTTGGCCGTTGCCAGATAGTCCTGGACCATAGGGTTGGCTATGTCATAGTTTAGCCATTCGACATGACCGGTTTCTTTGATAAGTCTCTTGACCTCTTCCTTTTCAGGGTGCTGAACGAAAAAAGTATCGAAGTAGCGGAAGTCGTTCGTCATATAGAGTTCTTCCATACCAGCTTGGGTATGATGGTACGTAAACCAGTTGGTCTTAGCGGCTTCGAGCATACGCTCGGGGGTTGAGTGGACCTGGCTGAACACAGCGCCCAAGTGGCCAACTGACAATGAGCAGTATTTTCTGAACAACTCTGGTTTCTGATAGAGCATCCCCCAGGTAATGGCAGAACCCCAGTCGTGACCCACTAAGTTGATATCTTTAAGACCTAACTTTTCGATAATTTCAAACATATGAGCAATTATTTTTTCAACTTTGTAATGCTCAACTTCACGTGGACGGTCAGAACGACCGTAACCTAGCGTATCTGGAACGATCACGCGGTAACCTGCGTTTAATAATGCCGGTACCTGATATTTCCAACAGCTACCGTCATCGGGCATGCCGTGAACCAGCATTACTACTTTATCTCCGCTTCCCTTGATCGCTTACATGGTAGTTCCATCCGCCGATCTTCATTGTCTTACCTGGAAGGCTCATCGTTATCTCCTTGTCATGGTTAATTGCGAACTGTTGGGGCGGGATTTGCGAGCGGTTTCGGTCTTGTTCTCTCGATAGCCGCTTCGCTGAAGAGGCATCGCCTAACCCACGTGATTGAGTTTCGTAGAAAGAAATCGAGGGTGCTTGCCATTAGGCGCCACGGAATGCCGCCTGACAGCCGAGGTTGATTCGGCAGTCCAGGATCTCCGCCCCGACCTTTTCGCGTGGCGTGAAATGGCAAGCGAAACCGTATTCGGGGCCTTAGTCTGGAGCCTGAGCCTGAATGCTATTTCGAGGATATAGTATTGACCCTCCCGCCTGTCCGCGTCGCCCGGGGGCTGGTCGTTACCAACAGACAGGTAAAGCCACCGAGCATGCCGATGACTATTGTTTCTCTGCCTAAAGCCATCTGTTCGAGATTGGCCGTTGCGTTGTTGCTGATGCTGATCGCAGGTATGGCTGTTGCGGGAAATCCGCTGTTACCGATCGATACCTCGAGCCCGCGCGCGACCATGCAGAGCTTTCTGGCCCTTACCGAGGAAACCGCAGCGCGCTATCAGACGTTTCGTGATTCGCCGAGTTGGGCCTCGCAGCAAGCACTTGAGCAGATCGACAACAAGGTGGAGCGCCTGTTTGACCTGAGCATGGTTGCTCCTGCCAGCCGTCGCCAGGTGGCGAGCGAGAGCTTCTATCTGCTTTGGGACGTCATCGCCCGTCAGAAGCTGCCGAAACCTGCGGATATCCCCGACATATCCTCAGATCAGGCCGCCCCGGATGCGCCTGAAGCACTGACGCGCTGGCGCATACCCCATACCGAGATCAGCATCGTGCGGGTTGCCGAAGGGCCCTATGCCGGCGAATACCGATTCAGCGCAGGTACGGTAAAGAACATACGTGGTTTCTATGAGATGGCGCGCGAATCGCCTTATGTCAGCCGGGTGCACATAAAAGACGTGCATCGATTGAACGAGTTGATTACCGGCTGGATGATCCCGATGGCCTGGGTGGAGTCGCTTCCAGACTGGGCGAACTCCGCAGTTTTTGGCCAGGTGCTGTGGAAATGGCTGGCCATGGCGGTCCCGCTGACGTTTGGGTTTGGCATCCTGATCGTGGTCTATCGATGGTCGCGCAAAAAAACGTTCGACGGCTCTTTCGGCTCCTACCTGCGCCACATGAGCGCACCCCTTACCCTGCTCATTCTATTGCCACTGATAGCTTATTTTGCACGCGTACAGATCCATTTGACGGGTACTGGCGCCGAACTGCTGCAGTCCGTCGGGTTTGTGTCTTATGGCATCACGCTGGTCTGGGTCGTGTGGCTGACCGCCAACCAGGTGGCCGAAATGATTATCGCCTCGCCCCGCATCAATCCTGAAGGCCTGGATGCTTCGTTGTTGCGACTGGTTGCCCGCACCGTTGGTGTCGTGGCGGTAGTGGTACTTGTCTTTCGGATGCTGGACCAGCTCGGCGTGCCGGTCGCCGGTCTGGTCACCGGTGCAGGCGTGGGTGGTATTGCGATCGCGCTTGCCGCCAAGAGCACGCTGGAAAACTTCATGGGTGCGCTCAACCTGTTTGCCGATCGTCCGGTGCGGGTCGGTGATCTCTGCCGGTACGATGAAGATTCCACACCGGGCTGGCGCCCGGTCGGCAGTGTGGAGTCGGTGGGTCTGCGTTCGACCAAGATCCGGCGTTTCGACCGGACTCTGATTACGATTCCGAATGCCGACTTTGCCCAGCGCAATATCGTCAACCTGAGCGCGGCCGACCGCTTTCTGTTGAATACTGAGCTCGGGTTGCGTTACGAGACCACCGATGACCAGATGCGGTTCCTGCTCGCGGCGTTACGTGAACTGTTGCACGGCCATCCGAAAACCATCCACACGGTGGATGACCCGATCCGGGTGCGCTTCGTCGGGTTCGGCGACTATTCGCTGAACGTGGCGATTCGCGCGTACATCAAGACGAAACACTACAATGAATTTCTCGCCATTCAGGAAGACATCCTGCTGCGCGCCATGAAGCTCGTCGAACAGGCCGGAACCGGTTTCGCCTTCCCCTCGAGCACCGTCTATCTCGGCCGCGACGGCGGGCTCGATACGGAACGCCAGCAGGCCGCCGAGAAACAGGTACGCGAATGGGCCTCGGAACAGACCCTGCCGTTTCCGGATTTTGCAGAGGACTATCGAAGGTCCATCACGGACACGCTCGATTATCCGCCGGACGGATCACCTGATGCGGACAGAGGTTGACTGGCGCTGCCTTTGCAGTCGATCGGGATGATCAACGGGGTGCAGCGCTTCCGCCGCTGCCTTCAGCGGCAGAGGCCGGCAACTGACGCAGAATTGGGAACGTCTGCGATTGGCTCGTTAATGGAGCCACTGGTGAGATGAGCACAACAGGGGAGCTTATTCTGGACACAGAAAGCACAGTTGGTGAAAGCGATCAGAGTGCAAGCCTCGCCTGTCCATCATGCGATCTTGTGTTCGATATGTCCGACCTCGCGGATGGCGAAACGGCGCGCTGTTCGCGCTGCGGCCACTTCCTGACCCGCTATCGCGCGGACGAGCTGAGCCGGGTCATGGCATACACCGTTTCAGCCCTCATCCTGCTGGCGCTTGCCTGCAGCTTCCCGTTCATGGAGTTCAAGGCCAGTGGGCTGGAGAGCATGACGACGCTGCCCCAGACCGCTCTACAACTGTGGCGTAACGGAATGCCGGACCTGGCCTTCCTGGTCGCTGCCTTCATTATCCTCATCCCGGCTGCCGTGCTGATCCTGAATGTGATACTGGTCGGGGCATTGATGACGCAGCGGCCGTATGCCTTTCTACCCCAGCTGGGCCGCCTGATTTTTACCCTGCAGAACTGGAGCATGGTCGAGGTATTCTTCATCGGCGTATTGGTCAGCCTGGTCAAGATTGCCGGTATGGCCACCGTGGTCCTCGATATCTCATTCTGGGCCTATGCGGCTTTCAGTATTGTGTTTGCCCTGGCCGTGTCCAGCCTGGACCGATTCCAGTGTTGGCGCCGTATCGAGGGAGTGAGCCGATCATGAGCCGCCCGGCAACAGCTGCAGAAAGGGGGTTGGCGTCCTGTCACCTGTGCCTGAAGCTGGCCAGCAAGGACCTGCACCAGTGCCCGCGTTGCGGCTCAGCGCTGCATCTGCGCAAACCGGCCAGTCTGCAGCGCACCCTGGCGCTGCTGATTACCGCCGTGGTCCTTTATCTGCCGGCCAATATCCTGCCGATCATGGTCACCGACCAGTTGGGTAACTCAACCGAAAGCACGATCCTGGGCGGTGTGGTGCTGCTGATCCAGCTGGATTCGATTCCTATCGCCGTGGTCATCTTCATCGCCAGCGTCATGGTGCCGCTGGGCAAGATGCTGGTCATGTTCTATCTGTGCTGGAGCGTCAGTCACGGCCCACCGGCGAGCCAGCGCCAGCGTACCGTGATGTACCGGATCACGGAGTTCATCGGCAAATGGTCGATGCTGGACGTATTCGTGGTGGCGATCCTGGTCGCCCTGGTAAATCTTGGCGGTTTGCTGGTCATTCGCCCCGGCGGTGCCGCCTTGGCCTTTGCCGGGGTCGTGATGGTGACCATGGTTGCGGCAGAGAGTTTTGACCCCAGGTTGATGTGGGACCAGATGGAGAACAGCAATGAGTGAGAACAAACCCTCGGTAAGCCGTGGCCGAAAGTTTTCCGGGGTCTGGATCATCCCGCTGCTGGCGGTGGCGATCGGCGCATGGATGGTGATCCACACGGCCCTGACCGAAGGGCCCACGATTACCATCGACTTCAAGACTGCCGAGGGCCTCGAAGCCGGTAAGACCAAGATCCGTCTTCTCAGTCATCAGATCGGACTGGTGGAAGCCGTGGTGTTGAAAGCGGATGTGTCCGGTGTCACCGCCACCGTCAAGCTGGAGCCGGAGGCAAAACCCCTGTTGCGCGAGGATACCCGGTTCTGGGTGGTCCGTGCGCGGGTGGGTGCCGGTGGCGTATCGGGACTCGGGACCCTGCTTTCGGGTGCCTATATCGAAATGGCCCCCGGCTCGGCGACTGCCGAAAGCGCAAAGCGTTCGTCGGACTGGAGGAGCCACCCCTGACGCCGCGTGGGTGCGCCGGGACTCCGCCTGACCCTGTTCAGCGATCACGCCGGCTCGATCGGCACCGGTAATGCGGTGCTGTACCGGGGCTACAAGGTCGGGCGTGTCGAGGCGACAGACATTCGATACCGAGCGGAAACAGGTCCGCTACGAGATCTTCATCGATGCACCGTTTCACGAACTGGTCCACAGTGGTACCCGGTTCTGGGATATCAGCGGCATCTCGGTCAATGCCTCCGCTGACGGGATCAAGGTCAAAACAGGTTCTGTGGAAACCATTTTGCTCGGTGGCGTGAGCTTCGGTACGCCGCCCGGGGTAGGGGCACGAAACCCGGTAGCAGACCATGCTGAATTCACGCTCTACGGTTCCTATGAAGAGACTCTCGAGAACCCCTATCAACATGGGGCATACTATGTCGTGTCCTTCAGGCAGTCGCTGCGAGGTCTGGTGCCTGGGGCACCCGTGGAATACCGCGGTATTCAGGTCGGTCGGGTCGAGCGCGTACTGATTAAGGAGCTCGCTGCCCAGCGAATGAAGGGTGACAACGACCCCATCCCCGTGCTGATCTATCTGGAACCCGGTCGCCTGGCAGATTCCCGACAGTGAGGATTCGGTGGTCGCACTCAGGTCCGACATCGAGCAGGCTGTCCGCCGCGGCATGCGGGCGACCCTGCAGACCGGCAATCTGCTGACCGGTAAAAAACTGATCGGGGTCGACTACTACCCGGATGAAAAACCGGCAGAACTGGGGAGCTTCGAGAACTACACGACCATCCCGACCGTCGAGACCGGTGTGGATCTCCTGCAGACCCAGGCCAGTGCCCTGTTGAAGAAGCTCAACGCGCTTCCGCTGGAAGAAGACCGTAGCCGGCGCCAGCAAGGCTATGGCCACGTGCCGACGATACATTGATCGTCGTTGCAGGCTACGCTTGGCGTCTGCAGATACGGTTCTGAGCGGCGCAGACACCGTGGCATTGACCGGCGAACTGACCGCCACCCTGCAGAAGATGCGCTTTGTGCTGGACGGCTTCTCGCAGAATGCCGAGCTGTACAAGAACCTGAATGCCTCGCTGAGATCGCTGGACTCGACCCTGAACAATACCAAGAGCCTGACCCGGCAGTTGTCCGACAAACCGAACTCCCTGCTGTTGCCGGCAAGCAATGAACCAGACCCGATCCCGAGGGCCAAGCAATGATGAAACTTTTACTCGCTATCCTCGTCGTGTTCACCGCCGGCTGCGGCGGCAAGACACCGGAGCTCACGCAGTACCTCTTGCGCGCCGATACCCCCGGCCAGATCACGGAGCAGGCTCCGGCGAGCACCGGGATCGGCGACCTCACGGTCGCTTCCTATATCGACTGACCCCGGCCTGGTGTTGGAATCCAGGAACGGCGAGGTGCGCACGGCCCGCCATCACCAGTGGGCTGAACCCCTGCGCGAAAGCCTGCGCAGCTTCCTCGCCGCCGAAATAGCCACAGCAAGCGGACGCGCGATCGGCAGTCACAAACACAAGGTGTCGACCTGGAAGCGACGTATCGATATTCATATCGACCAGTTGCATGGCAACGCGGATGGCGACGCCACCCTGGTCGCCTACTGGGCTGTGATCGATGCCAGCAAGCTCAAGCTGCTTTCCGAGAAAGCGTTTTCCGACACCGAGCCGCTCGCGGGAGACGGCTATGACGCGCTGGTCCGTGCAGAGAAGATACTGCTGAGCCGGCTTGCGGTTGCGATCGCGGCAACACTGAATTGAGTCTCCGGACAGGGGCCTGAGGGCGGCCAAGGCCAGCGACATTTGAGCAGTGCACCGGGCTTCCGCGGCCTCGAGCGGCCGGCATCCTTCGTTGGCGCGAAATGGCAGGCGGTATTGGATTCTAAATCGTAGATTGAAGTCTCAGAGAGGTCTTTCGTATCCACCTCCATCCCTGTCATCACCTGTTGCTCGCGGAATGGCGCGCGATGGCAAGAACCACCACCGTCAAACGCTTAGCTTGACCCTATGGTCCGGACAAACGACATTGGCGGGTCTTGAGCATCCCTGACAGACCCTCTCCGGTCCCGTTGATCTGGACGAATCCCCCTAAGGTGCGGGCCGGTCAATTGCCTGCCCTGGGGACAAACAGAGGAAGAAGCACAAAATGAAGGCGAATTTCTTAGCGACCCTGACCGTCGCCGGACTTGTGGCCGCTGGCGCTACAGCAGCACTTGCCGCGCAACCACCGAAAATGAAAATGACCACCGAGGTCCCGCCGGGGATCGCGACGCCGGACAGGCTCGAGACCCGTATCGGTACGCTGGAGCTCTTCGACGGCGTGCCTACCCAGGAAACGGCACAGAAGGTCTATGACAACCTCGACCTGCAGCGAGGGGTGCAGGCCTACCTCAACAGTATCCAGATCGCATCCATGTACGGCATGCGCAAGGGGATCCTTGATTTCGGTCCGGCCAACACGACCGCGCTGTTGTTCGAGACGCTGATGGACTCCAAGGCGCTGTGGCTGACACCCAATACGACCAGTGTCTATATGACGAGCTGGCTCGAGCTGAAGGACGAGCCCATGGTCATCGAGACGCCGCCCAATGTGCTCGGCATCATCGACGATCACTGGTTCCACTATGTCACCGATTTCGGCAACGCCGGGCCGGACAAGGGCAAGGGCGGCAAGTTCCTGATCCTTCCGCCGGGTTACAAGGGTGAGGTGCCCAACGGCTATCACATCGCCCGCACAAACACCTACGGCAACTGGGTCATCTGGCGTGGCTTCCAGAAGGACGGCGATCCCGCCCCGGCCGTCGCGACGACCAAGAAGCTGTTCCGGATGTATCCGCTGTCACAGAAGGACAATCCGCCGAAGATGAACTTCGTCAATGTCTCCGGCAAGTTCAACAACACGATTCACCGCATGGACTACGGGATCTTCGAGGAGATCAATGAAGTGGTCCAGGCGGAGCCGAGTGAGGGGCAGGATCCCGAGATACTCGGCCTGCTGGCGTCTATCGGGATCAAGAAGGGTCAGCCGTTCAAGCCGGATGCACGCATGCGCAAGATCCTCGAAGAGGCGGCCGATATCGGTGCTGCAACCGTACGCACTCTGGCCGCGCGCCCGCGTGACGACATGTTCTATTTCTATCCCGGCGAAGGCGTGTGGAGCACACCTTTCCCCGGCGGCAGCCACGAGTTCCTCGACGCAGGGGCCCGGTTACTGGATGCGCGCAGCTATTTTCATTTCTACGCGACCGGAATAACGCCCGCGATGACCGCCAAGATGGTCGGCAAGGGTTCCCAGTATGCAGTGGCCTATCTTGACGCCGGCGGCAATGCGCTCGACGGTAGCAAGACCTACAAGGTGCACCTGCCGGCAAATGTCCCGGCCAAGGACTTCTGGTCCTTCACGCTGTACGACAACCAGACGCGGGCCATGCTGCAGACCGATCAGCAGTTCCCAGGCCTCGACAACAACAAGAAGGACCTGCAGCAGAACGCAGACGGGACCTACGACATTTACTTCGCCCCCAAAGCGCCAGAGGGACAGGAGGCCAACTGGATCCAGACGGTCCCCGGCAAGGGCTGGAACATGTTGCTCCGGCTGTATGGCCCGCTGGACCCATGGTTCGACAAGAGCTGGCGGCCGGGTGATCCCGAGGCGGTCGAGTAACGTTCAAGACAGATTGGCGGGGTGTGGTTGGCCACATCCCGGGAAGCAGGGATAAAGGAGCACTGAATGAATACCAGATCAATCATCAATCTGGTCGTGGCGGGGTTGGCGACGGTTGGTGTCGCGGCACCGGCCTCGGCCGGAAACCCGGCAGAAACGGTGAACCTGTTCAAAATCACCGACAAGAAACAGACCTCCAGGGACTTCCGACCTGCGCCGGACAGGATTGAAACCAATTTCGGTGTACTTGATTTCACCGGAGGCGCTTTTCCCACCGAAGCGTCTGCAAAGAAGATCTACGACGAGCTGGATCTGCAGCGCGCCACGCAGGCCTACATGGATTTCTTTCCGGCCCTGTCACTCTACGCGATCGTTAAATCGCAGGTTCGGGATTTTGGATTGAAGAGTTCCTCGATCGCCGGGGTCGAGGCCGATTTCATGTTCCCGAGCGAGAACTATCTGACCGGAAACGATGTAACGGTCTATGCCTTCGCCTCCATCGACCTCAAGGTTGACGGCCCGACTGTCGTCGAGATTCCGCCGGGCATGTACGGTACCGCGAATGATGCCTATTTCAAGTACATCACGGACATGGGTACGACTGGGCCCGACAACGGCAAAGGCGGCAAGTATCTGTTTCTGCCCCCCGGGTACCAGGGTGAAGTGCCGGACGGTTACTTTGTGATGCATTCGGCGGGCTACCGGATCTGGGCCATGATGCGTGGATTCGACGTTGGCATGGGTGACAAGGCTGTCGATTGGTTCGAGGAGCGTTTGAAGGTTTATCCGCTGGCGACGGGGCCCAGAGAAACCGACTTCGTCAATGCTTCCCGTATGGGTGCGAACACGCTGGTGCCCGAAAATGGCGCTGTATTTGAGATGCTGAACGAGATCATCCAATACGAACCCGCTGATCTGTTCGGTGCAGAGCAACTCGGCCGGCTGGCGACATTGCGCATCGAGAAAGGCAAGCCTTTCGAGCCGGATGCGCGGATGCGGAAGATCTTCGACCAGGCTGCAAAACAGGGCGTCGCCATGTCACGCGCAATTCTTTATGCCTCCCGTGCACCGGACATCAGGTACTGGCCCGAACGGCATTGGGAAAAGATGTTCCTTCACAACACGGAGTTCACACGTAACGGATACCGGGAAATTGATGCCCGGACTCTCTGGCACTACCAGGCCATTGTGGTCTCGCCGAACCTGCTCTCCACCACCCCGGGAGTCGGGACCGCTTATCTGACTGCTTTCAGGGATAAAGATGGGGCCTATCTGCTGGGTAAAAAAAACTATCGGTTACGCGTCCCGGCCAATCCGCCGGTGAAACGATTCTGGGCCGTGACGGCCTACGATCCGACCAGCCGCAGCCTGCTCGATTCGGGAGGCAACATCACCGTCGGCAGTATGCGTAACCCCGAGGCGAATGCCGACGGCGCGGTGGATGTCTACTTCGGCCCGCATGCCCCCAAGGGCAAAGAAAGCAATTGGATCAAGACCGATCCTGCGAAGGGCTTCTTCGTGGTCTTCCGACTCTACGGGCCGCTCGAAGGCTACATCGATAAGACATGGATGCTTAGTGACTTCGAACTCGTGGAGTAACCGGGCAGCGCTCGCCGTCTGTAAGGTCAATCGATATCGAGTTTTCGAGTAATCGGCGATGCTGTTCGGTGCCCCCTCGCGTCTTGGCAAAACACAGAGGATCGCAGAGTGGATGTAAGAGGTACACATGAATACTAAAGCATTCGTTTATCTTGCTATGGGCGGTCTGCTCTCTGTCGCGATCACGACACCGGTGCAGGCGAACAAGGTTCAAGAAACTTATCTGGGTATTCTCGAATACCAGGACCAGACCATTACCAAAAAAACTGCAGCATTTCTGCATCGCCAGATTCTCCTGCAGCGAGCCACCCAGCTGGTAACCTGGGCGATGCCGATGATGAACTTCTATCAGCTGTATCCGGCCTTGACCGTCAACATGAATGCTGGCGAAGACGAAATCTTCTTCGGCTTGTATGACGGATACGACGGGGTCTATCCTTTTATGACAGCCAATGTGACCACGCCCTATACGATCGCGATGACAGATCTGTCCAGGACCGGACCGGTCGTGGTCGAAATCCCGCCTGGGCAGATCTACGGCGTGGTCGATAATGCATGGATGCAGCCCATCAAGGAAATCGGCTCCGGCAAACAGGAAACACTGCTGCTGGTAGGTCCGGGACAGGACTACCCTGACGACTTCAAAGGCGAGATCATCCAGTCCGACACCTTCCTGGTGCTGTATTTCTACCGCGCCCTTGGCACAGGGGCTGAGGCTGAAAAGCTGAGGACCGCAGTGCAGGCCTACAAGCTGTCGGATACCGCCAATCCACCGAAAACCAAATTCATTAAATATGAGCCAAAACCGGGCGAAAAGATCGCGCTGAACACGCAGCCCAGGGACATGCAGTTCTGGGAACTGGTGAATGCCTATGTGCAGAAAGAGCCGATGGCCGACCGCGACCGCTTCTTCTACGCCTGGCTGAAAGACCTCGGTATTGAAAAGGGCAAAGCTTTCAAACCGACCGTCTATCAAAAAGAGATTTTGCAGCAAGCCCTGGATGTGGGCATGGCGATGTCGCAGGCGATCTCCTTCAACAAGACCGAAAACATGTTCCCAACGGCGCTTTATCACAAGGATTCCGGCTGGGAGGATGCGATGGCTGGTATGAACCCGAAGATCGACCTGCCGACCTACTCCGAGTTCAATGAGCGGGCATCCTACGGTTTTGAGGCGACCACAACTTCTGCCGGCATGGTGTCACGCGTCCCCGGCAAAGGTTCCGCTTATCTGGGCAGCTATTACGATGCCGACGGCAATGCGCTGATGGGCGGTAATAACTATAAGCTCAGAATCGAACCCAACCCACCGGCGGCCAACTTCTGGTCGATCACAGTGTACGATATCGAGAATCGCTTGATTATTCGCAACGAGATCAACCGGTCGGACCGTTCATCCCGTACCGAAGGTCTCATCAACAACACAGACGGCTCGGTTGACCTCTACTTCGGACCAGAGGCGCCTGAAGGCAAAGAGGCGCACTGGATTCAGACCAATGAAGGGCAGTCCTTCTTTGTCTACCTGAGACTCTATGGCCCTGAGCAGGGCTATTTCGACCAGTCGTTCCCGATGAACAAGATACAACAAGTGAAGTAGAAAGAGCCTCCAATGGTTTTGGCTGCTCAGGTTCTAAAGCAACCTCTTGGGGCGTGGAGCGGTAAAGCACCCGCGCGTCAAGAAACGGGAAGAGACAGGAGTGATACGTGAAGGCCGGAGGATTTCAGCCTTTCTTGAACAACATCGCGGGATAGGAACAGCTGCTGCTGTAGTGCAGACGCTGGGTCCAGTGCTCGTCAACTCATAGTGGTTTTTGACTTCAAAGGTAACTCAATGACAACGATACTTGTGTCCCTGGCCGTTGCCGGGGCGATCGCAACTGGCATGGCGGCGTCTCTGGCCGCTCAGCCACCGAAGATGAAAATGACTACCGACATCCCTGCGTCGATCACGGCACCGGGCAAGGTGGAGACCTCCATCGGCACACTTGACTACTTCGACGGCGTGCCAAGCGAGAAAACGGTCGAGACCGTGTATGACTATCTCGACCGTTCGCGCGCGGTCAATGTCTACCTAAACTCCATCCCGGCCCTGTCAGTCGCCATGCTGCGAGAAGGGCAGGCCAGCATCGGGTGTGCCACGAGCAACCAGATCTGCATATGGGACACGTTGATGGATTCCACCACGGTGCTCCTGACCGGAAACACATCGACTATGTACGCCGTGGGCTTCCTCGATCTTGAAAAGGACGGGCCCACGGTCATCGATCTTCCGCCCAAGATGTTGGGCGTCCTCGATGATATGGAATTCCATTACATGACGGACCTGGGCGTCGCCGGCCCGGACAAGGGCGAGGGTGGAAAATTCCTGATACTTCCGCCGGGCTACAAAGGCGACGTGCCGGAGGGTTACTTCGTCGTGCCTTCAAAGACCAATGGCGTCTGGGTGTTCACGCGAGGATACCTCGACAAGGGAATCAAGGCCGCCTCCGAAAACATCCGCAACAAGCTGAAGGTCTATCCCCTGGCCAAGGCATCTGCGCCTCCGAAGATGGAGTTCATCAATGTCTCGGGCAAGAAGATGAACACCGTGCTGCCCAACGACTACAGCGCCTTCGAAAAGCTGCATGCGTTGATCCAGCGTGAGCCCGACGATTATCTGGGCCCCGAGGCCAAGGGCATGATGGCCGCCATCGGCATTGAGAAGGGCAAGCCGTTCGAGCCGGGTGTGCGGATGAAAAAGATCCTGACCGATGCCGCCGCGATTGGTAACGCCGCCGCCCGTTCCATCAGCTACTTCCCCCGCGAGCCGGGCAACTTCATCTATGGCAAGGACAGTGCGTGGGTAATGGCGTACGCCAACAAGGACACGGCTTTCGAAAAGAACGGCGCCTATAATCTCGATGCCCGTATCCTGTTCCATTTCGGCTATATCGTGGTGTCGCCCGCGATGGCGGTGACGGTCGCTGGCAAGGGTTCGGACTATGGTCTGGCGATGCTCGACTCCAAGCAACGTCCGTTGGACGGATCGAAGACCTACAAATTGACATATCCCACCCAATCCGCCGGTGAAGGATTTCTGGGCCGTCACCATGTATGACACCCAGACACGTTCACAGCTGCAGACCGACCAGCAGTTCCCGACACTAGGCAGCCAGACCGAGGGGTTGAAGAAGAACGCAGACGGATCGTACGACATCTACTTCTCCCCCAAGGCCCCCAAAGGGCAGGAGGGCAACTGGCTGCAGACCCTTCCCGGCAAGAGCTGGTGGATTGGCCTGAGGATGTACGGGCCTGAGCAGCCCTGGATTGACCAAACGTGGAGGCCTGGTGAGATTGAACTGGTCGAGTAGCTGAAACGGAGGGCAGCCGCCGTGGGTTTTGGGTCGAATTCGGATTGACAGCCCCACAGGCGAACGTCCATCCCGCCGGATAGCAGCCGTCCGCAACTCGGCAACACGATCACACTCCTATCAACCGAGAAGGAGTCTCATGAGAGCCGTGTTCGATTGACTACAACACCAACATTGCGAGGCGCTACGTCTGCCCCTGGAAGGGAGTGCCACTGCTCACGGCATCCTGGCTCTTAGTTTGTCTGACCCGGCAATGACAGAGTTGCCGGTAATCTGGTACGGCATGAGCGGCAACGGAGGGACCGTTTTTTGCCGAGTATGAGATCAGAAAGCAATGACGTTCGGAGAGATTTCCGGGCTTATGTCCGGTATGGACTCCTCCTCGTTTGCAAGCACTTTGTTCGATAACGTCAAGGTATGACTGCCTACGTGTATCCGGTCTCATAAGTGATGCCGTATCTGTAGGCATCGGACCCTGATGGGCTATTCGCACGTCGGCTCCCAAACGGTAACACGAGTTTGTTAGCTCTACGGACATAAAGGGTTTTGCCGACGTCGGTGTCACCTGGCCGCCATCATCCAATGTGCTTTGCAATCATTAAAAGGCATCTGATCGCACTCTCCACTACCTCGGTCGCGCCATGCTCAATTTGTACCTTTGCCGGCGACAAGCTGAGGATCGTAATCCGTAGCGTTGTGCACGATCGCCCAGGCGACCCGCGCAGTCTTGTTGGCCAGCGCGACAACGACCACATTCGGGTGCTTGCGTGCAATCAGCGCTTTCAACCACTGACTGAGCGCGTCGTCGCGATCCTTGGCATGTCGCAGCACGGACCATGCACCATGCACTAGGAGCTTTCTCAGATAAGCATCACCGCGTTTGCTGATACCGAGCAACCGGTCTTTCCCGCCGGTGCTGTGCTGGCGTGGCGTGAGCCCGAGCGAGACGGCGAAGTCACGCCCTTTGTTGAATGCTTGCGCATTGCCCAACGCACCGGCCAAGGCGCTCGCGGTGAGCGGCCCGATCCCACGCAGCGCAAGCAATCGCCGCGCCACAGGGTCTTCTTTCACGCGCTGTGCGATTTGCTCGTCAAGCAGCGCGATCCGATCATCCAAGTATCGAAGGTCTTCCGCCAGATCGGCCAGTAGACTGCGGAAGTCCACCGTCAACGCGTTCTCAGCATCTTCCAGCCAATCCGGCAACGCCCGGCGTAGCTGCTGGATGCCCTTTGGGGCGACAATGCCATACTCGCCCACGAGACCACGGATCTGGTTCGCTTTAGGCAGTACGCTGACCGACAATCTCCTCACGGATGCGGTGCGCCGCCTGCGCATCCTGCTGCGCAACGCTCTTCACCGCCACGAACCGCATACCGGGCCGACTCATCGCCTCACAGATCGCCTCGGCATCCACCTGGTCGTTTTTGTTGCTCTTGACATAGGGTTTTACGAACTGTGCCCCAATGAGCTTCACGCGAAATCCTCGCGCCTGCAGCTTCCGGGCCCAGTGATGGGCCGAGGCACAGGCCTCCATCCCCACCTCAGCGCCAGGAGCAAGGCCTTGACATAGCGCATCCAGCCACTCGTTTCGCTTGAGCTTGGCACGCCATTTGGGCTGGCCGTGACGATCAACCGCATGCACGTGAAAAACCGACTTCGCAATATCCACACCGGCTCTGCTAAGGTTCATTTGGGCTTCTCCTCATTCTCTGAATGGCTACTTTGCACCTACCATTCTGGCGCTTAGACGCCGATTAGTCAGGGTGAGGAGGAGTCCATCCCATTGGTAACCAAACCCGTAGCTGACGCTGTGGGCTCGATGCACCGACGGCTGCTTTGGCCGATCAAGAGACAGATGCCCAACAAAGGTGACTGTCTGCATTGGGAGGGATTAGTTGCCGCTCGACTCGGCCTATTTTAGGCAGTCGCAATGGCTGGACCGGCCGAGGTTCCTAACCTTGAAGTTGTTGAGTATTCGCTTGAATCATTGATCGAAGAACTGGATAGCGATACTCATTGATTGGGGCCTTCAGGCGGAAGCCAAGGCCGATTTAAAACGGATTGTTAAGCCATTTTCTGCAGATGATGATAATCCTCGATGGATCTCAGTTCTTCGGCTTCAGAGGATTGCGCCTTGAAAAGATCCCACCGAACCTGCAGGTTTAGCCAAAAATCTGCTGAAACCCCAAAAAACTTTGCCAATCGAAGTGCAGTACTTGGAGTGACGCCCCTTCTTTGATTCACTAATTCGTTCACCCGTTGGTAGGGGACATGAATGGCGCTAGCGAGATCTCGTTGACTGATATTCATGGGCACAAGAAATTCCTCCCGAAGCATTTCACCGGGATGGGTGGGCGGCCTATGCGTTGGAATTCGTACCATGATCCTTAACCTCTAGTGATAATCCGTAACCTCGACGCTTCCCGGGCCCTGCTTCCCCCAAACAAAGCAGATTCTGTACTGCTCGTTGATTCGCATGCTGTACTGACCTTTCCGGTTTCCCGAAAGTGCCTCCAATCGATTGCCGGGAGGAATCTTCAATTCTTCCAGCGATTGAACCGAATCGAGTTGATCCAGCTTTCTCGTGGCGACCTGCCAGAGCTTTTGAGGACAGGATTTTCTGGCGCCTTTCGAATTGACGCCATTGAAGATGTCCTCGGTCGCCTGATCTCTGAACGATTCAATCACTCTAGCATACTAGCACGGCGTCCATGCTACCAAAAATAAAGCTTTTCGGTCCTATCGTCTCAACGTGGTGCTGGTGGTACAGGTCTCGACGGCTATGCGCCATGAAGCGGCCGGTGGTCAGGTGCTTGTCCAAGGGCAGTCCATTGGCCGTTCGGAGCCCATTTCAAATCAATTTTCTGGCCGTTTGAACGTCTGCTTTGGATGATGCCATCTGACGTTCCGTGTCAGGATCAGATTCCGACTATACAAATTGCCAAAGGCGCCATGTAACTCAGCACCTCATCTACTGTTTCCTGACCAGGTAGACCAAAGTAGCGCCCGATAATATGCCGATGCCTCATCTACGTGAAGAAACGGATTAAAGGTATTTTTTGAACGTGCTCGCAGTCACCGTCACACTCAGTGCGAACAGCATCGCGAAGGGTAACACGATGAAGCTCGGATGCAGACTGAATGGGAAGGCGAGATAAATGACCCAGGTCGACACGACCAAGGGCAGTGCTGCTTTCTTCGCATAGTGGTAAACGAACGAGCTATCCTTCCCCACCCCATCGACGTCGATCCCGCTGCACCAGCCCATCGACCAGCGCGACCAGACTGAACAGCAGAAAAACCGGCATGGCCAAGGTGAGGATCGCCAGGCGCACGGAGAACACCTGGGTGACCTGCATCATCGCGATCACGAACTCGGCAAGGGGATGGTAGATCTTGTGCAGCGTTGGCCTGATCCCCTGCTCGTTCGATCTCGGCTGTACAGATACTCATCGGATAAGTCCACGAACCGCGTCACCTCGAACAGGTAGTGGTAGGTGTTGTCCGCAAACCGTTTGGCGAACCGTGCCGGGTCGGAAGTGACGATACTTCGCTTGAAGTCGGTATCGAGGTAACTGATCTCCTTAGCAAGCATGGTGCGACTGTGCTCAATGCCTTCATCCGGCCACCAAAGCACCATACCGGCCCATTCGACGATGATCGAGAACACGAGTGAGAGTAGCACCCACTGGATGGCCCTCGCCGTGGCCGTCAGGCTTTTAGAGATCAACCCTTCCTGAACAACCCTGCGGCGGGGGTCGTTAACGGATTCAGCCATCTGAAGGCGCTACCTCAGTTGCAGGCTCGGTGACATCGGTTGCGGCTCCCCACCAGGGTTCCTCGAACCGATACCAGTGATCATTGGTGATATAGGTACGTCCCATCTCGTTGGCAATCTCAGTGAGATTCTCCGGCATGTCGGCGTCTGCTGCCGGCAGTGGCATGCGGATCTTCCAGAGCTGCCCACCCTCCAGGAGTGCAAAGGCCTGCCCCTTGGGCAAGGTGATCAATTCAGCCGGTGTAAGCAACGGCACCTCGGAGACACTGATACGGTCCTCGTTGCGTGACTTGAAGTCGACGCCCGACCCGGGATCTGAGGAATCGTCCACACCGGAGACACTCATCAGGGAAAGACCTCGACCCTCGGGAGTTGCTCCGTAAGCATTTCCGCGGTGGCCAGTTCCTTGACCCGAAGCATGATCAGGGTATTGAAGTACCGGCCACCTGCCCTGCTTTGGCCCGGTTTCCGATACGTGCCTCCACATCGGACCAGGTCTGGGTGTA
>CAWAOU010000006.1:0-125000 GCA_963783675.1 uncultured Gammaproteobacteria bacterium
TCTGCGCGGTAGGAATGAATGAGGCGAGGTGCTGTCCAGTTCGAGAACGATTTCGGGATCGTTCGAGGAACATAGCCGTCGCTATGTGACGAGGAGGATCGCGGAATTGGGCCGAAATGGCGGTGCCGCAGACCGTTCCCTTTCTACCGCGCAGATTCCTAGGTCTTGGATCAGGCATACGGCAGTCCAACGATATGGTCGGCCTCAGCCTCATGAGGCAGAAGTTCGTTCCATTTCAACCTGGCGAGAGAGACTCACACGCTGGCCTGCAGATCGCGTCGAACTCAGCCGCATGAGCGCAGCCGCATGAGCGGTTTGCTTGCGGCGTGCTTGGCCAGAATGAACACCGCCCGGCAGCGGAAAAGGTCAAAGCCTCAAATCCGATTCCATTGATTTCGATTGCCATTGTCAACCTCAGCTCGATCCCGCTTACCCGCTCCCTGTTAACCTCAACGGCGCACAATCCAAGGCGCCGGCCCATGGACAGTGCCCGGCGCGCCGGCGCTGGCTCAGATCGCATCGGTGCTTATTCGCCCCCCGCCCTGGGCCTTTGCGACGTAACACGCCGCGTCCGCCCGGCGCAATGCGTCACTGACATCCGCAATGCTGTCGTCGATTGGGACCAACCCGGCACTGGCGCCCACCGAGAACTCGCAACCCTCCCAGTCGAAGGAGAAATCATGTACGGCGCGGACCAGCACGCCAACGATCTGTTCGGCCTGGGCCATATCGCAGTGCTCGAGCAACAAACCGAATTCGTCCCCTCCCAGGCGTGCCAACGTGTCACGGCCACGGATACGCTTGCGCAGCATGGCAGCCAGTCCGCTCAACAAAGCATCCCCCGCGGCATGGCCGGCGCTGTCGTTTACCCGCTTGAACTGGTCCAGGTCCAGGTAGCACAACACATGCAGGGACTTGGCTGACCGGGCCGACTCCATCGCATGGGCCAGTCGAATCTCGAACTCCCGTCGATTGACCAGCCCGGTCAGGTCATCGTGTGCGGCCTGATGTGCCAGCTGCCGCGCCAGCCGCTCCTCGTCGGTCACATCACGCCCGGTTCCGCGATACCCCTGGAACACGCCGTGATCATCCAATACGGGCTTGCCGCTCATCCGGTAGATCTGATGTGTGCGGGGACCCGGCACCGGCCAGGCCAGACGCACGCCACTAAACGGTTCATGGCGTTGCAACTGGACTGATACGCTGTCCCACTCTTCCGGGTCCATGAGACTGTCACGGATGAGTGCCGCCAGGTCCTGACCCAGAGACTGTTCCGCCGCCATGCCGGTGACCACGGCAAAACGGTCCGACAAAAAACGCAGACGCATCTCGGCATCGCACTCCCAGAACCAGTCGGCGGCACCGTCGGCGAAGTCCCACAGTCGTCGGCCGCTCGCCTCGAGCGCCGCCCGACTGGTTCGGACTTCCTCCACCATGGCGTTGAAGTTGGAGGTCAGTTCATGGAACTCCCGCGGGACCAACCCGGGGCTTCTAGCCCGCACCGGGTCGTGCCCTCCGGTTGACCGGCGGGCGGCCGTGACCACGTTGTGCAGCGGCTGCACAAGACGGCCCGCCAACCACCAACTCAGTACCGCAGCGATGAGCAGGGCCACTATTGCGGTCCTGAACGTGGCGCGGGAAAGCGCCTTCGCGTTTTGCTCCAACTCCGACAAGGGTTGGGGCACCATGACACCCCACCCCACATTGCCCACACTGGCGAATCCGGTCACCATCTCCATGTCAATGGCCGGCGAGAAAAAGAAGGTGACCCCCTCCTCACCCAACAACATTCTCCGCACCGGCTCCACCGAACTGAGGTCCCGACTGGACTCCGCCCATTCCGCCCGGGGGTGAGCCAGAGCCCGGCCGGTGTGATCGACTATTGCGGCATGGCCTTTTTCACCGAATACCACGGTGGACTGCAGCCCACGGATATAACTGGTATCGACCCACCCCAGATACCGTGTTCCGGAAGGCCCCGGCAGGCTGAGATACAACACCGGCGAGCCATCCGGCCCCGGCAGGGCAGCCGAGAAACGCATCCCGGCCGAAGCGGTCCCCAGCATGGGGTCAAGACGGATCTGGGCAGCAACGGAATCCAGCTCGGCGGCGGTCGAACCCATCAGGCAGACCCGGGTTCCAGACACTTCGAAGCGGCACACGTCGCCGAAGCGTTTGGCCCGCAACAAAGACAACAAGTCCCTGTCCGGTGGGGCACCGGCATTCAGATGACTGGTGGCCAGGAGAAACGCGCTGCTCACCTCTGCGGCATACTGGGACAGGGCCGCCGCCAGGCTGCGGGCGATCAGTAGATGCTTTTCCTGAACCGACTCAATCTCGCGCTCCAGCGCCGGCTTGTACACTCCAAAACCCAGCAACAGAACCGGACCGATGGCAAGCGTGGTAAACACCGCAAACAATACCGCGCGCAAACCAGGCAAGAAGGGTTTCAAAACACCTCCGGTCCGGCAGCGCGATCCCGAGTCCATCGATTCAACCGATCAACGGCACGATAACCGTCACTGGGTCCGGGATTGGCTGCGCGGGCCACGGACACCGCCGCGGGCCGCACTGAACCTGACCTAGGGAAGGTCTGAACAATTGCTGCGATCGCGCCGGGGTCTTTGCGCGCTCTCGTACAAGGCGCACCGAGCGAAGTTGGCGTTGTTGCCAATGAGCGAGGTGCAACGAGGTACGAGGGGCGCAAAGGCCCGGCCCCTCCGGGGTTTCGCCCACAAGGGCACATCTGCCGCGTTCCCCGGCTTGGCCATAGAGTGACTATGGCGCTGCGCCGGGGACCTTGCATCTGTGCCCTTGTGGACCGAAACGCGATTCGTATCAATTGTTCAGACCTTCCCTAGCCGCCCTCACCCGCCGTCTCGCTGCGTCGACCCAGCAGGCGACGCAAATGGGGCATGACCATGGGCACGAACAGGATCAGCGCGGCCACCAGCAAAATCGACAGGGTCAGGGGCCGCTCCCAGAGAAAGGACCAGGAATCATCGTTGATGATCAACGCACGCCGAAGATTCTCTTCCATCATGCCGCCCAGTATAAATCCCAGCAGCATGGGCGCCATCGGGAAGGCCAGCAGCCTTAGGATCACGGCACCCACGGCGAAAATCACCATCAACTGAATGTCGAAGGTGTTGAAGGATACGAAATACACACCGATCAGGGAGAAGAACAGGATCATCGGTATCAGGATGGTCTGGGGCACCGCCAGAATGCGGGCGATGTAGGGAATCAGCGGCAGGTTCAGGATCAGCAGGATCACGTTGCCGATGTACATGGAGACGATCACCGACCAGAAAACCCCGGGATTGTCTATGAACAAGCGCGGGCCGGGCTGAATGCCATAGGACAGCAGCGCACCCAACATGATGGCGGTGGTTCCGGACCCCGGAATTCCCAGGGTCAACAGGGGCACGAAGGAACCGGAGCAAGCCGCGTTGTTTGCGGTTTCCGGCGCGGCCAGTCCGCGGATCGACCCGTGGCCAAACTCTTTACCTTTCTCGGGTCCCGCGAGTCGTTGTTCGGTTCCGTAGGCTAGAAAGCTGGCGATGGTTGCGCCGGCGCCGGGTAGCACGCCGGTAAAAAACCCCAGGACGGCGGATCGCCCAACAACCGGTGCCAGTTCCCGAACTTCTGCGGCGGTGAGCTTCATGGACCCCAAGTCCTTCTGCGCCTCCATCTCGCGTCTGCGATCGTCCTCGGATTTGGGCTTCAAAACCGCCATCAGAGCTTCGGAGAGGGCAAACGTCGCCATGGCCAGCAGTAGAAAAGAGATTCCGTCGATCAGATCCATGGCGCCGAAGGTGAAACGCTGCACACCCTGAGTCTCGTCGGTACCGACGGTGGACAGCATGAGACCAAACACGGTCATCAGCAGGGCCTTGGTGATATTGCCCTTGCCGGCAAAGGCGGCAACCGCGGTCAAACCCAGCACCATGAGCGCAAAGTAGTCGGTGGACTGGAATGCCAGGGAGACTCTGGCGAGGGAAGGCGCGGCAAACAGCAGAAACACCGCCGCGATGGTGCCACCGGAAAAAGACGAGTAGGCCGCGATGGCCAGTGCCTTGCCCGCCTGCCCTTTTTGGGCCATCGGATAGCCGTCGAAGGCGGTGGCGACGGTACCGGCCACGCCGGGCGCGTTGATCAGTATGGACGAGGTGGAGCCGCCAAAGATCGCTCCGTAGTAGACGCCCGCCATCAGAATCAGCCCCGACGCCGGATCAAGCCCGTAGGTGATGGGAATCATCAGGGCAATGGCCGAGATCGGACCCAAGCCTGGCAACATGCCGATAAAGGTGCCGACGAAACAGCCGACCGTGACCATGAGCAGGTTGAGCGGCGAGGCCGCCGTTTGCAGGCCGGTGAGAATTCCGTCGAGCATCCCGCTAACCCCTCAGGAATTCGGGCCAGGGCTCGATGAACACGCCCAGAAGCTGGGTCATCAATGCCCAGAACAAAACCACGATCGGAATCGCGGTGGACAGAATCAAGACCCAGCGGCGTTCCCCCATGATCAAAAATCCGGCGATCAGAAACAAACCGGTTGACAGGAGAAATCCGCCTGGGCGCACAGTGAGACCGTAGACGAGCATGACAGCGCACAGGGCGCCAGCGCGGCCCCATTGATAGCCGGCAAGAGACTCAGCCGGGTCCCGACCCGGCTTGATCAGCAGAATCAGGCAAAGACCGATCCCGATCAGGGTGAGCGCTTCGGGCACGGTGCGGGCGGTGAATGCGGCATGCGCCTGAAACGGCAGCAGCGGGATGCGAAACGTCAAGGCACCGTAGCCCAGCGTAAACGCCAACAACAGCAACGCGCCGATGCGGTCGCGGTTCAGCATGACGAGTCTCCCGGGGATCCCCTGATTGGAGGCGCGTCCTGGGACGTCGCCTCCAATCTACAGTTACGGCGCGAACTCAGAGGAATCCAAGTTCCCGCATCAAGTCCCCGATTTCCTGTTCCTGAGCTTCCAGGAACTTCACGAACGCATCACCGGGCAGGAAAGCGTTGACCCAACCGTTTCGGGCTCGCACGGCCTCCCACTCAGGCGTTTCACGCATCTTACCCAGCAAGGTGAAGTAGGCACCGGCCTGCTCATCCGACAGCCCTGGCGCGCCAAAAAATCCCCGCCAATTCACAAACTCCGCGTCGGCGCCCGCTTGCTTGCAGGTCGGCACGTCAGCGGCATCGGCCAGGGGCTCGGCCGCGGTCACGCACAGGATCCGGACCTGATCCTGACGCGACATTTCAATCGCCTCACCGAAACCGGTGGACAATGCCTGAATCTCGCCGGACAGCAGTCCCGCCATGGCTTTGCCACCAGCGTCGTAAGGCACGTATTTCACATCGCTCGGCTTGGCACCTGCCGCGCGCATGATCATGGCCGCCACCAGATGGTCCATACCACCGGCCACCGAACCGCCGCCAATGGCGACTGACCGCGGATCCTCCTCGTAGCGGGTGACCAGATCCCCCAGCCCCTGGATGCTGGAATCCGAATGCACCACCAAGGCCGCATAATCACCGATAACACTGGCCACCGGCGTCAGGTCCCGGAAAGACTGCGGAAACACCTTCTGCAACGAGCGGATGACGATGGGGGTGGAATTCACCATCAGTGTGCCCTGTTGCTTCTCGGCGGTTTCAATCAGATAGGCGATGGCCTTGCCGCCACCGCCACCCGACATGTTCTCGTAGGACACCGTCCCCACCAGACCGGACTTGGTGAGCGCTTCACCCACGCCGCGGGCGGTGCCATCCCAGCCGCCCCCCGCACCACCTGGGATCAGGAAGTGCATTTCCTCGATATCGGCAGCCACCGCGACCTGCAGCAAACCGCACAGAGCCGCCACAGCGACGGTCAGACCACCTCGTACCACTCGAACTGCGCTTGTCTTCATACTCGTCTCTCCTCCTGGGTTGAGTTTGGGATCTTACCGTCCCCGATGGCCACCCGCCGATGGCATTGAATGTCGTTCCGACCTCTTCTCTCTTAGAATTAAAGAGTAGCCACTAATCGTTTTGACGGCGCCTGCCCTGTTCCGTTTACTCGCGTTTCAGGGGACGCGTCTCCGGTCCATCGTAGCGCCAGATACATGAACGCGGAACAGGACCCTTGTTTCGACCTCCTTGCTGGGTCTGCTCCCAGGCATGGGCCAGTATGCCCACAGAGCGGGACAGGCAAAACAGTCCCCGTGCCAACTGCGCCGGAAAATTCAACTCGGCATAGACCACTGCGGTCGCACCGTCGATATTCATCGGAATGGTCTTGCCTTTGCTCGCCGCGAGCTGGTCCTCTATGGCCCGCGCGATGGCAGCAAACTGCCCGGTAACCGTGCCTTGCACCGCGGCGGCATCAACCAGTTCGAGCAGGCGTGGCGCACGCGGGTCGATCGGGTGAAAACGATGACCAAAGCCGGGGATGTACTTGCCATGATGAGCGACATGGCGATCCAACACCAATCGGACGGCCTCAGGGAGGGGCGCGCCGGCCTGCGCTTCATGATCCACTTGCTGATACAACACCATCGCCTGTTCGCCGGCGCCCCCATGGACCTCACCCAACACATTCACCGCCGAGGCCATGGCGTTGTTCAAGCCCACACCGCAGGTAGCCGCCATCCGGGCAATGGCGATGCTCGGGGCCTGCGGACCATGGTCAACCGCGGACATCAACACCGCATCGAGCAATCTGGCCTGTTCATCGTCTGGCAGCTCGCCCCGGGTCATCAGCCAGACCATCTGTGTAAATCCGATGTTCCCGATCAAGTCCTCGATGGAATATCCCCGATAGCGGATGACGCCGGGTTCCATCTCGATGATGCTTGTCCGCCACCATTCCTGCACCTCCCGCTCGCCATCCCTGCTCATATCACACCCGCCTTTTTAAGCCGTTCAATCTCATCCTGGCCCAGTCCCAGTTCAGAATAGACTTCGGTGTTGTGCTCCCCCAAGCGCGGCGGCGGTCCCGCCGCAGACGGGGTCTGGCCGGACAGCTTGAATCCGGTCCGCAGAGACCGGATGTCACGCCCGACACCCGGCACCGCCCGGAAATCGGCGATCATGCCCCGGTCACGGATCTGCGGATGCGCCAGAATCTCCGGAACGGTGAGCACCAGACCGGCAGGGACGCCAGCCGCGTTCAGTTTCGCCACCCAGGCAACCGCGCTGTCGCTGGCCAGCGCCTGCTCCAACTCAGCTTTAAGCGCATAGCGATGGGCCTTACGGCTGTCCCGTTCCCTGTAGTCCGGATGATCGATCAGATCCGCCCGACCAAGTACCCGGCAGACCGACTCGAACTGCTGCTGCTGGTTGGCGGCGATGTTCAGCAGGCGGTCAGCGGCCTGAAACGCACCGGAAGGGGCAGAGGTGACGTTTTCGTTGCCCTGCGGCGCGGGCACCTGACCCCCAATCAGGTAGTTGGACACCACCCAGCCCATGGTGGTCAACACCGATTCCAACATGGATACGTCGATCAACACAGCACGGCGCTCGCCCCTGCTCGCCAAAGACGCTGCGATCGCGAATGCGGCGGTGAGACCGCCAATGGTGTCGGCAATGGGATAGCCGACACGGTAGGGTGCGGTCTCCGCGGCACCGGTGATGTTCATGACCCCCGACATGCCCTGAATGATCTGGTCGTAGGCCGGCAGGTCGCGCAGCGGACCATCCTGACCAAACCCCGAGATAGCACAATAGGTCAAACCGGGGTTGACCGCCCGCAGCTGCTCGAAACCCACCCCCAGTCGATCCATGACACCGGGACGGAAATTCTCGATCACCACGTCGGCCTGTTCCGCAAGGCGCTTGAACAGCGCCTTGCCCTGCTCGGTCTTGAGATTGAGTGTGATCGACCGCTTGCCCGCATTCTGGGCCAGAAACGAGATCCCCATGTGCGCTTGATTGAGGCTTGCATCCGCCCCCAACTGTCGCGCCAGATCACCCCGGCCCGGGATCTCCACCTTGATGACTTCAGCCCCCATATGGGCCAACTGGTGGCTGCAGAACGGGCCGGCCAGAACATTGCTCAGATCCAGAACGCGATATCCGTCCAGCGGTATGTTCACCGGGGCGCCGGCCCCGCGAAACCGCCCACCGAGTCGCCGGCGCAAAGATCGGCAGGCGCCGGTTCAGTCCGGCCCCTGCACGCGCTCACCCGACAACGGGTCACATGATTTGCGCGCAGCGTATCGATGTACAAACCATCGGCCGTCATGTCCACGCGCTTTCGCGGATCGTACTGCATTCTGGTCAAAAATCCGTGGGCACACCGCCCTCTTGCTTTCGGCGGGCCACAAAGTCCTCCAGCGCCTCCCGAATCCCGGGGTCGATTGGCGGCGTCTCATACTCCGCCAGGTGTGACCGATAGACCTCGTTGGCCTTCTGGTACGCCGTTGGGGATCCGGCCTCCTCCCAGCTCTCATAGTTTCGCCAATCGGAAATCATAGGCGCGAAAAAGGCGTTCCGATAACGCGCCTTGGTGTGTTCACACCCAAAGAAATGTCCGCCCGGCCCCACCTCGCGCACCGCGTCAAGAGCCAAGCTGTCCTCATCGACCACCAGCGGCGCCAGAAACGCGCTTACCATGTCCAGCAGATCTGCATCGATGACCATCTTTTCGAACGAGGCGTGCAAGCCACCCTCCATCCAACCGGCGCCGTGCTTGAGCAGATTCACACCGCCCATGACGGCGCCCCACAGCGAGAACACGCTTTCATAGGCCGCCTGTGCGTCCACCGTGTTGGCCGCATTCACGTTGGAGCCGCGATATGGCAAGCGGTAGCGCCGGGCCAGCTGCCCACTCAGCAGGCTGGATTGCATGAACTCCGGCGTGCCGAACGCCGGTGAGCCGGATTTCATGTCCACATTGGAGGTGAACCCCCCGTAGACAAAGGGCGCACCGGCACGGACGGTTTGTGACAGCACCAGCCCGGCCAGGGCCTCGGCGTTTTGCTGGGCGACCGCGCCGGCAATGGTGGCCGGCGCCATGGCACCGGCCAGGGTAAATGGCGTCAGCACCACGGGCTGTCCATGCCGGGCCATCTGGATCACCCCCTCGGCCATGGGCAGGTCCAGCCGGAGCGGTGAACTGGTGTTGATGACGCTGAACACCGAGGGCTCGCGCAGCAGCGTTTCGGCGTCGATACCGCGTGCGATCCGAACCAGCTCAAAGGCATCCAGGTTTCGCTCCCGACCCAGGCTGTAGGCATGCACCGGCTTGTCTGACAGGGTCAGCAAATCGAACAAGGCGTCCAGGTGCCGGATCGAGGCGTGAATGTCGGCGGGTTCCACGGGATACCCACCCCAAATGTGGATCGCATCCAGGGTCTGACCGAGGCGGATGAAATTCTGAAAATCCGCCCGGGTGCCACTGCGGCGACCGCCCTCCAGGTCGGCGCAGTTGGGCGCGCTGGCAACGGCGCAGTAGGCCAGATAGTCGCCGCCGATCTCCACGTTGCGAGCCGGCACACGGCCGTGCAGTGTGAATCGCTCCGGCGCCTTACCGATCTGGGACTCGACCAGACCGCGGTCGAACCGAACCCGCTCGGTTCCCACCCCCACGTCGGCGCCGGCGGCCTTGAGAATGGTTCGGGCCTCATCGTGCAATACGTCCATACCCACTTCTTCGAGTATGGTCAAAGATGCCTGGTGAATGGCCTCCAGGGCGTCCGCCGAAACCGCGGGCACCGGGCTGAAACACAGCCTGGGCTGAGTCTTGGCAGCGGTGCTCGGCGCCACACCCCCGTGACTGGGCCGGCGACCCCGACGGCGTCGGAGGGAGGCGTTCCCTTCTTCGGTCATTCCCTGCGCCCTCGCAAATTGATCCAGGTGCGTCTGCATCCTGAGTGGTCGATCATGAACCGCCGATGCACCTGCCATGTAACGGGATACGCCGGGTTTTGCAATGCTTGCGACGCACCCGCGATCCTAGGGCCTGTTACCACTATGCGGATACCCATCGACAGAGTCCCGTTTTTTGCAGGACCAGGCGCAGTGAGCGCTGTGTACCTGGCGTACATGAGCGAAACTGCAACGCAGGCCTGTGGAAAATGGGGCCTATCCCTCCGGGTTGGCCCTCAAATCAGACAATGCAGCGTTGCACATCGCTCATTTGGAATAACCAAACTGCGCTCTGCGCGCCTTGCTTGGCCTGATTTGAGGGCCAACGCTGGGCGTCCGCATGGTGGAAACAGGCCCTAATCATGAGCGGGCCGGTCCGCTGGATCCCCGCACTTTGAGTTCAGGTTCAATCAACAGGGCTGAGCCGAGCACCTCACCCGCGATCAAACCGACGATCGCGTCCGCCGCCGCCTGTCCAATGCGCGGCGCCGGTATGCGTACCGTGGTCAGGCCGGGCTCGATGTGGGCCGAGACCCGAAAATCCCCAATGCCGACCACCGATACATCTAAAGGCACACGGCGCCCGATGGACTGGGCGCCATACAAAACACCATGGGCGATGATGTCATTGCCGCATACGATCGCAGTCGGGCGCCGGCGCCCGGTGAGAACGCGCTGAGCCAAGGCTTTCGCCTCACCGACATCGTAGCGGCATTGGTGCTGCCACTCCGGCGCGGGCGTCAGACCGGCCTCGGCCAGCGCACGCAGAGCCCCCTGACGGCGGCCCCGGGCCCGGTCGTTGGCCTCCACCGGGCCGGAGATCAACGCGAAATCCCGGTGCCCCAGGTCCACCAGATAGCGTGTCACCAGCCAACCGGCCTGTTCGTTATCGACCCCGATACAGGGCTGATGGCTGGCGCGATCACAGTTCCAGAGCAGCAGCGACGGGACCTCACGAAGCCCAAGCATGGACATGGTTTCGAATTCATGATCGAGGCCCACAAGCGCCACCGCATCCGCGCGGCGCTCGAGCAGAGTCCGCACCAGCTGCGCCTCGAGACGGAGATCGTATCCATGGGAGGCGATCAGCATGGTGTAATCATAGTCCCGCAAACGGGCAGAAAAGGCTTCGATCATCTCCGCGAAGATGGCGTTGTCCACCGTCGGCACCACCAGCCCCACCGCACCGGATGGCCGATTGTGCAAACTGCCGGCAACCCGGTTGCGCACGTAACCGAGTTCTCGGATCGCCTCTGCGATTCGACTGCGGGATCGGCTTCCGACCCGCTCCGGCGTGTTGAAATAACGCGACACAGTGGCCGCGGACACACCCGCCGCACTGGCCACATCAACAATCCCCGCCACCCGCCGTTTACTCATGACCCACTCGTCAATCCAGTTAACTTCACCTATGAAACTGTTTTCTTACTCATCCAACTCGCGCACTGAATGCCGAGGAGCAGGGTCAAAGCGCACAATCGTCTGAGACCCTTCTCTGACATAGCATACCGAAGCTACGAGCGAGAGACCGAACAGATCCGGCTTTGATGAAAATGTTTGCATCATTTCGACTGGATGCTACGCTGAATCGGATTGAAAACCAGAACCCAGGCGGTGGGCAATGGAGTTTCTCAACCACTTCGGGCCGGTATTCTCCCTGTCGTCGATGGCCATACTCTGCGCCGGCACCGTGGGCGGTCTGCTTCTGGGCGCAACGCCTGGGCTTTCGCCCACCATGGCGGTGGCGCTGTTGATCCCTTTTACATTCCATATGGACCCGGCCCAGGGTCTGATGCTGCTGGGCGCGGCCTACACGTCCACCGTAGCCGGGGGCGCGGTAAGCGCTATCCTGCTGAAAATCCCCGGTGCACCCGCGAACATCGCCACCGCACTGGATGGATACGCGATGGCACGAAAGGGCGATGGAGCAAAAGCGCTGCAGATGTGCTTTGTCTCCTCGGCCATAGGCGGCGTCATCGGCATCATGGTGCTGATATTCCTGACCCCGGTTCTGGCGTCGTGGGCGCTGGGCTTCGGACCCTCACACTTATTCTGGATCGCCATCCTCGGAGTCACGATCATCGGTTCGCTGGACTCGCGCTCGGTGGTCAAAGGACTACTGTCCGGATGCATCGGTCTCTGGATCGCAACCATTGGCTATGACACCATCCAGGGGGTCGAACGCTTCGTATTCACCGACCACCTGGAAGGCGGGGTCAATGTGATCGCCGCGCTGATCGGGCTGTTCGCCATTCCCCAGGTGATCGACATGCTGGAAAACGGGCGCAACCCGCAGCGAATGTCCATGATGGACGTGCGCCGCCACCCGGTCCTGGAGTCGATCCGTGAGGTCTTCAGCAAAGTCCGGGCATTGGTGGTGGGCAGTGTTGTAGGCGTCCTGATCGGTCTGATACCCGGGGCCGGCGGCCAGATCGCCGGCATCGTCGCCTACGACCAGACACGCAAGTTCAGTCCCAACCGGGACCGTTTCGGCACCGGCGAAAGCGAAGGGGTTGTTGCCGCCGAAGCCGCCAACAATGCCATGGTCGGGCCATCGCTGGTTCCGCTGTTGACCCTGAGCGTACCCGGCAGCCCGACCGCCGCGGTGCTGCTTGGCGGCCTGTTGATCCATGGCATATTCCCCGGACCCGACCTGTTCACCACCCACGCCGCCGTCGCCTGGACATTTATCAATTCCATGCTGGTGGGTCAGATTCTGATGCTCGCGTTCGGGCTCTACATCGCCCGCCTCGCGGCCCACGTGGTCAGGATCCCCGCTCCGATCCTGGCAGCCGGCATCCTGGTGCTGGCGGTGTTCGGCGCCTACAGCGTCCAGCACTCTATGGGCGACGTCTTTGTCATGTGCGGGCTGGGCATCGGCATGTACTTTCTGGCCGCATTCGGATTCAGCCCTGCGCCCATTGTTCTGGGCGTGATTCTCGGACCCATCGCGGAGTCCAATTACGTTCAAGGACGCATCATCGCCGGAGCCGGAGACGGATTGTTCGTCTATTTCTGCACCGGTACTTTGAACATCGTGCTGATTACCCTGTGTCTGGCGTCGGTGGGCTACAGTGCCATCTCGGAGTTGCGGCTGCGGCGGCGTGAAGCGGGGCAGGCGGCGGCATGAGCGACTTTCAGGGCATCGCCAATCGATGGCAGCAGTCGGTGCCGGCCGGCATGGTGGTGATGCTTGCGTTGTGGGTGACTTTTGTCAGTTTCGACGTTAAGGATCCACAACCGTATCTGTTCCCCCGACTGATTTCGGTGGCCATGCTGGGGCTGTCGCTGATGGCTTTCGCGCGTGCTCTGGGCGGGCGCAACCGAACCGGTCGGGGTCTTCACAGCCGGACGCTGCGGAACATCTGGCCAGGCCTCGCGGTGATGGCCGTGTATGTATTCCTGGCAGCGGAATGGCTGGGTTTTTACACCGCCGGTGCGGCCGCGTTCATGGCCATTTACACCTTGTACGATCCCAACCCGCACAACACGCCTGGAATCTGGATAAAACGACTGCTGATCACCATCGGGTTCATGTCGGTCATGTACTGCATCTTCGCACTGATTCTGCGGGTGCAGACCCCCCGGGGCCTTCTGGTCTGAAAACCGACACCACCAAAAAAATGAGCGGAAGGAGAAGCAATAGATGAAGCGTTTTTTGACATTACTGGCTGCAACGATTCTGGCTGCGGGCGGCACCGCCACGGCGGCTGACTACCCGGATCGCCCGGTCAGTGTAATGGTCGCTTACAGCCCGGGTGGGGCCACGGATTTCCAGGCCCGCATCGTCACCATGATGGCGGGTAACGAGGAGTACCTGGGTCAGCCCATCGTCATCGTCAACAAACCCGGGGCCGGTGGCAAGGTCGGCTGGAACCAGTTCGCCGCCAAAGCCAAGCCCGACGGCTATGATCTGGCGGCCTATAACGTGCCCCACTTCATCGCCCAATCCATCGTCTTCAAGACCGACTACAACATCGACAATCTGGAGCCCATCGCCAATTGGGGCGCAGATCCGGCCGTGCTGGTGGTGAACAAAGACAGTGAGTTCAACTCAGCCAGGGATTTGCTGGACTACGCCGAGGCCAATCCGGGCAAAGTGACCGTATCCGGCGCCGGACTGTACGTGGGACACCACATTGCCTTCCTGCAAATGCAGAGGGCGTCCGGGACTGAGTTGCAATACGTGCCACACAAGGGCGGCGCACCAGCCCTTAAATCGGTTCTGGGAGGCCAGGTCATGGCCGGTGTCAACAATCTGTCAGATGCCTATCGCAGCCGCGACAACCTGAAAATCCTGGCGGTGGCGGACCTGGAACGCAACACCGAGTTCCTACCCGATGTGCCGACCTTCAAGGAGCAGGGCTACGACATCGACGACTCGTCGGTGAACTTCCGCGGCATCATGGCGCCTCAAGGCACCCCCCAGGCGACGCTGGACCTGCTGGCCGCGCGCATGCCCGAGATGTTCGAAAACCAGCGGGTCGTGAAGCAAATGGCAAATGGCGGTTCGCCGTTACGGGTGATGAGCCGCGACCAGGTCATCACCATGTGGAAAGAGCGCCAAGCCTATCTCACCGATTTGCTCAAGGATTTGAAGCAGGAGTGATCGGGACGGCCCCACCGTACCGCGCCCGCACTGGAGAGAGTCATGATCGAATCCGCAACTGTCCTCGCGCCCGATCTGGAGCTGGCTGAAGTCGATGCCGTCTGCGAAAAAGCCCGTGCCACCCAGCAGGCTTGGGCGCAGCGGGCGGATCAGACTCTGCTTGATCGGGCGGCGCTGGCGGCGGCCTGGACGCTGATGCAGCCGGAACGGAATCGCGAGCTGTCGGAGTTGGCTGTGGCCACCACGGGTCTTGGCCGGGTCGAAGACAAGGTGGTGAAGAACCATCGCAAGACGCTGGGATTGCTGCGCGATCTTCAGGCCGTCAAAAGTTGCGGCGTGATCCGGAAGCTGCCGGCACAAGGTCTGACCGAGATCGCACGTCCACTGGGGGTAATCGGTGCGGTGGTGCCGTCCACGAATCCGTTGGCAACACCGATCAACAACGCCGTTAACGCGCTCAAATGCGGCAACGCCATCGTCCTGTCCCCCAGCCCCAAAGGCTCCGAGGCCTGCGCTCGATTGTTAGAGTACATGCACATGGAGTTCGACAAAGCCGGCGTCCCGAGGGATTTGGTGCAGATGCTTCCACGTCCGTCCAGCAAGGCGAAAACCAATCGGCTGATGCAGCAAGTGGATCTGGTGGTGGTCACCGGTTCGCAGGCCAACGTGCGGGCGGCCTATTCATCGGGTACGCCGGCGATTGGAGTCGGTGCGGGCAACGTGGCCGTGATCGTGGACGAAACCGCGGATACAGCAGACGCCGCCGGCAAGATTGCCGCGTCCAAGTGCTTTGACAACGCTACCTCCTGTTCATCGGAGAACGCACTGATCGTGGTGGACGCGGCCTATGAGCAAATGGTGTCCGCCCTGGCCAAAGCGGGTGGTGCGCTGCTCACCTCAGACGAGCGTGAGCGCCTGATCGCCGGACACTGGCAGAACGGGCATCTGAACCCTGCGGTCCTGGCCAAGGACATCGATGTGTTGATGCGGACCTGTGGCCTGGAGCGGCCTGATCCAACACAAACCCGCTTTCTGGTGGCGGAAGAATCCGGGGTCGGGCCCGGGTATCCGTTGTCGGGTGAGAAAATGTCTCTGGCGCTTACGCTGTATCGCGTGGCCGACTTCAACGAAGCGAAACTCATGGCGGACAAACTGTTGCGGCACCAGGGGGCCGGTCACTCGGTGGGACTGCACACGCTTCGGCGTGAGCGGGCCGAGGAACTGGCAGAAACACTGCCGACCTGTCGTGTGATCGTGAACCAGGCCCACTGTTTTGCCACCGGTGGCTCGTTTGACAACGGGATGCCATTTTCGCTGTCCATGGGGTGCGGCAGCTGGGGGGGCAACTCCATTTACGACAACCTGCACTGGCGTCATTTCCTGAACGTCACCCGGGTGGTGGAAACCATCGCACCGCGGGAGCCGACGCTGGACGACATGTTCGGCGCCTACTGGGCCGCGGTCGGGCAGTGACCGGGGTCTCGCACCCAGACACGGCCGGTCCAACTGCACCTGTGGGTTCGTGGCAGGGGCAATCGGTCCGCGATCTGATCGACTACTGGGCGGACAGGACACCGACGCGACCGTTTTTGATCTGTCCCGAGCACGATCGAGTCGTATCGTACGGCGATCTCAGACAGGAGACAGCGGCGTTTGCCCGGCAGGTCGGCATGCTGGGCGTCAAACCCGGTGAAAGCGTCGCCTTCGCCAGCTGCAACGGCTATGGTTCGACGCTGGCGTTTCTGGGTGCGCTGTACGGCGGCTTTCGCGCCACACCCCTGAATCTTGTTGCCGGCAGCGACGCCCTCGGCTACGTGCTCGATCATTCCGACAGTGGGCTCATCCTGGTCTCCGACCAGGCCCGCCCTTTGATCGAGCAGGCCGCGAACCTGGCCCAGGGCAATCCGATCCGACTGAGACTGGACCCCGACACCGGGCCCGAGTGGCCCATCGCATCGGAGGCAGCCACGCCGGACCGGCTTCCGACTGGGGCATCAGTGGGACTTCTGATGTACACCTCGGGAACCACCGGGCGACCGAAAGGCGTGTTGCTCAGCCACGAAAACCTGATCGCGGGCGGCCAGAACACGGCGCTGGCCCATGAACTGACCGACCATGACCGGGCACTCTGCGTACTGCCTCTCTACCACATCAATGGCCAGTGCGTGACCGTCATGGGCCCGCTTGTCTCAGGTGGTTCGGTGGTCATGCCCCACCGCTTCTCCGCGTCCCGATTCTGGCGGCAGATTACAGAGGGCGAGTGCACCTGGTTCAGCGTGGTGCCGACCCAGATTTCCTATTTGTTACAACTGCCGGAAACCGAAACGCCAGACCGCCACAGCGTGTCCGGGCTGCGCTTCGGACGCTCGGCCTCGTCAGCGCTGCCACCCGCGATACATCGTGCGTTCGAAAGCCGGTACGGCATTCCAATTGTGGAAACCATGGGCCTCACCGAGACCGCCGCGCAAATCCTGTCCAATCCGCTACCCCCAGGTCGGCGCAAGTACGGCTCGCCAGGCATCGCCTATGGCAATCAGGTGGTGATTGCGGACCAACACCAACGACCCTGCCCCCCCGACACCGTGGGCGAGTTGCTGGTGCGGGGCCGCAACGTAATGCTGGGCTACCTGAACAACCCGGAGGCCACCGCCGAAACCCTGACGGTGGACGGCTGGCTGCGCACCGGCGACCTGGGGGTCATGGACGAGGATGGGTATGTGTATGTGCGCGGACGGATCAAGGAGCTGATCATAAAGGGCGGGGAAAACATCGCGCCCCGGGAAGTGGACGAGGCGCTCTACGCCCAGCCCGGCGTGTTGGAAGCCGCAGCATTCGCCCGGCCGTGCCCGGACTATGGGCAGAGGATAGAAGCATGTGTGGTGCTCAAACCGGGGGCAGAGCCTGACGAAACCGGGCTCATCAGCGCCTGCATAAACCGTTTGGGGCCGTTCAAATCACCGGATCGGATCCACTTTAGAGACACACTGCCGAAGGGCCCTTCCGGAAAAATCCAACGCCTCAAACTTCTGGACCTGGTGGACCTGGTGGACCTGGAGTGTGCGCAACCTGAGCCTTGATCCCGAAACGACGCCTGAGACTAACGCCCGATGCGGTTCGCTTCTGCTCGGAGCCGCCAAGTGACGCGTGATTCAGAGTCGATCAGACCCGCCTGCAGCAACCAGCAACGGGCATCTTCCGCATCGCCTTCGAACCAGGCCCGGGCCGACCCTAGCCGGAAACTGTAACCCCAGGCATCCATGTCACGCATCATCCGTGCACGGCCGAAACAAGGCAGCGCCCCGGCCAGCAAAATCTGCAGATAACAGACACCGTTCTCTTCCTCGTAGTCCCCGCCCGCATCGGTGTCCAGTCCGGCACGGCGGTCGGCGTCCATACAGACGTAGTGGCAGGCCTCATGCAATGCGGAATGCGCCGGCGTGTCGGCCCTGACCCACAGCAGGCGATCCATCAGACCGGCCTCGGACTCACCCCAGTATGAGCCTGGGATCGGTCGGTCGGCCGGCACCTGCATGAGTGCCAAGTCATAGTGGGACAGCAACCACCGTAAAACCGCGAGCCCCAGCGTATTGCAACTCAGGACCGGTGGCGGCACCGTCGTGTTCATTTGGATGTCATGCCACCGTCTCGACCGGGGCCCGGAAGCGCTCGGGGTGCAACCCCAGCCAGGCGATGACCCAACCCAGAGCGGCCACCAGCGCGGCCACGGTGAAGGTAAAATGCGGGCCCAGGGAATCCCAGGCCTGACCACCGAGTAAAGCACCAAGCGAGCCGCCGGCGCCGAAACTCAAACTGCTGTATAGGGCCTGCCCCCGACCCTGGACCCGGCCACGGAAGAACCGATTTACTAGAGAAATGGCGACCAGATGGTACAGCCCGAAGCTGAAGGCGTGCAGGCACTGTGCAACCACCAGCGCCACCATGCTGCTGGCGCCCCAGCCGATCAGCAACCAACGCAACACGGTCAGGGCCAGGGTAGCAAGCATCAGCAAACGAGCGCCAAAGCGCGGCAGCAACCGGTGCATCAGAAGAAAAACGAGTACCTCGGCCACCACCCCCAACGCCCACAGAACCCCAATCACGGTGCGGGACAAACCCTGGTCCTCCAGATAGATGGAGAAGAATCCGTAATAGGGCCCGTGGGACGCCTGGATCAGAAAACACACCGCGAACAAGGACAGCACCACGGGCTGTCGCAACAGGGGTGACAGACGTTCCGAACCGGCAACCGAATGGACAAGCGTCCGTTCCGGAACACCTTGGGCCGACACCCAGATGCAAGCGAACAACCCCGCTACCGCCATCGGCACCACGCCCGGACCGTAGCGTTCCAGCAGCGGCCCGAGGGCGACGGAGGACAGCACAAAACCAACAGAACCCCAGACCCGAATGTTGGCGTAGCGGTGACTGTTCCGCCCCAGATGACTGAAGGTAACGGCTTCGAATTGAGGCAGTGTGGCATTCCAGAAAAAGCTGAAACTGAGCATGACCAGGACAAGCCAGGCGAATCCTGAACCCAGAAAAACACCCGAAAAGCACACCAGCGCTGCCAGACTCGCCAGACGGATGACCGGCATGCGGGCGCCCCTGCGGTCAGCGAGCGTACCCCACACGTAGGGGGCAACCAGCTTTGTAGCCATGACCGTGGCCACCAGAGCGCCGATTTCCGGCGCGCCCAGACCCAGCGACTGCAGATACAAACTCCAGAAGGGCACCAGCACACCGATGCTGGCGAAATAGAACAGATAGAACGCGGACAGGCGGGCGTACGGTGCGCCCCCGGTGGCCGTGGCGACGGTCGAAGATTCCAGCAACTACCGATCCCTCGGCGACCGGGCGAAAGAGATCACTCTACGGGCGCGGCAGGATCGGCTGGGAGTCTGCGCGGTAGGAATGAACGAGGCGAGGTGCCGTCCAGTTCGAGAACGATTTCCGGATCGTCCGAGGAGCATAGCCGTCGCTATGTGACGAGGAGGATCGCGGAGTCGGGCCGAAATGGCGGTGCCGCAAACCGTTCCCTTTCTACCGCGCAGGCTCCCAGGCCCTGATCCCCAGGACACCGCGCTATGGCCCCTCGGCCCGCGCCGCCACCGCCGGAGTATCGCAGTGCACATCCGCGTTCTGGGCCCGCTGGCGCAGCACATGATCCAACAGCACAATGGCCACCATGGCCTCGGCGATGGGGGTGGCGCGGATGCCCACGCAAGGATCGTGGCGCCCTTTCGTGACCACTTCGGCCGCCGTGCCCTCAACGTCAACGCTGCGTCCGGGCAAACGAATGCTGGAGGTCGGCTTCAAACCGATGCTGGCAACAATGTCCTGGCCGCTGGAAATGCCACCCAGCACGCCGCCCGAATGGTTGCTCAAGAATCCCTCGGGCGTGATCTCATCCCGGAACTCAGTGCCGCGGGCCGCCACGCAGTCGAAACCACCGCCGATCTCCACGCCTTTCACCGCATTGATGCTCATCAGCGCATGGGCGAGCTCGGCGTCGAGGCGATCGAACACCGGTTCACCCAGGCCCGGCGGCACGCCACTGGCGATCACGGTCACCCGGGCACCCACCGAGTCGCCGGATTTCCGCAAAGCGTCCATGAACGCTTCCAACTCTGGAACGCGATCGGGATCGGGACAAAAAAACGGGTTATCCTCCACCGCCGTCCAGTCCCGCAGCGTCAGCGGTATCGGTCCGAGCTGTGCCAGATAACCCCGGACTTCAATGCCGTAACGCTGACGCAGGTACTTCTTAGCGATTGCGCCGGCGGCCACCCGCATGGCGGTTTCCCTGGCCGAAGAGCGACCACCGCCCCGGTAATCCCGGATGCCGTATTTATGCTGGTAGGTGTAATCCGCATGGCCCGGTCTGAAACGATCCATGATCTGGGAGTAGTCCTTGGATCGCTGGTCCGTGTTCTCGATCAGAAGTCCGATCGGGGTTCCGGTGGTTTTACCGTCGAACACACCGGACAGGATACGCACCTGGTCCGCTTCCCTGCGCTGTGTGGTATGTCGGCTTTTGCCGGGACGTCGACGCTCCAGATCGGGCTGGATATCGGCCTCGGTCAGATCCATTCCCGGTGGACAGCCGTCAACGATGGCACCTATGGCCGGTCCGTGGCTTTCGCCAAAGCTGGTCACCGTAAAGAGTTTGCCAATCGAATTGCCGGACATATGCGAAGCGCCATGATCGGATCAGGGCCGCGTATTATCCACTATGGCAGAGATCAGGACTATGGCAGAGACCGAGGTGATGGCCGTTCGAAACCCACCCGACCAGGGGCGAGTGTTCAACGAGCGCCATTCCGGGTCTATCGGTTGGTTAAGGAAGCCCTAAAGAAGCCTCTGATCTGTTCTGGACGAAGCAGATTGGAGGCTGAAATGCGCAGATTCAAAACGCAGATCACGGCCAGTAGCAATGCCATTGCCAAGATCTGCAACGATGAAACCGTTCATTCAAGCCCCGGGATGCACGTTCACGAGTAGACCAGAGTATCGTCAAATGACCTTGGAGAATCGCTGCCCGGTCGACTCGCGCAGATAGGCGTCGAACACCATACAGATGTTCCGAATCAGCAGCCGGCCTGACGGCAAAACCTCCACCCCATCGGCATCCACCTTCAACAGCCCGTCATCGTGCATCCGCCCCAGGGCTTCGAGTTCAGGGGCGAAATAGTCGCTGAAGCGGATGCCGTGACGAGACTCCACCGCCGCGGCTGATACCCGAAGATTGCAAATAAGCTGGGTGATGACGTCGCGACGCAGACGATCGTCGGCGGACAGCTCGATTCCGCGAAACACGGGCACAGTGCCTCGGCCAATCGCCGCCGAATACTCATCCACACCGCGCAGGTTTTGGCTATAGGTGTCGCCGACCATGCCTATGGATGTGGCCCCCAGCGCCACCAGATCGCAATTGGCGTGCGTACTGTAGCCTTGGAAATTGCGATATAGATCGCCGTGTTGTTGCGCCCGGGCGAGTTCATCATCGGGTTTGGCAAAGTGATCCATCCCGATATAGACGTAGCCGGCGTCAGTCAGATGCGCAATCACATCCCCCAGGATGGTCAGTTTGGTCTCGGCCGTTGGCAACTGGCTATCGACGATCTGCCGCTGGGTCTTGAACATGTGCGGGAGGTGGGCGTAGTTGAACACCGAGAGGCGGTCCGGTGCCAGTTCCACCACCTCGTCCAAGGTTCTTGCAAAGCTGTCGCGGCTTTGCAGCGGCAGGCCATAGATCAGATCCACGCTGATCGACTTGAACCCCTCCTGTCGGGCTGCGTCGAGTGCCGCCAGGGTCACTTCCCGGGGCTGGATACGGTTGACCGCCCGCTGCACCGCCGGATCGAAATCCTGAACCCCGATGCTCAATCGGTTGAACCCCAGGCCGCGCAGCAGTCCGATGCCAGCCGGATCCACGGATCGGGGATCCACCTCGATGGAGTACTCGCCCCGGTCGTCGTCCAGCAAGGTAAAATGTTCGCCGGTCTTGGCCATTAACTGCCCCATTTCCTCGGGGCTGATGAAGGTGGGCGTACCGCCACCCCAGTGCAGCTGCTCCACCGGCCGCCCGCGATCGAACAGAGCGCCCTGCAGTTCGATTTCCCGGTGCAATCCCACTAGATAGTCGGAGGAACGGGCACGGTTGCGGGTAATGACCTTGTTACAGGCACAGTAGAAGCAGACTGTGTCGCAAAACGGAATGTGCAGGTACAGCGACAGGGGCCGCCCGGCTTCGTTGCTGGCAGCGACATGACGCCGATACGACGACTCGTCGAACCCCTCGTGAAACTGGACTGCCGTGGGATAAGAGGTATACCGGGGGCCGGATAGATCATACTTGCGAATCAGTTCAGGATCGAAGGTGATGCGTGTATCCATGGACGGGTCCGGCAGCAAATGCGAAAACCCTACCTTAGGGAGAGAGCAAACGCACGCGTTGATCCAAGTCAAGCATAGCCGCAGTCCAAGGGCGCAAAGGCGGGCCGCCTCGGTTTCAGCCCGCCCGTGCCGGCCGATCCGAACCGGCCTTCGTCCGGGGGGCCGCCAACGACGCCCCTGACCACATTTGCGGCAGGTCGACGGCGCTCCACAGGGTGGGGTGTAAGCTGCGCTCCTGTGGGTCCCGATAGCTCAAATGGGCGGGCCCGGTGCCCGCGCCGGCGAATTGGCCGTCCGGCGACAGGCTCAACCAGCCGCCCTGAACGCAAATCAGCGTCCGTTTCAGCTTCCCGGTATCGGCATCCCATAGACGCGCAGTGCAGTCCACACTGGTGGTGAGGACGGTTTGGCCGTCGGCGGACATCTCGATCGACGTAACCGGCGCACCATGACCTTGAAAGTCACGCAACTGTTGACCCGATTCCGCGTCCCAGATGCGAGCGCTGCCGTCATTGCCCGCCGTCAGCACCCAGCGGTCTCCTGCGGCGAATCTGGCGGCGGTGACCCAACCCCGATGTCCCTGGAATTTGCGCAACTCCCGTCCGGAGCGGGCATCCCATAGGCGTGCCGTACCATCATGGCCTGCGGTAAGCGCCCGATGCCCATCGGCACCGAACACCGCGGTTGAAACCCAGGCGCGGTGTCCCTCGAAACGAGCAGTCTCAGCACCGCTACGGAGTTCCCAGATGCGGGCCGTACCATCGCCACCTGCGGTCAGCAGGCGCCGCCCCTCAGGGCTGAAGACGGCCGTTTCGACGCCCTCAACATGGGCCTGAATCCGCCTCACTTGCTTACCGGTGAACACCTCCCAAATACATGCGACACCATCGGCGCCAGCACTGACAAGACGGCTCCCGTCGCGGCTGAAGCTGACCGCCACGACCCAATCGCTGTGCGCGTTCAGGATGTGCAGGCAATCGCCGGATGCAGCGTCCCAGAGACGCACGGTCCGATCATGGCTGGCGGTCGCCACGATGCGTTCGTCCGGGCTCAGTCGGGTTGATCTGACCCAGCCGGAGTGCCCCTCATAGCGACGCAGTTCACAGCCGCTGAATGCGTCCCAAAGGTGCGCAAATCCGTCTCGACCGGCCGTCAATGCCCGGCCCCCGTCAGCAGCCAACGCACCGGAACTGACCCAGGCGCCACTGCCCGTCATACGACGCAATTCGCGGCCGGTGTCGACACTCCAGAGCCGAGCGCTTCCATCGCGACCGGCGGTCAGTATCAGACGCCCATCGGCGCTCATCACCGCGCACCGGACCCAGGCCGAGTGGCCGTCGAACTTGAGGCATTCGATCCCCGATGAACGGTCCCAGAGCCGAGCCGTTCCGTCAGCACTGGCGGTGAGCACCTGTCGCTCGTCCGGGCTGAAACATGCCGTGCTGACGGAGGCACCGTGGGCGGCGAAACGCCGAAGTTCCGTGCCGTCACTGATATCCCAGAGCCGGGCGGTACCATCGCCACTGGCGGAGAGCAGTTGCCGGCCGTCACCGCTGAGCACAGCCGATGTCACCGCCCGTCCGTGAAGATCGAGACAGCGTTCCTCCTGGCCGGTCGCGGCATTCCAAACCCGAACCGTGCCATCGCGGCTGGCGGTGACGACGGAATCCCCATGTCGGGTAAAACCCGCACTGGTTAACCAGTCTCGATGTCCCTTCAAGCGATGAAGCTGCTGGCCGGTGGCGGCATCCCAAAGGCGTGCGATGTTGTCCCGGCCCGCCGTCACCACCCGCGTTCCGTCGGGGCTGAGCGCACCGCCGAACACCGAGGCCCCATGACCGTCAAAACAAAGCAACTCCCGCCCGCTGGCGACATCCCAAAGGCGCGCGGTTCGATCGTGACTGGTGGTCAGGGCACAACCGGCGTCCGGGCTGAAGCTCGCACTGGTGACACCGCCTTGGTGACCGACGAAACGTCGCAATTCGACCCCGGTTCTGGCATCCCAAAGCGCCGCAGTCCGGTCATAGCTCGCGGTCAAAATCAGGTCACCGTCAGGGCTGAACACCGCGCTTTCCACCGACCCGCTGTGACCGAGCTGCACGAACGGCTGAGGCTCGCGGGGCAGTGCTCTGCCGAAACTTCGGGGGGGGTCTACGGCGTCGGGTGCCGTGAGCGCGGTCAAATCAGCTCCGGCTCGGTCGATCCCGTCAAGTTTCGCACGGGCGAATCGGGCTCTGTGGCAACGGGCCTGAATCATTGTGCTGCCCCGCAGATCTGTTGCGACCATGCTCACAGCGCTCAGATCGGCGCCATCCAGTCTGGATCGGCGCAGATCCGCGCCATCCGCGTTGACCTCCCGCAATGAAGCACCGCCAAAGTCTGCCTCGAAAAGCGTGGCCGAGGTCAAACGGGCTCCATCCAGCAACGATTCCTGCAACTGAGCACCGCTCAGGTCGGCGCCACTTAGATCGGCACCGGTCAACCGCACGCCCCGCAGATCAGCGTTTGCCAGCACGGCAAATGGCAGCCTTACCTCATCCAGGTCGGCGCCGGCGAGCTGCGCACCGCCGGACGCAGGCATCAGGGAAGCCATGTGTTTCGGCAAAGCCTGCCAGTCCGGCTCGGTTTGTCGTTTGAGCATCACGCAGGCCGCACTATAGGCAACCCGTAAGGTGTTTTCGCTGACCCGCTTGCGATAGGGCAGGCTGAGAATGCGCTGGGAAATCCGTTCCAGAATCGGCTGCTCATCCTGGGACAGCAGATCGAGCAAGAACTCCACCACCTCAGGGCTGACATGGGCGGTGTCCAGCGCTTGGGCAAAATCCTCGACGCCGGACAGCATCATCTGCTGAAGATGCCGTGCAAAAAAGAACTCACGGAAACTCTTGTGAGAAAAGCTGTAGTACCCCTCCGGGGTCCGGGTCAGAAAGCTGGCGTGACGCAGGTCCAGGTCAACTCGGGTCGGATTCAGATCGCCGTAGAGTTCCAACGGCGCCCCGTAAAGCGCCTCGTGCAAGTCACGGAAATGCATCCGATGTTGGGGGCGCCCCCAAAGATCGAACGCAAGATGCTCCAGCAACCGGCGGCGTTGGTCGGCGGTTGTGGCCAATTGCCCGCCGGCCTGTGATTCCAGCCAACGGTCGGTATAGCCACGATACAGGGCAGCGGGGCTTGGGGCTTCACCGCTGTCCAGAAGGGCCGGCAGATTCTGGGCCATCATCTCCAACAGCACCGGGCGGGATGCAAGATTGGCCAGATCGTAAGTCTGGTCGATGATGCGCAGAGCCTCGGCCGAGGGACCGGCACCCAGAGCCTGCTCCAGATAGGCCTCTATCTGGTGGCGATCGAACAAGGCCAGCTCGTCTATGTCGGCGTCGAGGGCACGCGCCACCTCACCGAGTTGTGAATCGACCGGGCCGCTTTCCTTGTCGGCCAACTCGGTGAGCTGGCCGTGGTCGCGAAAGAAATGGGTGCGGCAAGTGATCAGAACCCGGCTGCTGCGCGGGTCGTCGCCGATACCCTGGGCGGCGCGGGCGAGCTGCCTGAACTGATCTTCCATGCTGGTGGCCAGGGCCGCAGTGCCCATCTCGTCGAAGGCATCCAGCAGAAGCACGGCACGTCCAACCGAAAGCAAATGCAGAAAGATTTCCGGGTCACCATGCCAGGCCAGGGTCTTACGGAAATGCTCCTGCAGCAAGCTCTCCAGAGATACCGCGTTTGGAAACGCCTTCAAGTCGATGGCAATCGGGACAGGCGCCGCTTCGTCCTCAAGGGCCGTGCGGGCCAACTGATATGAAAATTGCCTGAAAAAAACTGACTTACCGGTGCCATAGTCTCCAAGCACCAGCCAGAGTCTGCGCCCCTGGCCCTTGCTCCAGGCGTTGGCAGCGGCCACCAGGTCCCGGTTTTGAGACTGGCCAAGCAGCGACTGCGGCAGATAGGTCCGCGCAAGATCACTTTCTTCAAAGCGACGCTTGATCCGCTCGAGATAGGGGCCAAAGTCAAACAACTGGCGCTCGAGTTCCACCGGCGTGACCGCCAACACCCCACGACGCTGTGCCAACGCGAGCGCCGGGCCGGAAAACGCCGGCGCCACATACATGCCCTGGATTCCGTCCTGCCAACGGTCGGGGCTCTGCAACCAGTCAGCGAAATGCTCCAGCAGAGGCGCCGAGACCGGTGCGTGCCAATCCCGAGCTTCCACACAATACCGTTCCGGCCGCAACCCGCCTTTTCGTGTCACCACCAGGTACGACCGGCCTTCATTGTCCAGATAGTGGTCGCGCTCTACCCGATAGCCCATCAGACCCAGCAGCTTCGCCACCCTTTGTTCGAAACCACGAATCCGGGCTTGGGTATGGGCCGGACGTGGCGAATCGGCCGAGTCGCCGTCGAAACGGGCGCGTCGATCAGCCAGGTCGCTGCGCTGGGCTTCGATCTGACGTGCCACTTGAACCGCGGCCACACCATACTCGAGAGATCCATCCAGCAGGCGTGCCGGCTCGGGCTGCATCTCGATGCGGGTTTCGCACACACCGCCGGTGAACAAACCGTCCCAGTCCAGACGCCGTTGCGCCCGCAGTGCTTCCGGATGGTCCGGCACGGGCCCGGCCACCAGCACTCGGCGCAGAGGGTGCTCCCGCCCTTCCAGCCGACCGTCCACGGCCGCCTGGGTCGCATGAAATATCCGGTTCAAACCAAACATTTCACGACGAACATAGCGACCTACCAACACCAGACTGTGGGGTACAAGAACAACAAGCAGAGCACCCAGATCAGTCAATCCGCAGGAGCAGCGCAGAAGCACGTGATCAAAGTTGCCATGGCGCCCCAACGAATCGATAGCAGCACGTAACATGCTCTGGCCGGCCAGGGGTTGCTCAATGAGGAATCGGTGCCAGGGCGTTTCCGCTGCAACCCGCGCCGGGTCGGTTCCGGGACCATGAGCAGGCAGCAGATATAGCGTCGTATCGCCGGCCAAACCGGTGACCCGCGCAGTCAGATCCGCGAGAATCGCTTCATCCGGCTCGGCCATATGACGCCTCAGCGCCCAGTCACGCACCCATTCCATAATGCCGGCACCGGAACCTGCCTCTGGCTCCGGTGTGCCAAGCGACGGCAGTCCCGGGCTGATGAAGTCCCAATCACAAATCAAAACCCGGTCTCCTTGGGCCGACAGGGCCAGGGCAACCTGGGCCAGCAAATCGTCCCGGGTGACTGCATCGGAGTAACTGTAGAATGTGGTGACGTGGGCGCTCATGGACCTTCCCTAGCACGTGTTCTTGGTTCGCTGCGCGTTTCGGCTTGCTGGAGCTGACCAGGGGTCGATCGGGCTTTCACTCAACCGCGTGCGACCAGATAGTCGAGTCCGCGCGGGACGGTTTTGCGCTCGACCCGAGCCGTTTCCGCCATTGCCCCAACCTCGATCCGATTCTCCCGGCCGATCTTCCGACGACGGATCAACTGGGCCTGCTCCATGAGCTTGAGAATCCGACTTGCGTTGGCCTCCTTGAGTTGGAGCTGAGTTTGAATATCGCGCTGGGTCCGGACGCGGCCGTCCAGCACCCGGCCCAGGATCTCGCGGACGTGTGTGCGGCCCAGCAGGGTTTCGGGGGGGCGACGGCGGTTGACCGCGAGTTGGCTGTCAACAAGATCCAGATACGCCGCCCAACGACCCGTAACGGTTGCGCCCAGCCCGGCCTCCCGTGCCCCCAGGAACTCCAGCAGAGCGCTCAAGTGATCTCTATAGGCACGCAGGTGGGCGCCACCGGCTTGACCACAAAGCAGTCTCAGCAAGCGGTGTCGGTACAGGTAGTCCAGCGTGTTGAACAGGTTTGCATCCCATTCCGGGACGCCTTTTAGCCCATGCAGCAGCGTGTCAAGATCCCTGCTGTCATGGAGGTTGTCCGCGAGCGGAAGGGTGAGTTCGGCTTTCATCGATACTGCTCGGCACTGAAATACGAGGGCCCGGAGTCAGCACGACTCTATGGAGACGGTCGCCATCTGTCATCGCCCGTTGGGCGATTCCCGATTTTTCGTACGCAAGGTCTGGCAGATTGCCTCCTGGCTCAGGAGGGCGAGTCCAGAAATGCGCTTTGGTGGCGCCGCAACTGGTCACGGGTCAGGACGAAAACGCCCTCGCCACCCCGCTGAAACCGCAGCCAGATAAAGGGTATCGTGGGCCAGGCGGCCACTACCGCGGGCCAGGTGGCGCCAACTTCCACCACCAGGACGCCGTCCCAGGTCAAATGGTCGGCGGCACGCTGCAGAATCCTCGCCACCAGATCCAGCCCCGTGTCTCCCGCCACCAGCCCCAGCGTCGGTTCGTTCAAATACTCCTGCGGCAGCGACGCCATCTCGTCATAGCTGACATAGGGCGGATTGCTGACGATAAGATCGTAGCGCTCATCCGTAAACGCCTCGAACAGATCGGATTGAATCGCCACAACACGGTCTTCGACTCCGTGTCCGAGCAGGTTGAGTTCCGCTACTTCGAGCGCGTCGGCGGACACGTCACCCAGATCAACCTGCGCACGCTCGAACACATGAGCGCAGGCAATACCAATGCAGCCACTGCCGGTACACAGATCCAAGATCCGGCCGACCCCATCCGCCGATGAGAGCCAGGGCACAAATCGCCGCTCCACCAGCTCAGCAATGGGTGACCTGGGCACAAGAACCCTTTGATCAACGTAATAGGGGCGGCCGGCGAACCACGCTTCGTGGGTCAAATAGGCGGCTGGGATCCGCTGCTCGATGCGCCGACGTATCAGGTCAACCGCATCCGTCCGCTCCGCCCGCTCGAGACGGGTATCCAAGTACTCCGGCGGCGTGTCGATCGGCAGGTTGAGCGCGTGCAGGACCAGAACCAGCGACTCGTCCAGAGCGTCGGTTGTGCCGTGGCCGAAGAACAAGCCGGCTTCGTTCATACGGCTGGCGCCCCAACGCACCAAATCTCTCGGTGTGAACAACTGGTCGATCAAAGCGTCCTCGGTCATAGAACCGGCATCTCGCAAACCCAAGGCCGATCAGGGTACGCCAGTCAACGAATCAGCCCAAGCGCAAGCGGCGACGCCACCAACCGCGCTGATCAGCCAGGATCTCGCGGGCGGCGTTGTGTCCCGGAATGCCGCTGACGCCGCCACCGGGATGACTACCCGAAGCGCACATATACAAACCCGGAATCGGTCCACGATAGTCCCCATACCCCAGCAACGGCCGCGCGCTGTAAAGCTGGTCCTGACTCAAAGCACCATGAAATATGTCCCCCGCAGGCAGGCCGAAACGCCGCTCCAGGTCGACCGGGGACAGCGACATGCGTCCGAGCACGCTGCGGCGAAAATTCGGTGCATGGGCGTCCACTGTATCGATGATCAGATCGGCAACCCGGTCCCGAACCTGGTCCCATCCGAGATCACCCGGCAGCTCCGGATTGAAATGCTGACAGAACAGACTGGCCACATGCGCACCCTCCGGGGCCAGGGTGGGATCCACCGTACTCGGTATAAGCATCTCCACGATCGGTCGGCTCGCCCAGCCGTCGCGCCGGGCCTCCTGGTACGCCGTATCCATGTACTCCAGTGAGGGAGCCATGATGATACCGGCCCGGTGATGATCTCCGACCTCGGGCAGACAGTCGAACCGTGGCAGCTCACTGAGCGCAACGTTCATGCGGAAAGTAGCCGAACCGCATTTCCAGTTGCCCATGCGCCGCAGCAAATCCGCATCCAGGTGTTCGGGGTCGATCAACTCCAGAAACAAATGCCGTGGATTCACAGCCGCCGCCACCACCGGCGCCTCGATAAACCGTCCGCTGTCGAGGCGGACACCCTTGACCCGACCCTGGTCGATTTCGATAGACCGGATGGGCGCGTCGGTCACCAGTTGAACACCCCGCGCCCGGGCCTCGGCAGCCACTGCATCGGAAATAGCACCCATGCCACCGACGGCGTGTCCCCACGCCCCTGAATTGCCATTCACTTCGCCCATTACATGATGCAGCAGCACATAGGCCGTACCCACTTCGTATGGACTGGCGAAATGTCCGACAACAGCATCGAACCCGAATGCGGCTTTGACCGGCTCCGACTCAAACCAGGCGGACAGAAGATCCGCGGCGCTGCGCCCCAACAAAGCCAGCAGGTCGCGCCGCAGAGCCATCGGCACATGGCCCAACTGCCGTCGCAATCGAACGCCATCCATCAGGTCCGATGGACCACCGCCAAGACGGGGGGGTGTCCGGTGCAGGAGTCGACGCCAGACATCAGCTACGCCCGACAGCATGGCGTAGTACTCGGGCAGCCGCCGGGCGTCGCGTTTGGAGTGTCGTGCGAAGGCACGCTGGGTCGCTTCCAATCCGGCACCCACCTTTAGATGGCCCGCGTCCCCCAAAGGCAGGAAATTCGCCAGCGGCCGTTCTACGATACGAAGGCCGTGGTCCGCCAAATGCAGATCCTGTAAAACCTTGGGACTCAACAGGCCGACGGTGTAGCTGGCCGATGAGTTGCGAAATCCGGGGTGGAAAGTCTCGGTCACCGCCGCGCCCCCCAGAACCGACCGGCGCTCCAGCACACAGACCTTCAGACCCGAACCTGCAAGATAGGCCGAACAGACCATACCGTTGTGCCCACCGCCCACCACAACGACATCAAAACGATCCGGATCCGTCATAGCCTCTGGTTCTCCGTCCTGGTGATTGTCGCGCATGCAAACTGCGGCTGAGCGCGTTGCCAGCGCCGGTGCCCGTGACAGCCGCTGCCCAACACCGGGTGAACTCCAGTCGCGATGGGCTGCCTTAGGGAAGGTCTGAACAATTGCTGCGATCACGCCGGCGTCTTTGCGCTCCCTCGTGCAAGGCGCACCGAGCGAAGTTGGCCCAAGGCAAATACGTGAGCTGCCAATGAGCGAGGTGCAACGCGGTACCAGGGGCGCAAAGGCCCGGCCCCTCCGGGGTTCCGTCCACAAGGGCGCAGATGCGAGGCTCCCGGCGCATCGCCATAGTCATTCTATGGCCAAGCCGGGAAACGCGGCAGATGTGCCCTTGTGGACCGAAACGCGATTCGTATCAATTGTTCAGACCTTCCCTAGAAAGGCTGTGATCGAAATCGTGACCCCGCCACGTTTGATCTCAAACGCAAAGCTCTGGCCTCCAATGCGCTTCGTTCAGAGTACATCAGAGGCTGCTTATCTGAATGTCGGCGCGCGCACGCGGTGAACCAAATCGGTTAGAATCCCGGCCCGCAGGAACGAGATTACACGATGAAACTGAATAGGATCCTGATCATACTCGTCGGTCTGGTGGCATTGGCGGTGGGTATACTGGCCGGCACACGCCTGGGCGGCACCAAACCGGCACCGGCTATACAGGGCGCGGTGTACGAAGTACCGCGACCGGTTCCGTCGTTTCAACTCACCGATCATCACGGACAGTCGTTTACAGAGGATCGGCTGGACGGTAAATGGACGTTCATCTATTTCGGATACACCTTCTGTCCGGATGTATGTCCAACCACCCTGCAGAGCATGGGCGCGATGCAGAGAGTGCTGTCGGCGGAGGGCGCCGATGGGGGCACCGAGTATCTGTTCATCTCGGTGGACCCGGAACGGGACGATACCGAACGTCTGGCCCAGTACGCCCCGTTCTTTGGCGAGCGATTCCTCGGCGCCACCGGCTCTCCCGAAGAACTGCTCGCTCTGACCCGACCCCTGGGCGTGATTTACGCCAAGGTTCCGGGCGAGGACAGCGAAAACTATCTGGTTGACCACAGCTCTTCAGTGTTGCTGGTCAATCCAGAAGGACAGCTCCAGGCGGTCATGTCAGCGCCTCATGTTGCCGACCGTATGGCGGAGGATTTCCTGAGCGTGCGCGAGTACCACGGCGGATGAGCCCGCCCGGGAAGGGGCACTGGGACCGGGTTCGGGTGGCTTATCAGTATCTACTGCCACAGAAAACAATCTCGCGCCTGGTGCACTGGCTGACCCGTCGGAAGCGACCGATTTGGCTGAAGAACGCCGCGATCGTCAGCTTTGTCCGTATGTTTGGTGTCACGCTCAGCGAAGCGGCGCAAAGCAAACCGACGGCCTATCCGACCTTCAATGCCTTCTTCACCCGGGCGCTCAAACCCGGTGCCAGACCCATGCCAGCCGACCCGGCGGCCATCGCCTGCCCGGTCGATGGGCGCATCAGTCAACTGGGCAGCATCGACCAGACCCGTTTGTTTCAGGCCAAAGGACACCACTACACTGTCCAGGCGCTGTTGGGGGGCGGCACAGACCAGGCCATCGCGTTTCATGGCGGGCGGTTCGCGACCATTTACCTGTCACCCCGCGACTATCACCGCATTCACATGCCAACCGCCGGACGTCTGACCACGACGATACAGCTGCCGGGCCGCCTGTTCAGTGTATCGCCACTGACCACACGCGTCGTACCGGGCCTATTCGCCCGCAACGAACGGGTGGCCTGCCTGTTCGAGACCGAGGTGGGACCCATGGCGATGGTGCTGGTGGGCGCCATTAATGTGGGTTCGATAGAAACGGTGTGGGCCGGCCAGCTGACGCCACCCTACGCGCGCGTCCGGTCGGAAACACGCCACCCCATGGATCAGGAGAACGGCGCGGTGGCGCTGGAGCGGGGCGCCGAAATGGGCCGCTTCAACATGGGATCCACCGTGATACTGCTGTTTGGCCCTGACGCGATTCAATGGGACGCGGGCCTGCAGCCGGGCGACCTGGTGCGGCTGGGACAATCTGTCGGCAGCCCAATAGGACCCACGATCTGAGCCTGCCCGGAAAACCTCGCGAGGATGGGCCGCTTTCTCAGTTTGAAAGCGCGTTGCATATCGCCAAGGCGCCCTGCGAATTCATGCTCTGGGCATACTGAACGCCATCGCTTGATCCACCGTTTCCAGATCGGCGGCCAGCATGACCAAACGATCGAAACCCAGGGCCACTCCGACACAGTCCGGCAATCCGTCGCTCACGGCGGCCAGCAGGCGGAGGTCCACCGGGACGGGGGACAGTCCCCGTTTGCGTCGCGTCCCATTGTCCCGTGCAAACCGGGCAGCCAGTTCATTCGCATCGGCCAACTCATGATAGCCGTTTGCCAGTTCCATCCCACCCAGGTAAAGCTCAAACCTTCGGGCCAGACGCGGGTCGTCCGGATCGAGACACGCTAAGGCGGCCTGGGACGCGGGATAGCCATGCACGAACGTGGGGATGCTGGAATCCAAATGCGGCTCGATGCAGTGGCTGATGAGCAGATCCAGCCAGGCGTCCCGATCCGTCGCGTCCAGGCCCGCAACCGTACCAAGGCCCCGTTCCCGGGCGCATGCCTGCAACTCCGCGCCTGAGGCGGACAGTGGATCGAGACCGAGATGGGTCTTGAACAGGTCCTGATAGGGGATCCTGACCGCCGGGCCTCGCATTCTATGCTTGGGCAGCAGCGCGGCAAGCAGATCGATAAGCTCGATCATCAACTGATCCAGGTCGAATCCGGGGCGATACCACTCGATCATCGTGAATTCGGGATTGTGCCTGGACCCGGACTCGCCACAGCGGAACACCGGACAGATCTGATAGATACTGCCGGCACCGGCCGCCAGCAGTCTCTTCATTGGGAATTCCGGGGATGTCTGCAAATAGCTGTGCGGGCCCGAAGCATGCGGCGGCAAAACCCGATAACTTTCCAGGTTCGGCTCGGTGGCCCCTGCCGCGGACATGAGCGGCGTGGTCACTTCCATCACCCGGCGCCGACGGAAAAAATCGCGGATGTCGGACAACATCCCCGCCCGCAGTTGCAGCACGTCCAGGCTGGCGCCTGGACGCCAGTCGGTGGCCTCCGTTGTCACTCCTTGACGCGTGACACGTACTCGCCGGTCCGGGTGTCCACCCGGAGTACATCATCGATTTCGATGAACAAGGGGACGCGGATCACCGCACCGGTTTCCAGTGTGGCAGGTTTGTTTCCACCGCTGGAAGTGTCACCCCGCACGCCTGGGTCGGTCTGGGTGACCACGAGGGTGACATGGTTGGGGGGCGTTACGCTGATGGGTTCGCCGTTCCAAAGCGTTACCTGACAGGCGTCTTGCTCTTTGAGCCACTTGGCGCCATCACCCAAGGCTGCCGCCCCTGCGGTGACCTGTTCATAGGTTTCGGGATGCATAAAATGCCAGAACTCGCCGTCTGAGTAGAGATACTGCATCTCCGTATCCATGACATCGGCGGCTTCCACCGATTCGTTGGACTTGAAGGTTCTTTCGATCACTCGCCCGGTCAGGAGATTTCGGATCTTGACCCGGTTGAAGGCCTGCCCTTTGCCCGGCTTTACGAACTCGTTCTCAATGATGGCGCACGGATCGCCATCGAGCATGATCTTGAGTCCGCCACGAAACTCACTGGTGCTGTAACTCGCCATAGGTGCCTGCCTGAGTGTTCTGATCTTAAACGGTGGCGCCACCACCGCGGTTCGCGCGGTATCATACCGGTTTTACGCACCGGCGCGCAGATGGTTGCCAACAACCTGCGATCTTGGCGTCGGTTATGCATCCTCAAGCCGACATGCAGGCCTTTAAACACAAACCAAGCCAGGGGCCGTGTTGCCCTGACTCAGGCGCAATACGGGCCGAATGGCGCCCTTTCGGGACAGGCGTTCAGAAGTCTCCTAAGTCAGATTGAGAACTGCCCCGATGCCTGCTCAAACGCCCTGTGGCAGTCTGATGCTTCCAATGCGCCGCCCTGTTGGAGCATCCGAATCCTGGGTGATTACCTGCCCGCGTATCAACGGGAGCCGCAGAAGGCAGCCAGATCGGGCGTTACGCACATTGGCCTCTCACTGAAAATAACAAGATCAGGAACATCCAGCGTGGTCGGAAAAGTCATCAATTTGCTCTACGTGGACGATCAGCTCAGCGAGATTGCTCGGATTACAAAGCAGTTTCGATTGGCGGGATACACCGTCCGTGAGGAGCACGCGACATCAGTCGCCGAGATCCAGGCTTCAGCAGGCAAGCTGGACCCGGATATTGTATTTTTTAACATCAACCTGTCAGAGCCCACCATCGAACCAGTACGGGCCGCCCTGTCAGACTGCCGCAGTCACGCCTCTATCTTGGCGATCTCCCATGAGGAAAACGCCCCCGAACGTTTGTCCTGGTTGAGTAATGACGCAGCGGATGCGATCAGTTCTACGCAATCCGATCTCCTCATGCTGGTCTGTCAACGCGAGCTGGCCAGCGCAAAGTCACGTAGCCGGGAACGCGCCCTGGAAAAGAGCCTGCGCGAGGCAGATGAGCGCTGCAACGGCTTGCTGGGAAGCTCCCGGGATGCCATCGCCTACGTGCACGAAGGTGCCCACGTTTACGTCAATCCGGCCTATCTCGAGCTGTTTGGCTATGCTGGCGGGGACGAATTGGAAGGCCTTCCGCTGATGAACATGGTGGTGAGCGAGAATCGGACCGAACTCCGAAGCTTTATCAAGGCGTTCGGTCGGGGCGACCGAAGCCGTGACCGAATTGAAGTCACTGCGACCCGATCAGACGGACACACGTTCCCCGGAGAGATTCAGCTTCAACCGGCCTCTGTACAGGGCGAGCCCTGCGTCCAGGTCGTGTTCCTGGACATCAGCCCGGAGCCGGACCTTGCAAGTCGACTCGCGGAATACCATCAACGGGACATGCTCACCCGACTGTACAATAGACAGTACTTCAAAGAACTTCTCGACAGCGCCCATCTCAAGGCGATAGACGGCGAGACCGAAGGCACACTGTTTCTGGTGGAACTGGATCAGTACCGGGAAATCTGCGAGCAGTCCGGGCTTACCGCAGGCGATCAGGTGATCCGGGAGGCAGCCGAGCTGCTCAAACAATCATCGCGCCCGGAAGATGTGCTGGCGCGTTACTCGGAATCATCACTGGTGGTACTCAGCGAGGTGGTCTGTCCCCACGATGCAGAAGCCTTCGCCGAGCGGCTGCGTTCACGGATGGAGCAGCATGTGGTGCAAGCTGACAGTCGCATGATCACCGCGACCTGTACGGTGGGGGTGGCCCGGATAGACCAACATCATGCGGACGCCGGCTCACTGATCGCATCAGTTGAGCACAGTTGCACGGAGGCCCGACGTTTGGGGGGCAACCGGGTCATCATAACCGGCACGCCCGAGACCGGAACCGATACGGTCAGCCCGGATGAAGTGATCGCTGAGATCAATGCCGCCATCGCCAATGGACAGATTTCCCTGACCTTTCAGCCCATCGCCAGCCTCAAGGGCGATGGTGGGGAACGCTTTGAGATAAGACCCGCTGTAAGAACCGATGGTGAGGCCCTGCTGCCACCGGCGCACGCATTCCCGGACGCTGCGGATCTTGGTCTGACAAAGCTGTTCGACGAATGGGCAACGGATCAGGCCGTCTCGGTTCTGGGTGAGTGCAACAGTAACGGCCGAAAGGTGACCTTTTTCCTGCCCATCTCCGCCAGTGCTCTTTTGGATAGCGCCTTTTTGGAGTCGCTGCCGCAACGACTTCCTCAAGGGTCGAATGTCGTCTTGCAGGTGAGTGAAAACCTGGCTCAAGAGTACTATCGCCAAACGCTGGACCTGTCGAACAAACTCCATGCCCATGGCTGCAAACTCGCCTTGGATGAGTTCAGCCAGGGTCAGAATGGTGAGAAACTGATCGAACTCCTGCAACCCGACTTTCTGAAATTCGCATCCGAGATCGTCACTGATCTTGGCAGCGATCACGGGAAGCGCGAGTATGTCGATAAGTTGTCGCAACGCTTGAGTTCCCATGGCGGCCAGTGCATCGCAGACCGAATCAGCAGTGCCCAGCAACTCGCCGCCGTCTGGCAGACAAGCCTTGAGCTGATCCAGGGTGATTTTGTGGCACCGGCCAGCGACTCCCTCGAATTCGATTTCGACCAATTCGTCGCCTGACCGCCCTGGATCCGAACATGACCCCGGCCTATTGGACGTAGTGGCTGCGTCGAAGGAGAACGCTTGGACCTGATAATCGTCGGGGCCGGCCTAGCGATCATCGTCTTGTTAGGCGCGGCCTGGAAAGGTTATACCGGCGGCCGACACCGCCAGCAACGCGGCAAACAGTTGCAGGACTGGCGGGCCAATGGGCAGGTCTGGGGTATCAGTCTCGAGCCGCCCAGAAGAGGCTCCGCATGCAGCGCGGTTCGCAGACTTGAGGGCCACGTTTATCCGATCGCTTCGGCCCCGAAGCTTCCGGTGCCGAACTGCGACCGGCGGAACTGCCACTGTACCTATTTCGCCTATCCCGAACGTCGTAAAGGGGACCGCCGCGGACGGGAGAACCGTCGCGAGTCTGTTCGCTTCGACGGCGGCACAGATCGACGTCAAGCGGGCAATGACCGACGTCGCAAGAGTGACGTTTGGAAGAGTCACGACCGCTACCTATAGATAACCCGGATTGATTGGCTCGGAACGTGTTTGGTTCCACACGGGCGAGGATGCAAGGCACCCGGTGTCGCGCCGAAGCCATTGTTGCCAAGCCGGGCAACGCCTCCAACCGGGCGCAATGCCGACGGCGCAGCGGTGCGCACGGATCAGCGCGGCCGAGAAGCTCGGAAGGGCGTCGGACGCCCATGCTTGCGGGCCCAATCCAGCGGTCGTAGACTTCGCGCCCCCTACCAGCAGTCCACGCCATGAGTCCAAGCACCCTGCGGGCAGACCTGCTGTTGCTCCTGACGGCACTCATATGGGGCAGCGCGTTCGTTGCCCAGCGCATCGGCATGGAGTCGATGGGCCCGATGCTGTTCAATGGCCTGCGTTTCGCGCTCGGCGCGCTGGTAATCGTACCGTTCGTCATTAGGCAGCGTCGCCGGGCCTCACCCGACCGGCTGAATCGTCGTCGTTTACTGTGGGGCGGCGCCCTCGCGGGAGCGATACTGTTCATGGGCGCAGCGCTGCAGCAGATCGGACTGGTATATACGACGGCCGGCAAGGCCGGCTTCATCTCCGGGCTTTATGTGGTGATCGTGCCGTTGCTGGGATTGATGGTGACACAACGCCCGGGACGCGGAACCTGGATCGGTGCCGGCTTGGCTACAGCAGGGCTTTATCTGCTGAGCGTAACCCGGGAACTGACCATGGACTGGGGCGATCTAGTGGTCCTGTGCAGCGCCGTGTTCTGGGCGCTGCACGTTCTGGTTCTGGGTTGGTTGGTCACACGATCCGACGCGATCCACCTTGCGCTGTTGCAGTTTCTGACCTGTGCCGGGTTAAGCCTGCTGGCCGCGTGGCTGAGCGAGCCCATATCGATGAACTCGGCCATGGACGGGTTGATGCCCCTCTTGTATGGCGGCGTTTTGTCCGTCGGTGTGGGTTACACGCTACAGGTAGTGGCGCAACGAGACGCGTTGGCGTCACATGCTGCCATCATTCTAAGTCTCGAAGCCGTTTTTGCGGCACTCGCCGGATGGTTGGTACTGAACGAACAACTGGGTGGGCGCGAACTCATAGGATGCACGCTCATGCTTTGTGGCATGCTGTTCTCGCAGATAGGCCCGATCAGAGGCCGGCTTGCGGCCAGGAAAACCTAAGGAAGGTCTGATCAATTGCTGCGATCGCGCCGGGATCTTTGCGCGCTCTCGTACAAGGCGCTCGAAGCGAAGTTGGCCCAAGGAAAATACGTGAGTTGCCAATGAGCGAGGTGCAACGCGGTACGAAGGGCGCAAAGGCCCGGCCCCTCCGGGGTTTCGCCCACAAGGGCACATCTGCCGCGTTCACCGGCTTGGCCATAGAATGACTATGGCGCTGCGCCGGGAGCATCGCATCTGCGCCCTTGTGGACCGAAACGCGATTCGTATCAATTAATCAGACCTTCCCTAACACCAAGACGATCAGTCGGAGCAGTGCTCAAGCTGACCCACTGGCGTCAATCGGATGTCGCTGCCCTGCGGACACGACTGCCCTTGCAGACTCAACCCCTGGTCCAGGGTGCAGGCTCGCAATGCGCCATCCGGATAAAACTCAATCGTCTCCCCGTGCCGGCAGTAGACTCGGCCGCCGTCCGGCAACCCAACCCGCTGATTGGCCGTAAGAGTGCAACTGCGAAACGGGCCTGCGGGATAGAATTCGATACCAGGAGCACATTCTGCCTGGGCCGCAAGGCGCATCGGCGTAACGAAACCGCAGCCAACGAGCAATACCATGGGCAGGATCCGGGCGCGCATGCTTGGTCACCAGAATTGGATGAGGGTACGAGTCTAATCAGGTCCCGGGGATGCGCTCAACACCCGTAATCGGGCCATCCGAGCCCGAGACCTTGTAGGCGGGCGCCGCAGCAAGGATACTCCCGACATGCCTGATTACCGCGCAAGCTGGATCGCACTGAGTATCGCGCTGCTCTTGTCCACGGGATGTGCCACCCTGTCCGGCCTCGCTGAGCCCCCCAAAGTCACTCTGGTGGATCTCCAGCCCACGGAAATGACGCTGTTCGAGCAGCGATTCCTGGTGCGTTTGAGGATTCAAAACCCAAACCCAGAGCCCCTTGACGTGACCGGAATGAGCTATGAAGTGGATATCAACGATCGGGCTTTCGCCGAGGGCGTTCACGGCACACCGTTCGTGGTGGCGCCATACGGTGAGCAGGTGATCGACGTCATGCTGGGCAGCACTTTGTTCAACGTGATCGATCAGTTTCAGGGCTTGACCACGGAACGGCGCACTTCGCTGACCTATACGCTGTCCGGATCATTGAGTGTCGCAGGGAGTCTGACGCGAATCCGGTTCGAACGCTCCGGTGAGTTGGATTTCGAGGGGCTGCAGAGCGGTACCCCACTCTGACATTGCGCGGCGTTAAATACCGAAAACCGACACATCTGCGACGGCCTGCCGAAGACCCGAACACGCGGATCGGAACACACCCTGGGGAGCCGCAGATTTATTCCGGACCAAGCAGACTGGGAGCCGACATGCGCGAGACTCAAGGCTCAGATCGCGGGCAAAAATGATTCTATTGCCAGGATCCGCGTCGTCAAAGGCACACGAGCCCCAAGATGCACATTCGCGAATGTATCAGAGGACCCCTAGCCCAAACTGCCAGCCTCGCTGAGTCCGAAGGATCCACAGGCGCCGGAGAACAGCACACCGACGCCCTCGCCCGTCACCCGCACCACCACACCTTTGCGCGAGAAAACCCGCGCCACAGTACCGCGTGTGACGACGAACGCCAGTTCCACCGGCGATCCTTCGTCCAGAAACCGCTTGGCCGTTTCCAGGAAGGCACCGTGGCTGCTGACATTGAGGGCCGAGCAGCTCTCCCGACGCCGTCCAGCGCCGGATACGAATGCCGGTATCGCAATGTCGACGCGGGGGGTCAGTCTCCGTTCTGTCATCGCATTATCCGCTTGTTATAATTGTTGTTTCGGGTCGTAGTTCCGGGTTGCCGCTCCGGGAGCAGGCAGTTGAGCAGTATCCGAGCCATTCGAGAAAATCCACATAGACCTCAGAACGTTGCGACAACCCTCGTGGCTTTGCTCAAAGCCTGAGTGTAAAACTTGTCAACAGCTCGAACTCCGATCGCCACTTCAACCCACGCCGCGGCTCGCTTCCATCACCAACTCAGCCGACGCGTCCCGCAGATCGAGCGTATAAGGGCGGGCGACAGCCGCTCCATGGCACAAATCGAAGCCCAGGCCGGCCAGTTCTGTCAAGCTTTGATGGTCCTGCACCATGCCCGCCACCAGGATCGCACCCGCAGCCGCGGCGAGCTCGCGTACGGAACGAAGTTGTGCCGAACGCAACGGTCCGTGGTCACGCTCATCCATCAAAGCCGGGTGCAGGCGCAGATACTGCACCGGCAGATGCAACAGCGCGCCGCTGACCAGAACACCACCGCCAAAGCCATCGATGCCGAATCCGCTTCCGAGTTCACGGACGCCGTCCGCCAGGTGCTTGGCCTGGCTCAGTCGACTCACCACAGCCTGCTCGGACAGCAGCAAACAAATACGCGACGGCTTTATGTGCACATCCCTGAACAGTCGCGCCAAATGCTCGAGCAGGGTGTCGTCTGACAAAGCGCTCTCGGAAAGGGGAAGCAACAAAAACGAGTCGGGCGGCGCCGCGGTAAAGCGAGCAAAGGCCCGTAAGGCGCGCCTGAGGACGACTCGCTCAGCAGCGGCGCCCCCCGGGGCTGCTTCCCTGCCCTGAGCGAGGCCAGAAAAGTCTACATTGCTCTCGCCGTCGCCGAATGAACGGCGAAGTTCAAAACCCACCAACTCGCCCACGCCGGTCGATCCAAGCCGGTGAACCGGCTGCAGCACAAGCATATCGCGATCCCCCTCAGCACGCCGGGATGGTTTCGCAAGGACACGAGCGTCGCTCTGGGGCGCCGGCTCGGTATCAATAAATATCCGATTGCGCCCCATGTCTTTGGCGTTGTAACAGGCTCGGTCAGCCCTGGCCAAAGCAATCGGCCCCGTCTCCCCCGAGCCGATGGCGACAACGCCGATACTGACTCCGATGCGAAACAAGCGTTCATCCCATTCGAAAGTCAGGTCTTTGATCAGCGTCCGCAGATTCTCCGCCAGGCGCTCGGCCTGATCCAAGGGACACAGCTCCAGCAGCAAACCAAACTCGTCGCCGCCGAGCCGCGACAGGGTATCGCGCTGGCGAAGCCGCCCAAGTAAGCGGCTTGTCACCTGCCGCAGCAACTCATCCCCGGCGGCATGCCCAACGGAATCATTTACCTCTTTGAACTTATCGAGATCCAAATAGCAAAGGGTATGGACCGCCCCTATGGCACGACTGCCCTCCACCGCCTGTTCCAATCGCCGCATGAACTCTCGCCGATTCACCAGACCGGTCAGAATATCGTGGTTCGCCTGATGCGCCACCAGGCGGGAAGCACGTCGCTCCTCGGTCAGGTCGCGTCCGACCCCGCGGTATCGTGTCGCTGGCATGGCCGGGTCCAGCACCGCGCGTCCCGTCAGGCCGAATGTGAGCCGCTCACCGTCGGGCCTCAACCAATCGAACTCAAAGACTTGCTCACCCGCATCGTCTCTGAGACGCCCCTCGAAGGCCCGCCATGCTGTAACCTGCTGCTCGCCCTGTGCGAAAACCTCCTCGGGTCGCCGTCCGATCATCTCCTCGTGTCGGAGACTGACCGCTCGAAGGAACCGGGGCGACATATAGGAAAACCGGAAGGACGTATCAAGTTCCCAAAACCAGTTCGCGGCAATCTCGGCGTAATCGCGAAAGCGGATTTCACTGGCTCGCAGTTCGCTCTCAACCTGTCTACGTTCACTCACCTCCTCTCGCAGCCGGTGGTTGTCGTAAGCGAACACCAGCGCCGAGTGAATGGTGACTGCGGCTCGACGCGCGGCCAGCGACATCCCGGCAAGGAAAACCAGGGCCATCACGCCCATGGCCACATGGATGTAGTCGAGCTTCATGATCGAACGCAGTGCCAGCGGCAGCAATGCCGGTAAGGCGAAAGCAAAAAACAGCGGCAGACGTGGCGCCAGGGCGGCTGCGGCGCCGGCTGTCATTCCCGCCAGCATAAAGCCGACAAACAGCTGATGTCCGGTTTCACCAACTGGAAACAGCACCACAGCCGAAGCACCCCAGATCATTCCTGAGCAGGCCACCCCGATCAGAAACAGTCGCTCCCAGAATACGGGGCCCGCAGCCGATTGTCGCCGCGAGTAGAAGCGCTTCAACACCACTCGCGCCGCGGATACGGCGAACAGAATGGCATACCAGCCAATTACAACGGTGGCGGGTAAGACCAGCGACTGAACCAGCGCCAGGACCGCTCCGCTGAGAAGATTGAACGCCAACAGCAGGCCGGTGCCCTCATACAGCATGTCGACCTGTTCAGCGTGAACGCGCCTTTTGTCCGCTGCGCTAAGCTCGCTCACCCGGTGCTCCCTGCCCGATTCCAAACCGCCCGCCAGACCCCATTGGGACATCCCTGCCCGTTTCCGACCCTGAGTTTAGTCCACAGCATGGGCGATGGTGAGCAAAAAAGGAGGCGCCGGCCGGGTTGAAGTACGTTGTGGTACTCCGCCCGACCGACGCGACACGGAGAAACTCAGTCGGTCAAGAGAACACGCGGGCGGGTCCTCCATGGCCCACTGCTGCCGGATCATTCCGGGGTTGGTTCCGTTTCCCCGCATATGCTTCAAGCATCCCTGCATGAGCGATCGGCCGCGTGTTCTCTCTTGCTAAACAGTGTCCCGCGTCCGCCCGCGCAAGTCTGTGACATATTCACATTCTGCCGATATGCCGGTAATGAACCTGCGGGCCAGCGCTTGACAAGCCTGCCTGAGAAAGTCTTAATCCGCCGTTCGCCGATTCCCCGGCATCCAGCCAACTCGCACGCAAGACCATTCGGAGACCCCAACCGTGAACAAATGGACCCTTTGTTTACTGATCGCGCTCATTGGCTTGTTTTCCGCGCCAGTCGGTGCGCAGGAGGAAGCGTCGGCGCCGGACCCAATCACGGTCTCCGATCCCGACATTTCGAGTGAGGCGTTGACCTTTCGGCTGCTGCCCCTGCCCCAGGATCAACTGATCGCGGAAGCCGACGGCTGGCTGAAGGTGTTACAGGAGCAGGTTCAAGCGATCAGCGACAAACAAATCGAGGCGCTGGAAATCGAGGGTGACGCACGGTCGAAGCTGCTGGAGGAGATCAACGGCATGCGCGACGAGCAGGTCCGGATCGCGGACCGCGTAAACGCCGTCGTCGCCGAATTGCGAGCAAAGGGGGGCGAGGTGGAGGTCTACGAAGACTATGTCTCCGCCGTGAGCGGACCTAAAGTCGATTTGACAGACGGACAGGCGGCCTTCATGGCCGTGGTCGGATGGCTGAAATCGCCGGAGGGCGGGCTGAGATGGGCCAAGAACATCGGTTTGTTCGTCTTTACCCTGATCGCCTTCAGGATATTGGCCGCGATATTGGGTCGCGCCGCCAAGAATGCGGTCTCGCGGGTGGACAGCGCCTCTGACCTGCTCAAGGATTTTCTGGTCACCGTGGTCCGCAAGCTGACATTCCTCATCGGCATTGTCGTCGCCTTGGCCATGCTCGAGGTGGAGGTCGGCCCGCTGCTGGCGGCCATGGGCGCTACCGGCTTCATCGTTGGATTTGCGCTGCAAGGCACGCTGAGCAATTTCGCAGCCGGTCTGATGATCCTGCTGTACCGGCCTTACGATATCGGCGACTACGTGGACATCGGCGGCACCGCAGGCACGGTGAGCGCCATGAACCTGGTCTCCACAACCCTGCTGCTGCCCGACAACCAGGTCGTCGTGGTGCCCAACAATTCGATCTGGGGCGGTATCATCACCAATGTGACCGGCAGCGATACACGAAGGGTGGACCTGGTGTTCGGCATCGGGTACGACGATGACATGGAGAAAACCCAACGCGTGCTCGAGGAAGTGGTCAGTGCGCACCCCAAAGTGCTGGCTGAGCCTGAGCTCAACATCCAGGTCCATGAGCTGGCCGACTCGTCGGTAAACTTCATTGTCCGTCCCTGGGTCAACACGGAGGATTACTGGACTGTCTACTGGGATCTCATGCGCGCCGTGAAGCAACGCTTTGACGCGGAAGGCATCTCGATTCCCTACCCGCAGCAGGACGTCTACCTCCACCATGCCTCAACCGGCGACGCCGCATCCGCCAAACCGGCGCGGACGGCCCGGAGCCCAGAGGATCGGGAGGGCGATTTTGCCGCCGATTCGCCGACCGAAAACGATTCCTAAGCCGGGCTATCCCGACGGCTGGATGTCAAGAAGGCCCTGACCTGCCGGCGCAACCGTGCTGATTGGTTAGGGCTTCCTCAAGGCCTGCCGCTCCAGAACGCCACCTTCACGGCCGCAGTCGGCCACGCGCCGGCTTCTGGTACGCTCGTCCCAGCCCTCGCCCGCCGCTCCGGAATTTCGCACCGACACCCGCATCGCTGCATGACAAGCGATCTGTCCGCGTTCACACTGAAGCGGCTGATCCATCAAGGTTGTGATCCCTCAACATCGAGGTGCAGGCCATGCCGTCCACCCGCAAACTGCCGTTTTCCCGAGATGAGTACCGGATCCGACTGAGCAAAACCCGCACCGCCATGGGCGAGCAGGGCATCGAACTGCTTATCGCAACCGATCCGTCGAACATGGCGTGGCTTACCGGCTACGACGGATGGTCGTTCTATGTTCACCAATGTGTGCTGGTGCCGGCGGAGGGCGAGCCGGTCTGGTTCGGGCGGGGGCAGGACGCCAACGGGGCGCGGCGAACCGTGTATATGGATGACGAGCACATCGTCGGCTATCCCGATCACTACGTACAGTCCACCGAACGCCACCCGATGGACTACCTGGCCCGTGTAATCGAAGATCTGGGCTGGCGCGGGGCCTACATCGGCGTCGAGATGGACAACTACTACTTCAGTGCGGCGGCCTATGCTGCCTTGCAGCGCGGCCTGCCCCGCGCCCGTTTCGTCGATGCCACGGGGCTGGTGAACTGGCAGCGGGCCATCAAATCCGATGCGGAACTGGGCTACATGAGAACCGCAGCACGTATCGTGGAGAAAATGCACAGTCACATTTTCCATCGCATCGAACCCGGATTGCGCAAAAACGAACTCGTCGCCGAGATCTTTCACAGCGGGATTCTCGGCGTCGATGGCGCTGGCGGGGACTACCCGGCGATCGTGCCGCTGCTGCCTACCGGTACTGACGCCGCCGCGCCACACCTGACCTGGGACGATGCGCCCTTCGAATCGGGCGCCGGAACCTTTTTCGAGATCGCTGGCTGCTATCGACGCTACCACTGTCCGCTGTCCAGAACCATCTTCCTCGGTAAGCCGCCACAACGATTTCTGGACGCCGAGCAAGCAGTGGTCGAAGGCATAGAGGCCGGGTTGGAGGCAGCCAAACCCGGCAATCGATGCGAGGATGTGGCTGACGCGCTGTTTCGGGTACTTAGAGCCCACGGAATTGAGAAGGACACACGCTGCGGCTACCCCATCGGCCTGAGTTATCCGCCGGACTGGGGCGAACGGACGATGAGCCTGCGACCGGGAGACAGCAGCATCCTCCAGCCAGGGATGACGTTCCACTTCATACCGGCCCTGTGGATGGATGACTGGGGGCTAGAAATAACCGAGAGCATTCTGATCACTGAATCCGGCGCCGAGCCGTTTTGCCAGGTGCCGCGGCAATTGCTGGTCAAGAGCTGAACATCATGCAGGATTCACCCATAGGCACTCGGATCGACTTCAATGCCGACGGGGTTCAACACGGCCACCTGAAACTGCCCTATTCCCGGGACGATTCAGCCTGGGGCGCAATCATGATTCCGATCACGGTGGTGGGCAACGGCCCGGGACCGACTGCGCTGCTGACCGGCGCCAATCACGGTGACGAATACGAGGGGCCGCTGGCCCTATGCAAACTGGCTGCGACACTTGACGCTGAACAGATCCGTGGCCGGGTGATCATCGTTCCATTCATGAATCATCCGGCACTTAAAGCCGGACGCCGGACTTCGCCCATTGACGGTGGCAACCTGAATCGCATGTTCCCAGGCCGCCCTGACGGCACACCAACCGAGAAGATCGCGGACTACTTCCAGCGCTATCTGCTGCCGATGGCGGATGTGGTGGTGGACATCCACTCAGGTGGCCGTACGCTGGAATTCATTCCCTTTGCCGCCGCCCACCTATTGAAGGACAAGGCCCAGGAGGCGCGCTGCATGGCGGCAATGCACGCTTTCGCCGCGCCCTGGTCATTGATCATGCTGGAGATCGATGCAATCGGGCTGTACGACACCGCGGCCGAGGCCCTGGGCAAGACCTTTGTTACCACCGAATTGGGCGGCGGAGGTGGCACATCGCCCGAGACGATCGGTATAGCCGAACGTGGGGTACGCAATGTTTTGATCCATGAGAGCATCCTCCAGGCGCAACCGGAACAGGCAAATACGCGACTGTTGGGAATGCCGGATGACCGGTGTTACCTCAGCGCTGAACATGATGGTCTGCTGGAGCCCTGCGTGGGTCTGGGGTGCGAGGTTCGGGCCGGCGAGGTCGTGGCACGCATCTACTCCACCGCCCGAACCGGTATCAAACCGGTTGAATATCCGGCCTCAATAGACGGGGTTCTGTTGGCCAGACACCACCCCGGTTTGATCCAGATGGGCGACACCCTGGCGGTAATCGGTGTACCAACCTAGCGTAGTGTCTTAACGGCCCGCTCACCCTGCGAAAGGAGTATCAAGACCGATTGCAAATGCATGACTATCGGTCACTTCGGGCGGGGTTCACCAAGGCAGCGAGGGTGTGCACTCCACGACGAAGATTGGACCGTCTGCCGAGAGTACCCGCATACCCCGACAGCTCGGCAGCGCTCATGTAGTCAAGCGCATTCTGTTCAGAGAGCATCGCCACCAGCAGAGCCGAATTGAGACGATGACTGGGCCGGTGCGTCAGAACATGCCCGACGAAACGGACGCCCAGCAGACTCATGTCACCCACCAGGTCGAGCGCCTTGTGACGCACAAACTCGTCAGCGAAGCGCAGTCCCTCAGGATTGACAACGCTGCCGCGATTGACCAGCACCGTATTGTCGAGGGTGGCCCCCAGAGCCCGACCACTGGCGCGCATGGGCTGGATATCCGTTAGAAAACCAAACGTGCGGGCCGACGCCAGGCCGCTGTGGAATGCTCCTGGGGTGAGTTCCACTCGACACTTCTGGTAACCGACGGCGCGGTCAGCGAAATCGATGCTGACCGTGACACCCGGTACCGGATCCGGCATGGCCACGGCGTAGCTGTCGCCGATACTGATCTCGATCGTGCGGCGCACCACCGCGTAGTGCCTGGGCCGACTCTGGGCCCGGGTTCCAACCGATTCCAGCATCCGTACAAAAGGCATGGCGCTGCCGTCAACGGCCGGCACCTCGGGACCGCTGATCTGCACCACCGCGTTGTCCACCCCGCAACCGCCCAGCGCAGCCATCAAGTGCTCCACGGTGGCGACACTGACGCCCATCGGATTGCTCAATACGGTGCAGAGACGGGTGTCGCTGACGTTGCTCCAGTGTGCCTGGACGATGCGCTTGCCCCGCGCCACATCGGTGCGTTCGAATTGGATGCCGGTGCCCGACGGCGCCGGATGTATGACCATGGCGGCGGATCGACCTGAGTGCAAACCAATCCCCACGAAATGCACCGGACGGCTGAGCGTCCGCTCGTGGGTTTGAAAATTCGGTGTTTGCTGCGGCATGTTGGTATCCAAACGGCGTCAATGCCTGTCGCCTCGTTTACTGCGTGCTACGATATGCGCCAAGCCTGAAACAACCGTTATCCCGCCCCGCCAACCGCTTGTCCCTGCTGCATTCGCGATCGGCAACGGGAAGTTCGGGGAACGGTAACCGGGTCAGGGAATTAAACTGCCGAATGGAAAATGCGCAGTGATACCAACCACCATCACCTCTTGGGCGCTCACCATCGTGCGGGCCGCCGAATCCTACGGCATCGAACGGGACACGCTGCTGGAGAGAGCGGGCCTGGAACCGGCGCTATTGAATGATCCCCAAGGACGTTATCCGGTGGCGGGCATGGCACGTCTCTGGACGGCCGCGATCGAAGCGGCGAACGATCCCGCATTCGGCCTGGTGGTGGCTCGCTTCTGGCACCCCACCACCTTCAATGCCCTGGGTTTCGCATGGATGGCCAGCGACACCTTGGAACAGGCGTTTTACCGACTGCGGCGATATTTTCGACTGGTTACGACGGGTGCCGTAGTTCGGTTCGTGGAGCAACCGGACAGCTGTCAGTTCGTGCTGACCCCAGCGCCAGGGCTGGCCGTGGTGAAGCCACCCATCGCCGATGCCGCGGCAGCGACCATACATCACATGTGTCGACTGCTGTATGGCGAGCAGTTCGCCCTGCAAAAACTGGAATTGATTCGCCCGAAACCTGTCAGCATGGAGCCCTACGAAGGCACGTTTGCATGCCCAATAGCGTTCTCTCGACCAGAAATTGTGCTCCATTTGAACCGGAGCATGGTGCAGAAGCCTCTACCGACCGCCAATATCGCGCTGGCCCATGCCAACGACCGCCTGGTGACCGAGTATCTCGCCCAGATCGACAAGCATGACCTGCCGTCGCAGGTCAAAACCAAACTGATCGACATGTTACCGTCGGGGGAGATTCAGGAGGAGCAGGTCGCCCAAGCACTGAATCTGAGCTTGCGCAGTCTGCAGCGGCGCCTCAATGAGCACCGGCTGACGTTTCGCATGCTATTGAACGATACCCGCCGCGAACTGGCGCTGGTCTATGTGCGCAGCCCGCGCATGTCGCTGGCGGAGGTATCATACCTGCTGGGCTTCTCGGAACCGGGTAACTTCACCCGAGCGTTCCGACGCTGGACCGGCGCCACGCCGACCGAGTATCGCATGGCCGCAAGCAGCCGGTTGAATTGAGACCGAGCCACCGGGCGCCACCGCGCACATTTTTAAAGTCGATCACGCCGCCCGCCACACACCCTCGCGCAACAGCTCATCCGACACGCAGCCCAGTGCCAAGCGGGTTTTCTCTACCAATTCATCTACTTGAGCCGGCGTCATAACCAATGGCGGGGCAAATCCCAGAATATCGCCGTGTGGCATGGCCCGGGCGATCAGCCCCTGACCAAGGCATGCGGCCGCCACGCGCGGACCGACCTTGTCCGCAGGCTCGAAACGCTGTTTGCGTTCACGGTCGGCGACAAACTCCAATGCGGCCAGCATGCCCACACCCCGGACCTCCCCCACCAAGGGATGGTTCGAGAACGCGGCGCGCATCTGCTGCTGCAGGTAAGCGCCTGTGTCCCGGGCACTGTCGACCAGCGACTCGCGCTCGATGATATCCAGATTGGCATTGGCGGCGGCCACGCAGATCGGGTGGCCCGAGTAAGTATAGCCATGGCCGATCGGCCCATACTCATCTGAGCCATCCTCAAGCGCCGCCCAGACGCGATCACCGACGATCACGCCGGACAAGGGCAAGTAGGCGCTGGTCAGACCCTTGGCGATGGTGATCAGATCCGGTTTGATGTCGTACATGTGGCTGCCGAAAGGGGTACCGAGACGGCCGAACCCGCAGACCACCTCGTCTGCGATCAACAGCACTTGGTACTTGCGCAGCACAGCCTGGATCGCCTCCCAGTAGCCCTGGGGCGGCGGGATGATGCCACCGGTACCCAGCACCGGCTCACCGATGAAGGCGCCCACCGTCTCAGGCCCCTCCGCCAAGATCATCGACTCCAGCCGATCCGCGCACTGGCGGGAAAATTCCAGCTCACTCATGCCCGGCTCTGCACCCCAGTAATAGTGGGGGCAGTCGGTGTGCAGAATCGGACCAACCGGCAGATCAAAGGCGGTGTGGAACAGCGGCAAGCCAGTCAGGCCGCCGGCCATCACCGTGCAACCGTGATACCCGCGCAGCCGCGAAATGATCTTTTTCTTTTCCGGCCGGCCGATGACATTGTGGTAGTACCAGACCAACTTGACGTTCAGTTCGTTGGCGTCGGAGCCGCCTAAGCCGTAGTACACCTTGCTCATGCCTTCGGGGGCCATCTTCAGCACCCGTTCAGACAGGGTCACCAGGGGCTCGTTGGTATGCCCCGCATAGGTGTGGTAGTACGCAAGCTTCTTGGCCTGCTGGTAGATTGCTTCGGCCACTTCGGCGCGCCCGTATCCGACATTAACGCAATACAGTCCGGCAAAGGCATCGAGCAGTGAGTTGCCGTCGGCGTCCGTTACGTGGACCCCCGTGCCGCCTTCCATCACACGGGGCGCCGGACCGGTGCCATCGGCATGGGCGCGCAGATGAGTGGAGGAATGGAAAACAGTCTTCCGATCCAGGGCCTGCAGACGTTTTGTCGCGTCGCTCATCGGTTGGGGCTCCAATCTGGTTGATCACCGCATCAAATGCGTAAAACGTGGAACGCAGGCTGGCCATGGTCCAACCACGCCAATCAAAACGCAAACCGGCTATCCGATCACTGGCGGATTCGATCAAAAGCAGACCGCGATATGACCACGGGTCTAGGGCCTGTTAACACTATGCGGACGCCCAGCGTTAACAGGCCCTAGTTCAGGCGGTCTGTCCATCGGGGCTGGTAACCGAGGACTGGAATCCACTTAGATTCCCCCGCCAATACAACAGTGGCCGCAGGGCTTGGTCAAGATCGAGCGCCACCACCCGGCCAACCACAATGGCATGGTCACCCCCGGGGTACACGGCGTGTTTTTCACACTCGATCACCGCCACCGCACCGGTCAGCACGGGCGTGCCGGTGGCCCGGATGAGATGGGGCGCTGCGTGTCCTTTGTCGGGCTCAGATCCGGCGAACTGCCATGCCAGATCTGTCTGATCGTCTGCCAGCACATTGATTGCGAACCGCTGTTCCCGGCGCAGGTGGGGGAAACTGTCCGTGTCATAGGCCGTGCAAAACAAAACCAGGGGCGGATCCAGGGAGACCGAAGTGAACGAACTGGCGGTCAGTCCGGTAATACCGCCGTCTCCATCCGCCACACTAATGACGGCGACGCCGGTGGGGAACTGGGCCATCACCTGTTTGTATCGTTCCTGCTCAATCATCCCATGCCCCGCAGTTGTACCATGTCGCCATTCGATCAGCCGCCATAGGCGCTGACTCTAGGGAAGGTCTGATCAATTGCTGCGATCGCGCCGGCGTCTTTGGGCGCTCGCGTACAAGGTGCACCGAGCGAAGTTGGCCCAAGGCAAATACGTGAGTTACCAATGAGCAAGGCGCAACGCGGTGCGAAGGGCGCAAAGGCCCAGCCCCTCTAAGGTTTCGCCCACAAGGGCACATCTGCCGCGTTTCCCGGCTTGGCCATAGAATGACCATGGCGCTGCGCCGGGCGCCTCGCATCTGCGCCCTTGTGGACCGAAACGCGTTTCGTATCATTTGTTCAGACCTTCCCTAGGGAGCCTCTGATTTATTCTGAACGAAGCAGATTGGAGGGTGAAATGTTCAGATTCAAGGGGCGGAACGCGGGGCAGATCGTGGGTAATAGTTGTTCTATTGCCAAGATCTGGAACGATGAAGCTGAGCAGTTCAGTCCCAAGATGCAGGTTCACGAATAGAGGCTCCCTAGTGCCCCATCCCATAAGTTCGCTGCATTTCAGCGGCGCGGGTCAGCCACCCATCTCCGCATCCCGAAAAATGTTCCCTGTTTCTCGGACAGCACGCCAGTTTGTGTCCTGATAACATTTCTATATTGTCCGACATATGCACATTGATTCTGCCATCAAGACGCTTTCCGCACTGGCACAGAAGGGGCGCCTTTCGGTGTTTCGGCTGCTGGTGAGATCGGGCGCCGATGGACTGCCGGCGGGTGAGATCGCACGGACGCTCGATGTGCCCCATAACACTCTGTCCACCCAGCTCACCATCCTGGCCAATGCAGGCTTGGTCCGGTCGCGGCGCGACGGCCATTCGATCATATACACGGTGGAGTTTGAAACCATGCGCGGACTCCTCACGTTCCTGATGGAGGACTGCTGCCAGGGCAATCCCCAGGTCTGCGCCCCGCTGCTGGAGACCCTACTCCCCGATTGCCAATGAGGATACTGACGTGAAACGACTGCATGTGAATCTATCGGTGGAGAGTCTGGGTCGGTCGGTAGATTTCTATTCCACACTGTTCGATCAGCCGCCGACCGTGCTGAAAACGGATTACGCGAGATGGATGTTGGACGATCCCCGGGTCGACTTCGCCATCTCAACCCGATCAGCCAGTAAAGGCCTTGATCACCTGGGCATTCAGGTGGAAGAGCCGACTGATCTGGAGCAAGCGACCCGGCGTCTCAGAGCCGCTCAAGCCCCGGTCATGGAGCAGGGTGCCACAGCCTGCTGTTACGCCCAATCCGAGAAAACCTGGAGTTTCGACCCCGAGGGCATCCCCTGGGAAACCTTTATGACCACAGGCGACAGCCCGATCTATGGTCTCGACACCGCAGAAACCGCCGCGGCAGGCGTCTGCTGCACGCCTGACCGAAACAGCCCGAAGTCGGCCTGTTGTTGAGCGGTTCCGTTGGAATCCAGTTGACATGCGCACTGTGACAAGCACTGGCAAAGACGCAAGACCATGAGCGCGCAGTGTGAAAACACCGGGCGCCGGGCGGCGCGGCAACCCATGTGCCTGTTCGAGCGTTATCTCAGCCTGTGGGTGCTGCTGTGTATTGTTGCGGGCATCGGTCTGGGGTCGGCCACGCCGTCAGTGTTCCAGGCTGTGGGGCGGATAGAGGTCGCACAGGTCAACCTGCCGGGTGTATTTCAATTCGATGCTGGCCTATGGACTCAACCGGGTGGTTGGTGAGGCCCACAACGTGGCTGCTCCCTCGGCCTTGATCGGAGCCAGCAACTTCTTTGAACTGGCGGTGGCAGCGGCCATCAGTCTGTTCGGATTCAAATCCGGAGCCGCACTGGCAACGGTGGTGGGCGTTCTCATCGAGGTTCCGGTCATGCTGTCCGTGGTGCACATAGTCAACCGGACCCGGGACTGGTACACCGCGGGGCTGGACAGGCCGCCGTCCTGAACTCCATGGTCTGGTCTGCTTCGATCGACACCCTGGAAAATGGCCGGGTTCAGAAATACAGCCTTTGGGCCGGGGACTCTCCTATCACCTGGGGACAGGCGATCCGCCTTTGGATTCGGGATGGTTGGTTCGCAGACTGGTTCGGCGCCTTGCTCGCGTCCAGTGCGTATCCGGCCTATTTCTGGGAAACGCCGCCCTTGTCGATATCGACGCTGGCCGACCCGTTTGAGTTCGTGCTGGCCAACAGTCCGGCGCTCGATGGCGTGATTGCTGACCCGGCACCGTTCGAAGCACACCTGCATTCAGCTGACCCGGTGGTGGCGTTTGCGAATCTGGGCAAAGACGCGCTCCTGATCGTGCCGTCAGACTCGGACTGCCGCGGTGCAGCCGCACATCTGGCCGAATTTGTCAGAGCCGCGCCGCGCGAACTCAATCGCGCACTCTGGGCGGCTGTTGGCAATGCGTTACAAACACGCGTATCAGACGCACCGCTCTGGTGCAGCACCTCGGGCCTGGGTGTGTACTGGTTGCACATCAGACTCGACACGTTCCCCAAGTACTACACCTACATCCCCTATCGGCACCGGTCCTGAAGGCCCAGTCTCCCTGGCGCGCGCTCCGGCAGAGTTTCTGGGCGTACGATGCCGCTTTTTTCAGAGCACTGGGCGAGACCCCGCCCCATCTGCTGATGATTGAGGTGAACACGGAGCGATCTGCCGCCATGCTCAGTCTCCAGTAAATCGAAAATCGGCGATAAAGCAGCCGGCGGGACAGTTCGGCAACCACCTGACCGATGGGCCGCTCGCCGCCCCCATATCGCGGTCCGATCATGTTCCAAAAGCGGTGTGGTGGGGTACAATCCGGGCAACCGGCGCGAGAAGCAAGCGTTTGCGCTATCAGATGGACCGACAGGACGTATCGAATCCATCCAAGGCGCTAACATAAAAACACCAGATACCGGAGAGAATATCCGCGAAGAGGGTGGGCGAATTCCAGCCCGTCGACCATTCCACGGGGCTCAAAGCTGAGTCACGCGGCTTTCGTGCGTTTACAACGCCAGACTTTGTTGCCAACGCTCGCGTTTTTTCCGGACGAACACTCAGCATCCGGCCGTGAGCGATTGGGTCATGGCCCCTTTCAGCAAGACATTTGAAACGGCGATGACCGGAATTGTATCGACAGCTTCAGGCCCTAAGACGATGAACCCCCATGCCGACCAACCAACGTCTCTGGTTTCACTTGCGCAAAGTGTGTTCCGACATCGCGAACTCATACTGCAAATGACCAAGCGCGACGTCGTCGGACGATACCGCGGATCCGTGATCGGACTGCTCTGGTCGTTTCTGACTCCGGTACTTATGCTGACCGTCTACACCTTTGTATTCTCTGTCGTCATGAAGGCCAAATGGAACGTTGGCGTCGAGGAGAGCAAAGCGCAGTTCGCGGTTGTGCTGTTTGTTGGATTGATTGTGCACAACCTGTTCTCTGACGTCATAAATCGTGCGCCGGGCGTCGATTCTGGGCAACGTCAACTATGTGAAGAAAGTCGTGTTCCCACTTGAGATTCTTCCCATCGTTTCGATGGGCGCATCGCTGTTTCACAGCATGGTCAGCCTGGGCGTGCTGCTGGCCGCATTCGTCCTATTGAACGGCTTTCTGCACTGGACTCTGATCTTTGCCCCGATCGTGATTGCGCCGCTCATCCTGCTGACCCTGGGTGTAGCCTGGTTGTTGGCCTCGATTGGCGTCTATCTGCGTGACGTGGGCCAGACCACTGGGATCCTAACCACGGCCATGCTGTTTCTCTCGCCGGTCTTTTATCCGCTTTCGGCATTGCCGGAGCAGTATCAAACTCTGCTCCACCTCAACCCTTTGACCTTCATCATCGAGCAATCCAGGCGGGTGTTGCTGTTTGGACAACTACCAAATTGGACAGGCCTGCTCCTGTACGCAGCGGTGAGCCTGACGATTGCCTGGATCGGATACTGGTGGTTCCAACGCACGCGGAAGGGATTTGCCGATGTGCTCTGATATCGCTATCCGGGTCCAGAATCTCAGCAAATCCTATCAGATTTATGAAAAGCCACACGATCGCCTCAAGCAATTCGTCGCACCTCGGCTGCAAAGACTCCTTAGACGGCCGGGAGGACGGTATTTCAGCGAGTTCCGGGCTTTGGACGACGTATCTTTCGATATCGAGCAAGGGCAAACCGTCGGTATCGTGGGCCGCAACGGGAGCGGCAAATCTACGCTGCTACAACTGATCTGTGGCACGCTTCACCCCACCAGCGGCTCGGTGCATACGGTTGGCAGGATCGCGGCACTGCTGGAGTTGGGGTCGGGTTTCAATCCCGAGTTCACCGGACGGGAGAATGTGTACTGGAACGGTGCGGTCATTGGGTTGAGTCGAGAGGAAATCAACGCACGCTTTGACGACATCGCAGCGTTTGCAGATATTGGCCACTTCATCGAGCAACCGGTGAAAACTTACTCCAGCGGGATGATTGTTCGGCTTGCGTTTGCGGTGGCTATCAACGTGGAACCGCAAATACTGATCGTCGACGAAGCCCTTTCGGTGGGTGACGAGCTGTTCCAGCGCAAGTGTTTCGCCCGCATCGAGGCGATCAAAGACACCGGTGCGACAATTCTTTTCGTATCCCATTCGGCCACAACCGTAGTGCACCTCTGCAGTGAGGCATTGCTGATCGATCGTGGTGAGTTGCTGCTGATGGATTCGGCCAAGAAGGTCACAAAACAGTATCAGCGGCTGATATTTTCAAGACCCGGCCAATACGATGACGTGCGCGCTTCGATCCGTTTGGGCCATTTCGGCAGCGTCGAAGTTGCGGACGAGGCCGAGAATGGGGTCGAAGCGACAAGCGCACTTGAACCGGCTGCACCTGCACTGTTCACGGATGACCTGGTGCCGGATGGGATGCATCGGTATGCGGCAAATGGTGGCGAAATAATCGAATGGAATCTGGAGGACCACTCTGGCCGAAAAGTGAACATCGTTCCATCCGGTTATCTGGGGCGGGTCCGCGTGAAGGTTCGCTTTGACTCCACTTTTGCCGATACCGTTTTTGGATTTCACATCAAATCGGTCAAGGGAATCGAGCTGGCCGGTCTGTCTCATCCCTCATTTGATCAAGGGGTTGTCTCAGTGGAAGCGGGGGCAATCATCGAAGTAGTTTGGGATGTGCGATTGGCTTTCTTCCCTGGAACCTATTTTTTCACCTTCGGTGTACGCTCTCTGAGCGCACCCGAATTCATCAGTAGAGTAGTGGATGCGATGGCCATCAAGATCATCGACCGCGAGCATTCCGCAGCATTTGGCCTATTCGACATGTCGGACGTTGGCGGATCCGCGATGAGGCGGGTCGAAAAGGGAGGTCGCCATGAGTAAGTCGCTGCCCGGGGACAGGGAGCGAATCGCCCAACTGGGTCACAGGGCGTTCGTCGGAGGCGACGGCTCCTACTGGGAAGAGATCGCCAACTTGCAGTTCGATCTGCTTGTCGCCGAAGGGCTCAAACCCGATCATGTGCTGCTTGACGTGGCATGCGGCGCGTTACGCGCGGGTCGGAAAATTATCGCGTATCTCGAGCCTGGGAACTATCAGGGTCTGGACAAGGAAATCGACCTGATCATACTCGGCGTTGCGTTGGAACTGGGCATTGATCAATTCAATCAAAAACGGCCGGAGTTCGTTATCACCGAAAGCTTCGACTTCTCCAAGTTTTCCCGGCCTCCGGACTACGCGCTCGCCCAGTCGCTGTTTACTCATTTGACGATTGAGGACATACGCACATGCATGGACAAGCTTCGACAGCACATGAGTGGGCAGACGAAATTCTTCGCCACTTTCTTCGAAGCGGACCAGGCGGTAAAAAACTTCGATGAGTCCGATGCGCTGGACTGTTTTTTCTACACCCAGGCGCAAATGCATGACTTGGCCAAGGAAACGGGCTGGCACATGACCTACATAGGCGACTGGAACCACCCGCGGGGACAGAAGCTACTGCGCTTCGATATCGAATGAACCGGCCACCGAAAAACAATCGAATGATTGTTGCGGTGCTGGGCATGCACCGCGGCGGAACCAGTGCGGTCACACGGGGACTGACCGCGCTGGGCGTCGAACTGGGCTTAAACCTGGTTGAACCGGGTTTTGACAATCCAACCGGTTTCTGGGAAGACCGGGAAATAGTCGATCTGAACGATCGCCTGTTACACCAGATCGGAATCAGCTACGAGTCTGTGGCGCTGGTTCCCAGGAACTTGCACACCGATCCAGATTTTGAAGCGCTGCGTTCGGACGCCACCAAACTGGTACAAAGCAGATTGGACATCAACCCGCTCTGGGGACTGAAGGATCCGCGCCTGTGCCGGTTGCTTCCGTTCTGGAAACCGATCTTCAATCAATGTGCTGCGACAGTTTGCTACGTGATCTCGGTGCGGGACCCACTCAGCGTCGCTCACTCTCTCCAGGCCCGAAACCAGTTCCCGGTTCCCAAGTCATTCCTGCTCTGGCTTCAACACTACGCCGGCGCCGTCTGCGCCACCCACGGAACAACCCGCGAGTTTGTAGAGTTCGACGCGCTGATCGATCACCCGTCGGCGATGCTGGAACGCGTCGCAACGACCCTGGGGCTGCCCCTGACAGCAGAACGCACCGCAGCAATCGGTCAGTTCGCTGAATCATTCGTGTCGACGGAACTGCGTCATCACCAGTTCAGTAGGGAGGATTTGGCCCACAGCCCGTTTGTGTTCGACGCCATGTTTCAAGCCTATGACCTGCTGTTGGCGGCAGCGCGTCAGCCTGAGCTGGGCTCAGACCGTCAATTCATCGCATCCTGGGACGCGCTTGAGACAGAGCTGCGCCGAATCTCATCGGTCCTGGCGTTCCTGAGCGAACGCGATTACGCCGCGCTTGTGCGTGACATCGAGGTCGGCGGGCTGCAAACGGCACTGGCGAGCCGCAACGCGGAACTGGCAAACCTCAAGCGGGCGATGAGTGCACCGGATAAACGTTTCACCCGCGCCGAGCGCGTGAGGCGGGCGGAACTCGCCATGGGCGAGCAGGCCGATGAAGTCGCCAGGATGACCGGCGAACTGAACTCAACAAAGCGACGCGTAAGCGAACTCGAGGCGCGGCTCGCAGACCGTGAGAAACAGATCGCAGTGCTTGCGGGCCAGGTTACGGATCGCGACGCCCAGATCACTCAGCTTGCGGACGAAGTGAGCAAACGAGAGGTTCTGATCAGCCAGCTGCAATCCGGGCTTACGGTCCGAGAGCAGCAGTACGGCGAGCTGGAACAGACTCTCGTTGATCGGGACAGCCATATCGATGAACTGAACCAAACGGTCGCAGTTCATGCACAGCAGTCCGTCAATCTGGGTCAACAGCTGGCCGAACGCGAACACCGAGTGAGTGAGCTAAGCGAGCGGCTCAACCGCACCAACGCGGAACTGGACACAATGATCAATAGCCACTCCTGGCTATTGACGAGCCCACTGCGTTCAGTTCGTAGAACGCTGATGACAAACCCGTATTCGTACTGGCAAGGCCGCCGCACGATGTCGGAACATGCCCGGCGCACATGGCATTCTCTGCCCATTTCCATTCACAGTAAGCAACAAATCAAAAACGCCCTGTTTCGGCGATTCCCGCGGGTTTTCGGCTGGAGTCAGGCGTACCACGACTGGCAAAGCCTGTCGGCGCCCACCTCTAGAGCGACGGGCATTACGGCTACGATACGGTCGGATGCAAATGCCAGTGGGGATAGGGATGCGGTCTGTGTGCCACTGTTCCATGGCAAGCCCCTTGAGAACACGCCGGCACGAGTGATTTGCTTCTACCTCCCACAATTCCATCCGATTCCCGAGAACGATGCCTGGTGGGGAGACGGATTTACGGAATGGACCAATGTGCGGCCGGCACAGGCACAGTTTTCCGGACACTATCAGCCCCATGTGCCCAACGGGCTCGGTTACTACAGCCTGCTCGACACGGCGGTTCAACGGCGGCAGATCGAGCTGGCCAAACTGTACGGAATCGAGGGCTTTTGCTTCTACTTCTACTGGTTCAGCGGCAAGCGGTTGTTGGAGGCGCCGGTTGAAAACTTTCTCAAACAGCCTGATCTTGACCTGCCTTTCTGTCTGTGTTGGGCCAACGAGAACTGGAGCCGTCGCTGGGATGGTCTGGACAGTGAGATTCTGATTGGACAACAGCATTCGCCGGAAGATGACCTGGCATTCATCGAACACGTCGCACAGTACATGCGTGACCCCCGGTACATTCGGGTTCAAGGAAAACCGCTGCTACTGGTTTATCGGCCCAGCCTGCTGCCCTCGGCCAAAGCGACCGCGAGACGCTGGCGCAAATGGTGCCAGGACAACGGCATCGGCCCGATATTCCTGGCCTATACCCAGTCGTTCGAGATGGTTCATCCCGCAAAGTATGGTTTTGATGCGGCCATCGAGTTTCCACCCAACAATTCCGCCGCCCCAATCATCACCGACAGCGTAGATCCCCTGCGGGATGATTTTAAGTGCACCGTGTACGACTGGCGGGTTTTCACCGAGCGCAGCCGGCATTACAAACAGGCCGCCTATACGCTGTTTCGCGGCGTTTGCCCGTCCTGGGACAACACACCGCGACGTAAGAACGCCGCGACGGTGTTCCTGAACAGCGCGCCAGCGCTCTACCAGGAATGGCTGGACAACGCCATCCGCGACACGGAAAAGCACCAACCGGATTCAGACCAGCGGCTGATATTTGTAAATGCATGGAACGAGTGGGCGGAAGGGGCCTATCTGGAACCCGACGAACGTTACGGATACGCATATCTGCAGGCCACCCGCAACGCCCTGCAACGCAGCGCCGATCCGGCAATAAGCTCGCTGTTGCTGGTTACCCACGACTGCCACCCGCATGGCGCCCAGTTCCTGTTGCTTGAACTGGCCAGGCAATTGAGCAAATGCCGTGTCCAGATTTCGATACTGGCCTTGGCCGGCGGCAAGTTGTTGAACAACTTCTCCCGTGTCGCACCCACTCTGAACGCGGAGGATGCGGATACAGACCGCGTTCACGAGTTCCTGGCTGCCCAGCGGGAAAAGGGAACGGTCAGTGCGATCACCAGCACGGTAGTCAGCGGCGCAATCGTGCCCACGCTCAAGCAACATGGCTATCGGGTTTTAGGTCTGATTCACGAGTTGCCGGGAATCATCCACGCCATGGGGCAGGAAGACAACGCCAGAAGTATGGCCCAACTGGCCGATTCCCTGGTCTTCCCTGCTGAAATGGTGTTCGAGCAGTTCTGCACAATCGCCCCTGTGGACCGCAAAAAGGTGCTCATCCGACCTCAAGGTCTGCTGCGGAAAAACCCGTACAAAAGTCGGGCTCCAGAGGCTCACAGCGTGGTATGCCAGCGCCATGGCCTCCCGGCCGACACCCGAATTGTCTTGAACATCGCATTCGTTGACGCACGCAAGGGTGCCGATCTTTTCGTAGAGATCGCCCACAGGGTACTCACCCACCGCAACGACACCGTGTTCATCTGGGTAGGACATGCCGACCCGGAAATGATGCACACAGTCGAATCCCGGATTTACGAACTGGGTTTGGTGGACCGGGTACTGTTCATCGGCTTCGATGCAGCGCCATTTGAGTACTACGCGGCTTCCGCAGTTTACGCCTTGACGTCGCGCGAGGATCCATTTCCGAATGTCGTGCTTGAGTCCTGCGAAGTGGGCGTCCCAGTAGTTGCGTTTGGAGACACGACGGGGGCCGCCAAATTTATCGAGGATCACGGTGGGCGCATTGCGGATCACCTGGATGTCGAGGATTTCGCAGTTCAGGTTTCCGATTTGTTGGATCGGGCCGCGCCATCTGCAACGCCCCCCGTACCGTCGATACACCAGTACGCTCTCGATTTGCTCCATTGCCTGGGTGCCCTCCCAAGAATCTCCGTGGTTGTGCCAAGCTACAACTACCAGAAGTACATCGTTGAGCGGTTGGAAAGCATTCGACGTCAGACTTTCCCGATTTACGAGCTCATCATTCTCGACGATGCCTCCTCGGACGGCAGCGTCAGCACAATTCAAAGCTACCTTGAACGCACCGGACTGGATGCACGATTGATCATCAACGAATCGCGTTCCGGTTCGGTGTTCCGTCAATGGCAAAAGGGCATCGACCTGTGCAACGGCGACTTGGTTTGGATAGCCGAAGCCGACGACAGCGCCGAGGATTCGTTTCTGCGCGAGCTTGCCACCGGATTTCGCGATCCGGATGTGGTTCTGGCCTACAGTCAGTCCAAGCAAATCAATTCAGACGGAGCGCTGTTGGCAGATAACTATCTAGGCTACACCAAGGAAATATCAGACCGCTGGCGGTATGACTACTGCGTCGATGGGCGCGAAGAGATCGGAAACGCCCTGAGCATCAAGAATACAATCCCCAATGTAAGCGCCGTACTGTTCCAACGCGCGGCGCTTGAGAGCGCACTGAAGGCGATCGGAGATGAACTATACGACTATCGCGTCGCGGGGGATTGGCTAATCTATCTCCATATTTTGACACAAGGAAATGTCTACTATCGAAACGATGCCCTCAATCTGCATCGGCGACACACCCGCAGTGTTACCCGATCGACGCAAACACAGCGTCATCTGGAAGAAGTGCGCCAGATGCAACTTGTCGCACGCAGCTTAAGTGCCCCATCCCAGGATTCACTCGCCAAGGCGGATGCCTATATGGCGCACCTCGAAAAATATTTCAATATCTCGAACAAGCAAGTAAAGCGGGCTAAACGAAAGTTCGGCTTAACAAGCACTCATAAGTGAAGATCGAACTCACTGGCATGGAACGGTCCTTTCTACTTTCGCGGACCGGGTTTTCTGGATACCAGAACATCCAGATACTCCGCCCGAATCCCCATGTTCAGATCGTCCATCAGAATTGCCGTGGTTGGCATAGCCGCCGCGTCCATGATGACATTCTGGATATCGTAGCCCCAATCCATGGTAACCAGCGAACCTTTCGCATCAACCGGATTCCCGTGGTACTCCGCCTCTTTCAAATACTCAATCTCCCCAGTGGATATGTCAAGTACCGCCCGAGGCTCCGACGGATTGAATTTATTCACGATCGGAACGGTGAAGATATGTATACCGCCCGGCTTCAGAACTCGTGCAATTTCCCGGAAGGCCTGCTCGGGATTGAAAATATGCTCCATGACATCCTGCGTTATAAACAGGTCAAAAGAATTATCGGAAAATGTCATCTTTTCCAGGTTCTGACACTGAAAGCCAGAAATATGATATGCGCCCGGCGCCAAATCGGGATAATACTGCGAGGCCGTATAATTCGGGCAGTTGCGGTGCAGCTTCACGCTTACCCCCCGCCCTCCTGGCGAAGATTCGTGAACAGCAAGATCCCGCCAGTTTGGACGATACTGTTCGATAATGATCATCAGCGCCCGTTCCCTGGGTATTGATCCGCATGAAGAGCAGAAAAAATGATCCCTTAGCCACTGCTGCTCGGAATAGAATTCAACCGATTCCTGACAAATCGGACAGTAGCCTTTTCGATAAAGGTGCAAATTCGTTTTGTCGCGCATCAACCGAAGCTTCCTCGTCAACCTGGTGAACCGATTGCCAAGCCGGGAATAGACCATCAGAGAATCACTCCACTCCCAAAAGTACGCACGGCCACCATATCCCAGGGCTATTGTTTGGGCCAAGGCTGGTCAAATGCCGGCAATCCGAATGCAATCACGTCCTGATGATCGGCCCAGGCACGTTCGCCGTAAAGAAATAGTCGAACGCCGGGAATATTCTCCACGATCTCGATCGCCATATGCGGCTTAACTAATGAAATACCATAACCTTCGGTAATGAATTCATGCGACTCTTCCCTACGGTAATCGCCATAGCCATACCCGTGCGAATTGTATTGATCGACGATGCTCTGCCAGCGATCTTCCGCTATGTACGGTGCAACCTTGTGCACGCTCTCTGACCAGCGACCGTGCAAGGTCGCAACCAGGACTCCGTTGGGTCTTAACAGTTTCGCTAGATGCGCCATCCATTTACGCGTAATGCGTTCAGATGTATGAGTGAAAAGCGATCCCACCCATATCAAGTCATATCGGTCGCGAAAATCCACATCCAAGAGATCAGAACTCGAGTGAATGGCATTCGCACCGAATGTGGCGGCACAAAAATCCACGCCATCGACATCCAGATCGCACGCGTCGAATTCAGCGTTAGCAAAGAGCTTGACCAGGTGACGAAGCACGCGGCCATGACCACAGGGCAAATCCAGGACCCGATCAACATTCCGTATATTGCTCGCCAGGCAGGCAGCGATAATGATTTCGACGGCACTGCACCCGACCTGGAAATACCACTGGTTGTTCATGGAGTCGTTGGGCGAAATACGGGTATCGACGGTGGCGCTTTTATAGTTCTCGTAATAACCGTGCACGATTTCGAAATTATGCATCTGTCACTGATCCTATCCGTCTCTTTTGCTCGCAAAGTGCGCTTAATTCGGCAACCTGTTATTAGGGAGCCTCTAATCTATTCGTGAACGTGCATCTTGATACTGAAATGCACAACTTCATCGTTGCGAATCTTAGCAATTAGAACAACTGTTACCCGCGATCTGCGCCTTGAATCTGGACATTTCACCCTCTAATCTGCTTCGTCCAGAACAAATGGCAGGCTCCTTAAGGTGCCCAATGAACACGGCTTGACACCACAGCCTGAGCCGGATTTGCCGACGGAGCCGTTCGATTCTGAAACAATAGTCAGCCTTTCAAGGCGGACTTGGCAACCCGTTTAAGACTCGATTTTGATTTGACCTTTGCCTTGTTCTGAAGACGAGCGCCGACACCGCTGTCGCCGACTTGGTCACGCCTCCCTTTTCTACCGCCCTTAACGGGCTTTTTGAGCAATTTTTCTCCGATACCCATCGTCTTCTCCTATGATTGCCTGGTGCCAGTGTCCCGTGCCATAAGTTCGTAGCATTTCAGAGCCTGCCAGATCCGCCACTGCCGCGTTGCAGCTGCTTGACAGAGTTGGCTATGCCTTCGCAACTGCGCCTTGCATTGGCAGATCTGTGGCGCTCCTGACGGGCAGCCCAGCCGTGGTGTTGGGCGCGCTTGAATGAGCGCAGGCCAGTCCTGCGCCCGCCCGGCTAGCGCCCGGACGCTTCTCGCCTCGCTGAGATGGAACCAACTTATGGGACGATGCACTAGGAATATCAGGATTGGTTCAAGTTGGAAAGACTCTGTGCGTGCGGCAGCAAAGCGGGCGCACCGAACAGACCCTGGTGGACCGTGAACGGGTCCGGCTACCTGATTCAAACGCCGATCACGGTGGCGAGGCTGCACGTTTTGGCCTCTTCATACACCTAGCAGATCCATCCGATCGTAGCGGGGTTGCATAACAGTCTGCGCAGGGTTCAACGATGGTCCAGGTCTCGGACAGGCAGCCGATAGCTTGCTACGGCGGTTCGGTGAGATTCGAGGATACATGCTTAGGATAATGGGCGAAGTCGCGTGTGCTCAGCACAGCCGGTCGCCGAGGTACTCATGCACTTGCGAGGAGATACTCTGAGCTTGCGCAGCATCATAAGGCCTGTGCTCTGACACTCCCCAAACAACATTTGGCCAGCAGAAATCAGTCGGAGCGCGTCCCACCACATGGATATGCAACTGGCTTACAACATTGCCGATGGACGCAATGTTCAGCTTCGACACTGGAAAGCTTTGCTTGATGAACGCTGCGATCAAATTGATCTCTTCCAGCACAATCGTCTGCTGTGAGCGTGACAAATCGGTCAGGTCCGTGACCGATGTCCGGGGTACAAGCACAAACCAAGGCACCAGCGCATTGTTCAGCAGCAGCAACTGGCTGATATCCATTTGCCCGATGACATGGCAGTCGTCAGACAGCCGCGGATCAAGCTCGAAGTGGTTGTTCATGCTGGTCTCGCTGGGGAAAGCTCATAATGGACGTTTAACCACTGCCTGAGACGGACCCGACGCAACATTCGACGCATGTGTGTGTCAGACCCTCGTTTCCATGAGGTAGTCATCCATCACATAACCCGCGCCGATATCGGAAACGACTGAGCCGGTCTTCTGGAAGCCCAAACTTTGGTAGGCCTCTATGGTGTCGCAATTGTACTTGTTTACCGTCAAAGAAATTTTGCTGAGCCCATGTAAGCGGGCGAACTCCCGCACAAACGCCATGGTGGCTTTACCAATTCCACGCCCACGCAGACGATACCGAATGTAGATCTTGCTCAAGAACACGCGCTGATCCCCAACTTGCACACCCAAGTAGCCCGCGTCCAAATCGTGTTCCCGAACCAGGAAGTACGAATACTTCAGGTTGTCGATTTCGTTCCGTATCGTGGACTTGGTATGGATCTGGGCGAGCATGTAGCTGACCTGGTCGGAACCGATGATGGGCGTGTAGTGCTCCCGCCAGATCTCCCGGGCCAGTGTGACGACCCGATCAATCTCGCGGTCCGTGAACACAGGGGAAAACTCAGGCTGACCGGCTAAATCGACGGCGTCCGCTCGTTCTTGAATCGGTTTTTTGTTCACGGCATCGAATACCGACGCCCAGCCAATACACCTGGCGGAGCAGCAAGCTCAGCGCGGTAAACGCTATTGACCAAGTGCCTCATTCCGATCCTGCTGATACTGGTCATATGGCGCTCCGGTACGCTCCAGGCATTGATTGATTTGCGATTCCGGGAGCATGAAACACTCGTTTCTCTGGTTGGTTTGGATCGCGCTGTAAATTTGCCGATCCGTGCACCCCGGCAGCACTATAAAACACAGCAACAGTAACCTGACAAGGATGCGGCTCAAGGGAACACCTCCCGGCGCGAATGGACCTCACCCCGATCAGCGGCCATGGCATTCCGGTACGATTCGATCTCGCCATTGAGCGCTTTCTCGATGGCGACTTCCACTGCCTTGGCGGTCTCCACACGCGGCAAGAAAACATAGTCGGCACCGGCAGCGTACAGCACTTCAGCGCCACGTAACTCTGTTGCGTTGGCAACGATCACGGCGTCTGCATTGATCTGGCGTACAGTCTCCACCAGCTTGAGATTACTGGTGTTCTTCAGTAAGTCGTCGGGAATGGTGCACACCACCACCCGCGCCGTGCTGACCCCGGTATGTTGCAGGGTAACGCTGTTTTGCAGATCGCCGTATCTCACCGTAGGGCCCCGCGCGGCAATACGCGGGTGTATGTTCACGTTGAAGTCGACCACCAAGGTTCGGCGCAGCAAATTGGGTTGGGTCAATTCCAACTCGTGCAACAGTGACGAAGCAACCCGATGGAAACCCAGCAATGCGATGTCATAGGACGTCTCGGCACTGCCCTCATGCTGGTCCGGTGCCTTGAGCCCCAAGCGCCGCAGCAGCGGGGCAAGACGTTCGTGGATGGCATCCGCCCGACGACATAGTGTCGGTGTCAGTAGCGCGGTGATGATAAAGGCGAAAATGACCACGCTGCCCAGTGCTTCGGAAACATGCCCGAGCTGCATCCCGAGAAAAACGATGACCAGAGTAAACTCGGACACCTGGGCCAGCCGGGTCGACACCACGACGGCATTGCGCCGATCGAGACCGCTCGCGTACAGCAACGGCAAAAACACAACATAGCGCGCGAGCAATGCCAAGGCGGCGAATAGGACGGCAAGCGCCAGGACATCGTACCCGTCGGGCAGGGGAATCCCCATACCCAGACCGACGAAGAACAGGGTAACGAAGAAGTCTTTGACCACGCCCACCTTGGCGATGATCTCGGTAGCGTAAGGCAGGCTCGCGACACTGGCGCCCGCAATCAGCGCGCCCATGCCGGCACCGACAGACAGGTGAACATCAAACCCGAACACGACCTGGGTAAGGCCATCCAGGTTGATACCAAGGAACACGATCAGGAAGCACCAGGACACCGCTCCGACAAGGATCATGTCGGGTATCTTGGCAATCCACCGAAAACCGATGGGGAAGAGGTACCTGGCCAACAAGGCCGCAATCGCGACCAAAAGCGCAATGCCAACAAAAGACGACAGGATCGGCGTGATCTCAGGGTGGTCGAAACTGGGCTGCAACGCGATGATCACAATCGCCCAGATGTCCTGGAAAATAAGCAGACCAAGTGAGATACGGCCCGCCTCGGTGTCAAGCTGGAATGTCTCCTGAAGCAGTTTGACCACCAGCAGAGTGGACGAGGCGGCCACGGTGAAGCCTATATAAAGCGGTGCGTAGCCGCCGGCGGCAAGCAAGTCGCCGCCAATACCCAACACCAACAGGAGCTTGGTGGCAACGATACCGAAGGCGACACACAGCGGGTACTGAAGCAGCCCAGAGACGATCAGAATGCGGCCGCTGGCCAGCAGCTTGCGCACGTCAACCTCGAGACCGATGATGAACAGCAGAAGAATCAAACCAAGCTGGGCGATGGTGTCGATATTGGTGACATCGGTTACCAGCCCAAAGCCAATGGGACCCACTACCACTCCGGCAACTAAGAATGCCGCGATCTCCGGAATGCGAACACGCGTGGAAACGATGCCGAGAATGCCGGCAAGCAGAATGCAGTAGCCAATGTCCCGAACCAGGGTAGGCAGCTCGCTGCCCGCGGCCAAGGCCTGAACCGGCAAAAGAGCCGTCACCACCGCGAGGCCGGCGAGCGTCAGACGCACTGTGTTTGCGGGTTCACACCCTTTCCCCGATGTCACTCACCAGACGCACAGGGCGTCTGATGCCCAGAAACCGGCACGAGTGTACCGCGTAACGCGCTCTGGGGCCGACCTGTCGACGATGCATACCCATTTTCCGGGCGGACGGCGCGCGTTCGATCAAATACCGCTAAAGGCTGGGTCAGCGGGTACAAAAACATGGGATCGGTGTGTTAGCCGTCAGGTTCAATCGCGCACTGCAATGCTGGAGCTGACTGAGGGGCAGCGCAACGCGCCCGGACCAACGACGCCGGGAACGCCCCGGCGTTTTAGCCTCCGACGGAACTCGGGCTTAGATCTCCTCGGCCACCATCTCGATGGCACCACAGGGGCATTCCGTGGCACACAGCGAACAGCCCTTGCAGAAATCGTACTTGAACTCAAACCTCTGTCCAGGGCCAAGTTTGGTGACGGCGTTGTCCGGGCACACGCCGTAACAGTTGTCGCATTCGAAGCAGTTGCCGCAGGACAGACAACGCCGCGCCTCGAACAGTGCATTGTCCTCATCCAGGCCGCCCAACACCTCCTCGAATGTGGATTGGCGACGCGCCAGATCCAGTATCGGCCTGTGGGTTTTGTCGGCGTCGGTGTAGTACCAGGTGTTGAGCTTGTCGAATGAGGCCAATTCGTGAGCTGCCGGCTTGGTATAGGTTGCGCCGCGCAGATAGGCATCGATGTGCCGCGCCGCTTTTTTCCCATGGCCCACCGCAACCGTGATGGTACGTTCGGACGGCACCATATCGCCGCCCGCGAAAACGCCTTTGTGCCCGGTCATCATGTTTGCATCGACCCGAACCACCCGTTGATCGATCTCAACGCCGGGCAGATTCTCCAAAATCGATGTGTCAACGTTCTGGCCCAGGGCCATCACCATGCAGTCCGCCTCGATGGTCTCGAACTCGCCCGTGGGCTGTGGTTTTCCGTCTGCGTCCAACGTCATTTTCTCGATCTGGAAGCTTTTGTCGTCAGCCCCGGTGATGGTGCGCAACCAATTGACCACGATGCCCTCCTCGATGGCCTCATCCATCTCGAAATCGTGGGCAGGCATCTGCGCCCGGGAGCGTCGATAAACGATGACCGGCTCGGCGCCAAGACGCTTGGCAGTACGAGCAACGTCCACCGCTGTATTGCCGCCGCCGTAGACCAACACCTTGCGCCCCAGCATAGGCGGCGCGTCGCTGGTCTCCATCTGTCTGAGCAGACTGACCGCATCGAGAATTCGGGTGGCATCGGCAGCCGGAATCTCGACCCGGTTGGCGAGATGAGCGCCAATCGCCACGAACACGGCGTCATAGCCGCCCGCAGCCATGACCGTCGGGATGTCATCGACAGGGGCGTTCAACTGCAGGATGACGCCCATGTCCAGAATGCGTTGCACCTCGGCTTCCACCACGTCGCGGGGAAGACGGTACTTCGGTATCCCGAAACGCATCATTCCGCCGGCCACCGGGCCTGCTTCGGATATCGTCACCCGATGCCCCAGGAGGGTCAGGTGATATGCCGCGGATAGTCCCGATGGGCCGGCACCGATCACCAGCACTTTCTTACCACTCGTGTGCCCCGGCACATCAACGGTCCAGCCGCGCTTGAGCGCCTCGTCGCCGAGAAACCGCTCCACCGAGTTGATGCCCACCGGCGCGTCTAGCTGTCCCCGGTTACAGGCATCCTCACAGGGGTGATAGCAGGCTCGACCCATGATGGCCGGCAACGGATTGTGCGCCATGATCTCCTGCCATGCGCCCTGGTAGTTACCCTCCTCGGCCAGCGACAGCCACTGTTGGATATTCTCCCCGGCTGGACAGGCATGGTTGCAAGGCGGCAGACGATCCACATAGACCGGGCGCTCGGTGCGCCAGCTGCCGGTCTTATTCAGGAGGCTCGTGCCCGCATCCAGGGTGATGGCAAACGGTTTGGCTTGATCGATGGGTTGGTTCGGCATGTGGTTGTCCTGTCGGCAGTCTGCGCGCTCGGCTCAGGCGTCCGTGGCTTGGGGGGGCAACAGATCAAAACGGCTGATGTTGCGCTCCGCGATGGCCTCGAGTGCCTTCAACTCGTGCTCGTTCTCGGGTTTCAGAACATGGGCGAAACGCCGCTGGAGCTTCAGATAGTCGATGACCGGCACCCGTCGGCGAATCTTGCTCACACCGGTAAGCTCACCGTCTTCGGCCTCGATCAGCGGATACATGCCGCTTTCCACCGCCAGCCGCGCGACCTTGACCGTATCCCCCGGCATCGATCCCCAACCCAGGGGACAGGGCACGAATATCTCGATGTAGCGGGCGCCATGAAAGCCCATTGCCTTGGTCACTTTGTGCTCGAGATCATGCAGATCGTGCACCGACGCGGTGGCCACATAGGGAATCATGTGTGCCATGGCGATCAGCGGAACGCTCTTGCCGGTATTGAACGCGTTCCCCGGGTTTTCACCCAAGGGCATTGTGGTGGCAGTGCGTGCGCCCCCCGGCGTGGCGCTGGAGCGCTGTACCCCGGTGTTCATGTATGCCTGATTGTTGTAGCAGATGTAGAGCACGTCATCGTTGCGGTCGAAGGTTCCGGACAGACACCCCATACCGATGTCCGTGGTGCCACCGTCGCCGCCCTGGGCGATAACCCGTACATCCTGGCGTCCTTTCGCTTTGAGGGCCGCGGCGATGCCGGAGGCCACGGCGGAGGCGTTGCCGAACAGACTGTGTATCCATGGCATCGACCAGGCCGTTTCAGGATAGGGCGTGGTAAATACCTCCAGACAACCCGTGGCGTTGGCCGCGATGAGCTGATTGTTGGTGGCGCGCATGGCCGCATCAATAGCATACCGCGCTCCAAGCGCTTCGCCGCATCCCTGGCACGCACGATGACCCGAGTCCAGCGAGTTGGTACGGGCCTGAGTGGCCTGAACCGTGCGCTGGTCCAGATCCAGCAAACGGTTGCCCACGGTGAGGGTCCCAGTCTGGTAGAACTTGACCCGTTGTTCTGATTCCGGAATGTGCGGCATGAGCGGTATCCTCGCTAGATCGTCTTGGCAGCGGCGACCACGCCGATGTCCTGCAGAATGTTCTCTGCCGGTGAGCCCGACCGGCGCTGAGCCTTACCCCTCGCCAGTTCCCGTTCCACCACATCCCAGCGGATGTCATGGAAATGAGGCTCCTCGAGCTCGTCTCCAAGACCCTTCTCGAACATGCGTCGCAGATTCTTCTGGGTGATGGGGCGCCCCCCCAGTCCACCGATGACCGAGTGCACCTTGATCGGCAGGTCCTGCAACGCCATGCGCACATTCATCGCCAATGGGCCACCCATACCCGGCGCCAGGGATTTTTCGAAAACAATAATGCGTTTGGCATGGCCGAGGGCGTCACACAGCGCCTTGCGGGGAAACGGACGGTAGGTTCGGATGGTCAGGGCACCGATGGAATGACCATCGCCCCGCATCTCGGCAAGCACGCCCTTCATGGTGCCGATGACGGAGCCCATGGTCACCACCACAGTATCCGCCCCTTCGCAGTCAAACGCCTTGACGAGACCGCCGGAATCCCGTCCGAAAATCTGTTCGAACTCCGCCGCCTGTTCGGGAATGATATCAATCGCTTCGAGCTGTCTGTGATGGGCCAGATAACGCACCTCGGTGAATGCCTCGGGACCGACCATCGCGCCCATGGAAAGGGGCGCGGCGGGGTCCAGCACCTGGCGAGGTTGGAATGGGGGCAGGAAGGCATCCACCTGATCCTGATCCGGCATATCGACCCGGGTGTAGGAGTGGGTCAGTATAAATCCGTCCATGCAGACCATCACCGGCAGGCTCAACGCTTCGGCCAGTTTGAACGCCTGGATATGCACGTCGAGCGCCTGCTGATTGCTCTCGGCGAACAGCTGCAGCCAACCCGCATCCCGGGCGGACATGGAATCGCTCCAATCATTCCAGATATTGATCGGCGCGCCGATGGCCCGGTTGCCCACGGTCATGACGATGGGCAGACCCATGCCGGATGCGTTGTAGACCGCCTCCATCATGAATAACATGCCCTGGCTCGACGTGGCGGTGTAGCTCCTGGCGCCGGCCGCCGAGGATCCGATGCAGGCGCTCAAGGCTCCGAACTCGGATTCCACCAGCAGGAATTCGCAGCCCTTGAGTTCGCCTCCCTTCACCATCACGCCCAGATCCTCGACAATGTGGGTCTGAGGCGTGATCGGGTACGCGGATATGACCTCGGGGCGACACAGGGCAACGGCCTCTGCCACCGCCTGGGAACCTTCGATCTGCTTTAGCATTATGAATATCCCGTGGTTCGAGTTCAGGCCGTGGCAACCGAATCGTGGGCGGCCTGGGCCGCTTTAACATTGAGCTCACCGATTGGGCCCGGGAACTTCTGGCGGATCGCCGTGAAAACCGAGTCCAACCCGATTTCCTCACGTACCGCGGTCAACGCGCCCAGCAACACCGTGTTGGGTGTCGGGCGCTTGAGATACTTGAGTGCGAGCTCGGTGGCCGGGACCGTCATCACATGTCCCTCCGGCAAACGCGCAAGCGCGTCCTCGATGTCCAGTTCGGTGGGGCTGCGAGCGGAGTTGATCAACAGATAGCCGTGACTTTTAAGCCCGGAAAAGACGTCGATGGCATGAAAAAGCGTCGGATCCTGCACGATCAGAAGATCCGGTTCCAACACCGGTTCTCGCAGCTCGATCTCCTGGTCATCGACCCGCACATAGGCCACCACCGGGGCCCCCATTCGCTCCGAGCCAAAGCTTGGCACTGCCTGTGAGTGCTTGCCTTGAGCAAAGGCGGCGATGGAGAGCATCTCCGCGGCGGAAACAACGCCTTGTCCACCGCGACCGTGGATGCGTATCTGAAACATGCTCTCGACTCTCCCATATACTCGGGTTGACGGTTGACAATGCCAAATCCCGTTTAGCCTGCCGATGTACCCCCAGCTTGGTGGGAAACTATGCAGACAGGACGCGAACGATGAGATGACTCAGGTCAAGGCGGGGCGAGATAGTGGGCGCTCAGGTTTCGCGTTGAGAGTGATACAAACTGTGTATCGGGAAAGGCGCGGGTGCCCTGAAGATATGGCCACGCAGATTTCCGTTGCCGAGTAAGCTTCCCACGCCTGAAACCGGAGTCCGCCATGTAGCAAGAATCAAAGCTTGTTCATGCCGTCACAGGTAGTCAGACTGAAGCCAAATGATTCGAGGACCAACCCATGCGTTTGACTGATGAGCAGCTCCGACAGTTTGATCAGCAGGGGTACCTGTTTTTCCCCGACACGTTCTCGCCCGACGAAGCGGCGTATCTGAAGCAACAAGCCGACGCCGTCTACAGCATGGACCGCAAAGAAGTATGGCGGGAGAGTTCCGGCGCTGCGCGCACCGCATTCGCAGCGCACAAGTACAATGAAGGGTTCCGGCGACTGGGTGCCCATCCCCGGCTGATAACACCGGTTGAGCAGCTTCTTGGCGGCCCAGTGTACATGCACCAGTACAAGGTGAACGCGAAAGCGGCGTTCGACGGCGAGGTCTGGCAATGGCACCAGGACTATGGCACCTGGCGGCGGGACGACGAGATGCCGGAACCCAGGGCCATGAACATTGCTGTTTTCCTGGATGATGTCACCGCGGCGAACGGTCCTTTGCTGTTTATTCCCGGCAGCCACAAGCACGACGTGATCGAGGCCGGCCACGATCTGGAAACAACTTCCTACCCGCTGTGGACGCTGGATCGGGAAAAAGTATCCGAGCTGGCTGAGCAGGGAGGCTGCGTGGCTCCCACCGGGTCTGCTGGCGGCGTACTGTTGTTTTCGTCCCTGCTGGTTCACGCCAGCCCGCCCAACATCTCGCCGTTCGGACGCGTCATCGTCTATCTGTCGCTCTGTCATGTGGACAACCACATCCGCGCGTTCAACCGCGAGGAGTGGATCGCACATCGGGACTTCACCCCGATTGAAGCTTTGGACGACGACTGCCTGATGGAACTCGCCGCAGAACGTCCGAGAGCCGCAGGGTGATGCCCCAGGCCCGGGGCTGGCATCTGGCCATTGAGCGACGCGCAACACCACCACACGGGCGCGGATCCCCGACCTTGTAGGTCAAGGGTTTGATAGCGTCCAGTTGGCATCCGCTCTCTTGGGAATGGCGCCCGAGCCGAGTCGATTCGCGCCGTCCATCAGCCAGATCGTCGCCACCCGCAATTGCGGATTCTGCCAAACGATGTCGGCCTTGAGATCGCCGTTGAAATCCGCGGTTCCGACGATCTGCCAGTCGATGGGTCGACGCTGGACGCCAATCGCCTCCAACAGAGTGTAACCATCCATCAACCAGATCGTGGCATCGCCGGTCACCCCGTTTCGCCACAAAAGATCGGCCCGTTTATCGCCGTTGAAGTCCCCGACTCCCGCCACCCGCCAGTTGACATTCAACGGGGTTCCGAAGTTCTTCGCCTCCTGCCGTCGCAGTCCGCCCATGCGCCACAGGGCGACCCGCCCAGTGTGGGTATTGTGCAGTACGATGTCGTCGACCCCGTCGCCGGTCACATCGGCGACGGCCGCAAATCGCAATCGGCCATTGCCAAGCTGAGCAATGCGGCTTCCTTGAACTGGGGGCAGCGCTTGCGTCAACCGCCAAAGGTCTATGGCGCCAGTGGTCAGATTCCGCCACAGGATCTCGGCCACCCGATCGCCATCGAAATCTCCCACGCCCACCACCTGCCAATTGACATCGGGCCGCCCACCGATAATCAGATCCTTCGCGAGCACGACCACCGGCCTCCCCTGACGATCCACAGTTGCAAGCTGCCAGATGCGAACCCGCCCGCTGCTTGCGTGGTGCAGCAGCAGGTCGCGCTGCCCATCACCGGTAAGGTCCGCGATTCCAACAAAACGCCAGTTCGCATCGGCCACCTTACCGATGGCATTGCCCCCCAGTTGCCGCTGGCTGTCCATCCGCCATAGACTGACGGCTCCGTTGCCCCCGTGGCGCCACAGCACATCGCCCCTGCCGTCTCCATCCAGATCCGGATTGTCTCCCGTCTCCGCGGCGGGCATGGCGTCTAGAAAAACCGGTGTGATTTCCGTTTCACCCGGCAGAACATCCACCTCAAGGCGCTTGGCCTCGTGACCCGGGGCGGCGTACTCGACTGACACGGTTCCAGACGGGCCAATGGTTATGCACTCACCGTTGAAACACTGCGACACCCCAGCTACTGGCTGTTGCTGCTGTTGCACCGACATGGTGCCACCGGTCACCAGCCCCTGGTTCACATTGGAATACACGAGACCCTGGAGAACGCCTGCCAGGTTGTTGGGATCGTCGGTGTTGAAGCGGCGCGTCTCGCTGAAGCTCCGGGCCCCGAACGCGTCCACCGCCTCCACCCGCCAGTAGTAGGTGTCGGGGCTCGACAAGCCGGCGCCTGCGTCGATTGCGGCGAAGGGTACCGCCAGCCCATCCTGGCGGTGCACCTCCTGCTGCAGACCGAAGTCGGTTCCGATTGCCAGGTTGTAGGTGACCGGGTTGCCGTCTGGATCGGTCACCTGACGCCAGGTGAACAGCCCGACGGTCCGAGTGGTGGCGCCATCATCGGGCGACACCAGATCCACAGGACCCGGCACCCGGTTCCCCGGCTGATCCTTGTACACCACCGAACGCAGCGGCCGCGACAGTTCATCGCCCAGATCCCGGGCATAGTAGGCGATCTCATAGCGTCCCGGCTCAGTGAAGCGGTAGGCTTTCTCAAACTTCCTCGGATCCTGCGGATCATTGTTGCTGAACAGCGCCCGAACCTGCTTGTCGTTGGCGAGCTGGACGGTGCTCTCGATATCCGATTTCAACTCCTCCAACAACGTCCGGACCTCGGCCCAGACGGCGGTGGTCCGCTGTGCGTCGTTGACCGTCGCCCGCAATATCGCATCGCTTTCGTCAACGCTGAGATACAGCGGCTTGGTCACTTCGGTTATGGCGGCCCGCGCCGCCGGCGCGTTGGTGACGACCGGCGGGCGCACCCCCAGAAACAGTGACTCCGCGCGTGCGCCATCAGCACCCGGTGTCAGAACGTTGCTGCCGCGGCCGTCACCGTTGTCATCCAACAGGGGGTGCTGAACGGCGCCATCGGCGAACCGGCCCGAGCTGTTGACCTGGGTACCGCCGCGACGGGTAAAAATCTCGGTCTGCGCGGTGGCGGTCACAAAGGCTGAACCAAGCGGTTCGCCTCGACCCAGTTCGCCAAACAGCGCCTCCAGGAAGAACTCGCCGACACGGACATTGTCGTCCTCCAACGGTCCCTTGTAGGAGACCTCATCCGCGGTGGCGCTGGTCAGAACGATGCGCCCAGGTGCGGACACACCGGGAATGAAGCTGCCGGAATAACAGGCGCCCAGAACGACGACCCGGGGATCGTCCTTGGCTTCCGGCTCAAGCTTGGATTCAAGCGCACCCAGCCAGCGGTCCAGTTCTACAGCGTTGATGGTGGCCGCGCCCAGATGGAACTTTGCCTGTTTAGAACCGTGATTCACCAACACGACGTAAACCGGCGCCGGGACAGCGTTCGCCTTCTCCGCAGCCCAGCTCTCGATGGCGGCGCGGACCTCGGGCTTGCTCGGATCCTCGATTTGGATTCGTTTACCATTCACCCGGATATCGGCCCGGTCCCCTCCATCCTGATAGCGAAAATAGCGAATGTCCTCGGGACGGAATCCCCTGGCAATCAGCGATTTGTAGATCCGGTCCGTGGTCTTGGAGTGAGAACGGCGGTCATCCCGGTCGCTGCCAAGTTTGCCCTGTACCAGCACTGCGTAGCCAGCAGACTGACCCACAAAAACGCTGTTAGACGTGGACTCCGACGCCTCCAGCAGATCGGTGCGGACGAAGCGTACCTTGAGGGTGTACTCCCCTTCCCGGTTGAAGCCACCGACCCGGTTGAACTTGAACTGGCCGGCAGCGCTGCTGGTCTGGGTCTGTTGCTGGGACGTCGCGCCGGTGGGGTCGCTGATCTCCAGCAACACCGGGAGACCGGACAGATCCTGGCCGATCGCGGGCAAGCGCGTCAGCTTGCCCGCGATCTCCAGTCTGTTCCCCGGCAGCAACGCACGTTGGGACAGTTCCAGCTTGATGCTGGTCGCGGCTCGCCCGCCCTGAATCTGCCGCTTGCTCTCGACATTGCCAGCACCGTCGCTGGACCAGAATGACAGGTTGGTCCGTTCATCGACGGGAATGGGTCCCTGATAGCGTTGCTCGCCGGCACCCTGATCAAAGAACAGGTCCGTGCAGCCCGATCCCGGTCCATCGTCGCAATTGAGCTCCACCGTGACATTGCCAGCACCCGATGTCTTGAGTGTCGCCACAGTGGTCGGAGGCGTCAGATCGACCCGGACCGGGAACGTACCCGGGTTCGACCAGCGGTTCCCGATCAGCTCCTGCACCGACAGCAAATGCCCCCCCTCGGACAATGGCTCCGATGGAACAAACGAGGTGGCCGCCAGTCGCCCCCTGTTGGGTCAGATCGGCGCCATCGAGTGCATATCGGAATACGCCGTCGCCGACATTCGATGCCCAGGTCCACTCGGGCTGTCCACTGCTGTCGTGGATTACACCGGCGATCTGCGGCGCCTCCGACGTGTCCATGCTGGTGTGACGCGCATCGTGATACAACATCGGCCAGGGCGGCGTCTCCTCCGATGGTGTCAGCAACCTGGGTGGTTTGCCGGCGAACGCATAAAGTCGTGCCCCCCGTTGATGGCGGCAACCACATAGACACGGCCGTCAACCCCGATCATGGGGGAGCCGAACAGATTGACGCCGTCGTCCGCGGGCGGCGTGAAACTGTCGCCCACATAGTAATTGCGGTCCTTGGTGAGCGCGTACAAGGAATTACCTGACGGCGCATACAAAATGCCACCCGCTCGGTTGTAGTCCTTGAACGCATTGATATCGTTACCCCCAGAGGGAAGGGTTCGTGCCTGAGGAACAGGTTTGTTTGGGTGCAATGCGATTCCCGGGGCGGTGTTCAGTTGGAAATTGCTCAGGATGAACTCCCGAGCACCGTTCAGGATGATCACCCGCGGCTGGGATACCGCTCCCGTATCGGTATCGATCTCCGCCAGCTGGGCAACAGGAAAGCCGGTCAAATCAGCAGTGCCTTGTCCGATGTTTATGGTCCACGGTTCAAGATCAAAACCGCTGTTCTCGAAGCGGAGCGCTTCGCGAAAACCCACCACTGGTGCACTCGAGACGTAAGCGCCGCTCTTGTCGATTGTCTGATCCGATATCCACTTCAACCGCCCATCCGGTCCAACGGCGTGCAACGAATTCATCGGTAACAGGATCGTGCCGTCCGCACCCATGGCCAGCGCCTGCATGGTTGGCCAGGGGGCGGTCTCGTAACGCCATTTCTCGGTGCCGTTCGGCGTGACCGCAAATAGCGTCCCCGATTCATTGACCACGTAGACGGTGCGGTCCGGCCCGACGATCGGGGATTGGATCGCGTCGCCCTCGGTGTTGAAGCGCCACTGCTCCGTTCCGGTGGGACTAATGGCCACGAGCCCTTGGTCAAAAAAAGTGCCGACATAGAGGGTGCCATCGGCACCGATTGCCGGATCTTTATCAATCCAGCCTCCCACGTCGAAGCTCCAAGCCAGGCTCCCGTCTGGCCGCACCGCATATAGTCTGCTGTCGACAGCGAAGTGAGCCGTAGCGTCCGAACCGATACTTGCTGATGTGCCCCGCACTCCCGCTGCCTGGTAGGCCCATTTCGGTTTGCCATCTGGCCCGATTGATTCCAGGGTCGCCAGACCCGACACGGCATTGTAGGAAGTGACGTAGACCGTGCCATCCGGCGCCAAAGCGGGCACTCCTAAACTCGATGTGCCCTGGAGATCGAAGGTCCAGAGTACATCCAAAGCCCCGAGCACCGGATTGTCCTGGGCGAAACCAAGTGCAGGCCATAGGACAAGCTGAAAGATCAGCAAGCATGACCTGAGGGTCTTGCAGGCGGAAGAGGCCAAGCGTCCCGATTGTCGCCTCGATCGTTGCGCACACCCATCGGGCGGGTGTTGCGCACTCCGTTTGCGGCCAAACCGATGAGTTCGCATAGACTCCCTTAATTATCCACCAACGCGCGGACAGGTGTACGGCTTCGCGATCCGGTCGCGCAGGCCAGCATTGGTTCGCAACGCCCCCTAAGACTAGGCCTCAACTCAATTGATGCAAGCCGTCATTCACTGATCCGCGCGGAGGTTGAGCTCGAGTCCGGCTCAGTCCCAGGTGATTTCGTAGCGCTCCGGAAACGTCGCCTCGCTGTATTCCATGGCGCCCAGCGAGCGTGCATTCGGCCGCTTCACCACCTGGCGGACGATCTCCGGAACCATGATTTCGCCCAGGTAGCGCCCAAGGCATTCATGCAGACCGAAGCCGAAGTGGAACATCTTGTCCCTGGGGCGATCGGCGTCAAAGTCGAGCGGATTGGCATGGGCGGCTGAATCGAACATCGCCGACAACACCAGGGGCAGCACAACGGTGCCTGCACGGATGGTCGTTTCGCGGCTGGAACCCCGGCCAATGGTGTAGTCCTCGGCGCAGCGCCTGAAAAAATATGGCGATATGGGGTCAAAACGCAGCGCTTCAAAAACGTACCCATCAAATCGTGTCGGCTCATCGATCGCCGCGCGGGCCCGTGCCAGTTCATCCGGGCGACGGAGCAAGCCTTGGAGCGCCTGGGCGGCTGCCTGTGAGGTGGTCTCAACCGATCCAATCAGCAATCCACCGATGTTCCTCACCAACCGTTCCATGGGGAAGCCCACGGCGTCGGTGAACACCGTGCGCAGGAGTCGGGTCACGATATCGTCGCGGTCGGTTCCGGCGCGGATTTCACCAATACGCCGCGGCACGAGTTCAGCCAGATAGCCACGCAGTTCAGAGTTGACCTCCTGGGTCGTTCCATGAATCTCGGCTGCGTTTTCGTTGCCATCAAACGGCTGGTTGTGGAACGTGTCCCACTGATTCCAGTACGACCACCGGGCAAGCTGTTCGGGCTCGACGCCATCGAAACCCATGTACTCCTGGACCAACGCGATGGGCACCCCGCGCGTGAGCCCGTGGACGGCGTCGATCTTCTGTCCCGGGGCGGCGTCCAGGATTGCCGAAGCGGTCCGACCAACAAAATCACGGATGCGCGGGAGGTCATCCCGGTTGAGCATCGCCTGCATGATGGCTTTCTCGCGAAAATGCACCGCCGTGTCGTCCTGGGCCATCAGATATGAACCCATCTTGTCCTGGTAGAGCTGCACGGTGAAAACGCGCGGTTGGAGCAGGACTTCCACCACATCACTGTGGAGCGCGAGCAGCGTACACTCCGGCGTCGCCAAAACCGGCCGATCGGCTCGAAGCTGGTCGAAGAACTCGTCCGGAGAACTCTTCATCCAGTTGCGCACAAGGCCAAATTTGGCGTCCGTTGGTGTCCGGTCGTACTGACTAAGAAAATTCATCCTAAGCCTCTTCGATTCCAAAATTGGCGTTCAACGACATGCCCGAGTCCCGGTGCTTGCGATCGAATGTGGAAGAACCCCTACGGCAGATCGCTGTGACCCGCATTCTCGCCAGGCGATTCAGAATCGTACGGGATTCTTGAGAAATTCGATCACAGCAAAACGCTCCTCGGGCGTAAACGGCCGCTTGGGATACGCGTGGCCGGCGTTCCTGTTACCGGGGAGCGTGGCATCAAAACGAAACCGATCGTGCGCCTCCGACGAGTCATAGCCGAGCCGATCAACGTCGAGATCGCGACCGCCGACCCAAAACTCCGTCGAGCGCTCCTCCGGTGGCGAAAGCAGTTCAAAGACATTCGGAACCGAGCCATTGTGGAGAAACGGACCGGTGGCCCAGATTCCGAGCAAGGGCCCAGCCTTGAGTGTGTCGAACGACGGCGGGCTGTAAGAACGCAGTGGCTCGTCCGGGTCCGAAGGATCATTTTTCGCGTAGAAACGATAGTCGCTGTAGGCAAGGCGTTCTTGCTGTGACAGATCAGCGTCGTCCATAGCGCGCCGAAGTGCCGCACCCACCGTTTTTGTGAAGAATTCGGCACCGAGCACAGTCTCCCGGCCCTCAAACAGCGGTTCCGCGAGGGCACCGGTCTGCACAAAACGACTGATCAGTCCCTGAACGTAGAGTGGGTCTGTCCCGACCCGCTGATATGGGATACGCGTGATGCGGATGAACTGTTTGCCGACAATGTTTTCTTCCTTCGGCGTCATCTCGAACGGCGGCATGTTGTGACAACCGCGGCAGTTGGATTCAAACAGCGCTTGTCCCGTCCGCCACTGAGTTTCGTCGATCGAGCCGAACAGATCCTCACGCCAGATGGGCGGTTCCAGATCATTTATCCAAAGTTCCAACTCGTGCAGGTTCTTCAACCGGATTGATGAAGTGAAATGGGGCGTGGTTTGGTCGAGACCAAAGTTCGCCTCGCCGAACACGCCGAGCACCTGCCCCGAATTGCGTGACATGGGATTGGAAGCGATCGGATTCCACTGCACCCAGTCAAGCTTTGGCGTAAGCCAAAGAAACGGGTAGCTGGTTGGTGCGGCAGGCGGATGCAGGTTTTCAGGTTGCCCGAGGTCAAACACGGTCAGCGAGTTTACAATCTGGGTCAGCGCATCCACCCGTCCGGGCCCCGCATGCAACGGTGGTGTGCGCATCCATGCCCGGCCGCCAAATCTCACAGCAAAAGCCAAATAGGCCTGTGCCAATGACTGGACAGTAGCGGGGCTCACCTGGTCGCCCAGCACGCGGCCCGCAAATCGAGCAAACTTGTCGGGGTTTACCGCCGGGTGACTGACCGTCACAGCCCTCGACAGAGCGGTGAGAAAGCCACCGAAATCACTCATGCTCGGGCCACCGTCGATACGGACAGTCTTCCCGCTGGCGCGCACAGTCCCGGTATGACAAGCCGCACAGGTCATACCCATCCAGTTACCGCCGCCTGGCGCGAAATCCGGTTCGCGGGTGAAACCGATGGGCAGTCCACCTGGGTTGAGTCGACCCGAATCGTCTGAGTGGTAGGTCCAACCAAATCTTGCCAGATTCTCAGGCGAGGCAAACAGATCCTCGGATTCCGGCTGCTCCAGGGCCAGAAACCAATCGTAGGGAAACAAGTGCGAGCCCTGAGGTGTGAAGTAGAAGAGCTCTCGGAGCTCCGGTGACCACCCCTGGTCGAGGTAGATCACAGAATCAGAGTTGTCCGCGTATGCGGCTGGTGCGCTCGCGAGGACAAGCGCGATGGACAAGGCGGCAGCCATGGCACGTCTGGCCGAGCCGAATGCCGTTACGAAACCCATCGTGAGGTACTCCCCATAATGCCCTTGGGTACAGGCCGAGTATAGTTCCCCAAAATGGGGTTTTCTCTGGCACGCCAAATCCTCGATTGAGCGGTCCGGGTGCGATCGGTCCTTGAGGGTGGCAACAGTCCGCATCATCGTCACTGATCAGGTAGATGGTGCGCTCCTCATTCACCGTCTCGAGGTCAACGCCTAGCCCTTCGCCGTAGGGGTCCGCTTCGTTGATCCGGACGACAGCGGGCTCGCGGTACTTGAGGATGATGGCGGCTCTGTTGATCACGGGTGGGCTCCGAGGCGGATTAGTGGGGGCGGGTGCGGTGCTGTTCCTGGTGGACGTGTGCAGCGACTGCTTCAATTCTGGCGACTGCCGGCTCGCCTGGCTATGCTCGCTTACTTAGGAGTAGCACCACCAGCGAAGATCAACATGGCATGCAAGTTCGCAGTGTTTTTGGACAAGGGCGGCAAGTTTCGTTTCCGGCTCAAGGCGTGGAACGGTCAGATCATCTTGACGAGCCAGGTTACAAGTCCAAGGACTCAGCGATGAACGGAGTTGAGTCCGTTCAGAAGAACGCTATGTCCGACGCTCAGTTCGAGCGCAAGGACAGCAAGGGTCAGTTCATGTTTAGCCTTGAGGCCACCAACGGCCAAGTCGTCGGGACCAGCGAGCCGTATCAGACGGCGGGTGCGTGCAATGGTTGGGAGCCTCTGACCTGTTCGTGAACGTGCATCTTGGGACTGAAATGCACAGCTTCATCGTTGCAAATATTGGCAATAGAACAACTACTACCCGCGATCTGCGCCTTGAAGCTGCACATTTCACCCTCCAAGCTGCTTCGTCCAGAATAAATCAGAGGCTCCCTAGAGGCCGCTGAGATTGATATCTGGGTTCAGGTTATCTTGATTTGCCTCCATGAGGCCCGCGGCCTAGCGAACTTTGCACTACCGAGGCGAAGTCATGGGGTGATCGCAATCAAACTCACCAGCAGCCGCGTTTTCTTGCCCCGGGCTCTCCTGGATCACATGTCATTCATTGTTGCTTCTGTCCAAGGTCGCTCAAGGCCCCAGTACATTAGTGAAATGTGTATAGGGGAGACCGGTCAGTTTGGTGCTAGCTGCTCATCATAATACTCAGCGTGCGAGCTCATGACCTCCCGGGCACGGCTGCCGGAGGCCCCGACAGGCCTGTGCCATGAGATCGGGCGGAGCAAGCGCGTATAGATCGGCCTCCGCTGCGCTCACCTGCACTGCGAGCCAGCGTCCGTCATCGGATAGCTCGAGCCTCTGGCCAACCCGGTCGACCGGGAAGCGCCGTTCCTCGGTCGCCCTGTCCAGGTCATACAGGCGCACCTCGCCCGAGGCGTCCAGCGTCGCGGCAAGGCCGCCGTCACGTGTCAGCGCGGCGGTGATCGCACGCCGGTGCGGGGGCACCGCTACTGGCTCGAGGGTGGCCGCGTCGAGGATATGGAGTCCGTCATTCTCAGCGTGGACGAGAAAGCGCCCCCATCCAGTGAGCGTGAGGATGCGGGAGCGTGGCATATCCAGCATCGGGCGCAGTTCACGACTTGCGACTACTTCGCCGCCCACGACCAGCTCAAGCGAGCGCTTCGCACCGCCCCGTGTGAATTCACTTTCAACCAGCCGGTAGCGCCGGCCCTCCAGCCCCGTCAGCTCCGATGCGAACCTGGCGGCTCCACCGGGCTCCGGTGCGCCGACCCCGAAGAACGGCACGGGACTTTCGGCGCCAGGCTCGATTCGTTCGGGCAGCGCGCCCTCGGGCCGCTCCGACATCCGCCAGCCGAGGCGCTTCGACCCGACCCCCGCCAGCAGGACCGCGCTATCCGCCGAGAAGCCGATTCCCTCCATCAGGAGCGGCCGCGATTGCAACACTGCAAAGGCGGTGCTGGCGCCGTCGTAATCGAGCAAACCCAGCTCCCGTTTGTTCGGCTCCAGCACCACGATCCGCCCCGCCTCCGGCAGAAATGCAAGCCGGGCTGCCGCGCTGTGCTTGGGAATCTCGGCTAATACCCGGCCGGTCGCCGTCTCAGCGATGACGATTGGGTCATCTTTCTCTGCTGTGGCCATCAGAGTGCCATCGGCGCTCAGCACCGCCTGCGCACTAAACAGCGCCTCCGACTCGGGCTCGAGCACACCCTCGCGCTCGACCATCCGACGGCCATTAATCCAGAACCCGTCATATCGCCAACGCAGATCACGGGCACCCTCTGCCAGCCTAAGGCGCCGGAGATCGGAGGAGTTGGCCAGCGTCCAGACAATCAGGTCGTACTCCCGCACCTCATCGGTCTTCCAGGTCTCGTAAAGCGCGATCCGGGTGCCGTCCGGGCTGAGCGCGAACCGGCGCAAACGGCTGTTGGGCCGCATGGTGGGATCAATCCTCTCACCCAAGCGCGTGAGAATACGGAGTTCCTGCTGGAGCAGCAGAATGAGATGCTCGCCATCCCCACTGAGCGCCATCTGGCGCACTGGTGGCATAGACGTTCCCGTGAGCGGCATCTCAGTCTCTAACAGGATCTCGCAGCTGGGCAGCGCCCAAAGGCGCACCCGGGTGCTGCGGCTGTTCGCCGTCGCGGGTCTCTCGACGGCGGCAAGGGCGCCCGCATCATCTGAGACAGCGATCGGGGAAAGCTGTTGCTCGGGCCCGGCCGCGGCGTCGGGGTTACAGGCAGCGATCTCCGCGCCGCTCACCGTGTCAAACAGAGAAACTCCATCGCCGGCAAAGGCCAGCCCCATGCGCAGCCCATCCCGGGTGAAGGCTGCATCGACGATCTTTGCATCCTTGGTCTTGTGCCGCTGCCACGGGATACGCCGAGCAATACTTTTGCGAAGCGAGAGATCGGCGTCCCGGACATCGCCGCCGAGCTGATCGAGGGCACCCAGCGCCTGCGCCGCGAATCTCACGCTGCGGTCGTAGTTCGCCAGCGAGGCTTCGTCCTCGGGCGGTGCATCGCGCAAGAAGGCGGCGCGGGTGAGGAGCTGCCGGGCTTCGACGATTTGCTCCTGGCGGTCGCTCTCAGCTTTCTGAGACCACGCGATCATGCCGAGCACCGAGGCGATCACCAGACCGCCTGCGACGGCAGCCCAGGTGATCTGCTGGCGCCGGGTGGCGGCGCGACGGCTGGTCAACAGATACTCCGCCTGAAGCGCAGTCGGCTTCGGCTCCTTGGCGGGGGCGCGGGCGATCCAGTCCTCGAAAGCCGTCAGGTCCGCGCCCCGGAGCGTGAAGCTGACTTCTCGTCCCTCCCGGTCCCACTCGGCAGCGCGAATCAGGAGCCGAGTGTGGGCTCGGACCCAGTCGAGATCGGTTTCGATGGCCGCTGCGAGCGTGTCCGCGAAGCGTTCGAAATCGTCCTCGACCCGGCCAAAGACATAGTTGAGCACAGCCAACACCGGCGGTGCGGGCTGATCGGACTCGCGGTGGAGGACCGGGATCAGCCGCTTGTTACGCGCGACCGCGTGGTCGAGCTCCTGCTGACAGATCTCCGAGGTGATCCAATCGGGGCTGAGGACGAAAACCACCGCCTCGGCCGCATCAATTGCGGTTCGGATCGTGACCATCCAGCTGTCGGAGGGCGGGATGCCGTCCCAGTCGACCCAGGCGTCATGGCCGCGGTCAGCAAGCGCTGCATGGACCCGGCGCACGAAGTCCTGGTCCCGACGGGAATAGGAGATGAAGACCGTATCCATAACTCATCAAGAGTGTAGACGGTATAAACATCCCGTTTGATCCGACGGAACCATCTCCTCACGCTTGTTCGCGCCACCAAGGACATCAATTTGCTTCGCATGCATCTCAGATTGGATCAAACGACCGAATTCGCCAGAGTGTTCTCCTCAGCGAATTCAATTGTGGGCACAGTGTGTGTGGTGCAGGAAGGACGAATGTGGCGTGCGCGTCAACAAGGCGCAGCCAAGAATCGCTAAGTCTTTGATCTTATGGCGCGCCCGGAAGGATTCGAACCTCCGACCCCCTGGTTCGTAGCCAGGTTACGCGCATAGTGTTTTTATATTAATCAGTCACTTGCGGCGCTTGCCCATCTGATACCGCAGTTGACTTATCAATCACTTGCAGTTCACCGGAATTTCAAAGTAGCACAAATCTAGCACAGTGCTTCGTAACCACTGGGATACTGCAACTCCCAAACAAATGGGGATCCGCAGCCCATTAGGATGGTTCAGGATGTAAGGCGCGCACGGCACCTTCCGGGTCCGCTTCCAGGATACGCAAGAGTGCTCTCGCCGGTCCCGTGGGTTTCCTGCGACCCTGTTCCCAGTTACGTAGCGTCGCGGGCTTCACGCCAATCAAATAAGCAAATCGATCTTGTGAGAGTCCAGTCTTCCGGCGAATGGTACGAACCTCAAGATCTGGATGTTCAAAACTCCTCGATGGCTTTTCTTTGCCAGCAGCAATCGCGTCCATTTCTTTCACGCTTTCCAACAATTCATTGAACATCTTCTTGTCCATCTCACCACTTCTCGACAAGTTGTCGTAAGACCTTGAGTTGATCCTTTGTCAGATCTTCCTGATCGGTCTTAGAGTATACATAGAGCATCCGAATCTGATCAGCTGAAACGGCCCAGTAGTAGATAACTCTCACCCCACCTCGTTTCCCTCGACCAGCAATCTTCCAGCGGATTTTCCGGAGCCCGCCTGAACCTTGAATGAGATTGCCAATAGCAGGGTTCTCGATCAAGTGTTCTTGCAGCTCACGATATTGATCACCATCCATCAACCGACTGATCAGCTTGGTAAACACAGTCGTTTCGATGGCATTGTCAAGTTGACGCAGGCCCGCCACACTGAGCACATGACCAACAGACAACTCAGCTACCACGGATACCGTTTACCTTCCTAGATCATCAGCCACGCGGTGTGGCTCTACCACCGTTTCTGCTTGAGCTTCCGTGAGGTCGAGGACCTCCTCGCCGAGCGCGGCGTCACCGTGTCCTACGAGTCGATCAGACAGTGGTGCCTGCAATTTGGGCCCGAATATGCGCGGAGGCTAAAGCGTCGCCGGGGACGCTTGGGCGATACCTGGTGCCTCGATGAAGTGTTCATCACACCCGCGGTGAGCGCTACTACTTGTGGCGGGCGGTCGATCAAGACGGAGATGTGATCGACATTCTGGTTCAGCGGCGTCGCGACCGCCGCGCTGCCAAGCGGTTCTTTCGCAAGCTGTTGAAGGGACAAGGTGCGGTTCCCAGGAAGATGGTCACCGACAAACTCAAGAGCTACAACGCTGCGCGTCGTATCGTAATGCCTTCGGTTATCCATAGCACTGAGCAATATGAGAACAACCGAGCGGAAGTATCACACCAATTCACACGACAGCGTGAACGCCACATGCGCCGCTTCAAATCGCCTGGCCAAGCGCAACGATTCCTGACCATCCATGGTGCCGTACAGAATCTGTTTCGGGTTGGCCGTCACCTAACCAGAGCGTCACACAGTCGGCTCTTTCGAGCACGAGCCTTTGTCGAGTGGCAACAGGTGACGTGCGCCCATTGAAGGCACATACCGAGTTCGCGCACATCAAACCATCCCTATTTCGACAACTTGACAATGCCATCCGGAGAGTTCAGTACAACTCACCCCCGAAACAATTGTCGCAAAGACTGTGGAAAGCCAGGTCATAATCGGCGAAGCTGAAATCGAGATCGATACGCCTCGGATCACAACGACCGGGGAAACAGGCACATAAGGATCGTTGCGATCACTGCTGTTCCAAGGCGGTGGGTTCATAGGCTCCCAGGACGGATTCCAGAAGCTCATAGAATTTTGGCTCTGTGCCGTCGACTTTTCTGCGGATCCAGAACCCCATTGCCGTTCGCAAGTCGAAGCTTGCGTAACCTTGATAATCGGGGCTGAGATCAGTCAACTCATGGACGATGACCATCAGTTGTTCCATCAACCACGGATGGGGTGAATTGAACCAATTGTTTTCCGGATCGGCGTGGCGTGCTACCTCGTCTGCTGCGGTGTAGCTGGCCAGCTTGGCCTGGTACCGCTCAAGAATGTCATCAAGCATCTCCGCCGCGCGCGGATCGTTAACCAGTTTGTAGGCGTCTCTGTAGGTGTGGACCAACTTCGCTAGACGGGCATCGTAGAGCGGCTGGGATGCGTCGAGGAAGAATTCATTCTTGGCTGCAGGAATTGCATATTCCATCAGCCAATCCAGAAATTCGGGATTGTAGTAACCAATTTCATGGGATTTCAGATTGTACCCGTAGACCGTGACCGCATTCTGACCCAGGAAAAGCCTGGAATCGGAGCTGGCAGTATTGACGCCGACGTGTTCTTCAGAGCTGTGCGGTCCTTGGCGGAAGATCGGGATCCCTGAAAGATTGGCCAGCGATTGCAGGCTGATCACTTGCTCGACGTTGCAAAAGATCTGCCGAACGCCTTTCAAGCTGCTTTCACACGCGCCCGAATCCGGTCGTCTTTCGTAACTCAGGGCGTTCCAACCGGTTTCAAAGGCATCGCTGATGACGCGGCGTTGTTCTGTCAATGCCTTCTCCGCCTGGTCGCTCTGACGTTTTGCCTCGACACCGAACATGCCCGCAACCGCCGCCAGAGCCAGCGCTGCGAGCAAGCCAATCCGCGTGCGCCGAACGACCAGCCGGGACTGTTCAGCTTCGCGCCTCCTTGCTTCAGCCTCACGGATTTGCGCGGCCTCTTTCTCGTCCAGCGCCTCTTCCCGCTCTGACTGTGCTTCGGCCATCTGCCGCAATCGCTGTGCTTCCTCGTTCTGCTGCCGGCTTTCCTCTGCCTCACTTGCCTTGATGAAGTCCAGTTGCAGCGAGATTGGTTCCGGCGCGTTCTTCGGCCGGAGCGCTGCCCAAGACTTGGCCTCAACGATATCAGATCCAGACAACAGCCGGTTCGCGGGCCGACCGCCGGCCTCCCACTCAGTGGCGCGCTCTAGCAGGCGGGTGTGCTCGCGCAGCCAGTCGAGGTCCGTGTTCAGCGCCTCCACCAGCCGCTGAAGACCGGCGCCGAAACCCGAGCCCGGCGATTTTGGCTCCGGATAAAAAAAAATGTAGTTCAGCTCAGCAAGCTGATGCGGCGGGGCAGCGTCGTCCAGCGGCCGACATAGCACCGGGATAATGCGCTTGCCATCGCGCACGGCTTCCTCGACCTCCCATTTGCAGACGCCCGAGTTCGCGGAAGAAGGCGACAGAACAAATACTATCGTGTCTGCATTGAGGATCAGACTGCCGAGCCGACTTTTCCAGTCCTCGCCGCCAGAGATTCCATGCCGATCCAATGTCGTTTCAAACCCCGTGACCTGGAGCGCTTTTTCAAGCTGGTCCGAGAATTCGAGATCATCGCGGCTGTAAGAGATGAAGACATTCAGCCGATTTTCGAGCAAATCTGCTTCGGACATAATCGTTCCCCTGGGCAATTATATGCGGCCAGTTCACAAGTCGATTATAGGCCGACGCCCGAAGCCAGCCCTATGCGTGTTGGCGACCATCCAGAATTGACTCACTTTGTAGGGTGATTGCCATCCAAAACTGACCCACGTGAATTGACTACCCTGCAAGGTTTCCGAGCGGGGCGAGTAGGAGTGATCACAGTGGGCATGTTAGCCAAGATTCGAACAATGCATTTGCGCGATTGGATGTCGCTGAGCGAGGTTGCGCGACACGACCAATGATCCAGTGTCTTTGCCGACGCAAAGATGACCACCGCACTCCTGGATCGGCTGACACACCATTGTCATATCGTCGAGACCGGAAACCGATCCTGGCGCTTTCGCCACAGCACGGCCAAGCGCGTCAGGGGCAAGACCCGCAGCAGCAAACCCAAAGGAGAAACCGACAACCAACAAACGCCCACCTAGGGTACTGTCAACTTAAGCAAAAACCGACTACTTTTTTGCACAAAATCGCTGGTGCGGGAACGAGCAATCAAGAACTTAGGTAGTGGGAAGTGGCTCCGTTTCCCGCTCGAATCGCTTAAGTTAACAGGTTCGTCACACAAACGTATGCATAGTTCTGGGTAGCGGCAGGTCTGCCATGCAGTGATAGAGGTTCTGAATGAAGCATTTTGCTGTGCGAAAACCGTAGGCCTTGTGGCTGATGACCTTGGCCTTGTTGTTGAGTCCCTCCACGATGCCATTGTCGATGGGCATGCGGAAGTAGTTGAGGAGACCCTCTTGGTGGCGACGCAGCATCCAAGCAAAGTCCCGCAGAGGTTTCAACCGGGAATGGGTGGCCCACCAAAACCATCGATCGAGATAGAGCTTGGCGAAGGCGGCCGGCCCATGATCCCAGAACTCCCGGAAGGCTTCCTTGAGCAGGTAGGCTCGGTTGATCTTCAGGTTGAGCGTCTCGAGTTCGGACAGCCGCACGCGTTGTCCGTCGGTCAGATTCCAGGGGTTCTTCAACCAGATGTAGCGGGTTTTCGCCATCAGCGCCTTGTGCTCGGCCCCCTTGTCCCGGATCTCATCTCGACGGACCTGGTCTACGGCCTGGGTCAGGTGTTGGACGATATGGAATTTGTCGAACACCAAGACGGCTTGGGGTGCCCGAGCCTGGATGATGTCGATGTAGGGTTGCCACATGTCGCAGCACACGCCCTGCAGCCGCGCACTGCGCTCCTCACCGAGGAAGTTGAAAAACGCCTCCAGCGTCTGCAGACCACGGCCTTCTCCGCTCCACAGCAACACCTGCGTGTTGAGGTCATAGACGTTGGTGACGTAGACGTGACCGCGCTTGCGCGAGATTTCGTCGATGCCGATGTGAGTCACCCCCGAGAGATCCCGATGCGCCAGCCCGTGGCTAACGGCCTCGTCCACCGCCGCGGCGACGGTCCCCCACGAACAGCGAAACAACACCGCGACCTGCTTCCAGCTCAACACCCGGGCCCAGGTGGCCAAGGTCACCATCAGGGCATGGGTGAACCGTCGCTTACCGGAGACCCAGGGTAGGGATTCCACATGAATGCCCCCGCAGTGCTCACAGTTGACCCGGCGAGGCGAGTAGCAGAGGGCCACCGAAATCCCCCACAGCGGCACGTGGCGGAATCGGCGAGGTCTACGAATGTCTCGGTACGCGGCCGGCCGATCGCATTGCCCACAACAAGGCAGGTAACGCCGGTCGGGGGCCAATTTCGCCTCCAGCTGGTCCCCGTCGTAGTTCACTGTGGTCACACGAAACCCTTGCAATTCCACGGTCGGTGCTCTTGACCAAACTTTCGATGAGCATGAGTCGCCTCTCAGATACCTGGTGAGCTTGGTAACTTCCAAGTACCTGATGTGGCTCATGCTCTTCAACCCCCAGTGCCTCTCACCGTGTACACATTTGTGAGAGGAACCGGTTAACAGTACCGCTGGTGGTGCTGAATCGGACGGCCCGCTCCGTGGTGGACGAGGTGCGCGGCATCCACCCTGAGTATGTCTTCACCTACAAGGGGCATCCGATCAACGGCATCAACAACAGCTCGTGGAAGAGGGTCCGACAGCAAGTAGGGCTGCCGCAAGTGAGGGTGCACGATCTCAAGCATTATTCCGGTTTCCCGATTATTCCGAGTTGAGCCCGCGTCGGTGGCGAGAGTTCGCGGGATTTCAGCATGTTGCTCAGGACAGCAGTACTTGATTGCCCGGGATAATTCGGTCTTCTTCTTCAGCTGGCAATGTCGCCAGCATGATGGAGAAGGCCGATGTCGACCGAACTGTTCTTTCCCGATCCGACGAGCCAGCAGCGCTTGCGCGTTGGCCCGTTGACATGTGACATCGACGGATTCGCAGCTCAGCTTGCCGTAGAGGGATACGCCCACTCGTCGGCCAAAGACAAGCTCTGCCTCATCAGCGATCTCAGCCGTTGGCTCGAGTACGAAGGGCTCGGTGTCGAAGGGCTCGACGAGCAGCGGATTGAGGCTTTCCTGGTCGCTCGTGGACCACGACGGACCGCCCAACGCGAAGCAACGACCCTGCGGCAATTGCTGAGCTACTTACGTGAGAACGAGCGGCTCCCCGCTGCCCCTTCAGGTCGGAGCAGCGATTGTCCGATAGCGCGGATAGCACGGGCCTATGAACGATTCCTCGTCCACGAGCGGGGTCTGACTTCTGCTACGGTAAAGAACTATCTGCCCACCGTTCACGCCTTTCTCACTGAGCGTTTCGGGACGGAGACAGTTCAGCTCGAGAGGCTGGTGGCCCAGGATGCCAACCAGTTCATCCTGCGCCATGCTCAGCGCCTCAGTCGTACCCGCGCCAAGCTACTCGTCACCGCGCTGCGCAGCTTCTTGCGCTTTTTGTATCAGCGTGGGGATATCCCCATCGATCTTGCCAGTGCGCTCCTCCCGGTCATGCATTGGCGTTTGTCGGGGTTGCCAAAGTCGCTCGCGCCCGACCAAGTGCAGTCGCTGCTCGAGCGCTGCGACCGCAGTACGGTCATTGGGCGGCGAGACTACGCCATCTTGCTGCTCCTGGCGCGACTGGGGTTGCGCGCCGGCGAGGTGATCGCGTTGACACTGGATGACCTCGATTGGGACCAGGGGGTCGTGAGCGTGCCCGGTAAGGGGCAGCGGCGCGAGTCCTTGCCCCTGCCTCACGAGGTGGGCGAGGCGCTGGTGGGGTACCTGCAAAACGGCCGGCCGCCGTGTAAAACCCGATGTGTGTTCGTGCGCATATTCGCGCCGCATCGCGGCTTTTCCGGCGCTGCGGCCATCTGCGATGTCGTACGACGGGCGCTGGCGCGCGCCAGGATCGACCCACCCTTCAAAGGTTCGCATCTGCTGCGCCATTCCCTGGCCACCGAGATGCTGCGCCGGGGCGCCTCGCTCGAAGACATCGGCCAGATCTTGCGCCACCGGCATCCGGAGACCACGCAGATCTACGCCAAGGTCGACCTCGAGGCATTGCGATCTCTCGCGCAACCGTGGCCCGGAGGTGCGACATGAACGAGCTCCAGTTCCTCCTCGATGAGTATCTCGCCACGCGCCGCGCACTGGGGGCCAAGCTCAAGCTGCCCGGACGTCTACTGCAGCGCTTCGTCGCGTTTGTTACGCAACGCAAGACCGCCTTCATCACGACTGAGCTCGCCCTGCAGTGGGCTACCGAGCCGCGTGATGTACAACCCGCCCAGTGGGCGAATCGACTCGGGATGGTGCGGCGATTCGCCCGGTATGCGAACGTCGTGGACCCTCACCACGAAGTACCGCCACCGGATTTGCTCCCCTATCGGTATCACCGACCGCCGCCCTATATCTACCGCGATGAGGAGGTCGCCGCTCTTATCGGCGCGGCGGAACGATTACCCGGGTTCACCGGGCTCAGGCCCTACACCTGTGCAACGTTATTGGGGTTGATCGCGGTCACCGGGATACGGGCCAACGAGCCGCTGCGCCTTGACCGAGACGATGTCGACCTCACTCACGCGGTTTTGACGGTGCGGGAGAGCAAGTTCGGGAAGTCGCGATTCGTGCCCGTTCATGATTCGACAAGGCGGGCGCTCAGGCGCTATGCGGCACAGCGCGATCGCCTGTGTCCCAATCCCCACAGCCCGAGCTTCTTCCTATCCGAACGCGGCACCCGGGTCACGGAATGGGCGCTGCGTTGGACGTTCGTGAAGATGTCTCGGCAAATTGGTCTGCGCGGCCCGGCAGATTCCCACGGCCCACGCTTACATGACTTCCGTCATCGATTTGCCGTCAACACGCTGCTGCGATGGTATCGCCGTGGCCTCGATGTCGAGCGTCATTTGCCCCACCTCGCGACCTATCTCGGGCATGCGCACGTGAGCGATACCTATTGGTATCTCACCGCCACTCCGGAGCTGTTGCAGCTCGCTGCCCGACGGCTCGATCGCGTGGCTCGAAGGGCGCTGTCATGAACACCGTCGCCGATTTCCCGCAGCTCCTGGCCACGTTCTTCACCGATCGTCTAATGCAACAGCGCCAGGCAAGCCCGCATACCATTGCCAGCTACCGAGATACCTTCCGCCTGCTGGTCCAATACGCTCAGCAAGAGCTGAAGAAACCGCCCTCGGCGCTGGTGCTCGAGGACTTCAACACCGCCTTCATCGGCGACTTCCTGACCTATCTCGAGAACCAACGGGGTAACAGTGCGCGCACGCGCAATACACGGTTGGCAGCGATTCACTCCTTCTTCCGTTACGTCGCCTTGCATGAACCTCAGCATGCCGCTCTGGCCCAGCGGGTCTTGGCCATGCCGAGTAAACGCTATACCCGCCGTCCCGTGGCGTTCCTCAACCGCGACGAAGTCGATGCCTTACTCCAGGCCCCCGACACACAAACCTGGGCGGGGCGTCGCGACCGCACTCTGCTGCTCGTGGCGGTGCAAACCGGGTTGCGGGCATCCGAGCTCATCAGCCTCCGTTGCGAGGATGTCCAGCTTGGCGCGGGTGCACATCTGCGCTGCCACGGCAAAGGGCGCAAGGAGCGTTGCACGCCGTTGCGCAAGGACGCAGCGGCGGCGCTACGGGCGTGGCTCAAAGAGCGTCGCGGCGAACCGAGCGCGCCGGTGTTTCCCAATCGACGCGGCGGCGCATTCAGCCATGACGGCCTCGACTATCTACTGAGCCAAACATCTGGAGACCGCACGAGCCGAGTGCGTCTCTCTGAAGAAAAAGCGCGTTACGCTCCATGTGCTTCGCCATACCGTCGCCATGGAGCTACTTCAAAACGGTGTCGACCGCGCCGTGATTGCGCTATGGCTCGGCCATGAGTCGGTCGAGACGACCTATATCTACTTACACGCCGATCTCAAGCTGAAAGAGCAGGCGATGGCCAAGACCACGCCTTCACACATGCCACCCGTTCGATTCCGACCCGACGACGCAGTTCTGGCGTTTCTGAACAGCCTCTGATTATTCCGAGTCCGATGCCTCATCGAAGCCCGAGCACCACCGTACCTTGAGTGATCAACTCGGAATAATCGGGAAACCGGAATAATGACGCTAATTCCGATATCGGAATTAGAACATACCTTCGGGCGGAGTCTGCGAGCAGCTGGTGTGCCGCTTGAAACCAGAAAGGTCCTTTTGGGTCACCGAAACGGCGACATCACAACACACTACTCCGCCCCGGAATTGGAGGAACTCCTGGGGGCGGCAAACAGGGTTTACGAAGAGAGGTCCGGCAAAAGTCCGGCACTGGTGATGCTGAAACAGAAGATGCAGTCAATCTAGGGCTGCAACTTACTGTTATATAAGCGTTTTATTGGCGCGCCCGGAAGGATTCGAACCTCCGACCCCCTGGTTCGTAGCCAGGTACTCTATCCAACTGAGCTACGGGCGCTGCATGCTTGAGAAGGGCGTCGATTATCATGACTGGCCCATAGCGTGTCAACCGAAGCAAGGGGAACCGAGGTCGCTGGCCAATGTAGATGGACCGGGACCGTGAATCAGCTTCCCTTACCAGAACTCACCGCCGCACGTGGTTGGAACAAAAGGAAATCGCCGGATGGGTTTCGATGAGCAGTGGACTATCATTTCCAACTCGAAACCAACGCGGCCCGGATCATAATGCGCCTGTCTGGGATGCTGGTTACAGTGTGACAGGAATGCAGTTCGACGGTGTCGGCGACCTGTTGAACCTAGTATCCCGTCCCATAAGTTCATTGCATATCAGCAAACGCCCAGGCGCTCGTTTCCGTGCCCTTGCTCATCGACCGGGAAATCGACCTGCGCAGCGCGATGCTCATAATCCTGAGAGCGCTCGGCCACAACCCGATCGCCACCGCGGTCTGGGTGATCCTGAGCGCCATCATTACCGGTCTTTCGGTGGCCACACTGATGCTCGGGTTTCTGATTCTGCACCCGGTCCTCGGCCATGTTTCCTGGCATGTGTACCGGAATCTGGTGGATGCCAGTCAGCTCATGCCAGGAAGCATGCCCGGATCTATCGTAATAATCTACTGGAGTGGTTTCGAGTGCGGCGGCGGGAACAGCCACCTGGCCGTGGAGACTGCAAAACGGGCTCGATGCGGCTGCCGTGTAGCCTGAGGGCTGACAAACCCATTGGTGTCACCAACCATATCCAACAAAGCCGACTCTTTCCTCTTTCGCGGTTGTCCATCGAACCGTGCAAGCGCCAGAATGTATGCCGCCGCAAAGGGGCCTGAACCATTCTTGACCCGGGGGACCTATTAACACCATGGCTGATCAGACGCCGACACAAGAGCCTGCGCAGGTCGATAGCAGTAACCCGTTTCTGTTCGATGCGGACAGGCTCAGCGGTATCGCTTCCGACGCTATCATCAGACGAGGGGGCGTGTACTTCCGGGAGAACCACGTCACCGAGGTGGGTTGGGATGCAACCACTGTTTGGGGCTTGGTTCAGGGTTCTGACCCGGACTCGTGCTACACGGTGGAGCTCACGCACGACCAGGATGGAGAGTTATGCGTGTCCTGCGACTGCCCCTTCGACTGGGAACCGATGTGCAAGCACGCGGTCGCCGTCCTGCTCGAGTACTCCTCACAGATTTCCGGCGACCAGCGCGCAGAATTGACGAGTGCGGCCGATGTGGCGGTGGAGGAACGAGCGGAACGAGCGCGTACCGAGGTTCGGGTCAACCATATTGCGGGCGAGCCGGCATTCGGGAGTTGGACCGCCACTTCGGTCTCCTCCGCCAGCCATCATCAGCGAAGCTATACGGTACAGATTCGTTCTTTGCAGGAACGAGCCAACTATTGCACCTGCCCTGATTGGGCGAGCAACCAGCTGGGAACATGCAAACATATAGAAGCCGTCTTGCACCGGCTCAGGAAAATGGGAGAGACCGGGAGATCGCACGAGCAATCTGTGCCTCTGCCCTTCATCTACCTGTCCTGGAGCGGCACGGATGGCCCCGCGATACGATTGCAGCGCAGTGCGTCCATGGACGAGCAGCTTTCTCAGCTTCTCGGCAGATACTTTGACGCCTCTGGGCAGTTCCGCGGTGATCTGCCCGATGATTTCTTCCGCTTTCATGATCAGGTACGAGGCCGGGACGACCTGCTGGTTGGCGAGGATGCGATCCTGCATGTGAGGGGCTTGGCCGAGGATGCGGCGCATCGAATACGCGGAGAGCACATCCGCCAGGAAATCCTTCGCTCGGGGAACAGCCTTCCAGGGGTTCGGGCCCGTCTGTACCCCTATCAGGTGGAGGGCGCGGCTTTCCTGGCCGCCCGTGGCCGGGCCCTGCTGGCTGACGACATGGGTCTGGGCAAGACGCTGCAGGCAATCACTGCCGCCCACTGGCTGCGTCAGAGGGCCGATCTATCGACAGTACTCGTAGTATGCCCGGCTTCACTCAAGCAACAGTGGGCGGGCGAGATCGAGCGCTTTACCGGCAGCAGGGCCTCGGTCATCCAGGGCCCCCCGAGCCTGCGTGCCGAGCAGTATCGCAAAGGCGACGGGTTCCTGGTGGTGAACTACGAACTGGTGACGCGCGACTTGTCGTACATCAACGAAACCGTAGCGCCGGATCTGCTGATCCTGGATGAGGCCCAGCGCATCAAGAACTGGCGCACGAAGATAGCCTCGACGATCAAGTTGATTAGCAGCCGTTACGCCTTCGTGCTCACCGGCACGCCTCTGGAAAACCGGCTCGAGGACCTCTACAGCCTCATGCAAGTGGTGGATCATCGCGTGCTGGGGCCCCTGTGGCGCTACATGATCGACTTTCACGTCACTGACGAGCGCGGCAAGGTGCTGGGCTACCGCAATCTATCCGAGCTACGGCGCCGCCTCGCACCCGTCATGCTGAGGCGAGACCGGACCTTGGTGCGGGACCAACTGCCGGCGCGTATCGAGCAGCGTCTGGATGTACCCATGACGCCGAAGCAGTTGGAGATTCACGATTCGGCACTCCGGAACGCCGCTTCCTACGCGGCGATTGCCAAGCGCAGACCGCTGACACCGGTGGAACAGAATCGCCTGATGGCGGCATTGCAGCAGGCGCGCATGGCTTGCGATGCGGTGGGGCTGGTGGACAAGGAAACCCACGGTGCGCCCAAGCTGGATGAGCTATCTCAGCTGCTGGACGAGCTGTGCCTGCAGGAGGGCCTCAAAGCGGTGGTTTTTTCCCAGTGGGAGCGCATGACCGCAATGGCCGAGCAGGTTGCGCGTGCGCTGGGTATCGGCTGTGTCCGCCTGCACGGCGGCATTCCCAGCAGCAAGCGCGGTAGCCTGCTGAATCAATTCCGAGACGACGACGCCACACGTGTTTTCATTTCCACCGACGCGGGCGGTGTTGGGCTGAATCTGCAATCAGCCTCGGTACTCATCAACCTCGATATGCCGTGGAACCCAGCCGTGCTGGACCAGCGTATTGCCCGCGTCCACCGTTTGGGTCAATCCCAGACAGTTCAGGTCATTCTAATGGTGGCCGCCGACTCCTACGAAGTTCGCGTTGCCGAACTGGTGCAAAAGAAGCGGGACTTGTTCGACAACGTAGTCGATGCGGCTGCCTCGGAAGATGTAGTAGGGGTCAGTAAGAGACTGCTCGAGACTCTGTTGGAGGACTTGCAGGAGCCCGAATCAAAGACCATGGGAACGGGAAGAAGCGGCGGAAGAAGCGGCGGAAGAAGCGGGGGCAGTTCAGGTACCGGCACCAGAAGAACCCAGAGGCAGCACACCAGAGACGGTAGACACGACAGCCGAAGATGCGGCTGTGCGCCAGGCCATTGCCGACATACAGACTGCATTCGGCCCGCGTGTTGAGCGCATATTGGGCGCGCGCGGCGGCCTGCTGGTCGTGGTGGACCATGCAGATGAGGCGTTGGAGAGCAAGGCACGCGAGCTCTCGGACGTAGTCCCAGTTGCCCTCATCGAGCCCCGAACTCTGGCCGGCCTTGAACGTCTCGGATCTTCTTCACCCGTGGGCGAAATCCTCACCCTATTCGACGCCGGACAGCGCAGTGCGGAGAGGGCCGTTCCAACCCTGTTGGGCGTGGCGGAGAGAAAGCTGGAAGCCGCGGAAGCGCTAATCGAGCGATCGCTCCATGGCGCCGCCATGGAACTGCTAGCCTCAAGTATGGTAGCGGCAGCGGCCTGCAGGGCGAATCTGGCCCAAGCGCCATCTCTTGCCGAAGCCCCTGTCTGGGTCTACTCGGAAGCGTTGCCCGGTGGCGTAGTGTCACAACAGCAGGCAACGGCCATTATTCGGGCACAGTCTCTGAGCACGGCCGTAGAGATACCACCGCACCTCGTCCAGGAGGCCCTCGACGACGCCCGGCAGCTCGTGGCGGCGGCGCACTAAGCGCGGTGCTGGAGACAACCAAACCGCTGGAAGGAGCAGGTGACCCAGTACGAATTCTGATGCTGGGTATCACCGACTGAGAGGGAGCGCTCTGCAATCGGCAACCCCCGGTGAAAATGCTCGGCTACACCGTTGCTTCTGTGGCTCACGGAAACGTCCTGGGACCGGATGCCCGTTTCGTCCGGTTCATTGCTTCTGTGCGTTCAAAACGCTCGGGATCAAAGCGGTTTGCGTGTTCATCTCCAGTGACTTCAGCGACGTGATGCACGACGGCTCGTCATGGTAACCACCGCTGTTGAAAGGGTATCCAAAGTACACATGCCCGGGGTTTCGGTTCGCTTCCAGTCGCCGCTCTGCGGAAGCCTGGTCCATGAATAACACAGACGGGTGAACACGGGCCCAAACGACCAGTGTGCCTTCGGCCAGCACTAGAGCCAGTACCAAATTGACAACGATCACCTGGCTGACACCCAGGCCAGCAGCGTGTCTCCGCTCACCTCGAACGAAACGGGGCCGCTGGCCGAGTTTCCGTTTGCGGTGGACTACGATTTCTAACGGATGTCGATTACCGCTCAGGCTTAGAGGTGCAGGCACGGGGTAACCGTGCCTGGTAAAGAAATCGAGTTGTTAGGTGATCTGGCTCAAGCGCACAACGGCGCCGATATGCTACCCCTATCCGGCAGGCCGACTGTTCGAACAACCGGGCTCCGAGACCTGCAGAGCGAGGGAAACCAGCCATGCACACTCCACTTCACTCAGAATCAAGACATTGGGATATCGTTAGGTGCGGTCGCCGACTGATCAGTCGCGTCCCTATCTGGATGCTGATCGGAGCTGCGCTTTTCCACTACAGTGCACAGGCGGCCGAACGACCCGTAGTTGAGTACCGCTTCGATGAGAATCCGGGCCTTACCATCCGCGATACCAGTGGCAATGGTCTACACGCTCGAAACGAGGGCGGGCTGGATCACAGTGCGCCCGTCTGGGGTGCCGGTCACAGCGTGACCGGAATGCAGTTCGACGGGGCTGGTGACCTGATCAACCTTGGGGACCGTGACGAACTGGATCTGAACCGATACACGATCATGGCATGGGTCAAGTACCGTGACAGGCCGGCGGGGCAGTCGTTCGTGCCGCTGCGAGCGGAACGAGGGAAGCGTCTCAACAATGAAATCATCGAGAAGATCGGCGCCTACTGGCTCAACATTCGCCTGGACACCCGGCGCTTGCGAAGCGGCGGCCGCTTTGGAGGCCCCTCACGGAACGGCTGCCGCGGCGAACTGCCGGGTACCGTATACACCGTAGACAGCGGTATCCCGGTGCCTGCCAACACCTGGACCCATGTTGCCACCAGTTACAACGGAGCCAAACTGAAGGTGTTTATCAACGGCAAGCTGGTGGGCTCAAAGACGGTCGAGAGAGGCAAATGCGACTCCGATCACCCCGCAGTGCTGGGGGCAAAATACACACCGCGTCCATACAAATCCTGGCCAACCGGCTACGTCAGCAACAACTTCAACGGTGTGATGGACGACTTCCGAGTCTACGACTACGCGCTGACCGGCACGGAAATCCTGGCATCGCTGGGCTCGGATGGCTTTATTCCGGATACGGGCCAACCCACAGGTTCATTGGGCGGAACGGTCTCCGGCATGCTTCCCCGGCTGGTCAAATGCCGTGAAGACGGCAAGAGGTGGTTTACCGTAAGCGCGAACGAAGCCGAGTGGCTTTGCGAGGCCGGCGGACTGACCGTCAGTTCCGGGCAGCCGATGCGACAGCTCCTTGCTGGCCGCGCCACCAATGCGAATGTGATGGGGACGGTATCCGGCATGCAGCCGCGTAAGTTCAAATGCGACAATGTCAGTACGGGCATCAAACGCTGGGGCAAGTTGTCCGGCACTGATTGGGCCTGCGGTGCAGTTGGCGTCAATGTCCGAGCAGGTGACCAGGTACGCGTTCTGGTGCTGGGTGTCGCCGACTGAGAGGGAGCGCTCTGCAATCGGCAACCCCCGGTGAAAATGCTCGGCTACACCGTTGATTCTGTGGCTCACGGAAACGTCCTGGGACCGGATGCCCGTTTCGTCCGGTTCATTGCTTCTGTGCGTTCAAGACGCTCGGGGTCAAAGCGGTTTGCGTGTTCATCTCCAGTGACTTCAGCGACGTGATAACGGCCCCAGTCAGCACGTCGGCGACAACCTGATTGCCGCGCGCATTGAGGTGGGTGTCGCGCAGATGATAGGTCCGCCCGCCAGCCTCAGCCTGACGTAATGCGGGTAGCGCATCCACTACGGTCAGGCCGTGCACCTGGGCGAATTCGGCCACACGCTGCTGCGGCAGATTCCGGACGTAGCGCTCTGGATGCGCCTTATCGGCGAGAATCTGCGCCCAGAGCGCATCATTGACCTGAAACTCGTCGGGAATAAGGAGCACAATCAGGCGCTCGCCCAGTTTTTCATCGAAATCGGCGAGCACGCGGAAGAACGCGGAATAATTCTGCTCGGTCTCCTCCCGCCCCACGTGACAAACCTCGGCCCGGTAGCGCTCGATCTCCATGAAACCGTCCACTGAAAACGTTGGCGGCTCCAGGCTTGCGTCGTCCACATAGTCCGGAATGATCAACGCCACCTCGTTTGCCGCGTCGGCCTGACGTTGAGTCGCATCGGGCGGGACTTCGCCCACATGCAGCACGCCGCCACCGTCTCGTTTCAGCAATTCGCGGGCAAGACGCCATAGACGCCTGGGAACCTGGTAGACATACCAGTCGATCAAGCTGTAGCGCAACCGATCCCGCTTGGGCAGGTAGGCCTCCAGCTCATCGAAGTCGTTGCCGACGAAGACACTCAGAACGACCAAGGCCGGGCGTGTTTCAAGCACTTCGGTTTCCAGCAGATGGGCATACTCTGGCATGCCGATACTGGGCAGAGCAAAATTGTGGGCCGCCACACGCCCGCTAACGGTTTCCAGCGACTGCTTGAGTTGCGACTCGAGACGGGTAACGAAATTGTATGGGTAGGGCACGACACCGGTACCGAAGGAATCGCCGATCACCGCCACCAAGACGTCACCCTCGCCCGCGATGAAAAACGGCTCGTCATGGTAACCACCGCTGTTGAAAGGGTATCCAAAGTACACATGCCCGGGGTTTCGGTTCGCTTCCAGTCGCCGCTCTGCGGAAGCCTGGTCCATGAACAACACAGACGGGTGAACACGGGCCCAAACGACCAGTGTGCCTTCGGCCAGCACTAGAGCCAGTGCCAAATTGACAACGATCACCTGGCTGCCACCCAGGCCAGCAGCGTGTCTCCGTTCACCTCTGGGCTGCAGCAAAAGCCCCAGAGCCATGCCGGCACAGACAACCGTGAAAAACACGTCGTGCAACAGAGCTTCATCGCGACGCTGAGGAAAGCCAATATCCAACAGCGTTGTGGCACACAATGCGGCCAGCATCACAGCCAGAAACGTACAGATCGACCCGATCCACTCAAAATGCTGTCGTTTATGCCGTTGGCGCAGATCGCGAACCAGCATTGCACATAGCGACAGGCCAGCCGCCAGCTTGGCGGCCACTATGACAAGTACGACAAATGAAGAGGGATCCAGTAGGCGCACAGCATCCCAGTGCCGCACCTGGTCGCGCGTACTCCAGTAGAGCGTGCCCACGGCCAACCACCCGAACGCGCTGAACGCAGTGACCAGGGAGTTGATTGAGGCCGGTAGGCTCACGAGACGGATGAGGCGCCGTGTCCGCATATGGGCACAATCGGTTTGGACATACAGATTTGCACAGACACAAACGGCGGATGAGTCGAAAAACGGCTGCCCAATATGTCCCATAAGCCATTGTATTTCCACCCAGCTGACCAGGGTGTTCGTCCAACTGCACTCAGTTTTGGCTTACGGAGTGCAAGCTTGTGAGACAGGTGTAAGCTGGACGTCTAAGATTGGGACCAAGAGCACGGGGCATGCATAGAAGCGAGGGGCATAAAATGGGCGCGAGCGCGGTGCAGGCCGAGCCTACGGATCACTTGCCGGTCATCAAGCAGGTTTCACCCTCTGCCTGCTTACGCTGGCTTGCACTGGGTTGGGCGGATTTCAGGACGGCCGGTTGGCCCAGCCTGCTTCATGGCGTGATCGTGACAGTGGCTAGCATCGTCATCCTCTCGGTCGCTTTCCTGTACTGGCCCTTGTTGCCCGGTGCGGTAACCGGGTTTGTGCTGGTGGGCCCGATTCTGGCCACCGGCCTTTATGCCCTGAGCCGGCGTCTGGAGAATGGAGAAACCCCAACGATCAGAGACTCGGTCGCCATCTGGCGCCGGGGTTCCCGCCATCTGCTTGGACTTAGCGCACTGCTGGTGCTTGCCGGGACCGCATGGGTGCTCATTTCAATGTTGCTGTTTCGTCTGTTCGTCGACGACGCGATAGAAGCGCCGTTGGATTTCCTTCGATATGTGGTGAGTCAGGACGATATCCTGTTCATGCTGTGGATGATTCTTGGCGGGCTGGGGGTCGCGGTGGTATTCGGCTTTACAGTCGTTTCCGTACCCTTGCTGATCGACCGTGAAATCGACCTGCGCAGCGCGATGCTCGTCAGCCTGAGGGCGGTGGGCGACAATCCGGTAGCCACCTCAGTCTGGGCGATCCTGATCGCCATCATTACCGGTCTATCGGTGGCTACACTGATGCTTGGGTTTCTGATTCTGTACCCCGTCCTCGGCCACGCGTCCTGGCACGCGTATCGGGACCTGGTGGACGCCAGTAGCCTGACGCCCCGCAGCATCGAGGACTGATCAGGTGTTCGGTTTGTCCGAGGAGCAGTTCGCGGATTTCGGTCTCAAATGGGGACTGATGGGCCTGATCGGTTTGATGTTGTTCATCATCTGGGATTTGGCACGAAAGTCCAAAGCCGGTCGTTTTGGCAGCTTCGTCCTTTTTTTCGTTCTGGCCTTCGGAATGCTGGGCTTTATTGTCAAGAGCGTGTTGGAGTGGTTCCTCGAGTTCTGAGGTGACCGGCCGTGAGCGTAGGTGACCGGCCCCGATCCGACTTGCCCGTATTCAAATTACGATGCCGACAGAGGCCAAAAAAGGGCGACACCAGTCCCAGAATCGGCCACATACCTCGAGCTTGGCCATACACTTATCTGATGTGTCCAGGCCCCGATTCGCGTTCGATCTGCGATTCGTCAGCATCCGATAAGAACGAAGCGAACTCGCTCTCTACAAGACGATCTGCGCCGGTCAAACTCAGATGGTGGTTGTCGAAGTACATGGCCTTGCCTTCGCGAAACGCAAAGCAGTTGAGATCATCACACAGCGAGGCTGTCGGGTCGATTCGCCTCAAGTTGTCTCCCCAGGGTAACAAGGCAAATTTGGTCAGCACATACTCGTTTCTGCGAAGGTAATACTCCCGGGTTTCTCCTGGAATTTTGGTGAGCCCATCGGGCGCAATCAGATAATCTGAGACATCGACGGTCAGCTCCGGGATCGGCATGACAACATAGACCTGTTTGTCGTTAGCAAGGAGTCGCTCGATCATGTGCTGGAAGCTTCTCCAGTAAACCTCACGCAGCGCTTCTGGCTCACCGTCCGCCTTGTGCATCTCGAATTCGCAGTCAGGCCGCCATTGGGAGCTGAACCAAATCGCGGCAATGGGACTCCCATCGGAGGTCGTTGATCTCTGCGTGTTTTACGGTCTCGCCGGCGGCGAATGCGGATGGAGTTTTGCCCTGTAACGGCGCGTGGACGCGCTCCACATTGTAATAGGCCTGGAACTGGGAGAGCTTTCGCTCGAGGTCACGCCTGTCCCAAAACAGCACATGGCCGAGAAACTCTCGCCGCGCGGTGCCAATGAGCCGCTCAACAAAGGGGTGGGAAATCGGATTGTGTGGCACCGTTTTGATTTCATCGATCTCCAGAATCCGAAGGTTGGCTTTCCAGCGATGGAAATCGAATAAGGGATCGTGATCGCTACTGACGTATCGGGGTGTGCCCTGACACGAGTGGCGTCATTGAACATTCGGCAGAGGGCGGGCCCATCGACACTGCCGCATTGGATTCCGAATCCGATGATGCGGCGGGTAAACTGATCCATGACCACCAGCACCCAGTAGCTCCGTAGCACAATTGACTCGCAGCGAAACAGATCGACGCTCCACAGGCTGTCTTTCGTGTGTCCGATGAACGATAGCCACGACGGCCCTGTTCCGCATGGCGGTGGACGATAGTGCTTCGACAGCACGCGGTAGACGACGTTTGCGTCAATCTCGACGCCAAAGGTCCTGGAGATAATCAAGGCAATTCGAGCACAGCCGAAACGAGGGTTACGAGATTTCAACTCTACGATGACGCGTAACGATGACGCGTATGAGGTCAGCGCCTGGACCTTTACAGGTCCGGGTTTCTTCGGACGATGGCTCAAGGAGAACAGCCGACGGTATTTGCGACGCACCAACGCTTCATGCAACTTCGGAAACGTCGACGGCCGCAACCCGATGGCGACCTTGCGGATTCGTCCCGGGCTCAGGAATAGCGATCCGAAGCCGAAGAGGAAACGGTCCAACACGGTCAGATTCGGTGCGCGCCGACGAGGCCGGCGCAGAACGATCAGTTGGTGCTTGAGGAGGAGATTCTCGGCGATAACGGCTCGCACGCCACCCGGGCCAAGTAGTTTCACGACCACCACGGCGACGTGGAAGATTGTGAGCAGGATGTCCTTCATACGCGACACAGCTTAGAGCAGATATCAGTCGCTGCGCAAAGATGCATTTGTCCGTGATTCACCGAGAAAATTAGGAATTCGAGATGGACAGGTCAGCCGATGATCAAGCGAATGCGGCGTAAGTGTTGGAGCTGCCAATGGTGTCGTCCCGATCCGCGCAATCTGCGCCTCCAGCTATTCTGCTCGGAACCCGCCTGTCGGAGTATAAGACGAACATACGTCCTTTTCCGAAAGGCGATTGAGTATTCCCAAGTCATCAAACACTCGCCAACCCGCGTTTCGGCTTGGCGTCGGCCGTAATCCGGCCTGCCGAGCCGGCCGCAATCGAGTATTTCAGCCAATTTCTTGACGATTCGCGGCATCGGGCCGAGCGCTATCAAAGCCGCAACGCTCAGCGTCACAGTCGGGGTGTGTTACAGGGGGTAGCCTGGTTCAGTCGAACAGTCCCGCCAGAGGCGGTGCCCGACACGGCGACGGCCTGGTGGCTTGGGGCTCAGCCGCTTTCGCATCCAGGTGGATGAGAATCTTCTCGATCACCTCGAGGTCCTCGATGCCCGCCCGAATTGCTCACGGTGCGCTCGACGAGACCCATGGCCCGGTGTGCGCGCCTGCGATACATTCAAGGCCTGTCCTGGCGGTTTGCATGGGGTCGAAGATGGTGCGGGTACTGCTGGCGGTGGTGGTTCTGGTCTGGCCAATGGCTGGAGTGACAGCCCTTTCCGATGGCTATGCCGCTGCTCAGCGCGGCGACTATGAGACGGTCTATCGGGAGTGGTTGCCGCTCGCGGAAGCGGGGGATGCCGGAGCGCAGTATATAGTCGGGATGTTTTATCAGCTGGGAAAGGGCAACCCAAAAGACTACCGGGAAGCCGAGAATTGGTATCGCATGGCAGCCGAACAGGGATACACCAATGCGCAGGTTGCCCTGGCGGTCATGTATACCCTGGGCGAGGAAGTCGCTCAAGATTTCCGGGAGGCGGCGAGGTGGTTAGGTATGGCTGCTGAGCAGGGGAATCCAGTAGCGCAGACCATGCTCGCCACGATGTATTACGAGGGCACTGGTATCCGCAAGGACAAGCAGGAGATGGTGAAGTGGTTCCGCAAGGCCGCCGAGCAAGGAGATGCCGACGCACAGTTCGCCCTCGGTGTCCTGTATGCCAAAGACGAGGATGTGCAGCAGGACCTCATACAGTCACTCGCGTGGCTCAACCTCTCCGCCGCGCAGGGGCATGAACGGGCCGTGGAGACCAGGCTGAAGTTCAACGATCTAATGACCAGCAGCCAGATCGCTGAGGCCCGACAACTTAGCGACCTCTGGCTCAACCAGATCGAACTCGGCGAACCGCTCAGCGAAGTCAAAAGTCCTTAGAGCACCTCCTCTGGCCCTCGTTTTGCTGATTGGAAAAGCAGAACAATCAGCCAACACATGCAGGTGCGCCATGCTCATCCTCACCCGCCGCCCCGGCGAGTCCATCGTGATCGACATACCCGCAGACCTCGACCCCGATACATCGGTATCGGCACTATTCGCAAACGGCCTGATTGAGATCCGTGTGATCTCACACAAAGCGTCCACGGTTCGTATTGGGATCGATGCGCCCACGGACTTGGATGTCCTGAGATCTGAGTTAGTGGTGTAGCTGGCGCCACCCTGGGAATGAGACTGGCGGTGCTGCGGGACGAGATTGCCTGAGACAAGGAACCTGCCCCCATGACAGGTTCGGTCGTTGACGTGATCGACTACTTGTACTCGTCCCTGAGCACACCCCGGCAGCTGGCACGGATCCTAATACCTCCTTCGCAATGGGCAGATCCCGCCTGGTCAACCAACACTGAGCAGGGACTGAGGTTCATAAAGGTTACCTCCCAACCGACCCGACCCGAGGCATCACTCCAGGGCTTGGACTCGACAGGAACAAGTGGGGCCTTATCTGCAACACGAAGTGATTTGCAGACTGGTTGCTCCCCAACGGGATAGATTCCGGCCAAGGTTTGACTGAAGCCACCACCCAATACTTCCCAGCGATATTTGTCGCAATCATCTTGGTAGCAGTAACGAAAATCCACGTCCCATTCGCCGCAGATCGCTTTGAATTTTTTGGTCTGGTAGGCGTTGAAGGTCTGTGAACATGCTTCGCTCGAGAAGATCTCAAAAACCTCGTTCTGAGTCACTTGGTAAGCCAGCAACGGGCCGATCTCCGCGTCGCTTTCTGTGCTGTGAAACAGCACGCTTGCAGAACCTTCAACACGTCTTGTCGGGCCTATTGCTATTCCGTAATTTGCCTGTCCGCTGAACCACCGTCGCACTTCGCCAAGGATATTCAATTCAACCAATGTCGTGGCAGATTCAACGGTCTGGTCATACAAAGGAAGTAAAGATGGCCGAGTATCGAACGTGACATCGTTCTCGGACCAAGGAGTCAAAACCCGGTTGACACGAATGTATCCCGGTTTGGCTAAACCCGAAGTCCTCAACCTGATCACTGCGCTGACAACGTCGGTGGGCATGTCGGATGGAAAATCGAACCGGATCAGCGTAGTAACTTCCCCTGCGTGCCTGACCTGCAGGTAGGGCTTCCCGCCGAAGTTCATGTCCGGCTTGATGCCGTTGACGTATGTGTCCTCTGTCGCCGTAATCGTGCCAGAATTCTGTGCGGCCAACGCAAGCGGAAACACAGAAAGAAGCACGGCAACGATGATCGCGACCAACATGCGGATCTTCATGGCTACACCCGCCTTTTAGGGTTTTTCTGCCGCCCATACGGACGGCCCTGATTTCAAATCTACCCCCCTCGGTTGAGTTGACAATGACGTTGCTCAGGTCTGCGCGGGAACGGCCCCGCCAAGCCCGACTGAGGCTGTATGCCCCGAGCCCTGACTGCGCTTGAGATTTGCGCAGATGCGCCCACGGACTTGGACATCCTGAGATCGGAGCTTGTGGAGTAGCTACTAATGCCCGGAAAACTGGCGTTTGCCCTGTTCTTCGGGCTTCAGGTTTTCTTGCTTGCGCCGGTTGGCCATGCCGAGACCACGTACCACGGCAACGTCATCTCGATAGCCGACGGTGACACCCTGCGAATTCTCTACCAGGGCGGCCAGCTCAAGATCCGGTTGGCCGAGATCGACACACCCGAACGCAAACAGCCTTGGGGCACCCGCGCAAAGCAGGCATTCTCGGACAAGGTCTTCGGCGAAGTTGTGGACGTCGTGGAGATCGATCGTGATCGTTACGGCAGGATCGTAGGGCGGATCTACCTGGATGAAAGAGACATCAACCGCGAGATGGTCGCTGAGGGGCATGCATGGGTGTACCTGAAGTACATGCGCGATGAGACGCTGCTGGCAGATGAGGCGGCAGCCAAGGACGCCGGGCTTGGACTATGGTCGCTACCGCAGTCGCAGAGGGCGCCACCCTGGGAGTGGCGGCGGAAATAGTCGACGCTTGGCATGCAGCCCCTCGCGATCACATGTCTCGCCCATGCGCAACTGAGCGACCCGCCTCCCCCAAATCTATCCATGGCCCGGCATAGCTTGTCCCCAGCGTCCTATCGCGAAATTGAAAGAAGGTGAGACGCTCACCACGTAAGAAACAGCCCTGGGGGGCGACGTGCGGCGCCTGAGTGGCAAGCGACCTTGGCGTAGCCTAGGGAATGCGTTTCTCTAATCTAGAGAAAATCTCAAATATTCAACGATTTACTTGGACTAATTGGCGGAGAGAGAGGGATTCGAACCCTCGATGGAGCTATTAACCCCATACTCCCTTAGCAGGGGAGCGCCTTCAGCCACTCGGCCATCTCTCCGTATCTGTATCGACGTACTTCGACCCGATCGCCCCAGCGGGCTGATTTGGTTCGGTCACACACCGGTCACCCCGAAAAAAGGCCCCTGGGGCTTCACAGCCACAGGGGCGCTCATACTACCAATCGCGGGGTTATCCGGTAAAGAGGGATTAGTCTCCCTCGCCGGCGCCCTCATGTTCGCGCTTTATGCGCTCGTATATTTCTTCCCGATGCACGGCGATGTCTTTCGGCGCGTTGACGCCAATACGCACCTGATTTCCCTTCACGCCTAGTACCGTGACGGTAACCTCATCCCCGATCATGAGGGTCTCCCCTACTCTCCGCGTAAGAATCAGCATAGGTGTCTCCTTGCGTCATCGAACTCCACAATCACCTTATTTATCAGCCATCTAGTTGATTGGCTGTATTTTTTAGATGCCGACTCGACAGTCACCGGGTTGATGAGCGCCGGTCGGCTTTCACATCCGCGGTGAACCATTCCAGATCACACCGCGTATCGCTCCAGATCAGGCCTCTCCGACCTGATCCAGCTCGAATGCATCATGCAAGGTGCGCACACCCAGCTCCAGATATTTCTCGTCTATTACAACAGAGATCTTGATCTCAGACGTAGAGATCATGCGAATGTTGATCCCTTCGTTGGCCAGGGCCTCGAACATTTGACTCGCGATTCCAGCATGGGAACGCATTCCGACTCCCACCAGGGACAGCTTTATGATCTTGTTGTCGCCGCTGACCTCGCGCGCGCCGAGCTCATGAGCCACGGCGCTCAGTATCTCCATCACAGCGTCATAGTCGTTGCGGTGCACTGTGAAGGTGAGGTCGGTGGTGCCGTCGCGGGCGACGTTCTGCACGATCATGTCAACTTCGATATTGGCGCCCGAGACCGCCCCCAGGATACCAAATGCGACGCCGGGACGGTCCGGCACGCCTCGCACGGTGACCTGGGCCTCGTCACGGTTGAAGGCTATGCCGGAGATGAGGGGTTGTTCCATCGCCTCTTCCTCTAGGGTAATGAGCGTGCCGGTTCCCGGCTCGAAACTGGACAGCACCCGCAACGGCACCTTGTACTTGCCGGCAAACTCCACCGAGCGAATCTGCAGCACTTTGGAGCCGAGGCTGGCCAGCTCAAGCATTTCCTCAAACGTTATCTTGTCCAGTCGCCGCGCTCTAGGCTCTACCCGAGGATCGGTGGTGTAAACGCCATCCACGTCAGTAAAGATCTGGCATTCGTCCGCCTTCAACGCCGCTGCCAAGGCTACCGCGGTGGTATCAGACCCGCCGCGACCCAGCGTGGTGATGTTGCCGCCTCCGTCTATGCCCTGGAAGCCGGCGACCACCACCACCCGCCCAGCCGTGATGTCTTCGCGGATCCGCTGGTCATCAATACGTTGAATACGGGCCTTGGTGTGAGCACTGTCGGTGAGTATGTGAACCTGGGCACCGGTATAGGAACGGGCCGGGGTGCCAAGCTTCTCCAGCGCCATGCAGAGTAAGGCGATCGTGACCTGCTCGCCGGTGGAGAGCAACACATCCAATTCACGGGGATTGGGTCGGGGAGATATCTCCCGGGCAAGTTCAGTGAGTCGATTGGTCTCTCCGGACATGGCCGAAACCACCACGACCACATCGTCCCCTTTGTCTCGGTAGCTGCGCACATTGCGCGCAACGTGCTCAATGCGTTCGATGTCCGCTACCGAGGTGCCACCGAACTTCTGAACCAGCAAAGCCATTGAAAAATTGTCCGCCCCGGATTCCAGCCCATGGATTTCAGGGCCTGTTTATGCTGTTGGTGATGTATCGGCAGCCGCGTACTTCACCTGCCGGGACGCGGTAAGCGGTGACCCAGCAGGGATCGATGATGAAGCCAAGACAAGGGCGCGGGTGAAGTGTTGGGTCCTTCGGCCCGCGCCCCAGTGTTCAACCCAGATGTGTCCGAACCCATCCCTCCACCGACGCCAAAGCGGCGTCCAGCGCGTCAGGATTGCTGCCACCAGCCTGCGCCATATCCGGTCGACCGCCGCCACGCCCTCCAACCTGCTGCGCCACGGCATTGACCAGGTCTCCGGCCTTGACCCGGTTGGTCTGATTCTTAGTGACCCCAGCCACCAGTCGCACCGCACCCTCGTCCACCGTGCCCAGAACCACCGCCGCCGAGTGCAGCTTGTTCTTGAGTTGGTCCACGGCATCACGCAAAGCCTTGGCGTCGGCACCGTCAACACGGGCCGCGAGCACCTTGAGCCCGTCGATCTCCACCGCCTGACTGGCCAGATCGGAACCCTGACCTGAGGCCAGCCGCGCCCGTGTCTGGTCAAGCTCCTTCTCCAGGCGGCGATTGCGATCAAGCAGTTGCCGCACCTTGTCTTCGACAGTGGCCCGGTCGCCCTTGACCAAGCGCGCCACGTCGTTGAGATTCTTTTCGGTTTCACCAATGTATTCCAACGCCTTGGCGCCGGTTACTGCTTCGATGCGCCTGATACCCGATGCGATACCTGTCTCGGATACGATCTTGAATAGCCCGATATCACCAACACGATCAACGTGAGTGCCGCCACACAGCTCCACCGAGAACGCGCCCATGCTCAACACCCGCACAGTCTCACCGTACTTTTCGCCGAACAGAGCCATGGCACCGGCCTCCACCGCCGAATCCATGTCCGTCACATCGGTCTCCACACTGACGTTGGCCCGAACCTCGGCGTTGACCATACGTTCGATTTCGTCGAGCTGAATCGGAGACACGGGCTCGAAGTGAGAGAAGTCGAAACGCAACCGCTCGGGTGCGACCAGAGAGCCTTTTTGCGTGACATGGCCGCCCAATACTCGCCTCAAAGCCGCGTGCAACAAATGCGTTGCCGAGTGATTGAGTACCGTGGCCCGCCGTCGGTCACCATTGACTGCCGCCTGGAGTTTGTCCCCTAAATGGAGGCTGCCGCGGTCCACGCGGCCGATATGAACGTGGACGCCCTCACCTCGCTTTTTCGTGTCTTCAACCTGGAATACGGCGCCACCACCTTCAAGCACGCCAGCGTCGCCGACTTGACCGCCGGACTCGGCGTAGAACGGCGTGCGATCCAGAATGACCATACCGGCCTCGCCCTGGCTGAGATGCTCTACCGGTCGGCCTTCGCGGTAGAGCCCCAGAACCTCCCCGTCTGCGCTGAGATCGTCGTAGCCAAGAAATGTCGTGCTGCCCTCGACCTTCATGTCTTCATCAGTGTCCACGCCAAATTTGCTGGCGGCGCGGGCGCGGGCGCGCTGCGCCTGCATGGCAACCTCAAAGCCGGCCATGTCCAGCGTGAGCTCCCGCTCTCGGGCGATGTCGGCGGTGAGATCCACCGGGAATCCGAAGGTGTCATATAGCTGAAATACGGTCTCTCCGGGAATCTCGGTGCCATCGAGGGCCTCGATGTCCGACTCGAGAATGCGCATGCCCTGATCAAGCGTTTCGGCAAAACGCTCCTCTTCCTGCCGGATTACACGCTCCACGGTGTCGGCTATGCGCACCAGTTCCGGATAGGCCTCACCCATTTCATCGGCCAGCGGCTGCACCAACCGGTAAAAAAACGGTTGTTTCTGGCCGAGCTTGTAACCGTGGCGTATCGCCCGGCGCATGATGCGTCTGAGGACATAACCACGGCCCTCGTTGGAAGGCAGAACGCCGTCGACGATAAGGAACGCCGTAGAGCGGATGTGATCTGCGATGACCTTGAGCGACGGTGACTCCGGATCGGTGGCGCCGGTTACACCCATGGCCGCCCGAATCAGGTTCTGGAACAGGTCAATGTCGTAGTTGCTGTGTACGCCCTGCAGCACAGCGGCCAGGCGTTCCAGACCCATGCCGGTATCCACCGAGGGCTTGGGCAAAGGATTCAAGGTCCCGTCCGCTGCCCGGTCGTATTGCATGAACACCAGATTCCAGATCTCGATGTAGCGGTCGCCATCTTCATCGGGGGTGCCGGGCGGTCCGCCCCACACATCTGGCCCATGGTCGTAGAACACCTCGGTGCAGGGTCCGCAGGGGCCAGTATCGCCCATGGACCAGAAGTTGTCCTTGGCACCGATGCGTGCAAGACGCTCCGGTGCGATCCCGATCTCGTTCACCCAGATCTCGGCGGCTTCGTCATCTTCTTCGTAGACGGTGACCCAGAGTTTCTCGGCCGGCAGTCCGGCCGTGTCGGTGAGAAAGTCCCAGGCAAATCGAATCGCTTCGCGCTTGAAATAATCGCCGAAGCTGAAATTGCCGAGCATCTCGAAAAAAGTGTGATGCCGCGCCGTGTAGCCAACGTTTTCCAAATCATTGTGCTTGCCACCGGCCCGAACGCAGCGTTGGGATGTGGTCGCCTTGGCATACGGTCGGTGATCCCGGCCGAGAAACACGTCCTTGAACTGGACCATGCCCGCATTGGTGAACAACAAGGTCGCGTCATTGCCCGGGACCAGCGGCGAACTGGGCACGATTTCATGGCCCCGTGCCTGGAAGAACTCCAGGAATTTGCGTCGAATATCGGCACTGCCCGTCATTGCTGCTCTGAATGTCCGTTCCGAAAGAAAAATGTTCCGTTGCCCAACGTCACTCGTCGACGCCCCTTAGCACCCGACCAATTTGGTCCTGGGCAAAACCGCGATAGGCCAGAAACCGGGTTTGGCGAGCCCGTTCACGTAATTCAGTTGGCAGCGCGCACCCAAACCGCTTGCGGCGCACCCGTTCGGCCTGCGCCAACCAGTCCGGGTGACACCCGGATAGCGCCACCTCAGTTTCGGTGTCTCCAATGCCGCATTCGGCCAACTCACGACGAATCCGAACCGGCCCCAGCCCCCTCGATATGCGGCACGGGCAAAGGCTTCCGCATAGCGCCGATCGCTCAGCAAGCCCTCATCGGAGAGCGCCCGCAACACCCGGCCGATCTCCGCGAGATCAAAGCCCCTTTTATCAAGTTTGCGGGTCAGTTCCAGGTTCGAGTGTTCGCGCCGCGCCAGCAGGCGCATGGCTGAGGCGCGAACATCCGACTCACTCAGTGGATCAGCCCTCTGCTTCGGCCGGGCTCTCAGCCGTTTCGCCTTCGTTCGATTGCGGCTTGGGCAGCAAGCGATCGCGGATCTGCAACTCAATCTCCGTCGCCATCTCGGGATGTTCGCGCAGGAACTGCCGGACATTGTCCTTACCCTGGCCAATGCGGTCGCTTTTGTAGCTGTACCAGGCGCCGGACTTGGCAATCAGACCCTCTTTGACGCCCAGGTCGATGATCTCACCCTCCCGGGACGTGCCTTCCCCATAAAGGATTTCGAACTCGGCCTGGCGAAACGGTGGGGCCATTTTGTTCTTGACCACTTTGACCCGCGTTTCGTTACCGATGACTTCATCGCCGCGCTTGATCGAACCGATGCGCCGAATGTCCAGCCGCACCGACGCATAAAACTTCAGGGCGTTGCCGCCGGTTGTGGTTTCAGGACTGCCGAACATGACGCCGATCTTGAGGCGAATCTGGTTGATGAAAATCACCAGACAGTTGGACCGTTTGATGTTGCCGGTAAGCTTGCGCAAGGCCTGCGACATGAGGCGCGCCTGCAGCCCCACGTGAGAATCCCCCATCTCACCTTCTATTTCAGCCTTTGGCGTCAGCGCGGCAACGGAATCCACCACCACCACGTCGACGGCGTTTGACCGCACCAACATGTCGGTGATCTCCAACGCCTGCTCACCTGTGTCCGGCTGCGAAACCAGCAGATCGTCGACGTTGACACCCAGCTTTCCGGCGTAGCCCGGGTCCAGTGCGTGCTCAGCGTCCACAAAAGCCGCAGTCCCACCGAGCTTTTGCATTTGGGCCACAGCCTGTAAGGCGAGGGTGGTCTTGCCGGAAGACTCTGGTCCATAAATTTCCACCACCCGGCCACGGGGAAGCCCGCCAATGCCCAGGGCGATATCCAGGGTCAAAGACCCGCTCGAGACGGCTTCCACATCCTTTGTGGCGCTGGAATCGCCCAGACGCATAACCGACCCCTTGCCGAACTGGCGTTCGATCTGAGTCAGGGCTGCGGCAAGGGCACGCTTGCGATTGTCATCCATACGATTGTTTACCTCGATTGACGGCCGGTGGCCGCATTCACGGGCTGGGGTAGAACCTGAGGATTATCCCACAATGCGGTGCGGCTGCAATCACCGCTGTCGCCATACCATACAGCGGCACTGCCTTTGGGGTTTTAGTATCTAGTCCAGCGGGTATGGAAAGAAGACGGGCGGAGGCAAAACTGCGGATGGGCGTCGCTCGCACCGCAACAAACGGGGGGCTGCAAAGCAGGATCGAGGGAGGCGAGAAGGTTTACGGATCAGAGGGCGAGTGAATCGTTGATCAGTTGGAGAGCCGACAGAACCGTGTGCCGCCTGATGGCATCGCGGTCGCCAGCGAACAGGAATTGGGCGGTGGGACGGGTGTGGCGCCGATATGCAAATGCCATCTGAACGGTGCCAACGGGTTTGCTGGCGGTCCCTCCACCCGGGCCGGAGATGCCGCTCACCGCCAGCGCCGCCGACGCCGACGGCCGGGCCATCAACCCATTGACCATTTCCACCACAGCCGCCTGACTTACAGCGCCTTCGGCATCTAAGGTTTCCTGCCGAACACCGAGCAGATCGAGTTTAGCCTGGTTGCTGTAAGCAACGATGCCCAAATCGAACCAGCTTGAGCTGCCCGGCGCATCGGTAAGGAGTTTTGCGATCCAGCCACCGGTGCAGGACTCGCACACGGCAAGTTTCAGGTCCGCGGCCACCAGGCCCGCAGCGGCGGCGTCAGCCGCCCGACGAAGCTCTGAATCACCTGGGGCAGCGATCAGCCAGTCGGCCCGAACAATTGGCCAATCATCTGGAGCTTGGCAGCAAGCTTGGTCTCGGTGGGTTCCAGGTTACGGGCGCGCTCATAAGCGTCTGCCGCCAGCTTGGCGTAAATATCGCCCAGGTTTTCCAGGGCAACCGCGTGGTCCGGGTACTGTTCCAACAGGCTGACCAGAAGCAATCGAGCCGTTTCCAGGTCACCCTCGGCGGCGTAGATCGCAGCGAGGTTGTTATAGGGCTCCGGCAAAGTGGGGTAGTCATCCACCAAGCCCTGGAAAGTCGCCTTGGCCCCAAGGTTGTCACCCGAACCCAGCAACAGCATGCCTTTCATGTAGCGTGCCTGGACCTGGGTCTCCAGCCCTGCATCGTCGGACGTCAGCTCATCGAGAAGTTTGATCGCCTCGGTGGTATTACCGGACTGTGCCAGTTGGCGGGCTTGGTCCAGACCGTCCTGCGCGGAGGCGCAGGGCAGCCAGATCATCAGGGCCGGAACAAGAACTAGAGCGCGTATGAATTGGGTCATAGTGGTGCGGTTTCCCTGGACGTTCCGGTGGACTATACCGTATCAGGACAGCCCCAGCGTGTCGGGATTTCTGGTGTTTTGCGAGATATTTCTGATCAGGGCTGTACGCCTCTGGCGGGGGTTGCGGCGCTTTCCACCACAGGCGCTCCGCTGGCTACCTCACCATACCAGCGGGTAAACTCCCGCGCCATGTCCACCATTTCCAAACGCGCCGAACAGAGCACCCATACGCCTATGATGCAGCAGTATCTGCGCATCAAGGCCGACCATCCCGACATCCTGATGTTTTACCGGATGGGGGATTTCTACGAGCTGTTCTACTCCGATGCCCGACGGGCGGCTGAGCTGCTGGACATCACGCTGACCGCACGCGGCCAGTCCGCCGGGGAGCCAATCCCCATGGCCGGGGTCCCGGTGCATGCGGCAGAGAACTATCTGGCACGCCTGGTACGGCTTGGGGAATCGGTCGCGATTTGCGAGCAGATCGGCGATCCGGCCTTGAGCAAAGGCCCGGTGGATCGCCAAGTCGTTCGGATTGTCACGCCCGGTACGCTCACCGATGAGGCTCTGCTGGAAGAACGTCGCGACAATCTCCTGGTGGCAGTGACTGAATCCGGGGGACAGTATGGCCTGGCCGCTCTGGACCTGGCTTCCGGGCGGTTCACCGTGGCCGAGATCAGGGATCTCGAAGGCCTGCTCGGAGAACTGGAACGGCTGGACCCGGCGGAGCTGCTGGTGGACGAACGTCTGGAAGCGCCGCCGATGATTCAGGCCCGGCGCGGTTATCGCCTTCAGTCGCCGTGGCATTTCGACCTGGAAACGGCCCGGCGTGAGCTGTGCGCTCAGTTCAAGACCTTGAGCCTGGAAGGGTTCGGAGTCACCGATCTCGGTTTGGCGGTGTCCGCCGCCGGTGGGCTGCTCCAGTATGTGCAGGATACGCAGCGCAACGCCCTGCCCCATGTTCGCGGCCTGACCGTGGAGAACCGGGGTGACAGCGTCGTGCTGGATGCCGCCAGCCGGAGAAATCTCGAGATCGAGCATGCCAGTTCTGGGGATCCCAGGCACAGTCTCCTGGGGGTGCTGGACCGCACCGCCACCGCTATGGGCAGTCGCTTGCTGCGGCGCTGGCTGCATCGCCCGCTACGAGATCAAACAACCCTACGCCAACGCCAACACGTGATCAGTGAGTTACAGGGCACAGAAGTCAACGAAGCGCTGCGGTCGGTGTTGCGTCAGATCGGCGACATCGAGCGGATTCTGGCCCGCGTCGCACTGAAATCGGCACGCCCGCGTGACCTGGCCCGGCTGCGGGACGCGCTGGCAGCGATTCCGCAACTGCATCAATGTTGTTCGACCATCGACTCACCCAGACTGCATAAGCTGCGGTCGCGGGCAGCTCCAATGCCCGACGTGCAGACTCGGCTGGACGCAGCGCTGGTGGAAACACCGCCGCAGATCATACGGGACGGCGGCGTAATCGCGGACGGATACGATGCACCGCTGGACGAGCTACGCGGCCTCAGTCAAAACGCGGATCAGTTCCTGATCGATCTGGAACAGAAGGAACGTGCACGAACCGCACTGCCCGGACTCAAGGTCGGGTTCAATCGGGTCCACGGCTACTACATCGAGATCCCGCGCAGTCAGTCGGACCGGGCGCCCGAGGACTATACACGGCGACAGACACTCAAGGGCGCCGAGCGCTTTGTGACGCCCGAACTCAAGGGTTTCGAGGACAAGGTACTGAGCGCCCGGGAGCGCGCTTTGGCGCGTGAGAAGCACCTGTATGATGTCCTACTTGAATGGTTGATCGAATCACTGCCCCCCCTGCAGTCCCTGGCAGGTGCCGTCAGCGAAATCGATGCACTCACCGGTTTGGCTGAACGCGCACAAGCGCTCGACCTGGTCTGCCCTGAGTTGGTAGAAGACCCCGGCATCGAGATCGAGGGCGGACGCCATCTCGTTGTTGAAGCGGCAACTGATCACCCCTTTGTCGCCAACGACGTGCGCCTTTCGCCAGAGCGTAGAATGCTGATCATTACCGGCCCGAACATGGGCGGAAAATCCACCTACATGCGCCAGACAGCGCTGATCGTTCTAATGGCCCATATCGGCGGCTTTGTCCCTGCCAGACGCGCCCGTATCGGCCCGGTCGATCGTGTGTTCACCCGGATTGGCGCGGCCGATGACCTGGCGGGCGGACGATCCACGTTTATGGTCGAGATGACCGAAACCGCCGGCATTCTGCACAATGCGACCGATCGCAGTCTGGTGCTCATGGACGAGATCGGTCGCGGAACCAGCACCTTCGATGGACTGGCGCTCGCTTGGGCCTGTGCAATTCATCTGGCCCGCGAAGTCAAAGCGTTTACCATGTTCGCCACTCATTACTTTGAGCTTACCGCCCTGTCCGATCTCCAAGCGGGAATCGTCAACGTGCATCTGGATGCTGTGGAACACGGTGACAGCATCGTCTTTATGCACCAGGTAAAGGAGGGCGCGGCTGACCAAAGCTACGGGCTGCAAGTGGCTGCTCTGGCGGGAATTCCACACGAAGTTCTGATTCAGGCCCGTACCCGCTTAAGGGCGCTGGAAGCGGAACGGGTGCCGCCCCACTCGGGCCCGGAGGCAGCGAGAGTCCAACTGCCGCTGTTCGCAGAACCGCAGCATCCAGCGCTGGAATCGCTGTGCGCACTCGACCCGGACGAATGCAGTCCGCGCCAGGCCCTGGAAGCGCTTTATCGTCTAAAAAAACTGGCGTCGGAGAGCTGACTCGGAGGCGACCCAAAAAACGAGCGGCCTGTGCCCGCGAATCGACCAAAGCCGAGATTGTCTGTGCTGGCGGGCTGGTTACAATGTCAGCCCATGAACTGCCACTGCCGGTGGCCCCCTAAACGGCTAAGAGGCGCTGCAAATGACCTTTGTCGTTGTCGACAATTGCATCAAGTGCAAATACACCGATTGTGTCGAGGTGTGTCCCGTGGACTGCTTCCACGAGGGACCGAACTTCCTGGTGATTGATCCAGACGAGTGCATCGATTGCACGCTGTGCGAGCCCGAATGCCCGGCCGAGGCCATTTACCCGGAGGATGACATCCCGTCCGGCCAGGAGGCGTTTCTCGAGCTGAACGCCGAACTGTCGCGCGATTGGCCAGTTATCACGCAGCAAAAGCCCGGTCTTCCGGATGCCGAAGAATGGGACGGGGTTCCTGACAAGCTGCAATATCTGGAGCGCTGAGCAATTTCAACAGTAACTGCCCAGTGATCCGGATTGGCCATGCTTGGCGACCCGGCATGGCAATGGCGGTTGGGCTTTGGACCGAAGCGCCCACCTGAAGTGAGCACTCCCGGTCGGTCTTGAACGGAAAGGGCTGTAGAGAACATTCGATGGCGGAATCCAAGTACATCTGCGAGATCACCTCAATTGGCGAGTTCGAAGAGAAGGTGCTTAAACCATCCTTCGGAGTGCCCGTACTGGTGGATTTCTGGGCGGCATGGTGCCAGCCGTGTCAAATGCTCATGCCGTTACTGGGCAAACTCGCGGAGGAGTTTCAGGGCAAATTTCTGCTCGTCAAGGTCAACAGTGACGAGCAGCAGGCATTGGCTACTCAGTACGGGGTGCGCAGCTTGCCAACCGTGAAGTTCTTCCGCGATGGTGCGATTGTGGATGAATTCATGGGTGCCCAACCCGAAAGCGCGATACGGGCCTTGCTGGACAAGTATGTTGTACGGGATTCGGATTTGGTCCGAGAACAAGCGCGGAAGCTAAGGGAAGCCGGTCAGCTCGACCAGACTTTGGATATGCTGAAAAGCGCCGCCGGTGCCGATCCGGACAACCCCCGGGTGCGTGTCGATCTTATGAGCGTGCTGATTGAGGCGAAGCGCTACGATGACGCGGACGCTTTGTATGCTGATCTGCCGTTCGCAGAGAAAGAAAGCGACGCAATCAAGGCTCTGCTGGCCGAACTCAGTTTTCACCGTCAAGCCGGTGACCTGGATGATCTGGCGACATTGATGGAAGGTGTCAAGAACAACCCGGGCGACCTGTCCGAACGGCTGCGGCTGGCTGCGCAGCTGGTGGTTGGGGGTCGACTTGAAGACGCGATGGATCAGTATATTGAAGTTATGAAACGGGACCGGACATTTCAGGACGAGGCGGGTCGCAAAGGGCTGCTGGAGGTTTTCACCCTTCTGGGCGCGGACCACCCGGCCGTGAACACGTATCGTCGCAAGATGTTTGCGCTACTTCACTAGTCACATCTCCCAAAGCCAAAGCCCCCCGATATTGTGCGGGGGCTTTCGTATAGGCGCCTGGCAGTGTCCTGGTTTCCATGGGGGTGAGCGCCGCTGGGGTGTCCGGTGGACAGCCCAGCGGGGCGAACGAGCGGCCAGGGATGGGCGCTCCGGGGCTGATCGAGGCCGCAGCGCATCGCCAGGGACGGCCGGTGCCCTCTTGCCGGGGGCACGGGGCTTTCCCATGCGAAAGTGGGCCGCAAAAGCAAAGCCCCCGCACCTTTTTGGGGTGCGGGGGCTTTTGGTGTAGGCGCCTGGCAGTGTCCTGGTTTCCATGGGGGTGAGCGCCGCTGGGGTGTCCGGTGGACAGCCCAGCGGGGCGAACGAGCGGCCAGGGATGGGCGCTCCGGGGCTGATCGAGGCCGCAGCGCATCGCCAGGGATGGCCGGTGCCCTCTTGCCGGGGGCACGGGGCTTTCCCATACGAAAGTGGGCCGCAAAAGCAAAGCCCCCGCACCTTTTTGGGGTGCGGGGGCTTTTGGTGTAGGCGCCTGGCAGTGTCCTACTTTCGCATGGGGAAGCCCCACACTATCATCGGCGCTGAGCAGTTTCACTTCCGAGTTCGGGATGGGATCGGGTGGTTCCCACTCGCTATGGCCGCCAGGCAAAGGGGTCGGAGAAGGCGCTGTGCGTTGGCGCGCCTGTCTCCAGGGTTCGGTGTTCACGCTGGGCGAGTCGTTTCAGTGGCGAGCACACACCCGAAGTGTTTGGGTGTTATATGGTCAAGCCTCTCGAGCAATTAGTACTGGTTAGCTTCACACGTTACCGCGCTTCCACACCCAGCCTATCAACCTCGTGGTCTACAAGGGCTCTTCAGGGACCTCAAGGGTCCAGGGAGATCTCATCTTGGGGGGGGCTTCCCGCTTAGATGCTTTCAGCGGTTATCCCGTCCGTACATAGCTACCCGGCAATGCCACTGGCGTGACAACCGGAACACCAGAGGTACGTCCACTCCGGTCCTCTCGTACTAGGAGCAGCTCCCCTCAAATCTCCAACGCCCACGGCAGATAGGGACCGAACTGTCTCACGACGTTCTAAACCCAGCTCGCGTACCACTTTAAATGGCGAACAGCCATACCCTTGGGACCTGCTTCAGCCCCAGGATGTGATGAGCCGACATCGAGGTGCCAAACACTGCCGTCGATATGGACTCTTGGGCAGTATCAGCCTGTTATCCCCGGAGTACCTTTTATCCGTTGAGCGATGGCCCTTCCATTCAGAACCACCGGATCACTAAGACCAACTTTCGTTCCTGCTCGACGTGTCTGTCTCGCAGTCAAGCACCCTTATGCCTTTGCACTCAATGCGCGATTTCCGACCGCGCTGAGGGTACCTTCGCGCTCCTCCGTTACTCTTTGGGAGGAGACCGCCCCAGTCAAACTACCCACCATACACTGTCCCCAACCCGGATAACGGGCCAAGGTTAGAACCCCAAGTATGCCAGGGTGGTATTTCAAGGTCGGCTCCACGATGACTGGCGTCACCGCTTCAAAGCCTCCCACCTATCCTACACAAGCAGACTCAAGATTCAGTGCAAAGCTGTAGTAAAGGTTCACGGGGTCTTTCCGTCTTGCCGCGGGTACACTGCATCTTAACAGCGATTTCAATTTCACTGAGTCTCGGGTGGAGACAGTGTGGCCATCGTTACGCCATTCGTGCAGGTCGGAACTTACCCGACAAGGAATTTCGCTACCTTAGGACCGTTATAGTTACGGCCGCCGTTTACCGGGGCTTCGATCAAGAGCTTCGTCCGAGGACTAACCCCATCAATTAACCTTCCGGCACCGGGCAGGCGTCACACCCTATACTTCCTCTTTCGAGTTCGCAGAGTGCTGTGTTTTTAATAAACAGTCGCAGCCACCTGGTCACTGCAACCCCCAAAAGCTCCGGACGCAAGGCCCTTCACCCTCAGGGGCGTACCTTCTCCCGAAGTTACGGTACCATTTTGCCGAGTTCCTTCACCCGAGTTCTCTCAAGCGCCTTGGGATTCTCTCCCCGCCCACCTGTGTCGGTTTGGGGTACGGTCTCGTACCACCTGATGCTTAGAGGTTTTTCCTGGAAGCATGGCATCAACCACTTCGGCTCACGTGGAGCCTACTCATTACGCCTCGGAATTGCGGGCCCGGATTTGCCTAAGCCCACTCCCTACACGCTTGAACCGGGACATCCAACACCCGGATGGTCTAGCCTTCTCCGTCACCCCATCGCAGTGGTACCAGGTACAGGAATATTAACCTGTTCTCCATCGACTACGCCTTTCGGCCTCGCCTTAGGTACCGACTCACCCTGCGCCGATTAGCGTTGCGCAGGAAACCTTGGGCTTTCGGCGAGGGGGCCTCTCACCCCCTTTATCGTTACTCATGTCAGCATTCGCACTTCCGATACCTCCAGCAGACCTCTCGATCCACCTTCAACGGCCTACGGAACGCTCCCCTACCATGCGAGCAAGCTCGCATCCGCAGCTTCGGTACGTGGCTTGAGCCCCGGTAAATCTTCCGCGCGGGACGACTCGACTAGTGAGCTATTACGCTTTCTTTAAAGGATGGCTGCTTCTAAGCCAACCTCCTAGCTGTCTGAGCCTTCCCACAT
>CAWAOU010000006.1:130000-172500 GCA_963783675.1 uncultured Gammaproteobacteria bacterium
GGACGGTGACAGGATTTGGCACGGCCGCATACAAGACCACCAAGCCACAGCAGGCCATCATGGCCGTAAACCAGAAAATACCCGCCAGCCCGAACCAGTTGTCAATGATCGGACCAACAACCAGCGCCGCCGAGAAGGCCACTCCAATGCTCATGCCGATCATGGCCATGACTTTGACGCGCTGCTCCTCGCGGGTAAGATCCGCCGCCAGTGCCATCACTGCGGCGGACACCGCACCGGATCCCTGCAGTGCCCGACCGAGAATTATGGTCTCGATGGAGTGCGCCTGCGCGGCAACGACACTGCCGACGGCGAACAGCACCAAACCCCCGGCAATGACGGGTTTGCGCCCAATGTGGTCGGACAGCACGCCGAAAGGTACCTGCAGCAGGGCCTGGGTCAGGCCATAGGCACCAATGGCGATTCCGACCAGCAACGGGGTCGCATCCGGCCAGCGCTCCATATGCAGGGCAAGCACCGGCAGGATCATGAACAAACCAAGCATGCGGAAGGCGAAAATTGTCGCCAGGGCCGCTCCGATCCGCCGTTCTTCCGGGCGCATTTGATTGAATGAACGGGACATGGATATCCGCGATCTCGAAAATGGCGATCAAACGCACAATCAGGGTGCGTTTGAGGACCGGATTGGGAAGCCAGGGCGGCGTACGCAGCGCAGTCTCTCCCGTGCTCTGGGCGCAACGGCGGGTGCGGTAGAGCGCTGAAATACCTCTTTTGCTTGCCGCTGGCACGACGCCTTATAGTATCAGTTTGCCCAGGGACCGTGAAACGCGATGGAATCGATCCAGCTTCGAGGTGCCCGTACCCACAACCTGCAGAATTTCGATCTGGATCTGCCACGGGACAGACTGATCGTGATCACCGGGCTGTCAGGCTCCGGCAAATCTTCGCTCGCTTTTGACACCATTTACGCCGAAGGCCAAAGACGATATGTGGAATCACTTTCGGCCTACGCCCGTCAGTTCCTGTCAATCATGGAAAAGCCGGATATCGATCACATCGAGGGCTTGTCGCCGGCCATTTCCATTGAACAAAAATCCACCTCTCACAACCCACGCTCAACAGTCGGCACGGTAACCGAAATACACGATTACATGCGCTTGTTGTTTGCACGCGCAGGAACACCCCGGTGCCCTGAGCACGAAATCGAACTGAACGCCCAGACCATCAGCCAGATGGTCGACAAGGTGCTGGAATTGCCTGAGGGCAGCCGCCTGATGTTGTTGGCGCCGGTGGTTCAGAATCGCAAGGGCGAATACGTCAAACTGTTGGCGGAGCTACAGGCACAGGGCTTTATCCGCGCCCGAATCGATGGGCAAGTGGTGGAGTTGGACTCGGCTCCGGAGCTGGACTTGCACCACAAACACGACATAGAAGTCGTGGTCGATCGCTTCAGGGTCCGACCAGATTTGCGGGTGCGGCTGGCGGAGTCTTTTGAAACTGCCGTCCGCATGGGTGACGGCCTGGCCAAAGTGGCGTGGTTGGACCATGCAGACCGCGGCTCGCTGGTGTTCTCGTCGAAGTTCGCTTGCCGCGAGTGCGGTTACAGCTTGGCGGAGCTGGAGCCCAGACTGTTTTCGTTCAACAATCCGGTGGGTGCGTGTCCCGCCTGCGACGGCTTGGGGCAGCGTCAGTTTTTCGATCCGGACGCGGTCGTCGCTCATCCACACCTGAGTCTGACCAGCGGTGCGATACGCGGCTGGGACCGGCGCAATGCATATTATTTTCAGATGGTCAGCGCCCTGGGGAAGCACTACGGATTCGACCTGGACACGCCGTTCGAAGCGCTACCCGAAACAACCCGAAAAGTGGTGCTTTTCGGCAGTGACGGTGAGGCGATCGAGTTCAAATACATCGACTCGAAGGGGAAATCGACCAAACGAGCACATCCGTTCGAGGGCATTGTGCGAAACATGGAGCGGCGCTACCGGGAAACCGAATCATCTGCTGTCCGGGAAGAGTTGTCCAAATACCTGGCCACCCAGACCTGCCCGGACTGTGGCGGCAGTCGGCTGAATCGGGGGGCCCGCAATGTCTTCGTCGCCGGCCGCAATCTTCCCGAGATAAGCGCCATGCCGGTTGGCGAGGCGGCCGATTTGTTTGAAACCCTGCAACTGCCCGGGCACAGGGGCGAGATTGCGGACAAGATCTTCAAGGAGATTCGTGCCAGGCTCGGATTCCTGGTGGACGTGGGCCTCAACTACCTGACCCTGGACCGAAACGCAGACTCGCTGTCCGGTGGCGAATCGCAAAGAATTCGCCTGGCCAGCCAGATCGGCGCGGGTCTGGTCGGCGTCATGTACGTGTTGGACGAGCCCTCGATCGGACTGCATCAACGAGACAACGAGCGCCTGCTGAGTACCCTGAGGCGGCTGCGCGACCTGGGCAACACCGTAATCATGGTTGAGCATGATGAGGATGCCATCCTGATGGCGGACCACGTTGTCGACATGGGTCCGGGAGCAGGCATACACGGCGGGCACGTGGTGGCACAGGGAACCCCGATGGACATCTCGACCAACCCGGCCTCACTCACAGGTCAGTACCTGTCGGGACGCCGCCAGATCGCCATTCCGCCGAAGCGCAAGCCCCCCGGCAAACAGGCGCTGACCATCCGCGGAGCATCGGGCAACAATCTTCAGGGAATCGACGTCACGCTGCCCGCGGGGCTGTTGATCTGCGTGACCGGCGTGTCGGGTTCGGGCAAGTCGACCCTGATCAACGACACCTTGTACAAATTCGCCGCCCGCCATATCAACCGGGCGGCTGACCACCCGGCGGCGTGTCTGGGAATCGATGGGCTCGAATTGTTCGACAAAGTGATCAACATCGATCAGAGCCCTATCGGTCGCACACCTCGCTCCAACCCGGCCACCTACACGGGACTTTTTACCCCTATACGGGAGCTGTTCGCCGGTACACCGGAGGCCAGGGCGCGCGGATACACTCCGGGCCGATTCAGCTTCAACGTAAAGGGGGGGCGCTGCGAAGCATGCCAGGGCGACGGCGTGATAAAGGTCGAGATGCACTTCCTTCCGGATATCTATGTGCCCTGCGACGTGTGCTCGGGTAAGCGCTACAACCGGGAGACGCTGGACATCACCTACAAGGGAAAATCGATTGAGCAGGCTCTGAGTCTAACGGTGGAGGACGCGCTTGATTTTTTCCACGCCGTGCCCACCATCGCCCGTAAGCTCCAAACACTGATGGATGTGGGCCTGTCATATATTCACCTGGGGCAAAGTGCCACCACGCTGTCGGGGGGCGAAGCACAGCGCGTCAAGCTTGGACGCGAGTTGTCCAAGCGGGATACGGGAAGCACTCTGTATATTCTGGACGAGCCCACAACCGGGCTGCATTTTTACGACATCGACCAGCTACTGCACGTGCTTCATCGGCTGCGCGATCATGGCAATACCATCGTCGTCATTGAACACAACCTGGACGTCATCAAGACTGCCGACTGGGTGATCGATCTGGGACCCGAAGGAGGCTCCGGAGGCGGCCAGATCGTGGCGACGGGCACGCCGGAGGAGATCGCGACCTCGCCGAACTCCCATACCGGTCGATTCCTGGCGCGTGCGCTGGGCGACACACCCGCAACAGTCTGGGCCAAGGAGGTTTGATCGACGGTGGACCGGTTTCGAGTCAAGTCATGTCAGGGGCTGACCCGCATGACTCTGGTGCCGACTGCAGCACCAAGTCGATGGGCCGCGCTGCCACAGTTCTCCGCGACTTCCACCAAATCCAGAGAGTTGCGATACCAGAGTAAGCTGTTCTCGGCCACCGCAGAGAATGTGTTGCCAAACTGTATGGACTGGTCGCCGAGACGAAAAACGGTGGCTTCATCAATATTGGCCGCCCTGATTCCGGTGATCAAATTCCCGTAGCTGTCCACATAGATAACCTCGGCAAGGTCAGGTTCCCAGGCGAGTGGTGGCGGCGTGTGATCCCGCGCGAACTCCTCAAGCCGTGCCGGAGCGACGGCCAGGGCACCGGCCACCGGTGCAAACAAGTCCCGCCCATGGAAAGAGTTTGATAACCCATCCGGCCGCCAGATAATCTGGAACCAGGCGCACTCACGGCTGCCCGCCGCGACACCATCCAAAAGGCCGTTGCCAGGCCCGACAAAGTATCGGCCATCGGCTCGCAGCACCAGTGGCGGGCGCTCTCCACCCACGCCGGGGTCTACCACGGCGACCACCACGGACCCGGCTGGAAGACGGTCTACCAAAGCCGCCAGAAGACGCGCGGCCGACTCAGGCCTGAATGCTGGCGCATCGCTGACCAAATCGACAATCGGTATCATCGGCGCAGCCTGGGCCAGCGCGAGTCGCATCTGCCCCAAATAGGGCCCCACTGCACCGAAATCGGTAAACGTGATCAGCATGACACATTCCCGAAACGCAAAAGGCCGGTGCAAAGCCCGGCCTTTCGCGCATTCAAAGTGTTACTCGCCGGCTACTCGTCGATGATAGTCTCGTCTGCCGGACGGTCAACCAACTCTACGAACGCCATCGGTGCGGCGTCGCCCGCCCTGAAACCGCTTTTCAGAACCCGCATGTATCCACCGGGGCGCCCCTGATAGCGCGGGCCCAGCTCATTAAACAGCTTGGTTACCAAACCCCGCTGACGCAGCCGCGAGAAAGCCAAACGACGGTTGGCCACCGAGTCATGTTTAGACAACGTGATCAGCGGCTCGACAACTCGGCGCAACTCTTTTGCCTTGGGCAAGGTTGTCCGGATGGCTTCGTGTTCAATCAACGAACCCGCCATGTTGCGGAACATCGCTTTCCGATGGCTGCTGTTGCGGTTGAATTTCCGCCCGCTCTTTTGATGTCGCATGTTCTGGTTCCTCGGCCCCGGCGGCCTGGACTATGCGCCGGCCGCCAAGATCAACTTTGTGCTTCAGACCGGGATTCGGTGAAGCCTGTCGCTGTCACCGTAGAGCCCGGGGGGCGGCCAGTTCTCCAACCGCATTCCGAGAGAAAGACCGTGCTGAGCCAACACGTCCTTGATTTCGGTTAGGGATTTCTTGCCCAGGTTCGGCGTCTTCAGCAACTCGACCTCGGTGCGCTGAATCAGATCGCCGATGTAGTAAATGCTTTCCGCTTTCAGACAATTGGCCGACCGAACGGTCAACTCCAGATCATCAACCGGCCTCAGCAAAATGGGATCGATCTCAATCCGATCTTCCTCGGGAGCCGCAACGTCAGTCGGTTTCATATCGACAAAGACGGACAGTTGTTCAACCAGGATGCCCGCGGACTGCCGTATCGCCTCCTCGGCACCGATCGTTCCGTTGGTTTCGATTTCCATGATCAGCTTGTCGAGATCGGTACGCTGCTCAACGCGGGCGCTGTCGACCTTGTAGGATACTCGGCGAACGGGGCTATAAGAAGCATCCAACTGCAACCGACCGATTGGACGCGTCTCGTCGTCGACGCCCCCTCGCGCCGTGGCCGGCTCATATCCTCGACCCTTTTCGACCTTGAGTCGCATACTGATCTCGCCCTCTTTCGTCAGATGACAGATCATCGACTCGGGATTGACGATCTCTACTGTGTGATCGTGTTCGATATCGCCTGCGGTGACCGGACCGGGCCCTTTCTTGGTCAGGGTCAGATAGGTCCGATCGGTCGCCTCCATCTTGATGGCGACATTCTTCAAGTTCAGCAGGACGTCGATGACATCCTCTTGAACGCCCTCGATGGTGGTGTACTCATGCAGAACACCATCGATCTCGGCCTCGACGATGGCTGAACCCGGTATCGCAGACAGCAGTATGCGACGCAGCGCGTTACCCAGCGTGTGCCCGAAACCACGCTCCAGCGGCTCAAGCGTTACCTTGGCCTGGCGCTCGTTGCGCACATCCACATCGACAATGCGCGGCTTAAGCAGATCTGTCAGTGAACCCGACATCTGGCACCTTTTCCGTGAGGAATAGTCAGTTACTTGGAGTAAAGTTCCACCACCAGCGACTCATTGATGTCCGCCGGCAGATCGACCCGATCGGGGAGGCGCTTGAATACGCCTTCCATCTTGTCCGTATTCACGTCCACCCAATCGACAAAGCCGAGGTTTCCGCTGATCGCGAGCGCGTCTTGAATGCGAATCTGCTTACGAGCCCGCTCCCGCACGCTCACCACGTCATCGGCGCCGACCTGAAACGACGGAACGTTAACCACTTTGCCATTGACTGTGATCGCCTTGTGACCAACCAGTTGGCGGGCTTCAGACCGAGTCACCGCGTAGCCCATGCGATAAACCACGTTGTCCAGGCGTCCTTCCAACAGTCGCAGCAGATTCTCGCCAGTCGATCCACGCCGCTTCGAAGCCTGCTTGAAGTAATTCCGAAACTGCTTCTCGAGCAGCCCATACATGCGACGCAGTTTCTGTTTCTCACGCAACTGCAAGCCGTAATCCGACAACCGGTTTCGGCGGGCGCTGGGCTTCTGACCCGGCACCTTCTCCATGTTGCACTTTGAGTCCAGCGGGCGCGCCGGAGATTTGAGGAACAAGTCGGCGCCCTCGCGACGGCTCAGCTTGCACTTGGGACCTATGTATCTCGCCACCTTATTTCACTCCTACCCTAGACCCGTCGCTTCTTGGGCGGGCGACAACCGTTGTGCGGAATGGGCGTCACATCCGTGATGCTGTTGATGCGGAACCCAGCGCCATTCAGAGCCCGAACCGCAGACTCACGGCCGGGCCCTGGGCCCTTGACGTTGACGTCCAGATTCTTGACCCCGAATTCCTTGACCTTCGTGCCGACACGCTCGGCGGCCACCTGAGCGGCAAACGGTGTGCTCTTGCGCGAGCCGCGGAATCCGGATCCACCGGCGGTCGCCCAGGCAAGCGAGTTGCCTTGACGATCGGTGATGGTGATGATCGTGTTATTGAAAGACGCATGAATGTGGGCGACACCGTCTATCACCGTCTTCTTAACGCGCTTCCTCGATCGAGGAGTACTCTTTGCCATCGTCTCTACCTGGTTCGGACTTGGGGAAATCGCCGGGAAAGCCGACGATTATCGCTTGATCGGCCGCCGCGGTCCCTTTCGGGTCCGGGCATTGGTGCGGGTGCGCTGGCCCCGGAGCGGCAGGCCCCGACGGTGCCGCACGCCGCGGTAGCAACCTAGATCCATTAGGCGCTTGATATTCATCGATACTTCGCGGCGCAGATCGCCCTCGACGGCAAACTTCCCGACCTCCGCACGCAAGGCTTCCACCTGGTCCTCGCCCAAATCACGGACCTTGGTCGATGGCTCGATGCGGGCACCGCCACAGATCTGAAGCGCACGTGTCTTACCGACTCCGTAAATCGACTGCAACGCGATAACCGCGTGCTTGTTTACGGGAATGTTTACGCCTGCAATACGGGCCATCAAAGAACTCCCAACTGAATTTAGGTCCGGCCGCGGAAAAGCTCGCCATCATAGCGGACCCAATTCATTGAATCAACGCTATCCCAAATAGTAAAAAAAACGCTCAGCCCTGGCGCTGCTTGTGCCGAGGCTCTTTGCAAATCACGCGCACGACACCGTTGCGCCTTATGATTTTGCAGTTGCGACACATCTTCTTAACCGATGCACGAACTTTCATGACCTGAACTCCTGATACTGACGCCTGCCAAAGCCGCCAAATTAGCGCAGCATGCCGGCTCCGCCATGCGCCTTGAAATTCGCCTTTTTCATTAGACTGTCATACTGATGGGACATCAGATGCGCCTGCACCTGGGCCATGAAATCCATCACCACGACAACGATAATCAACAATGACGTGCCGCCGAAATAGAACGGCACGTTCCAATACAAAATCAAAAACTCCGGCAGCAAGCACACGGAAGCGATGTAAATCGCGCCACATAGGGTAAGCCGTGTCAGGACCTTGTCGATATAATTTGCCGTTTGCTGGCCAGGCCGAATGCCGGGAATGAACGCGCCCGATTTCTTCAGCTGATCGGCGGTTTCACGCGAGTTAAACACCAGTGCCGTGTAGAAAAAACAGAAGAACACGATCAGCAGGGCGTAGGTGGCCACATAGGCAGGTTGTCCCGGGGACATCATGCTGCTGAAGTCCTGAAGCCAGTCCAAGCCCTGCGCGTTGCCGAACCAACTGCCCAACGTGGACGGGAACAAGATAATACTCGAGGCGAAAATCGGCGGTATGACCCCAGACATGTTGAGCTTCAGTGGCAGGTGCGAACTCTGCGCTGCGTAAAGCTTGTTGCCCCGCTGGCGCCGAGCATAGTTCACCTGGATGCGCCGCTGACCTCGCTCTACAAAAACCACGAAGGCCGTAACCCCTACGGCAATAACCAAAAGGAGCAACACCAGCGCCACATGCAGCTCACCGGTCCGAGCCAATTCGAGGGTGCCGCCCAGCGCCGATGGCAGGCCGGCCACAATTCCGGCAAAGATGATCATCGAGATGCCGTTCCCTATGCCCCGCTCGGTAACCTGCTCACCGAGCCACATCAGGAACATGGTTCCGGTAACCAGCGTGACAACCGCTGTGAAAACAAAACCCAGGCCGGGCGCTTGAACAACACTCATGCCACCCGCGGACTGGTTTTGCAGCGCAATGCTCACTCCGATCGACTGAAAAGTAGCCAAGGCCACCGTCAGGTATCGCGTGTACTGCGTGATCTTACGACGACCGCTTGCGCCTTCCTTTTTCAGCTGCTCAAGAGTCGGCACAACCACCGACATGAGCTGCATGATGATAGAGGCTGAGATGTACGGCATGATCCCCAGAGCGAATATGCTCAGCCGCTCCAGCGCGCCACCGGAGAACATGTTGAACATATCCAATATGGTGCCGCGCTGCTGATCGAAAAGAACAGCCATAGCATGGGGATCGATTCCCGGAACGGGAATAAACGTGCCCACCCGAAACACGATCAACGCCCCCGCAAGAAACAGGAGACGTTGACGCAATTCAGTTAGATTTCCCAGGTTAGGTACGGGAGATGCCATGTCTTTCCTCGGCTTATGCTGCCTGAGTCGGCGACGCTATTGCTCGACGGTGCCGCCGGCCGCCGTAATGGCCTCGCGGGCGCCCTTGGTTACACCAAGGCCCTTGAGATTGAACGCTCGCTCAACTTTCCCGGAAGCCACAACCTTGACCCGCTTGATATTGCGGCCCACTACATTGGCTTTCTGCAGGGCAGCCACATCCACAACCTCGCCCTCCACCTTGGCCAGCTCGTTCAAGCGAACCTCCGCAGTGATCCGCGCCAGACGAGAGTTAAAACCGAATTTGGGCAGACGCCTCTGGAGGGGCATTTGCCCACCCTCAAAGCCAACCTTGTGATATCCGCCCGAGCGGGACTTCTGCCCCTTCTGTCCTCGGCCGCACGTCTTACCCAGACCGGAGCCTACCCCGCGCCCGACACGCTTCGCTGCGCGACGGCTGCCGGCACCGGGATGCAGATCATCCAGCCTCATTGCACCGACTCCTCAACTTTGAGCATGTAGCGAACCTTGTTCACCATGCCGCGGTTTTCGGGCGTGTCGATCACTTCAACAGTGTGATGCATACGCCGTAATCCCAGCCCGGACACGCAGGCCTTATGGGAAGCCAGACGACCCGCCGGGCTCCTCACCAGAGTGATTTTCAGTTTCTGGTCGCTCATGTTTCTATCCCAGAATCTCTTCAACGCTCTTGCCACGTTTGGCGGCAACAAGGTCTGGCGACGCGACTTGGCTGAGACCGCCAATAGTTGCCCTCACCACATTGATCGGGTTACGCGTGCCGATGCACTTGGCAAGCACATCGCGCACACCAACAACTTCGAACACCGCGCGCATGGGTCCGCCCGCGATAATGCCGGTTCCCGCGGATGCAGGCTTCATAAACACCTTGGCGGCACCATGCTCACCGACGATCTGGTGCTGCAGGGTTCCTTCATTCAGCTTTATGGACACCATGTTGCGACGGGCTTTCTCCATCGCCTTCTGGATCGCTGCCGGAACCTCGCGTGCCTTGCCGTAGCCGAAACCGACACGCCCATTTCCATCACCCACGACGGTCAAAGCGGTGAAGCCGAACTGTCTGCCGCCCTTGACCACTTTGGCAACTCGATTGACGGTCACCAGCTTTTCCAGCATGCCGTCGGTATTTTTCGGATCTGCGTTGGCCATAATAGAAACCCTTTAAAAGTCCAAACCGGCTTCACGGGCCGCGTCGGCCAGCGCTTTCACTCGACCGTGGTACCTGAAACCGGACCGGTCGAACGCCACTTTCTCGATCCCGGCAGCCTTGGCCCGCTCTGCCAGCATGCGACCGACCACCTTGGCCGCCTCGATGTTGCCGGTGCTGCCAAGCCCACCTGCGATGTCCTTCTGCACAGTGGATGCACTGGCGACAACGCCCGACCCACCCGCTGCGATCACCTGCGCGTAAATATGCCGGGGTGTGCGATGCACACAGAGGCGATTAACGCCCAGTTCATCAATCTTGACGCGGGCCCGACGGGCACGACGCATACGAGTCTGCTTCTTATCCATGCCTGCCACCCTACTTCTTCTTCGCTTCCTTACGGACGATCTGCTCATCGGCGTAGCGCACACCTTTACCCTTGTAGGGCTCCGGCGGACGATAGGCGCGAATCTCGGCGGACACCTGACCAACCTTCTGTCGATCGCTGCCCTTGACCACAATCTCGGTCTGCGTCGGCGTTTCGACGGTCACACCGTTCGGCACCTGGTAGATCACGGGGTGTGAGAAACCGAGGGTAAGGTTTAGCTTCGAGCCCTGCGCCTGGGCGCGATAACCGACACCGACCAGCTCCAGCTTCTTCTCAAAGCCGTCACTTACACCAACTACGACGTTGTTCACCAACGCCCGCATGGTACCGGCCATAGCGCGGTCGCCCTTGGATCCACCACGCGCCTTGAACGTCAGCACGTTGTCCTCGACAGCGACTTCGACCGCCGGGTGTACCGCCAGCTCCAACTGCCCTTTCGACCCTTTGGCGTGAAGCTGCTGGCCTTCCAGCTTAATCTCGACACCCTTGGGGATGACGACCGGTTGTTTTGCAACTCTCGACATGACGCCTCCCCTCAGGCCACAAAGCAGATGACTTCGCCGCCATGGCCCGCGGCCCTGGCGGCGCGGTCACTCATGATGCCCTGCGACGTGGAAATAACGGCAACGCCAAGCCCACCCATAACCTGGGGCAGCTCGTCCTTACCCTTGTAGATCCGGAGCCCCGGACGGCTGACCCGATCCAGGCGATCGATCACTGGCTGACCTTGGAAGTACTTGAGGCGAATGGTCAGAGTGGGTTTACTCTCGCTCTCCGCCACATACGAATCAGCAATGTAGCCTTCGTCCCTCAGCACTTCTGCTATAGCCCGCTTCAATTTCGAATCGGGCATACTCACTTCCGCTTTGTTGGCGCGCTGGCCGTTGCGCACCCGTGTCAGCATATCCGCTATCGGATCACTCATGCTCATGTTGCAAAATCTCCCAGGTCAGTCCCGACGCCAAAACGTCGGCGATACCCAATGGCGCTGTTTACCAGCTGGCCTTTCGAAGGCCGGGCACGTCGCCACGCATGGTGGCCTCCCGGAGTTTGTTTCGACCGAGCCCAAACTTGCGATAATAGCCATGGGGACGACCGGTCAGGCGGCATCGGTTTCGCTGCCGGGCTGCGCTGGCATCCCGTGGCTGGCTTTGCAACTGCTGCTGAGCTTCCCAGCGTTCCTCCGGGCTGCTGCTCGGATTGCTGATGATGGCTTTGAGCTCTCTTCGCTTGGTCGCGTACTTCTTGACCAGCTTGGTGCGTCGAAGCTCGCGCTGGATCATCGAAACCTTGGCCATGTTTACCTCTATTTGCGAAACGGGAAGTCAAACGTCTCTAACAGCGCCTGACCTTCCTCGTTCGAACGCGCGGTGGTGGTAATGGTGATGTCCAACCCCCGCAGTGTATCGATCTTGTCGTAGTCGATCTCCGGAAACACGATCTGCTCCTGAAGACCCATGCTGTAGTTTCCGCGGCCATCAAACGCTTTCACACTGAGGCCGCGAAAATCACGAATCCGCGGGATGGCAACGTTCACGAGCCGATCCATGAACTCGAACATCCGGTCCCGCCTGAGCGTGACCTTGCATCCGATCGGCCAGCCTTCCCGGATTTTGAAACCGGCCACGGACTTGCGGGCGAGCGTAACAATCGGCTTCTGACCGGCAATTCGCGCCATGTCTGCGACTGCGCTGTCCATGATCTTCTTGTTGCCGACCGCCTCGCCGACCCCCATGTTCAGCGTAATCTTGCTGAGCCTGGGTACCTGCATGACACTCTGGTAGCTGAATCTCTCCATGAGTCGACCCACGGTCTCCTCACGATAATGCTGCTGTAATCTGGTGATCGACATAACAAACGCCCTTAAGCGTCAAGCACTTCGTTGTTCGACTTGAAAAAACGCACTTTGCGGCCGTCTTCAAGTGTCTTAAAACCAATCCGGTCGGGTTTATCGGTCGCCGGATTCCAAAGCATCACATTGGATATGTGCAACGGCGCCTCGACTTCCAGAATGCCCCCGGCGACGCCTTTAGTGGGGTTAGGCTTCTGGTGCTTTTTCACCATATTAATACCCTCAACCACCACGCGATCATCGTTTGCAAGCCGAATCACCGTGCCGCGCCGGCCGCGATCCTTGCCGGCTACGATCATGACTTCATCGCCTTTCTTGATTCTGTTCATTTGACCCCCTAGAGCACTTCAGGCGCCAAGGACACGATTTTCATAAATCGCTCGGAGCGCAGTTCACGCGTCACCGGGCCAAAAATACGCGTGCCAATAGGCTGCAACTGATTGTTGAGGAGAACGGCTGCATTTCCGTCAAACCGGATCAGCGACCCATCAGGGCGCCGTACGCCCTTGCGGGTACGCACAACCACCGCACTATACACCTCGCCTTTCTTGACCTTTCCTCGGGGAATGGCCTCCTTGACGCTCACTTTGATTACATCACCCACCCGCGCATACCGGCGATGGGATCCGCCCAGCACTTTGATACACATCAAGCGTCGCGCGCCGCTGTTGTCGGCGGCATCAAGCATTGTCTGCATCTGGATCATGGTCGTTTTCCGCCAAGATCTGAGTTCATGAATTCCAAAACCGTCAACAGCCTAATCAGCCGTTGGCACGTTCCAGCACTTCGACCAGGCGCCAAGCCTTGGTCTTTGACATCGGCCGGCACTCGGTGACCGATACAACGTCACCCACGTTGCACTCGTTGTTCTCGTCGTGAACATGCAACTTGGTAGAGCGCCTGATGTACTTCCCGTAAACGGGATGCTGTACGCGACGCTCCACCACCACCGTGGCGGTCTTGTCCATACCATTGCTCGTTACACGCCCATTCAGGGTGCGAACCTGAGCATCCTGTGCTTCGCTCATGCCGCACCTCCGGCTTGCTTCTCGGTCATGATTGTCTTAACCCGCGCAATGTTTCGCTGCACCTGCTTGAAAAGGTGGGGCTTGGACAGTTGCCCGGTCGCACGCTGCATCCGCAGGTTGAATTCTTCCTTCAACAGGGAAAGCAGTTCCTGTTGAAGCTCGTCCGCGCTCTTTCCGCGCAATTCCGTGGCGTTCATCACATCACCGTCCGACTGACAAAGACCGTCCTGACAGGCAGTTTGGCGGCAGCCCGACGCAACGCCTCGCGCGCGATTTCCTCGGTAACGCCCTCCAATTCGTACAGCACCCGACCCGGTTGAACCTTGGCCACCCAGTACTCCACGTTGCCTTTACCCTTACCCATCCGCACTTCCAGCGGCTTCTTGGTCACGGGAACGTCGGGGAAGATACGAATCCAGATCTTGCCGCCGCGTTTGATGTATCGATTGATGGCACGTCTGGCGCTCTCGATCTGCCGCGCTGTTATGCGACCGCGGTCGACCGTCTTGAGGCCAAACTCACCGAAGCTCACTTTGGCTCCAACCGTAGCAACGCCTCTGTTCCGCCCTTTGTGCTGCTTGCGGAACTTGGTTCGCTTGGGCTGCAACATCTTCCTTCCCCTATCACCTAAAAAACGAATGCGGCGTGGTCACCGCGCCGCATCCCGGGTATCAAGTCGGGCCGCCTGGGTCTATTTAAGCGGTCGGCGCCTTCTCGGTCGTCGCAGGACCGCGCCCCGTGAACACCTCGCCCTTGAATACCCAGACCTTGACGCCAATAACGCCGTAGGTGGTCTTGGCCTCAGCGAAGCCGTAATCGATATTGGCGCGCAATGTGTGCAATGGCACGCGACCCTCTCGATACCACTCGCTGCGCGCGATCTCGGCCCCGTTGAGACGCCCGGCCACATTGATCCGAATACCTTCAGCGCCCAGGCGCATCGCATTCTGCACAGCGCGCTTCATGGCGCGCCTGAACATGATTCGGCGCTCCAACTGCTGGGCAACGTTCTCCGCCACCAGCTGCGCGTCCAGCTCCGGCTTTCGGACCTCTTCGATATTGATGTGCACCGGAGTGCCCATCATGTCCGCGACAGCCCGCCGAAGGCGTTCGATGTCTTCACCTTTTTTGCCGATCACTACGCCCGGACGCGCGGTATAAACCGTGATCTGCGCGGTGCGCGACGCGCGGGCAATCTCAACCCGACTGACTGAGGCGTGGGCAAGTTTCTGCTTTATGAAAGCCCGCACCCGCAAGTCGGTTTCCAGGAAATCTGCATAGTTCTTACTGTCCGCATACCAACGCGACGTCCAGTCAGTTGCGATGCCCAACCTGAAGCCGGTGGGATGTACCTTTTGGCCCATTGTAAAAAACGCTCCTACTCGTCGCCCACCGCCACAGTGATGTGACTGGTTCTTTTTTCAATCCGGGTCGCGCGCCCTTTGGCCCGCGCCTTGATGCGTTTCATCGTTGGCCCTTCGTCGACCATAACGGTAGACACCTTAAGCTCATCGACATCAGCGCCTTCGTTGTGCTCAGCGTTCGCGATCGCTGACTCCAGCACCGCCTTCATCAGACCGGCCGCCTTCTTGTTGCTGAAGGTCAACACCTCGAGCGCACGCCCGACAGGCAACCCTCTGACCTGGTCTGCCACCAGCCGCACCTTCTGGGATGAAATGCGGGCATGGCGGAGTTTTGCGGAAACCTGCATGTTATGCCCCTTACCGCTTGGCCTTTCTGTCGGCAGCGTGCCCACGATAGGTCCGAGTGCCGGCGAACTCGCCGAGCTTGTGCCCAACCATGTTCTCGGAGATGAGAACAGGTATGTGCTGGCGGCCGTTGTGCACCGCGATGGTCAAACCCACCATCTGAGGCATGACCATGGACCGTCGTGACCATGTCTTAATTGGTCTGCGACTGTTGGACTCCACCGCCACATCCACCTTCTTCATCAGGTGGAGATCCACGAACGGGCCTTTCTTGATTGACCTAGGCACTACTCGAATCCTCTAATTTACTTACGGCGCCGCAGGATGAAGCGATCAGTGCGCTTGTTACTGCGGGTCTTATGACCCTTGGTCGGCACGCCCCATGGGGTGACCGGATGCCGGCCTCCAGACGTTCGGCCCTCACCGCCACCGTGTGGATGATCCACTGGGTTCATGACCACCCCTCTAACCGTAGGCCGCACACCGCGCCATCGGGTCGCGCCAGCCTTACCGAGCTTCTTCAGGTTGTGCTGCCCGTTACCAACCTCACCCACGGTCGCCCGGCAATCCACATGAATCTTGCGCATCTCACCCGACCGGAGCCGGAGCGTGGAATAGCGCCCTTCACGGGCCACCAACTGGGCCGACGTCCCGGCGCTGCGAGCAAGTTGAGCGCCCTTACCGGCCTTCATCTCGATGCAGTGGACCGTGGTTCCGACCGGGATGTTGCGCAGCGGGAGCGCATTCCCGCGTTTGATCGGCGCATCGTCGCCAGAAACCAATTTGGCCCCGGGCTCCAGCCCGCGGGGCGCGATAATATACCGTCGTTCGCCATCGGCGTAAAGCAACAAAGCGATATTTGCGCTGCGGTTGGGGTCATACTCCAAACGCTCAACCGTTGCGACAATCCCGTCCTTGGATCGACGGAAGTCGATCACGCGATACCGTTGCTTGTGGCCGCCTCCACGGTGACGGGTGGTAATGCGCCCATGATTGTTGCGCCCGCCGGACTTGCTCTTCTTTGCAAGCAGGGCCGCATGGGGCTGACCCTTGTGCAACCCGGGTGTCCCCACCTTGACCACGAACCGACGTCCCGGGGATGTAGGCTTGGCTTTGACGACTGCCATGATTCTTTACCCTGATAACTGTTTCTAACGAAAACGCTGCCAAGCGCAGCTGGATCAGTCGGCACCGACCATAAAATCGATCTCCTGACCCTCGGCCAGCCGGACGTAGGCCTTACGCACATTCGAGCGCCGCCCTTCCATCCGCCCGAAGCGTTTGCTCTTGCCCTTCAGGTTGACCACATTCACAGCTTCAACTGTGACGCTGAACAGCGATTCCACCGCGGCCTTGATCTCGGACTTGGTGGCGTCGGCGGCCACTTTAAAAACCACCTGATTGCTGGCGTCGCCAACGATGGCGCTTTTCTCTGAGACATGGGGCGCCACCAGCACCCTCATCAATCGCTCCTGATTCATGACAGGACCTCCTCGATATGTTTGGCCGCATCGACGGTCATGACGACCGAGTCGGCGCGCACCAGGCTGAGGGGGTCCATATCGGCCGCCGAAATCACATGCACGCCCGGGATGTTGCGGGCGGCGAGGGTCAGGTTCCGATCCTCAGCATGGGTGACCAGCAGCGCACCCTCAGCGCCCAGACCTTTCAGCATTTCGAAGACGAGCTTTGTCTTCGGTTCGGCAACCGTCATGGAGTCCACCAGGGTCAATCGATCCTGGCGCAGCAGCTCCGACAAAATTGACCGCAGTGCGCCCCGGTACATCTTGCGATTGACTTTCTGCGCGTGATCTCGTGGTCGCGCCGCGAAGGTCACGCCGCCGCTGCGCCAGATCGGACTGCGGCTGGTGCCGGCGCGCGCGCGCCCCGTTCCCTTTTGACGCCAAGGCTTGGCGCCGCCTCCACTCACATCCGAACGGCTCTTCTGCGCTTTGCTACCGGAGCGGCCTGCAGCCATGTAAGCCACGACCACCTGGTGAATCAAAGCCTCATTGAAATCCTGGGCGAACGCGACATCGGACAATGACACCGAGGAACCAGGCCCCTGTCCGTCTGCAGAGTGAATCTTTATATCCATCGATCAGCCCCTTGAACGCGCTTTTACGGACGGACGCACAAGCACGTCACCCCCTTTGGGGCCTGGTACCGCGCCCTTCACCAGAAGCAGGTTGCGCTCTCCATCGACCCGAACCAGTTCCAGATTCTGCGTAGTTCTCCGCACGTTCCCGAGATGCCCGGACATTTTCTTGCCCTTGAACACACGGCCCGGCGTCTGGTTCTGACCAATCGATCCCGGGACGCGATGGGAAAGGGAGTTGCCGTGGGTGTTGCGCTGGCCGCGGAAATGATGCCGCTTGATCGTGCCGGCGAAGCCTTTGCCGATCGAGGTGCCGGTCACATCCACGCTCTTCACGTCGGAGAAGGATTCGACGGTCAGCGCGTTGCCCGCTTCCAGGTCACCTACCGACCCTTCCCGCGGGCGCAATTCCCATAAACCCCGACCGGGCTCGACAGCCGCCTTGGCGAAGTGTCCAGCCTCCGGCTTGGTTACGAGACTGGCGCGACGATTGCCTGCAGTAACCTGTACCGCGCTGTAGCCGTCGCGTTCAGCTGTGCGCACCTGAGCGATGCGGTTGGCCTCGACCTCGATCACGGTGACCGGGATCGAAATTCCGTCGTCGGTAAACACTCGGGTCATCCCGAGTTTCCGACCAATCAGTCCGATTGCCATTTTGCGTCCATCCTTTAATTCGACAAGCTACCGAGAGGAGGGGTGGCAACCGCCCCTCATCGGTTATTGTCTCGGTTCAGTTCAGCTTGATCTGAACATCCACTCCGGCAGCGAGATCCAAGCGCATCAGCGCGTCCACCGTCTTCTCGGTTGGATCCACGATATCCATCAGGCGCTTGTGGGTGCGCAACTCATACTGGTCTCGCGCATCTTTGTTCACGTGCGGCGAGATCAAAACGGTAAACCGCTCTTTTCGTGTCGGCAGCGGCACGGGGCCACGAACCTGCGCACCGGTACGGCGGGCGGTATCGACTATTTCTCGGGCTGACTGATCGATCAGCCGATGGTCGAACGCCTTCAGACGTATTCGAATTCTCTGGTTGGCCATGTCTGTGTTACTCGATTATCTTGGCGACCACACCGGCCCCCACAGTACGGCCGCCTTCGCGCACCGCAAACCGCAATCCCTCTTCCATCGCTATCGGCGCAATCAAACTCACCGTCACCTTAATGTTGTCACCCGGCATCACCATCTCAACACCATCAGGTAACTCAACCGCACCCGTCACATCCGTCGTGCGAAAATAAAACTGCGGACGGTATCCCTTGAAAAACGGCGTGTGGCGCCCACCCTCGTCCTTGCTCAGAATGTACAGCTCCGCCTCAAACACCGTGTGCGGCGTGATCGTCCCGGGCTTGGCCAGCACCTGACCACGCTCAACGTCTTCACGCTTGGTCCCTCGAAGCAACACACCAACGTTGTCACCCGCTCGACCCTCGTCCAGCAGCTTGCGAAACATCTCAACCCCGGTACAGATCGTCTTGGTCGTGTCCTTGATGCCCACAATCGCAACTTCGTCGCCCACCTTGACGATCCCGCGCTCTATTCGGCCCGTCACCACCGTCCCACGACCCGAAATCGAGAACACATCCTCAATCGGCATCAAAAACGGCTGATCAATGTCTCGCTCCGGCTCCGGAATGTAACTGTCCATCGCCTCCAGAAGCTTCAGAACCGACGGCACGCCAATGTCACTGCCATCACCTTCCAGCGCCTTCAGCGCCGAACCGATCACAATCGGAATGTCGTCGCCGGGAAATTCGTATGCGCTCAACAGCTCGCGCACCTCCATCTCCACCAACTCCAACAACTCCTCGTCGTCAACCATGTCGGCCTTGTTCATATACACAACAATGCACGGCACACCCACCTGGCGCGAAAGCAAGATGTGCTCGCGCGTCTGCGGCATCGGGCCATCCGCCGCCGATACCACCAAAATCCCACCGTCCATCTGCGCAGCACCCGTGATCATGTTCTTCACATAATCAGCGTGCCCCGGACAGTCCACGTGCGCGTAATGACGGTTCTCCGTCTCGTACTCCACGTGCGCCGTCGCTATCGTGATTCCACGGGCTCGCTCTTCAGGCGCATTATCAATCTGATCGTACGCCTTGAACTCCCCTCCGCGCGCCTCCGCACATACCTTCGTCAACGCCGCCGTCAGGGTCGTCTTGCCGTGGTCAACGTGGCCAATCGTGCCTACGTTTACATGCGGCTTCGTACGTTCAAATTTCGCCTTGGACACCGATCCGTACCTCTGAAATGCCTAAAACCGTGAAGAAAACCAGCCCCGTCAAGAGGCCTTCTTGATGACCTCTTCTGCGATGCTGGCGGGCGCTTCGGCATACTTGGCGAACTCCATGGAGTACGTCGCACGCCCCTGCGTTGCAGACCGCAAATCCGTCGCGTAGCCAAACATCTGGGCCAGCGGGACCTCGGCGCGAATGCTCTTGCCGGCAACGCCATCGTCCATGCCTTGCACGATGCCACGCCGTCTGTTCAGGTCTCCCATGACATCACCCATGTAGTCTTCCGGGGTGACCACCTCGACCTTCATGATGGGCTCGAGAAGAACCGGATCGGCTTTCGCCGTGCCGGCTTTGAACCCCATGGAGCCGGCGATCTTGAATGCCATTTCGCTGGAATCCACATCATGATAGGAGCCGTCAAACAGCGTGACCTTGACATCCACCACCGGGTAACCGGCGAGCACACCTGACTCCAGCTGTTCCTGCACCCCCTTGTCCACGGCGGGGATGTACTCGCGCGGTACGACACCACCAACGATCTGGTTGACGAATTCGTAACCGGTGCCCGGCGCCTGCGGCTCGAGGCGCAGCCAAACATGACCATACTGTCCACGTCCACCGCTCTGGCGCACGAACTTGCCTTCGCTTTCCACGCTCTTCTTGATCGCCTCGCGGTAGGCCACCTGGGGGGCGCCCACATTGGCCTCGACGTTGAACTCACGCCGCATTCGATCGACGATGATGTCCAGGTGCAACTCGCCCATTCCAGAGATAATTGTTTGGCCGGATTCCTCGTCAGTATGGACACGAAAAGAAGGATCTTCCTGGGCCAGTTTTCCGAGGGCTACGCCCATTTTCTCCTGGTCGGCCTTCGTCTTGGGCTCAACCGCAACTGAAATGACCGGCTCGGGGAATTCCATGCGCTCAAGTGTGATGATGTTGTCCCGCGCGCACAGGGTCTCACCGGTGGTGACGTCCTTCAGACCGACAGCCGCAGCAATGTCCCCGGCGCGGACTTCCTTTATCTCTTCGCGGGAATTTGAGTGCATCTGCAGAATTCGGCCGATGCGCTCCCGTTTTGTCTTGACCGGGTTGTAAACCGTGTCACCGGAATTCAACACACCGGAATAGACACGGAAAAAGGTCAGCGTGCCCACGAATGGATCGGTAGCGATCTTGAACGCCAGGGCGGCGAATGGCGCATCGTCGTCCGGTGGGCGCGCCGCTTCGGTCTCACCGTCGTCGAGCAAGCCTTTGATGGGCGGCACATCCACGGGGCTCGGCATGAAATAGACCATGGCGTCCAGCATGGCCTGCACGCCTTTGTTCTTAAAAGCAGAACCGCACATGGCAGGCACAATCTCGCCAGCGAGAGTACGTATGCGAATGCCCTGGCGAATTTCCTCTTGGGACAGCTCACCACCGTCGAGGTACTTCTCCATCAGTTCCTCGTTGGCCTCCGCCGCGGTTTCACAGAGGTGCTCACGCCACTTGGTGCAGTCGTCCATCATGCCGTCTGCAATGGGGCGCGCCTCGTAGCTGGTGCCCTGGGTCGAATCGTCCCAGTAGATGGCTTCCATGCGAATCAGGTCGACCACACCCTCGAACCCCTCTTCGGCTCCGATAGGCAGTTGCAGCGGAACGGGCACAGCTCCAAGGCGCTCTTTGATCTGGCCTACCACACGCAGGAAGTCCGCCCCAGCCCGATCCATCTTGTTGACGAATGCCATCCGCGGCACGCCGTACTTGTTCGCCTGACGCCATACGGTCTCCGACTGCGGCTCAACCCCACCTACCGCACAGAACACCGCAACCGCGCCGTCGAGCACACGTAAAGAGCGCTCGACCTCAATCGTAAAATCAACGTGCCCGGGCGTATCAATAATGTTGACGCGGTGTTCCGGGAACTGCTTGTCCATGCCAGACCAGAAACAGGTGGTAGCGGCGGAGGTAATGGTAATGCCCCGCTCTTGCTCCTGTTCCATCCAATCCATCACGGCCGCGCCGTCATGGACCTCACCGATTTTGTGCGATACACCGGTGTAGAACAGGATGCGCTCGGTGGTGGTCGTCTTACCGGCATCGATGTGAGCCATGATGCCGACATTGCGATACCGCTCAATTGGGGTCTTGCGCGCCACAGTGGTATGCCTCGTCCTTTACCAACGGTAGTGAGCAAAGGCCTTGTTGGCCTCCGCCATACGATGCGTGTCTTCGCGTTTCTTGACGGCGGAACCGCGACTGTCGGAGGCGTCAATCAGCTCGCCGGCCAAGCGCTGCGCCATGGATTTCTCACCGCGCTTACGGGCGGCGTCGATGGTCCAGCGCATGGCAAGCGCGGTGCGCCGAACCGGTCTGACTTCGACCGGCACCTGATAAGTTGCGCCACCGACACGCCGTGACTTCACCTCGACCACGGGCCGGACGTTCTCCAGGGCGGTCGTCAAGGTTTCGATCGCGTCGCCGGGCTTGCGCTCAGTGATGATCTCGAGGGCGCCGTATACGATCTTTTCGGCCACCGACTTTTTGCCATCTCGCATGAGCATGTTGACGAATTTCGCCAGCAACTCATTCCCGAACTTCGGATCGGGGAGTATGGTGCGTTTGGGAACTTCTCTTCTGCGCGGCATCGTGAATCCTACCTACTGAATGAGCGGTCGCTGGCTTAATCAGGACTTGGGGCGCTTGGCACCATACTTGGACCGGCCCTGGCGACGACTGGAAACACCAGCGGTGTCCAATGAGCCGCGCACCGTGTGGTAGCGAACACCGGGCAGGTCCTTGACACGACCGCCGCGGATCAGAACCACAGAGTGTTCCTGAAGGTTATGGCCCTCGCCGCCGATATAGCTGGTAACTTCGAAACCATTGGTGAGGCGCACGCGGGCAACCTTTCGCAGCGCCGAGTTCGGCTTTTTGGGCGTGGTCGTGTAAACACGGGTGCATACGCCGCGCCGTTGAGGACATGCCTCAAGCGCTGGAACGTTGCTTTCCTCACGCTTCGTCTTGCGCGGTTTGCGCACCAATTGGTTAATCGTGGCCATGCGGCTCTCTCTCCAGCTGATCGTCGACGGACCGGACTGCGGTCAAACGAAGGCGCGGCATTGTATGTGCCGCCCCCTACACTGTCAAGCAAGGTCCAGGGAAAACAAGACGCGCCCCGTCGGACGACGGGGCGCGTCGATATTTCGGCGGTTAGGTGGTCTTGTGAAGACCGGCTGATACATGTCAGCCCATTCTGTCAGGCACCTTCTGGCGGCCCGCCCTCCTCGCCGGAAGACACGACCTCAACCGATGCCTCCTCCACCTTTTCCATAAGGTCGATGGACATATCCGCATAGCGCGCCTCATGGCGCTCACGGTGATGAGCCATTCCGGTTCCCCCTGGGATCAAACGTCCGACAATGACGTTCTCCTTAAGCCCTCGGAGGTTGTCCTTCGCCCCACGCGTGGCGGCATCGGTAAGCACGCGGGTCGTTTCCTGAAACGAAGCGGCCGATATAAACGACTCGGTCGACAGCGACGCCTTGGTGATGCCGAGCAGTATCGATACGTAGGTGGCCGGGCGCATGTCCTCCTGATGTGACACACGATCGTTCTCCTCCTGCACCGTGGCCCGGTCGACCTGCTCACCTTTGATAAACCGGGTGTCACCCGAATCCGAAATCTCGATCTTACGCAGCTTCTGACGAATGATGACCTCGATGTGCTTGTCGTTGATGCGCACACCCTGCAGTCGGTAGACGTCCTGGATCTCCTTGACCAGATAGTCCGCCAATCTCTCCACGCCCAGAAGCCTTAGGATATCGTGAGGATTCGGCTCCCCATCGACCACGGTTTCACCTTTCTCGACGTGTTCACCTTCGAACACGGTGACCTGTCGCCATTTCGGAATCAGCTCCTCATACTCCGGTTTATCGCCACCCGGCGTGATCACCAGGCGCTGCTTGCCTTTGGTTTCCTTGCCGAAACGCACGGTACCCGACACCTCGGCGAGAATTGCCGGGTCTTTCGGCTTGCGCGCCTCGAACAGTTCCGCCACCCGGGGCAAGCCACCCGTGATATCGCGAGTCTTGGAGGATGCCTGGGGGATCCGGGCAAGCACGTCGCCCACCTCCACGGAGCCTCCATCCACCACATTCACGATGGCGCCGGCGGGTAAGAAATACTGCGCGGGTATCTCGGTACCCGCCAGGCAAAGGTCGGTGCCGGAGTCATCCACCAGTTTGAGCATCGGCCGCAAATCCTTGCCGGCACTGCCACGCTGCTTCGGATCGGTCACCACCTGAGAACTGATGCCCGTCATCTCGTCCACGTTGCGCTGGACACTGACCCCGTCGACCAGGTCTGCCACTTGAATCTTGCCCGCCACCTCGGTGATCACTGGGTGAGTATGCGGATCCCAATTGGCAACGATCTGACCGGCTTCGACCGCCGCCTGATCAACCACGCTGATGACGGCACCATAAGGTACTTTGTACCGTTCACGCTCACGGCCACTTTCGTCGATCACCGTGACTTCGCCGGATCGGGATACCGCGACCAGCTTGTCATCGCGGTTGGCCACAGTCTTCATGTTGTGAAGACGTACGGTGCCGCTGGACTTGACCTGGACATTGCTCACGGCGGCGGACCGAGACGCGGCGCCACCAATATGGAAAGTGCGCATGGTGAGCTGTGTCCCGGGCTCACCGATACTCTGGGCGGCAATCACCCCGACCGCCTCGCCCATGTTCACACGATGGCCACGAGCCAGATCGCGACCATAACAGGTGGCACATACGCCGTGCCTGGTCTCACAGGTGATGGCCGAACGCACCATCATGTGATCAACGCCATGGCGCTCGAATTCCTCCACCAGGGCCTCATCCAGCAGAGTATCTTTGGGCGCCAGAAGCTCTCCGGTCCCCGGCGAAGAAACATCCTCCGACACCGTCCGGCCCAACACACGCTCGCCCAGGGGCTCAACCACATCGCCACCTTCGACGATGGGCGTCATCAGCAGACCGCGATCCGTACCGCAGTCTACTTCGGTCACCACCAGATCCTGGGCCACATCCACCAGACGCCGCGTCAGGTAGCCCGAGTTGGCGGTCTTGAGCGCCGTATCGGCCAACCCCTTACGTGCCCCATGGGTTGAAATGAAGTACTGGAGAACATCGAGCCCTTCACGGAAGTTGGCCGTAATCGGTGTTTCGATGATCGAGCCATCGGGCTTTGCCATCAAGCCGCGCATGCCGGCAAGCTGCCGAATTTGCGCTGCCGAGCCTCGCGCGCCCGAATCGGCCATCATGTAAACGGAGTTGAAGGAACTCTGTGGGACCTGCTTGCCGTCGCGATCGGCAACCAGTTCCTTGCCAAGTTTGCCCATCATCGCTTCCGCGACCTGCTCGTTGGTGCGCGACCATATGTCGACGACCTTGTTGTAGCGCTCTCCGTTGGTAATCAGACCCGACGCGTACTGGTCCTGGATCTCGCTGATCTCGCGTTCGGCGACACTCAGGATGTCGCCCTTCTCCTCCGGAATCACCAAATCCTCGAAACCGATTGAGCACCCCGAGCGAGTGGCATAGTTAAAGCCGGCGTACATGAGCTGATCGGCGAATATCACCGTATCCTTCAATCCAACGCGGCGATAGCAGACGTTGATCAGGCGTGATATCGCCTTCTTGTTCAAGACCTGGTTGATCAGGTCGAAGGGCAGGGCATCCGGCAGGATTTCGGACAGCAGTGCACGCCCAACCGTTGTATCGAATCGACGCACCTCCCATTTCGGATCGGCCCCCTCGTCCTCGATGTTCACCCGGCAAGGAATACGCGCTGTCACCTTGGCGTGCAGATCAACCTTTCGATTCTCATAGGCCCGATGGACCTCGGCCACGTCACCGAAGCGCATGCCCTCGCCTTTGGCATTCACCCGTTCGCGGGTGATGTAGTAGAGGCCCAGCACCACGTCCTGAGACGGGACGATGATCGGCTCGCCATTGGCCGGCGACAGGACGTTGTTGGTGGACATCATCAAGGCACGCGCCTCGAGCTGCGCCTCGATTGAAAGGGGCACGTGCACCGCCATCTGATCGCCATCGAAGTCCGCGTTGAACGCGGTACACACCAACGGGTGCAGCTGGATTGCCTTACCTTCGATCAACACCGGCTCAAATGCCTGAATACCGAGCCGATGCAGGGTGGGCGCCCGGTTAAGCATCACCGGATGCTCGCGGATAACCTCTTCAAGAAAATCCCAAACCTCCGGCGCCTCGCGCTCAACCATCTTCTTCGCTGCCTTGATGGTGGTCGCGAGCCCACGGAGCTGAAGCTTGCTGAAGATGAACGGCTTGAACAACTCAAGCGCCATTTTCTTGGGCAGCCCACACTGGTGGAGCCTCAGGGTCGGGCCGACCACGATGACCGAACGACCGGAGTAGTCCACCCGTTTGCCCAGCAGGTTCTGACGAAACCGACCCTGCTTACCCTTGATCATATCGGCCAACGACTTCAAAGGTCGCTTATTGGTGCCGGTTATGGCCCGACCGCGACGGCCGTTGTCGAGTAACGAGTCAACCGCCTCTTGGAGCATGCGCTTTTCATTGCGAACGATGATGTCAGGGGCGTTGAGTTCCAACAACCGCTTCAATCGATTGTTGCGGTTGATCACTCGCCGATACAGATCGTTGAGGTCCGAGGTGGCAAAGCGCCCGCCATCCAACGGGACCAAAGGCCGCAAATCTGGCGGCAATACCGGCAGAACGGTCAACACCATCCACTGCGGATTGTTGCCTGAGTCCACGAACGACTCAACCAGCTTCAGCCGCTTTGACAGACGCTTGTTCTTGGATTCCGACGTGGATTCGGCCAACTCTTCGCGCAGTTGAGCCGCCGTCTTGTTCAGATCCAGGGATTTCAGCAACTCGTGAACGGCCTCGGCGCCCATACGGGCGTCGAACTCGTCGCCGTATTGCTCGATTGAATCGAGATACTGCTCGTCATTGAGCAGCTGGCCGCGCTCCATCGGTGTCATTCCTGGATCGATCACCACGAAGGCTTCGAAATAGAGAACCCGCTCGATATCGCGCAGCGCCATATCCAGCAGCATGCCGATTCTCGACGGCAGTGAACGCAGGAACCAGATGTGGGCAACCGGACTGGCCAGTTCGATGTGGCCCATGCGCTCTCGACGGACCTTGGCCAGCGTCACTTCAACGCCGCATTTCTCGCAAACGACGCCGCGATGCTTTAAGCGTTTGTACTTTCCACACAAGCACTCGTAGTCTTTGATCGGGCCAAATATCTTGGCGCAGAACAGACCGTCACGTTCGGGTTTAAAGGTGCGATAGTTGATGGTCTCCGGCTTCTTGACCTCGCCAAAGGACCAAGAACGGATCATGTCCGGTGAGGCCAACCCTATGCGGATGGCATCGAAATCCTGGAGGTTGCCCTGCGATCTGTACAGATTCAGCAAATCTTTCATGTGGTCGCTCGCTCTGGTTGAACGTCAATGCCGGTGGTGCAATGGGCACGCATCGGCAGTCAGTCCTGGTCCAATTCGATGTTGATGCCCAGAGATCGAATCTCCTTCACCAATACATTGAACGATTCCGGCATGCCTGCCTCCATGCGATGGTCACCGTCAACGATGTTTTTATACATCTTGGTGCGCCCATTCACGTCGTCGGACTTTACCGTCAGCATTTCCTGCAGCGTGTAGGCCGCGCCATAGGCCTCCAGCGCCCATACTTCCATTTCCCCGAAACGCTGCCCACCGAACTGCGCCTTGCCGCCCAGCGGTTGCTGCGTCACCAGGCTATACGGTCCGGTCGAACGCGCGTGCATCTTGTCGTCCACAAGGTGGTTCAGCTTGAGCATGTACATGTATCCAACGGTAACTGGACGCTCAAAGGACTCACCGGTGCGACCGTCGTACAGCGTGGTCTGCCCCGACTCCGGTAAATCGGCAAGTCGCAGCATGCGCTTCAGTTCCGCTTCACTGGCGCCGTCGAACACCGGCGTCGCCATGGGCACGCCCTTGGACAGATTAGTGCACAGCACCTTGAACTCGTCGTCGTTGTAGCTGGAGAAATCGAGCTGCTGCTTCTCTTCGTCGTTATAGATCTCGCTCAGGAATGCCTTGATTTTGCTGTCCGTGACCTGTGCATCCATCATCGCACCGATCTTCAACCCCAAGCCCTTGGTCGCCCAACCGAGATGGGTCTCAAGAACCTGCCCAACGTTCATTCGGGACGGCACGCCCAGTGGGTTCAGTACGATGTCGACCGGGGTGCCGTCTTCCATATACGGCATGTCCTCGACCGGCACGATGGTGGAGATCACACCCTTGTTGCCGTGGCGACCGGCCATCTTGTCACCGGGCTGCACCCGGCGCTTTACCGCCAGATAGACCTTCACCATTTTCAGCACGCCGGGGGCGAGATCATCGCCCTGGGTCAGCTTGCGCCGCTTGACGTCGAATTTCTCCTCGAAATCCAAACGAATGCCTTGAACCTGTTCATACATACGCTCCAGCTGCACATTCAAGTCATCACTCTGCAGCCGAATGTCCAACCAGCGCTCACGAGGAATCTTGGCCAAGTAGGCTTTGGATATCTTGGTGCCGGAACTGATCCCTTCCGGGCCGCCCTCGGCCACTTTGTTCAACACCAACTTTTCGACCCGCTGATACACATCCTCTTCCAGAATGCGCTGCTGGTCGTTGAAGTCCTTTCGCACTTTGGCCAGTTCGGCATTTTCGATGGCCTTGGCCCGTTCGTCTTTCTCGACACCGTCACGGGTGAAAATACGCACGTCGATCACGGTGCCGTCCATGCCGGATGGGACCCGCAGCGAGGTGTCCTTCACATCCGAGGCCTTTTCACCAAATATCGCGCGGAGCAACTTCTCTTCTGGCGTCAACTGCGTCTCACCCTTGGGCGTGACCTTACCAACCAGGATGTCTCCCGCTTTGACCTCGGCGCCGATGTAGACAATGCCCGACTCGTCCAGCTTGGCGAGCGCACTCTCACCCACATTTGGAATGTCGGCGGAAATCTCTTCGGGCCCAAGCTTGGTATCGCGGGCGACGCAGGTGAGTTCCTCGATGTGAATCGTAGTGAACCGATCCTCCTCCACCACGCGCTCGGAAATGAGTATCGAGTCCTCGAAGTTGTAACCGTTCCAAGGCATGAAGGCGACCAGCAGGTTCTGCCCCAACGCCAGTTCGCCCATGTCGGTGCTGGGTCCGTCAGCCAGAACGTCGCCGCGGGAAATCACATCACCCGGATTCACCAGAGGCCGTTGGTTTATGCAGGTGTTCTGATTGGATCGGGTGTATTTGGTCAGATTGTAAATGTCGACGCCAGGTTCACCAGCTTCGGTTTCGTTGTCGTTGACGCGCACCACCATGCGGGCGGCGTCCACAGATTCAACCATGCCGCCGCGGCGGGCCACGACAGCCACGCCGGAGTCAATCGCCACCGTGCGCTCCATCCCGGTCCCCACCAAGGGCTTTTCAGCCCGCAGAGTCGGTACCGCCTGACGCTGCATGTTGGAACCCATCAGCGCCCGGTTTGCGTCATCGTGTTCCAGGAACGGTATCAAAGAGGCTGCCACCGATACGATCTGCTTCGGAGACACATCCATGTACTGGATGTCCGCCGGACGCTTCATGGTGAACTCGTTAACATGGCGGCAGGAAACAAGGTCGTCGGTCAACGTGCCATCGTCGGCCAGACTCGCATTGGCCTGGGCGATGACGTAGTTGCCCTCCTCGATCGCGGAAAGGTAGTCGATGGAATCGGTTACCTTGCTGTTGGCCACTTTGCGATAGGGCGTCTCCAGAAACCCGTACCGGTTGGTGCGGGCATAGACAGCCATGGAATTGATCAGGCCGATATTGGGCCCTTCCGGCGTCTCAATGGGACACACCCGACCGTAATGGGTGGGGTGCACGTCACGCACTTCGAATCCAGCTCGCTCTCGCGTCAACCCACCTGGACCCAATGCGGACACACGCCGCTTGTGGGTCACCTCAGACAGCGGATTGTTCTGATCCATAAACTGAGACAATTGACTGGAGCCGAAAAACTCCTTTACCGCAGCCGCAACGGGCTTCGCATTGATCAAGTCCTGCGGCGTCAGATTCTCTGATTCAGCCAGACTCAGGCGCTCCTTGACCGCACGCTCGACCCGGACGAGGCCTACGCGGAAGACGTTCTCCGCCATCTCACCGACGCTGCGAATACGACGATTACCCAGGTGGTCAATGTCGTCCACCACACCGTTACCGTTACGGATGTCGATCAGCACTTTCATGACGTCAATAATGTCGTCATTGGACAATACGCCCGATCCGACCTCGTCATCACGGCCGACGCGCCGATTGAATTTCATGCGACCGACGGCCGACAGGTCGTAGCGATCCTCGGAGAAAAACAGATTCTGAAACAGCGTCTGGGCAGCCTCTTTGGTGGGCGGTTCACCCGGTCGCATCATGCGATAGATTTCGACCTGCGCTTCCAGCTCCGTGGTCGAGGAATCCAAACGCAGGGTGTTGGAAATGAAAGGCCCGCGATCGATCTCATTCACATACAGCGTGCGGAACTCCTTGCAGCCTGCCTCGATCACCTTTTCCGCAAGCTCAGCGGTGAACTCGTCATTTGCCGACGCAATCACCTCGCCGCTGTCTGCGTCGACAATGTCGTGCGCCAGAATCTTACCGACCAGGAACTCAATCGGGACCTCAAGTCGACGGACTTTGCCTTCCTCCAGCTGCTTGATGTGTCGCGCCGTAATGCGTCGGCCTTCCTCGACAATGACTTCTTTGGCGACCTTGATGTCAAAGCTGGCCAGTTCGCCGCGCAACTGCTCAGGCACCAGATCCATTTCCAGAGTCTTGCCGCGTCGCAAACGGAAAACATTGGTGTCGAAGAACATGTCGAGGATCTGCTCGGTGCCGTAACCGATCGCTCTCAGCAATATGCTGACCGGCAGTTTCCGACGCCGGTCAATTCGGCAGAACAACGCGTCCTTGGGATCAAATTCAAAATCCAACCAGGATCCGCGGTAGGGGATAACCCGTGCGGAGTACAGAATCTTTCCGGACGAGTGCGTTTTGCCCTTGTCATGGTCAAAAAACACACCGGGAGAGCGGTGCAACTGGGACACGATGACCCGCTCGGTGCCGTTGATCACAAAGGTGCCGTTGCCGGTCATGAGCGGTAGCTCGCCCATGTAGACCTCGTGCTCCTTGATCTCCTTGACCGTTTTGGTACTCGCTTCTTTGTCGAAGATGACCAGACGCAGCTTCACACGTAACGGTGCGGAGAATGTCACACCACGCAATTGACACTCACGCACATCGAAGGCGGGCTCACCGAGTCGATAAGAGACGTACTCCAGCTGCGCATTCCCCGAGTAGCTGACAATCGGGAACACGGACCGGAAAGCCGCGTGCAACCCCACTTCGTCGCGGACCTCGGCCTGCACTTCTGCCTGGAGAAAGCTGCGATAGGAATCGAGCTGGATCGCGAGCAAGTAGGGCACTTCGAGAATGCTGGGGCGCTTTCCGAAGTCCTTCCGAACACGTCTCTTCTCAGTGAAGCTGTAAGCCATTGTGTATCCTCGATGCGCTACGCGCGTCTATACCGGAATGTTCGGGTCGCGGAGCATCCAAACCCAGTGGGCGACCCCGCAAATTCCGCTGCCTGCGTCATCAACAGCAAAAGGCCAGCGACCTGAGGCCGCCAGCCGCTAATTCGTGCGCGGGGTGGACCAAGGTTGGTCCACCCCGCGACTTGGCGCGCAGCTTACTTGAGCTCGACAGTGGCGCCGGCCTCTTCCAACTGCTTCTTTGCCTCTTCGGCGTCGTCCTTGGACACGCCTTCTTTGACAGTGGCGGGCACGCCTTCGACCGTATCCTTGGCCTCCTTGAGGCCAAGCCCGGTGAGAGCACGGACCGCCTTGATCACCGACACCTTGTTGGCGCCGAAGGAGGACATGACCACGTCAAACTCGGTCTGTTCTTCCGCCTCAGCCGCATCCCCGGCAGCACCGGCGGCGGCAGGGGCGGCGGCAACAGCCGCGGCGGCGCTTACGCCAAACTTCTCCTCCATGGCGCCAATGAGGTCCACCACCTCCATCACGCTCATGCTGGAAATTGCTTCGAGAATATCGTCCTTAGAGACAGCCATTGGTTCTCTCCTGATTAATGCAGATTGATCTGATGAAAAAGCACATGTGGACCTAGGCGGCTTCCTTTTGCTGACGCACCGCTTCGACGGTGCGCACCAGCTTGCCGGGCACTTCCTTGAAGGTCATGGCGAGCTTTGTCACCGGCGCCTTCATGGTTGCCATCAACAGGCTCAGCGCCTGGTCACGTGTCGGCAGGCTTGCCAATCGGTCGAGATCGGTTGCGGGCAGCATCTGCCCACCGAAGGCGACCAGCTTGACGTCGAGCTTGTCATGCTCTTTTGCGAAGCCTTTCACCAACCTGGCCGCAGAGCCCGGCTCCTCCAAAGAGAAAGCCAGCAACAAGGGACCGACAAGTCCTTCCTGGAGGCATTCGAACTCCGTACCCTCGACCGCGCGACGGGCCAGCGTGTTTTTCACCACACGCACCAGTACGCCACCCTCTCGGGCCTTCGCCCGCAGCTCGGTCATTTGCGAAACCGTGAGACCACGGTAATCCGCGGCGACCACAGAATGCGCCCGAGCGGCCACTTCGGCGACCTCGGCCACGACGGCCTTTTTCTGATCTAGACTAAGGCTCATTACTATTACTACCCCTGTGCGGCGTCGGAAAAACACCGAAGCCCCACTGTCCTACGGTAGACTCAAAGCTGAATAGATCAGCCACCCGTACGGTTGCCTTTCATCAGAAGTCTGCACTCCTTTAGGGCCATCACCGTCTGCGTTGGCAGGCACATTCCCTTGGCCGGCTTTAAGCCGCTAAGCACCAACGGTCTTTGACGACCACCCAAGAGGGGCGGCCCCAAAGTCTCTCGAGAACCAAGTCCGGCGGTTCCGGTGAGAGTTCCTATAATCCGAGCGATCCGAGGTCCACGTTCAACCCGGGACCCATGGTGGTGGAAACCGTAATCCGCCCCATGTACACACCCTTCGCCGCAGCCGGCTTTGACTTATGCAAGTCGGCGATCAGGGCTTGAAGGTTCTCAATCAAAGCCGAATTTTCGAACTCCGAACTTCCAATGCGGCAGTGAATGATGCCCGCCTTGTCGGTTCGAAATCGAACCTGCCCGGCCTTGGCATTCTGCACCGCGGTCGCGACGTCGGGCGTCACTGTGCCCACCTTGGGGTTTGGCATCAGCCCGCGGGGACCCAGAATCTGACCAAGCTGTCCAACCACACGCATTGCATCTGGGGTTGCGATGACGACGTCGAAATCGAGCTGCCCCCCCTTGATGCTCTCGGCAAGGTCTTCGAACCCCACCAGATCCGCACCGGCGGCCTGCGCCGCCTCAGCGTTTTCACCCTGCGCGAACACGGCTACACGGACAGTCTTGCCGGTTCCGTTGGGAAGCACCGATGAACCGCGCACCACCTGGTCGGACTTGCGCGGATCGACGCCCAGGTTGACCGCGACGTCCACCGATTCAGTGAACTTGGCGTTGGCCAGTTTCTTCAACAACGAGAACGCATCATCGGCGGGATAATGTTTGCCTGCCTCGATCTGTTCGCGAATTAACTTCTGCCTTTTGCTTAACTTCGCCATGACTCAAAGCCCTTCCACATCAAGACCCATGGAGCGCGCGCTGCCCGCGATCGTGCGGACGGCCGCATCCATATCGGCGGCGGTGAGATCGGGCATCTTCTGCTTGGCGACCTCCTCCAACTGCTCCCGGTTCACCTTGCCCACCTTGACTGTGTTGGGTGTACCGCTCCCTTTGGCGACTCCGGCAATCTTCTGCAACAGCACCGCAGCCGGCGGCGTTTTCATAATAAAAGTGAAGCTGCGGTCGGTGTAGACGGTGATGACTACCGGGATAGGCAGACCGGGCTCGATGCTCTGAGTCTGCGCGTTAAAGGCCTTGCAGAACTCCATGATGTTCACGCCGTGCTGACCCAAGGCCGGCCCGACCGGTGGGCTTGGGTTCGCCTTACCGGCCGCAACCTGCAGCTTGATGTAGGTCTGTACTTTCTTAGCCATCGATGACTCCCTGCGGGTTCAGACGCCGTACGGCTCCCCGAATGTCACCCCAATAAACTGTGCGGACCGACAAGTCGAAACGCACCATGAATCCTGTCGTCAGGCCTTCTCGACCTGCCCGAACTCCAATTCGACCGGCGTCGATCGACCGAAAATCAGCACGGCGACGCGCAGACGGCTCTTGTCGTAATTCACCTCTTCAACAACACCGTTGAAATCGTTGAAGGGGCCATCGGTAACACGAACCACTTCGCCCGGCTCGTACAACACCTTCGGCCTGGGTTTGTCGACGCCTTCCTCGATACGGTGAAGAATCGAATCGGCTTCCTTGTCCGTGATGGGCGCCGGCCGGTCGCTGGTGCCGCCGATAAACCCCATGACACGCTGCGTCCCTTTAACCAGGTGCCAGGTGTCTTCGTTCATCTCCATCTGCACCAGCACATAGCCGGGGAAAAACTTGCGCTCGCTCTTGCGTTTTTGGCCGTCGCGCATTTCCACGACTTCCTCAGTGGGCACAAGGATCTCGCCGAACTGATCCGTCAGCTCCGCCCGGGCAATGCGCTCCAGGAGCGCTTTCTTCACCTGGTGCTCATAGCCGGAGTAGGCGTGAACGACGTACCATCTCTGCGCCATATGCTCAGCCCCCCTGGCCGGTGAGCAGTCGAACCGCCCAGAACAGAAACATGTCGAGCAACCACAGGGCGAGGCCCAGAACAATCACCATGGCGAACACAGCCAATGTGGTCTGGACGGTTTCAGCTCGCGATGGCCAGTCAACCCTGCGCAGCTCAGCGCGTGCTTCCCGTATGAACTGCCATGTGTTCCTGCCCTGATCGCTGGTCATGGCGATAGCGATCGCGATCGCGACCACGACCAGCAGGCCCACCACGCGCAGCAGCAATGACTGCTCGGCAAAATAATAGAAGGCCACCATACCGCTCAGCGCCACGCCCGCCGCGGCAATAAGCTTGACAGTGTCCAATCTGGATCCGGTTTCTGATTCGGCTCTTGAACTCATGCTCAGGTCTGGTCTGAATCTCTGCGCCCAACAGATGCCACGCCTCGGGCCCAAGGACCCGAGGCAGATATGTGGCAGGCCAGGAGGGACTCGAACCCCCAACCTGCGGTTTTGGAGACCGCTGCTCTGCCAATTGAGCTACTGGCCTGTAGAAATGCGACAAGGGGCGCACCCGGCCCCTTGGTCGCTAACCCCGCTTGTACGCGCCCGGAACTACTCGATTATCTTGGCGACCACACCGGCCCCCACAGTACGGCCGCCTTCGCGCACCGCAAACCGCAATCCCTCTTCCATCGCTATCGGCGCAATCAAACTCACCGTCACCTTAATGTTGTCACCCGGCATCACCATCTCAACACCATCAGGTAACTCAACCGCACCCGTCACATCCGTCGTGCGAAAATAAAACTGCGGACGGTATCCCTTGAAAAACGGCGTGTGGCGCCCACCCTCGTCCTTGCTCAGAATGTACAGCTCCGCCTCAAACACCGTGTGCGGCGTGATCGTCCCGGGCTTGGCCAGCACCTGACCACGCTCAACGTCTTCACGCTTGGTCCCTCGAAGCAACACACCAACGTTGTCACCCGCTCGACCCTCGTCCAGCAGCTTGCGAAACATCTCAACCCCGGTACAGATCGTCTTGGTCGTGTCCTTGATGCCCACAATCGCAACTTCGTCGCCCACCTTGACGATCCCGCGCTCTATTCGGCCCGTCACCACCGTCCCACGACCCGAAATCGAGAACACATCCTCAATCGGCATCAAAAACGGCTGATCAATGTCTCGCTCCGGCTCCGGAATGTAACTGTCCATCGCCTCCAGAAGCTTCAGAACCGACGGCACGCCAATGTCACTGCCATCACCTTCCAGCGCCTTCAGCGCCGAACCGATCACAATCGGAATGTCGTCGCCGGGAAATTCGTATGCGCTCAACAGCTCGCGCACCTCCATCTCCACCAACTCCAACAACTCCTCGTCGTCAACCATGTCGGCCTTGTTCATATACACAACAATGCACGGCACACCCACCTGGCGCGAAAGCAAGATGTGCTCGCGCGTCTGCGGCATCGGGCCATCCGCCGCCGATACCACCAAAATCCCACCGTCCATCTGCGCAGCACCCGTGATCATGTTCTTCACATAATCAGCGTGCCCCGGACAGTCCACGTGCGCGTAATGACGGTTCTCCGTCTCGTACTCCACGTGCGCCGTCGCTATCGTGATTCCACGGGCTCGCTCTTCAGGCGCATTATCAATCTGATCGTACGCCTTGAACTCCCCTCCGCGCGCCTCCGCACATACCTTCGTCAACGCCGCCGTCAGGGTCGTCTTGCCGTGGTCAACGTGGCCAATCGTGCCTACGTTTACATGCGGCTTCGTACGTTCAAATTTCGCCTTGGACACGTGGAATTACCCCTTACTAAAGTGCCTTGTGTGTAACGAGCCTGTGCCTGCCAGTCGCGCCCTCGCGACCACTTACTCTGGAGCCCATAACCGGATTTGAACCGGTGACCTCTTCCTTACCAAGGAAGTGCTCTACCGACTGAGCTATATGGGCATCGACCTGTCGACAATCGAGCAATTGGAGCGGGTGATGGGAATCGAACCCACGTCATCAGCTTGGAAGGCTGAGGTTCTACCATTGAACTACACCCGCGCCTTGACCAAGCCTTGCCTCGCAACCGCTTGACCCGAGCGGCTCGAATCAATCTAATCTGGTGGAGGGGGTAGGATTCGAACCTACGAAGGCTGAGCCAGCAGATTTACAGTCTGCCCCCTTTGACCGCTCGGGAACCCCTCCAGCGGGAGCGCATATTCTAGTCAGCAAAAAGCCGCCGTCAAGCGCTTTCGGCAACACTGTATCTTTCGTTAGCCATTCTGGCCCCACGACAATGGAAAAATGGAGCTGGCGACAGGAGTCGAACCCGCGACCTGCTGATTACAAATCAGCTGCTCTACCAACTGAGCTACGCCAGCGCAAATCCACTTAAACCCGCGATCATATCGACCTACATCATGCAAGTAAACGCGTGTGGCTAAGCTCACGCAGCGTCCGCAAAACGGGCCAGACCCAAAAAGACCAGATCTGGAACGACAGTCGAAACGATGCCCAAGTGCGGCTGGATCTGGCGGGACTCGCCTCCGGTGAGGTAAATCTTTGGAGCATCTTCCCGGGCCAATGCTTGATGCATGGCGCCCAAGGCGCTCCGTACGCCACCCACCGTCGCATGCAGGGTTCCTCCCAGGATGGCGTCGTGCGTACTCACTGCAGGACCCATGCACGCGGCGCCTGATCACGTCGGGCAAACTGCCGGTTCCCAAGGCCAGCGTCCTCCGCATCAGCCCCAACCCCGGCATGATGAACCCACCCCTGTGCTGGTTGTCGCGGTTGAGGCCATCCACGGTAATGGCCGTACCGCAATCCACTACGCACAGGTCGCCTTGGCTCAGTGCTCGGGCCCCGATCACCGCCGCCCACCGATCAACCCCGAGTTGGGTGGGCTGACTGTAGCCGCACCGAATGCCAAAGGCTTCGGCTGTTACAGCAACCTCATCCAAGGGAACGCCCCAGTGGCGACGAATCCAGCTACGAAGCATGACGATTGGACCCGGTACAACGCTGGCCATAGTGACCCGGGTCGGCATACCCATGCGCAACCAGGCGGACTGTAGTTCTTGCCCGAGGTCGATTCCGCCATGCGCAGCGGATTGGATCTCGCCGATTCGTCCGTCTTGATAGGTCGCCCACTTCAGTCGGGTATTGCCAACATCGATCAACAAATTCATGGTGCTGGTCTGACGCTGACTTCGGCGGATGTGTATTTTCGGCACAGATCGCCCTGCACCAGGATGAACTCTCCGGCGCGCGAGACGCCACCCCCGATGCCGTTCTGGTTCGGCCCACCGGACGCCGTCACGTTTACAGCACGACCCTTCAAGCTGTCACGTGCGGCCCATCCCTTGCGCCACATTTCAACGTCTTCAGTCGGCATCCGGGATAGTACATCTATGCAAGCACCTATCAGCGTGGCTGCCAGAACGTTGCGATCGACTCCAGCAGGCACGCCAAGACGGTCCAGACTGGTCCAAGGTTGATCGATGCCGCTGTGGTCAGACTTACCCATCCATACATTGATGCCGACACCACAGACGAGATTTAGCGGGCCGCTGGCGGTACCGCCCAGTTCGATCAAGAGACCGCCGAGTTTAGCGTCGCCCACGACCAGATCATTTGGCCATTTCAAGCCAATTCCGTCGAAGCCCATGGCCTCCAGAGCCTCGGCTATCTTCACACCCATTGCCAGGCTCACCCAGGCTAACTGTGGGAAATTTCGCGGATACTGCCAGGAAATTGAGAGTGCGAGATTGCTGGCCAGAGGAGATACCCATCCACGGCCCCGACGCCCCCGCCCGGCTGCCTGATGCTCCGCCAGGTAAACAAGGCCATTTGGCGCCAAAGGGCAGCGCCTCAATAGGTCATTGGTGGAGCCGGTTGAGCCCAGCACCCGAATTTCCGGCACCTCCAGCCCGCCCTGCAGATGAGATCGGATAGCGCTTACGTTGAGCAGATCCACGGGAGCCGTAAGCTTCCACCCACCACCCGGCTGTTGTACGACACACAATCCTAGGGGTTCGAACTGGGCGATCAGGCCATCAATGTCTGCAGTGGTTCCCGGCACTGCCCGGGTAAGCTCCCCGGCGCTGTGTTCGTCGCCGTCAGCAAGTAGACGCAACAACGCCCACTGGGCCTTCGAAAGACTATCTTCCTGTCCATGCCGCGCCATCGTGGCAGTGTATCGGCTGACCGGACGGCCACGCAAAGCCGTGCGATGGAAGGTGGTCGCAAAAAGCAAAGCCCCCGCACCTTTTTGGGGTGCGGGGGCTTTTGGTATAGGCGCCTGGCAGTGTCCTGGTTTCCATGGGGGTGAGCGCCGCTGGGGTGTCCGGTGGACAGCCCAGCGGGGCGAACGAGCGGCCAGGGATGGGCGCTCCGGGGCTGATCGAGGCCGCAGCGCATCGCCAGGGATGGCCGGTGCCCTCTTGCCGGGGGCACGGGGCTTTCCCATACGAAAGTGGGCCGCAAAAGCAAAGCCCCCGCACCTTTTTGGGGTGCGGGGGCTTTTGGTGTAGGCGCCTGGCAGTGTCCTGGTTTCCATGGGGGTGAGCGCCTCTGGGGTGTCCGGTGGACAGCCCAGCGGGGCGAACGAGCGGCCAGGGATGGGCGCTCCGGGGCTGATCGAGGCCGCAGCGCATCGCCAGGGATGGCCGGTGCCCTCTTGCCGGGGGCACGGGGCTTTGCCATACGAAAGTGGGCCGCAAAAGCAAAGCCCCCGCACCTTTTTGGGGTGCGGGGGCTTTTGATGTAGGCGCCTGGCAGTGTCCTACTTTCGCATGGGGAAGCCCCACACTATCATCGGCGCTGAGCAGTTTCACTTCCGAGTTCGGGATGGGATCGGGTGGTTCCCACTCGCTATGGCCGCCAGGCAAAGGGGTCGGAGAAGGCGCTGTGCGTTGGCGCGCCTGTCTCCAGGGTTCGGTGTTCACGCTGGGCGAGTCGTTTCAGTGGCACACACCCGAAGTGTTTGGGTGTTATATGGTCAAGCCTCTCGAGCAATTAGTACTGGTTAGCTTCACACGTTACCGTGCTTCCACACCCAGCCTATCAACCTCGTGGTCTACAAGGGCTCTTCAGGGACCTCAAGGGTCCAGGGAGATCTCATCTTGGGGGGGGCTTCCCGCTTAGATGCTTTCAGCGGTTATCCCGTCCGTACATAGCTACCCGGCAATGCCACTGGCGTGACAACCGGAACACCAGAGGTACGTCCACTCCGGTCCTCTCGTACTAGGAGCAGCTCCCCTCAAATCTCCAACGCCCACGGCAGATAGGGACCGAACTGTCTCACGACGTTCTAAACCCAGCTCGCGTACCACTTTAAATGGCGAACAGCCATACCCTTGGGACCTGCTTCAGCCCCAGGATGTGATGAGCCGACATCGAGGTGCCAAACACTGCCGTCGATATGGACTCTTGGGCAGTATCAGCCTGTTATCCCCGGAGTACCTTTTATCCGTTGAGCGATGGCCCTTCCATTCAGAACCACCGGATCACTAAGACCAACTTTCGTTCCTGCTCGACGTGTCTGTCTCGCAGTCAAGCACCCTTATGCCTTTGCACTCAATGCGCGATTTCCGACCGCGCTGAGGGTACCTTCGCGCTCCTCCGTTACTCTTTGGGAGGAGACCGCCCCAGTCAAACTACCCACCATACACTGTCCCCAACCCGGATAACGGGCCAAGGTTAGAACCCCAAGTATGCCAGGGTGGTATTTCAAGGTCGGCTCCACGATGACTGGCGTCACCGCTTCAAAGCCTCCCACCTATCCTACACAAGCAGACTCAAGATTCAGTGCAAAGCTGTAGTAAAGGTTCACGGGGTCTTTCCGTCTTGCCGCGGGTACACTGCATCTTAACAGCGATTTCAATTTCACTGAGTCTCGGGTGGAGACAGTGTGGCCATCGTTACGCCATTCGTGCAGGTCGGAACTTACCCGACAAGGAATTTCGCTACCTTAGGACCGTTATAGTTACGGCCGCCGTTTACCGGGGCTTCGATCAAGAGCTTCGTCCGAGGACTAACCCCATCAATTAACCTTCCGGCACCGGGCAGGCGTCACACCCTATACTTCCTCTTTCGAGTTCGCAGAGTGCTGTGTTTTTAATAAACAGTCGCAGCCACCTGGTCACTGCAACCCCCAAAAGCTCCGGACGCAAGGCCCTTCACCCTCAGGGGCGTACCTTCTCCCGAAGTTACGGTACCATTTTGCCGAGTTCCTTCACCCGAGTTCTCTCAAGCGCCTTGGGATTCTCTCCCCGCCCACCTGTGTCGGTTTGGGGTACGGTCTCGTACCACCTGATGCTTAGAGGTTTTTCCTGGAAGCATGGCATCAACCACTTCGGCTCACGTGGAGCCTACTCATTACGCCTCGGAATTGCGGGCCCGGATTTGCCTAAGCCCACTCCCTACACGCTTGAACCGGGACATCCAACACCCGGATGGTCTAGCCTTCTCCGTCACCCCATCGCAGTGGTACCAGGTACAGGAATATTAACCTGTTCTCCATCGACTACGCCTTTCGGCCTCGCCTTAGGTACCGACTCACCCTGCGCCGATTAGCGTTGCGCAGGAAACCTTGGGCTTTCGGCGAGGGGGCCTCTCACCCCCTTTATCGTTACTCATGTCAGCATTCGCACTTCCGATACCTCCAGCAGACCTCTCGATCCACCTTCAACGGCCTACGGAACGCTCCCCTACCATGCGAGCAAGCTCGCATCCGCAGCTTCGGTACGTGGCTTGAGCCCCGGTAAATCTTCCGCGCGGGACGACTCGACTAGTGAGCTATTACGCTTTCTTTAAAGGATGGCTGCTTCTAAGCCAACCTCCTAGCTGTCTGAGCCTTCCCACATCGTTTCCCACTGAGCCACGATTTTGGGACCTTAGCTGGCGGTCTGGGTTGTTTCCCTCTCGACGACGGACGTTAGCACCCGCCGTCTGTCTCCCGTGATTGCACTTCCCGGTATTCGGAGTTTGCATCGGTTTGGTAACCCGGGATGGGCCCCTAGCCGAAACAGTGCTCTACCCCCGAGAGTGATACACGAGGCGCTACCTAAATAGCTTTCGGGGAGAACCAGCTATCTCCGGGCTTGATTAGCCTTTCACTCCGATCCACAGCTCATCCCCTGGCTTTTCAACGCCAGTGGGTTCGGGCCTCCAGTGGGAATTACCCCACCTTCACCCTGGCCATGGATAGATCGCCCGGTTTCGGGTCTACTCCCAGAGACTCATTCGCCCTATTCAGACTCGGTTTCCCTACGGCTCCCCTATACGGTTAACCTCGCCACTGAAAGTAAGTCGCTGACCCATTATACAAAAGGTACGCAGTCACCCGCCCTAAGACAGGCTCCCACTGCTTGTACGCGTACGGTTTCAGGATCTATTTCACTCCCCTTATCGGGGTTCTTTTCGCCTTTCCCTCACGGTACTGGTTCACTATCGGTCGGCAGGGAGTATTTAGCCTTGGAGGATGGGCCCCCCATGTTCAGTCAAGATAACACGTGTCCCGACCTACTCATCGTCACCCACAACAAAACCATTTCAAGTACGGGGCTATCACCCGCTATGGCCGGACTTTCCAGACCGTTCCCCTATGACTTCATCGCTTGATGTGACTGGGCTGGTCCCCGTTCGCTCGCCGCTACTAAGGGAATCTCAAATTGATTTCTGTTCCTACGGGTACTTAGATGTTTCAGTTCCCCGCGTTCGCCCCCGCAACCTATGTATTCAGCTACGGGTGACCACCTCACAGTGGCCGGGTTTCCCCATTCGGACATCTCCGGATCAAAGCTTGTTTGCCAGCTCCCCGAAGCTTATCGCAGGCTACCACGTCCTTCATCGCCTCCTGCCGCCTAGGCATCCACCATACGCGCTTACTCGCTTGACCATATAACCCCAAACACTCAAGGCTATATAACCTCACCAGTAACACCTTAACAGCCCACGCTCGCGCGCAGACTCAGTTCTCTTCGAATGCAACATGCGCCTAGAAAACTCTCCGCACATCACCCCAGATCACCAGACACTCTGCGCCCAGATCACCAGAACAACGCACGGATTTACTCGATACATCGCTACGCAATGTATACCCAGCGTTTACACCTTGTTAAAGAACAGCTAAAGAGAACCAACGCCTCAAAGCCCAAAGATCAGCAAACCTAAAGCATGCTCAGCTTTGAACTTTTCAAGGGAGCCCAGAAGACAAACGGTTAATGGTGGAGCCAGGCGGG
>CAWAOU010000006.1:175000-490000 GCA_963783675.1 uncultured Gammaproteobacteria bacterium
TTTCCGGTCCGGAGCGCGGGAAGAACAAGTATCGCACCCGAATTCCGGCGTCGTTGTATTGCGCAATCTCGTTGTGCAGTTTGCGGCAGTATCCACAGTCGATGTCGGTGAACACGGTCACGGTGTGCTTTACTTCGCCCTCTGGGGCAAATATGACCATGTTCTCTTCACCCACCGCGTCCACCGAATCAACGCGGACTTCGGCTCTGCGCGGCTCGGTTACATCTGCTCCCTGGTCCAGGTCAATGACGCTTCCATTGACCACGTATCGCCCGTCTTCACTGAGATAGTAAAGTTGAGGCCCGATGACGACCTCATAAAGGCCCTTGACCGGCGCGTCACGCACCGTATCGGGTTCCTGCCCTCCCAGCGCCGACTTGAGCGTCGTCAGATCGGGTACGTCGGCCGCCATCGAGCCAGCAGCAACAAAGCCGGCTGCCAGTCCGGCCACCGCAATTAGAATTCTCATAGGGTCGCGTCCTCCGCGCCGGGTTTTCAGTCTTTCGTGGGAAACTACGGGGCGGCGCAAGTTCCCGATGCGCCGCAATGCTCATCCCCTTGGGTGATGCTGGGCATGCAGATCTTTGAGACGCTCGCGCGCCACGTGAGTATAGATCTGTGTTGTTGACAGGTCACTGTGGCCCAGCAGCATTTGTACGACACGCAGATCGGCCCCGTGATTGATCAAGTGGGTGGCGAAGGCGTGACGCAGGGTGTGCGGTGAGAGGGGCTTTTCGATGCCTGCCAAAGCCGCGTGCCGCCGAATAATATGCCAAAAAGCCTGGCGGGTCATACCCGTACCCCGACGAGTGACAAACACATGGGGGTTCTGGCGACCGGCGAGAACATCCAGGCGCGGCCCGCTGCTGTAATCCTGCAACCAGATTACGGCATGTTCACCAAGCGGCACCAGGCGCTCCTTGCGTCCTTTTCCCACAACCCGCACATACCCGGCCTGCAGATTGGTCTGCTCAAGGCGAAGCCGAACCAACTCGGTTACCCGCAATCCACAGGCGTACAGCACCTCCAACATGGCCCGATCGCGAAAGCCCAGCGCATCGGAGGTGTCGGGCGCCGCCAGCAGCCGCTCAACTTCGGCCTCTGTCAGTGACCCCGGAAGTGATCTGGCCAGCTTGGGCGCATCGATGCGTGCACTGGGATCCGTGGCGCGGGCACCCTCACGGACAAGATACTGGTAGAAACGCCGGATAGCGGACCGCTGTCTGGCGGTGGTTCTGGCTTTGACACCCGCCACCGCCTGTTGCGCGAGATAGCCCAGCAGGTGTTCACGCTCGGCACCGCGCAGCAACAGTCCATGCTCGCGGCCCAACCAGCTGGACAGACCGCTCAAATCCGACCGGTAGGCCATCAGCGTATTGTCACTCAAACCACGTTCCATCCAGAGCGCGCCCAGGAAGCGCTCCAAGTCCACCTGGTCGCCTTCCGCAACGACTCTGGACGGAGAAGACGCATGATTCATGGCGGCGCCCCGACGTCAGCTTTGTCTGTCATCAATATCGACCGCTTGTCGCACCGGCTGGTGTTGCTGGCAAAAAGAATACCGCATTGTGCAGCTCATCTCCGTGCTAGACTCCCGCTCTTCTTAGACTTTCCCCTGCGATTCCGATGAGCGTATCGCGTATACCGGTGCTCGGATTTGCCGCCCGTAGCGGGACCGGAAAAACCACACTGCTGATCCAACTGATACCCCTGCTACGGTCGCGCGGCATGGAAATTGGGGTGATCAAACATGCACATCATCAATTCGACATCGACCACCCCGGCAAGGACAGCTTCGAACTGCGTCACGCGGGTGCGCGGCAAACACTCATCGCGTCGGACTCGAGGCAAGCCCTGATCACCGAATCCGCCGAAGTCTCGGACCCAAGCCTGTCATCGTTGGTCGCGAGCCTGGACCCGAACCTGGTTGATCTGATACTTGTGGAGGGTTTCCGGCATGAGCGGTTTCCAAAAATCGAGCTGCATCGGCCGCGACTGGGCAAACCTTTGCTGAGCGCATCCGACCCAAGCATCATCGCGGTCGCCTCGGATGCCCATGTGGCGACGCCTCTACCGCTGTTGGCACTCAACGATCCTGCTGTGGTCGCTGAGTTCATTTTGGGTCTTTGCGACAGCCGCTCGCTTTGAGTTCATCAATACCCATGGCGGACTGGCGGAGGTCGAAAGGCGCCAGCCGAAGGGTTTGAGCTCCGATCCTGGACTGCTCGAACGAATCCATTGGTGCAGCGTCCTGGGCCAACCACGCCGAAGACATCTTTATGGCCGGTTTTGAAATCTGCCGGTCGCGCCCCCATACAGGTGAAAGGCGAACGGCATACCGCCGAGTGTCCGTCGCTCCCCCGGCAGCTACAAAGAACAGAGATCATGGCATCTGAAGATACGATGGACGTTGAAATCGTCCCTCAAACCGAGGGGGATGAGGGCACCTCTTCCGAGTTGGCCGTGCCCACCGACCTGGTGCCTCGCACCCTTTATCTCCTGCCCCTCAGCGAGCGACCGTTTTTCCCAGCGCAGGCGCTACCTCTGGTGCTCAACCGCGAACCATGGGCCCGAACCATAGAACTGGCGATGGATGCGGACCAGCCCGTGGTCGGACTCATTCTGGTCAGCCCGGAATCCACCGAAACGCTCAGCCCGGACGACTTTCGTCAGTACGGCACTTTGGTGCGAATGCATCATGTGACCAAGGAAGGCAATCGAATCCAGTTCGTGGCTGAAGGACTGCGCCGATTTCGGATTCGCAAATGGCTTTCAGAAGAAACGCCCTATTTGGTCCAGGTGGACTACCCGGACGAACGTGCCGGAGGCGACGCGGACGATGTTCGCGCCTATGCCATGGCCATCATAAACAGCATTAAGGAATTGATGGCGGTCAACCCCCTCTACTCCGAGGAACTGCGTCAGTTTTTCCAACGCTTTCACCCGAATGATCCATCGCCCCTGACAGACTTCGCGGCGGCGCTGACCACGGCCAGCAAGGATGAACTCCAGGCCGTTCTGGACGAAACGTCGATTCTTCCCCGCATGAAGAAGGCCATTGTCCTGGTCAAGAAGGAACTGGAAGTGGCGCGACTGCAGGGACAGATCCACCAGCAGGTGGAAGAGAAGCTATCTGATCAGCAACGCAAGTTCTTTCTCAAAGAACAGCTCAAAGTCATTCAGCAGGAGCTGGGCATCGCCAAGGACGACCGCACAGCGGATGTGGAACGGTTCGAAGCACGCTTGCAAGCCCTGACGCTGCCCGACCATGCGCGCAAACGCATTGATGACGAATTGCAGAAACTATCGATTCTGGAACCAGGATCACCGGAATACGGGGTCACACGAAACTATTTGGACGTGATCACCGACCTGCCCTGGGGCGTGCACTCGCCGGACAAGCTGGACCTGGACCGAGCGCGAACGATCCTCGACCGGGATCACGATGGGTTGGATGATGTGAAAGACCGTATCGTCGAGTTTCTCGCGGTCGGCGCGCTAAAGGGTGAGGTCTCGGGCTCCATTCTGCTGCTGGTGGGTCCGCCCGGCGTAGGCAAAACGTCGATTGGGCGTTCGGTGGCTGACACGCTGGGACGGCCGTTTTATCGTTTCAGCGTGGGCGGGATGCGGGATGAGGCCGAAATCAAGGGCCATCGGAGAACCTACATCGGAGCAATGCCCGGCAAGTTCATCCAGGCACTCAAGGAACTGAAGGTCTCCAACCCAGTGATCATGCTGGATGAGATCGACAAGACGGGCGCCTCGTATCAGGGCGATCCAGCCTCGGCGCTGCTGGAGGTGCTGGACCCGGAACAAAACCGGGATTTCCTCGATCACTATCTGGATGAGCGCTTCGACCTGTCCGCGGTGCTGTTTATCTGCACGGCAAATCAACTGGATTCCATCCCGCGCCCCCTGCTGGACCGTATGGAAATCATACGGCTGGCCGGGTATATCACGGCGGAAAAAGTGATCATTGCTCGCAATCACCTGTGGCCGCGATTGTTGGAGCGATCGGGAATTGCCCGGAGCAAATTGAAGATCTCCGATCCAGCGCTGCGCAAAATCGCCGAGGGCTATGCCCGCGAGGCCGGAGTACGCAATCTGGAAAAGCAACTGGGGCGCATCGTGCGCAAGGCGGCTGTGCGAATCGTAAGAGGGCACACCAAGCCGATACGAGTCAGTATTCGGGACCTGGAGTCATACCTGGGAAAACCGGTGTTCCAGCGGGAGCAGACCCGAGCTGGAATCGGGCTCACCACAGGCCTTGCCTGGACTTCGATGGGTGGCGCTACGTTGAGTATCGAGGCAAGCGTCATTCACTCCGGCGGCCGCGGCGTAGGCCTGAGTGGGCAGCTGGGTAATGTGATGCAGGAGTCGGCCACCATCGCATACAATTACGTTGCCACCCACCTGGATGCTTTCGGTGCGGATTCCGCGTTTTTCGATCAGGCCTACGTGCACGTACACGTGCCCGAGGGGGCCACGCCGAAGGATGGGCCCAGCGCCGGCGTCACCATGGCCACGGCACTGCTTTCGCTTGCGCTCAAGCGCGCGCCCGCATCCGGTCTGGCGATGACCGGTGAGCTCACCTTAACCGGCCGTGTGCTGGCGGTGGGTGGCATACGCGAGAAAATTATCGCGGCCCGACGCAACGGCGTCCGTCGAATCATTCTGCCGGAAGCCAACAGGGGCGATTTTGACGAACTGCCAAACCATCTGCAGGAGAAAATCGAGGTGCACTATGCCAATGAGTACGCGGATGTGGCCCGGGTCGCGTTTCCAGGTATTCCCGAATGAGGGACAGGAAAATCGCCATTGGACTGATGGTTTGGCTGTTGTCACTGGCCGGCGCTCCAAGCGCACTGGCGGCCTGTGACGATCCGCCGGCGCGCGGGGTAAACTGGAAGGGGTGCGAAAAACCTGGCGCCGATCTCCAGAAATCCGACCTCCGGGGCGCCGCAATGACGGGTATGAACCTGGAAGGTGGCGTGTTGATTCGGGCCCGGCTGGATGGCGCCTACATCGGTCGCGCCAGATTGGCGAATGCGGATTTCACGAACGCCAAGCTGCGCGACGCCTACCTGGTCAGCGCGTTAGCGCCTGGGGCAACATTTGGTGGGGCGGCCATGGACCGGGCGCGGTTGGATCGAATCGACCTTACGGGTGCAGATCTGAGCAATGCGCGCATGTCCGGCGTGCAGCTTTATGAGGCATCCGCGGAGGAAGCGCGCTTTGCCGGCGCGGACCTGACCGGAGCGAACCTGGAGCAGGCCGAACTTTACCTGGCTGACTTCACCGCCGCAGTACTGGATGACGCGGTTCTGATTCAGGCCGCGTTGGAAGAAGCCAATTTCAGTGAAGCCTCACTGCGGGGCGCCGGCCTGGCGCAAGCCAATCTCAACGACGCTGATTTCAGCAATGCCGATCTGACCGGAGCCGACCTGAGGGGCGCGCAAATCAGTGGCGCCGATTTCAGCGGCGCTCTGCTGGGCAACGTTCTCTGGGTGGATCGCCGGCGCTGCAGGCCAAGCTCGATCGGCGTTTGCGACTGAAAGAGCCTTCCGGACGAGATCAGGCGACACGCAGCAGATCGACGCGCATCGGGCTCACGAAGTGGGCACCGTCGATCCCCAGGTAGCGTTGGAACCTGAGTCGGACTTTCCGGTCCAGTTCCGGGCTCAACTGATGGTCTGCGTAGGTCACCCGGATGACTTTGTTCTCGAACGCCTGGAAATCCGGGAAATGGCGCGGGTCGCCGAAAAAGATCTGTTTCTCGCATTGAAACAGCCCCGCTTCGACCGCCTGTACGACCCCTTCGAATGCGGCCAGCCGCACCTGTTGCTCATCGTGGAACAGGCGCATGACCTCGTTCAGCTCCCCGGCGAACACCGGCTCTGAGATCCAGGCCAGCCCCCCCGGCTTGAGCACCCGGCGAACTTCCGCCAGAGCCTGGGGAATCAAATCGGTCGGCACATGATGCAAGGACTTGAACATCAGCACCAAATCGAAGCTTCCGTCTTCCAGCGGCAGCGCCTGAGCGCCAGCCGCTTCGAAGCTCAGGTTGGCGGGTTTGTCGGCGGCTGTGTTCTTGGCATGCTGGGCGATGTCCACTTCGGTTGCCATTAGCTCAAGGTCGGGATAGGCCAACGCCAGCGTGCGACTCTTCTCCGCCGCGCCGCAGCCCAACTCCAGCACCCGCCCGCCTGAGCCCGGCATTACCTCGCTCAGAAGCGTCAATTCATCCGCGGCCGGGGCAGGTGCATTGGCCTCCAGCTTCATATCGATATTCCCGAGACGGCTCGTCATATCAGGCATGCTCAACGGCGTTTCCCGCGCCTGCCTGCAGATCCAATGCGTCCAGATATTTCTCGGCATCCAACGCGGCCATACACCCGGTGCCGGCAGAGGTCACGGCCTGTCGGTAAACGTGGTCCATAACATCACCGGCGGCGAACACACCGGGAACGCTGGTCGCGGTGGCGTTCCCTTCAAGGCCACTCTTAACCTTGATATATCCACCAGCCATCTCCAACTGGCCCTGGAAAATATCCGTGTTCGGTTTGTGGCCTATGGCAATAAAGACGCCGGTAAGATCGATATCCCGGGTTTCACCACTGTTCACATGGCGGATTCGAATGCCGGTGACGCCGCTGGCGTCCCCCAGCACTTCATCCAGCACATGATCCCGTTCGATGGTGATATTGCCGCTGCGCTCCTTTTCGAACATCTTGTCCTGCAGGATTTTCTCGGCCCGGAACGCTTGGCGACGGTGTACCACTGTCACCTCAGCGGCGATGTTGGAGAGATAAAGCGCCTCCTCAACCGCCGTATTGCCGCCGCCAATGACCGCGACTTTTTGCCCACGATAGAAAAAACCGTCACAGGTTGCACAGGCCGACACGCCTTTGCCCTTGAACGCTTCCTCAGAAGCCATGCCCAGATAGCGGGCGCTGGCTCCGGTGGCGATGATCAGCCCGTCACAGGTGTAATGCCCGCTATCGCCCCAGAGTTGAAGCGCGTGCTGGGACAAATCGACTCGGTGCACATGATCGAACACGATCTCGGTGTCAAAGCGTTCCGCATGCTTGCGCATGCGCTCCATCAGCTCCGGCCCCTGCAGTCCCTCCACATCCCCGGGCCAGTTGTCCACATCGGTTGTCGTTGTCAACTGACCGCCCATCTCGATCCCGGTGATCATCACCGGTTTGAGATTGGCCCGGGCGGCATAGACCGCAGCGGTGTACCCGGCGGGCCCGGATCCGAGTATGAGGAGTCGTGCGTGCTTTGTTTCGCTCATGCCAGGTTCTGCTCCTTTGTCGGGCCGAGTCGGCGGCACGGATTAAGCGCGATCGTACACCTCAGCGGCTTGTCAGTCAGGCGCGACCACGTCCCGTAAAACGGTGTATCTGCCTTCGATCCCGTTTTGAGGGCCGGCCACCATCATCGGGCACCGACGCCCGTTGCGCCCGCAAATCAGCCGCCAGGGATTCCCGCGCACGGGCGCTGTCCTCGGTCTCCTGATAGAGCTTGGCCGCATCCATTGCGGGACCCCGCCGACCGGAAAGGCCCAGCACGACGATCTGAAAACGATAAGGCCCTTTGCGAATGCTAAGCTGATCACCCACATTGACGGCGCGGGCCGGCTTGACCCGCTGATCACCGACGTGAACCTTGCCACCCGACACGGCCTCGCTGGCCAGCGCCCGAGTTTTGAAAAACCGGGCCGCCCACAGCCACTTATCCAGCCGCACCTTACCCGCCTTGTCCGGTAGCGCCTTCACCGTCTACCTTCTTGCACGGCGATCGCGGCCTCAGGTGGCCCGCTCGTCCTCATCCGGAAGGGTAATATTGAGCTCCAACACCTCATAATCACCCTCGCGCTCAACTTTCACGTTGACCTGATCCTGCTCGACGGTCACGTACTTGCGCACCACCTCGAGCAGTTCACGCTTCATGCTGGGAATGAAGTCGGGGGTCTGGCGTCGGCCGCCCTCGCGGGCCACGATGATTTGAAGCCGTTCCTTGGCCTGCTGGGCTGAACCAGTGGCCTTTTGCTTGCGGCGGGCGTTGCGAAAATAGTCCAGGAAGCCCATTCTTCACCCCCCAAACCATCGGCGCATAAAGCCTTTTTTCTCAGCGGTGAGGAAGCGATGCTCGCGCTCATCCCCGAGAAAACGGGCGACCAAGTCTGTGTAGGCCTGTCCTGCGTCACTGTCCTCGGTCAGAATGACAGGCGTACCGGCGTTCGAAGAATTGAGCACCGCCTGGGACTCCGGAATAACGCCCAACAGCGGGACACCCAGTATTTCGATGATGTCGTCCATACCGAGCATCTCGCCCTCGCTGACCCGCTCGGGCGCGTAGCGGGTAATAATGAGGTGCTCGCGCACGGGCTCCTCCACCTCCTCGGCCCGGCGCGATTTACTCGCCAGTATGCCCAGTATGCGGTCCGAGTCCCGAACTGAGGACACCTCCGGGTTGGTCACGATGAGCGCCTCGTCGGCGTAATACATCGCCATCAGGGCACCATGCTCGATGCCAGCGGGGGAATCGCAAACGATGAAGTCGAAGGTCTTGCTGAGCTCTTCCAGCGTCTTGGCCACGCCTTCCTTGGTCAGCGCCTCCTTGTCCCGAGTCTGGGAGGCGGGCAGAACATAGAGGTTCTCCACCCGTTTGTCCTTGATCAGCGCCTGGTTGAGGTTGGCCTCACCGTTGATCACATTCACAAAGTCGTAAACCACCCGCCGCTCGCAACCCATGATGAGATCCAGGTTGCGCAGCCCCACATCGAAATCGACAGCGACGGTCTTATGACCGCGTTGAGCCAGCCCCACCGCGAAACTGGCGGCGGTGGTCGTTTTGCCGACACCGCCCTTGCCGGATGTGACCACAATGATCTTGGCCAAGTTTTGCTTCCTCCCGAAATACTCGCGCGATGGATTCTCAGATCCGATCGATGACCAGACGATCCCCATCCAAGTGAATGTGTACGGCCTGCCCAAGTACGGACTTGTCGATTTCATCAAACAGCCGATATCGGCCAGCTATGGAAACCAGCTCGGCCTCGAGGCTCTGGCAAATAATGTGTGCAGTGTCATCACCCTGAGCCCCGGCGAGCGCCCTACCGCGGAGAGGCCCGAGTACATGAATGTTGCCGTCGGCCAGTATTTCGGCACCTGCGCTGACCATTCTGAGCGCGATCAGGTCCCCGCCAGCCGCATAGATCTGTTGGCCAGACCGGACGGGCTGCGCAACAACGCGGGTCGCATTGCGCGCATCGGCAGATTCCGTCACCGCCTTGGCGGGCGTGGGATCAGGTGCTTTGGTTGGTGACTCCGAGGGGGGCGAGACCTCCCTCGGATGCGCCCTGGATCCACCCGGTGCATCCGACAGAATGGCCAGCCCGGCCTCAACTGCGGCTGCCTGAGCGGATTCGGTGCCGCGTCGCGCAGCGACCGGAACCAAGCCTTTTTCGCGCAGCAATGTTATCAGCCCGACGAAATCCGTGGCCGTAGCCGTACCGGACAGACTGCCGAGATCCAACACCACGGGCATGCTGGCGAAAAACTGCGGAGCCTGGCTGACCTTCTCATCGAGCCGAAGTCCAATGTCCTCAAGATTCAGGCGATGCAAGTGCATCACGCTGAGCGTGAACACGCTGCCCTTCAGATCGAAGGGCAACGCAGCCGAAGACTGGGAGGCCGGACTGCTCATGGCGCGATTTGGGTCAACCGACGAAGTAAAAGTAAAGGTGGGTTAGTCAAACCCGAGACTCTATACAAGTTTGCTGTTCTGCCGCAAGGGCGGATGGGCACAGGCGAGAAGATTTACCGCCACGGCCGGCGGCGCAGGACAACCCCAACATGTTGCGATCAAGCCCCCAACCACTGTTCAAGGCGCCCATGGGCCGACGGGTCGGGATCGTCGGCGACAAGGAAATAAACCGTATCCGGCGCCGACGCCATGAGTGTGAGCTCAAACTGCATGAGCTCATCCCGGCGAAATGCGTGGACAGTGACCCTCTGACCGGGGCTGGAAACGGCGATGCGCTGCTGAAAGTCAGACCCCCGGACCCGGAGCCCGTCCAGGGCAACGATCACATCACCCGCGGAAAGGCCGGCCGCCTGGGCCGAGCCATGGTCCAGCACATGGGTCAGTTGCAGACCGTCATTCACACTCTTCGTGCGCGCACCCAACTCAGCGGTCGGAATCGGGCCCGAGGCCGGGCAGCCGCCTTTGTCGGATTCACCCGTTGCCGGGCGCAGGTGCAGCTCGATCCCATGGGACGCCAACAAGTCGGCCAGCGGCAACTCTTCGGTGGAACGCACGGCCAGATCGAAAAACCCGTCGAGCCCCTCACCCGCTACCTGGGCGGCCAGGGCCTCTACCGCGGATTCCGGCACACCTTTCGGGTCGCGCCCATAGCGCTGCCAGAGCAGCCTCATGACCGTGTCCAGAGACCGTTCGCCGTCAGTGGCAAGACGAATGGTCAGGTCCAGACACAGGGCTACCAGGGCGCCCTTTGTGTAGTAGCTGACTACCGCATTTGGCGCGTTTTCATCCTGTTTGTAGAACTTGGTCCAGGCGTCGAAGCTGGAATCGGCGACGGTCTGCTTGTGCCGGCCACTGCCGCGCCATACGCGCGTCGCGGTCTGCCCAAGAAGCGCCAGATAGCCCTCCCGCGTGATCAAACCCGCACGTCGCAGGGCGAGATCGTCGTAGTACGAGGTAATCCCCTCGAACGCCCAAAGCAGGCGGGTATGCCGTTCACGATCCAGGCGATATGGGCTGAACACCGCCGGCTTGATCCGCTTCACATTCCAGGTATGGAAGTACTCATGGCTGCACAGGCCCAGAAAGCCCCGATATGCGTCGGGAAGGCCAGCGTCGCCGGAACGCGGCAGGTCCGTCCGACTGCAAATCAAGCTGGTGGATTTGCGGTGCTCCAGTCCACCGTAACCATCGCCCACAGCCAGCACCTGGAACAAATAGCGGTCCACCGGCGCCGGTTCACCGAAAAATCGGATGTGCTGCTCGCAAACCCGTGTCAGATCACCGCACAGACGCTCAAGATCGGCTTGGTGGCGCCCCGTAATGCAGATTTCGTGGGGCACACCACAGGCATCGAAACGGGCCAGCGTGAAATGACCCATCTCCACCGGATGGTCAATCAGCTCGTCGTAGTCGGCAGCGCAATAGGTGCCGAACCCAAACTCGGGTGCGTCGTGCCGGCTCAGGGTGGTCGCCACGCGCCAGTCCCGGTAGGCCGTACCCTCGGGCGGCAGAATCTCCACCAGGCAGGGCCTGGACTCATGACCAAGGGCACACAGAAACACACTGGTGCCGTTGAAGTAACCGTGGGTGGTGTCCAGATGGGCGGCGCGCACCGACAGATCCCAGGCGTAAACCTCCCAGTCCACAGTCAACGGCCCGGCGATGGCCGCGCACCGCCATGTGTTCTTATCATCGCGGTGAACCGCAACCTCGCCCGCTTCGTCGTGGGCGGCAAGCCTGACGACATTCCGGGCGAAATCCCGAATCATGTAACTTCCCGGAATCCAGGCCGGCAGGAACAGGCGCTGACCTGCCGGATCAGGCTCGGGTAGGGTAAGCGTGACCCGGAACAGGTGGGCCTCGGGATGGCTGGGTTGAATCCGGTAACGGATGGACTGTTCGCTCATTCTGTTGATCTTGAGCCGAAAATTTCCAAGTGAATGCGGGCGCGGGACCGATCAGAAATCGTCCGCCAGAATATGCGCCTGGAGATCGGTATCAATGGGCAGATCCGCTTCGGAAACAGCCCAGCCCGAAACCGAAATCGAGGCCCCGTCTACGCTGCCAGAATCCCCCGACACCAGTGGGTGCCAGGCGAATAAGGGCTTGCCTTCTGAACGCAGACGGTACGCGCAGGTTTCAGGTAACCACTTGAATGACATGGGTTCGAGCAAGGTCAGCTTGAGGCAGTCCGGCACCTGTTCGTGGCGATGCTGGTAGTCGCGGCAGCGGCACCGCTCTACATCGAGCAGGCGGCAGGCAACGTCGGTGTAGTAGAGCCTGCCCGTGTCTTCGTCCTCGAGTTTGTGCAGACAGCACTTCCCGCAACCGTCGCACAGTGCCTCCCACTCCGCCGGGTTGAGTTCCGCGAGGGTTTTGTCGACCCAAAACGACACGGCTAACGCCTGACCCGAGCAGCAATCGGACTGCACAGCCGCTGGCCAGCGGCCGGCGCAGGTCTATCGGGCTTCATCGGTAGCCGGTGCCTCAGAACCGGTGTCTCAGTAACCGGTGTGTATGTACTCGCGCAAACTCTCCACCTCGTGCTCCGCCTGTTCCAGTTTGGCTTTGACCAAGTCACCGATGGACACCATACCCACAAGTCTACCGTCGTCAATGACCGGTATGTGCCGACAGCGACGTGAGGTTATCAGGGCCATGGTTTCATCAATGCTGGTGGCGGGCGTGGCCGTCACCAGGTCCCGGGTCATGACCTCTCCCACCGCCACTCCAGCGGCATCGGCGCCCTTTTCGGCGATCAGATTCAGGACATCGCGCTCGGTGAAAATGCCCTCGAGGTTGTCCGCATCGGTGGAAACAAGCACAGACCCAACGCGTTCCCGGCTCATGATCCGGATGGCCTCGGCAACCGATGACTGCGGCGCGACTGTAAGTGTTCCCCCGCCCTTCAGCGCCAGGATATCCGCCAGCTTCATCGCTCTCCTCCATGTAGTGGAATGTCGGCGCCGCCAATCGGTGCCTTGATTGGAGCTTAGCAGGTATCCCGCGCTTTGGAGGCGCCCATCAGGGCGGTTACGTGAGCGGCCACGCTGTTACCCAAGGCGCCAAGGTGATAGCCACCCTCGAGGGTCGAGACGACGCGGCCGCCGCACAGGCGATCGGCCAGATCCAACACGCGATTGGTCAGCCATGCGTAATCGTCTTCGGTCCAGTTCAGACCGGCCAGGGGGTCCAGCCGGTGGGCATCGAAACCCGCCGACAGCAGGATCAGATCGGGTTGAAATGCCTCCATGGCGGGCAGCCCGACGGCATCGTAGGCATCGCGCATTTCGGTCGAACCGCTGTTCGGTGGCAATGGCATGTTGACGATGTTGTCGCTGCCGCCCCGCTCGGAGGCACTGCCAGTGCCGGGGTAGAGCGGGCTCTGGTGAGAGGAGATGTAGAGAATACCGGGCCGGGACCAGACAATGTCCTGGGTGCCGTTGCCGTGGTGGACGTCAAAATCCAGAATTGCCACCCGGTTCATGCCGTGGGCGTTCAGCGCGTGTGCGGCGGCCACGGCCGCGTTGTTGAACAGGCAAAACCCCATGGCCACGTCAGCCGTGGCGTGATGCCCCGGCGGCCGCACCGCACAGAATGCGGTGTCTGCCCGGCCTTGGGCCACTTCATCCACCGCCTCACACACCGCGCCTGCCCCCCGCAGAGCGGCATTCCCCGAGTCGGGCGATACGCAGGTGTCACCGTCGAGAAACGCGTGGCCTTGCATTGGAATCGCCTCCAGCACCGCCTCGACGTGACGACGCTCATGGACACTTGCGAGCCGGTCCACGGTTGCCGGGGACGGGGTCCGTCGCTGAAGCGCGTCAAAATCCGGTTTGGACAAAGCCTCCAAAACCGCATCCACCCGCTCGGGACATTCAGGATGGCCGCGACTGGTATCGTGACGGCGAAACACAGGATCGCTGAAAAGCAGAGTCAAAGCAGAGTCCTCATGATAAGGAACCCGTTCTCGAGTCACTGCGGTCCCCAGGAGATGATTCGCGAAGGGCACGCAGCACATCCCGGCGGGTAATCATGCCCACCAGTCGATCGGAGTCCACCACTGCGAAACCGGTTATGCGGCCGTCAATCATGCGCTGCAGCACCCGGGTCAACGGCAGGTCGGAATCGACGGTTTGGGGAACCGGACTCATAACGCCATGAACCGGTCGCTGCATGATATCGTCATAGTGTGGTACCAGCGCTTCCGGACCAATCTCGCAGACCTTGATCAAATCGAAGCCGGTAACCATGCCGAGCAGACGCCCGTCCGAGTCGACCACCGGACAGCCGTTAATGCCGTGGATCTCGATAAGCTGCTCGACCTCTGCCAAGGGCATATGGGGAGCCACCGTAACCGGTGGGGCGCTCATGTACTGATGTACTCGCAAACTGACAAACTCGAACATACTCACCCCTCACCGATGATCGTCCACACCACCACTGCAGTATCTGAAAAGGATGAACCGCGCGCGCCACACCCGCGGGTTCGGACGCCCCCGCGACGCGACCGCGTTTCGGGGGCGTCTGATTTATTCTGGGCGAAGCAGATTGGAGGCTGAAATGCGCAGATTCAAGGTGCGGATCGCGGGGCAGATCGCGGATAATAGTTGTTCTATTGCCAAGATTTGCAACGATGAAGCTGTGTATTTGAGTCCCAAGATGCACGTTCACGAATAGATCAGAGGTTCCCTAGGAGAGGTCAGTTTAGCGTGTGGAAGAGCACAACACAGCAGATGCCCGCACGAGGTCGGGCATCTGCGCGTTTAAATCAGCTACCAAGCACCAACAGCAAACCGTTCAACCGCTTGACGAATCCGGCCGGGTCTTCCAGTTGCCCGCCTTCGGCCAGCACGGCCTGCTCGAACAGGATAGCGCTCCAGTCCTCGAACCGGCTGCCGTCCTGCTCCGATTCCAAACGTTGAACAATGGCATGGTCAGGGTTCAACTCCAGGATCGGCTTACTCACCGGCACATCCTGCCCTGCCTGGCGCAGCATGCGCTCCAGATTCTGACTCATCGCCGCCTCGTCCACCACCAGGCAGGCCGGGGAATCGGTCAGGCGATGGGATACCCGCACTTCCTTGACTCGATCGCCGAGTGCCTCCTGCACGCGTTTGATCAGCGGCTCAAGCGCCGTTTCGACCTTTTCCCGCTCGGCCTTGTCCTCTTCTGAGTCGCTTGCATCCAGATCCAGCGCACCCTTGGCCACGGATTGCAAAGACTTGCCGTCGTACTCGGTCAAATGGGCCATCAACCATTCGTCCACCCGTTCCGACAACAACAACACTTCGATGCCCTTTCGGCGGAACACCTCCAGGTGCGGACTGTTCTTGACCGCGGCAAAGGTGTCCCCGGTCAGATAATAGATGGATGTTTGTCCCTCCTGCATCCGACCCACATAGTCGGCCAGGGACACGGTCTGGGCATCGGTGTCCGAATGGGTGGAAGCGAATCGCAACAGGCCCGCGATCTGCTCGCGATTGCCCATATCCTCGGCTGGGCCTTCTTTGACCACCGTGCCAAAAGCATCCCAGAAAGTCTGATACTTCTCCGGATCGTCCTTGGCCAGGCTTTCCAGAAGACCCAACACCTTTTTGACGGAACCCGATCGAATTCCATCCACCACTTTACTGCCCTGCAACATCTCGCGGGATATGTTGAGGGGTAAATCGTTGGAATCGATGACGCCGCGCACGAAACGCAGATAACGCGGCATCAGCTTTTCCGCGTCCTCCATGATAAACACACGCTGGACGTAGAGTTTCAGCCCATGACGGGGCTCCCGGTCCCACAGATCGAACGGAGCATGTTCGGGGATGTAGAGCAGGGAGCTGTACTCATACTTACCCTCCACACGATTGTGGCTCCAGGCCAATGGATCCTGGAAATCATGGCCCACGTGTTTATAGAATTCCCGGTACTCCTCGTCAGTAATCTCACTCTTGGGTCGGCTCCACAGCGCGGAGGCACGATTGACGGTCTGAATCTCAACCGTCTCTTCCCCACCCTCTTCCGCAGCCGGCACCGTCACGGGCATGCGCACCGGCAGGTTGATGTGGTCGGAATAACGGGTGATAACTGATTTCAGACGCCATTGATCCAGAAATTCGTCATCGCCCTCGCGCAAATGCAGAGTCACTGAAGTGCCTCGCGGAGCCCGTTCGATGGTCTCCAGCGTGTACTCACCTTCGCCACCCGACGCCCAACGCACCCCATGTTCGGCGCCGAGGCCCGCTCGCCTCGTCTCCAGCACCACTTTGTCCGCAACAATAAACGACGAATAAAAACCGACGCCGAACTGTCCGATCAGTTGCGCATCGGCCTTTTGGTCCCCACTCATTGCCTCGACAAAGTGACGAGTACCGGAGCGAGCGATGGTGCCGATGTTTTCCACCACCTCATCCCGCGTCATGCCAATGCCATTGTCGACCACGGTCAGGGTTCGGGCATCCTTGTCGAAGGATACTTCGATGCCCAACTCGGGATCGCTCTCATACAGGGCGTCATCGGTTAGAGCCTCGAAACGCAGCTTGTCGCAAGCATCGGAGGCGTTTGATATCAGCTCCCTGAGAAAAATCTCCTTATTGGAGTAAAGGGAGTGGATCATGAGATGCAGGAGTTGCTGCACCTCAGTCTGAAATCCTAGGGTCTCTTTGTGCGCTTTAACTTTCATGTCTGGGTCTGCCCCTGGCGTCGTGTTTCTGAACCATAGGCGGGTAGTTGGGGCGCCATACTGAAATTTCAAGCAACCGGGTTGCGCGCCGTCCGGTTGCGCTTTGACTGGGGTCCGAATAGCATCAAATCAAGGCAATGCAACCGGATCGCTTAATGGGTGAGCACACGCCCGACACGGAGAAACAGCGGGAGATCCGCTTCTGCCCGCTGCACCCGGATCCCGACCAGGCTGAAAACGCTTGCCTGCTGCTGGCCGAATGGCTGGTGGTTCACTCGAGCATTCGAGTGTCCGATCGGATTATCAGTATCACCTACGACCTGGTGGACATCACCTACACGGAGATCGAAGAAGCCCTGGTTGAGCTCGGCTTTCATCTCGACAGCAGCCTGATGTGCAAACTGCGGCGTGCACTCTACGCCTACACCGAAGAGAACGAGCGCGCAAACCTCAAAGCGCGGCCCACTCACCAGATTCGGAATGACACACAGGGCGTGTTCATCAGCCGCTATCAGAAGCTGCGTCACGGTTGCCGGGACGCCCGCCCCCGCCACTGGCGCGAATATCTCTGATCCGGACCGGTCCGACTATACTGACGGACTGTTCCTCCTGGAGAGCCCGGAATGGACGACGCGGAACTGCTTCGCTACAGCCGGCAAATCCTGCTTACCGACTTTGGCATCGAGGGACAAATCCGGCTGCAAGCTTCGCGGGTCCTGCTGGTCGGGCTGGGCGGGCTGGGCTCGCCTATCGCCATGTATCTGGCTGCCGCCGGCGTTGGTCGGCTTGTCCTCAGCGATTTCGATCACGTGGACCTGAGCAATCTTCAACGGCAGATCGCCCACCGGCAGGCGGATATCGGACGGCCCAAAGTGATATCCGCCTACGACACCCTGAAAGCCCTCAATCCATTGGTGACGGTGACGCCGCTGAATGGGCGTCTTGTGGACGAAGCATTGGATCGCCAGGTAAGCCTGGCCGATGTGGTGGTGGACGCAACGGACAACTTCGCCACCCGCTTCGCTCTCAATGCATCATGCATCCGTCACGGAAAACCCCTCGTGTCCGGCGCGGCCATCCGGATGGAAGGTCAGATCAGCGTTTTCAATCTGGTCCCGGGCCAAAGCCCCTGCTACCGATGTCTGTACCGAGACCAGGGCGAGCTGGGCGAAAGCTGCAGCGAGACCGGCGTGCTGGCGCCGCTGGTGGGGGTCATCGGCAGCCTGCAGGCTTTGGAAACGATCAAGGTGCTGACTGGAACCGGGGATGCGTTGGATGGACGCCTGCTGATCTTTGATGCCAAGACACTGGAATGGCAGGAAGTGGCATTGCATCGTGATCCCAATTGCCCCGTGTGCAGTCGGACGGATGTCACCCGCTCGGAAACCATGGGCGAATAGTCAAAGTACTGTGGGCGCTCTCAGGCTTCAGGCACCAGAGGCAGCAACTCAGAGAAATCGTCGACTCCGGGAAACCCGGAATCGCCTTTGGCTTCGGCACCGGAATCGGGCCGCTTGATGGTCAACAGGTGACGGATACCGTATACCGCAGCGGACTGCAGCACCGTGGCCGTATCGTCTGCCAGCAGCGTGTGCTCCGGATCAAACGGTTCCAGATCACGTAGACGCGGCCAGAACGCCGGGTCCTCCTTGGGCAAGCCCAGGTCATGGGCGCAGACGACGCGGTCAAAATGACCGCCCAGACCTGTGCGCTCGAGTTTGAGGTGAAGGCTATCATTGTGGGCGTTGGTCACCAACACAACGCGTTTTCCGGCCGCACGCAGGGCATCAAGGAATTCGACCACGTGGGGGTGGACCGCAATCAGGTGTTTGACCTCATGCTTTAGCGCAAGCAGATCCAAACCCAGGGATTCACTCCAAAAATCCAGGCTGTACCACTCGAGTGTCCCCCGTCGAGTCTCAATCTCGCCGTGAACATAGGCCTGTGCAGCCTGCAGTTCCAATCCGCGTGCCTGGCCATAGCGCAACGGCAGATGCTCCATCCAGAAATGCGTATCGAATCGCAGATCGAGCAGCGTCCCGTCCATATCAAGGAGGGCTGTCTTGATCTCATGCCAGGGCAGATTCATACAGGCACTCTCGAAGTCCATCGTCACTGCGCCACACGCTTACCTGAGCAGCAGGGTAAGCGCACTCGGCCCAAAGCGTATCAGTTAGGGTTCCAAAGCTGTTATAACAAGCGCGCCGGCTTGCAGACTGGCTGGCGCGAGCCATAGATAGCACAAAGACCTGGGGGCGGGACAACACCGATTCCGTCACCGCAGCGGCATCATCCATGTGACATCCGATCCGGGAAGCTCGGATCACTTGCTGCGATCGCTTACAAGGCACAACGAGCGAACTTGGCTTTACGACCAACGCCCGCTGCGGATAGACGATACGGCGACACAGTCGCCTTTGACGGCTCGGCCAGCGCGCTTCAGCGTGATATCAATCCTGTTCGGTCGATTGGGGTCTGACAGGACGCCCACGGCGGGGTAAACTCGCGCCACACCGAACCCGCTGAAGGATGCCCACGGGCCCGTTCCCATGAGGAAACTGCCGGAAATACTGTCCAGCAAAGTCATTGCGCGCTCCAGACTGTTTAGTGTCGAGTCCAGGCAACTCCGGTTTTCGAACGGGGTGGAAGTGGACTATGAGCGCATACCCGGATCGGCGGTGGGCGCCGTACTGGTGGTTCCGCTGCTGGATGACAATACGGTGCTGCTCATCCGTGAGTACGCGGCCGGAACCCATCGCTATGAGCTGGCCTGCCCAAAAGGTCGGGTGGAAGCGGGGGAGGATCTGCCCGCGGCTGCAAATCGGGAGATCATGGAGGAAATCGGATACGGCGCAAGGACGCTGTCGCTGTTGCGGTCCATGACTGTGGCACCGGGCTATATCGGCCAGACCACCCACGTTTATCTCGCCACCGATCTCTACCCTCATCGATTGCCCGGTGACGAACCCGAGGACATAGAAGTGGTGCCATGGCGCCTGTCGGAGCTGGAACGGTTGCTTGAACGCGACGATTTCACCGAGGCACGAAGCGTGGCGGCCGTGCTGCTGGCGCGTGATCGCCTGCAGAGCGAGGGCTGATCCGTGCCACCAGATCTGTCTTCTCTCATTGAACCGACACTGGACGTGGTGCGCGACGCCAGCGACCGCATTCTGGAGATCTATGATACCGACTTTGAGATTCAATCGAAGCAGGACGAAACGCCGATCACCTCAGCCGACATCGCCTCTCACGAAACCCTGGTGGCGGGCCTGAGTCAGCTTACGCCGTCGATTCCGGTTCTGTCAGAAGAATCCAACCAAATCCCCTACTCGGTGCGTTCAAAGTGGTCTGACTGCTGGTTGGTGGATCCCCTGGACGGAACCCGGGAATTCATCAAACAAAGCGGTGAGTTCACGATCAATGTGGCACTGCTGCACGAACACGAGCCCGTTCTGGGCCTGATCTACGTGCCGGTAAGTCGAATATGCTATTACGCCTGGCGCAACGGCGGCGCCTTCAAGCTTACCGGCAGCGCTCCAACACCCAGTAAAATCTACACTCGGCCGATTGAAGACGACACGGTGCGCGTCGCCGGGAGTCGATCTTACGCGGTGAAGTCCCTGCAGATATTTCTACGTCGACTGGACAACTATGAGTACGTCGGGGTCGGCGCGGCATTGAAGGCCTGCCTGATCGCTGAAGGACTGGTGGATGTCTACCCACGATTCGGCCCGACGTCAGAGTGGGACACCGCGGCATCACAATGCATACTCGAAGAGGCCGGTGGGCAGCTGACCGATCTGCAACTCAAGCCGCTGCGCTACAACACAAAACCTTCGCTGAAAAACCCCCCATTCATCGCTTTCGGAGACGAGCGTCGCAATTGGGGCAAGTACATTCCCGAGCATTTCCTCGAAAACAACGCCTGACCCGCAAACCCAGTGCAGCCCGAGCCCGGCACTTTCGCGCACCATGCGAGCCGACCCGGTTCAGCCACGCCTCCAGGCATGATAGCGCTCAAGCCAGGCGAGCACGCGCGCTGGGGCGTGGGCGCGCTTCCATTCACCGGCGGCGTACTTGTTGGCCTCGGCCAGGGTTGGGTAGATGTGAATGGTACCCAGGATCTTGTTCATACCCAATCCGTGGCGCATAGCGGATACATACTCGGAAATCAGATCACCCGCATGTTCACCCACAATGGTGGCGCCCAGGATACGGTCCTTGCCCGGCACGGTAAGGACCTTGACCCATCCCCGGTCCGCTTCGTCGGCGATGGCCCGATCCAGGTCATCGATACCATAGGTGGTGACTTCGTATTCGATGCCCTGTGCCTCGGCATCGGTTTCATTCAGCCCCACCCGCGCCACTTCGGGGTCGGTGAAGGTCGCCCACGGTATCACTCTGTAGTCGGCTTTGAACCGCCAAAGACTGCCGAACAGGCTGTTCACCGAAGCGTACCAAGCCTGGTGCGCGGCCACATGGGTGAATTGAAAGGGACCCGCGACATCGCCGCAGGCGTATATGCTGGGAAACCGGGTCTGGAGATACTCGTTGACCGCCACCGTGCCCTGGGGCGTGAGAGCGATCCCGAGATCCTCTAACCCATACCCTTCCACATTGGCCCGCCTGCCCACGGCCACCAAGACCTGGTCGTAGGGTATCTCAACCTCGTTCCCCTGATGTTCGCAAACCAGGACCCGCTGGTCGCCTTGCAAGACAACTCTGAGGGCTTTATAGGCAAGTCTGAGGTCAATCCCTTCGTCCCGAAACCGGTTCTCTATGTATTCGGACACCTCAGGGTCCTCACGGATCAACAGACGAGGCAGCATTTCCACCTGAACGACACGACTGCCCAAGCGGGCGAATGCCTGGGCCAATTCACACCCGATAGGCCCTCCACCCAGAACAACCAGCCGGTCCGGGCATTCGCGAATATCCCACAATGAATCCGAGGTCAGACACGCATCGGGCTCAAGCCCCGGAATCGGCGGAACAAAGGGGCGAGCGCCGGCGGCGATGATTATGTTGCGGGTGGTCAGGGTGCGTTCGCCGATCTCAACGGTGTAGGGAGAGGTGATCCTGGCCTCTCCCTCGATGCAGTCAACGCCGAGCGCCGTGTACCGTTCCACCGAGTCGTGGGGTTGAATCTTGGAGATCACCCGCTTGACGCGATCCATGACATCTGAGAACTCGAACTCGATCCTGGCGGACTTAAACCCATAGGCCTCGGCTCGTCGCAGGGTATGCAATACCTTGGCGGATCGGATGATCGCCTTTGACGGTACGCACCCCGTATAGAGGCAATCGCCGCCCATACGATGCTTTTCCACCAGGCTGACCTTGGCCTTGACCGTCGCGGCAATGTAAGCGCTTACCAGACCGGCGGACCCGGCACCGATCACCACCACATCGCGGTCGTAGCTGTTCGGCTTGGGCCACCCTTTCAGCACCTTTCGGGAGCGGATGAACTCAAGCGCTTTTCTCGCGATCAGTGGAAACAGGCCGAGCAACGTAAACGACACGATCAATCCGGGGGACAGAACACCCTGAAGCGAATCGATTTGCGCGATCTGAGTACCCGCATTCACATACACCAGAGTACCGGCCAGCATCCCCACCCAACTGACCAGCATGAACGTCAGGGCCCGGATTCGTGTCAGCCCCATCACGAGATTGATCACGAAAAAGGGGAAAGCCGGCACCAGGCGCAGGGTAAACAGATAGAACGCCCCATCCTTTTCGATGCCGGCATTGAACGCCCCCAGGCTTTCGCCGAATCGATTCTGAACCGCGTCCCTGAGCAGAAACCGCGACACCAGAAAAGCAAGCGTCGCGCCTATTGTGGACGCCACAGACACCAGGAATGTACCCATCAGCAAGCCGAAAACCGCGCCACCTGCCAGGGTCATCAGCGCCGCTCCGGGCAAGGACAATGACGTGACCGCGATGTAAATAAGGCAGAAGAACAGGGCCGTCATAGCCGGATGAGCCGCGTAGTACGCGTCGATTTGTACCTGCTTGGTCTTGAAGAATTCGAGGCTTAGGTACTGACCCAGATCCAAGGCGAAAAAGGCGTAAACCAAGACGGCGAGCAGGCACGCCACCACTATTCTGCTTTTGCTCATTCCGCTTCCTTCATCGTCTTGGGGAACCCCTGTTCAACTGACCTGCACAGTGTTTCGGTGGAACGGTAAATCAGGGCTGATTCGTCTCAGCAACTGAGCAACGCCCTTGCCGCTTTCGACGGTATCGGTTCAAATGCCCGCCTGTCAGAACTTTGCGACCCAGGCATGACGCCCACTGAACGTTATCAGGCTGATCTGGAACGTGCCGATTTTATCCACGATCCGGCACAACAGGCCGCCATCGAACATCTGCAGCGATTGTACGATGACCTGTTGTCGGCTCCCGGCACAAGCGGCTCCGAAATCCGGGGCTGGCGACGACTGCTGGCGCCGAAACGGGCGGATCAACCGGTGGAAGGGGTACGGGGTCTGTATTTTTGGGGCGGCGTGGGCCGCGGGAAGACCTATCTGGTCGATACTTTTTTCGACTGCCTGCCGTTCGAGCGCAAAAAGCGCATTCACTTTCACCGTTTCATGCAGAAAGTTCACCATGAGCTCAAGTTGCTCAAGGATCAGCGCGATCCCCTGAAAATCGTGGCGAAGCGTTTCGCCGAACGTGCGCGGGTTCTATGCTTCGATGAGTTCTTTGTCTCTGACATCACCGACGCCATGCTGCTCGCCCGTTTGCTGCAGGGTCTGTTTGACCGCGGCGTCACCATGGTGGCGACCTCTAACATCCCCCCTGATCGGCTCTACTGGGACGGGCTTCAACGGGCCCGGTTTCTGCCCGCCATCGAACTCATCCAACGCCGCATGAGGGTCGTTGAGATGGACGGTGGCACCGATTATCGCCTGCGCAACCTGGAGCAGGCTAAACTGTATCACTGCCCGCTCGGCGACGAAGCCGACGGCTTGCTGTTGGGCACATTTGAGCAACTGGCGCCGGAGATCGGTCGGAACAACGTAAGCCTCGACATTGAGGGCCGCGAGATCACCACCCGGCGGCACGCCGACGGTGTGGTCTGGATCGATTTCAAGACCCTGTGCGCCGGGCCCAGAGGCACAGCGGATTACATCGAGATCGCGCGTTGCTTCCACACTGTGTTCATTTCAGATGTTCCGGTCATGACCTCCGATACGGAGGACGAGGCCCGGCGGTTTCTCAATCTGGTGGATGAATTCTACGATCGCAACGTCAAACTGATCATGTCGGGCGCTGCCCCGCTGGATGACTTGTACGCGGGCAAACGCCTGAGTTTCGAGTATCAGCGGGCGCTGAGCCGGCTAAAAGAAATGCAATCCCATGAGTACCTGGCCCGCCAGCATCTGCCCTGAACGAATCGTGCTCAGAATCCATCGGTGGACGTGAACAACCCCACGCGCAGATCCTTGCCGTTATAGATTTCGCGTCCATCAACGGACAGGCTTGCGTCGGCGATGCCCATGACCAGCTTTCTCAAGATCACCCGCTTCATGTTGATCCGGTAAGTCACCAGTTTCGCAGTCGGCAACACCTGCCCGGTGTAGCGCACTTCGCCGCAACCCAATGCGCGCCCACGGCCCGGTCCACCGGCCCAACCCAGGTAAAAACCAATCAGCTGCCACATGGCGTCCAAACCCAGGCAGCCCGGCATCACCGGGTCGGTTTCGAAATGACAACCGAAAAACCAGAGATCTGGATGGATGTCCAGTTCCGCCACCATCAGGCCCTTGTTGTAATCGCCGCCGGTATCGCTGATTTCGGTTATTCGGTCGAACATCAGCATGGGTGGCAATGGCAACCGCGCGTTGCCCTCGCCAAACACCTCACCATGCCCGCAGGCGAGGAGATCTTCGCGACTGTAGCTGTTTTTTTGTTCCACGTTTGGGCGCTCTCCGGGCCGTGACAGGCAAGGCGCACGAGTATATGGGTTTTCCAGGTTTGCTGCCCGCTTTGCGGGTATACGGCAGGAAACGGGAAGTCGCTAAAAAGCAGCCCAGCCAGTTCGTCATGGGTGGCGACCGAGCCGCCATGCTGGGTGGCTTTGAGGGCCCGATTTGACCTCGAAAGCGCAGAGTGACAGTCGTACTCAGGCGCGGACGGGCGGGCTATCCACGATCCCGCTAATGGCCTGACGAGCCAATTCCGCGATCCTGCGTCGCTCGGTTGCCCCGCAGATGGGTGGACAAAAGGTCAACTCAACTTCGATCAGCCGCTCTCCCAGCACCTTAATCAGATGGGTTCCGATCATTTCGTCCTCAATGAATGGCGCACAGGGATGGGGACCATCATGATGAACATAGCGGATGGCCACAGGCTGCACCACAGCATCGGCTTCCACCGCGGCGCTGAACAAACGCGGCAAGAAACGACGAACCGATGTCCCGTCCGTGGTCGTGCCTTCGGGGAAAAACACCACACTGCGTCCGGCCTGCAGGCGCTCGATCATTGAGCTGCTGACACCCTTCGCGCCATGCGCTCCGCGCTCGATATAGATGGTGCCGGCCATGGTGGCCATCCAGCCGACCAGGGGCCAGGCGCGCACCTCCGACTTGGACAGAAAGTGTACCGGCAGCGCGCCTCCCAGCACCGGGATATCCAGCCAGGAGATATGATTGGCAGCAACCATAACCGGCGGGGCTGCCGGTTCGCCCACAACCTTTATCTGCAAGCCCAGCACACGACACAAGCGCCCCTGCCACCATCGTGTCACCGCCTGCTCAGCCCGGCCCGTGCTCACAAAGGGGCTGATCAACAGCAGTCCGAACTGGAGCAGCATTCCGACCACAGCGTGAACCAGGAGGAATACAAGACGGTAGAGTCGACGTATGGCCCGACGCGAATGATCGAATGCCCGGCTCGCCGTCGATGTAGTCCGAGGCATGACCTAACCTAAGCTCCAAGACTGGAAGCGCATGGTTTACACAGGGTGGTTACGCGGGGATGTTAGCGCCGGTCAGGCAACCGTGCCAATGAAAAACGCACTGGGCGGCGGGACCCCGAGGGGTCCACGCCGCCCAAAACTCATTGCCGGCACGCGAAACGCCGGTGAGACTCAGTTCGCTTCAAGCGAGGCCGGCGTCGCCTGCGGTTCCGCCAACCGCTTCAGGAAACGCATTTCGCCCACGTTCTCACGACGCCACCGAGCGCGGGCGCGATCCTTTGGAGACATACGCGATTCGATGGGTTGTGGGCGCGAAACCGCGACTTCCATGGGCGGCACGGTTCCAAGCACAGCCGGCACATGAACCGCCTCGGCAGCCGCCTCGGCAACCACCTCCGAAGTGTCGTTCTCAGCGCCATCCAGGACGACTTCGACGGGCTGCGCAACCGCCACCGAAACCCCGCTTTTGCTTCGCGGCTTTGCTGCGACCGGCGATTTCACCATGGCAGCTGTCGCAGGTACCGGTGCAGCATTGGGTTCATAATTCAGCTGCGGGGCGGGTGCAGTCGTGGTGGATGCGATGAGTGACTGGGCGGCAGCGGCAAGATCGCTACCCGGGACCGATTCGACAACCGGTGTTTCCCGACTGGGTTCAGCAGCAGGTGTGACTGTGGTTTCCAGCTTGTCCGCGGTGAGCGCTTCAACTTGGGCCAGAGCGGCGTTGAGTTTCGCCAGAACTTCGTCGATCTGATCGCTGGAACCCGCGTTCTCTTCGGACGTTGTGGGGATGTCGGGTGTTGCGACAATCGAAGGCGTGGCCGGTGCCGCGGTGAACCCAAGGGCGGACGGCGGTAAATCACGTAGCAGGTCCGGCGACGAATAGTCACCCACACGTCGCGTGTAGGTCACGCTGGGTGGACTGTCTCCGTACATCACCCGTCCCGTGGCATCGACCCACTGGTATGACGTTCCGGCAGCCTGCGCGGGGCCGAATCCTGAAAGCACAAGTGCGGGCACCAGGGTCCAAAGCGCACGATTTACGATGATCATGACAACCTCCACACCGGAAGGGCCACAGATCAGGAGAAGGCGGAGGGTCTGGAAGTGCGAGGCACGTCAGTCTTCCGGCGATCCCGCTGTCTTAGGGCTTCTGCAGCCCCTTAGACCGGTGATTTTGCGTCACCGCTTTTCAGCGGTTTTGCCTTTTTTCGGATACTACACAGATCGGATGTCTGCCCAATCTGTATCGCGAATGTAACACATATTGATATTATTGCAAGTCCCACCTTGCTCGGAGGCAGGACTGGTTCAAACCTTCGAACGGCTGAAACCCATGACCCGGCCCACCTGAGGGGGCCGGGTTAAGAGCCGGTGAACCCGGTCGATCTGCTCGAGCCGGCTCAGGGCAAACTCGGGTATCGGCGCGACCTTTCGGGCAGCCATGTCCACATGCAGAATCATCAACTCGTTGGTGGCAGCCAGGTATCCGTCTACGCCGTGATACATGGTGTGAAAGTAGTGGACGCGCTTTGCGTCGTATCCCAGCAACTGGGTCTTGAAACGGATTGGATCGCCCAGTTTGAGCTCCCGCTCGTAGGTCACATGGGCCTCGGCGGTAAACACAGACGCCTGATGCTCATGCCGATAACCCTCGCCCATCCCCAGAGCGTCCAGCAATGCATCGGTGGCGTGATCAAAGGCGAGAACGTAGTACGCCACGTTCATGTGTCCGTTGTAATCGATCCACTCGGGCCTCACCTGGTCCTGGTGCAGTTCCAACAAACCATCAATCTGCATATTGGGAGCCTCTGATTTACTCTGGACGAAGCAGGTTGGCGGCTCGAACGCGCAGATTCAAGGCGCAGATCGCCGGTAACCGTTGTTGTATTGCCAAGATCTGCAACGATGCAGCTGTGCACTTCAGTCCCGAAATGCATGTTCACGAACAGATCAGAGGGTCACTTACCAACCGCTGCAGATGGTCACCACGTTGTGGCGAATGCGTCCGAACCCGCATCGTTATCCAGGTGGGTGCACTGAGGCAGGTGCCAAACACTTCACGGTGTTTGGGAGGTGCTCACGAATCAGGCTGGCCAGACGCTCCAGCGCGTCAACACGAGGATAGCTTCTGCGATAGACCATGGCCACCCTCCGGCTGGCACTGGAGCCGGCTATCGGGCGGGCAATCACACCCGCATCCGTGGTCCAACTGCCTCGGATTGCCAGGGCCGGGACCAGGGTACAGCCGAATCCCGCACCCACCAATTGCAGCAAGGTCTCCAGACTCGCGGTGCGCAAATCGCCTATCCCGGTCGGATTGGAATGACCCGCGGCGGCACAAACGTCGCGAACCTGGCCGCTGAGGCAATGCGCGTCGGTCAACAGCAGCAACTCCAGGTCGACCAGATCGGTCGGCTCGATCTCGTCCTTGTCATACAGAGCATGTTGTCGTGGATGAGCCAACCAGAACGGTTCATCAAACAACGGCAACTCACACAAATCTGGCTCCTCGACGGTGGTTGCCAGCAGCGCCACATCGATCTCGTGATTATGCAAACGCATCAACAGGCGCTCGGTAATCTCCTCCGAAAGAACCAGCCTTAGATTGGGATAGCGCTGCCTGAGCGGACGAAGAATAAGGGGCATCAGGTACGGGCTCAGAGTCGGTATCACACCCAAGTGAAGAGGGCCGGTCATGGGATCGCGGCGCGCCCTGGCCAGAGCCACGATCTGTTCGGCATGTTCCACCGCTTGCCGCGCATGGCGCAGGACCTCCTCCCCCATGGGCGTCACCACCACCGAGCGCTTGGTGCGCTCAAACAAAGTCACCCCCAGTTCCTCCTCCAGTTTCTTAACCTGGCCGCTCAGGGTGGGTTGGGTGACATGGCAGGCCTCAGCAGCATGACCAAAATGCCGATGTTCGGCCACTGCGATGACGTAGCGAAGATCTTTCAGGTTCATGCGACCGTGACCACTCCATATCGGAACGGGGACTCAGCCCGGTAACAGCCCTCAGTACTGGCCCGGTCCAGCCAGGCGGATTCAGTCGTCTGCCCGGTTCGGGTCTTCAACCTGCGCCTGTATCGACTCCGAGTGTCCCAGCTGACGAGACAAACGTGCCGATGCGGCCCGCAAGCTCGTGGCGATTGGGCTCTGCCAGCCCGAGTCGAATGTCTGCTCATAGCCAAAGGCAGTCAAGGCGAAAGCCAGCTTGCCTCGATAGTCGAAGACCGGCACTGAGAATGAATTTATGCCGGGAATACGGATGCTCAGACCCCGTGCCAATCCACGCCGGCGAACCTCAGCGAGCAACCCATCCAGTTCCGCCCGATCGGCCGGTGCCAGCGGGTTTGAGCTGCCCCGGAGATCCTTCAGCTCCTGGGCGAGATACGGTTCCATGACCGGCGCTGACATGTAGGCCGCGAACACGCGGCCAGTGCTGGACATAACCAGGGGAAACACCGTTCCGGTGTGGGTGCTGGCCGCAATCGCGCGCCGGGCGGGCTGCCAATCCACGACGGTGGGACCTGCGTCACCCCACACCGCAATAAAGACAGACTCCTGGGTTTCCTCCATCAACGATTCCAGGCTCTGGGAACCGACCCGAATTGCGTCCAACCGAGCCAGGCAACCCAGACTGAATGTGAGCGCCTGGGGCCCCAGATCGTATCGCCCATCACCCACATTCTGCTGAACGAACCCGCCGCGCACGAAACTGACCAGATATCGGTGCAGTTTGGCCGGATGCATGTCAGCGGCCTCCGCAATCTCCCGCAGGGCGGCTGGCCGCCCTAACGACACAAGCTCCATCAGCACTTTGAGACCCACATCGATGGAGTTGATGCCCTGTCTGGGTTTGATCGGTTCCTGAGTCATCCTGGCTCCAATGCGACCGGCCATGGCGGGCGAGTGTGTTTCCTGCGTGGATACGTATGGCGTAATCATATTAACTAATACATAATTTTGCGCATAACCAGCCCGCTTGGACAAAACACCAGAGGGTCAGCGAATGTCGGACACCATTCTGCTCGACATCGACAGGAACGTGGCGATGATTACGCTGAATCGCCCGGACCGCCTGAACAGCTTCAATGAAAACATGCACCTGGCGCTGCAGGCCGCCATGGAATCGGTGCGCACATCCGGGCCGCGTTGTCTGCTTCTGACCGGTGCAGGTCGCGGTTTCTGCGCGGGTCAGGATCTCGGCGACCGTGCGGTGGACCCAGGCGCGACGGCACCCGATCTGGGACAGTCCATCGAGCGGTTTTACAATCCTTTGATTCGCAGCATACGGTCACTCGACATGCCAGTGGTGTGCGCGGTCAACGGGGTCGCAGCGGGCGCCGGCGCGAATATCGCCCTGGCCTGCGACATCGTTCTGGCCAGCCACTCCGCCAGTTTCGTACAGGCTTTTTGCCGGCTTGGACTGGTGCCCGATTCGGGGGGCACCTACTTTCTCCCCCGATTGGTGGGTTCGGCTCGCAGCATGGGTCTGGCGATGTTGGGGGACAAAATTTCCGCCAAGCAAGCGGAGGATTGGGGCATGATATGGAAGGCGGTGCCGGATCAGAATCTGATGGTCGAATCCCGGGGACTGGCGGATCATCTGGCAACCCAACCCACTCATGGACTCGCGCTGATCAAACGCGCGCTGCATGCATCGCCCAACCACGATCTCGGCACGCAACTCGACCTGGAGCGAGATCTCCAGCGCGAAGCCGGACAAACCGACGACTACCGCGAAGGCGTCGCGGCCTTTCTGGCCAAACGCGCTCCGAGCTATACGGGACACTGACATGCCCGCATTGACGCCGGAGCAGGTCGTCGGCGTGGTGGGGGCCGGCACAATGGGCGGCGGCGTGGCGCAGATTGCCGCCGCGGTGGGGCATCCAGTCCGACTTTTCGATCTGCAAAACAATGCGCCCGAGTCGGCAATATCCCGCATCGACACGGCCCTGGCCCGTCTGGTGGACAAGGGCCGCATAGGCGAGGCGCAGCGTATCGCGCTGACCGCTCGTATCCGACCCTGCGACAGTGTCGCCCAGCTCAGCGAGTGCGCGCTGGTGATCGAGGCCGTGGCGGAGGAGTTGGCCGTCAAGCGCGCCGTGTTCTCGGATCTTGAACAGGTGACCAGCCCCGACGCGATCCTGGCGAGCAACACCTCGTCGCTGTCGATCACGGCGATCGCCGCCGAGCTGAAGCGGCCGGAGCGCCTGGTGGGCATGCATTTCTTCAACCCAGTGCCGCTGATGGATCTGGTCGAAGTGGTCACCGGACTGCGCACCGATCAGGGCGTTGCCGACACGGTGGCCGCCACCGCCGCCGCCTGGGGCAAACATCCGGTTCGCGCCTGCTCCACTCCCGGCTTCATCGTCAACCGCGTGGCGCGCCCATTTTATGCCGAGGCGCTGCGGGCGATTCAGGAGCAAGCCACCGATGTGGCGACTCTGGACGCTATCATGCGCGATTGCGGCGGCTTTCGTATGGGCCCGCTGCAACTGACCGATCTGATCGGACAGGACGTCAATTTTGCCGTAACCCGCGCCGTTTTTGATTCGTTCTATCAGGACCCGCGGTTTACACCCTCTCTGGTGCAGCAAGAGTTGGTTCTGGGCGGGCTGCTGGGTCGCAAATCGGGACGCGGATTCTACGACTACAGCGAGCAGGTCGATCCGATCGAACCACGAACCGCCGCGCCGGCGGCACCGCCGAAACAGATTACCGTGGTGGGCGATCCGGGCGCGTTCCAGGCCGTGCTGAACCCATTGGCCGACAACGCGATGGAGATTCAGCACCGGGATGGGCACGGGCAATTTTTGGAGATCGACGCTCGGGTTCGCCTTGCCGTCACCGACGGACGCAGCGCAACCCAGCGAACTGCGGATGAGCCGGGCTTGCCCTGGGTGGTGATGGATCTCGCGCTGGATATGGACGCGACGCCGCGGATCGCTATCGCGGCGGCGGATCAAGCCAGTGACGCGGACACGGCGCCGGTCATTGGCCTGTTCCAAAGCCTCGACAAGGCCGTGTCGGTCATCGACGACTTGCCCGGAATGATTGTCATGCGCACGGTCTGCATGCTGGCCAACGAAGGGGCCGACGCGGTGAACCAGGGCGTGTGTTCAGCCGAGGCGGTGGATCTGGCGATGCAAAAAGGCGTCAATTATCCTCGCGGGCCCTTGGCTTGGGCTCAGTCCATCGGGCTGGGCAGTGTGGTCCAGGTGCTCGACAACCTGGCCAGAACCTACGGGGAAGACCGCTATCGGGTGTCCCCCTTGTTGCGCCGTGCGGTTGCCGCCGGAGGAAATCTGCTTTGAGTCAATCCGACACCGGTCCGGCGATAGACCCCCAGGCGCTGGCCGAGGCATCCGCCGCCGCCATGTATAAAGAGGACAAAGCCTCCCAGGGTTTGGGCATGGTGGTGGATACGGTGGCGCCGGGGGCGGCTACGCTGCGCATGACGGTCCGCGCGGATATGGTCAACGGCCACGGTACCTGTCATGGCGGTTTCATTTTCGCCCTGGCCGATTCGTGCTTTGCCTTCGCCTGCAACAGCCACAATAGGGTCACCGTGGCCCAAAGCGCCAGCATCGATTTCCTGGCGCCGGCGAGACTGGGGGATGAACTTATCGCGTCCGCTATCGAGTTGGCGTTGGGCGGGCGCACCGGCGTCTACGACATCGTTGTCAGCCGCCAGGATGGCCTTCGGATCGCGCTGTTCCGGGGCAACTCCTACCGGGTCCAGGGTTCCCTGGTTCCGGAAACCGAACTCTGACCGGACACCGAGCATGAACGAGGCCTACCTCTGCGATGCCACCCGAACGGCGATTGGCCGCTACGGAGGTGGACTGTCATCGATGCGCCCGGACGATCTCGGCGCGGTCCCGATCCGCACCCTGATGAGCAACAACACCCGGGTGGACTGGGACGCGCTGGATGACGTGATTCTGGGTTGCGCCAACCAGGCCGGCGAAGACAATCGTAACGTGGCCCGCATGTCCGCCCTGCTGGCCGGGTTACCCGTAACCGCCCCGGGTACCACAGTGAACCGTTTGTGTGGCTCGGGCATGGACGCCATCGGAATCGCGGCCCGGGCAATCAAGTCAGGGGAAGCCGAGCTGTTCGTTGCTGGCGGTGTGGAGAGCATGTCCAGGGCACCGCTGGTCATGGGCAAGGCCGAAACGGCGTTCAGCCGCCGGGCCGAAATCCACGACACCACCATCGGCTGGCGATTCGTGAATCCGGTGATGCGCGAACGCTACGGCACCAACTCCATGCCGGAAACGGCGGACAACGTCGCCGCGGCGTTTGCCATCGAGCGGGAAGACCAGGACCGTTTCGCCCTGCGCAGCCAGATGCGCTGGGCGGCCGCCCAGGCCAAAGGCCGGTTCGCGGACGAGATCACGCCGGTCAGCATACCCCGGCGTCGTGGTGATCCACTGCTGTTTGACAAAGATGAGCACCCGAGGCCGGATACGACATTGGAAAGCCTGGCCAAGCTGCGTGGCATCAACGGCCCGGATCTGAGCGTCACCGCCGGCAACGCATCCGGCGTAAACGACGGTGCCTGTGCGGTGCTGGTGGCGTCGGAGCGGGCCGCCATTCGGCACGGCCTGACCCCCCGAGCCCGTATCCTGGCCATGGCCACCGCCGGCGTGGCGCCAAGAATCATGGGCATCGGCCCGGCCCCTGCCAGTCGCAAAGTGTTACAGAATACCGGGCTCAACCTGGACCAAATGGACGTGATTGAATTGAACGAGGCCTTCGCCGCACAGGCGCTTGCGGTTCTGCGTGAGCTTGGAATCGCGGACGACGCAGACCGGGTCAACCCGAACGGTGGCGCAATTGCAATGGGCCACCCGCTTGGGATGAGCGGCGCCCGCCTGATCACAACCGCCAGCCACGAACTGGCCCGTGGACACGGCCGATATGCGCTGTGCACCATGTGTATCGGCGTGGGTCAGGGTATCGCCATGATCATCGAGCGGATTTGACCGGGCAGACCGCGCCGACAACCGTCGGGAAGGAGTGGATAGATGAGTGAATCCTACCAAGCCGAAGGTCTGGAGGCCGTCGAAACCACAGATACAGAGTCACTGCAGGCGCTGCAGCTGGAACGTCTCCGGTGGTCTGTAGGCCGCGCCTATGAACGGGTCGAGCCCTACCGTGCCAAGTGTGTATCCCACGGAGTGCACCCCGATGCGCTGCAATCGCTGGCGGATCTGACACGGTTTCCGTTCACCGCCAAACAGGATCTGCGCGAGCACTACCCGTTCGGCCTGTTCGCGGTGCCCACCCAGGAACTGGTGCGCATACACGCCTCCAGCGGCACCACCGGCAAACCCACCGTGGTGGGCTATACCCAGAACGACATCGACACCTGGGCGACACTGGTGGCGCGCTCGATCAGGGCAGCGGGGGGCCGCAAGGGCGACCGGGTTCATGTGTCCTACGGCTACGGGCTGTTCACCGGCGGGCTCGGCGCCCACTACGGGGCGGAACGACTGGGGTGCACGGTCATTCCGTTCGGCGGCGGTCAGACCGAACGGCAGGTGCAGTTAATTCGGGATTTCGAACCAAGAATCATCATGGTCACGCCCTCGTATGTTCTGAACATCATCGAGGAAATGGAAAAACAGGGGATGGACCCACGGACCTCATCCCTTGAGATCGGCATCTTCGGCGCCGAGCCCTGGACGGAAAACATGCGCTCGGAAATCGAGGAGCGCCTGGGCATTGATGCGGTAGACATCTATGGACTGTCCGAAGTCATGGGTCCCGGGGTGGCTCAGGAATGCCTTGAGACCAAGGACGGGCCCACCATCTGGGAGGATCATTTCTACCCGGAAATCATCGATCCGGAGACCGGTGTGGCCCTGGCCGATGGCGAGGAAGGTGAGCTGGTATTCACCACTCTGACCAAAGAGGGGCTGCCCATGATCCGTTATCGCACCCGCGACCTGACCCGGCTGCTCCCCCACCGCCCGAGCCATGCGGCGCATGGGCAAAATCACCGGGCGATCGGACGACATGCTGATCATCCGTGGGGTGAACGTGTTCCCCAGCCAAATCGAGGAACTGGTGCTGAAACAACCCAAGCTCGCCCCAATGTATCAACTGGTGTTGAGCAGGGACGGTCATATGGACAGCCTGGAGGTGAAGGTCGAGGTCAGGGCCGAGGTGGCGGACGGGCTACCAGACGGTGAGATCCAGTCCATCACCCGCGAACTGCAACATCAGATCAAATCCTATATCGGTGTGAATGGTCGAGTGAACGTCCTGCCACCCGACACCGTCGAACGCTCCATGGGCAAAGCCCGCCGGGTGGTCGACAACCGGCCCAAGGATTGAAGCGGCGCATTCGCGTTCGAAACCCATTCATCGGGAGGTCATGTCAATGTACGCACAAATGGTCAACACCGACGCCGACAAGCTAAAGCCAGGCGACGCATTGACAGCACAGGAACGGGCATTTCAGGAAAAGATCGACGCGGACATCAAGATCGAACCCAAGGACTGGATGCCCGAATCCTACCGCAAGACCCTCATCCGCCAGATCTCCCAGCACGCCCATTCGGAAATTGTCGGCATGCTGCCCGAGGGCAACTGGGTGACCCGGGCCCCGACCCTGGAGCGCAAAGCCATTTTATTGGCCAAGATCCAGGACGAGGGAGGGCACGGCCTGTATCTGTACAGCGCCGCCGAAACCCTGGGCATTTCCCGCGACGCGTTACTCGAGCAACTGCACAGCGGCAAGGCGAAGTACTCCAGCATTTTCAACTATCCGACCCAGACCTGGGCGGACATAGGCGCCATCGGCTGGCTGGTGGACGGGGCCGCGATCATGAATCAGGTGCCGCTGCAACGCTGCTCCTTCGGCCCGTACTCGCGTGCCATGGTCCGAGTCTGCAAGGAAGAGAGTTTTCATCAACGCCAGGGCTACGACATCGTCCGCACACTGGCCGAGGGCACAGCGGAACAAAAGGCGATGGCGCAGGACGCCTTGAACCGCTGGTGGTGGCCGTCCCTGATGATGTTCGGGCCGCCGGACGGGCAGTCCGTGCACAGCGCCCAGTCCATGCAATGGAAAATCAAACTCTTCACCAACGACGAGTTGCGTCAGCGCTTTGTCGATCAGACCGTACCCCAGGCCGAGTATCTGGGCCTGACCGTGCCCGATCCGGATCTGCGTTGGAACGAGCAGGAAGAGCGCTATGAGTTCGGCGAGATCGATTGGAATGAATTCTTCGAGGTGCTGAAGGGCCACGGCCCCTGCAACAAGGAACGACTGCAGGCCCGGGTGGATGCGTGGGACAACGGGGCCTGGGTGCGCGAGGCCGCCATGGCCCACGCGGAAAAGCAGGCGGCCCGGACGCACCCGGACGCGGCCTGAGCCCTCGACTGGCGTCGACCGAGCAGGAGGAAAGTGAGCAATGCAGGAATGGCCTCTATGGGAAGTGTTCATCCGCAGTCAACACGGGCTGGCACACAAGCACGTGGGCAGTTTGCACGCGGCGGATGCGGAAATGGCCGTGAACAACGCGCGCGACGTCTACACCCGACGCAACGAGGGGGTAAGCATCTGGGTGGTGCGCTCAACCGACATCTCAGCCAGCGCTCCGGGAGACAAAGAGCCCTTGTTCGAACCGGCCAACAGCAAAGTCTACCGGCACCCCACCTTTTATGAGATCCCGGATGACGTGGGGCATATGTAATGGCCGATCAGCAACCGTTGTTCGAGTACCTGCTACGGCTGGGTGACAACGGTGTCATTCTCTCGCACCGCCTGTCCGAATGGTGCGGTCACGGCCCCGTTCTGGAAGAGGATCTGGCCCTCACCAACGTCGCTCTGGACCTGATCGGGCAGGCCCGTCTATGGCTCACCCTGGCCGGCAGCGTGGAAGGCAAGGGGCGGGACGAGGATCAGTTGGCCTACCTGAGAGATGCGGGCGGCTTCAGAAATCTGCTGTTGGTGGAACAACCCAACGGGGATTTTGCCCACACCCTGGCCCGTCAATTCTACTTCGACACCTGGCACTATTTTCTGCTGCGCGGGCTGGCCGGATCCAGCGATTCCCGGATTGCCGAAATCGCGGACAAATCGCTGAAAGAGGTCGCTTATCATCTGCGCCGCAGCAGTGAGTGGGTGGTGACCCTGGGAGACGGCACGCCGGAAAGCCAGGGCCGCATGCAAACCGCGGTGGATGCCCTGTGGGCCTATACCGGCGAAATGTTCGAAACCGACGCGGTGGACATGGCCGTCGTTGAGGACGGCGTCGGCGTGAACCCGGACACGCTGAGGGAGCCCTGGGCGGCCCACGTTTACGATACGCTGGAACGCGCTACGCTTCGCCCGCCGGACGAGAACTGGTGGCACAAGGGCGGCAAACGCGGCCTCCACAGCGAGCACCTCGGATTCATTCTGGCGGACATGCAGTTCTTGCAACGCGCCTATCCGAACGCACGCTGGTAGCCGCATGAAAGCGCAGCCGCAACACCCCACTGTAGAGCAGGTCTGGACCTGGCTGGCGGAGGTCAACGACCCTGAAATTCCGGTGATTTCAGTGGTGGATCTTGGCATTGTGCGCGAGGTGTTCTGGCGGGAAAACGTGCTGCACGTGGCCATCACCCCCACCTACTCAGGGTGTCCCGCAACCCGGATAATCGAACAGGACATCGCCGAGGCGCTGCGCCAACGGGGCCTGACGCAGGTCCAACTGGAAACCCGCATCTCACCCGCCTGGACCACCGACTGGCTGAGCGAGCAGGGCCGTGAAAAGCTGACATCCTATGGCATCGCGCCGCCCAGCGGCTCAGCAATCCCGATCACCGATATCAGCGGCGGGCCGCGCGCAGTGTTGCGTATTGTGTGCCCACGCTGCAGTTCGGACCAGACACGCAAGATCAGCGACTTCGGTTCCACGCCCTGCAAGGCGCATTACGTCTGCCGGAGTTGCATGGAACCCTTCGACTACTTCAAGTGCATTTGAGCCCGGGGCCGCCATGAGCAAGTTCACTCCGTTGACGGTGACAGACGTGTCCAGAGAGACCCGCGACTCGGTGGTGGTGACGCTGGCGCCACCGCAGGCGCAGCGGGCGGCCTTCGGCTACATCCAGGGCCAGTACCTTACGCTCCGCACCACCCTCGACGGAGAGGAAGTCCGCCGGTCCTACTCCATCTGCTCGGCGGTTCAGGACCAGGCGCTGCAGGTGGGTATCAAGAGAGTCCAGGGCGGGCGTTTTTCCACCTGGGCCAACGAGATCCTCAGACCGGGTGACCGGGTCGATGCCATGCCGCCCATGGGGAACTTCTACACGACGCTTGCGCCGGACAATCGCAAGCACTATGCCGGTTTTGCCGCCGGCAGCGGCATCACGCCGATCCTGGGCATCGCAAAAACCACGCTTTTGACCGAGCCCGCCAGCAGCTTCTCCCTGTTCTACGGCAACCGGGCGTCCAGCAGCATCATGTTTCGTGAAGCACTGGAAGACCTCAAGAACCGTTTCCTGGGGCGGCTCAATCTCATCCATATCCTCAGCCGGGAGCAGCAGGACATCGAGCTGTTCAACGGCCGCATCAACCGGGCCAAATGCGATGCGCTGTTCGATCAGTGGCTCGATATCAGCACGGTTGATACCGCGTTCATCTGCGGCCCTCAGTCCATGATGCTCGAGGTATCTGACGCGCTTCGGGCCCATGGCCTGGACAAGAGCCGGATCAAGTTCGAACTGTTCGGCACCCAGACCCGGAGCGAGCAGCGCGCAGATTCGGGCCGGGACGTATCCGAACCCAGCACCGGGACGCGCTGCGAGGCCACGGTCAAGGTCGACGGCCGCAGCCACAGCTTCAGCCTGGAGAAAGGCAGTGAGAGCCTGCTCGACGCGGCGCTCAATCAGGGTACCGACCTGCCCTACGCCTGCAAGGGCGGGGTCTGCTCCACCTGCCGGGCGCTGTTGCTGGAAGGTGAAGTGGACATGGACGCGAACTTCGCCCTGGAAGACTACGAGATCGCGCGCGGCTATATCCTCACCTGCCAGAGCTACCCGGTGACGGATCGGGTGGTTGTGGACTTCGATCAGTAATCAGCGAGGACTCGGATCATGCAGGACGAAGAGAGCCTGATCGGCTACCTGGAGGGCGGGGGGCGTCTGAACTCGCCCGAAACCGTCTCCGCCCGCTACCGGGCGGAACTGATGCGCCTGATGGCCGTGTTCGTGGACTCGGAAATGGCCGGAGCATCGGGCTTTGCCGACTGCATCAATCTTGCCCCGGGCCTGCGTGAACGCAGAGTGGCCGCCAGGATGGTGCTGGAGAAATTCAGCCACGCTCAGGCGGTGCTGGAGGTGATGGAACAATTTGGCGCCAAGAGCCGGATGTATGTGTCGGCTCATCCCTGGGCCGCCCGCCTGGACCGCAGCACCGATCTCGGCACCCGCCGGGTGGAGGGCGACATGCGGCTCAATGTTTTTCACTACCCCATTTACGGCTGGGTGGACGCCGTTGTCATGAACCTGCTGATGGGCCGGGCCACGAACATTCAGCTCGGAGAATTTTCCAGGTGTTCCTATCAGCCGCTGGCGGATGCAATGCAGCAGATTCTGCCGGTGGAGGACGAGCATGCCAATCTGGGGCTGTCGGGTCTGCGCGGCGCGCTGGAGAACGGACATGATCCCACCGACGCCCAGGCCTCGGTGAACTACTGGTACCCGCGCGTGACCCACAGTTTCGGCAAGGCGGGCTCGGACCGGTTTGAGACCTATCGCCGCTACGGCCTGCGCGAACAGAGCAACGAAGCCCTGCTGGCGCAATGGCGCGAACAGGTCGATGCGGAACTCGGAGCGCTGGCGCTGCACCCACCGACCTTGGCCGGCTGAGGTAGGACGGGACTGAATGCAGTATCAAAACATCAGAGTCGAAATCCGCGGTGGCGCGGGGCTGATCACTCTGGATCGACCCGATGCGCTGAACTCACTGTCTCTCGACCTGCGCGACGAGTTGGCCGCGGCGGTGGATCTATTGGAGCGGAATCCTCAGGTCGGTGCCCTGGTGATAACCGGCAGCGCCAAAGCATTTGCCGCCGGCGCCGACATCAAGGTCATGCGGGATTGGTCGCTTCTGGACGTCAGCCAATCCACCCGGATCGGTGTCGCCTGGGATCGGATCGAGCGCTGCCGCAAACCGGTGATCGCGGCGGTGGCCGGATATGCCTTGGGTGGCGGCTGTGAGCTGGCGATGATGTGCGATTTTATTCTCGCGGCGGACAACGCCCAGTTTGGCCAACCGGAGATCAAACTGGGCACCCTCCCCGGCGGCGGCGGAAGCCAGCGGCTGGCGCGCTACGTGGGCAAGTCGAAAGCCATGGAAATGGTGCTGACCGGCCGCACGATGGACGCCGAGGAAGCCGAACGCTGCGGCCTGGTCAGTCGCATCCTGCCCCAGGAAGAGCTTCTGGAGGAGGCACTGCGCACCGCAGAGCGCATCGCCCGACTGTCACAACCGGTGGTCGCCATGGCCAAGGAAGCGGTCAACCGGGCCTTCGAAACCTCGTTGTCCGAGGGACTGCGGTTCGAAAAACGCGTTTTCCAATCGACCTTTGCCATCGACGACCGGCGCGAAGGCATGAGTGCCTTCATTGAAAAGCGCCGGCCCGAATTCAAACACCGCTGAGTGGCGAAGCGCCACAGTGCGATCCTGAAAACGGCCGATTGAGGCTCCCCGGCAACCCGACCGGAGACTGGAATGAAATTACAGAGTTATGCCGAGGGGCACTGGTTCAAGAGCCCGGCAGGCGGGCCTGTCCTGCGCCACGCCATTACCGGCGCTCCGGTGGCCGAGGTTACCAGCGAGGGCCTGGACTTCGCCGCCATGCTGGACTACGGCCGCCGAGTCGGCGGTCCGGCCCTGCGCGCCCTCACTTTTCACCAGAGGGCCCTCAGGCTCAAAGCACTTGCCCAGTATCTGCTCGACCGCAAGGAAAGCTACTACGCATTGTCCGCCGTCACCGGCGCCACGCGGACCGATGGTTGGATCGACATCGAGGGGGGTATCGCCACCCTGTTCGCGTATTCCGGCAAGGGCCGGCGCGAACTGCCAAACGGACATGTCTATCTGGATGGAGAGCCTGAACCCCTGTCACGGGATGACAGCTTCACCGGTCAGCACATCTGCCTGCCGCTGGAAGGCGTGGCGATACACATCAACGCCTACAATTTTCCCTGCTGGGGGATGCTGGAGAAGCTGGCGCCGACCCTGCTGGCGGGCATGCCCGCCATCGTCAAACCGGCCAGCCAGACCGCTTACCTCACCGAGTTGATGTTCCGCGACATGATCGCATCCGGCATCTTCCCACCGGGGGCACTGCAACTCATCAGCGGTGGTGTAGGCGATCTGATGGATCACCTGGACTATCAGGACGCGCTCACCTTTACCGGCTCCGCAGCCATCGGCCTGAAGCTGCGCCGCCACCCAACGGTGGTGGAGCGCTCCGTGCGCTACACCATGGAGGCCGATTCCCTGAACTGCTCGATCCTCGGCCCGGATGCGGAACCTGGCGGCGAGGCATTCGAACTGTACGTCCGCGAAGTGGTGCGGGAAATGAGCGTCAAATGCGGCCAGAAATGCACCGCGATACGGCGCGCCATCGTGCCACGCCACCTGGCCGAGGCGGTCGGCCAGGCCGTTTCGGATCGGCTGGGGCTACTGGTGATCGGGGATCCGATGCGGGACCGGGTCAATATGGGCGCCCTGGCCAGTCTCGGGCAACGGCAGGAAGTGCGTGACCGCATCGTCGAACTCCTGGACCATTGCGATCGCCTGTGCGGTGGCGAGCCACCGCCGGTGGTCGGCGCCGACCCGGAGCATGGCGCCTTTCTCAGCCCCACGCTGCTCTACTGCGACACACCGCTGGAGACTGCCGCAGTGCACGATATCGAGGCATTTGGGCCGGTGAGTACTTTGATGCCGTATGACAGCACCGACCAGGCCATCGAACTGGCAAAGCGCGGTCGGGGCAGCCTGGTCGGGTCGGTGTTCACAGAGGAGGATGATTTTGCACGGGACATGGTGTTGGGCACCGCCGCTCACCACGGGCGATTGCTGCTGGCCAACCAGCATATGGCCAAGGCCTCCACCGGCCATGGCTCGCCCCTGCCGAATCTGATCCACGGTGGCCCTGGACGGGCCGGGGGCGGCGAGGAAATGGGGGGCATCCGAGGCGTACTGCACTATATGCAGCGGACCGCTTTGCAGGGCTCACCCGATACGCTGACCCGGGTCACGGGCTGCTGGGTACGGGGCTCACGGCGTAAAGAGGACGGACCTCACCCATTCCGCAAGCGTCTGGAAGAACTGGAAATCGGGGACACGCTGGTCAGCCCGGCACGCAAGGTGACCCTGGAAGACATCGAACACTTCGCCCATTTCACCGGTGACACCTTTTACGCCCACATGGATGAGGAGGCGGCGCGGGCAAACCCGTTTTTCGACGGCCGTGTCGCCCACGGATACTTCATTGTCTCGGCCGCCGCCGGGCTGTTCGTGGACCCCGCCCCGGGTCCGGTGCTGGCCAATTACGGGCTGGACAGGCTGCGCTTCATGCAACCCGTTTACCCGGGCGACAGCATACGCGTGCTGCTGACCTGCAAGCAGAAAACCGCACGGGAAACCGAGGACTACGGGGAAGTGCGTTGGGACACCACGGTACTCAATCAAAACGACGACGTGGTTGCCCAGTACGACGTTCTCACCCTGGTCGCGAAGCGCTCACAATAAGCGATATGCAAGGGAAGGTCTGATCAATTGCTGCGATGGCGCCGGGATCTTTGCGCGCTCTCGTGCAAGGCGCACCGAGCGAAGTTGGCCCAAGGAAAATACGTGAGTTGCCAATGAGCGAGGTGCAACGCGGTACGAAGGGCGTAAAGGCCCGGCCCCTCCGGGGTTTCCCCCACAAGGGCACATCTGCCGCGTTCCCCGGCTTGGCCATAGAATGACTATGGCGCTGCACCGGGAGCCTCGCATCTGCGCCCTTGTGGACCGAAACGCGATTCGTATCAATTGTTCAGACCTTCCCTAGGAGACATACGTTGGCCCAGGTTTATGAGATCAACGGCATCCGCCCGGTGGTGGATCCCAGCGCATTCGTTCATCCCAGCGCGGTGTTGATCGGCGACGTCATTGTCGGCCCGGATTGCTACGTGGGCCCGGCTGCATGCCTGCGCGGCGACTTTGGCCGTCTGATCCTGCAACGCGGCGCCAATCTGCAGGACACCTGCGTTATGCACGGTTTTCCAAACACCGACACGGTGGTGGAAGTGGACGGGCACATCGGCCATGGCGCCGTGCTGCACGGCTGCCGGGTCGCACGCAATGCCATGGTCGGGATGAATGCGGTGATCATGGACAATGCGGTCATCGGGGAAGACAGCATTGTCGCCGCCCTCGCCTTTGTAAAAGCCAATATGGCGGTACCGCCCCGCTCGCTGGTGACGGGCATTCCGGGCAAAGTCATCCGTCAACTCAGCGACCAGGAAATTGCCTGGAAAGTCGAAGGCACCCGGACCTATCAGAGACTTGCCGTCCGCAGCCGCGACACGCTGCGCCCAACCGAGCCGCTGACCGAAGTGGAACCGAATCGGCGTCGCATCGAGGTCGAAGATGTCGAGCCGCTTCATGTGACCAAGACACGTTCGCCGGACTGAGCCCGTTGCCCTGCCCGCCTATTGCAGGCGCTCGATCAGTTCATCCATCAGTTCATCCATCAGCTCATCCGCGACGGTCTTGTGCCCAAGATCGGATAAGTGCATCGGGTCCCCGTAGAGGAAATAGTCCTCGGACCTGGCTGATTCGAACGCTTCATAGAGATCCAGGAAAGCAATGCCCTGCTCCGCAAGGCGCTTGGTCAACAGCGCCTGGGGCGCTCTCAATCCGTCCACTCTCAGCTGATACTCATAAGGGACAATGACCACCAGCAGTTCGGCACCCAATTCATCGGCAATGGCTTTGATGTTTTCAAGGGCGCCCACCGCAGCCTCGAAATTCGGATTACGGTCTTCAAAGTAGGATATGTCATGCAGTGCATGCTTCCTGCTTTGATCGAAAAACGTACCTTTGAGAAGTTGATACAGCTTAGAGTTTCTTCTTAAAAAAGAGAGAGATGCCTCTATCGGGGAGGAATCGGCATCGAACGAGAGATTGCCATATACGTCGTTTAAACAAAAAAACAGAATAATGCGCTCAAGGTCACTGTGCCCATCTGCAAACGCGCTTACCACGTTCAGATAGTCATTTGCGCCATACCCCACCACAGCCGCATTCCACACCCGGGTGTGAGGAAATCGGTTTTGAACCAACTGCGGGAAAATCTTGTCATCGTCCACCGCCACACCGAAGGTGACGGAATCACCGACAAACAGCCACGATTGATCATGCTGTGCGGGTATATCCAACTGACGAAAACCATTCATATCCGTGTGGACCGTCTTGCCAAAAAACGTGCCCGATGCATCCGGTCTCAAACCCATGCTTTCTCCGAACCTGTTCTCCAGAAACATTGATCTTTCGTTTCCCTGATAATTGATCTCAGGAAAAAACAGTCGCACGGAGAACTCCAGCACCACCAGCAAGAACGTCGTGGCCAGGATCATGTATAGCCTCAGCCACAACGATTTCATCAGTTGAGACAATCGCGTCCAGCCAAGCCTAACCGCTCCCGGATCGGGGCACCCCTAGGGAGCCTCTGATTTATTCTGGACGAAACAGATTGGAGTCTGAAATGTGCAGATTCAAGGCGCAGATTGCGGGTGATAGTTGCTCTATTGCCAAGATTTGCAACGATGAAGCTGTGCATTTCAGCCCCAAGATGCAAGTACACGAATAGATCAGCGGTTCCTAGAGCTCACATTTGCTGGCCGGCTCGCTCTCCAACTCCTCCACCACACCGTCTTCCATTTCCACCTCGACACAGGCACCACCGGTGAGCGCGCCGTAGTCCTCGTCGAGCTCGGTCTCCTCCGTGACCTGTATGGTTCGACCGCCCACGACCCAAGTGCCGACCTTTGTTTCGGGGCGACTCTCAACGACGCCATAAAAATCGTCGTCGGCCAACACCGGCAGGGCGATGCCCTGGGCTATAACCAACCCCGCAACGATCAGGCAATGCTTGTTCATGCTGTGTACTCCTGGTGTCCCGTGCGATTTGAATTGAGGCGACGACTCTCGCGCCATGATGCGTCCGGGATCAAAACGCTCAAACGAAAGGGGCATCGACCGACGCCCCGTGCATTCCAAAAAAACGATGCCTGATCAGGTCAGTCCACCAACACCCAATCGCCGTCCTGAATCTCAAGCATGCGAAACGCCGTCAAATCCAAACCCAGATGGTCTTCGGCGGACATGTTCACCACCCCGCCGGTTCCGACGAAACCCTGGGTGTTTTCGATGGCCGTACGGACGGCTTCCTTGTCAGTGCTGCCCGCCGTTTTCATGGCTTCCACCGCGATCATCAGACCGTCATAGGCATGACCACCAAAGGTCGAGACGTCTGATCCGGTGGCCTTTTCATACATGGTCTGGTACCCGATCACCACCGGTTTCTGGGGATCATCGTCGGCCAACTTGTCGGCCACCAACAGCGCGGAACCCGGCAGGCGTACACCGTTGGCGGCATCCCCCGCCAGCTCAATATACTTCTTGGATGCCACCCCATGCGACTGATACAGGGGTGCGGTGATGCCGAGCTGCTGGTAGTTCTTTGTGACAATGGCCGGCCCCTGACCAAAGCCAAAGTTCAGCACCGCCCCGACGTCATCGGTGTTCTTGATCTTTGTAAGTTGCGGTGTCATGTCGGTGTCTTTTGGGCCGTAGGTCTCGTCGGCCACGATCTCGATACCGTAGTCGCCGGCAACCGCAGTGGATTGAGCGCGACCGGACTTGCCAAAACCACCGGTGCCTGAGATCAACGCCACCTTGGTGATGCCGCGGGCTTTCATATCCTCAAAGATCTTTTGCGCCGCCATGCGATCGGTGTGGGGCGTCTTGAACACCCATGGCTTGACCGGTTCGATGATGACCACGGCCCCGGCCAGGGAGATAAACGGCACACCGGCCCGTTCGACCAGCGGCACCGCGGCCATGGTGGTGCCGGTGGTTGAGCCCCCGACAATCACATCGACCTGGTCGTCTTCCAACAGGCGCTTGGTGGAGGTGCGGGCTTTGTCGGCATCGACGCCCACGTCGTAGTGCACCAGCTCCAGCTGTTTTCCCAGGACACCGCCCTCCGCGTTGATCTGGTCAATGTACATCTGCAGCGTTTTCAGCTCGGGATCGCCGAGAAACGATGCCGGCCCGGTCACCGACAGAAAAGAACCGATCTTTATTGTTTCGGCTGCGATTACGCCACTGGATACCATGGCGACGGCGGCTGCCGCCAGCCATGTACGAATGTGTTTGCCCATCATGCGTCACTCCTTTTCAGTGCTCTATCGTCGTTTTAGTGTCACTCGATCCGGGGCAGGCCACGATGACCCGTAGGCCCCGGCTACATGCCCAGGTAGGCTTTTTTCACCTCCTCATTCGCCAGCAATTCGCTGCCGGCGCCGCTCAACACCACGCGGCCGGTTTCAATGACGTAGCCCCGATCGGCCACCGCCAGTGCCGCGGCTGCGTTCTGCTCCACCAGAAACAGAGTAATGCCCTGTCGCTTAAGGTCGGCGACGGCATTGAATATCTCCTGCACCAGCAAAGGGGCCAATCCCATGCTGGGCTCATCCAACAGCAACAGGCTCGGTCTGGCCATGAGCGCACGGGCCATGGCCAACATCTGCTGCTGCCCACCGGATAAGGTTCCGGCGGGTTGTTTACGTTTTTGTTCAAGGATCGGGAACATGGCGTACATGCGCTCCAGATCCGTCGCCACACCCTTGTCCCGCCCACGGTGAAAGGCGCCCAGACGCAAATTGTCCTCTACGCTGAGCGGGCCGAAAACCTGCCGTCCCTCGGGCACCTGCGAGATGCCCATGCTCACGCGGCGGGCGGCGGGTATCCGGGTAATGTCTTGGCCGCGGAAACGAATGGCGCCGCCGGTGGCGGGCTGCAGGCCCGAAATGCTGCGCAGCAGAGTGGTTTTGCCGGCACCGTTGGCCCCCACCAGGGCCACCAGCTCACCCGGCGCCACTCGCAAGTCGACACCATCCAGGGCCTGGATCCGCCCGTAGTGGCTGCTCAGACCCCGGATGTCCAGCATGGCCTCCGCTGCCCGGTCGGCGGCCGCGGGCTCGCTTCGGGGTTCGGCGCTCAGCCCCAGACCCATGGGTGCGGGCGCCAGATTCGTGATGCGTCGGTGAAGGTCGCGAAACTCGGCCTTGACGCGTTGCCCGAACAGGGGATCGTCGTTGGCCAGGAATGCCTCGTTGATGACCCGCCAGTCCCCCTCGGTCAGCACGTCCTTTGCCAGGGGCAGAACCTGGGTCTCTTCCTTGCGGATGTGCTCGCGCTGATTGTTCACATAGGTTGTCAGCGCTTCGCGAAAGGCGGTACGGTCGTCGGCATCACCAGACCCGGCGTGATCCAGCAGTTCCCGCAGACGCACCATGGCGGCGGGGCCGTGGGCGTGTTCCTTCTGCAGCTCGTCCAGCACAGGATGAGACTCGGGCGCCCGCTCGCGCAGGGCGCGAAACAGGAACAGGTCCTCCTTGGGGTGGTGCATCCGGTCCGTATAACGCTGGAGATAGTCGAAGATCGCTCCGAACAGATCTCGATCGGGGGCGACGTCGGCGGTGGCCAGGGACTGATTGAGCTGGTCGATGGTGGCCATCAACCGCCAGATGCCAGCATGCTCCGACTGGATGACCTGGACAGCCTCGGTCACGCGGTTTCCCTCATGCCGCCCCCAGATAGGCGGCGATCACATCCGGGTTATGGCGCACCGCTTCCGCCGTGCCCTCCGCCAGTTTCTTGCCGTAGTCCAGCACCAGGATGTGATCGGAAATGTTCATCACCAGTTTCATGTCGTGCTCCACCAGCACCACGGTCACGCCGGTTTCCGCCACCTTCTGTATCAGTACATCGATCTCCGCGGTTTCGTTGGCGTTGAGTCCCGCAGCCGGCTCGTCCAGCAACAGCAGGCGGGGTTCGGCAGCCAATGCGCGTGCAATCTCCAGGCGTTTTAGCGCGCCGTAGGGCATGGAGGCGGCATCGCTGTCCAGATAGCGCCCGGTGCCAACAAAGTGCATCAGCTCGGCCGCCTTGTCGCGGCAGTCGCGATCACCGCGCACTATGCCCGGCAGGCGCAGCATGGCCGGCAGGAACCGCCGATCCAAATGCAGGTGACGCCCCACCATGACATTCTCCAGCGCGGTCATGTTCATGCAGATCTGCAGATTCTGGAACGTACGGCTCATACCCAAACGGGCCAGCACATGGGCTGGGCGACCGGCGATGGGCTGATCGTCCATGAAGATGTTGCCGGAGCTGGGCGTGTAGACGCCGGTCACCAGATTGAACAAGGTGGTCTTGCCGGCGCCGTTCGGGCCGATCACGGAATGGATGGTACCGGGATCGACTTCGAAGCTGAGGTCCTGCACGGCATGGATACCGCCGAAGGACTTGTTGAGTTGCTCGACCCGCAGCAGGCTCATGGGTCCACCTCATCCACCCCGGGTATCGCGCCCGCCCCTTGATCGCGCCGCTTGAAGACTCGGGCCAGGGTCGGCACCAGACCCTGGGGCAGGAATATCATGGTGAGCATCAGAATGAGACCGAACACCATCATCTCGTAGTCTTCGAATCCAGTCAGTAATTGGGGCAGCACGGTAAGAATTGCGGCGCCAACCACCGCGCCAAAGGTGGAGGCCATCCCCCCCAGCACCACCATGGTCACCAGTTCGATGGAATGGAAGAAACCGGACGAGGTGGGGGTGACAAACCCGGCATAGTGGGCATGCAGGCTGCCCATGATGGCGGCGAACACCGCAGAGACCACGAACACCCGCACTTTCGCCCGGGTGGTATCCACGCCAGCGACCTGGGCCGCGACCTCGGATCCGTGCAGGGCCCGGAGCGCCCGTCCCACCGGCGAGTCGATGATATTCAGGGCCAACCAGACCGCCAGCAGCAGGAGGCCGCCAATCACCCAGTACCAGACTGCCTCACCATAAAGTTCCCAACCGAACAGAGTGAACGGCGGCACATACATGCCGTCCGGTCCGCCGGTCAACCAATCCTCGGTGCTGACCACAATGGAGATGATGATGCCCAATCCCAGCGTGGCCATCGCCAGGTAGTGGCCCTTAAGGCGAAGAATGGGGCGGGCGATGACAAAGGCGAGTACGGCGACACCCACCGCCCCGAGCAACAACGCCAGGGCCGGCGGCCATCCATAAGTGGCCACCAGAATGCCGCTACAGTAGCCACCAAGGCCGAAAAAACCGGCGTGCCCAAGGCTGATCTGGCCGGCGTAGCCGATGAGCAGGTTCAACCCCACCGCAACGATGGCATTGATGCCCACCAGAATGGCCATCTCGAAGTAAAAGTTGTTGGGCAAGAACCAGGGGATGGCGGCCACGATCAGGGCCAGCAGCATCAGGCCCCCGGTACGTGGCGTCCGCATCCAGCCCACCTTAAACGCGCTCCGTTGCGCGCACGCCAAACAGTCCGTTGGGCAGGAAAAACAGAATCAACAGGATCAGCACAAACGGAACCGCGTCCTTGTACTCGGAGGAGATGTAGCCGGCGGCCATGGCCTCGGTTATCCCGAGGATCAGTCCACCGACGATCGCGCCCACCCCGCTGCCCAGTCCACCCAGGACCGCCGCCACGAATCCCTTCAGGCCCAGCATGATGCCCACATCGTAGGACGTCAGCGTGATGGGCGCGATCATGATGCCGGCAATGGCGCCCAACGCAGCGGACAGGCCAAACGAGATCAACAGCACCAGACCGGTGTTGATCCCCACGAGCTGGGCCGCATCCCGGTTGTGTGAAGTGGCCAGTATGGCCTTGCCCAACAGGGTGCGATTGAAAAACCAGGCCAGGGCAGCCACCACCACCACCGTTACGCCCAGCACCCACAGACTCTGGGGCAGGATGGTGGCGCCGCCGATGGATATGGGCGTGTCGCCGCTGAACGGAGGCAGCGCATGGTACTCCTTGCCCCACACCACCTGGGCCAGACCGCGCAGGAAAATCGAGGCGCCGATGGTGATGATGATCACCGTCACCACCTCGGCGTTTCTGGCCGGCTCGACCGCGAATTTTTCCAGCGCCAGGCCCACCACCGTGGCCAGTACGATGGCGGCCACAATAGCCAGCGGCATGGGCACACCCGCGCCCAGCATGGACACCGTCATCATGCCGCCGATCATCAGAAACTCGCCCTGGGCGAAATTGATGACATGGCTGGCGTTGTAGATCATGGCGAATCCGAGCCCCACCAGCGCGTAGGTCGCGCCGACGGTAATCCCGGAGAACAAATACTGAAGAAACTCGGCCATGGTTGCTGTGCTGGACCGTGGACGTGGAATGGGGAGCCTGGTGCCGGCGCCGCCTCGGTTGCGGCGAGGCAACCGCCCACCGGCCTGCTTCGGTCTGCCACTTCCCCCTTTGGTTTCACGGTGGTCTACCGCGCCACCGAGGCGATACGGATCAGATAATGGTATTAACTAATACATAATGCCCGGGACGGCAAGCGCAAATTCATGGCTGCCCGGACTGCTCCAGAATCCGCAGCCGGCTGTACAGACCGTCCAGGTCCGCGTAGCCACCCTGCAGGTGGCGGGTTCCTGGCCCCTGGTAGGCGGTGCGCCCATGCAGCACGCGGCGATTGTCCACCATGAACAGATCGCCGGACCCCATCTTGAATTGAATCTGCCAGCGCGGATCCTGCAGCGCCGTGGCAAATAGTCGGTAGGCATCGTAGAACCGGCCCAGATCGTCCATCGCCATACCTGCCGTATCCACCGACCGATTGTTGTAGCGCACGGTCGACAGCCGGCCTTCGGCGTCCAACTCGATCAAGGGAGCCCGGTGACGCAAATCGCTGTTCGCATCCCGGAATCGAAACGGAACCGGTGTCCGGATCAACAGCTCGAAGGCGTCGGGATGCTCTGTTCGCAACCAGTCCGCCACGGCAAAGCCATCGCACAGCACCGAGTCACCGCCTTCGGTGTCGCTGTGCAGACAATGAAGAATCTGGAGCCCGGGCACCGGATCCCGATAGGGGTTGTCGGTGTGCACGGGCAAGCCCAATCCGGTGTACGCCAGGTTGATGGGATCCGCTACGGCTTTGACATCGAAAAAGCGCCCGTAATTGGTTTCCCGAACATGACCAAACAATGCCACCAGCTCGAGTAAAGCGCCGTCCTCCGCCGGCACCTGGGTCAAACACGCAAAGCCGCTGTCCCGGACCCAGCCGAGCCAGCGTTTCAGGCGTTTGCTGTCCTGCTTCAGGGCGGGATAGGTGTCGGTGCGCAGGGCGGGATCCAGGCCGGCATCCCAGCGGTCGTCCATCGGTCGCATTGTTTCGTCGGCTGCAAGGCGCTGCAGCCAGGCGCTCTCGAAACGGGTCTGGTGCCGGTCCGGGCCGAACCACAGGGTGATGCCGGATGCATCCACGCGACACTGTTCGATGGCGGTATGCGGCGGCACCTGAGTGATGTCGATGAGACGCTGGCCGCTCCCGGCATCCTGGCAAACCGGACAGTGACAGTTGTCCCTGAGCCAGATCGCGGGAACCCGATCCCGACGCCCGCTGGCCCAGCGCAAGCGTACCGCATGACCTTGCGAATCCGGTTCAGCGTCAACAAGGGTGTCGATGCTCATGGCATGCGTCCTTATTTTTTAAGATCGAACACAACACTGGAAATCAGCATCCGCCACCCCGGGCTGGGAGGCAAGTGTAGGCTTGTATCGAGTAGCTCCAGTGGTCGCGGATCGACTTGATCTAAATCAATTCAACATCCGATCTTGGCAAGATCGGATGTTGAATTGATCAGTGTCAATATCGTCATACCGGCGGGTACTAAAGTGACGACAGGTTTTTCCGTGACCCCGCGCCGCAGCACCTACCCAGGGTAGCTATTCCCATCCTGCCTCACTGCGACCAAGCCGGTCACAGACCAACCTCGAGAGCCGCGGCGGCGATGCCGCCGGACCCTCTTCACAACAGGAGGGATTCTGTCATGAAACACTTTTCAACCTCGCTCCGCCCATTGGCGGCGACCGCCCTGGCCGCAGTCCTGGCCGGGCCCGCAATCGCCGCTGAGGGAAATTGGAGGGTGGGCCGCATTTACTACCGCATGGTGTGTACCGCATGTCACGTAGAGGCCACGGGTGAGTCCATAGCACCCTCCACCCGGACCAAAGCGGAATGGACGGAGTACCTGGCAGCGGATCAACACGCCACCAACGGTCAGGCCAATCCGTCGCTGCGCTACTACGTCAGCCAGGAGTATCGCGCCAGCATCAAGGACACCAACAAGGCCGCGGCCAAATTCATCGATATGCCGAATGAAGAGATGTTCGCCAACCTGGAGGCGTTCGTGATTCGCGGCGCCCAGGATTCTGATACGCCGGCAGGCTGCCAGTGACGCGATTGCCCACTGCGGTGCGTCGTCCATGCCCGCAGCCTGGCGCAGGCATGTCAAAGGAAGAAAAACCATGGCACGGACAACTGCCACTCCGGGCTCCGTCCTGACCCGGCGTTTCGGTCCCAAGTGGCTGAGCGGATTCCAGGACGACTACCGCAAAGTGTTGGTTGATGAATGGTCTCCCTATCTGGGCGGAATTCTGCTTGTCACGGTGGCCGCGGGCCTGATGGCTGGCGGCTTGTTCTGGGGCGTTTTCGGCGGCCTCAGACTTTGGGGTGACTATCTCAACAACGCCATCGGTCTAGGGCCAGCCCTGGGCATCAAGGCAGATCTCGAGAGCCCGCTGATGCATCGCATCTCCCTGATGGACATCACCCTCATTCTCGGTGCGCTGTCGGCCGCGCTATTGTCCAGCCAGTTCCGCATCAATCGCCCACCACCGTTGGAGTATGTCTGGGGCGCATTGGGCGGGACCCTTATGGGTATCGGTGCGACCCTGGCGGGGGGATGCACGGTGGGCGGATTCTTCACGCCCGTGATGTTCGCCTCGCCTGCGGGATTGGCCATGTTGTGTGGATTGCTGCTGGGGGCCGCCCTGGGCCTCAAGGGCCTGATCTGGACCATGGAGCACATCACCTGGGGCACAACACCGCCGCCCATGAAAGCCGAACCGCTGTTGAAAACACGCTACCCGCTGTTTGGGTTTCTGGTGCTGGTGGCGGTGCTGTGGTGGGGCAGCGCCTGGCTGCTGGGTGAGGATGCGGCGCTGGCCGGCCGGGGTCTGATCGTACTCGCCGGCTTCGCACTGGGATTCATTCTGCACCGCTCCCGCTTCTGCTTCTCGCGGGTGTTCCGGGAACCGTTCATGACCGGCGACGGCACCATGACCAAAGCCATGATTGTGACCCTGGCGACGGGCATCACCATCGGCTCACTGTTGCTGCAGACAGGCACGGTAGATCCCTACCTGGCGATCCCCGCCACCTTCTGGTCGGGTTCACTGATCGGGGGCGTCGTCTTCGGCGTCGGCATGATCTTCGCCGGCGGCTGTGCCTCGGGTTCCATGTGGCGGGTGGGTGAAGGCCATCTCAAGCTGTTGGTTGCCGTTGTTTTCTTCGGCTGGAGCGGGTCTGTTTTCAGCGGAGTCCTGCGCCATTTCGGTGTGCTGACACCGCAGCTCGATCTCGATTTTCTGGACGGTATGGTGGAAATCACGATGCTGGGCTATCAGGCATATCTGCCTGACTTGCTGGGCGGTTGGGGTTTGAGCTACCTGGTCCTATTTAGCCTGCTGGGCCTCTGGTATGGCCTGGTGCGCTACAATGAGTCCACCGAACGGTTCACAGTCCTGTAACCCGGTTTGGGCGGCAGCGCGACTCAAAACGCATGGAAGGAAACGCCCATGAACACCCTGAAAGCACGCATCTGGATGACGATTCCGCCGATGCTGGCCTTCAATCCGGATGGCAGCTATATGATTGAGGCCCACCCGGCTTAGACTTCAACTTGGCGGCCGCTCGTTTTTTTTGAGCGGCCGGCCGCCATTTCATATTGCGCCAATCCGGTTTCAGACAACCCGAACGGTCCAGCGCATGCCGGTGGCGTGGTGGGCCAGAATATGGCAGTGCATCAGCCAATCGCCCGGCGCTTCGGCGACAAAGCCGATGCGGGTCCGATCGCCGGGATTGACCAGAATCGTATCGCGCCAAATGCCGGCCTGCTGTGCCTGTCCGTTGATGTCCAGAAGCTGAAAATGATGACCGTGCAGATGCATGGGGTGCGGAAACATCGTGTCGTTGTGCAGTTCCATCATCACATGGGTGCCCCGGGCCACCTCAATTTCGGGACCTGGGGCCCGCGCCGCCGGGCTCATGCTCACGGTCCAGTAGCGTCCCTCACCCACCCGGGCACGGACGGTTTCAACATCCACCTCTCCCCGGCGCAGCTTGGGATCCATCGCACCACCGCCCAAGTCGATCACATGCCGGACCGAATCCGCGGCGACGAAGGGCGTCTGCACATTCGCGGGCAAAGACATTACCTGCGTCCCCGCAAGCCCCTTGGCCAGCGGCTCACCGTCCACACTGATGTCCACCAGGGTGTAGGGATCGCCCCGTGCCGGCTCCATCATAAGAGCGGGCTGCACACCCGCTTCCGGCTGCGCGTCGACGATCAGATCCATACGGTTGCCGGGCGCGAGCTGGAGCAAACCCTCCCGCGCATCGACGGGTTCGGGCAGCGGCTGTCCATCCACCGCGATCACCCAATGCGGCAGTCCGCTCAGCACCAACGGAAAGGTCCGCGCATTGGCCACGTTGACCAGGCGCAAACGCAGCCGCTCGCCTGGGCGCAGCGCCAATCGGTTTGAAACGCGGCCATTGACGGTGGGCAGATTACCCAGGCGCCCCCCGTGGGAACGGTCGTGGCGGCTGGTAAAGTCGTCGGCGATCTGAGCGTTATCCTCCAGTCGCCAGTCATCGACGATCCAGGTCAACTCGCGATCAACGGCCGGCGGATTCGGCTCCTCCACCACCAACACCCCGTGCAGGCCACGAGCAACCTGCTCAATGCCATTGAAATGGGGATGAAACCAGTAGGTGCCCGCATCGCGGGCATCGTACTCGTAGACAAACCGTTCGCCGGGCGCGACCGGTGCCTGGGTCAGGTCAGGCACCCCGTCCATGGCATTGGGCAGGCGCAACCCGTGCCAATGCACGGTGGTCGGCTGGGGCAGCCGGTTGAGTAACTCGACCCGAATCCGCTCCCCCTGCCGGACCCGGATCTCCCGGGCAGGCACGCTGCCGTTGTAGGCCCAGACCCGGGTGGGTGGATACGCACTGTCGGGCAACAGGCGGGTCTCGGCCAGGCCCGGGGTCAGGCCAAAGGTGCGCAACATCGGTTCCGTGTTCGCCCGGCTCGTCTGCAGTGGCGAAAGCGTCGCCGCTACGCCCAACGCAAGCGTGGATTTCAGGACAGCACGACGGCCCGGATCGACCGGTTCTGGTGCACTGCTACGGGTCCGACTTCTAAGACAAATGGCCATCAGCATGTGCTCCTGCAGTGTTCCGTCCCATAAGTTCGTTGCATTTCAGCGGGGCGAGGAGCGCCCAGGCGCTAGGCGGGCGGGCGCAGGACTAGCCTGCGCTCATTCAAGCGCGCCCAACACCGCGAATGGGCGCTCCTCACCCCGCCCGTAGGGAGCGGGACACTAGTCTCAATGCGTCTCTGATCGATTGAGTAGTCGACTGACCATCCGATCGAGTTCCAGGGGCGTCAGCTCACCCAAGGCTCGGCCCAGCAGTATTCCGTCGGGGTCGATGTATAAGGTAGTGGGCAGCGCAGCCGCGCCAAGGGCATCGAATACCGCCCTGCTGGCTCCGCCCGGCGGTTCCGACGCCGGTGGATCAACCCATACCGGGTAGGTCAGTTGGTGGCGATTCAGGAAGCTGACGACCACACCCAGAGGCTCCCCGACATTGACACCGACGACGATCAGTTTGTTCGCGCGCTCTCGATCGTGGATCGACTGGAGCAACGGCATTTCCGCTGTACAGGGTGGGCACCAGGTGGCCCAAAAGTTCAGCACCACGGCGCGCCCCCGGAGGCTCGAGAAGCGCACGATATCGCCATTGACATCGGCCAGTTCGAAATCGGGAACCGGTTTACCCGGTGCGACCACCGGACCGCTATCACCAGGATTCAGACCCACCAGCAAACCGGCTTGACCGTAGGGATCCAGCACGGGCCTGTCATGCGCCGGATCCAACGGCGGCGGAATTAGACGGGTCGCCATCGCAAACCCCAGGCCCATCGCCACCAGAATAAGCAATGTCCGAGCTGTGCGCCCACGACCGCGGCCAGGGCGCTTCGATCCTGTGTTGCCCGATGACATCAACTGAATCCACTCTCCATGGTCGCTCCAGCCGCTTCCATATGGACAAGCCGAACCACCGCCGTGCAAGGTAAGGCTCTGGCGAGACCGAAACTCACCCTGCCTGGATCAGACACAGCATGGCTCATATCAAACGACTTGTACTCGACGTACTCAAACCGCATCACCCGAACGTTGTCGCCTTCGCCCGCATGATCGCGGACTTGGATCCTTCTTACCACGTGGACATCACGGTACAGACGGTAGACGAAAAGACCGAATCGGTGGTGATCGATCTGACCGGACGGGGTTTGGACCCGGAAGCGGTGAGCGCCACCATCGAGTCCCTGGGGGGTTCGGTACATTCCGTTGATCAGGTGGAAGCAGAGGGCGCGGCGGACAAACCGACCGGGCCGGACAATATCTGATTCAACGACAGGGGACAATAATGGACGCTCCTCGCCCCGCTGAAATGCAACGAACTTATGGGACGGGATACTAGATGCGGCTGCGTGACGAACTCCGGTTGTTGGTTCGCATCAGCCGGACGGCAGGGATCGCCAGACGCTATTTTGTGACCAACGGCTTCGACGGCGCGCTGACCATGCTGGGTCTGCTGGTTGGATTGCGGGTCGCCGGCCCAGTCGATCTGAGCACCGCGCTGCAGGCCTGCCTGGGCGCAGCGGTGGCCTTGATGATGAGCGGACTGTCCAGCGCCTACGTCAGCGAATCCGCCGAACGTCGACGCGAGTTGCGCGATCTCGAACAGGCCATGGTCACTGATCTGACAGGGTCGGCACATGCGCGTGCCGCGGTGATCATTCCCTGGTTGGTCGCGACGGTAAATGGAATGGCCCCGTTTCTCATCTCCCTGACCATTCTGACACCCCTTTGGTTAGCCCAACTGAACGGCGCCCTCGCCACCCACGCACTGGACCTGTCCATCGGCGTCGCGTTCGTGATCATGGCGCTGCTCGGGGTGTTTCTCGGGCGGGTCAGCGGCACCTGGTGGATTTGGAGCGTGGCGCGCACGCTTGCCGTCGGCGCTATTACAGTCGCCCTGATCCTGCTGCTGGAACTTTGAGGCGCTTCCGATCTAAGAGGGTGCTTACCAAATAATGGCGGGGGACCCTGAGCGGTTACCCTACCGGGGGGCTCCCACGGACCCAGACGTCCCCAATTCGGGCACCCGGCTCCTCGAGCTTCCCTCCACCAAAATCCCGATGAAGCGTTTTCGGCATCCAGAAATCCGCACGATTGGGCGATTTACGTCTGCTTCCGGCCCGTTCCGCCCCGGTTCGCCGATTCTGGGCGCACGGGTGCGCTCAGGCCATCAACTGCCGCACTCAGCTGCGGGCTCGAAGGGATGTGTACCGATGACCATCGTTATACCCTGTAGGCAAATATGCATGGCTTCCCTAACGCCGCCCTCCGGAAGGTTCCTGACGTGTTGCCAAATCCGAGTTGTCCGAATTGATTCGGTGTTTTTCAAGATAGTTCAGCTTATTCTCTATCGCGTCAATTACTCCAGCGACAAAATTGACACCCTCAAGCTTGTCAGCATTATCTAATCCACCTGGGGACAATACATTGATCTCCAGCAGCTTATTGCCCACAATATCCATTCCCGCAAAGAAGATTCCATTGCGAATCAGAAATGGCCTAACAGCGTCAACCAATGCAATCATATGATCGGTTACCGTCGCTTTCACGGCGATAGCACCCGCCGACATGTTACTGCGAATATCCAAATCACCTTCCGCCCGCTGGCGATGTATGGCGGCTATATGCCCTTTAACGCGCAAAGGTTCTCCATTCATTACAAACAGGCGCGTATCACCCTTGACCCCTTCGGGCAGGAACTCTTGGGCAATGACATAGCCGTCGCGTGCTACAGCTTCAATCATCTGATTGAGATTTGGCTCATCATGCGGTTGAACAACGAATACCCCGCGGCCACCGGATCCAAAAAGCGGTTTCAGGATACCAAAACCGTTCTCCTTTTTTATAAATGACTTAATATCCTGTTTATCTCGGGTAATTAGTGTTCGAGGGTAAACCCAGTCAGGCAACATTTTCAGATATATCTTTGTAAACGCTCGATCCAGCCCGTCTGGATCATTTAATACCAATACCCCATGCTGAACGGCAAACCTGCCGAAATTGATAGCCGCCATACGTGCCCAAGGCCGGGAAATCGCATCCAGAGATGGGTCATTACGTATCATCATTACATCCAGCTCATCCACACAGATGAATTCTGTGGTCGAATTCTCTTGTAGATCTTTCAGAAATACTTTTGAAGATCTGTGATGCATCGACGCAGGAGTAGCGACGTGTGCATATGTATGGTTATCAAGATTAAGCGCAAAATCCCCCACATTAACATAATGTACGTCGTGGCCTCGGTTCAATGCTGTTCGCGCCAAGTGTGTAGTCGTGTAATCGAAAAGCTCGGTTTGAATATCATTTACCACAAATGCTATCCGCATGGCTATCCGTCCTCGACCAAATCCAGCACAGTAAAACCATCATTAATATTTCTCAACCGCTCGTGCGCAACCGGATTGTCCAAAAAGCTGGGCAGTAATCTGGGTGGCTGTAATACTTTTCGCCACTGTAATTCTTTGATAAATGACAAATGTTCATATGAGATTTTGCCCAGGTACAGCGGTACCAACTCATTTCCTGAAGCAATGTAATCCAGAACATCTCTGAGGCCCCTCAAATAAACAACATCCTTGGTATACCCGCCACCACGAAATATGCGCATGGTGATGTAAAAGGCGCTGAGAGCGTCAAAGCCGAGTTCTGTATGTAGCCGATTAAACGTTTCAACAAAGCCCGCCCCTTCCGTAATGCATTTTACCGCAATTACACGGCCGGCGAGCAGACGAAGCCGTGCAGCATCTATTTCGCCTGCCAGGTATTCACCTAATACTGCCAACCCTTCCTGCATCGGCTCATAGCCAGCCATACCAACATACAGCTCCTGGAGCGGTTGATGGCGGCCATTGTGATAGGTTAGCAAATGAGTGCCCACTTCATGTGCCAATAGACCGTTTATACGCCCATCAGAGATCCGGACATCGCTGCCAATCAATAAGTTGCCCTGTGACACCAATACTCCGCTCACATCATTACGCAACTCAACTTTGGCATTAAAAGAGGCATCTGCTCGACGATAATGCTGCATGTCGTTCAAAGCCAACTTGTAGAATTTATCGGCGTTGATAGTTTTTTTGTCTTCTCGACCGCCGTCTTCCGCGGAAAATTTATTCAAAATACTGTTGGCAAGTTGCAACAAGCTATCTTCTACGTCGCCATAGATTTGACGGCTACCCAAGAGAAAACGACGGGTATTGCGATCAGCGACCAGCGTGATTTCACGGTCCAGCTGTCCGCGTTTTTCTGAAAAGATGTGTGCTAATGTTGGATCTTCAATGCGCTCGAGAGGAATCTTGAAAAGTTGGCGCTTCAATAACCCCGGATCAATTGGGCGGGCTCGATATAGAAACTCCGGTTCTTGCTGAAACTTATTCCTTTTGAAATCTTCCCATGCGGCTGGCGCATTGACAGGCGTCACGTGTAGCAACAAATCAAATTGAGTACTGATACCAGCCAACTGCTGATCGGTATCGTATACAGCCTGCGTCATCGCCTGGCGGCCGAGTTCATGAAAATGCGCAGGACGATGGCTGGTTTTTAAATGAATAAATTCGTAAAAGGTGCGTTTTAAAGCCCTAGCCAATCTTTGATGTAAAACTTTCAACGCAAATGGAAAGAGTGCGGCTCGTGGACCTTGGTATATCGGCGACACCTCAAGGCCCAAGTGTAACCAATTATGCTCGCTCAATTGGTCTTTGCTTAACAATGAATATAGCTTGGGTGGATAAACCGAGTCTGTGAATTGGACCGCAACGGTTGCTTGTTGATTATTAACGCGAACTTTTAACAGGGCGCTCTCAAACTTTTCCAGTAATTGTGCGGGGCAGTTCTCACTTGGTGCAAAGATTCTAAATCCAGGTGGGGAATGCTCCGCGCCAGGGGGGTTGCCCGCCCATATTTCCAGCAGTAAAAATGAACCAAAAACGTCTGCCTGAATATGAGCAATATTTGCTACCACTTTCCTGAGTTCTTCATGACTGATCGACGCATCGTCCACCACGAGATAAGAAGCTTCTCCCAGCAATAATCGATCAGTCCCGATGTCCACTCTGTCGGCTGAACGGCGATAAACCACCATAAACGGCAGCTGCCTGTCGATATGAATTCTGCCGTACTTTGATCCATGGTATCGCACCGGTTTATTGCTAGCCAATGCGCGGTAGATGGAGGCGATTTCTTGATCGGGGAGTTGATGCAAGTATTAACCCTCCTGTGTTTTAAGTTCTTCTAATATACCAGGTATGGTTGATTGTAATGCATCGCGAATGGCCTCTATTTGTTCTACGTCACCGACTCCGGTCCATTCGTCCATATAGAATTTTTTGAACTCAACTGCGATTACACAAGCGCTCGAAGGGTAACGGCTATGTATCCAGTACGCTAGCTGTCGACCCTTGAATTTCACATTTTCACGAACATCCAGATGGCGTCCAAAATAGTCAAAACGGCGCAGGTCAGCCATAAAACGATCTACTAAATGCCCACAGACTCGTCGGTCCATGGTGCCAGTGCCAATATTAACCTCGGGATGTGTTGCGGGATCGGCCGGCGGTTCGTGGGGCCCTCTGCGCCGATAGTTGTAAGCATGCAGATCGAAAATCACAATACGTTTGTAGCGCTTCGTCATTCGATCCAGAATATGGGCTAGCTCATCATAAAACTCATCATACTCTTCGAGGGAATGCTCGATCATGTCCTTGGTAGGCTGATGTTTCCATAAATGCATACCCCAAGCCATCTCTGGCGTTTGATATACGGCTTCATCGCGAGGCCGGTTTAAATCAACTTCGAATCGTGATCTGTTTGGGACTAACCAGCTTGGAATGACTTTCACCCAGAAGTCGGTATAGGGATCCTCTTCACGTGCTCGATCCGCTTCGTCTAGAGCAATCAATGGGAATAATTCACCACGAATGTCATGCCCGGCATGAATAGCAGTAGCCATTAACGGCCCTTCTTCCTGTTCTTCCAACCATAACTGATCCGAGGGTCCGCTATTCATGGGCTAGTAAATCCCAGATAATACGATGATCTGAACGCGCCTCTGCTGACATAATGATAGTTTGTCTAGCAACCAAGAGACTTGATCTATGTCACTACAGGTTGATCAGCGCGGGCAATTGACGCGCCCCAAGCACGGGGCTTTGCGGATTAAACGGTGAGAAGTTAAAGATCTTGAATCCGTGACTTCATTCTCTGGGATTATCGATCACATGGTGATCAAACGAAGTGTGTTTGATCAGATGCCGCATCCTGCAATTCAACAGCCAGCAGTATGTTGAAAAATGCTCACTCGTCACGATTTGGCGTTGAAAACGCCCTCAAAATGCACATTTACTGGGTGTAAACTGCGCTTTCTCCGTCGTTTTCGCTTTGCCTCTCACTCGACCGAGACTTTTGGTGGGTAGAACGGCCGGTTGCCCGGCCGAACCCCCAGTAAGATGCGCACGTGCGGGACTAGCGCATCCGGCTCCGCGAGACACAGCTTCGCTGCGTGACATGGCCGGTCTTGGGCTGGGCGTGGAAAGCGTGACAGGATGGCGCCTGCTTTCGCCCACGTTAAGGAGCCTATGATCTATTCGTGAACGTGCATATTGTGACTGAAATGCACGGCTTCATCGTTGCAGATCCTGGCAATAGAACAACTATTTCCCGCGATCCGCCCCGCGATCCGCCCCTTGAATCTGCACATTTCACCCTCCAATCTGCTTCGTCCAGAATAAATCAGCGGCTCCCTAGGGAAGGTCTGAACAATTTGGGAAAAGGCGACAAAACCCCGATGACGCGTTTTCGGCATCCAGGAACCCGCACGATTGGGCGCTTTTCTGCCCGTTTTTCGTCTATTTTCGGCCTATTTTGCCCCGATTCGCGAATTCCGGGCGCACGGGTGCGCTCAGGCCATCAACTGCCGCCTATTCAGATACAAATTGGTGAGCGCGATAAGGCTAAAGACCTGTGCCGGGTTCTTGTTGGCATGATGGGGTTCGATCAGCGCGATCAACTGCGCCCAGGGCACCACCTGATCCATCTCCGCCAGAAACTTCTCCCGTCTAGTCTGCTTCTTCTTCGACTGGTAGCTCAATGAGGCGAAGGTGGTTTGCTTCATCTGGCATTACTCAGCTGTGGGCTCAAAGGGATGTCCACCGATGACCATCGCTATACCCTGCAGGCAAATATGCAGGGCTTCCCTACGGCTCATCCGAACCAATCTCCCGCCTTCTCAGCGTCACGTAATCGTCCAACGCCTCGCGAATGGCCGGGTCCATGGGCGGTTCCCGGTAAACCTCCAGAGCCTCCTTCCAGATCCGCGTAGCCCTCTGGGTGGCATCCTCTGCGCCGGCTTCCTGCCACTGTTCAAAGTTTCGCCAGTCGGACAACAGGGGCTGGTAAAACGCAGTCTCGTAGCGCGCCATCGTGTGGGGTTCGCCAAAGAAGTGTCCGCCGGTGGGCAACTCCCGCGATGGCCTCGAATCCCAGGGTGTCTTCGTCGACCTCAATCGGCGTGAGAAACGCCATCATGTTCTGCAGCAGTTCCACATCCAGCACCAGTTTTTCGAACGACGCCGTAAGCCCACCCTCCAGCCATCCGGCGGCATGATAGACCACGTTGGCGTGGCCCAGCACGGCACCCCAGAGCGCCATGCAGGTCTCATAGGCCGCCTGGGCATCCACCGTGTTGGACGCGTTGCCGTTGGTGGTGCGGTAGGGCAGACCGTAGCGCCGGGCAAGCTGGCCAGCCGCGACGTTTGCCTGGGTGTTTTCCGGCGTGCCAAAGGCCGGCGCACCGGAACGCATATCCACGTTGGAGGTGAACGCGCCATAGACCACCGGCACACCGGGATTGACCAGTTGGGTTAGGGTGATGCCGAACAGCGCCTCGGCGTTCTGCTGGGCCAAGGCAGCGGCCAGGGTCACCGGACACATGGCGCCCATCAGGGTAAACGGGGTCACCGTCGCGGGCTGACCGAACTCGGCCATGGTCATCAGCCCCTCGGTCATGGCGCCGTCGAAGCGCCGCGGGCTGTTGACGCTGATGATGGTCATCACCGCCGGGACGGAGCGCAGTTGTTCCAGGCTCAGCCCGTGACCGAGCGCGGTCATCTTGAGCCCGTCCAGCGTGCGTCCACGGCCAATGGCGCTCAAATGAAACGCCCGATCGGAGTAGCGCAGATTGGCCAGGTAGGTATCCAGGTGTCTTGAGTTCGCCGGCAATTCCACCGGCGCACACACCTGATTGCCGATCATATGGATGGCATTGAACGACTGCGCCAGGCGGATGAAATCGCAGTAGTCCGCATGGTTTCCGGCACGCCGGCCCCGTTCGCGGTCATGAACGTTCGGTGGGCCTGCGACCAATGTATACACCTGGTTGGCACCCCCGATTTCCAATGATCGCTCCGGATTGCGTGCCGCCAGGGTGAAGCGCGACGGCGCCGTACGCAGCGCCTGTTCCACCAGACCGCGATCGAGCCGTACCGTCATGGTGGCGTGATCCACATCGGCGCCGGCCTTCTCGAAAACCGCCAGACCCTCCGGCGACATCAGTTCCATGCCCAACTCTTCAAGTATGCGCATCGAGGTCTGGTGAATGCGTTCGATTTGCGCCTCATCCAACAAGGCCATCGGTGGGTTCGGATTGACGACCTGACGCCAGGGCAGTTGATTCGAGATGACACTGCTGGCCTTGCGCGCTGCACTGGCCGCCTTTCTGTTCCGGGTACGGGCCATGGGATGTCCGCCTTGCTCTGGGGAGCCTCTGATCTATTCGTGAACGTGCATCTTGGGACTGAGATGCACAGCTTCATCGTTGCAAATCTTGGCAATAGAACAACTATTACCCGCGACCTGCCCCGCGATCCGCCCCTTGAATCTGCACCGTTCACCCTCCAATCTGCTTCGTCCAAAATAGATCAGAGGTTCCTTCGCCGCGCCCGAAATCATGGTCCAACCAACTAGGACCCCGGGCGCCATATCAGGGTGGCAAGTTTCCCGTCCGGGCTTTGTCCGCCAGCCGCCGCCGGTTGATCCTGATGCGCTCAAGTGGCCGGTGCGCCGCGGTGCCAGACGGCTGGCCAAACCGCTCGCGTCTGTAGTCTTGGGTTTGGGAGTGATAGGCTCGCCCCGGTCAAACCGGGGCACGCCCCGATCCGGAATACCCGAACAGGCCCTGGACATGGAATCGACGAAACGCATTTGGACCCACACGATCGCTGACCTGCGTTTTGCCTGGCGTGAATTCGTCGCCACCGACGTTCTGTACAAGATACTCGCTCTGGTGCTGCTGCTACCCACCCTGGGTTTGGCGCAACATGGCCTGCTGCTGTTGTCTGGCAGCGAATTCCAGGCTGATCAGGACATTCTGTTTTTCTTCCTCAGCCCACTGGGCCTGGCCACCCTCCTGCTGATTGCCGGGGGCATCATCGCCATCACCGCACTGGAATTGGCCTGCCTGATGGTGATCGGCCAGGCGGCCGCGGATGGACGACGGATTTCCGTGATCGCTGCCTTACGTTTTGCCTTGGCCCACGGTTTGCGCGTCCTGCGCCTCACCACCCATCTGGTAGGACGTTTGCTGCTGTTGTCGCTGCCGTTTCTGGCGGTTGCCGGCGCAATTGCCTGGTGGCTGCTTACCGAACATGACATCAACTACTATCTGAGCCACCGGCCACCGAATTTTCTGCTGGCCGCGGCGGGTATTGGGCTGAGCTTGGCGGCCATGAGCGCTCTGTTGATTCACAGGATGGTCTGCTGGGCCTACGTCATGCCCCTGGTGTTGTTCGAAAACAGCTCTCCCAACGCCAGCTTTGGACTCAGCAGCGCACGCACGGCGGGACACAGAAGCCGTCTGGCGATGCTCCTTGCGAGCTGGCTGGCGGCCTCGCTGGCGGTCTCGGCGGCAATCCTTGGGCTGGTTCGCATCCTGGGCCTGGGACTGTCCTCACTGTTTGAGAATCAACTCTCACTGTTGCTGCCGGCGATGGCCGGGGTGCTGGTGCTCTGGTTCGCCGCTACGGTGATCGCCAGTCTGGCGTTCACCTGTCTGTACTCGGTATTGACGATGAATGCCTATCGCCGTCTGGGCGATGGGAAACCACTGCCTGGCGCCGGCATTGAGAATCCGTCGCCGCCTCCAGCCCACGATTTTATCGCGTCCCGCCCACTCCAGGTTTTATTCGCGGCGTCCGCGATCGCGGCTACCGTCAGCGGGCTTGCGATGCTGGATCGCGCCGGCGCCGATCATGCGGTCTATGTCATCGCCCATCGCGGGGCAGCGGGCAGCGCGCCGGAAAACACCCTGGCATCCATCGAGGAAGCGATACGTCAAGGCACCGATTTCGTCGAAATCGATGTACAGGAAAACCGGGACGGCACGGTGGTGGTGATTCACGACAGTGACTTGATGAAGGTCGCTGGTGTTGCCACCAAAGTATGGGACCTGAGCGACCAGGACCTGGTGGATATCGACATCGGCAGTTGGTACGCGCCGGAGTTCGGCGAACAGCGGGTGCCAACCCTGCAACAGGTGCTGGACCTTGCCCGGGGCAAGGTCAAAGTCAACATCGAGCTCAAGTACTATGGTCACGAGGAGCAGCTCGAACAGCGTGTAGTGGAGGCAGTGGAGGCCGCCAACATGGCCGAGGATGTGGTGGTAATGTCGCTAAAGCACAGCGGTGTCGAGGCATTGAAGAACCTGCGCCCAGACTGGACCACCGGGCTGCTGACGGCCCGGGCTCTGGGCGACTTGCGAAACGTGGACGTGGACTTTCTGGCGGTGAACGCCGGTATGGCCACCCGGCGATTCACCCGGGATGCCCAGGCCGCAGGCAAGCAGGTATACGTCTGGACCCTGAACGAACCGGCCGACATCAGCCGGCTGGTGAGCCGCGGTATCGACGGTGTCATTACCGACCATCCCGGACTGGCCCGGCAGATGCTCGAGCAACGGGCCAGCCGGGGCAGCGTGGAACGCCTGCTGATGGATCTCGCATTGGTGATCGGCGCAAACCCCGAGCCGGTGGACGAACAGCGGGAGTTGCAAGGTGCGTATTAAGCCACGCTCAGTGATCAAGGGGGCGGCGCGCGCTCCGCGGACGCTCGCGAGGGAGGATGCCAGCCATGCATGAAATCGCTATGGACAGTGGTTTCTGGATGTCGGTGCTGCAAATCATCGCAATCGACATTCTGCTGGGCGGCGACAACGCCGTGGTGATAGCGCTGGCCTGCCGGCGCCTGCCGGAGGATCAACGTAGCCGGGGTATTTTCTGGGGCGTGTTTGGCGCGATCGGTCTACGAGTGATCCTGATTTTCTTCGCTCTGCAGCTGTTGGCAATGCCCTTTCTAAAGCTGGTGGGTGCCATTCTGCTGCTGTGGATCGGCATAAAGCTGCTGCAACCCGAACCGGAGGACGCCCACGGTGGCGTGGCCGCCCCGCAGACGTTGATGGGCGCGATCAAAACCATCGTAGTGGCGGATGCGGTCATGAGCCTGGACAATGTCGTGGCGGTGGCCGGCGCTGCGGATGGTGATCTCAAACTGGTGATCTTCGGCATCGCGATCAGCATCCCGATCATCGTGTGGGGCAGCAAGATCGTGCTCCGGCTGATGGATCGATTTCCCATGGTCATCACCCTGGGTGCGGCCCTGCTGGGCTGGATCGCTGGCGGCATGGCGGTGGGCGATATCGTGCTGCAGCCTTACCTGGAGAGCATGCCGGACTGGCTACACTATCTGGCAGCGGCGCTGGGCGCCATTCTGGTGGTGGGGGTCGGTACCAGTATCGCCCGGCGCAGCCCGGCATCTTCGCCAGTAGCTCTGGACGAGGTAGCCGCCGGACGCAGTGATGGCGACGGCACCAAACCTAGCTGAAGCAACGGGAGGCGTCAGTCATGGCGAAAATTCTGCTGCCCATGGACGGATCCGACAACGCACTGCGGGCAATCGAGCATGTGATCGGACTGCAACAGTCAGAGAGCGCTCTGGACCTTCACCTGATCGCTGTGCCGATTGCGGTGGATTCGGGCCATGCCCGCATGTTCGTCAACCATGAAGAACTGGAGGATTACTACCGGGAAGAGGGCGCGACGGCCTTAGCTGAGGCCCGCAGGCGGCTGGATAAGGCCGGCATCGCCTACAGCTACCATGTCGTGCCCGGGCACATTGCCGAAACCATCGCCCGGTTTGCCGAAGATCAGCAGTTTGACCGCATTATCATGGGCACCCATGGGCGTGGCGGACTGAAACATTTGCTGCTCGGTTCGGTTGCGACCGACGTGATCAAACTGACGGAACTTCCGGTGACGCTGGTCAAGTAGCCCCCCCGAAACGCCGCAAGCCCCGCCGGGCCATGAGCGGTCTCGGGTCAGCAACGGCGAACGCCGAGCGCTCGAAATGATTGTCCTCGTAGGGATGGCGCCCCTGAACAAGCGCCGCCACCGACGCCAGCAGATAGGCGGGCAGGAACAGCGGCCCCCAGCGCTCGTACTGAGCCACGTGGACCCGTTCGTGGGCCCTCGATGCCGCCAGGCAGTCCAGGTCACGGCCGAGCACCACATGGCCCAGGGTCAAGGCGATCACGCCGCTGCTCGGTGGCAGATTGCGCAGAACCCAGGCCAGACCTGGCGAGCATAATTCCACTACGCCGTCCTTACGGGCGATCTGGCATCGGTAGGCAAACGGCAGGAAGACCAGCAGGCCCAGAATCGAGTTCGGCATGGCCCACACATATCGACAGGCCCTGGCGCCCCGTCCCATGAGTTCGTAGAGTTTCAAAGCGCCCGCCTAGTGTCCCGTCCCATAAGTTCGTAGCGTTTCAGAGCGTCCCAGATACGCCAATGCAAGGCGCAGGTGCGAAGGCATAGCCAGCTCTGTCAAGCAGCTGCAACGCCGCAGTGGCGTATCTGGGGCGCTCCCGACGGGCAAGGCGATAAGCCGCCCATCCGCGGTGTTGGGCGCGCTTGAATGAGCGCAGGCTAGTCCTGCGCCCGCCCGCCTAGCGCCTGGGCGCTTCTCGCCTTGCTGATATGCAACGAACTTGTGGGACGGGACACTAGCGCCTTGCTGAGATGCAACGAACGCATGGGACGGGACACCGGGCAGCTCAGCCATATTGCTTTCCTTTAAGCAGCACTCCAGCAGCTTAGTGCAGCAAATCCGGCTTTTTCCAGTGGTTTCGTCGGCACCCCAAGCAGCAACGGGGGGGCTCCCATTCCTGACCAGCCGCAATCTCCCCTTGCCGAACGCGCCATTCAGGCCAATGCTTGTGGTCTGTGGGCGCTTTTGATCCATAGATAGAAATCCACCCAGATAGAGTACCGGAGGAGATCCCGTGGCAAACATCGACGCAATGAAAATCTTGGGCAGCCTGCTGAACAGCGGCGCCGTATCCAGAGGTTCCGGATCGAACATTCTGGGATCGGTACTCGGCGCGCTTTCCGGAGGCGGCGGCCAGGGGTCCCAGGGCGGCGGCCTGGGGGATTTGCTGGGCAGCGTGCTTGGGGGCGGCGGAGGCGGCGGGGGCGGCCAGGCTCAGACCCGAGGCGCGGGCGGGATGGGGGATTTGCTGGGACAGCTGGGCGGAAGCGGGCAGGCCGGCGGCCTCGGCGCGCTCATTGGCATGGCCATGCAATCGTTTGGGCAGCCCAGCTCCGGCGGCGGCGCCCAACCCGCTCGCTTCGACCTGCCCGGGAACCTGCCCCAGGACATGAATCGGGAGCAGGCCGAGCATGAGGCAACCCTCTTGATCCAGGCGATGATCAACGCCGCCAAGGCGGACGGCCACGTGGACAAAACCGAACAGGAGAAAATCCTCAGTAAGCTGGGTGACATTACCCAGGACGAGATCGACTTTGTGCGCCAGGAACTGGCCAGCCCACTGGATGCCGCCGCTTTCGCCCGCAGCATTCCACGGGGTATGGAGCAACAGGTGTATGCCGTCTCGCTGATGGCGATCGATCTGGACAGCAACCCCGAGGCGCAGTATCTGCACCAGCTGGCACAGGGCTGTGGGCTGTCCAGTGAGGTCTGCAATCAGATCCACGAACAGTTGGGTGCCCCGGCTTTATATCGGTAGAGAAGGGTCGGCACCCGAATCAAGACAGGGGGCAAAGACCGTGCGCCAATCCTTAACGCACGTGTGCGGAAAACCACACAATACCGGTTTATCATGTGTGCGGTTAGCCGCACACTATTTAGGTATCCAGGCGATAGGCGAGTCGGTATGTTGGCAGTAAGCCTTTGCTTTATAACGCGTTCTGAAGCAGAGGCCGGTGTTGGCACCGCCCATGCTATCTCCCCTGAACCGGTCTGTGGTTTACCGCCCCGCAGCCATGAACCGAGTCTTTCGACCCAAGCATCCGGCATGAGGCATCGGATGCGCGTGAAAACGATACCCGTACAACGCAGGGTGGCGAGTCCTTTGACGAATGTCTAAGGTATTGCGGGTAACTGACGTCACAATAACCAAGATATGAGGAGAAACAATCCAATGCGTAAAACGCTCATCGCAGCCGCGGCAAGCGCGGCTCTGTTGGTCCATGCAACCACAGCCATGGCAGCGGAAGAATGCGACCCCGGCGAGGTGGTCATCAAGTTCAGCCATGTGACCAACACCGATAAACACCCAAAGGGCATCGCCGCCAACGAACTGGCCGACCGGGTCAACACCGAGATGAACGGCAAGGCCTGTATGGAGGTGTTCCCGAACTCAACCCTGTATGACGACAACAAGGTGTTGGAGGCGCTGCTCAACAACGACGTCCAGCTGGCCGCGCCGTCCTTGTCCAAATTTGAGAAGTTCACCAAAAAGTACAGGTTGTTCGATCTGCCGTTCCTGTTCGTCGACATAAACGCCGTGGACCGTTTCCAGAACTCGGAAGACGGTCAGAAGATGAAGGGCGCAATGGAGCGACGGGGCCTCAAGGGTCTCGCATTCTGGCACAACGGCATGAAGCAGATGTCGGCCAACAAGCCTTTGATGCTGCCCGAGGATGCCGCGGGTCTGAAATTCCGCGTGCAGGCATCCGACGTACTGGTCGCCCAGTTTGAGGAACTCGGGGCGAACCCACAGAAAATGTCCTTCAGCGAAGTCTATGGCGGTCTGCAGACCGGCGTCATCGACGGCCAGGAAAACACCTGGTCGAACATTTACGGCAAGAAGTTTTTCGAAGTACAGGACGGCATCAGCGAAACCAATCACGGCATCATCGACTACCTGGTTGTGACGTCCACAGAATGGTGGGACGGTCTGGATCCAGACGTGCGTGACCAGTTTTCGCAGATTCTGACGGAAGTCACTGAGTCGCGTAATGCGGCATCCTCCGAGGTCAACGAGTCCAACAAGGAAAAGATCATCGAAGCCGGGGGCGTGGTGCGCACCCTGACGCCGGAGCAACGCGCCGCCTGGGTTGAGGCTCTGAAGCCGGTCTGGGCACAGTTTGAAGGCGACGTCGGCGCGGACATGATCGAGGCCGCGCAAAAGGCCAACGACAGCTAGGCTTTAGCGCAGCGGGCGGCGGGGTTTCAAGGCCACGCCGTCCGCTTTTTGGCGCCCCGTCTTGGTGCGCCCCATTTTGGTGCGTCCACTGGAGGAGCCGATCATGACCCAACACGCCAGCGGCCGAATCGGCCGTGCAGTAGACGCTTTCGAAGAAACCCTCATTGCCATCCTGCTGGGGGTGATGACGCTGATCACGTTTGCCAACGTGGTGGCACGATACGTGTTCAACTCGAATATCCTGTGGGCACTGGAAGTCACCGTCTTCCTGTTTGCCTGGCTGGTACTTCTGGGCGCCTCCTATGCGGTCAAGAAACACATCCACATCGGCGTTGACGTCGTGCTCGGAATGGTCTCGCCGGGCGTCCGAAAAACGTTGGCGCTGATCGCCGTAGCGGCCTGTCTGACCTTCAGCCTGCTGCTGCTCAAAGGCAGTTGGGACTACTGGTACGCCTTTGTGACCACCCGCGCCTTTCTGGAAACCGACGACGTGCCCATGCCGGAATTTCTACAGTTCCTGGCCGACGCCCTGAACGAAGGCGAGCGCTACGAAAAAATGCCTCGCTTCATCCCCTACTTCATTCTCCCCCTGAGCATGGCGCTGCTGACCCTGCGCTACCTGCAGGTCGGCTGGGACGTGCTGCAGGGTCGGGTCGACATGATCATTGCCAGCCACGAGGAAATCGACGAAATCGAGGGCCTCGACGAACCCGGCGGACCGGACGTGGAATCCACGCCCGGCAAGGGGGTCTGAGCTATGGCCGTTACACTCCTGTTCCTGATGATCATCGGGCTGCTGTTCATCGGTGTGCCCATCGCCATCGCCCTGGGTCTTTCCAGTATGCTGTTCCTGCTGATGCATTCCGATGGCTCCCTGGCGTCGGTAGCGCAAACCCTGTTCAACGCCTTCCACGGCCACTACACCTTGCTGGCCATTCCGTTCTTCGTGCTCGCGTCCACTTTCATGTCGACCGGCGGGGTGGCACGGCGACTGATCCGTTTCGCCATTGCAGTGGTGGGGCATTTCCAGGGCGGTCTGGCGATCGCGTCGGTATTCGCCTGCATGATGTTCGCTGCCCTGTCCGGCTCTTCACCGGCCACCGTGGTCGCAATCGGAACCATCGTCATCGCTGGCATGGTAAAGGTCGGCTACACGAAGGAGTTTGCCGCCGGCGTGATCTGTAATGCCGGCACCCTGGGCATTCTGATCCCACCCTCCATTGTCATGGTGGTATATGCCGCGGCGGTGGAAGTATCCGTGGGCCGTATGTTCCTGGCCGGCGTCCTGCCCGGTTTACTGGCCGGGCTGATGCTGATGACGGGGATATACATCTGGGCGCGAGTCAAGGGACTGCCCTCGCAGCCCTGGGCCGGATGGGGCGAAGTGGGCGCCGCCGCGCGGGATGCCATTTGGGGGCTGCTGCTGATCCTGATCATCCTGGGCGGCATCTACGGCGGCATTTTCACCCCAACCGAGGCCGCGGCGGTGTCCGCCGTTTATGCCTTCGTCATCGCCAATTTTGTCTACAGGGACATGGGGCCGTTCAAGACGCCCGGACCCGGCGGACCGATGCTGGTTGTGCGGGTGCTGTCCGTTCTGTGGCATCGGGACACCAAGCGCACCCTGTTCGAAGCTGGCAAGCTCACGATCATGCTGCTGTTCATCATCGCCAATGCCTTGATCCTGAAACACGTGCTCACCGAGGAACGGATCCCGCAGATGATCACGGAGGCCATGCTTTCGGCGGGTTTCGGGCCGATCATGTTCCTGATCGTGGTCAACATTATCCTGCTCATCGGTGGGCAGTTCATGGAGCCCTCGGGCCTGCTGGTAATTGTCGCGCCGCTGGTGTTTCCTATCGCCATCGCCCTGGGCATCGATCCAATCCATCTGGGCATCATCATGGTGGTCAACATGGAGATCGGCATGATCACCCCGCCGGTGGGTCTCAACCTGTTTGTCACCGCTGGGGTGGCCAAGCTGGCTGTTATGGATACGGTGAAGGCGGCCCTGCCCTGGGTGGGGATCATGTTCATTTTCCTGATCCTGGTGACCTACATACCAGTTATCTCCACCTGGCTACCCACCACATTGATGGGACCGGAGATCATTACCAACTAGGCTCTGGCCGGTCACCCCGGGCGGGGTGGCCGGTGGGATTCAGATGTCGATAAATCCCGGAAGGTCTTCGGACTGCACCACGTGGCAGTAAATCATGTTGATCACTTCCAGCTCGTTGCGATGCAAACTCATGGTGGCCGCCGCGCAGCAATCCTCCACCACCAGCACCTCGAAGCTTTCGTCGGCGAGACTGCGCACGGTGCTGCTGACGCACTGATCGGTGAAAATACCGGCAACAACCACCTTGCGAATCCCCATGTTATGCAGAATCAGCCGAAGGTTGGTCCCGGTGAGGGCGCTGTCGGTGGTCTTGAGCACCACGATCTCGTCGCCCTGTGGTGTCAATTCAGGCACGAGCTGGCTGTCCTCCCGCTCCTTGGGCAACAGCAGATAGTTGAACCCGGGCTTTTTCTGGCTCAGGGACCGGTCTCTGCCATCCTCGGTCAAACAGGCGATTCGGGCAAAGACAACTTCGATACCCAGACGGCGGCATAGGGCGGTCAGCTCGGCCGTATTCGGGATAACCGTCTGGTTCATGCGCTCATGAAACGGCGCCCAGCGTTCGGCCTCGTCCGGATCTTCGGGTATCTCCAGATAGGTGTTCTGGATATCGATCACCAGCAACGCGGTGTCAGCCGGGGACAATACCGGGTCGTCCGGCGCCTCAGCATGCTCGTAGTAGAAGGACCGGTGGGCATATTTCCAATTGCTCACAATCTTCTGCCTTTTACCGCCTTGAGGGTTTTTTCAATCGCCGCCTTCGCCTTGAGCAGATCCTGCGTGTCTCCGGACATGAAAACCCGGCCGGAGACCCCCATCATCTGCACGTCGTTGAGCACCGCGTTGGGCGCGGCCCGCTCCGCCTCATTGGCCGCGACGCAGGCGAACAGCGCAGGGCTCATCTCGAACAAGAGGAGCGAGGAACCGGGTACCAGCATCGAGGCCGACCGGGCACGGTTGAGGATAATGGCGTGCTGGTCGGACAGGTCTTCGATAATGTCCTGAAACAATATAGTCGGCGCCAGCTGATCCGAGGCTTTCGCCCCGATCCCTTTTAAAACGGCAAGACCGGCCCGATCGAGTGGTTCACGCTCCGCCGCGTGCAACTCCAACAGGCCGTACTGCCGCTCGGTAAACAAAATACCGGGTTCCATGTCCGGCGCCACCTTGAGGGCGAGATCCGAGATGCGATGGATGGCAAGCGCGGGCGAAACCTCGATGATGAGGCTGTGCTGACCCTCGAACGGCGGGTAGCCGCGGCCCCGTAAGGGTGTGCTGAGATAGGCGGCGAACTGGGGCTGCAGATCGTGGATCGGAAGGTAGACCCTCAACTCGGTCATCTCAATCCCCCATCACACCCGGCGCAATCACTTGCTGCTGACAGCGCTGAAATGCTGCGCCAGGTCCGGATGCGGTCGCGGGATCACATGCACCGCCACCACCTCACCGACTTGGCTGGCCGCCTCGGTGCCCGCCTCGGTAGCGGCTTTGACCGCCCCCACGTCGCCACGGATAACGACCGAGACCAGGCCACCCCCCACTTCGTTGCGGGCAACGATCTCGACGTTGGCCGCCTTGACCATGGCGTCGGCACACGCCAGAGCGGCAACATAGCCACGGGTTTCGATCATTCCAATCGCCTGATTCGACATTGTGATTACTCCTGCTGCGCAGACCCGCAGGTCGGCGTGGTTTCGGCTGCCCTCGGGTCAGCCCTGTTCGTCAATGGAACCGATAATCAAGGCATCGATCGGCGCCTTGATCTTGGTGAAATAGGCCGCCGCCACCGATCCTTGGGTGATCAGCACCGCCTCGCCCTCGGCGCAGCCCAGCGGGTCCAGCGCGATCACGCTGCCGCCCCCCTCCAGCGACACCTCCAGCAGCGCGCCGCCGGGCATGGTTTCGATGCGCTTGGTCGACCAAACCCGACCTGTTACACGGCCGCGAATCATGTGTTTACCCTTTCGATCTTGATGCCGGCCTGACGCACAGCATCTTTCGCCAGCGGTGTGAGCCGCACGTTGTTACGGAGTCGAATCACCCGCACGGTGTCTTCCAGAGCGCGAATCTGCTTTTCGCTGACCGGACCTTTGTCGAAGGTGACCGGCGCCGCAGCGGCGGCGGGTCGATGCGAATGACCATCGGGTCCAGCATCACCGCCGAGCCGGAACGTCAGCGCGCCGGACTCGATCTCGGCCCGCACCCGTGCATCCCGGGTCATGTCCAACAACCGGCGAACAAACGCCGCCAGTTCCCGGTCGGTCCGGATCGACACCCGCTGTTCACGGGTCTGCGGCTGCGACGGCTCGGGTACGGCGAGCCCCCGGCTGCCGAGTTCCTCCATCAGGATGCTCCGAATCATCCGGCGCAGGTCATCGCTCATGGCTAACCCATGCCCCCGCCACCCAGGACGGACTCGGCCACGCTGCGCGCATTGCGCATCTCCGCCTCGTCCCCGGCGAGGTAAAGCCGGCCGTTGGCGCCGATCATCCGGTAGTCGATCACCTTGATGTTGGCCTCTTTCTCGGCCTCGTTGCAGGCCAGAATTGCATAGGACGCCGGCCGGCACTCCAGCAGATACAGCGACTCGCCCCCCAGCACCATGGAGCCGAGTTTGTTCCGGTTGATCAGAAACGCGTGTTGATGGTCCACCCTGGTCACCAGTTTGGACCCCAGAATCTGCGGCGCCGTTGCGTCCTCCACGCGGGCACCCAGCACGTCCAGCACGGCCTGCGCCCCGGCTTTCACTTCGGCCGTGGAACTGGAATGGAATTCCAGATAGCCGTACTGACGTTCGACCACAAGCAGGCCCACGCTGATGTTGGCGCCCTTGAGGGCGACGTCGGTCAGCGCTTCGATATCCAGCCCCGGCGCGACCTCGATGATCTGCGCCGCCATGTTCCGGCGGGGCAACGAGCCGCGCATCCAGGTGGACAGATAGGCCAGGGTCTGCGGCTGCAGCTGGTCGATAAAGATAAAGGATCGGAGCTCGGCCATGTGCCCGCCTACTTCCCGAGCACGGCGCGGAGTTCCTCCGCAATCATGCGTCGCAGCTCGTCCCGGGTGACGCCGGGGACCGTATCCTGACTTGGGCGTGGGTTGGTGCTTGAGTTCCGGTAGCCATTGGATCCCGGAACCCCATCGGCCGGCGCCTCTGGCAGCGGCCCGGAGAATCCGGTGGACACGCCGTGGTAGTTTCCAAACGGTTCGGACGCATCCGAGTTATAGGCCAGCCGGGTCCACTGGACCAGATGCTGAGGCCCGATGTTCTCACCCACCGAACTGCGCCCGAAGAACCCGGTACCGATGGTAAAGGTGGGCGCCAGGGCGGTCTGAAAGCCCGCCGCGCCCTGGGTGCACGGTGCGTTGACCACCACCCGATAGGCCTCCACGGCGGCGGCGAACTGCATGGCGACTTGCTCATCGCCGGTGTGGACCGCCGCGGAGTGACCGGCACCGGCAAGACGCAGCACCGCTCTCGCCTGGGCAATCGCCTGACGCCGGCTGTTGACGGTGTGATAGGCCAATACCGGGCACAGCTTCTCCCTCGACAGGGGTTCTTCGACACCGATCTGGCCAACCGGGGCCAACAGTATCAGGGTGCCGTCGGGAACGCGGATGCCGCACTCCTGGGCGATCCAGACCGCATCCCGGCCGATGCATTCGATGTTGAAGCCCCGATCGTGAAACAGATACCGACGCAATCGCGCCACATCGTCGTCGTCGCACACATGGGCCCTGGCCTGTTTGAAGCATTGACGCAGACGCGCGTCGGTCTCCGCCAGGGTGATCAGCACACTCTCGTTGGTGCACAGTGCCGAGTTGTCGAACGACTTGGACTCCACGATCCGCTTTGCCGCCTTGTTCAAATCGGCGGTGGAATCCACAAACACCGGTGCATTGCCCGGCCCGACCCCGATGGCGGGGCTGGACGACGAGTAGGCCGAGCGCACCATGGCGGAACCCCCGGTGGCCAGGATCAGAGCCGTCTTGGGCGAGCCCATGAACTGTTCGACCAGGGGAATGCTCGGATCCTCGATGATCTGGATTACGCCGTCCGGCGCGCCGGCCGCCACCGCCGCCTGGGCCAGCGCATGGGCCGCATCGACACTGCATTCCCGTGCCGCCGGATGCGGACTGATGACGATGGCGTTGCGCGTCATCAGCGAAATCAGAATCTTGTAGTTGATGGTCGCGATGGGGTTGGTGGACGGTGTCAGCGCCATGATCACCCCGGCCGGCCGGGGGATCTCCACCATCTTGCGGGGCTCGTCGATGCGCGGATTGACGAAATCCTGGTCCCGGTAGAAATCCACCAGCGGAAAGGCGGTCATTTCGTTTTTGTGACGCTTGTGTTCGACCACGCCGAAGCCGGTCTCCTTGACCGCCCACTCGGCATAGCGACCGGCGTTGTCATGGGCGGCGGTGGCCACCGCGTCAACGATGGCCATGGTCAGATCCCGATCGTAGCGCTGGAAAATCTCCGCCGCCCAGCGCGCCCGCTCCAGCACCAGATCCGCGCGCCCCTTGAGCGCCGCCGCGCTGCCGGAGATGTCCACCAAGGTCCGGACCTGCGGTTCCATCAGCCGTGCCTCCGGCGAGCACCCATCAACTCGTCCCGGGCCAGGCCCACTCCGATCTCCACCCGGCGTAATACCTCCTCGCAGTCGGCCTGGGTCATCAGCAAGCCGGGCTTGAACTGGAGCACGCGCGGATCGAGGGTGGAAAAAATCGCCCATACGCCGTTGTCATACAGGTGTTTCATCACCGGCTTGGCGCCCTGTTCGTGGTTGAACTCCAAACCCATGACGACGCCGTGCTGGCGTATGCCGATGAAGAAATCCGGGTATTCCGCCATGATCTGCTCAAGACCGGCCCGCATGTAGTCCGAGATGTTGCGCACCATGGTGCGAACCTCCGGGCGTTGGACCATTTCCAGCACTTTCATGGCGACGATGCAGCCCAATTCGGCACCGCCCCCGGTGGAGATGTGCCCGAACCCATCCTCCTTGAGCCAACCGCCGCAGCGTTCGGTGATCAGAACGCAGGCGATGGGATACATGCCACCGCCGATGCCCTTGCCGGTGACCATGATGTCCGGCTCGATGCCGTACTTGGTGCAGGCCCACAGTTCGCCGCAGCGCATCAACCCGGTTTGGACTTCATCCGCGATGTAAAGCGCGTCATAGCGCTCGGTCAGACGTTTCACCGCGGGCAGATAGCCTTCGTTGGGCATGGGAAACCCGTAGGTGGCGGGTATGGTCTCCATGATCACCGCCGCCACGTCCCGGCCACGCAACGCATCCTCCATGGCATTGAGATCGTTGAATGGAACCTGGACGAACTCACCCTGGGTATCCTCGGACAGAAACAGCTTGGAGAACCGCTCGTCGCCGGTCTTCACCGCCAGGCCGGTGTGTCCGTGGTAGGCCTTGACGATGGATACGATCTTACGTTTCTGCGTTGCATGCCGTGCGGTCTTGAGGGCGATATCGATCGCCTCGCCGCCGCCGGAACCGTAGGCGGTGTAGACCATCTCAGGAGAAGGCGCGCAGGCCGCCAGGGCTTCGGCCAGCGCGGTGCGCGCCAGGGCCGGAAAGTGATGATTGCCCATGTCGAAGCGTTCCGCGCCCGCCCGCAAGGCTTCCACCAACTCGGCATTGCGGTGGCCGAGATTGTAGGTGCCGCCGTTCAGATGCAGATCGATCAGGCGCCGACCGTCCATGTCGTAGAGGTAATAGCCCTCGCGCCGATCGATCACCAGATCGACGCCCATGTCCTGCCAATCCTGGGTCTTACCTGGGTTCCAGAAGGCTTTGGATCGATCCAGGAACTCGCGTTTAGCTTGGCTCATCGTGTCGCCTCATGCTGCAAAACCGAGGTTCGCACAGGTGTGGGTCGATTACTTGACAGCAATCGGCAGGGAATTGACAGGCCGAGCCCCGCCCCCAGGGCGCCGCCCGACCGATCAGCCCTGGGCGGACAGAAACGCATCCGCCAGCTCGGCGCTGACGCGGGCGAAATCCGGGGCCAGTTCCCGCGCCGTATCGACCTCGATATGGGACCCGATCCAGGCCAGCAGGGCCAGGCGCCGCAACATCACGAAGGTGTCGATCTCCGCCTCGTCCGCCTCGCTGAGCGCACGTGCCGTGCGATAACCCCGCACCCAGGCCTGCTTGAGGGCGGGCACCTGCGGGTGGTCTTCCATGAAACTGATGCCGGCAGCAAAGTCATACATGAACCAGCCGAGCCCGCAATCGTCGAAGTCGATCAGCCGCGTCGCCCCGTCGCTGATGATCAGATTGGCCAGACGCATGTCGGCGTGAATCAGGCCGAAGCGCTCGGGCCCGGTGCCGAATGCCGTCAACCGGGTGGTGACCCGATCCTCACAGCGCTGGAGCAGGGCCTTGATCTCGGGGGTCACGTTGGGTGCGGCACGCCAATCGCCCCAGATGGCCTCGGGCCCGAATACGGTATCCAGATTCCAGATCAGACGCTCAAAGCCCGGTGGCCGCGTCCAGGCGACGGAATGATTGTGGGTGCGGGCGGCAATCTCACCCAGTTCCTCGAATGCGGGCACCAGGTCCGCGCTCTCGTCCGGTTCATGGCCTTCCACGAACTCGAACAAAACCATGTGGCGCTCGCCCGGCAGATCACCCAGGGCGCCGATCTGAATGGTGCTGCCATCTCGCCCGGGCAGGATATCGGGCGTTCTGACACCGCCGTCCTGGTTCAGCGCCTTGGCCCAGGCGTGTTCGCATTCGATGGCGTTACGGGTGTGGTAGTCCTGGCGATGGATACGCAAGATCGACCTGGAACGATCGGGCGCCTCTACCAGAAAAGTGGCGTTCTCAGACACGTTGATCAGGCGGGCCGCTGCGCCGGCGGGCAAATCCCACAGGTGCAGCGAACGGTTGGCCAGTACGGTCAGACGCTCATTCAGAACATCATGTGCCAGGTCGTTTTCCGACATGGGGTTTCCTCGCTTCCAATCGCGTCAGATTTCCTGGATCGACTCCAGCGATTCGGGAATGATCTGTCCGCCATCGACGATGATGGTCTGGCCAGTGATGTAACCCGCTTCGTCGGAGGCGAAAAACAGCGCGGCATTGCCGATGTCCGCCACGTCTCCCAGTCGCTTCAGGGGAATCGAGGCGGCCATGGTGTCCAGATACTCCTGCCCCAGGTCCTGCAGCCCCTCGGTGTAGATGTTGCCGGGCATGACCGCATTGATGGTGACCTTGTACCGCGCCAGCTCCATACACGCGGTCTTGAGAAAGCCGAGCTGTCCTGCCTTGGACGCACCGTAATGAGCCCAGCCCGGATAACCGGTCACCGGCCCGGTGATGGATGAGGTGAGCACGATCCGCCCGCCGCCGGCTTTTTCAAAATGGGGGATGGAGGCCTTCACGCACAGAAAAGCGCTTCTCAGATTGGTGGCCATCACCTGATCCCATTCGGCGGGATCCATATCCACCATTTTGGTCTGCGGGAATGCACCCGCGTTGGCGCAGACCACGTGCAGGCCGCCGAAACGTTCCACCGTGTGATCCATCATGTTGCGAACCGAGTCCCAATCGGACACATCGCAGGCACAAAACTCGACCCGTCCGCCGGCGCTGCGCATGGCCTCCGCGGCGGCCTCGCCGTCGGCCTCGCCCCGGGCGGCAATCATGACCTGCGCACCCTGGGCGGCGAACACGGTCGCAATGCCCTTGCCGATGCCCTTCGATCCACCGGTCACGATGACCGAACGATTCTTTATGGAAGTCAGCATATGGTCTCCTCCAATGTCTTTACTCATCTGCCGGCTGGCGCCGCTTCCGACGCGAAGCCAGCACGCGCGAAATCAGGTAGGCGATGATCAACAACACCATTGACGTGGCGATGGACAAAATTCCCACCGTCGGCACCAGCGGCGAATACCCCGACACCATCTTGGCGTAAAGCCACTCGGGCAGGGTCGAATCCGCGCCGGTGGTGAACAGGGACAGGGGGAAATTACCCCAGCTCAACAGAAACGCAAAAAGGCCCGCCGATACCACGCCAGGCATCAGCAGAGGGCCGGTCACCTCCTTGAGAATGGTCCAGGTGGATGCCCCCAGATCCCGGGCCGCTTCCTCCAGGGCCGGGTCGAAACTGTAGGCCCGGATGGCGATGACCAGGGTCGCGATCGGTGAAATCCACACCAGGTGGGCCACCACCGCAGACTTCCAATCGGGAATCCAGCCGACGAAGTTGAACCACATCAGCAGGGCGAGACCCAGCACCGCCTGAGGGAAGAAGATGGGCAACAGAATGAGCTTCTGAAACACACCGCGGAAGCGCCAATGATAGCGGGCGAACGCCAGGGCGCCGAAAAAACCCACCACCATGGAGACCACGGTGACAATGCCGGCGATGGTCAGCGAGGTCCACAGCAAATCGTTGACGGTCTGGCTTTCCAGCGCCTTGCCGTACCACTGCGTGGTGTAGCGCTTGATGGGAAAGGTCAGATAGCGCGCCTTGGATACGGAGGCAAACCCCACCGACACCAGGGGCAGATACAGAAACGCGATGGCCAGGCCGCCATACAGATACAGAGCGATACGTGCGGCGCGCCCGGTCTGCATCAGCGCCTCCGGCCCATGATGCTGTCCAGATCCACCCGGCTCACGGCGAACACCGCCAGGGAACCGATGATCAGAATCAGCACGATGGACAGGGCCGAACCCAGAGGCCAGTTCTGCCCATAGGTGAAGGCGGTTTCGATCTCATCGGCGATGACGATAACGGCCTGGCCGCCCAACAACTTCGACTCGGCCATGGCACCCGCCGCCAGCACAAAACTCAACAGACAGCCCACCACAATGCCGGGGGCCGACAGGGGCAAATCGATCTCCCAGAACACCTGCCATTTCGAGGCGCCCAGGTCCGACGCCGCCTGCCGGGCATCGTCCGGAACCATGCTGATCCCCTGCACCAGGGGAAACAACATAAAAGGGAAATAGACATAGACCAGGCCGAAAATGATGATCGGTACGTTGTACAGGGCGCCTTCGAAGCTCATCCCGGTCCAGGCGCGCAGGTGTCCCTCGATCAGCCCCCCTTTCATCAGGGTGAGCACCCAGCCGAACAGACGGATGTTCTCCGACACAAACAGGGTGATGACCACGGCGACGGTGATCACCAGGGTAAAGCGGTTGAACACCTTGGCCATGGCATAGGCCAATGGCCAGCAAATCAGAAACAGTATTATGGTGGATGCCAGCGCGGTACCCAGCGCCCAGGCAAGTGAACGGTGGTAGCCCTGACTGAGCAGCACGCCGTAGGCGGAAAAATCCGGCATATGCGCCAGATCGAACACTTTTGGCGGCATGACGGAGAAGGCGAACACCACCAGCAGCGGCGCGGCAAAGCTCAGCACCAGAACCAGCAGCATAGGCAACGCACTCAACAGGCCCATGGTTCGATCGTGCCGTTCCATCGGGACTAGGGCCTGTCAACACTATGCGGACGCCCAGCGTTCACTGCGCCTGGTCCTGCAAAAAATGGGGCTCTGTCGATGGGTATCCACATAGTGTTAACAGGCTCTAATCCTCCACGATCATGTGGCAGTGTCCCTGATCCCAGCCGAGCCGCACCGGGTCGCCGGAGCGGCCGGCGAACCGATCCTCGCGCAGTTTTTCCACCGCGATCTCACGGCCGTCGGCGGCCTCCACGTTGTACTGGGTGCGCGATCCCAGGGCGTACTCGGCGCGCATGACGCCGTCCAGCGCGAAGTCCGCGGCCTCGCCAGGACCCAGAAAGCGCACCGCCTCGGGACGCACCATCAGCGCGCCATGCCCGCCCTCGGGCACACGCAGATCCGGCAGCAACTGATCGCCCGTCACCTGAACCTCCAGCCCCGGGCCCCGGAGTCCGCCCCCGCCGGTGGATTCCACGTCGAACAGATTGACCTCGCCCATGAACTCGGCCACGAAGCGGCTGACCGGTTTGGCGTAAATCTCGTCGGCCACGGCGATCTGCTCGAAACCGCCCTGGCGCATGATGGCGATGCGGTCGGACATCACCATGGCCTCCTCCAGGCTGTGGGTGATGTAGACAAAGGTCTTGCCGGTGCGCGCATGCAAATCCTTGAGTTCTTTCTCCAGCTTCTTGCGCAGGCGGAAATCCAGCGCCGACAGGGGTTCGTCGAAAAACAGGATCTCCGGGTCAAAGGCCAGGGCGCGGGCCAATGCCACCCGCTGCCGCTCCCCGCCGGAGCATTGATTGATGCGCTTGTCGTAAAAATTCTGAGGCAGATGCAGCAGGTCCATCAACGCCAGCGCCCGCTCCCTGCGTGGACCCGCCGCGTCACCGCGAATCTTCAGTGGAAACTCGATGTTCTCTCCCACCGAACGATGGGGAAACAGGGCCAGGGACTGAAACACCATGCAGGTCGGTCGGTGGTTGGCCGGGAGCGTCTCGATGCGCTTACCGCGCAGCGAAATATGACCGCTGGTGGGCTCCTCGATGCCCACCAGCAGCCGGATCAGGGTCGACTTACCGCTGCCGGACGGGCCGACGATGGTGAGAAACTCACCTTCCTGAATGTCCAGGTCGACGCCGTGCAGGGCGGTGAACTGGCCAAAACGCTTCACCAGCTTCTCGATGCGAAGTATCGGTTCCGGCTGCATAGGGACTCAGTCTAAAAAAGGGTGAAGCACCGCCCATCCGGCCCGGATCTCACACCGGGCCGGATGAGTCGTACGGGTCGCTTAGCCGCGCTTGGCGGCGTTATACAGCTCGTTCAGCGCATCGTAAGAACTGATGACCTGGTAATCCAGCGAGCGGGCCATTTCCTCACCCAGGCTATCCCACTGAATGGCATCCAGTTCGTCGGCATCGAACTTCGAGAACACCGTCTTGTCGCCCATCTGGCTGACCGGATTGTAAGTCCCCTCGGCGAAGCTGACTGCCTTGGCGATGTCCGGGGCCTGGACGAACTCGAGGAAATCCTCCGCCAGGTTGGACGGATCGGGATTGTTGACCGCAGAGGTCAACTCGATCCACACCACACCGCCCTTGCCGTCCACCGGGCCGCTGTTGGGCGTAATCGCCCGGATATTGGTCTGGCCATCGAAACGGGCCGGTGAAGCGGTGTAGGTGCCGCCGGTGAAGTAGGCGTCGATCTCGCCGTTGATCAGGGCCGTGTTCATGGCCACCAGATCGTCTGTCAGCAGCTTTGCGCCGCCAAAAATGGCCGCCGCGGTGCCCTTGAAGGTTTCCAGCCCCGCCTCGTCCATGGGCTCGAACGGGTTCTGGTCGCCGGTCAGGCACATGTGCATGATGTTCCAGTTGTCGTAGGTCAGGATACCGTAGCGATCCTTCATCTTCGGGTCCAGGAACAGCTTCCAGCCCTGGTCCTCGGCCATCTCCCGGCTGATTTTGTCGGTGTTCACCACAAAGCTGAAGGGCCCGTAGCGCTGGGGCATGCCGATCAGTTCGCCGTCATCGGCAAACGCCAGGGGATACGGACCGGTGAATTCCGGCAGCATGTTATCGAAGAAAGGCAGGAACCGATCCTTGTTCAACGGCTTGATCAACTTCTCGGGATACAACTGGGCCTTGGCCCAGGGCTGGTTGACGTTGATCAGATCCCATACGTTGACCTCGCCGGCGCGCAGCTTGTTGATCATGTCGGGATCCGAGGTGCCGCTTTCCGCGCGGACGGTGGCGCCGGGATGTGCCGAACGAAATGGCCCAAGCACTTCATCCGAGTTGTACCCTTCCCAGCAGAGTATATTCATTTGGTCGTTGCGATCGGCAAAGGCGCGGCCCAGAGGCCCCATCGCGGCCAGACCCGCGCCGCCGATGACCGCTTTATTGAACTGCCTACGGGTAAATTTCATGCCGTTCTCCAGTGTCGGTTCAAATCGTAGAATGGTGATATGGCACTATGATTATTGAGCATGCCCGCTCGGTTGCAAGCCTGCTTGACAGGGTTTCGCCCGAGTTTGACAGCCGCCCGGGTCGATCAAACGGCCTAAGACCGCGGGTGTAGGGGCATACACGCGGCAACGCTCAACCGGATTTTGCAGCGCTCTGTAGTGGGCTTTATGGCCACCTGAAGGTGCCGGGCGTGGAACATTGACGCGGGATGGGCTCCGCGGCGCAAGTCGGGAGCCCTTGAACAGGTAAATCATGGCGACGATTGCCGAACCGTCAAAAGTACTCGCCTCGGCCGCAACCGGGGTGGTGGAAATGATCGACGCGCAGCGCGGCGACGTTGATCGAATCTTTGGCGCGACCTCGATCTGCCTCGACGACCTGGGCAGCCCGGTCAACGAAATCAGCCTCCAGCAATTCTGCCGCCTGTTCACCGAGGCCGCCAGACAGACCGGCAACGACAACTTCGGTCTTCAGTTCGGCGCCCAGTTCGAACCCCGCAAACTGGGCGCAATCGGCTATGCGGCGGTCAGTTCACCCACCCTGGGCGCGGCCCTTGCGACCATGGAGAAGTACTTTCCGGCCCATCAGGAACAATCCAGTTTCGGCCTGATTCAGGACGGCGACATACTCTGGCTGAGCTACAGAATATTTGACCCGCGCATCTCGGACCGCCGGCAGGACGCGGAACTGTCCATCGGCATGTTCCGCAACGTGTTCCGCCGCGCGCTGGGGCCCAGATGGTCGCCGCTGGAGGTTCGCTTCGAGCACACGGCGCCGGACAACCCGGCCGAACATGAGAGTGTCTATGGGGCGCCGGTGCTGTTTGGGCGGCGAACCAACGCCATCGCGTTCAAACGCGGCGATCTGGACACCCCCATGCCGGATCAGGACCCCTATCTGTTTTCGGTGATCGAACCCTTTCTCAAATCACGCTGCGACCTGCATGGCAGCCCGGAGACCCTGGCCACCGTCATACGCAACCAGATCAAGCTCAATCTGAGCACCACAGCGCCCACCATGGCGGAAATCGGGCGCCTGTTCGGCCTGTCCGAGTGCCAGTTCCAGCAAGAGATGCAGGCCCACGGTTTGTCTTTTCAGGATCTGCTGCGCGCCGCGCGAAAAGAATTGTGCATGCACTATCTGAACGACGCCGACATGCCGCTGACCGAGGTGGCGCTGCTGCTGGGCTACTCCGAGCTGTCGGCCTTTTCCCGCGCCTTCCGCAACTGGACCGGAATCAGCCCGCAGAAATTCCGGGGCGGTCACAAGAGCAGCCCCCAACCCAGAACCACGGCGCTCTGACCGCGCCGAGGCGTCCCTGCGCCGGATCGGTAGCGTCCCTATCCCGGATCGACGGTGTCCTGGCCGGACAGATCGGCGGGCACCACGGCCTTGTTGAGGAACGCCGCGTCATTCGCCTTCCCACCAAAGCGCAGCCCGGCCTGTTTCAAGGCCGAGTCCGGCACTTTCATCAGGGGCGTGTAGCCGGGGTGATGGTGTTCGAGAAACGGTGAGTTGCGCGCGGCGTTGTAACAGCAGATCAAAGTCCAGCGCCGGCTGTCGGAGGTATTGCGCTCGGATCGGTGCAGCGTGTTGCAGTGGAAGAACAGCACGTCACCCGGCGCCATCTCGCAATACACCCGATCCATCACTTTTTCCGCCTGCTCGACCCGTTTCAGGTCCGCCCCGACCTGCTGGCCTTCCAGCAGTTCGTGTTCGAGTCGCCCCATTTGATGGGAGCCCCGCAACACCTGCAGGCAACCGTTCTCCCGTGTCGTCTGGTCCAGCGCGATCATGGCCGAGGCCATCAGCGGATACAGACACCCGTTGTGATACCAATAGCCGTAGTCCTGGTGCCATTCCCATGCACCCCCCTCACGGGGTTCCTTGGCGGTCAGTTTGGAATGGTAGTGATACACCTCGCCGCCGAGCAGGTCTTCCAGGGTATCCACCATTTTCTCGCAGCGCGCCGCCAGCCCGTAAACGCTGTCGCCCGGGTGGTTCCACAGCGCCATTTCGAATTTGGCCCATAACAGCCCATCTCATTTCGTATCAAATTGTGTGGGTCGACCCATTATAAGCCATTGTATTTGCTTTTTAATTTTTGAGTCTGTTACGCTCTGATACCTAAAGTTCGTCTCACTTCAAATCAAGCCAAGTTCGGTACCTACGGTACCTATTTGGCATAGGTACCAACCCCCTCGGGCACCACAATGTCGAGCAAAAAGGGTCACTGCGCCCACACTTGAACACCTGAAAACCGACAAGGTCCAGGAGGATTTCTGGGACACCATGGACCCCAGGATTCGGTGTTCGCGTCACCAAGGCCGGCCGCAAGACCTTCGTCGTCATGACCCGGGTCCTCGTTGCCGGCCAATGGAAGAAACGCCGCTACTCGATTGGACGATACAAAGAAGGAGTGAACCCCGACGACGACGGGCTCGACCTGAAAACGGCACGCGCTCGAGCAAAGGCTGTCATTGCAGCCGCCAGTGACGGCCGCGACCCGCAGGAGGTGCTGCACCCTACCCCACGCGACGAGAAGGTCGAGCGATCTACTGACTGCTTCGCGAACGTCCGGGCGGAGTTTCTGAAGCGGTACCGGACCCGTCAAAGAACCAAACCCAGACCGCGCACCCTGCAGGAGATGCGATTGTGCATCTCCGGTAAGCGCTTCAAGCACTGGGATGACAAACCCATCACCGACATCACCAAGCAACATGTCCGTGACGTCCTGGATTCCATCCTCGACGAGGGTCACGACGCGCATGCCAACAAGACGCTCACCATTCTGAAGATGCTGTTCAACTGGGCCTACGATCACGAAAAGATCAACGATATTCCGACCGAGCGGATGAAGCCACCCGGCGCAGTCACTCCTCGGGAACGAACCCTTACCTCACCAGAGATGGTCGCACTCTGGAACACGACTTACGGCGATGAAGGCAACGACTCGCATATCCATGGCGACATTGTCCGCACTCTGATGTTGACCGGACAACGGCGCAATGAAGTCGCCGGGATGCAATGGTCGGAGATTGATTTCGATCGTCGAACCTGGGAACTACCGCGCGACCGGACCAAGAACAAACAGCCGCACATCGTCCCGCTCTCGTCGGCCGTCCTGTCGATCCTGCGCCGACAGCTGAAGGAGCAGAAGGAACTCGGCCTCCAATCGGCGTACGTGTTCACTACTACCGGCGACTCGCCTTTCTCCGGCTGGAGCCGATCGAAACAACGCCTCGACCAACGCTGCGGCGTGACCGATTGGCGGCTGCATGACCTGCGGCGCACCGTCGTCACCGGCATGAACGACGATCTCGGCATCTGGCCCCACGTCGTCGAAGCCGTCGTGAACCATGTGACCGGAGCCGCCAAAAGGGGGGTCGCCGGTGTCTACAACCGGGCGGAATACCTCAAGGAACGACGGCGCGCCCTCGAGCGCTGGGCGCGTCACCTACTGAAGCAGGTCGCCGAGGCCCGCAGGGCGGCCTAATCCCCGGCCCTGCAAAAAAAACCGCGTACTGGGTTGATGGGGTTTCCTGCCGACACCCCGCAATCGCGCACATAGCATCGTACCCGTCGATATCGAGTTCTCACGGGATACGCACCATGCACCTACTACTCACTGACCGACAGCTGCGCGAGAAACTCGGCGGATGCTCCAGCATGACGCTTTGGCGCATGCGCCGGGACGGGAAACTGCCCAAGCCGCGGAAGCTCGGCAAGAAGAACGTTACCCCCGAGGATGAAGCAGACGCCGCGATTACCGCGTTGATTGGATCATGAGGTGGTCGGCTTGTTTCGAGGAGTTCAGAGGCGGCGATAGCTGGGCCTGACCAATACCCACGACCCAGGCTGATGAGCATTCGCTCTCTCACGGGCTGAACGTTCCGGATGACCAGAAGCCCAGGAGTTTTTGGATATATCCGGATATTTTTCTGGATATTTCAGGTCTTCCTTGCCTTTATGGGTATATATGGGTATTTTTTTGGGTATGAGCCTGATTGCCGATACCCTAAAGATCAACCCCGAAATCCTCTCGCTGATCGCCGAGCTGGATGAGTTCAAGGGCGCATGGCGGGCCCTGGGGACTTTGGGCCCTGAGCGTCTGTCGGCTCTGCGCCGCGTGGCAACGATCGAAAGTATCGGTTCGTCCACACGGATCGAAGGCAGCAAGCTCTCCGATAAGGAGGTGGCTGCGCTTCTCGGCAACATCGACATCAAACGGTTCGATACGCGCGACGAACAGGAAGTTGCCGGGTACGCCGCGGTGATGGAAACGGTCTTCTCTCACTTTGATACGATCGATCTCACCGAAAACCATATTCGGCAATTGCACCGCGATCTCCTCGTCTACAGCGCGAAAGACGAGCGCCACCGTGGTAGTTACAAGACAAACCCTAACCACGTCAGCGCCTTTGATGCCGAAGGTCATGAGATCGGCGTTGTGTTTGAGACGGCGACACCATTTGATACACCGCGCCTCATGACTGAGCTCGTGAACTGGGTCCGCGTCGCGTTCGAAGACAAACAACTCCACCCGCTGCTGGTGATCGCGATCTTCACCGTGGTCTTCCTGGAGATCCATCCGTTTCAGGATGGCAATGGCAGGCTGTCGCGCGTCCTGACCACCTTGCTGTTGCTGAGAAGCGGCTACGCCTATGTGCCATACAGCTCGCACGAAAGCGTCATCGAGCAGACCAAGGAAGGCTACTACCTTGCCCTTCGCGGCACACAAGGCACGATCCGAAGCCAAGCTCCGGACTGGCAGCCTTGGATCATGTATTTCCTGAGGGCCCTACTCAAACAAAAGCAGCGCCTCGAAGCCAAGATCCAGCGTGAACAGATGCTGGTGGCGGAACTGCCAGAGCTCTCGGTACAAATCCTGGAGCTCGCAAAAGCGCACGGAAGGCTGACCATCGGGCAAGTGGTCCAGATGACCGGTGCGAACCGCAACACGGTCAAAAAGCATCTGCAATCCCTCGTTGCCGCCGGGCATCTTGCGCAGCATGGCAAGGGCAAAGGCACGTGGTATGCCCGCCTGTAGATGCCGGGCCACGTGAGCGTGAAGACAACGCAGTTGATCAGACGATGAAAGACGACATAAGCGGAAGTATCGAGAAACTCCAGGAGCAGCTCCGCCGCCAGCTTCAACCCACATCGTTACCCACAACCCGGTTCATGAGTTGCCCGTGTAGCTTCGATTGCGAGGACAAAATCTCGGCCACGCTGCAGCCCGATCCAGATCGTTTGGGGTCCTGGGAAACCATCGCCCTTGCGATTGAGAAATCCACCGAAGCCGGCCACCATACGAACCATCTGGTCGAGTGACGGCGGTTGTTCGGGCGGCGGTTTGCGTCTGGCGACGATGTAGACAGCCTGCCATTCCTCCTCGGCGAAGACCACATCACACGGCAATTCCGGGCATTGCCGTCCCAGCATGGTCAGATACAGCACCCGCCAGGCGATAATCATGTAGAAGGCCAGCGCCGGCTCCAGGCGCTGGAGCTTCTCCAGCTGCAGCTCCTCGACCTTGCAGCCGGATTTCAGGATTCTGAAATACACTTCCACCTGCCAGCGGCAAAGGTAGTATTGCAGCAGTTCGGCGGCCTGCTCGGGCGTGTCCACCGGCAAGCTGGTCAATAGCAGCCACGCGATGGGCTCAGCTCCCGCGGGCGGATCCAACTCCTGAGCCAACAACGCGGTCACTTCGACATCGGGTAGTTTGTGGCCGGTACGGGATGGCGCTTTGAGTGCGTATTCCGGCCCATCGTGAACACCGATTCTGGTTCAACGTGAACACCTGTTCTGGTTGAATGTGAACAGTCATTCCGGGTTCAACGTGAACGCTTTTCCGGTCATTTCCGGAATCGGTGTTCACGATGCCGGAATCGGTGTTCACGTTCGGCCAGAAGCTTTCTCAACGCATTGTTTTTCAATCTGCCTGATAGGCTCTCCCGCTTTTTGGGGAAGGCCATGTCGGCGAGAAGGACTGCAATGCGAAAAATCCGCGACATCCTACGATTGCGAGGGGCCGGCGGGCTGTCGATCCGTCAGATCAATGCCAGCACCAAAGTCAGCGTCGGCGCCATCCAGAAACTGCTGGCCAAGGCCGAGGCGCTTGGGCTGGGCTGGCCGCTTCCGGCGGATCTTGATGACACGGGCCTTGCCCGCCTGTTCTACCCGGACGCCGATACGCGCGTCTCGTCGCGTTTCCAGGTGCCGGACTGGCCGGTTATCCATCAGGAGCTCAAGCGCAAGGGCGTGACCCTGCAACTGCTATGGGATCTTGTTTCAGACATAAAAAAAGACTTAGGTTTATCGCCTAAGTCTTTAACTTTATTGGTCTGAGCGGGGAGATTCGAACTCCCGACCCCCACAACCCCATTCTGGTGACCGCACCACCGGCGTCGCTGCTGTCGTAGAAATGCCCGGCGATGGCCGGGTCCTGCTCCATCGCCTGGCGCAGCAGGTCCGACTCCCGACGATCGAAAAAGCCGCGCACGATGACGTACCCGTCCCGGTCGAAATCGGCCCGCTGGACCGCACTCAAACTGCTCGCCATGGATCGCTGCCTCCCGGTTGGCGGAACCCAGGCACGCGCTGGTAGGTGCCCAAACCCGGTCTCGACTGGTAGTGTACCGCGACACGATACGCCGGCCACTCGCCGGGCAGGCAACTCGAAACACCGGTGGAGGAATTGGAGATGGCAAAGATTGCATTGGTTACCGGCGCGGGCTCGGGCATCGGGCGGCAAACGGCTCTGGCCCTGGGTAAAGCCGGGTTTCAAGTCGCGCTGTGTGGCAGACGGGCATCGGCCCTGGACGACACCATCACCCTGGCGGACGGCGCCGACATGAAGGCATTTCCCTGCGACGTGTCCGACGCCGCGGCGGTGGCCGACCTGTTCAGCGCGATCCAGGACCACTATGGCCGGCTCGATCTGCTGTTCAACAACGCCGGCACCAACGTTCCGGCAACCAACTTTGGCGATCTGACGGCCGATCAATGGAAGCAGGTGATCGATGTCAATCTCACCGGCGCGTTTCTCTGTGCCCATGGCGCATTCAATCTGATGCGTGGGCAAAGCCCCCAGGGCGGGCGCATCATCAACAACGGATCCATTTCCGCCCACGTTCCGCGACCCGGTTCGGCGCCCTACACCGCGTCAAAGCACGCCATCACCGGCCTGACCCGATGCATTTCCCTGGATGGACGTGCCTTTAACATCGCCTGCGGGCAGATCGACATCGGCAATGCCGCCTCGGACATGACCGCAAGCATGGTCTCCGGCGTGCCCCAGGCCGACGGCAGCATGAAACCGGAACCCAGGATGGACGTGGACCTGGTGGCCGACGCCATCGTACACATGGCGGAACTGCCGCTTGAGGCCAATGTGCAGTTCATCACCATTATGGCGACCAACATGCCCTTCATCGGGCGCGGTTAGCCGGCACCGTAGTGCCCGGCCCATGTGCGAACGGTCGGCGCGCGCCACACCATCGGGCGCTTGATTTCCACCTCGGCGGTGATCTACAGATAGAAACTGATCCGACGATTCCAAAAACAGGGGAACACCGAACATGAAACGTTTGGGCGGCGCAACAGCCGTACTGATGATGACCGGCACGCTGATCGCCGGCAGCGCTGCGGCGGCGGAGAAGATCGTCATTTCCAATTGGGACGGCTATATGCCGGCCGACCTGCTGGAGCGATTCACCGCCGCAACCGGCATCGAAGCCGAACTTGCGCTGCATGGGACCAACGAGGAGATCATGGGCAAAGTGGTGGCCAGCGGCGGCAAAGGCTACGACGTGATCTTCGTGTCCTCGCCGTTCGCCGAGGCGCTGAACAAACTTGGACTGGCCGCGACCCTGGATCCGGCGGCACTGCCGAACATGGCCAATTTCTACCCCGAGGCGATGGAACTCAAACACGACCCGGGTAATACCTTCTCGGTGCCCTACGCCTGGGGCACCACCGGCTTGTGCTATCGCAGCGATCTGGTGGACGGTGAACCGGACAGCTGGTCCTATCTGCTCACCCCTCCGGAGGCGCTGTCCGGCAAAATCACCATGCTGTCCACCGACCGATGGCTGCTGGCCGCGGGATTCCTGGCCAACGGCGACTCGGTCAACGAAACCGATCCGGCCAAAATCGAGCAGGCCAAGAACGATCTGATCGCCGCCAAGCGCGGCTTGCTGGCCTACGACGACACCACCTTTTATTCCAAACTGGTATCCGGCGAAGCCTCCCTGGTGCAGGCCTGGGACGGGTGGTGCAACTACGGCATCGGCGAGAACAGCGACATCAAGTACGTGATCCCCAAGGAAGGCACCGATCTGTGGGTGGACGCGATGGTGATTCCGGCGGCCTCAGAGCACAAGGCGGCGGCCCACCAGTTCATCAACTTCGTGCTGGATGCGGAAAACGGGCTATGGGTGGCGGAGAACATCCTCTACAAAGTGCCCAACCAGGCGGCCATGGAGGCGCTGGACCCGAGCCTGATCGAGACCTACCCCAACCTGGGCATGAGCCCGGCTGAGTTGCTCAAAGAAGAGCAACTGCTGGACGTGGGTGAGACGCAAAAAGCCTATGCGCGCGCGGTGTCGGAGATCATGGCCGCCAAGTAGCTGGCAGCGGCGCGCCTGACCATGGGCGCGCCGCCCCGATCCCATCCCCCGGTATCGCCCGAGTCGCTGCTCAGCCCGAGTCCATGCTCAGAAGGATATCGCAGACACCATGAGGTCGAGACGCCTGCATGCCCTGCTGCTGGCAACGCCGGGGCTCGCCTGGCTGGTCATTTTTATGATCATCCCGTGCCTGATCGTGTTCTTCTACAGCTTCTTCGAACGCGGCACCTACGGCGGCATCGACTACGTCTTCACTCTGGGCAATTTCGCCCGGGCGCTGGAGCCGATCTATCTCACCATCTTCCTGGACTCGGCCCGCATCGCCGGCATCGCCACCCTGATCGCCCTGCTGCTGGCCTACCCGGCGGCCTACGCCATCACCCTGGCGCCGCCGGGGCGCCAGTCACGCTATCTGCTGCTGATCATGCTGCCGTTCTGGAGCAACTACCTGATACGGACCTACGCCTGGATTGTGCTGCTCAACCGGGAAGGCCTGATCAATCGCGGCCTGGGCGGACTGGGCGTGATCGATGAGCCGATCTCGCTGCTGTACAACGAATTCGCCGTGATCGTCGGGCTGATCTACAACTATCTGCCGTTTGTGATCCTGTCCATCTACGCCTCGCTGCAGCGCCTGAATCCGGAATTCCGCGAAGCCTCGGAGGATCTCGGCGCCCCGGCGTGGCGCACTTTTTTGCGGGTCACACTGCCCCTGACCCTGCCGGGCGTGGCGGCGGGCGGGGTGTTCATGTTCGTGCTGTCCATCGGCAATTTCATCACCCCGGATCTGTTGGGCGGCGGCCGGGTACACATGGTGGGGAATCTTGTGTACGACCAGTTTCTGTCGGCCCGGGACTGGCCGTTTGGCGCGGCCCTGTCCATGACCCTGATCGCCATCATGCTGTTGCTGCTATTTCTCCAGGCGGTGCTGGTGAACCGGGCGCAACGCGATCAGGGGCCGGCACATGCCTGACCGCGCCGGCGTTCACCTGGCGGCGCGGGTGCATCTGCGCCTGGTCTACGCGTTTTTGTATATCCCGATCCTGGTGCTGATGGTCCTGAGCCTGAATCGCGCCGGCCTGCCCACGGCCTGGACCGGCTTTTCCTTGAAGTGGTACGGCGTGCTGGCCGAAAGCCCGGCGATCGTCTCGGCGGTGCGCAACACCCTGGTCGTGGCGGTGAGCGCCACCGTGATCTCCAGCATCCTGGGCACCCTGTTGGCCATGGGCGCGGAACGGATGAACCGCTCCAGCACGCTGGATGCACTGTTGTTCGCACCCATGATCATCCCCGACATCGTGCTGGCCATTGCCCTGCTGTCGTTTTTCACGCTGCTGAATTTCACCCTGGGTCTGCACTCCATCATCCTCAGCCACGTGGTGTTCAACATCGCTTTTGTGTGCGCCATCGTCCGCACCCGGCTGCGCAATTTCGATCACTCCATCATCGAGGCGTCGGAGGATCTGGGTGCCGGTCGTTTCACCACCTTTCGCCGCATCACCCTGCCGGTGATATTCCCCGGGGTGCTGGCCGGTGCGTTGCTGGCGTTCACCCTGTCCATCGACGAATTCATCATCGCTTTTTTCACCGCCGGGCCCGGAGAAAGCTCCACCACGCTGCCCATGCGCATCTACGCCATGATCCGATTCGGCGTCACGCCCGAGATCAATGCCATGGCCACCATCGTGATGTTTGTCAGTTTTGCGCTGGTGCTCCTGTCACAACGTATCGACCGGGGATCGACTCAACCGTGATGGACACCTCTGCGCCCGTTATACGCCTGCAGGAGTTCAGCAAGCAGTTCGGTCTGGTGACCGCAGTCGACCGCATTTCAGTGGATTTTGAAGAAGGGGAATTCTTTGCCCTGCTGGGCCCATCGGGCTGCGGCAAGACGACCCTGTTGAGTATGATCGCCGGCTTCGAAACCCCCAGCGCCGGGCGCATGTTCCTGGGAACAGACGATGTCACCGACCTGCGTCCCAACCGGCGTCCGGTCAATCTCATGTTCCAATCCTATGCGCTGTTCCCGCACATGAGCGTCCGGGGCAACGTGGCCTATGGACTGGAAATGGAACGCCTGCCCCGCGCCGACATTCGTCGCCGGGTGGACGAAGTGCTGGAGATGGCCAAACTGTCCGAGCTGGCGGATCGCAAGCCGGATCGGCTGTCCGGCGGTCAGAAACAGCGGGTGGCCCTGGCCCGTGCGCTGGTCAAACGCCCACGGGTGTTGCTGCTGGACGAACCCCTGGCGGCCCTGGACAAGAAGCTCCGGCAGGAGATGCAGCTTGAGCTCAAACGCCTGCAACACGAGGTGGGCATCACCTTTGTGGTGGTGACCCACGACCAGGAGGAGGCGCTGGTGATGGCGGACCGCATCGCCTTGATGCGCGCCGGCCGGATCGAACAGCTCGGCGACCCGAAAACCCTTTACGAGCAGCCGGCCACACGCTTCGTGGCGGACTTTATCGGCGTTGCCAACTTCTTCGACGGGACGGTGGCCGAGGGTGGCATCCTGGCACCCCCCCACGGTGTGCTGCGCGGCACGGTGCCCGGCGAACTGAGCCAAGGCGACAGCGCTACACTGACGGTGCGCCCCGAGCGAATTTTTCTGAAGACGGACAAACCGTCAGAGGCGGACAACGCGGTCCGGGGCGAGGTGATCGACCTGGCCTATCACGGCAGCGACGTCAGCGTGCACCTGTCGGTTGCAAACATTTCACGACAGCTCGTGGTGCGGCTCAGCGGCGAGGAGACCTACCGGCCCGGGCAATCCGTCTGGTGCTGCTGGAACCCGGCACACGCTCGTATCCTGGCCTGATCATGGGCCGCAAACATCCAATCGGCGAGGAGAAACAACAATGAGCACAGGTAAAACAATCGCGTTTTTCCCCGAGGCCGCCTTCGGCCCGGCGCTGAATTCCGTGGGTATCGCCCAGGCGGTGGAAAAGCTGGGACACAAAGCGGTGTTTCTGTCGGACCCCGGGTTTGTGGAGATCTACCAGGACTACGGTTTCGAGGCCCACCCCGTCAACCTGTCCGAACCCATGCCGCCGGAGCAGATGGCCAAGTTCTGGGAGGATTTCATCAATGGCCACATCCCCAATTTCCGCAAATCCCCCTACGAGCAGATCGACACCTACGTCAAGGAATGCTGGATGGCCATAGTCGATTCCGCCAAATGGGCGGAAAAGGACCTGCCCGGGGTGCTGGGCCGGATCGGGCCAGACCTGATCTGCGTGGACAACGTGATCCTGTTCCCGGCCATCAAACAGTTCGGCAAACCCTGGGTGCGCATCGTGTCCTGTTCGGAAAACGAAATCGAGGACCCTGCTATCCCGCCGCATCTGTCTGGCTGCGGCGAGCACGACAGCGCCTGCCATGCCGCATTCCGCGCCCGATTCAACCAGGTGATCAAACCCATCCACGACGACTTCCAGGCGTTTCTCAAGGAAACCGGCGAGGCGCCCTATCCCCTGGGCCAGTTCTGCGAAGCCTCACCGTACATGAACCTGCTGCTGTACCCGGAATCGGTCAAGTTCACCCGAAGCGAACCCTTGGACCCGGCGCGATTCCAGTATCTGGAAGGCTCGGTCCGGCAGGAAAAGTCCTACCAACTCCCCGAGTTCAAGAGCCAGAAGGACGCGCCCCTGCTGTATATCAGCTTCGGCAGCCTGGGCGCTGGCGACACCGATCTGATGAAACGTCTGATTTCCGCCATCGGCCGGCTACCCTACCGGGCGCTGGTCAACCTGGGCGACTACGGCGACGCCTACGATGCCATGCCGGACAACGTCCATGCCGAGGCCTGGTATCCCCAGCCCTCGGTAATCGAGCAGGTCGACTGCGTGATCCACCACGGCGGCAACAACAGCTTTACCGAGTGCCTGTACTTCGGCAAACCCGCCATCATCATGCCCTACGTCTGGGACGGCCATGACAACGCAACCCGGATAGAGGAAACCGGCCACGGCTTCAAACTGGCGCGATACGACTGGAGCGAGGATCAACTGGCGGCAAAGATCCAGGCCTGCCTCACCGATGCGGCCATGGCGGAAAAACTGACCCGGACCAGCGCCCATATGCGGGCCAGCAACGGCACCGAAAAAGCGGCCCGGATTCTCGATGGGCTGGTGAACAGATTGATCAATCCATGAAGCCAGGACTTGCTGCCTTTCACTGATTGGGCGGTAGTCAATGAAGCAGGGGCACTCATGCATGAGACCCACGAATGCAGGGCAAGCGACAAAGTCTCAAACCCGACCGAATGAGATATGCCCCGTCCGTCCGGATGGTACTAACAATTTGACGGCGCGCTGCGGACTCTTCTCATGCCTGTGGTGGCGCCCAACCCGATCTGACCGGGGATCTTACAGGGTGCGCCAGCCGGGCCGGACCAACGTAACCCTCTGAGTGAATTCACTTTGTGCCACAGAATTGGCACTCCAAAGACCTTAGAGTTGCGCTTCCGGGCACTAAATCACGACTCTAATACCAGCCCGCAAACAATTCGACCCGACGTATGCTTATGACTCTTGGACCGCAGTTTCTGGATGTGAAATGAGGCATCTAAGGCCTCTGGAAAGGGCCTGTCGCAGGCCAACTCTATCCGATTCATGGCGTTAGCTTGGTCCGACCCAGATCGTCAGTAGAGAATTCACCCATGATCCCAAATACAAAAATATCACACACAATATTGGAGTTTGGTAAGTCCGTGATTCTGCAATTGCCAAATGACCATACAAAAGAGGAATTCGAAACTGCTATTAGAATAGTAATAACAGCTTGGAATGCTGTTGTAATGGACGACTGGGAGAAAAACAATAGATTTGAGGCGGAATTGTTGGCTACTATCAAGAATGCCCCAAAGGAGGCCCAAGTGGAAATTAAACGCCTTATCAAACGAAAGAAAAAATATTTTGGTTCAGATCCAAGGGCTGTTGGACATCATTGGGTACGGGAGGAGAGTGGCGAGTTTATATTTGGTTGCGAAGCGCGGTTAAACGTAGAAAATGCGCCAGCGGAAGAAACAAGGCACTAAATGAAATCTGCAGCCAAATCGGATAGCCGGGGGTTTTGCTCCCCGGCCTCCACCACACCCCGCATGCGGATCTGCACGGGGCGTTTCCTCCGGAGTGAAAAGGACCACCAACGATATGGTGACCTTCAACGCTGGCTACGCGACGAACCGCCAAGGCCGTTTCACCCGGTCGGGTGCGGTACTGCTTCTCACCCCCGAATCAGAACATGAACTCTCCGTGCCCAACCGCCGCATTTACCCTATCCCCTGCACCTGACGGCCTTCGTCATCTTGTGCTGACTCGCCCGGGGACTGAGCCTTCTATGCGGTTTCTGTCCGTCGGCTCGCACGTTTGCGCTCGGCCTTCCTTCAGACATCCCCTCGCGGGTTTGCCCTCGCCGTCGGCTAGTAGGTATCGTTGCCCACAACGTGGACATCGCAGGTACGCCTACAGGGGACCTGCACCCCATCAGTTCATGCCCATGTCGGGCGTACACAAGGCCGTCAACTCGGACGCATTTTTGGTTCGCTGCGCTTACTACAAATACACCGGTTACGGCTGGCGTTAGGCGCCATGTTGGGAAATTGAAATGTTCGAAACCGCAGGACTGGCTCTTGCAACGCTCTTCGCGACAATCGGACCAATTGGCGTATCCGCAATGTTCGCTGCGCTAACGACCTCTGAAAATTCAGAAGCGCGACGGTCCATGGCCATACGCGGAACTATCGTTGCGGCGTGTATCTTGTTGGGATTTGCGCTTGTCGGAGAGCGTCTCCTAACTGCTTTGGGAATTTCACTAGCTGCCCTAAGAATATCCGGCGGCATCCTCCTCCTGCTGATCGGAATTGACAAGGTATTCGCAAGGTCAGCCAGCGGAACATTTGCGACAGAAGAAGAAGAGCGAGAGGCAGAGACCAAACAGGATATTTCTGTTTTTCCCCTGGCGACTCCGCTTCTTGCGGGACCCGGCGCGATGGGAGCAATCATACTATTAATGGCCGACGCCAAGGGGGATCTCACAGATCAGATAGTTGTTGTTTCCTCTTTATTTATTATTTTGCTTCTAACACTGGGCGCACTGCTATCAGCCAGTAAACTGCAAAAACATCTGGGTGTTACCGGAATGCATGTTGTAGGACGGATCATGGGTGTTCTGTTGTCTGCGTTAGCGGTACAGTTCATTCTCGACGGGATTGCGCAGAGCGGGTTGGTAAGCACGTGAAGTGCCGCCCAACAAACGCATGCAATCGGACGTGGGGGAGCCGCGCCGCTGATGCGAGGCGTTAGCTGAATCAATCACTATAAATATTAAGAGATATTATGCTCGATTTCTCAAAGGGATCAGCCTTTGTTGATGAGAAGTTTGTTCCAATATCAGAGGCAAAGATATCGCTTCTCGATTGGGGTTTTCTTCACTCAGATGCAACATACGATGTGGCCCATGTCCGAGGTGGAAAATTCTTTCGACTCGATGATCACCTTGATCGTTTCTTTGCAGGGATGAAGATTCTGCGAATGTCTATCCCTTACACTCGCAGAGAACTTTCTGCCATCTTAAGCGACTGCGTCAGTAAGAGTGGATTACAGGAAGCCTATGTCGAAATGATCACAACCAGAGGGCTCCCAGAACCTGGGTCGCGAGATCCAAGAACGTGCAAGAATGGTTTTTTTGCTTTTGCGATCCCTTTCGTTTGGATTACAACGCCTGGCAAAGGGTTAGAGCTCATCGTGAGTCAAAGGCAACGAATACCTCCACAGTCAGTTGATCCGACTGTGAAAAACTACCATTGGCTTGACTTGGTAATGGGGCAGTTTGAAGCTTACGACAGGGGTGGTGAAACCGTTGCTGTTGTGGACGGAAAAGGAAATATCGCGGAAGGTCCGGGGTTCAATATATTTGGTGTAAAAAGTGAAATTTTCACAACACCGGGAGAAGGTGTTCTTGAAGGGATCACTCGCAAGACCGCAATAGAAATTGCTAAAGAGCTTGGCTACGATGTCATACAGGGTGCACTTACCCCAGAAGCGGCCCGCTCTGCTGACGAATTGTTTGCCACAAGCACTGCTGGAGGCATAATGGCGATCACAAAAATCGATGGTCAGAAAGTCTCGACAGGAAAAGTGGGGCCGATTACTCAGGAGCTGCAAGATAGATATTGGGCGTTGCACGATGATCCACGCTACGCTTATGAGATACACTATCAAGATCGTTGAGTTGCTTCATTCTCAGCCGGCTGACAAGGTAATCAATTCACCCGCTGTACGCTGCGCTTCAAGCGGCCAATTATTATGGCGTTAGACAGCTCATGACTTAAGGAAGGTCTGACGTATTTCTGAGCTACGCGAGAGAGGATCTGGTCATTGCCGGGCAACTCGCGGAACACCTACGAGAGGCAGGTCTTGATGTCTTCTGGGACCGGGAAATTCCGGTTGGGAGGACCTGGGAGAGCCATATCGAAGAGGCGCTTTCAAGAACCAGATGCGTTGTGGTGTTGCGGTCATCAACTTCGGTTGCATCCAATTGGGTTCGAGCCGAGGCCGCAGCGGCGGCCGATCGAGGTGTTTTAGCCCCGGCCATCATCGACTCCACAGACCTCCCTTTGCGCTTCACGGCCATTCAAACTGCGGACTTGGTAGGGTGGCGCGGCCGGCGGGAACACGCCGGGTTAGCGAAACTCACGGCTGCCGCTCATAGGCTTGCTGATATCGATAGACGGCCTCAGGATAATTCGGAGCAGGTACGCCGGATTCGAGACTCGGAAAGAGCGATAGCAATCGCGGAAGTGGAAACAGGGCCGAATCGAGGCCAGTCGGTTACCTTGACCGAAGGCACGACGAGCGTGACTGTGACTTCGTCCTCGACGACTCCTACGTCTCAAGGAGCCACTGCCGCCTTGAAGTTCAACCGGTCGTGCGCGGCTCCCTGGCTGGAAGCCAGTACAGTTTTGCCCTGATCGACTCGGGAAGTCACGCTGGCACGCGCGTCAATGGTGAGCGCGTTGAACGAGCGGAATTACGCAGCGGGGACCACCTACAGATCGGTGCAGTGCGTTTCATCTTCCGGATACTGGATGAAGGAACTGCCTAAGGAGCCATCTGATTTATTCTGGACGAAGCAGATTGAAGGGTGAAATGTGCAGATTCAAGGGGCGGATCGCGGGGCAGATCGCGGGTAATAGTTGTTCTATTGCCAAGATTTGCAACGATGAAGCCGTGCATTTCAGTCCCAAGATGCACGTTCACGAATGGATCAGAGGCTCCCTGAAAGCAGATGGACAGCGACCGGGTAATCCGCTGCGCGGCGTCATCGGCGACGTTAGGCGATTGGAGGAGCAATGATCAATCACCAAGGAGGATGTCACTGCGGAACAGTCCGTTTTGAAGTGCGGGCAGCGGCAATCATCAATGTATCCGAATGCAATTGCAGCATATGTTCGAAATCGGGTTATCTGGGCATGATTGTTCCTCGAGATCGATTCACTCTGAAATCCGGAGAGGAAAGCCTTACTGAGTACACGTTTGATAGTGGTGACGCGAAGCATCTATTCTGCAAGCATTGCGGGATCAAGTCGTTCTACATTCCTCGCTCACACCCTGATGGAGTGAGCGTCAATGCAAGATGCCTTGATCCGGGAACGGTCGAAAAACTGAATATCACACGGTTCGACGGGAAAAATTGGGAGCGATACTATCCGAATGGCAAAGCTGATGGATATTCGAACTAGTAAGGAGATATTGCCTAACAAACGCATGCGGTCGGGCCTAACCACTCGCTACGCTCGTGGTTAGGCCACCGGCGCGAGGCGTTAGGCGCGGAATCCGAGCGATGTCTGTCCGGTACGGAAGCGCTATACCCGCACGTGAACGGCGAACGAATTGACGAGGAATACCTATGGGCGTTTTAGTGGTAACTGGGTCTAGTCGAGGTATCGGCGCTGCGGTAGCCCGCCTCGGCGCCCACAAGGGCTGGGCGATCTGTGTCAATTGCTCTAGTTCAGTTGATAACGCCGAGGCGGTTGCATCGGATATCCGGAATGAAGGCGGTCAAGCCATGGTCGCGGCCGCCGACGTGAGCTCGCCTACGGAAGTCGAGGAAATGTTTGAAAAGGTGAGAACAAAGTTGGGCCCAGTTACGGGATTGGTGAACAACGCAGCCGGTGAAGGAAGCCAAGGACGCGTCGAAGAATTGGACGCCAATGCGACGCGGCGACTTTTTGAAGTAAACGTTCTCGGACCATTTCTGTGCACTCAAGCTGCAGTAAAGCAGATGTCCACTCGGTTCGGAGGACAAGGCGGCGCAATTGTGAATATCTCGTCGGCCGCTGCCAAGCATGGCGGCGGTGGCCACTATGTCGACTACGCAGCCTCGAAGGCCGCAATAGATACAATGACCTACGGCCATGCGGTTGAGCAGGCCGATGCAGGTATCCGGGTCAATTGCGTTCGGCCTGGAACCGTCTGGACGGAGATGAATCGCCTCTATATGGAGCGGGATCCGGGGTACGCAGAGAGGATCATCGGCAAGACGCCACTCGGGCGCGCAGCTGAAGAGGCGGAAATTGCCAACGGCGTTCTCTGGCTCCTGTCCGACGAAGCGTCCTACACAACGGGCGCAATACTCGATATTTCAGGCGGAATGGTAGCCCCGTAGTCTGACGTGAGAACTGCGCTGTCCACGTTAACACTACCAAACCAGATGTCACGACAGGTGCCAACAAGGCGCTGCAGCTGACGGCCATGGTAATTCGATAAATGGATTGGAAGATATTCTTAACAATATTTGGTGCGGTTTTCATCGCTGAGCTTGGCGATAAAACTCAGCTGGCAACTATGCTATTTGCTGCCGATAAGGAGGTCAGTAAATATACGGTATTCTTTGCTGCTTCCGCCGCGCTTATTGTCGCGTCTGCGCTGGGTGTTTTGGCGGGAACATTATTGTCAGAGTACATCAATGAAAAGTATCTCCACTATATTGCAGGCATAGGCTTCATTTGTATCGGTGCTTTCACCTTATACAATGCCTAAAACACATAACAAAACGTGCAATAGTCGCCCTTCGGGCTGGACAGCTAAAAGCCAATCAAGAAAAGGAAACCGGCGAGGCGCCCTATCCCCTGGGCCAGTTCTGCGAAGCCTCTCCTTACATGAACCTGCTGCTGTACCCGGAACCGGTCAAGTTCACCCGAAGCGAACCGCTGGACCCGGCGCGATTCCAGTATCTGGAGGGCTCGGTCCGACAGGAAAGGTCCTACCAGATCCCCGAGTTCAAGAGCCAGAACAACGCACCGCTGCTGTATATCAGCTTTGGCGGCCTGGGTGCCGGCGATACCGACCTGATGAAACGTCTGATTGCAGCCATCGGCCGGCTACCCTACCGGGCGCTGGTCAACCTGGGCGATTACGGCGACGCCTACGACGCCATGCCGGACAATGTCCATGCCGAGGCCTGGTATCCCCAGCCCTCGGTGATCGAGCAGGTCGACTGCGTGATCCACCACGGCGGCAACAACAGCTTTACCGAGTGCCTGTACTTCGGCAAACCCGCCATCATCATGCCCTACGTCTGGGACGGCCATGACAATGCAACCCGGATAGAGGAAACCGACCACGCCTTCAAACCTGGCGCACTACGACCTGCGCGGCTTGTCCGCAGCTGAGCTTGGTCGTTACGGAGCGTAGTTCGGTAGCCTAGCCAAGCGCCTGCTTTCAATCCGGAGCTGCCATTCGCCACACTGCAACGAGGCTGTCCGCTAACATCGACCCAGCCCTTGTTCCCGTGTAGTGAATTCCTCATCGATCGGCGACTCTGCGCAGCGATGAACTAAACCGCTCGCGCGGTAGTTGGGGACGGGGCTTCGATAAGCATTCGATTTTGACAGGATGGGTCTGCCCTGTGTTGAGGTTGTAGTTGCGACACACACAACCAGCAACACAGGAGATAGACCCATGGGTCAGTCTACCAAAGCGATCAGTCCGCTGCGCCAACGCATGATCGAGGACATGACGCTGCGCAAGCTCACCCCGAACACGCAGATCGGGTACGTCCGTGCAGTGACGAACTTCACCCGTTTCCTGGGCCGTTCCCCGGACACCGCCGAGGCGGAGGATCTCAGACGTTATCAGCTGCACATGGTCGAGCAAGGGACCTCGAGCACCACGCTGAACGCGAACATCACGGGCCTCAAGTTCTTCTTCGGGGTGACCCTGGATCGCCCCGAGGCGATGAAGAAAATGCGCCACGTCTACGAACCCCGGAGGTTGCCGGAAATTTTGAGTTTTGAGGAGGTCACCCGGCTGCTCCAAGCCGCCGGCAGCCTCAAGTATCAGGCCGCCCTCGGTGTGGCCTACGGTGCCGGGCTTCGCGCCAGCGAGGTCGTGCACCTCAAGGTCACCGACATCGACAGCGAGCGCATGGTCATTCGCGTCGAACAGGGCAAGGGCAAGCGCGATCGCCACGCAATGCTCTCACCGACACTGCTTGGGATCTTGCGCGCTTGGTGGCGAGAAGGCCGGGCAAAGCGCAAGCTGCTGCCCGGTGGCTGGCTGTTTCCGGGACAGAACCCGGTGAACCCGATGTCGACCCGGCAACTCAACCGGGCTTTCCACATGGCGCGCACCGCCGCCGAGATCGACAAGCGGGTCTCGCTGCATTCGTTGCGTCACGCGTTCGCCACTCACCTTCTGGAACATCACGAGGACATCCGCATCATCCAGGTGTTGCTCGGGCACAAGAAGCTCGAGAATACGGCACGCTACAGCCACGTGGCCGCCAAGCTACTGCGTGAGGTGAAGGGCCCACTGGAGTATTTGGAGATCCGACCACCCGCCTGACCGGGCATGGCTCGGGCTTCATTGGAGGTCGCGGATATCTTCCGCGACCACGGACCGGCGTGGCGTCGTAAACATGCCGGTCACATCAGTCTCGGTCAGCTGAAGGCGATGTCGGCGATCGAGCGCTGCCGCTCGGCCGCGCTCGGCGGACACGTTTTGCGTTGTGATGACTGCGCGCGCGTGCAGATCGCCTACAACTCATGCCGTAACCGCCACTGTCCGAAGTGCCAGGGCACCAGCGCCAGACAGTGGCTCGCCGCACGGCAAGCCGAACTCCTGCCGCTCGAGTATTACCACTTGGTGTTCACCTTGCCGGCCGCCATCGGCGACATCGCCTATCAGAACCAGGCGGTTGTCTATGATGTTCTGTTCAAGGCAACCGCCGAGACCCTACACACCATCGCCGCCGATCCGAAGCATCTCGGCGCACGCATCGGCTTCACCGCCGTACTCCACACCTGGGGCTCGGCCATGACCCATCATCCACACCTGCATTGCATTGTCCCCGGCGGGGGGCTTGCCACCAATGGTGAACGGTGGATCCCCTGCAGGCCCGGGTTCTTCTTGCCCGTGCGGGTACTCTCGCGGCTGTTTCGACGTCTTTTCCTCGAGCACCTGAGCGCGGCTCACCGCGCGGGTCGTCTCGCGTTCTTTTCTCAACACCAACACCTCGTCGAGGTCGGTGCCTTCGATGCGTACTTGGCGCCGTTGCGCCGGATCGACTGGGTGGTCTACGCCAAGCGGCCTTTCTCAGGCCCCGCGGCCGTCCTCGCATACCTCTCTCGCTACACCCACCGGGTCGCGATCTCCAACAGCCGTCTCATCGCCCACGATGGGCACGGCGTCACCTTCAAGTGCAAGGACTATCGGGCCAAACCGAGCAAACGATACAAGACCATGCGACTGGCCACCGATGAGTTCATCCGTCGCTTTCTCATCCATGTCCTGCCCCCACGATTCCACCGCATCCGCCACTTCGGGCTCTTCACCAACCACCTGCGGGCAAGAACCCTGCGACGGATCCTGACGCTCCTGCGTGAGGACACCGCCGACAACTCCGAACACACGCCAGCGACCGTCGATCCCAACAACACCCCGCACCACACCTACGTGTGTCCGGCGTGCGGGGCACCCATGATCGTCATCGAACTCATCGAGCCAGCGCACAGACCACGGGCGCCTCCCTCATGACCAGCTCATGGGTAACAACGAACAAACCGGCCAATGACAGACATCGCAACCATGGCGATGCGGGAGAGCTATTGCGCTACGCCCACCTGTCCGTGGAAAATCGTCGGCCGCAGCATGTCCTGTCCACTGAAAACCCCAGGCCTTCGCCACAGGAACCCCGCATCAACGCCCATTGGCGCCTGGGTTTGCCCCATTCCCGTGACGCAACTCCATCCGTCCTCCCTACAATCCCCATAGCCAAAGATCGTAGCCACGACCCCGCGGTTTCCTTCCCCGAGGCTTGTTGAACGCCTGCCCGGCTGGACCCTGCAAAGCACCACAGGCTCGCTGTGTGGGCAGGCATCCAACAACCCTTAACGATTTCTGCCATTCAAATGATCTAATCCTATGTCCGCAATTGGCCACCTGCTCACCTTCACGCGATGTCCCCCTACGAAGCAGCGCTCGGCATAGCATTCTCGCTTTGTAGCAGCTTGTGTTGCAGTGAAAGACTTGAAAAAGTCGGCCAGACACTCAATTGTTTGGCTGGCACTTGCTGGGATCATTTGCGGCATTGTTTCGTTTGTCATTTTTTACATAGCTTTATTGGCTTTGATAACCGGCGAAATAGTGCCGAACATGAATAGTATAATTGAGATTATTCCGCGCGCACTTTGGTTCACTTCTTGGAATTGTGGTTTCTACACTTTACGGTTGAATTTCCAACGCCAAGTTTAGACAAACGCACTCATAGCGAGCGTGCGCGGTCGAGAAAGGTGAACGCGTCGCGTGCACCTCACCACCGATGCCAGACTTTATGCGCCTATGTCGAATCGATTCCGAGAGCAGATCGAGGCATTGGTACAGCGGCGGACGGTGTCGAAGGGCGTGGGAGGCCGAGAAAAACAAATAATCGCACCTGACCCCGTTGGACCTGGGGCAACACCGATGAAATGGCATAGAGCATTAATGACATGGTTCCTGATCGTGATTGCCGAATCAATCCACGGGACTATACGTCGAGCTATTCATTGCTCCGGCTTTCGGTGATTTGCTGGCCCGCCAGAGTCGGCGTACTAATCGGATCGGCCATCATCTTCGCAATCGCAATAACTTTTATTCGCTGGATTGGCTCCAGATCGTTTGGGGAGCAGTTCCGGGTTGGGCTTCTCTGGGTGGTGCTGATGCTTATCTTTGAGTTTAGCCTGGGAGCAGCACTTGGATATTCCTGGGAACGCATGCTCTCAGACTACAATATGGCGGAGGGTGGATTCATGGTGACTCGGCCTGCTATTTATGCTGTATTGCTCCAGCGCTGGCGGCGAAAGTGCGTGGCTTCGGCCAGCATCCCACCAATTCAAATGTCAAAGGGCACCTGTCGTGATTGCAGACTCATCAAGCGGCGAAAGCCCTCAGGTTCCGTTTCTCTCTCTGGTGCCATTTCTGCTGATCGCTTTCGGCTTGGCTTGGGGAATCGTTGCGCTGTTTATTTTCCTTCCGGATCAAATGACTTCGCTATTTGGCGAACTGACCGGACAACATCCACTCTTCTTTTTAGCAGTGTATGCACCTGCAATCGCTGCTTTCATCGTTGTCATCTACTACGGTGGCGTTGCAGGCTTTCGTCGTTACCTGGCCAGGTTGTTTCTTTGGCGCTGCTCTCCGGCTTGGTATGCCTTTTTGATTATCGGCATTCCGCTGCTTTTCTTCGGCGGGTCTGCGTTGAAAGGGAAACCTTTTCGCTGAACCATTCCCGTTCTCCTCGCTTCAGACACTTCTCGTTGCATTGCTATTTATGGCCATCAAAGGCCCGGTCGAAGAGTTTGGCTGGCGTGGGCTGGCTCTGCCTCTACTACAACGTAAGTTCGCTCCGTTTTGGGCCGGGCTGATTCTTGGAGTTATTTGGGGCTTATGGCACTTGCCAGCATTCCTGTTGAGCGGGACGCCGCAAAGCGCCTGGTCGTTCACTCCGTTTTTTGTTGGCTCGGTAGCCGTCAGCGTGATCGTGACTCAATTATTCAACGCCTCGCGTGGCAGTATACTGCTCCCCGCACTGTTGCATTTTCAACTCATCAATCCCATCTGGCCTGATGCACAACCTTACGACACGCTTTTTTTTGTCGCCGCTGCGCTTCTCGTTGTTTGGTTCAATCGAAAAGTCATGTTCAGCAGAGCGTCGGCCGCTACGGAGGTCATTCCGAAAACCGACGGCAATATCGAAGAACGATGACGGCGTAACAATAATGGGTCAGAAATAGAAATAGACCCAACTAACTGATAGATCAGGCGGAGAATGCGTCTGCGCGAAGTTGCAAAACCAAATCAACAATAGCAGTTGTGCCCGTAACCTCGTGTCGCCGATGACCCAAGCTTTGGCCACCGCCGTGTTCCGCATTCTGGCTTTCGATGACGATACCGCCGAGGCCAATCGTCGATTCGACATGCATTGCCGTTACACCAGCGGCGTTACGGCTCTGGCTCCGCAAGCTGCGGGCGGCCATCTCCAGCGGTCGATGATGTCCGGCGTCTTCACACGCACAATGAGCTCTAGACATCCCTAGACCATCTATATACCATCCCAGTAGATGTTTTGTTGCGGACAGTGAGCACCAATGACCGAGAAACGCCACGACTCCGAGAAGCTCACGCTCAATCTTGGCTATGTGGATCTGGGGCGCATCGATCTGATGGTCGCCGAAGGCTTCTACGCTAACCGAAGCGATTTCATTCGCACGGCGGTTCGCAACCAGTTGGCAAGCCACGCCAGCACCGTCGAGCAGTCTGTTGGCCGCAAGACAATGGATCTGGGGGTCCGGGAGTTCACCCGGGCTGATCTGGAAGCGGCCGTAGCGGCCGGTCAGCCGCTGGCGATCCGCGTCGTGGGCCTCGTCAGGCTTGCCTCGGATATCGATAGCGCCCTGGCATTGAACGCCATCGAATCCATTGAAGTGCTCGGCGCTCTGCAGGCTGATGCCGACCTCAAGACCGCTTTGGCCGGGCGCATTCGTTAATCTCCACGTATAGCCTTGCGAGTTCCAGAAGCAGACAACGATATGACCGCCTATTCCATGCAATTCGATGCCGTCGCCGAAGACCTGCCCGGGCCGAAGTGGCAGGCTCGCTGGCAACGATCCTGGCCGGACTACCGGGCCTGGTTCCTGGGCCGTCAGGGTCAGAACGGCCCATCGCGAGCTGCGTGTGAGCAGGCTCTCGACCACTACATGCCCGAACTGCTCCCAGTCTGGCGGCGTCTTTGTCAACTGGCGGGCAACGACGATCTCGCGGCTCGCTTTCTGTCCACCTGGTGCCCGCCGGCCTACCTGGGTGGCTGCTCGCTGGCTGCGGTGTCGCGAGGCGGCAGTATCCGGCTGGTGCGTAACTACGATCTGTCGCCCGAACTCAACGAAGGTCTGCTGCTGCGTTCAGCGTGGACCGGCACGCCGGTCATGGGCATGATCGAATTTCTATGGGGTCTGTCAGATGGCATCAACCAACACGGCCTCGCAGTGGCTCTGGCGTACGGTGGGCGCGAGACCACTGGCCGGGGATTCGGCATCACGACGATACTGCGCTACCTGATGGAAACCTGCACTACGGTAGCTGACGCCCTTGCCGTGCTACAACGAGTGCCCTCTCACATGGCCTACAACATCTCGCTGGCCGATCGTTCCGGCATGACACTCAGTGTGGAACTGCAACCCGGTGGCGGCGTGCGGATCATGGAAGACGCCATCGCGACCAACCATCAACACGGTGCCGAACGGGCGAGCCGACCCGAGTTCACCCAGACGGTGGAACGCCTGGACCATCTGGCTGCTCTGTTGACGACTGCTATCGAGCCTGATGCGTTGGCACCTGAATTTCTCAGGGCACCCTTGTTCCAATCGAACTATGCCGGTGGGCTAGGCACTTTGTTCACCGCTGAATACGATCCTTCGAAGGGTGAGCTGGTGCTGTGGTGGCCCGGCAGTCGCTGGCCCCAGTCGCTCGCTGAATTTCAGGAAGGCAGTCGCCACGTTCCACTGAGCACACATGTTCAACCAACGGCCGACTACGCGCACTATGGCAACCCCGGCCTGGAAACAACCTGGTTGGATGCACTGGCCAGTCTGTCACCGCATGTTGCGAACCCGGAAGCCTTTGAGCATTGGCTGCAAACGGCGCGCGGTGGCGATCCAGACTGGATGGCGTTGTCAGGCGTTTTTTACGCGACAACAGGCCGACGCGAAGCCAACTGCCATTGACCAACACAACAGTCCATTGGACCCCGCGAGATTAGGCGGCACCCCAGACATGTCCCGTTTCATCGCCCCACCCTTTTGGGGTCTACCTTACGCCAAGTGTTCCATCGAGTACTGATGAATAGAATCAATCCAAAAAAGCTACTGAACAGCAAATGGACTGCTGTGGCACCGACAAAGAAAGAAAAGCATTTCATAGTATCTGAAGTTGAATTTGATGAAGATGCTATTGTCATTTCATGCCACATAGAAGCCGTTATGTCCAAACGCTCTATCCCAATAAATTGGCATGAACTAAAAGATGATAGAATTTGGGTTCATGGCTGGAAATAGCTGAGCATATTCATGAAATACACCCAACCAGGCCAGGCAGTGAGGCGGTTTCCTCGTGCGCTGCTTGAAGCGTTATGCATCCATAGTGCTCTCACAGCGGCATCGTGAAAGAGTGGAAATTGGCAAAATCGCGAATTGATCGACACCGTCTATTTGTAGACCCTGCATCCTATCGATAGGCTTGTGCGAAAACATGGTCTACATATGGAGACACTAATATGACCGATCAAAAATCTTTTCCACTCCAAAAGGAAGGACGCTTCTATCTCTCCGAGGGTGGCACTGAAACCGAGATTTTGTACAAATACGGCTTTGAGTTACCTCAGTTTGCGATGTTCCCTTTGCTCGATAATCCAGAGGCGGTATCGAAGATGCAGGGGATGTACCGCGACTACCTGGATGTAGTCGCAATGCACGGAATGTGTGCACTCATAGGTGGTCTGGATTACCGCGCCAGCCCGGACTGGGGTAAGCTACTGGGTTACTCTCCGGAAGGCTTGTCAGAAGCAAATCACAAGTCGATCAATTTTCTACGAGAGGTTGCGAACGAATACGCGTCAGATATTCCGGAGATTTTGATACAGGGACTTGTAGGCCCACGCGGCGATGCCTACGAAAGGAATCTAAAAATCACAGAAAATGAGGCTGAGGATTATCATTCCATCCAGCTTACGACATTGAAAGACGCTAATGTTGATTTGGCTTTAGCAATAACCTTTAACAATATTCCAGAGGCCATCGGTGTAGCCCGGGCGGCTAAAAACATTGGGGTCCCGCTAGCTATATCTCTTTCCCTGGACAGCTCATCAAGACTCAATTCGGGCCCCAGTCTTGCCGATGCAATTACCACGATTGACGGCGAGACGGATTTCGCACCGGAGTTCTATTTGATAAATTGCTCTCATCCCCTGGAGTACGAGCCTGCTATCGAATCAGGCGATTGGATAGATAGGATTAGGGGCGTCAGACCCAATGCTTCAAAAATGGAAAAGATAGCACTTTGCAAGATCGGGCATCTCGAAGAGGGTGACCCTGTGGAACTCGGCGTGCAATGCGGAGACCTGGCACGACGTTATCCTCATATGGATATTTGGGGAGGATGCTGTGGCACCTGGGCGACACATCTGGACCAGATCGCAAAGAACATTCGCCAAACGGCATGAAGAGACATGAACCACCGAAAAGTCATCGATGCTCCGTCATCTACCTCCGAGAGCTTCCACATCCCAGAATCCACGTTAACCGGCGGCCAGACGAGGGGAACCGAGAATCCGCGGATAGCGATGCAATAGCTGCGCAGGTAGTGCCATCGAGCAAACGTGCAACTAACGGGCTCCCGAGCCAGAGACGCGACTCAGACTGGCTCGGGCGCGCCGCTTCCAGTCTCGAAGAGAAAATCGATTCGCCGCCTCCCTTCTGCCTCAACACAACGCCTGCCTAAGACGCTTTTCGCACCGGTCAGCACTTGGCCGAGGCCCGGAAGGCCCTTGCGGCGTGGATTCATAATGCGTCGTCTTCCCTCCCAGAAGGTCACCCTGTGATAGTGGGCGCTCGCGGGGTCCCACTTCGACTCCATGAAGGAAGGTCTGATCTATTCGTGTACGTGCATCTTGGGACTGAAATGCACAGTTTCATCGGTTATAGGGCTTACGCAAGCCGCACCGCCCGCCGTTCAAGAAACGGTTTGGCTGACCAGCCGGGAATGCACTACGCTGATTGAACCGATGCAACCCAGCCTGAAGCGCCGGTCATTTGAAGGTTACATGTAACGGGTACTCTCGTTACAGAACCCAGGACGACGCAATTGCATGGATACGCCACCAGGCTTTTCAAGTGTTAAAGTAATGGCCTTGTCGGCAAGAGGATACACCATGAACGATGTTTCAAAAGACGATGCCGTAATGGCCACGCTACTGACGCGGTTCGAAAAATTCAGACTGCCCCACGCCCTGGAGATCAAGAAAAATGTGGACGCGGGCGAGACGCTGACCGAGCACGAACTGACGCATCTGGAGGAACTCTTGCTGGACTCGAACAAGATTAAAGCGATGATCGATGAACGACCCGAACTCCAGGACCTCTATGCCAAAGCGGTCCATCTCTACCACGAGATTACAACAAAGGCCGTTGAAAATGAGCGGGGGTCTGGCTCCGGCAGCTGAAATACAGCCATGCCCTGGTGCCAAACCCGCGCACGGCGAACTGGGATCTGACCAACATGCCGATTCAGTCAACCGGCAGCACACATTCGGAAGAATCCGCTGCAGGTGCCGCGGCGATACGCTGAAGATCCTCCAGCACCTCTTTCTGGAAAATTGCCGGGTCAACCTCTTCGACCAAGCTGATGAGTGACTTCGGGTTGTCTTTCACCGACACCTTATAGCCATTGGCTGGATCAAGGTCGTTCAAGTCGATGGCAACATCAACCGGTCGCGCTTCGGTCACAAAATCGGGCGTGGCCATACCGACTACCACGATGGGGTTGGCAGGTGTGAACTGTTGCCCAGCGTGATCGGCGATAACGGTGCGCAGCGGCGGAATCATCTCCATCAGGTGGTGGTCCCAGCTGCCCGCGGCAAACAAAAAAGTCTCGAACGCTGGGACCTGGCATTTTCGACTCACCAACTCGCTGATGATCGCCGGAAAGCCGTTATTTTTGGTCCATAAACTGGCGGGCAAGCGCCGCCTTACGGCCCGCATGCATCCCAGTGGTGCCGACGAAGGCTATCTCCGCCGGGAACTCCGCAGCAAGAAGCATCAACGCCACGCGATCATCCGGCTCCATATCGACTATGACCAGCAGATTGCGGTCCTGGGCGAGCGCAGTTGGTTGATACACAAAACCAATGCAACAAGCTGCGTCGTACGTACCAGCCCAGCCCGAACACTGAACAAGACGCCGCTGGATCCAACTTCTTTAGAACCCATAACTCACCGCACTTGGTTTCAATAGGAACAGTCGGGATTTAGGGAGACCCAGCACACCGAAGGGCGTTCCGATCAATCCAATCGATCTCGCCAGTGTTGATTGCGCCGCCACAGGGCCCAACGTGCGCCCCGGCCTTGCAGTCAGCATTTGGGAAGACAGAGCGATTATTTTACACGCATGGTCGCTTTTTTCTTTGGGAGCCGGTGAAAATCCGGCTGAAGAGTTTACAACAGTATCTTGCCGGCTCCGGGCCCAACATGATGGCTGCACGCCACGCATCCGCTCCGCGCCCACGATCCGATGCCGCCGTATGCACCTGCGTCTTCCCTGCGGTTCCTGGTGCGTAGATATAAGCCAATGAAATTTCGCCACTCATGAACCACACTCTTTACAGGGAATTGCATCATCGACGATCTGCCTGCTTGAGGTTTGACGCGCAACGTATGACCACTGAAGGCCCCTCCTTTTAACGGGGCCTCGAAATAGGGAGCACCACCATGGCCAAGGAAGCAGTCTCGAAGCGCCGCGCCAACGACAAGACACCGAAACAGCGAGCCAAGCCTGCCGGCAACCGTGGGGTCAAGACCCCACCGGAACCGGCGGAGGGCACCGTCAGCGGACAATCGCTGAATGATGCGCAAGTCGAAGAAGCGCTGGTTACGGGTGAGCATCGGCAACTGCTCGAAGCGTACTTCGGCGAAGAGGCCTATGAGGAACTCACCCGCATGGCTACACGCGCCCGGACCGCACGGGTTCGGGGAGGCCCGCGCGTTCTGATCCTACCCGGAATCATGGGCTCGAAATTGGGTCGTCGTCGACTGATCTTCAACGACACCATCTGGATTGATCCGGTGGACATCATCGCGGGCGCGCTGGAAACCCTGGCGGTTCCGGCAGGCGCGCCGGATATCGAGCCCATTGGGGTCATTCTGCTCGCCTATCTGAAACTGAAGCTTCGCCTTCAACTGGCCGGGTTTGACGCGGATTTCTATCCGTTTGACTGGCGGAACGACATTGCCGGGTCCGGCGCACAGTTGGCCGAGCGCATTCGGGAGGAGACCTCGGAAGACAGTTCACGCAAAACCGTCTACCTGGTCGCGCACAGCATGGGGGGATTGGTGTCGCGTGCGGCGATCAAGCTGCTCGATGCCGAACCGGAAGATGCAAGCAGGGTGCAACGGCTGATCATGCTGGGGACCCCGAATTTCGGCTCCTTTTCACCCGTCCAAGCCCTATCCGGCAATCACTCTCTGGTCAAGAAGGTTGCGGCTCTCGACGTCGCCCATACCGAGCAAGAACTGGTCAATGACGTTTTCAATACTTTTCTGGGCCTGTACCAGATGCTGCCGGCGCGCGAGAAATACGCCGACCTCGACCTGTACACCCTGACCACCTGGCCGCAAACCGGTATCGCGCCGCGCAGCGAACTTTTGCAGAGCGCACCCGACATCCACGCACACCTTGCCGACGGGCGCGATCAGTTCACGCTCATCGCCGGGGTGAACCAGGCCACCATCGTGGGTGTCCGTCGCGAAGGCGACGCGTTTCAATTCAGCCAATCGAAGGAGGGGGACGGCACGGTTCCGTTGGCGTTTGCCGAACTGTCGGGAGCCCACACCTACTACGTGGAAGAGGAGCATGGAAGCCTGCCGAACAACGAGGCCGTGGCACATGCTGTCATCGACCTGATCGAAACGGGTAAGACCGAGCTGCTACCCGACAGTTGGGCGCCGGCCCAACGCGGCATGGCATGGGAGGTAGATCGCGCCGAACTCACGCGACAACCCTTTGGCGGGCGTACGGGTAACGACATCAGTCCGCGGGAACGAAGACACCTGCTGGACGAATTCGCCGCGCCGTTGCGGGCGACAGGTGTCGGAACACCGCCGACCACCGCCGGCGAAAAACTCGGAATCAGCCTCGAACCCATTATCGTTGGCCGCCGGCGGCAACAACGCATCGACCTCAGGCTGGCCCATGGCGACATCCGCCAGGTCGATACCAGGGCGCTGGTTCTGGGCTTGTACAAAGACGTCGCGCCGACCGGCGCCGCCAGCGCCATCGATGCGGTCCTGGGTGGTGCGATCACCGAGTTTTCGGAACGGCGAATGCTGTCCGTGGATGTAGGCAACGTGTTCATCATGCCGGCCAACCGGTACCGGACCGGGGCGGACCTGGTGGTGTTCGCCGGGCTGGGCACCTACGACGACTTTGGCGAAGAAGTGCTGCGACTGGTGGCGGAAAACGTCGCCAGAGCACTGACGCGGACCAAGGTGGAGGAGTTCGCCACGGTGCTGCTTGGCGCAGGCTCCGGTCTCAGCAGTGCAACCGTGCTGGCAAATCTGGTCGAGGGCTTTCTCCGGGGCCTTACCGACGGCGCCGAACGACAAAGGCTGCGTGCAATCACCCTGTGTGAGCGAGACAGTGAGCGCTACGCCTCGATGCATCGGGAAATGCTGAGACTCAGCACGACCTCCCTGTTCGATGACGTCCAGGTCAGCATCGAGACCCAGGAATTGCCGCCAATGATCCTGTCACCGGTCAGGTCCTCACGCGCCCAGGACGACATGCCGGACCCGATTTATCTGTTGGTGCGCGAAATGGACGACCTGTCGCCCACAACGACCGATGCGTCACTCGAAGCGTCCTTCACCATTCGCGCATCGGTACTCTCCGCGGGAAGCAAGGCAACCGTGATCACCGACTCCATCGAAGTCGACGGTAAGCAACTCAATCTGCATTTGGAGCAAATCGAAACACGGGAGTTCGGGATCGACATGGTGGCCCAGTTCGGCGCCGAGCTTGCCCGGCAGGTGCTGCCCGGAACAATACAAAAGGCGTTGCTTGCCACACCTGAACGCCCCCTGGTCGTGATACACGATGCCCGCTGCAGTCGCATTCCCTGGGAGACCATCAATCTCGGGAGTCAGGATTCCGCGGATGCGTTTTACCCCGCGGCAACCAACGGCCTGAGTCGCAAATACGAGGCTGAAAACCTGAGCGTTGCGAAATGGCTCGATGAACGGCGCCTGGCGGATGAGCTCTCGGTGCTGTTGATCGTAAACCCGACGCTGGACCTGGACGGGGCGGAAGCCGAAGGGGATCGGATAAAGAGCATCCTCCAATCGGACCCCGCCATCCGCTTCGATGAACTGCGCGGCAGCGCGGCGACCTACAGCGCGGTCAAGGCCGCATTCCGCTCCGGCCGTTATGACGTGATTCACTACGCGGGGCACGCGTTTTTCGACCCGGTCAACCGGGCGCGCAGCGGCCTGCTCTGTCACGGCAAGCAAGTGCTCAATGGGATCGACCTGGCGCAGTTGGAGCGGCTGCCCGCGCTGGTGTTTTTCAACGCCTGCGAATCGGGCCGGGTGCGCAGCCAACCCGACCGGGTTCACTCCGAACGCAAACGCAAAAATGGCGAAGGAACCGCGTTGCGCCTGGAAACCAATATCGGGCTTGCGGAGTCGCTTCTCAGAGCGGGAGTCGGGAACTATGTCGGCACTTACTGGCCGGTCGGGGACGCCGCGGCCAAGGAATTCGGCAGGACCTTCTACACCGCGATAACCCGGGGCGAAACCATCGGGAAGTCACTGAATGACGCGCGCGCTGCCGTGCAAGCCGTGCCGTCGGTCGATTGGGCCGACTATGTGCACTACGGGAGCCCCGGGTTTACGATAAAGCGCAGCAGAACCTAGTGTCCCGTCCCATAAGTTCGTAGCGTTTCAGAGCGCCCCAGATACGCCAATGCAAGGCGCAGGTGCGAAGGCATAGCCAGCTCTGTCAAGCAGCTGCAACGCCGCAGTGGCGTATCTGCGGCGCTCCCGACGGGCAAGGCGATAAGCGCCCATCCGCGGTGTTGGGCGCGCTTGAATGAGCGCAGGCTAGTCCTGCGCCCGCCCGCCTAGCGCCTGGGCGCTTCTCGCCTTGCTGATATGCAACGAACTTGTGGGACGGGACACTAGCCTGGGGAAGCAGGCAGTTTGTCCATTCACTCTGCTGAGCGCGTGGGCAGTGCCGCCCACGCTAGAGTAAGCACTGTACTCATGGGAGCGGCTACGTGGGATTCAGCTGCACCAGGTGAACATTGGAACCAGGCGCCTGCGCGGCCTCACGAAAATAACCACTGAGCAGCTCGGACTGTTCGAAGCGCTGGAGGTGAAAACACCGGCCTCCAACGCCGTGTAGTGCAACATTTTGATGCCCGATCCATATCAATCAGCGGCTTACGCCCCTAACTGTCGAACTTCGGGGCTCAGGGCCTGTGCGGAGAACGGGTAGACACCCTGGGCTGCGGGATGAGTTCCAACACCTGGATTCACGGATTCCTTCACGGAGAGAGCGGTTCACGCCGATGATATGCGGTGGATCAAGACCACCAAGAGTTCCGATGGAGGGGATGAATTTGGGAAATATCACCTTACTGATGGCTTCACGCTTTAAAAAGGCCTCCGGATGCCGATGAGTCCGAATTCTTCCTGAGCGTTTGTTGGAATACGAACTGACTCGATTGAGTCAAATGTCGGCCCGCGGAGGGCCGTTACCGAAATGTGCAGCATGGCAAAGAGAAACGCTTACGCAGAATTGGAAACCACCACTTCTTTGAATGTCACTCTGCAGTAGGTGACCCCGGAGCTTGAACCTACCAGCCAGCTCATGTGTAGCCACTTCTGACCCTATGGAGTCGCTAGTCGAAAGGATGTCGCACGCATCCTGAAAAGGATTGAGGCATTGCGCAATGACCCGCGTAGTGAAGGGTGCGTGAAACTGTCTGCTCAAGAAAGGTATCGAGTTCGACAGGGAGTCTATCGAATAGTCTATGAAATCCGTGAGCATGAGCTCGTTATCATGGTTATCAAAGCCGCCCATCGTTCATCTGTCTATAACAGCGGCTAACAATCGTGTCAGTATCGCGCGGCCGAAGGACAATTGGCGGAAGCACCTAACAGGCACATCCAATCGTGCAAATTAGTCGCTACGCGTGCAATTTGTCGCTGATGCGGGGCATTCGCTCGTACGGGGAACAGATTTCCATGACCTCGTTTGCTTGCCTGCTGGCTGAAGTTCGCGCGTGCACCATCTGCGCGTCCCAGCTACCGCATGGCGTTCGGCCGGTGCTCCAGGTACACCCGCGGGCTCGGGTATTGATCGCAGGTCAAGCGCCAGGACAAAAGGTCCATGAGTCTGGCGTACCGTTTGCGGACGCCAGCGGAGATCGACTGCGAGAGTGGATGGGGGTGACGCGCCAAGTGTTTTACGACCCAAAGCAGATCGCGATTTTGCCGATGGGATTCTGTTTCCCGGGCACCGGGAAGTCCGGGGATCTCCCGCCCCGCCACGAGTGCGCCCCAGCGTGGCGCGCTCCGCTTCTTGAGCACCTTCGAGAGTTAGAGCTGACCCTGTTAATCGGGCAGTATGCTCAGGCTTACCATTTGGGCCAGGGTAAAGTGCCAGTCACCGAAACGGTCAAGTCGTGGCGTTCCCATTGGCCGGCTGTGGTGCCTCTGCCGCATCCGAGCCCGCGAAACAATATCTGGCTCCGCCGTAATCCGTGGTTCGAAGGGGACGTGCTTCCAGCGCTGCGGACGCGGGTCTCAGAGTCACTCGGCGATAAGCCGGGCTAAGGAGCATTTGACGTATTCGTGAACGAGCATCTTGGGACTGAAATGCACAGCTCCATCGTTGCAGATCCTGGCAATAGAACAACTATTACCCGCGATCTGCCCGCGTTCCGCCCCTTGAATCTGCACATTTCACCCTCCAATCTGCTTCGCCCAGAATGAATCAGAGGCTCCCTAACAAAAATAATCAGCGGACGGCGCTGCGCGCAGAGCGTTTGGGCCGGGAGAGAATCAGACGGGGCACTACTCCGTTTCAGCGTCACCGCATTTGGGGTGCTGGTAAAACTCGCAAACGGACTCTTCGGTCATAGCCCCCTCAGCCAAACGGGCGTTGTTGCGCATCCTAAATCGAGTGAACGAGGGCTCGTGGCGTAGCAACATACGACCACTGGCGATCAACTGATCCACCTCTCGGTCCGAAAGCTCCAGGCTGGTGGGCATGTTGTTAAGCATGGAACTGGCGTCTTTGAATTGAACATGATCGAAGCTGACTTCACTGAAGTAAATCTGCAGGGGCAACGCTTCGTTCCGGGCTTTTTGTGCGAGCTGTTCGATATTCAGGCGTAGACGGTCAACGGTTTCCTGGTTGTACCGGCTCATCTGCGCATCCAGAAAGGCGCCCATGGTCGTGGCGGGTTTCGGTTTGCTGGGAGACTGCTCAATGAAAGAGTCCGGTCTTACCGCCGCATTCACCAGGATGATCACCAGATTCTTTACGGCATGCTCCTTAAGCCACTGAAAACGCAGTTCGTTCAGGCCTTCGGTGCGATCGATCATTGCGCGTAGGCCCAGGTTGTCGGCGATCCCGCCGTCTACCAGGTGTATGTATTTGCGCTGTTCCACATCGCGATAGGATTTCAAGCCCTCCACGAGCTGTTCTTGCGCTTCGCCTTGGATTTCGGTCTGCTCAAGAATGGACCAGTTCCGAGTACCGGTAATATCGCACTGATCGGCGTAGTTTTTCAGCACCACGGTGGGAAAAGCGACCGGCACAGCGGAGGAGGCGGTGACTGCGCGGGCCACCTTCAGGGTGCCCAGGTCCGAACACATCAAATCGAACAGGTCCTGGCTGAAGGTGAAGCGCAGGCCACTGGTCAGATCGGTGGCGTTGATATCGATAAAGGGGGGACCGTTCTGGGCCATATCGTTGAACGTGGCCCCCTTAAATATGGCCTTGTCATAGTAATCTATGGCCATCTCCGTTCGATCAAAACCGTCGGTGGCACTCCTTACCCAGTAGACGGGGTTGAAAAGTCTGCGTATCAGCGTGCTCTGCACGCTCTGGCGCAGAAACACCTCCTCATAGTCCTCGAACAACTTGTCCCGGAACACACCGTAGTACGCGGCGGTAAAGCTGCCACCGGATACGGAGGAGATGGAATCCACTTCATCCAACAGCCTGATTTCAACGCCCTCATTGTCGATCAGGGTGTCGCGCAATTCCTGCATCACACCGTAGGACAGCGCCGCCGCCCGTGTTCCACCACCTGAGAATGCCAGCAGAATCAGCGAGTCGCCCAAGAGTTCGTTACGGTCTACGATAACCCTCCTGTAGCCGCTGTCTTCGTCCACACGGGTGATGGGTTGGTTGGCCGGTTTGTAGGTGCCAGCGCAGCCCGCGAGCAGGCTGAGAAGGCATAGAGCAATCCACCTTCCCGATCGACTCCAAACGGCGCTTCCGGAATCTGAGAGGGCCTTACTCGATACAGACACCGAATCAGAGTCCAGGCGTGGACAATCGCCAGCCAACGCCTACGCACCACATCTCATAGTCGCTATGGAACATTCGGTTCATCCATCAAATCCAGGAAAGTTCCGCCGAAAATGAACGCCCTTCGCTGCTCAATCCACACAAAGACGAACTTTGGCGACGCAGACGGGACGCCAACGTGAGCAGCCAACTCTGAACCGCTTCCGATGCAGCGCCTTGATCTATCCCTATTTGTTAGGCAGTGCGCCTGCCGACCTGATCTCCAAAGAGCGTTTGGAGGGTCTCCGAAGCCCGCCGCTTTGCTTCCGGTGTCACATGCACCGCAACGGTCGCCAGCGCGGCTACCAGAACGCCCAGATCGTCCGCATAGCCAACGGCCGGCGTGAAATCCGGGATTGCGTCGGCGGGAAATATGAAGTAACCCAGCGCCACGGTAATAGTGGTTTTGGCCCACACAGGTACGTTCGGCTCCATCAAGGTGTAATAGAGTACGAGCGCCTTTTCGATTACTTCCAGGCCCGCCGCGAGGGAAAACCGTTTGATTTTCGCCCAGAACGAGTTCTCCGAGTACGCCTGCTGAAATCTGTCTATCTCGTCCGCCATCGTCCCTCTCAGATACAAGGCCCCTGTGACCCATTCGTAAACATGCACCTTGGGGCTCAAGTGCACCGCTTAATCGTTGCGGATCTTGGCAATAGAATAACTATTGTCCGCAATCCGCGCCTTGAATCTGCACAGTCTCCCTAAATCGTCAAAGTATATTATTCACCAACTCGGTTCCGCCCTGCTTCCTTCGCTTTATACAAGTTGTCATCCGCTCTTTTTAATGGCGCGGTATGATCGATATCAGTCTCTTCGATCTCCGACACACCTATACTGACCGTCGGTGAAATCTCTTCATTTTCTGCCGTCAGTGAAATGCTCAAAACAACTTTTCTCAATTTTTCCGCAATTACAGACGCTGTGCTCTTATTGGTGCAAGGCAATAGAATACAAAACTCATCGCCACCGACCCTTGCCATCTTATCGTGCAGCCTCAGATTTAACTCACATGATTGCGCAATAGTCTGAATTGCATTATCTCCGACTGAATGCCCGTATTTATCATTGATTTTCTTAAAGTGGTCTATATCGAGCATGAGCAGTGAATACACTTCACCGCTTCGCTTGAAACGTGATAGCTCGTTCTCTGCAATCTCGTCGAATGACCTTCTATTCAGCAATCCCGTTAATGGGTCTGTTCTTGACAATATCTCGAGTTTCTTCTCAATATCTTTCTGCTCTGTGACATCACGCTGAACACTGACAAAATGCGTCACGATCCCTTCAGCATTCCTCAATGGAAGAATGCTTAAATCAAGCCAATATCCATCTCCGGTTTTCGAGTAATTTTTAATGGTCACTCTAACGGGTATTTTTTGCTCCAATCCCTGCCGAATAATTTTCTTGGTTTCTGCGTCGGTTTCATCCGATTGCAATATTCTTGGGTTTTTACCCAGAATTTCTTTTTGACTATAACCCGTTAACTCTGTAAATGCCTTGTTTGCGTATACAATCTCTGGGCCCGGCTCATCAATAGGATATGATTTTGTTACAAGAATCACATCTCTGGCAAATTCCACTATATCCTTAAAATTGAGATCGAATTCTTTCATGTGTGCGTGATCTATTCACTTGCTCCCGGCAAGGGGGCACGGCTAGGGAAGGTCTGCTTCTCTCCCTGCTCGCCGTACCAAACGGGTTCTGCGGCACGCTTCCTGGGCCTACCCCGATGCCTGTGGCCAACCTTCAGGCCGAGTGCCTGCTCGATCTGAGCGCGAAAACCTGCGTTGCCAAGCGGCGTGCTGGTCTGCAGACCAGCACGCGCATCGCCCATTGTTCCGCATCGGGCTGAGTTTCGACAAGGCCGCAATGCGCGGCTTCGCTGCTAGGGAGCCAAGCGATAGCAAACTCGGCTGCTAAGCGGCCAGCGGAGTATCTTCCCTCAGGCATGCGCTCGGTAACTCGATCAACGACAGTCTTCGGTCTATCCACAGAACGTAGGTATGGATAGCGCACCCGTGCAAATCCGCCCCTTGCGAGGGATGACAATGCCCCCTCATTCGGGTGGGTATGCACAAGTATAGTGCAGAAAAGGGCTCCAACCCCTTCGCCCCCCTTTCCACCTTCGACCGAATTTGAGGCCGTTGTTGCCAGCTCTTTAGTGGCTTTGGCGATTTCGATTTATCGTCTCGGTTTCATCGCTTACAAGTACAACCTGAGAAACACAATGGAGCAGACCGGAAAATTGCCGTCCTTTATCACGGGTTGGAGCTGCCGATCGCCAGCGTGCTTTGTTTGATCTTTTCAGCTCGCCGAAACGCGTAGCGGCAGCTCCCTGCCCTCACCCCTTGGGTTCAATTGCTCGGAGATGCCCCGCTACTACCGAGATGCTGTCAGAGCTGTTCATTCGGCTCGGGAGGGCCATCAGCGTGGCCTGCTCTGCGGGTTGGCGTCATACTCGGCTCTGCGATACGCGAGGATTGAGAAGCCCTGCCATGACCTGGCTGGACTAAAATACCTCCGTTCGCGGAGGTCCGACGGAGTTTCAATGGATGTTCAGGTGGTGAATCGTGAGTGAAAACGCAGCAGAGACGAACACGATACAGACGGCTGTGGGCGGGACGCCGGTGATTCGCCGCCCCGCAACCCTGGAACAGTTGGTGGATTGGGGACCGATCCCCACCATGATCCAGGGGCTGTCCCAGACCTCGGGCGCGTTGTTGCACAAGGGTGAGGACGGGCGTTCCGAATGCGGTGTCTGGGTGTGCACGCCGGGTGTATGGGACTGCCACGTGACCCGCGACGAGTTCTGCTATTTCCTCTCCGGCCGCTGCACCTACGTGCATGAAAACGGCGAGGTCATCGAGATCGAGCCGGAGACCGCGGCTTTTTTCCGCCAGGACTGGCGGGGCACCTGCACCGTGCACGAGACGGTGCGCAAGGTTTACATGATTCGATGACCGGCGTGAACGGATTCGATCCCAACATGCCCTGTTGTTTTGTCGCACCGGATTTTCGCCAAGGTGACCCTGGGAGCGGCATCGAGGTATTGGATCCGGCCACGCTGACCCGGGTTGGCAGCAGACTGAACACCAACCGCGCGACCCTGGAGCGGATCGTGGCCGATGCCAACGCCGCTCAGGCCCACTGGGGCGCGCTGGACACCAAGACCCGCGCCGCCGCCCTGCATCGGATCGCCGACCGCATTGAACAGACCGATCCGAAGCCGCTATCCACCCTGCTGACCCGGGAGATGGGCAAGCCCTATCCTGAATCGGTGGGCGAGCTGGCCAATTGTGGCGGCGTGTTTCGCTACTTCGCCGAAATGGCCCGCGACGACGGGGGCAAGATCGCCGGCACCACCCAGCCGGGTTCGTTTCAGTTCGCCCGTTACCATCCCTACGGCGTATCGATCCACATACTGCCGTTCAATTTCCCGCTGCTGATCCTGTGCTGGACGGTGGCCGCCTCCCTGGCGGCGGGAAACGCCTGCATCGTCAAACCCGCCGAGGCGACAACCCTGGCGACCCTGGGCTTCATGCCGCATTTCGCGGGACTGCCAGCCGGTTTGGTGTGCTGCGTACCCGGGGATGCGGAGGTCGCCCAGAACCTGATTGCCTCCCCGGACACCCACGTGGTGGCGTTTACCGGCAGCGTGGCCGCCGGCCGGGCCGTGGGCATGGCCTGCGCCGATCGAATGAAGCCCTGCGTGATCGAAGCCGGCGGCAGCGATCCCATGATCATCTCCGCCCACGCACCTCTGGAGGTGGCGGCCAAGGGCGCGGTGACCGCGGCATTTCATCTTAGCGGCCAGATCTGCACCTCAGCCGAACGGCTGTTCGTAGTGGATGAGATCCACGACCGGTTTGTGTCGGCATTCGCCACTGAAACCGCCGGACTCAGGATCGGTAATGGCTTGGGCCGATCGGAAATTGGGCCATTGGTCAGCGAGCAGGCGCGAACCAAAGTCCAGGGGCTGGTAAAGCAGGCCTTGGCCGCAGGCGCCACCCGGGTGTGTGGGGGCGGCGTCCCGCCGGGTTTGGACACCGGCTGGTTCTTCGAACCAACCATACTCACCGACGTGTCCGCCGATATGGACATCATGAATCAGGAGTGTTTCGGGCCGGTGGCGGCCATATGCCGGGTGCGTGATTTCGACCACGCCATCCGGCTGGCCAATGAGTCACCCTATGGACTGGGGGCCTCGGTATTCACCACCGATCTGGCCGAGGCCATGAACGCCAGCGAGCGGCTGGAGGCCGGCATGGTCTGGGTGAACAATCCCCTCATCGACAACGACGCATTGCCCTTTGGCGGATGGAAGATGTCAGGGGTCGGACGTGAACTCAGCCGACAGGGCCTGGATGCCTTTCGCCGCTCGAAAATGGTGGTCATAGACCATGAACCCAAGGTGCAGGACTGGTGGTATCCCTATCCGGACGACTGGTTTTTGAATCAGGGCGGTCGAAGTCTATGACCGGAAACGCGTACTGCGGTCGAGGCCAAGCGACCCCTAACGACCTGAACCCCGCAAAACCTCGAGGATGGCTGCGCCCATGACGACGATCACACTGCTGGGTGGGGCCGGACTCATGGGTTCCGGCATCGTGCGCGACCTGATTTCGGATCTCGCGATCTGTGAGTTCAAGACCCTGCGGGTCTGCGACGCGTCGCCCGAACGCACGGCGGCATTGTTGGCGGAACTGGACGACCCACGTCTAGCGGCGCATCACTTCGACGCGGCCGAACCGGGCCAGATCCGCGCCCTGATCCAGGGCGCGGATCTCTGCATCAATGCGGTGCCCACCCTGGCCGGATTTCAGATGTCGATTTTCGAAACCGCTTTGGCGGCGCGGGTACCCTATATGGATCTCGGCGGTCTCGGCGTGTTCACGGTTGAACAGAAAGGCTGGCATCAGCGGTTCGTGGACGCCGGTGTAACGGCGGTGGTGGGCACCGGCGGCGATCCGGGTCTGTCCAATGTGCTCTGCCGGGCGGTAGCCGACGAATTGGACCAAATCGAGTCTATCCGTCTCTACTGGGCGGCGGAAACGGTGGGCCCGGAGAACCCCGCGCTGGTGCCGCCCTATAGCGTATCCACCGTTCTGGCCGAGTACGCCCGGCCCAGCACCCAGTTCCTGAACGGCCGACATGTCGAGTGCGCGCCCATGACCGGGGTGGAGATTCTCGATCTGCCGGAACCGTTCGGCCGAACCGAGTTTATGTACTCACCCCATTCCGAGCCGCTGACGGTGCCCCTGGCCCAGGGTATCCGGGACAAAGGCATCCGTGATTTCACCTGGAAACTGCATCTGCCGCACCGGGAACACGAGGCCTGGGTGGGGTTGGTCAAAGCGGGTTTCGGGGACTTTGACGATCCGGTACAGGTGGACGGCCGGGCGGTTAAACCGCTGGATGTGCTGAACGCGGTGATCGAACGCAACATCGAACGCAATCGCCACCGCATGCCCGAGCAGGAGAACCACGAAATCCATTTCGCCATCGGCGCCGGGCAACGCAACGGTGCGCCGGCCACGGTACGCTGCGAGGTGCTGGTCAGACCCGATGACCGCTACGCCCCCTACGTGGATGCAACCACCTCCATGAACGCCTCAATCGCCGCACAACTCATGCTCACCTCGGACGCCATGCCGGGGGTATGGGCGCCGGAGGAATATTTCGACGTAAAGCGCTACTTCGTCGAGTTGGCGCGCCGAGGCTTCCAGGTCCACACCCAAATCGACTAAAGGCGCGGAAAACCCAACCGGTTGCGACAGAAATGACGCTGCCAGGCATTGTGCCTGAGGCGCCTTCGGGTCGATGCTCGCGCTATCAGAGGCGTGATTCGGGACCGGGCCATGGACGACACCGAAGAAACCGTCTCTCCGCCGCTGCTTGCCGTATCGAGCATCATTCTGTCCGCCGCGCTGATGGCCGTGGCCAGCGGACTCACCTTTGCCTATATCCCGATCAAGCTGGCCTCGCTGGACTTTGAGCCCTGGGTCTCGGCCAGCATGATGCCGGCGCTGGCCCTGGGTGGGTTCGCGGGCTGCATCGCGGTGGGTCCACTGCTGCGTCTGTCCGGACACGCCCGTATTTTCATGCTGCTCTACGCCATGATCATCATCTCCATGATCATCATTGCCGCCGTGCCCAACGTGGAGGCCTGGCTGTTGGCCCGAGCGCTCTATGGCTTTGGCGTCAACGGCATGTTCATCGTCGCCCAAAGCTGGCTGCATGACGTCAGCACAGACCGCAATCGGGGCAAGACCATCACCACGTTCTATGTGTCCTATGTGGTCTCCCTCGGTTTCGGCGCGTTCAGTATCCGATTCATCGAAATCGACGGAAATCTGATACCTCTGATCGCGACCCTGTTCGTGGCCATTGCCATGGTGCCGGTGGGGCTGACGCGCCTGAGACAGCCGGCGCCGCCGGAGCGGGTGACCGTCGCCCTGCGCAGGGTGTGGCGCATCTCACCGGTGGGTCTGGCCGGTATGTTCGCGGTGGGCGGCATGACCATGACCCTGCAGTCATTCGCCCCCATCTACGCCTATGCCGAGGGATTCCCAAAGGCGGACGTAGGGCTTCTGATGCTGCTGATGCAGCTTGGACTGCTGGTGATCCAGTTTCCCATGGGGCTGCTCTCGGACCACATGGATCGCCGGCGAATTCTGCTGGCGGTCTGTATGGTCGCCAGCATGGCCGCTGGGTTTTCCATCTACGCGGACGGCAGCTATACGCTGCTGTGGATGGTGCTGATTTTCGCCGTGTGGAACGGGGCCACTGAGACCATTTACTCGGTATCCAGCGCACTGGCCAACGACCGGGCCGATCCCAAGGACTATGTGCTGTTGTCCACAACCCAGATGATCGCCTGGTCGATCTCGGGATTTGTCGTGCCCTTGATGGCAACGGTCGCCATTCAACACCTGCCCCTGTCGGTGTTCATGTGGCTGTTGGGCGCGATTTCCCTGTGCTTTGGTGTGTTCGTGTTCGTTCGGATGCGTATGACTGACGCAGTCGATCCGGAGGACCGGGAAGTCTTCCAACCCGCCACAGCGCAGGTGGTCTATCCCGGAGACTTTGTCCACCCGGAGCCAACCACGGGCGACCTGGCCGCTGAACCGGCGGAGTAGCGGCGGCCAGACCTGTGGTGGTCAGCCCGCGGCGGTTAGACCTGCAGCACCAGCTTGCCCTGATTGGCGCCGGAGAACAGCAGGTTCAGCACCTCTGGGAACGCTTGAATGCCGCCGGGGCGCACATCCTGACGAAACTTGATGCGGCCCTGATCATGCCAATCGCCCAGGGCGCGAATGGCCTCCGGATAGCGGTCGATGAAGTCAAATACGATGAAGCCGCGCATGGTCAATCGGTTGACCAGCACGGCGCGCAGATTCCTGGGCCCGGGTGGCGCCTTGGTGGCATTGTAGACGGAGATCATGCCGCACACGGCGATGCGACCAAACAGATTCATACGGGTCAGCACCGTGTCGAAGATCTCGCCGCCCACATTCTCGAAATAGACGTCCACGCCGTCCGGGCAGTGGGTATCCAGCGCCTGGGTCAGCGTGTCGTTCTTGTAGTCGATGCAGCCGTCGAAGCCGAGTTCCTCGACCACATAGCGGCATTTCTCCGGACCGCCCGCTATGCCGACTGTGCGACAACCCATAATCTTGGCCAGCTGCCCGACGATGGACCCGACCGCACCCGAAGCGGCCGACACCAACACCGTCTCACCCGCTTTCGGCTGGCCGATCTCGGTGAGCCCGAAGTAGGCCGTCATCCCGGGCATGCCAAGCCCGCCCAGCCAATCGGCAAGGGTAGCCTTGCCGGTGTCCACCACAGCCACACCGGCGCCATCGGACAGCGCGTATGCCTGCACCCCGAACAGCCCGGTGACGGTGTCGCCCACGGAGAATCCGGGATGATTCGACTTTACAACCGTGCCCCCGGCCAGCGCCCGCATCACTTCCCCGATGCCTACCGGTGGAACATAGGAGCGGCCTTCATTGATCCAACCGCGCATGGCCGGATCGATGGAGATCATCTCCACCTTGACCTGGAACTGCCCTTCGCCCGGCTCGATCCGGGGCTGTTCGGAAATGTCGAAATTTTCCCGGGTTACCAGACCCACCGGGCGTGAGGCAAGACGGGCGACGGTGTTCATATCCATATCGGAGATCTCGCTGGGTCATTGGAGTCGAAAGGGGCGCAGTGTGGGCGCTGTTGGCAACACACCGCAAGAGCGGGTTTAGGCGCCGGTGGTCCGATGCGGATTTATGCGCGTCGCCGCACGATCCGGGAAAGGGAACGGCCGGATTCGACGGGCAGTTGCTTTTCACCCGACGGGAGCGCAGCCCGCTCGCGCCTGGCCCGGAGCAGATATCCGCCCAGGGCGCCCCCCGCGGTCGACATGGCGACCAGACCCAAGGTCATGAACTGGGTAAACATGAGCAAGGAACCCAGACCCGCCATGGCAACGAACATGGTGCCGGCCTTGATGTTGGCGCCGGAGCGGGCCTTACCCACCTCCCGGGTGATCTGCTTATGAGCATCCCGCAGCACCTTCTGCTTGGCCCGCTCGGCGCTGACCTGGATGCCTTCCCGCTCCTTGGCATGGCTTTCCTTGATCCGCGCAATCTCGGACAGCGCCGTCTGGCGGCCCAACGACTGAAACCAGAATCCCGCGGTCACGGCCACGCACAGACAGGGCAACACCACCCGCAGCCACTCGAATTCACCCGACCCGGTCAGACCCAGCCACACCAGGAGGGCGGTCAAAATCTGAACAAGAACGATTCCAAGCAAATAGCGGTGCATCGTGGTGGAGTATCCATAACGGTGTCGGTCATAAGAGGCGTCTGCAGTGTGTGCTGTGTATTTGGGTCAGCGCACCCGATCATACCAGTCTGTCTGCTTGAACCAACGCTCGTAGATGACTTGGTAGCGACCGTCGGCCTTGAGCGCAGCGATCAAGCCGTTGAGCCGGTTCAGATAGTCTGGGTTTCCCTTGCGTATGGCGGCTGCGATCTGCTCCGAGGTAAAGGGTTCATCCAGGAACACCAGGTCGTCCGTTGGATTCAGGGCAAACGCGATGGCGTTGTGGGGCCGATCGTAGACAAAGGCATCGGCATCTCCCGAGCGGACCGCGGCTATGGCATCCGCTTCGGAGACGATCGGAAGATATGTGGCATTCGGCAACAGCGTTCTCACGGCCTCGGCGCCGGTGGTACCGGGCGGTGAGGCGACCACGAACTCGGCACTGTTCAAATCGAGGTACGAGCTGACCCGGCCACGATGCCTGGACGACAGCAGCACGGTCTGGCCAACCGTCATGTAGGAATCGGAAAAATCCACCCGCGCCTGCCGTTCCGGCGTTATCGACATGCCGCTGAGGATGATGTCGATGCGCCCCGAGAACAGAGCGTCGATGAGTTCGGTGAAGCGCATGTTCACCGGAGCCAGGCGCACGCCCAGTTCTTCGGCGAGTAGCTGTGCGATATCCAGGTCGAAACCAATGAAGTGGGCACTTTGCCCACTGTAACGGGGGCTCGATGGCAACAACAGGCGCTCACGGATACCGGAGCGGCGGTCGACCATTTCGAACGGCATGTAGCCCTCCGCGAATCCAACCCTGAGTTCACCGTGCCGTTGGATACGGGCCAGAATGTCGGTGGCGGCGATGGCGGGTGAAGCCGCCAGCATACACAGCACGAGCGTAATCGTAACAAGCGCAATACGCGAAACTCGGCATCCGAACATGGTTCAGGGACCCGTCTTTGAGTCCGGGACCGCGTCCACTGCGTCGACATCGACATCGACATCGGTCTGATCGTCCGGATCCAACGGTGCGATCGTCCATCCCATCCAGCCAAACACAAGTGTCACCAGAGGCGACAGCCAGTTGAAAAAGGCGAACGGCGCGTACAAGACGGTCGGTACGCCCAGGGTCGCGGTCTGGTAAGCGCCGCCGGAATTCCACGGGACCAGGTTGGCGGTTACGGTTCCCGCGTCTTCCACCACCCGCGACAAATTCTTGGCGTGCAGCCCCCTGTCCCGATAGGCCTGTGCGTACATGCGGCCCGTCATCACCACCGTCATGTACTGGTCACACAGGACCACATTCGCCCCCAGCGCGGTCAGCACGGTGGACGTAATGAGCGATCCCCGCGAGTGGGCACGCTTGAGTATGGCTTCCACGATTACCCGCATTTGCTGGGTATGTTCCATGATGCCGCCGAACATCATGGCGCAGATGACCAGGGAGATCGCGTACAGCATGGAGGTGAAACCGCCCTTGGTCAGCAGGTTGTCCACCACGTCGACACCGGTCTGACTCACATAACCACCGTAGGCGGCGCTCAAAAGCGCCTGATAGCCGTATCCCTGGAACACAAACCCCAGAATGGCGGCGGACACGGCGCCAACGACAATCCCCGGTATCGCGGGGATCTTGAAAGCCGCCAGGCCCAGCACCAGCAGGGGCGGCAACAGCAGCAGCGGATTGATGGTGAAGGTTTGCTGCAGGGTGTTGAGAATCTGATCGATTGTCGCCGTGTCGGCCTGCTGCCCACCCCAGAACAGACCGAGCACGGTCTCGATGATCAGTGTCAGTCCGATGGCCACGCCGCTGGTGTAGGTCATATGCCGAATGTGGGTGTAAAGGTCGGTGCCCGCCATCGCGGGCGCCAGGTTGGTGGTGTCGGACAACGGGGACATTTTGTCGCCAAAATAGGCGCCCGACAGCACCGCCCCAGCCACCAGGGGCAGCGGGAATCCAAGGCCGGCCCCGATTCCGATCAAGGCCACACCGATGGTGCCGCTGGTCCCCCAGGAACTGCCAGTGGCCAGCGAGGTGATGGCGCAAATGACAACGGTGGCGGGCAGAAATATCTCGGGGGACAGAACTTCCAGGCCATAGTGGAGCAGCGTGGGCACCACCCCGCTGAGAATCCAGATGCCGATCAGGATGCCGATGACCAACAGGATGATGATCGCCTGCAGGGCATTGCTGATACCAGCGATCATGCCCTTCTCGATGTCATCCCAGCCGTACCCGCAGCGCCAGGCGATCAGGGACGACGCCAGCACCCCGAGCAGCATCGGAATTTGTGGATCCATACCGTAGACGGCGATGGACAGAGTGATGCCAACCACCAGCGACAGCAAGGAGATGATCGCCTCCCAGAACCGGGGCTCGCGTGGCGCTGTTCTCGAAGTCATGGGCACATCCCTGAAAGGGGCTTCCGACCGCACTTGCCAGAGGCTGGGATTATTGTGGCCGAACGGCATCCGAGTCTCAAATTCGGCGATAAGAAGCGCATGTCGCGAGCGACGGCGGAGCCGTTGTGAGGACCAGAATGCCACTCCGTTGCGGGATGGATTCGAGGCACAAGCAGCATCACTGTGGTATTTACCGGACGGCGCCCTCTCATACGCCCACCGGGCATATGCCGCGATCATGCGTCCAGGGCGGACATCGGAACCAGTCTGGACGGCCCGGGGTCAGATCGGCTGTGAATAAACGCCTGCTCAATCGTCTGCGCTCAATCCCATTGATCGGCCTGCCCGCCTGGGTTCTTCTCAGCGGTTGCACCGGTCTTGCGGTGGTGGACGCGCTCACACCGACCGATGGGTATACCGTGGAATCGGGTATCGCCTACGGCCCCGGCCCACGCCAGAAGCTGGACGTTTATAGACCCGATCCGCCGGTCAGCAATGCGCCGGTGGTGGTGTTTTTCTACGGCGGTGGTTGGCAGGGCGGCGACCGCGCGCGGTATCGCTTTGTGGCTCAGGCGCTGACCAATCGCGGAAATGTGGTGGTAGTGCCGGACTATCGCGTTTATCCGCAGGTCCGTTTCCCGGCGTTCGTGGAGGACGGTGCCGCCGCCGTGGCCTGGACAGCCACCCATCTCACGCCTACGGGAGAAGAGCCGCTTCTGGTCATGGGCCACTCGGCGGGCGCCCACATTGCGGCCATGCTGATCACCGACACACGGTATCTTGAGACTCAGGGAGTCGATCCTGAACGCATATCGGGTTTTATCGGTCTGGCCGGGCCCTATGACTTCCTGCCGCTGGATCCGGGCTATCTCCGCACCCTGTTCGGCCCGGAGGACCGCTACCCGGATTCGCAGCCGGTGAACTTCGTCAGCGGCGAGGAGCCACCGGTTTTGCTGATCCACGGCTCAAGCGACACCACCGTGTGGCCCCGCAACAGCGTCCGTTTCGCTCAACGGCTCAGCGACCGTGGCGCCCAGGTGGATCTGAAGCTCTACCCTGATGTGGGCCACGGACCCTTGGTCGGCGCGCTGGCACCCCGCTTTCGCGATCTGGCCCCGACCCTGGACGACGTGGACGCGTTCCTGGACGGCATTACCCGGGGCGAAACCCGGACGGTGGCGGGCACACCCGGATTCACGCATCACTGAGTGACGGATCACTCAGAAAAACCAATCACCGAATCGACCGCACAATCCCTGACCGGTCCGGTCGGGGAATCTTCCGCTCCCGGCCGAAAGAACTCTTTTCGTGAACCCGGCTGTTTGGACTCGTAAGCAACACTGGGGCAGGATTGGGGCGAACAGATCCGGATCGACCCGCATCCGAGCTTCAGGCGTATCGGATCACGAATCTCAACCGCAAAGGGAGCAAACGACGATGCCGTCTTTCGATATCGTGTCCGAGGTCGACACGCACGAAGTGGCCAACGCCACCGACCAGGCCAATCGCGAGGTCGGTACCCGGTTTGATTTCAAGGGCACCGACTCGGTCTTCGAACTGGAGGGCGGGGTGATCACCAGCGTGTCGCAATCGGATTTTCAGCTCGGTCAGATGCTGGACATCCTGCAGAGCAAACTGAACAAACGCGGCGTCGACATCGACTGTCTGGAGGTGCACGACCCGGAAATCAGCGGCAACAAGGCGCGCCAGAAGATCACGGTTCGTGAAGGCCTGAACTCGGATCAATGTCGCGAGATCGTCAAGGCGGTCAAGGCATCCAAAACCAAGGTGCAGGCGGCAATTCAGGGGGACATGGTGCGGATATCCGGGAAAAAACGTGACGACCTGCAACAAACCATTGCATTGGTGAAAGGCATGAAACTGGGTATGCCCCTGCAGTACAAGAACTTCCGGGACTGAGCCACAGCCGCAGACGGATGCGAGCAACCAACAGGTGTCCAGCGCCCATCACAGGAACGTACTGTTTATCTTGTCGGACGAACACAACCGTGACGTCCTCGGTTGCTACGGCGATCCGATCGTCCAGACACCCAATCTGGACGCCCTGGCGCGGCGGGGGGTGCGGTTCGACAGCGCCTACTGTGCCAGTCCCATCTGCGTGCCGTCGCGGGCCGCTCTGGCGGTGGGGCGCCCGGTGCACCAGACGGGCTGCTGGGACAACGCGCTCCCCTACCACGGCCAGCACACGTCCTGGCATCACGTCCTGCGGCGGCAAGGCTACCGGGTGGCTTCGATCGGGAAGCTGCATTTCCGCAGCAGCGAGGACGACAATGGCTTCAGCGAAGAGATTCTGCCGCTCCACGTGCTCAACGGAATCGGTGACGCGCGCGGGTTGTTGCGCAAACAGTTGCCGCCAAAAGCAAGACCCGGTGACCTGGCGAAGATGGCCGGTTCAGGCCTCAGCAGCTACGCGCGGTACGACCAGCGCATAGCCGACACGGCCTGCCGGTGGTTGAAGCAGGCCGCATCCGGGTCGAAGCATCAACCCTGGGCCTTGTTCGTGAGCTTTGTATTGCCGCACTTCCCGCTGATCGCGCCACAGCCCTACTTCGATCTCTACTCGGGCGAGGAAATCTGGGCCCGGCGCGCCCACAAGCGATCCCTGCCGTTGGGTCATCCGGTGCTGGACCGGATGAAACGCTTTTTATGCTACGACGCGTACTTCACGGACGAAACACGGCGCACCGCCATGCAGGCCTACTACGGCATGGTCACCTGCCTGGATGCCCGCATCGGCGCCGTGCTGAAAGCATTCAAGGGCGCCGATCGCGATAGCGACGCACTGGTGATCTATGCCAGCGATCACGGCGACAATCTGGGCGCCCGCGGACTCTGGGGTAAATCGGTCATGTACGAGGATGCGGCCGCGGTTCCCTTGCTTATGGCCGGCGCCGGTCTGCCCGCCGGGCTCAGCAATCCCACGCCGGTGACCCTGATGGATGTTTTTCCTACCCTGCTGGACGCCGCCGAGTTGGACGAGCCGGCGGCTCGGGCCCAGCTCTGCGGCACATCCCTGTTCGACTTGGTCGCCAAACCCGATTCGGAGCGGGCCGTTCTAAGCCAGTACCACGCGACCGGCTCGGTAACCGGTCAATTCATGGTCCGCCATGGGGACTGGAAGTACGTGCACTACGAGGGTTACCGGCCACAGCTGTTTAATCTCAGGAACGACCCGGACGAGAGCCGCGATCTGGGCGAGGCCCCGGAATACATCGGCCGACGCGGGTTGATGGATGCCCAACTGCGTCGCTTTGTGGACCCGACGGCGGCCAATTCCCGCGCCCTGGCGGACCAGGCACAACGGGTGCGGGAACTGGGGGGCGTGGACACAGTATTGAACGCAACCCAGATCGGCTACACGCCGGCACCCGGCGAAAACAAACCGGACTGAACGCCCGGGGTTGCCTGCCGGATTACCCGCCCAACCGCCCCAACGGCCTGTGACTCGCGACTGACACCCAAGCACCACCTCTGCGCCCGGCGACACCGGGCGATGTGCCCAGGTACTTGTAGACCAACACGCCATCCTCGCGTATAGATCGGGGCGTTAGCAGATTCCCGAGTCGGGGGCGTGTTTGTGTTTCGATCATCCCGGGCGATGACCTGGCTCAAAAAATCGATCGCCATCGTGGTGTTCGCGCAGATCGTCTATCTGCTTGTAATCAACGTCGCGCTACAACTCCCCATTACTCAAACGCTGATCAACAAGATCAGACCGGATAAGTTCCACGTCTCATGGGAAAGCGCCTGGAGCTGGTACCCGTTTCGGGTCCATGCGACCGGCATCTCCGCCAACGGTCAGGCACGCTCCCAACAATGGCAACTGGACACGCCGGCGGCTTCTGCCTCAATCGCAGTTTCGCCGCTGCTGCTCAAGCGGGTATGGGTGCGCGACGTGGTCGCCGAGAACATCGCCTATCGCCAGCGGCCCCGCTTGAAAGCCGACAAGGACTACACCGACATCATCGAGTTCTTTCCCAGCATCGAGGGGCGGGACATCACCGAGGCGGTCACCACACCCAGGAAGAACAAGCGGCCCTGGCATATCGAGGTAAACAACATCAAGGCCCGTGGCAGCCACAGCTTCTGGGTCTACCAGGCCAGAGGCAGTGCAGACGGAGAACTGCATGCGGACCTGACCTATATCACGCGGGGTGGGCCTTTCTCGCTAACCGGTCATGAGCTGAATCTGAACCTGAATCCCCTCTATCTGAACGGTCAGACCGAGGTGTTCAAACACGGCACGATAGCCGGACGGGTCGATTTCGCGCCGTTCATTCCCCGGGAGAACAAAGGGCTGCCGCTGCTGAAGTTTCTGTCTCTGGACACACAAGTGGATATCGAGACCAACAGCCTCGCCTTTGTCAGCCTCTTTACTGGTGATTTCAAAGATATAAGCGTAAACGGTCGAGGTCGGGTCCAGGGCGTTCTGCGCTACCACCAGGGCCAGGTTCTGCCGGGTACCGATGTTGCGGTGATGGCGCCGGATCTGCGCTTGGACATCTACGCGCATCGAATCGAGGGGAACGGGGAGATCGCCCTCCGCCTGGATTCAGACACCAATGATCAGTTGGACCTGGCGTTCCGGTATCAGGATCTGGCAGTCGCGCACCGGGACGATGGCGATGTTCTTCTTCGGGGTCAGGATCTCAACGTCAGCATCGGCGGCGACGGGCGGGTTCCTGGGGATCCGGATAAGATCAATGAAAGCAGATCCATCGCCTTCGCGGTGGACGGGCTGGAATTGCCCAATCTCGCCCGGTTGCAGCGCTATCTGCCCCCCAAGTGGCCGATCACACTCTACGGCGGCAGCGGACGCCTGGGCGGCACGGCGGCGCTGAAGCCGACCACCCTGCAGGTGGATCTGTCGCTGAAATCCGAGCAAGCAGACCTGGGCCTCGAACAATACCGTTTCGATACCGATCTGGACGTGGTGCTCAAACTGGACAATCCGGAACTGGCTGTCCGCGGCACCAGCGCCCGGGGCAGCCACCTCAACCTGAGCAACGCGCGGCTGCGCCGAGCGGACGGTGACGCAGGTGAAAGCGAGGCCTGGAACGCTTCGCTGGTCGTCGACGCCAGCGAGTTCACGGTCTTGAGCGGACAAGACAAGGCAACCGACGACAAGGCGGCAGACCTGCTCCAGACCTTGGCCGAAACGCCCTACCGCGAGCTTCTGGGCAATACCTCGGCGGCAATGGGATTTCACGGGGATATCTCCAGCCTTGCCTGGCTTGGGGTTCTGATGGGCGATGCCTACCACATTGGGGTCAGGGGCCGCGGCGCGTTTGAAGGCATTGTCAATCTGGCCGACGGCTGGCCGGCAAAGGGGACCCATGTGGCGTTGTCGTCGGACGGCATGGCCGTCACCGTTCTCGACTACGTCAGCACAGGTGACGGCCGTGTGGATTTGATGGCCGAGCAAGGTGGGCAGAATCCGGACTGGGCCGTTGACATCGCACTCAGCAATGGGGACCTGAAACGCTTACAGGAATCAGAAGCCGCCATCGAGGACGTCGACCTGAGACTGGCCGCACGGATTGAGGACTTCAGTTTCCAGGAGGAGGCCAGACCGTTCACCCTGCAGCTCGACTTGACCTCCGCCAAGGTCAAGGACATGTCCGTGTTCAACGGCTACCTGCCGCCGGATGAATCACTGCGCTTCACCGGTGGGACAGCACAGCTTGCAGCGGACATCGCGTTACAGCAGGACGACGCTGATGGTTGGGTCAAGCTGGAATCGACCGGGGTGAACGCCCTGGTGGGCGGGCAGTCGGTGAGTGGCGACCTGACCGCAGATCTGCTGCTGGTGGACGGTGTGCCGGTGGACATGACTTTCGATATCACCGGCTCCGAATTGCGCCTGGCCAATGTGCGGGTTGTTGGAGACGACGCTCAATTCGACGGAGCCTATTGGTCCTCAACGATCAAGCTGACCCGTGCGGAGACCGTTCTTAAAACGCCCCCCCGGCTGGACATCGATGCGGAGCTGAACATGAGCGATTCACGGCCCATCGTCGCCCTGCTCGACAATCAGGGATGGCGCCCCAAGTTTCTGTCGAACATGCTGACGGTGGAGGACATCGGCGGCACCGCTTCCCTCCGCATGTCGAATGATGAGCTTAGAATATTCCAGGCCCGGGTGGTCAGCGACAAGATCGAAGCGGCCATAAAAGGCACCCTGGGAAGAGACAACCGGGATGCGATGGTCTACCTCCGCTACAAACAAGCGGACGGGCTGATCAAGCTCCGGGACGACAGTTGGAATCTGGACATCCTCAAGGTTCGCGAGAAATTTGACGCCTATCGGGTCGCACCGTGAACGGGTGATCGAGACCAATCGGGTCGCGACCAGGAACCCGGGCGGCTACACTTTGGTGGGACAGGTTTTACCCGCCTCGACAGCACGGAGTGTATTGCAATGAGTTTTTATCTTTTCCAGGGAAGCTATTCTACCGATAGCATCAAGGCGATGATTGGCCACCCCCAGGACCGCGCCGAAGCGGCTCGCAAGATGATCGAAGCATTGGGCGGGAAACTGCACCATTTCTTCTTCACCTGGGGCAGCGACGATGTGGTCGCTCTGATCGAAATGGATGACGACAAAGCGATGATCGCAGGCTCGATGCTGGTTGGCGCGTCCGGCGCCATGTCCAGTGGCCACACGACCAAACTGATCAGCATGGAGGACGCCATGGCCGCCATGAAACTGGCGGGCGAAGCCGCGACTTCCTACAAGGCCCCCACGGACTGAGACCACTTGCCACATCGGCCCCGTCCCGGATTGGATCAGGTGGGTTCAAACCGGGATGGCGGCCATTTGGGGATTACCGGCTATGGGCCGCTCATTACGAAACCCGGGACGTCACAAACGCATATAGTGAGGCGATGGCCTCATCCACCGAGGGATTCCACCATGAACGATGTTTCAAAAGACGACGCCGTAATGCTAACGATACTGACGCGGTTCGAGAAATTTAATCTGCCCCACGCCCTGGAAATCAAGGAAAAAGTCGACGCGGGTGGGACGCTGAGCGAGCACGAACTGAAGCACCTGGAAAATATCTTCCTGGACTCGCGCGAAATCAAAGCGATGATCGATCAACGACCCGATCTCCAGAACCTCTATGCCCAAGTGGTCCATCTTTACCACGAGATCACAACAAAGGCCGTGGAGAACACGCAGGGCTCTGACTCCAGCAACGGAGATACAAAAAAGTCCTAAGCGCCCCGCCCCATGAGTTCGTTGCATTTCCGCGGGGTGAGAAGCGCCCATTTCTGTTGCAAGAGAGTTGCGGGAATGTATTGACTGCAACGACGGATTGCAGCGCAAGCATCTGTTCTTTACCCCTTTGCAGCGTACCCGGGTCAGGCAACCAGCATTCTGACCAAGTCATCGCCGAAACGGCTGGTCGCCAGGGCCAGCAAACAGCCCAGTGCCAGGCTGGCCAGTGCAACAATGGCGATCTCTGCCCCCAGCAGCCTGACCATGGTCAGTCGGCCGCAGCCGAGCTTGAATATGGTCTCCATCTCCCGCTGTCGCAGCCGTATAGAGAGCGCAAACACCAGGATCACTGCAAGCAGGGTCGCCAGTCCAACGATCAGGACCACGGTATCCAGCACCCGCTTGATCCGGAATATGTTATCGAGCAGACCCTCGATCACCTCAGGGGGTATCAGGACCTGGTAGCGTTCGCTGTCCAGATAACGTCCCCGAAGAAGGGTTGCTGATTTTTCGTCCTCCGGGTAGAGGATGACGGCACTCAAAGGATAGTCGTCGGGTTTACCGTGAAAATGAAAGCTGCCCATGTTGTCCGCATTGATCTCGTTATACTGGACCAGCTTGGCATTCGCGGTGACATTGGAATCACGCTTATCCAGAATCACACTGGGGTCTTCGGTCTGAGCCAGGTCCTGGTGACCATGACCCAATCCCTGGATGACCCATGCGGTCTTCAGATCCGTGAACACGGCCCGGTCATCCGCTGTATGGCTGGGATGCAGCACACCCACGACTTGCATACGCAAAGGATAGATGCCGGCAAGATCGAACAGGTTTTCCGGTGTGGTGACCAAGTGGTCACCGGGCCCCATCCCCAGCTGCGCAGCCGCTTCTGCGCCCAAAACGCACTCGCCCAGCAACGCCGGCAGGCGTCCATGCCGGACGCTGAGACCGCGTAGATCCATATAGTCAAGGGTTGTCCCAACGACTGGAAAACCCCGCGCCTTGAAGCGCACGTACAACGGAACAGACATCACTCGCCTGTCCTGCTCCAGTTCCTCCAGCAACGCCATGGAGACGGTCTTCGGCTGCTGATCGTCGAAATAGAGGCTGCTCATCGCCAGGTCCAGGGCGCTGCCTCTTGCGCCCACCAGCAGGGGGGTGTCAACCGCGCGGGTCCGCAGCGACCGCTCCACCTCGTTGAGAAGCAAACTCAGGGACAGGGGCAGAAACGCGACCAACGTGATGCAGGCCACAAGCACAAGGCTCCTGGCGCGGTTGAACAGAATGTAACGCCAGGCGATGTACAGGTCGTCCCTCACCGGGGGCGCTCCTCGAAAAACTGCCGGAAGTCCACCACCCTGTCGAACTGGCCCAGCAGTTCATGGTCGTGAGTCACCGCGAGCAAGGGCGCGCCGCATGCCTCGACGCTCTTGAACAGCAAATCCAGGATGCGCAACTTGTTCTCGGGGTCCAGGTTGCCTGTCGCCTCGTCCGCCAGAATCAATCTGCGAGCCGGCAGCAGCGCCCGGCAGATCGCCACCCGCTGCCGCTCGCCCTGAGAGAGGTGCCCGGGATGACGCGACAGCTTGTCGGCAACCCCCAGTTTCTCCGCCAGCGTTCTCGCCCGGTCCCGCACCGAACGATCCAGCTTGAGCGCGGCGCCGATACGGTAGGGATGGAGGATGTTGTCCAGAACGGACAGATAGTCCAGTAGCTCGAAGTCCTGAAACACAAAGCCGATGTGTCGCAGGCGAAAGCTGCGCCGCGCCCGGTCGTTGAGCTGGTTGACCATCTCACCACCAACCTGGACGCTGCCCCGATCCGGTACAACAATGCCCGAAATGAGATTCAGCAGGGTGGTCTTGCCCGAACCGCTGGGTCCAATCACCGCGACTCTCTCTCCCGGCGCCATGTCCAGTTCCGGAATCCGCAGCCTGAACCCTCCGTCGGAATAAGCGAACTCGAGAGACCGTATCTTGAGCATGGCGGGCACGCTAAGACCCGGCACTGGGGAGCCTGTGATTCATTCTGGACGAAGCCGACTGGGGGCTGAAATGCGCAGATTCGAGGTGCAGATCCCATGGAACGGACATTCTATTGCCAAGATCTGCAACCATGAGGCTGTGCATTTGAGACCCATGACGCACGTTCACGAATAGATCGGAGAGGCCAGCGCGGCCACGCCCCCATCGATACGCCGTTCCTCAAGCAACTCCAGACCGGTTATCTTCCAGCTGCCCGACACCGGCTCTAGCGTGATGATGGCCTGATACTGATTGCTGCGAACATGGACATGACCCCAGTGTCCGACACTGCCGCTGGCGGTCCAGCTTACCCTGAAGGCGCGTTCAGAATCCTGGGTCGCCCCGGGTTCCGGCTGTACATCGAGCAGTTCCACGGTCTTGACCTTGGCCTGCGCCCCGCCGGCCTGTTGCACAGAAAAGGCACGCCGGTTTTGCAGATAGATGTCCGCCAACAGCTCGCCACTGACGGTCAGCGCCAGCTTGTCATAGACATCATTCTCTTCCCGAAAATCAAAGGCCCGATAGACGTTCTTCAGCAGCGCCTGAAGAACCAGTCCGGCCTCATCGGGGGTCAGATCGGTCACCGCCTCTGCAGGACCGGAAATCTCGACCCGGGCATAGGGGTATGCTAGCCCGCTGCCGGCGAGCAGCAGGGCCAGACCGGCCGCCGGGTAGCGGATCTCACCACCCCGGTTGTGCAGGTGCTTCAGGTACCAGGCCAGCAGCAGGGCCAATAGCAGCAACACGATCGAGAACACCGGGAGCTCTCTGAGCCCTTCCCGCTGTTCGATGTCCACGCGTTCCACGGTTGGCAGGCGATACTTCTTGAGATAGTTGGTCCAGGTCAGCACGTTGTCTTCGGGCGTGACGAAGCTGGGCAGGGGGCCGGCCGGGTCCCGGGCAGTCGCCGGGATCTTCTGTATCTGGTCGCTGAACAGCTCCCAGTCCACTTCCACCTGCTGGGGAATACCGTCGGTAAGGTAGGTCAGTATCACCCCGACGATGGCCGTCGAGACCTCCAGACGCTCCGGCTTTTCCAGCAGTTGGATGCCGCTCAATGACAACTTGACGTAGCTGCTGCGATCCAGAATCGGTTGTGCAGGGCGGCCATCGATGGTCACCGGATTGCGGCCTAGCAGAAACTCGCCGATTCGTTGCTTCAAGGGCTCCAGCTCATCCACCTCGATGAACTCATCCCCTCGCAGACCCAGGTCCATCCAAACCGCCAGATCCTTTACCCGGGTGAGGATCTCGTGGCGCACCTCGTAGGGTTCCACATAGAGAAACGACATCATGGCCGACTTGTGATGGCGCTTCAGATTGGGATTCTCGAAGCTGGAATACCAGGGATCGGCCCAGTCCAACCGCAACTTCGCCGGTTGCCCGAGATAGCGGAAATCGATTATAGGCACCGCCTTATGGTAGGCGATAAAGCCGATGGTGGCAGTGGCTCGACCCTCCTGGTCCTGAGGTGGAACAATGGTGAGCGTATTCGGCCTCTGGCTGAAAGGATATTCCAGTTCCACATACAGCACCCGCTTGTCGGCAGGCGCCTCCGCCACTTTCTGGCGGGTTATGGGGTTTACCATCCCGGCAAAAGGGGATTTTCTGTCCACCCGTAGACGGGCCTCGGCCAACACCAGCGCAGCTTGCAGCCTCTCCCCCTCGCCGGTGACGAACTGAAAAACCTCTTCGGAAAAGTGCTCCAGCCGGCGCGCCAGGTTGGGCCTCGCCTCGCCGCCATCCCGGGCCCAGTCATCCGGAACGAGATCACTGAACCGCTCGAGGTCACCCACGTAGACCTCCAGCACCAGCTTCACCCGGTCGTCGAGTACGTAGATCTCCGCGATGTTGGGTGCGGTCTCTGCGCCGGTCAGGTTTATCCAGTCGGCGCAGGACTCACCGGCGACGATAAACCACAGCGTGGCAATACATATGAAATGACGCAATCTAAGCATCCGACACTATTCCGGTGCAGTTAGAATGGCGTGCTTCAGCTTCAGATCTTTTTTGCGCTTTGCCATCGGGCCAGGGAAGAGAGTCGACTCTCCCATCATGTAGACAACCATCATTCTCCCGCGAACCTCTGCCTGTTTGTCGGAAAATCCGGCTTGAGAGAACGTCCAGGCAGAGAACTCAAACCGCTTTTTCAGGACTCGTTTGAATGCACGGCGGGCGCCGGCATCCGTCTGAGCCCAGTGCCAGAAGGCCAGGTCGAGACTGGCGAGACCGGCCGTCATCACCTGTTCCATCATGCGCCAGATGCGCTCTCGGGGCGAGCCGGCAAATGCGTTTGCCGCATCCATTACCGCGTCCGTCATCTCCCGCTCCCAGTATTCGAGCAATGCATCATGCAGTTCCCTGCGGTTCTTGAAGTGCCAGTAGAAACTGCCGCTTGTGACGCCCAGTCGCTCAGCAAGGGGTACAATCTTTACGCCCTCGATGCCGGTTTCGACCAGAAGGTCCAAAGCACCGCGTATCCAGTCCTCTCGACTCAATCGCTGCGACATCTCCTTGCCCATAGACTTCTCTATTGGTTCGGCTTAGCATGACGTCTTAGCATAGACTGATCTATGGTCATGGTCTACTGGGACCATTATGTGCTGTGAATGGTGTGCAACTGGGATTAGAAAATCTCTGGTTCATACCGTGCTGATTCCGACAGAGGAGAAACCGACGATGCTACAGAGAATGAAGGCAACCTGGGGCACTCTGCTGTTGATGAGCGGGGCGATTGGGGGTCTCCTCATCGCGGATTTGGGTTACGCAGCCGACGCCAAGGACAACCTGCCCTCTGGGCGTACGGCCATGGCGATCGTAGACGGCGAGTATCCCGCAAGCTATTTCCCCAATACCGAACTGCTCGGATCCGATGAGATGCGCATTACTGCGCTGGGTACCGGCATGCCGAACCAGACCCGTGCTGCCGTATCGATTTCGTATCTCGTCGAGTTGGGCAATGGCGACAAGTTCATATTCGATGTCGGGTCGGGCTCGCTTGCCAACCTGTTTTCCCTGCGCCCGGACTTCTCAAAAATCGACAAGGTGTTTGCAAGCCATCTGCATGTGGACCATGTAGGCGACTTCATGGGCGTGCACATCGGAGGCTGGCTGTCCGGACGCTTTACCCCAATCCATATGTACGGACCCTCAGGCTCCAAACCGGAACTGGGGACCAAGGCGTTTGTTGAAGGCATGCAGAAAGCATATGCCTGGGACCTGGCTACACGCAGCGGCGCGTTGCCCGACAAGGGGGCGCAGGTCGTCGTGCACGAATTCGACTACAAACAGGAAAACGTCGTTGTCTATGAGGAAAACGGAGTGACCATTCGATCCTGGCCGGCCATTCACGCCCTTGATGGGTCGGTGAGCTATAGCCTCGAATGGAACGAGCTCAAGTACGTATTCGGCGGCGATACCTATCCAAACAAGTGGTATATCGATTTTGCAAAGGATGCGGACGTGGCCTCACACGAATGCTTCCTTCCGCCCAAGGCCCTGGCCGCCTATTTCGGTTGGGATCTGGGGCAGGCGACCTACGTGTCCACGAGAATCCATACCGAGCCTCAGGCATTCGGCAAGGTCATGTCGGCCGTCAAACCGCGCCTGGCCGTCGGCTACCACTCGGTGCAGTCGCCCGAGAACAATGCAGCGATCACGGATGATGTGCGCAAGACCTATGACGGCCCGCTGGCGCTGGCACGCGACCTGATGGTGATCAATGTCACCAAGGACAAGATCACGGTGCGCCAGGCAACGGTGGATGAATACGTGCTTCCGCCGGACGTGACCGATGCATACAAGAATGCACCGCGTACCGACAAGAAAGTGCCGGGCGAATTCATCACCAGCGGCAAGTGGAAGGGCTACACTCCGCCACCGATGCCGAAGGAGTAGATCCGAAATGGCGGTCCGACCCAGACGGGTTGGACCGCCTGGCACTTGGCGCCCGCCGTCGTGTTTCTGTTCCCAGAACAGCTTCCATACCAGCTTCGAAAGGAGCCGTCATGAATCGCAAGCAACTTGTCATCGGCCTGGCCGCAATCCTTTCGATGCCGGTTGCCGCAGAGGAAACAAACGGCTCCAGTGGCTGGGAGTTTTCGCTCTCCCCACTTTTCCTCTGGGGTATGAGCATCCAGGGAGATTCCCAGATCGGACCGGTGAGCGCCCCGCTCGATATCAGCTTCAAGGATGGTGTTCTGGAGAATCTCGAGGCGGTTTTCACGTTCCATTTCGAGGCAAAGAAAGACAAGTGGACACTGTTCACCGAGTACCAATATGCAAATTTGACCCCGACTGCGAAGGTCAAGAACGATCTGGTGGAGATCGACGTGGATTTTAAGAACACCATGTTGGAACTGGGCGCGGCGTACACGGTCGCTAGCTACGAGAAGACCGACATAGAGGTGCTGTTTGGCGCCCGCTATACGGAACAGCAGAACAAGACCAAGCTCAAGAGCGGACCCACCCTGGTGGATGTGGACGAAAGCTGGTGGAACGGATTCGTGGGTGGGCGCATATTCACCAAGCTCTCTGACAAATGGTCACTGGTCGGGCGTGCAGACGTAGGGGCGGGAACTGGAGACAAGAATATCGTGTGGAACCTGAGTGGCTTCGCCGACTACCGGTTCAATGACTGGGGTTCAGTGTTTCTGGGTTACAAGTGGATGGACTACGACTACGACAATGGCAAGAACGGGACCAATGCTTATACCTATGATGCCACTCAGCAGGGACCACTGGCAGGCATCAGCTTTTACTGGTAGCCATCCATACCGAAATCGACGCGTTACATCCGCAACGCCTCGGGAACCTATGATCGATTCTGTAAGAACCAGATCGGAGGTCAAGGTGAGCAGATTCAAGGCGCAATTCCCGGATAACGGTTGCTCTCTCGCCAAGATCCGCAACGATGACGCTGTGCAATTCAGTGCCAAGATGCACGTTCACGAATAGCTCAGCAGTTCCCTTGCATACCGCCCACCCAACTCAGGCGTGCGCAGCCAATAGGCTGCGGGCCATGCTCTCAATCCACATCAGCTACCCTGTCCCAGGCTAACGATAGCCACTTCGGCAGATCAACCTGTGCGGGCCGCATGAGCAGCCGGCATGACGTTGGCGAAAGCCCAGTAGGTCATCGGCCCCATTCCAGCCTGATTTCTACAGTCCGTGGCTACATCGACTATGGTTTCAGGAACCGTCGATGAAGCTGGGAACTTGTTGAAAAAGTCTCGTTCGAGTCTGACCCGAGGCGAGAACCAGTGAGACAACGGGCGTTTTGAGTGGGTTTTCAACGTCGCATCGTGCCCCGCGAGGCGCCTTCAACACGCTGCCAGCCGAAAATCGTTAAAAGGGGAAACCACGATGAATCAGGCTGTTTGGGTTCGAAAAGCCATGATTTGCACGGTTGTCGGATTTGCTGCGCCGGCCGCGGCAGAATCTTCCGTTTATCAGGCAATAACGCAGCTTCACGGCGCGCCCGAATCCGGCGTGGAACTGGGCTATGGCTGGGACGACATCCGGGAAAAACCCATCAACGCCCGTTGTGTGGAGTTTGCTCCGGTGCTGGCCACCGGTCAGCACGCCACCGTGCACATGCACGAAGTGTCGGATCAGTCGGAGATCATGGACCGACTCGGCGTCAGCGCGTCGGCCGCCGTCAATTCCACCTTCGGGTCGGTCAGCGGACAGGCGTCATTCGCCAAGAGCGCGAATGTTTCGTCCAAGAGCACGACCCTGCTCCTAAAGGCCACGGTACAGAACAGCGCACTGTTCACCGGCCCCGTGAGCGCGGGCTGTGCCGCCAGGAAAGCGCTTCCCGTCGCGGACACGGACGGGACACAAACCGGCGCACCGGACTGTACGACGAAACTCGAAGCAGGGACGGACGATGCGGCCAAGCGGATTGACGATGTGCATCTCACCGAGGCGGCCAGAGAACTCATAAAAGCTAACGACGACGAGGCGTTCATCCGCCAGTGCGGTGACGGCTATGTGTCGGCGATCTACAGCGGCGCCGAGCTGCTTGGCACCATTTCTTTCGAGAATACGAGCAAGGCCGAGGACACGAAGAAAGAGGCATCGGTGAAAGCCTCTGTGAAGGCGGCCTTTGGGAGTGGACAGGCCGGAGTGGAGGCGGAGGCGGAATCTAAGACATCGGCCGCGACGGCGGATCTGGACATCCACTTCGCGCAGATCGGGGGTGGCAACGGCCCCGTGCCGGTAAGTCGTGCGGGCTTGGTCGACAAGCTGAAATCCCTCGCCCAGGAAGCCGCGGCGGATCCAAAGTTCGTGATGGTCGAGGTGACTTCGTATACCGCCCTCGCGGATGAAGATCAGCGAGTACCGACCCGAAAGCGCTCTGACCGGGAACTCCCGGCCGACTACTACTGGTTTCTGACCTCGTTCGAGAATGACATCTCAGACGTTCTCTCGAACAGTGAAAAATACGATTTGGTGGGCCGAAGCCCCGCCTCGCTAAGAGACCTCCAGGACATTTCTTTTAAGATTCGCGAGCGGATCCGCACCTTGGAGCGGCCCGTCACAATCAGCTCCGTAATCGACTTGACGAAAGGCCCCGTGATCGACTTTACGAAAGCATGCAATGCACATCAAATCGGGCGGTTAGATCCAGAGCCGCTCCCTACTCTCAGCGACCTCAGAACTATTACAGACGTGAATGACCTCGCAGAATTGAAAGAGAAGCTCAGAACCGTCGTCCCGTATTGCAACCCAAACGTGCTGCGCCTTTATCTGCCCGTTCCCTTCGCATCGACGACAAGGGATCCGGTGGAGATCTATGTCCGAAAGCTGGCACACCGCATGTGTCAACTCGACCCCGGCGACAACGAATGCATGACCAACGCGCAAATTGATGCACTCGCGCGCGGATTGGGATCCGGGACACCATGGAAGTTTCGGCTCCAGAATGCGGATAGCGGAACCTGTATTTCAGTAGATGAGAAGAAGGATCATCCCATTCCCACGGGCGATTGCGAGCAGTCAGCAGCGACACAGTTCACGCTTGACTGGAAACCCGAGTGGAAGCGCACGGACCCGGAGCCAGGTTTGGGAGAGTACGCGTTGGTCTTCAATCCAACCGCTGACGCAAGACGTTGCGTTTTCCGAGAGCGCCACGACATACACATAAAAATTGCCACGGAAGATAACGAAGAGAAGCCTTGGTTTACGCAAGATCGTTGTTCGTGGAAGTTCCTCGCGGATGGTCGTATCAAGATCGCCCAAAAAACCGAGTACGACAAGGAAACTTTAAAGACAAAACCTTGCATGGGAATCGATGATAGCGGAGACGTTGTCGCGTCCGATTGCGAACGACGCCAGGAGGAGCAGCATCGAATCCGGTGGAACATGATCCCCGTGGAGGCGGATCGATAGCACGGCGGATCGCCCGGTTCCGTCGACGCGCGTATATCAGGGATCGGCGCGCTTGTCCGAGCGACGAGCGCGTAAACACCGCCTGGCACCCCGTCAGGCGCAGGTCGCGCTCATTCATCCACGCCGGCCCTCTGTTCTTCGGTGACTTCGCCCATTTGAGTATGAAAGAATCTTCCGGCGTAATGCGTAACATGTTTGAGGACAACGAACGGATCTATCGCAATTTAACGCGTCACAGGTACGGCCTCTGCCATGGCCTGGCGCAGAAGTTCATTATGTTGCAGCGGGCCTACACCTGCTTTCCGGGGGGCGTCATCTCAAGCTTTCTCACTTTTCTCGCGGTCCTGGCCACCGCATCGCTGGATCCGGCCACCGCGCAAATCACGGCGCCGTCGAAAACATCGGATTTGACCGGCGAGTATCGGTTTGGGGGCATCTATGAACCTTCGGCGATCCACCAACTGCCAGATGGCCGGCTGGTGGTGGTCGAAGACGAGATCGAGGACGCGCTCTCCCTCATTATTCCAGCGCCTGGCGGTGGTTTCGCTGAGCGGAAACTCGATACAAAGGAGATCGCGCGAGCCAATGGCCTGGCCGATCTGGCACTGGACGATCTGGAAGCCCTGGAGGTGGATCCCCGCGGGAATGTGCTCATGGTTACGTCGCATTCCCGCGGCGGCAACGACGATGCCGGCCGGTCGCTGCTGGTTCGCATGACACCGACGGACGCCGGGCTCGACCGGCCAGCGATATACGGCGGCCTGAAGGCGGCGGTCGCCGCAAAACACCCAATGCTCAAGGCGTCCATGGACGTGCTTGATGTGAAGAACGACGGCGGTTTCAACATCGAGGGCATGACATTCGACGCCACAAAATCTCACCTGTTGTTCGGCCTTCGCAGTCCGCTGATTGACGAGCGGGCGGTTGATTTTCAGCCTTGAAAATCCGCAAGACATTTTCGATCATAGGCGATGATGCCGTCATCGACGATCAACTGATCACCCTGGACCTGGAGCGAAGCGGAATCCGCGGCATGAGTTACATGCCGAAGTTGAACGGCTATTTGGTCATCAGTGGGCCAGGCGGCCGCGATGCTAATACACCGTTCCAGCTTTGGTTCTGGGACGGCTCCGCTGCGGCTCCGCGTAAAGTGACGATCCCGACAAAGCGCGGCCTAACGAGAGCGGAGGGCATCAGCCCGGTTACGCTGAACGGCGAGGAATGGGTCATGATCGTCTATGACGATGGCAAGAAAAAGAAGGGCAAGGGCGGGCATTACACGATTTTGCGTTACAAACAACTGAGCATCGCCCCCCGATAGGGCGCGCCTCCGGTTGCCGCCAGAACTGGGGCAATCCTTTCCCGCACGCACCACTCTATTGGCCAGTGATGCTGCGGGATCGACCGGCGGGACAGTGATCGCGGCGTCGCCGCTGGGTTGTTACTCACCCAAGCAATCATTCAGCGATGATCAAGCTGCGATCATCGTGGTAGCTTAAAGCTGGGCGCACCCGGACCCAACGGTCAGAGGCCTCAGGTCGGCTGTGGCTCCTGCCCCCAACTGAACACCCGTCGCGTTGGCCAAATTGATCCCACCTGTTTTCGCTCGGAATCATGAACATCGCTCCAGACATGTCTCTCTCGCACTGGTATCCGGAGGGCCGGGTCGAATCACTGGATATCCTGCGGGGGCTCGCCATCCTGTTGATGACGGTGACGCACCAGCTGCTTCCATTCGGTTTGCAGCCTGACGCCCTGGGTCAGCACTTGCTTGTTATCGGGTCCTACTACACCCGACCCCTGTTTATCGCTTTATCCGGCATTGCATTGGTCTTGTATGCACGCAAGTACCGATGGCCGTTCCGAATGATGGTGCACGGCAGCGTTCTATTTCTGATGGCCTGGACCGTCGATTTGGTCAGCCATCAAAGCCTGGCCATCGACTGGGACATTTTTCAGCTCATCGGTGCCTGCTACGCCATTGCGGCCCTGTTCAGTTATCTGAACAATCACATCGCAAGATACGCCGCGGTATCGATTCTGATCTTGGTCTGGTATGCCAACCCAGCGCTCAGGCCAGATCACGGATTGTTTCCCATCTGGCCCCATGGAGTCTACTTCCTGGGCGGATACGTGATTGGCGCTTGGGTTATCAGCCGATACAACAGAGTTTGGTTGACCCTGCTTCTGGTGAGCGCCAGCTTTGTCTATCTGTCCTGCTTTTATATTTACTTCGAGCGAACGATCCCCCTGAGCACAAACGTGCCGGGCATAGTCGCATCTCAAGCGGCGATCATCGTGCTGTTGTTTGTTACCCTGTTGCTGGAAAAGAACGACTTCAATCGCAACGCCCTGCTGTCGTTCCTCCTGAGGATGGGGCGATACCCATTGACTTTGTACTTCATGCAACAGTTGATGGTGGTACTCGGCGTAAGACTGCATTTCAAACTGACGCTGACCGGGTCACCCGCGTTCGACTGTTTTGCGCAAACCGTTCTCCTGGTGGCCGCCATGTACGGCATGACTTTTCTGTTTCCGCATTTCAGGTTTCTGAGCATGGAATTCTGGCTTGGGAAAGCGGAGGGATTGGTCATGGACTGTGTACCCAAAAGTGGCGTCTTCAGTCCGCGCCCTGCAAAGTAATCGCAATTGGGTTGACCTGCTGGCGACGCGGCTCGGCCCTGCATCGGTACGGATCGAAAAGCAGGCGCAGCAAGGCGGCGTCCACGATGATGCCGATGCCCAGAGAGTGGGAACTGGCCGGCGTGGTGTGAGGCGCGTCTGGTATATAGTTGGTGACTGGATCCGCAGTTTACTTCCAGAGCTCGGAATGCGATGAAAATCCAAAGAGGGACCGTTGCAGTCGTGGTCGTGCTGCTTGGATATGTTGGCATGGAAGCATTTGCCATCCGAAAAGCCAGTTACCGCACAGAACCGGCCTACATTCACAACATGCTGATCGAGGCAAGAACAGCAACCGAGGTATGCAGTATTGACGTCACAGCCCTCAGGGAGGGTTTTAACCGGACCCTGGGCAGGGTAACCGAAAGAAATCGGCGGGATCTTGCAGAGCGCTACCCGCAAGAAGACGCGAGTGCCATCGATCAACGGATCGCCGAGCAGGTGCGTTCTGCACAAAGCGCCGTCGAGGCCTTCTTAGCTGACAAAGACTGTACGGACCAGGAGATCAAGAACCATTTTCAACGCTACAAAATTTACGCGAGGAGAGGCTGACAAAACCACATCACCAGTGGGAAGACAGCCAAAGCCCAGCCACCATCTTTAACCACCGGGCCAAACACCACCGCGGGCCGCGCCGCTGACACCCATCAGCGACCGCGGGCCTACTTCAGACCCATGCAGTTCGCGTAAAACGTGACCGTCGCCGGCCAGTCGGAAAAGATCCCAAGGATTCCGACTTTGCGCGCGAGGATGTCCAGCGCCTTGTACATGTCACTGTCCTTGTTGATCGCCTGCGCGTTCGGATTGACGTCGAACGCGAAGTAGAACGTGGCGGTCGGCTTGCCGTTGGCGTCGACGCCGGTGCGCGAACCATTGCGCAGGTCGGAACGCTCGAACGTCCACGCGACAATATCGAGACCGGCCGACTTGGCTGCTCGCGCGTATTTTGACGGCACGATCTTGCCGTCATCACGCACCGTCAGCAGAAAATGAATGGGGGGCGCCAGTATCTGCACCCCTTTGGCCGCAATCTCCTCCATTGTCGGCACAAATGTCGCTGGATCGCCGTCTACCGGGTCGATGGCGTTCGACCCGCTGTAGCGGCCGTCTAGATAGACCGCTTGCCGACCGAATCGCGGTTCGTTATCGATCCAGTACTGCACGTCTTCGAAGCTGAACGATTGGGCCCAGACGTCGCGCGGATCCACGTCGAACTCCTTGTAATCGTCGATCAGTTTCTGTGCGTAGGCTTCCCGGCTGCCAAAGACATCCTCGACCTGAACGCGTGCGTTGGGGTCCGGCGCTTTCAGCTCGGGCGTGAATTTCGCCCCGAGTTCGCGGATGAGCCGGATGCTGTCCTTATGCGACAGGACAGTGCCGCGGCTGGCGTAGAGATCCGTGCGCCAGGTGACAGTGCCGCCCATGAATTCGTCGGCCGTGTTTGCATTGGGATTCGACCCATCCATCTTGCCTTTGAGCGTCTTGAATTCCGCCAGACTCAGATCGCTGGCGCAGCACTTGACGGAACCGGGATTGGGGTTTTCAGGGTCCCACGGTACGGTGCATTCTGCGTTCAGATCTGTGGTGATGATGTTCGTGGTCGTATGCAGATCGCACTGTGCATGGCGGCAAACGAGGGCACCGTCGTTTGTGAAGGTGGCATCGCACTCGATAATCCCGGCACCCTGGCTCGCAGCCGCGCGATAGGATTCTTCGGTGTGTTCCGGAAACTGCAATGCTGCCCCACGATGCCCGATCGAAAAATCCGTCCTGTAGAACGGTCCGCCATGGCATTGCTTCAGCCTGCGTTTGAGGGGGCTCGAATCCATGCCGTTGACCAGAAAGGCCGGCCTGGAACCCACTTGCACAGCGTTACCTTTCATGTCGCCGTTGCGATGCCCTTTGCTGCCATGGTCGTCATCGTCCGCCATCGCCACGTGGGCATAGCACAGTGCCAATCCACCGGCGCAACACAGTGTCAGGTGTTTGAATGTCCGCATGTTGAACTTACCCCCCCTGGAGGGTGACCAGAGCCTCGGGCTTAGCCTGCCTGGCTACGACACTACATAAAGACGCCGATGTGACGCGCGGATTGCGACTGGGCGTGGTGTCTAGATGGGGAAAACCCACGTTCGCGTTCGGCGACGGGCCGATGCGACCGTGGCAGTGGATTATCCGCTCACGAATTGGGGGCCGAACCGAGCATGCCGGAGCGGTCGAAAGGGCTCGTGCCGTGATGGGCGTACTTCACCACCCAGGCCTTGCCGTCGCGTTTCTCGATAAGACCGCCGGCGGCGAGTTCATCGGGGATCTTGTCCGGCAGGGACTCGGGGTGACGCAGCACGTACGCCAGCGCCAGCGGCGCCCTGACGAACAGCCCCCAGAGATTCGCGTGGGCCATTGCGCCCATCCAGTGGGTGGCCTCCTGCATGGACGGCTCGGCCACCTTGCTCTGGTCCACGCCGTGGGTAAATCCCTGCTGGATCATCCTTTGCGTTGCGGTGAGCACTGAGTAGCGGGCAAGCGTGGCGCAGGAACGGACCAGAGTCTGATAGCTCTCGTGGCTGGCGGACAGCTTGAGACGAGTGTCCTTATAGTCTTTGCCCTGGCGAATGAGTTCGCGCAGCCGTTGCCACTCCGCCTTCGCTGCGGGGTCGGGATCCACCTGGGGGCCACTCTCTGCAAGGCGCTCTTCACTCTGTTCGAGCAAATCGGAGATGGTGTCGCGCGCCACGCCGTCGCCAAGAGCAAGCACGACCTTCAACAATTCAGACAAGCCAAGTTCACCGCCCGGAATGCATAGACGATAGCCAAACCACGCGCGCCGGTGCAGGGTATCCTCAAGAAACCGTTGGGGGCCGGAATAGACCCGCATGCCGAGCTTGAAAGAAGAGTCATCGAAGCCCTTGAGGCCGCTGTAGCGAACGCTCGACTCGTGCCAGCTTTCCCAGCTCATCACGAGATCCGGAATATGGGAGGCGGAGCCGACCGACGAGTCCGCCAGGTCCAGCAATTGAGGCCGTTTGTCTGGCTTGAAGACAAAGCGCAATTGTGCGTGGTGCGTGAGGGCGTGAAGCTCTCCCCGGGTCGACGGCACCAGGATGAACTCGGCATATGCGATTCCGGACAGCGGTACCCGAACCCGGTGCAGGGTCGTGGTCTTCTCCAGCGGATTGCCGCCATGGTTCACGTTGCGCAAGACGACGTAGGGGTCTTCGCCCAGGGGATCGCTGGCTTGCCAATCCACCAGGACCGGAGCCAGAGCCGCCATGAATCCCCCTGGTATGACGTCACGAAACGTTCGCAGACGCACCGTGCTCGCATTGCCTTCGGCCCAGACGCGCAGTTGCGCCGGCGACAGCATGCGATTCGCGGATTCGGTGCCGTTCTCTGTCATGCTTTGCTCCATCACCGCAAGTCATCGAGATTGCATACAACGCGCGCTTGTTTCACCTTGCGGGTTTCGCCAGGCCCATGGGCGCTCGCCGCCTCGCCGGCAGGGCGAGTTCCACTAGTGCCCCTCGTATAACCGCGCCACATCCGACTCGAAGACCGCCAGCACCTTCTCCCGGCGCACCTTGAGCGTCGGTGTCATGAGTCCCGACTCGACGGTCCACGGTGTCTCACAGACACCGACGCGGCGGATCTTCGCATAACCGGGGAAGTCCTTCAGCCGAGCCGCGATGCGCCTCGTGAGAACCTTCTCCAGCCTGGTGCCATGGCACTCCTCGGCCAGATCGACCGAAAAGCCCTCTTGCTGCGCAAGCGTCGCGTACTGGTGCATGTCGAGCAATACCAGCGCGCTGAGATAGGGCTTTGCCTCTCCGAGCACCATCACCTGCAGGAACAGGCTGTCGATGGTGATGGCGTTCTCCATGTCGCCCGGCGGCACCTTCTCGCCGTTCGCCAAAACGATGATCTCCTTGAGGCGGCCGGTAATGAAAACGTGCCCGGCGTCGTCGATGCGGGCAATGTCGCCGGTGTGAAACCAACCGTCCGCGTCGATGGCCTTGCTGGTGGCGTCAGGGTTGTTCCAGTAGCCGCGCATGACGCTGGGACTGCGGGTGAGCAGTTCGTCCCTCTCGCCGAGCCGCACTTCGATACCTCGAAGCGCCTTGCCGACGCTCTCGGGCACGTTGTCTTCCAAGGCATTGCTGCAGACCACCGGACTGGTCTCGGTCAGGCCGTAACCCTGCACAATGGGAATTCCAAGACCGAGAAAGAAATGCGCAATCTCCGGCGCCAGCGCCGCACCTCCGCCCACCGCGATGCGCAGGCGACCTCCAAACTTGTAACGGAGCTTATCGCCCACCACCGCATCAATCGCCGACCAGAGGGCGTTTAGCGGGCTGCGCCGCCCGCGTCCCTGTACGCGCAGGAAGTGTTTCCAGCCGTTCGCCGCATGGGCGTTGACGAACCGCTTCATCGCAGCCGGATGCTTGTCCAGTTCCGCCTGGATTGCTGCGTAGATCCGCTCGAAAACCCGCGGTACGGCGACGACGATGGTTGGCTTGAGTGTGGCGAAATCCGCAGCAAAGGACTGCGAAGTACGGGCATAGGCGACCGTCGACCCGGCAGCCATCGGCACGTAGTAACCGATGGTCCGTTCCAGCATGTGCGACAGCGGCAGAAGAGACAGGAACAGGTCGTCGCGAAGGGCCGGAACCTGCTCGAGCACGGCGCCTACGTTGAACAGAATATTGCGATGGCTGAGCATCACGCCCTTGGGGCGTCCGGTGGTGCCGGAGGTGTAGCAGATGGTCGCAAGCGCATCCGCGTCAACCGGCTCCACCTGGAGCGCATCGCCGGATGCGGGCAGCCATTCCGACACCGGGACCGGCTGCAGGCCGGACGGTGATGGCGACACCGGCTCAAGCGACACGATTTTTGTCAGCGCCGCGAGGGTGCTTTCCACCGCGGCCAGGGCTCCCCAAGACTTCTGGTTGCCGATCAGCAGCAGCTTGGCGCCACAGTCTTCGAGTACCAGCCCCATGTTCTCCGGCCTGTCGTTGTTGTACAGCGGCACCGTCACCAGCCCGAGACCGAGCGCCGCCATGTCGAACGCAGCCCACTCACGCCGGTTGTTGAGCATGATCGCGACGCGGTCGCCGGCTTCCAGTTTTTCTGCCCGCAGCGCCGCCTGCCAGCAACAGACTTCCGCACTGAACTCCGTCCAGGTGGTGGTGGTCCATGCCGCCCCGTTCGCGTCGTACTGCCGGTAGGCCACCGCATCCGGTGAGCGCGCCAGCCGGGCCTGGAGCAGACCGGCGAGGTTGCTTATCCCCGTGACGTCGACGATGTCTGCGTTTTGGGGCATTGATCTGATCTCCTTGGAAGGCTGCGAGCCGGTGTAGAAGTGTCGAGCATTCGCATGAAATCGTACACCATCGCACGTGCCCCGCGCTGGTGTACCCCCCACATGGCACTGCAGAACGGCGCCCTGTTGCTTTCCAACGTACAGCACCACACAACGCGGGTTACGCACTATCACTCGGTCATTGGCCAGGCTCGGTCATTGGCCAGGACGATGCCGCCGTATGCTGAGGCGTATCCTGGATATGCGTAGTGCACTTCGGGCTCAGTGCAAAGTACGCTTGGCGCCCAGCGGGGGTGAGTTAGCACTTTCGGCGCGACAGAAGTCGACCCGCCGAACCCTGCAGACCATCGAACACGGTGCGGTCGGTCCGCAGAACAGCGACGATTCCGGCCAGACTGGCGTAGAACAAAAGGCTGGCGAGCAGCACGCTTGCCAGACTCCACAACCACACCACGGCAGAAACCAGCAGCATCGCGGCAAGGGTGTAGCAAACCGCGTTGGACTTTCCAATGGGCCGCCCGAAACGCCAAAAGATGAAGGCAACCGCGGCCGCTGCCATGCTCGCCTTGATAAGAACCATACCGCGCAGCAGGTTCAGCAACTCTGGCTCGGTACCCCCGGCTGCCGAGAGCGGCGCCGTGATGCTGGCAGTCGCCGCGGCTGCGATAAGCAGCCCCAGCAGCATACCGGCGCGGAACAGAACGGCGGGGTGACGCCCAGCGGCGGAACTGTCGGAGGTCGCGGCACTCGCAGCAAGGGTGGGGTTTACGGTCTTGAGCATAGCTAGTGTAGTGTCTCCCACACACTTAACACCTGCGCTGGCCCTCGCGGTCCCTGACGGCGTTGCGGATCGTCGCAATAGCACCGGCTATTCCTCCTCACCGCGCCTTGTCAGTAACCACGATGCCTAACCACAACCATCAAGTTATTCGGAAGACACTACACTAGGAAACCCGATCTATTCATGAGCGAAGCGGATCAGAGGCTCCTTCGGAGCTCCGGTCCGCGACGCTGACGGTTCAGTGCTGCACAGTGTAGCCAAGTTGGATCGGTAGGACCGGTATCCGGTTCTTTGTTCCGATCCAGAGCCACTGTGTTGGCGTCGCCACCCAAAGAGCCGGAAGAGATCCAACATTTGAACCATGCGTTTTAGAAAACAAACCACCGATCTGCCACCCGATCACCCTTCCGCTGGCGCGGTGGTTCTTCGGCACAAGCGTTACCGCGTCGCTGAACCCGATTGCAAAGCGATCACGACAACATCGGCCTTCGCCCAGTCGCTGTGTTCGACGACGACCAACCACGAACTGGATCCGCGCCCGTGGGGCCGCAGTAAAGCAATGGCGGGTTTGATTTGAACATCCCGCACCAAAGATTCGAACGGAACTCTGGATGACGCGCCGCTATATCATTGAGGCCTTAATCCCCCTGGCTCTGATTGCGCTGTCGGTGTGGCAACTGGAGGCCGACCGCCAGGGCCTCAGCATCCAGCCGCTGGCGGTGCCCGGCGGCACGCCCGCCACGCTCTACTGGCGGAATGCTGCGGGCCCTGCCCCCGTGGTCGTGATCGCGCACGGCTTCGCCGGATCGCGTCAGCTGATGGAGTCCTTCGCGCTGACATTCGCGCACGCGGGCTATCTGACGGTGTCCTACGACTTGCTTGGCCACGGGCGCAATCCGACGCCCATGTCCGGTGACGTCACCACGGTGGACGGCACCACCCGCCTGCTTATGGCCGAACTCGGCCAGGTGGCCCAGGCAGCGCTGGCGCTGCCCGAGGCCGATGGACGCCTGGCGTATCTGGGCCACTCGATGGCGTCGGACATTGTCGTGCGTCAGGCACTTGAGACCCCACCGGTGCGGGCGACCATCGCGGTGTCAATGTTCTCCCAGGCCGTCACCGCGAACGCACCCAGCGATCTGCTGATCATCGTCGGCGGGTTCGAAACCCGGCTTGGCGAAGAAGCCCTGCGCGCGCTGCATCTGGCGGATCCCGAGGCCGGCCCCGGCACGAGCGTCGGTGATCCGGCGGCGGGCACGGGCCGGCGCGTGGTGTTCGCGCCCGGCGTCGAGCATGTCGGTGTGCTGTTCTCCGAGACCTCCCTGCGTGAAGCGCTGGCCTGGCTCGACGCCGCCTTCGAACGCGACCAAGAGGGGGCCATTGCCGCACGCGGTGGCTGGATCGCGCTGTTGTTGCTGTCTGTGATCGCGCTGGCGTGGCCTTTGGCGAAGCTGCTGCCCACACGGGATGACGCCACCGTCCGCTTGCCTTCGGGCCGATTCCGCATCGCGGCCATCGCCCCGGCGCTGATCGTGCCGCTCCTGCTCTGGCCCGTGGAGACGCAGGTGCTGCCGGTGCTGGTTGCCGACTATCTGGCCCTGCACTTCGCGCTTTACGGCACGCTCACACTGTTTTTGCTCGGACGATGGGGCGCCCTGTCCGGACAGTTCGGCGTTCGTGCGCTGTGGATCGGCGCCGCCGTGGCATTGTTCGGCATCGGCGTGTTCGGCGCAGCGCTTGACCGCTATGCGGTGTCGTTCTTCCCCCACGCCGGGCGGGTTACGATCATCGCGGCCCTGGCGCTCGGCAGCGTACCGTTCATGCTCGGCGACGCCCTGCTCACCGAAGGCGGCAGAGCCAGCACGTGGCGCGTTATACTCGTGCGCGGCGCCTTCCTTGCCTCACTGGGCCTGGCGGTGGCCCTGAACTTCGAGGCGCTGTTCTTCCTGATCATCATCCTACCGGTGATCCTGTTGTTCTTTTTGCTGTTCGGCACCATGAGCGGCTGGGTCGGTCGCCGCACCGGCCTACCGGTCGCAGGGGGAATCGGCTTGGGGCTGTTGCTCGCCTGGGCGCTGGGGGTGACCTTTCCGCTGTTCGCGCCCTGAGTCTGGGCAGTTCGGGCAAGCAATTAGCACCGTGCTCCCCATTTCGTCCCAGCGATGTGGCAAACCAACCATCACAGCCTGAGCATTGCACACGGCAGGTCGAACTTGACGGCGCTTTTATGATCGCGCCCGAAGAATCAGGCGCGAAATGCCCGAACCTCTGAAGGCGCTCGCCATCCGGAAAGCCGAGACTCAGCGCTTTTTGCCATCATCGGAAAAATCCATGCGCCGATACCAACCGCGCAGCCGCCGTCTGGCGCGGTGGTCATGCCGTGGTCCCGCTCTACTATACTTGCGACAAGCAGACATGACGCCAGGACCTGATGACAATGAGCGTGATAAAACTCGGGCTGTTTGACCCCGGCTCTGAGCTTGCCGACCGGCTCGCCTACCTGCGCGGGATCCATGAACCGACGATGCTCGATACGCTCAAGTTGCGCGGAGAACGAGACCGGCAATGGCTGCCATTCGGGCAATGCGACGGCGCGAGCGTCGCAGGGGTTCAGACCTTCCTGAAACACGCCGGCTTTTTCCCGTTCGGCAAGATCGATGGCCTTTGCGGTTATCGCACGGCCTCGTCGATTCGCCTGTTCCAGGAATATGTACGGGTGACCGAAGGCGTTGCGTCGATAGGCGCAGCGGACGGCGTTTTCGGCAGCAACAGCGAACAGCACATGCGCCGCTGGCAAACCGACGGTATTCGCGCCGGGTGGGTGGGCGTCAGCGCCGCCGAACCGCATCCGGAATACCGGAAATGGATGAGCCTGCTGAATAAGGTGAAGACCCATTACGCCGCCAACCCGACCACCCTGCTGCGCAAGGTGGAGGCATTCCCGGGACGCTCGGATACGTTCCCGGTCGCGCAATGGCAATTCGACAGCGACAAAATCCACATCATCGGGATCCGGCGGGACGAAGCGGCGCCGGGCAAGCGACAGAACGACGACCTCTTTATCGTCTTGATAAACGGGCTTGTGTTCAAGTTCTACGGCACCACCGACCCGGGCAAATCGCGCCACCGCAGGGGTGCCCCCTTCCTGGTGCACGGACAGCACGACTACCGCTTCGGGTGGCACAAAATGACGGATATGAACCGCGTCTACCGCGCGCTCAAACCACTCCGGCACGGCGTACTGATCGTCCGCGATGCCGACAGGGACGATGCGCTCACCGACGCGGACATTGAGGGCACGCTGGAGGCGAACAACTCGATCAACGTGCATTGGGGCGGCAAGGGCGTGAGCAACTGGTCAGAGGGTTGCCAGTGTATCTGCGGTCGCGGTTACATCAATTTCAACGGCGATAAAGTCGACTGCAGCGACTCCGCGGCATCGCGTTACGTCGAGCTCGGCACCAAACGCAATGGCGTGTACCAGACGAAGGGCGCCTACAGTGTCCTGGTGGACCTTCTCACCGCATTCTCAGGCAGTGCCCATGCGGCAAAGTACATGTTGCTTTACGAGCGAGATCTCGATCTCGAGCCGGAGATCGGCACCGGCGTGACGCGTGAAATCCTGAACGCGATCGCTTGACCGCGGAACGCCGCACCTCACTTCGGCCGCACAGGACGTCGGCTATGCTGACGTCCTGAAACGTGCATGCTGCCCCAGCTCCTGCGTGCGCGCGGCCGCCGGGGTGACGAACAACGCGCGGCCATCATCGACCACTTCGTGGTGGCGGCCTGCGAACGTGCCCACAAGCGCGGCGAACGAGACCCGTGGCTACGCCCCACGCTGCTGGGCGCCGCCTTCCGCGGTGGCGACCTGGACAAGGCCCAGGAGCTCGCCGAACGCGTGGCGCTCGAAGGCGCGACGCGGTGGCACCTGGTCTCGACCATCAAAGACCTTGCAGACGCCGTGACCAAGACCAAGGATGACGAGGCACGGGAGGTTCTGCAGGCAGTCTACGACGAACTCGCAGTGCTCGTTCCGTAGGGAAAACCTCATCTGCGCCGACCAGGGGTAGCTCACTCGAATCCGGTGTTGGTTGTCCCTCAGCCAACAACTACCCTCAGGCGGCGCGGGTGCAGACCTCTTGCAGCAGTTGATCACCCAGTCGATCTCGTGCCTTTTCGAGGTCATAGTCCGATTGAAGGCCCATCCAAAATCCCTCGGACATGCCAAAGTAACGTGCAAGTCGAAGGGCAGTGTCAACCGTGACGGCGCGCTTGCCGTGAACGATTTCGTTGATACGCCTTGGCGGCACTCCAATATCGCGGGCAAGTCGCTTCTGGCTGATGTTCATGGGGCCCAGAAACTCCTCCAGCAGTACCTCGCCCGGATGGATGTTATTTAATTCGGTCATGCTCGACGACTTATACATGATAGTCGACGATCTCCGTATCTAAGGCATTGCCTCCGTCCCAAACGAAACAGTCAGCCACAGGTCATCGTGACGGACATACGCCAATCCTACCGCACTGCCATTAAGTTGCTCGGCAATGCCGAGCAATAGGAAGCCGAACTTTGGCGGAAAAAGTCGGGTTGAGATTTACACCTGTCGACAAGACGACAACCGGCAACGCTGCGCTTCCAGCAAACGCGAAACCTGCGGAAATTCGTCGCCGTTTACTTATCCGCCCTCACATGACAAAGCGATCTCGCAAGTTCACAGATTTGATCTATGTCAAGGTGCCCCAGGCTACTCCGAATACGATGATTTAGAGGGATGGGTTGAGGTTTGATTTGTCGACGCCCAGAGATAAGGAGGAAAACAGCAATGCCACATTATGCGCAAGGAACCACAGGCTGGATCAAGCTGAGCGGATATCAAGCATTGTGGGATCCCAAAATAAGCATGGGGAAATTCTATTTCACGACGTTCCAGGGAAAGCGAGAGGAGACGCCGTACATGGGGGCCACGAACTTCGCGCAAGTGCTGGATATTTTGCGGAACGAAGACCCAGTTTACGGGAATGCTGCTACGGGCTCCGTGACCACGCAAACTGAGGAAGTCGGAGAGGAAGAGGCCTGACTGCCATCACCCGCGGTCAATGCGCGCTGCCGGGTGCAAACGCGCCGCGGAACTGCGGCGGGGTGGCTTGGGGTTTGGGCACCAACCTGACGAGCCGGGCCTTTGCGCCCTTCGTACTGCGTTGCGCCTCGCTCATTGGCAGATCGCTTATTTGCCTTGAGCCAACTTCGCTCGCTGCGCCCAGTACGAGAGCGCGCAATGACTCCGGCGCGGGCGCAGCAATTGATCAGACCTTCCCTAGGGAGCCTCTGATCTATTCGTGAACGTGCATCTTGGGACTGAAATGCATAGCTTCGTCGTTGCAGATCTTGGCAATAGAACAACTATTACCCGCGATCTGCCCCGCGTTCCGCCCCTTGAATCTGCACATTTCACCCACCAATCTGCTTCATCCAGAATAAATCAGAGGCTCCCTGGGGTCATTGCTCAGCAGCGACAGACGCTTTTCCGACACCGATGGACGTGCGATTCAACGGCATGAACATTTCAGCGTCCGACGCGCAGGATTTCGGCCGGGAAAATCACGGCCAGCGAGAAGGCCAGCGGCCCAGCAGTCGGGCCGAGAAGCTCTAGAGCGATGCCGAGCATGACGCTCAGGCCGCTGCGCTAGGGCGTTGTCGGCTTCGGATGCGCGGCGAAAAACGCCCAGATGAGGCGGCTGGCCTCGGGCCCGGCCGGATCGGAGTAGGGCCGGTCGGCCGCGCCGCCGGGCCAGGCATGCGCCATGCCGTCGATCGCGTAGAAGGCGATCACATCCCGGCCCTGGCTGTCTCTGTAGATCTTCTCGCTGTAGGGATGCCCGCCGGGCTGGCCACCCTGGGTCTCGTGCTCCGCCACGCTGTCGATGTCGTCGTTGTCCAGGCCGTCGGAGGCCAAATCGTTAGCCTGCGCCCACTGGCCGACCATGTCGATGCCATTCTCCGGATAGACCCTTTGGTCGGCGCTGCCCTGGAAGACGATGACCGGCAAAACCCGGGCCCTCAGTTCCATCGCAACGTGGGCCTTCTCGCCGAGCGCGTCCGGCTTTGGGACCGGCGAAAGAAGGGGATTGAAGGCCCCGCCGAGGACGCAGGTCCAATAGGCCTTGACGTAGTCCACCACGGCCCCGGGCATCCGTGCATAGATCCGCTCCATGGCGTTGAGGGCGCTGAGGCAGCCGTCCGCGGCGCCATATGGTACGCCAGCCGCAAGGCCGACCGCGGCGAAGACCTCCGGGTAGTTGGCGCCGAGGATCGCGGCCATGGCGGCGCCGGCGGACAGGCCGGCAACGTAGATCCGCCCGGGATCGATGTTCAGGTCCGGGCGCTGCCCGACCTGCACCACTAGATCGACGATCGCCGAGGGCTCGCCTTGGCCGCGCTGCTGCTGTTCCGGCTCGTACCAGCGCCAACAGTTGATCGGATGCGCGCGCTGCTCCGGGTAAAGCACGACGAAGCCATCCGCAGCCGCCAGGTCGTTCATCTCGGTGACTTCGGCGAACTCCTTGGCGTCCTGTTTGCAGCCGTGCAGCATCACCACCAGCGGCGCCGGACGCGTGGCGTCCAACCCCGGCGGAACAAACAGCCGATAGGGCGGATCGCCGTCGCCGTGGTCCTCGAAGACCTGGGCGACGCTCGGAGTCGATAGGCCTGAGCAGACGACTGTAAGGGCGATCCAGCGGGCAAGATTTTTCATGCCTCAGTATAGCCGCGCCGGGTGCGCGCGCATACGTTAGACGACGTATTGGCCCGGTGTCTTCGCCGTCCCACCGGCTTCCCACCACCAAGCCCGGCACGCTGGTCAAAAAACCAGATCCCGATCCGTACCGATCACTGAGATGTACACCAGCCCAGTTTCGTCGAGGCAGACACCGCTCACGGCTAGGGCCGACTTTTGCGGAGCACAGCGGGCAGGCAACTGCCCGTCGCGGCCTGGCGGCTGAGCAAATCTCACATTTCACTCCAGACCTTCTTCTTCTCCAATGGGTTCATTGGAGCTAGTTAGCCAGCCAAAACCCTCACTATGACAATAAAGTGTGAGCGGTTTTTCCTGTCTCAGAATTTCGATAATATTCTCAAAATCGCTTATATGGTAGTGCAAACGAATTATACTATTTGCATTATCAAATACGGCATTGGGAAGATTTTTGTCATTATCAAGAAAACTTAGAGTTCCAACAAATTTTTTCTCCTGATAAAGATAAATGAAGGCATTATAATGCCTCATGCTATTCGTATAGTAAATTTTGTATTCGTCAAAGTCTTTCCATAAACTAGCCATCTTTAATCTCCCTTTTTAAGTATTCCCTGGATCCGTGGGTTCATTGCATAAAATGCCCGATAACATGCTGATTTGTTGAGGTATATTCGGTAAAATAGGTCATTCGTCCAATTCACCACCTGGGTGAAGCATGCGCAAGTTCCGGATCGAGCAATCACGCACCGAAACCTATACCCCCACCGCCGGCCTCGCCCTCGTCGGCCACTGCATCAACCGCCATACCTCGCTGGCGAAAACCGCCCGCTCTATCCCCAAACGCCACGGTATTCCAAACATCGATCTGTTTCGCACCTACGCAGGGTTGTTGTGCATGGGAAAGAGTGACTTCGAGGCAGCCGAGTCCTTGCGCTTGGACCCGTTCTTCAAGCACGCCCTGGGCATCAAGCAGTCGCCTTCGGCGCCACGGCTGCGCCAGCGCTTTGATGAGGATGCCGAGGCGATCATCCCGCTGATCGATGCGGCCAGCGTGGAATTCATCGCCTCGGTCAGTGCGCCGATCACGGCGCTGTCAACCGGCCACGTGGCGCTCGACATGGATGTCTTCCCCCAGGACAACTCGCGCACCCAGAAAGAGGCCGTCTCCTACACCTACAAAGGCTACGACGGTTATGCGCCGATTGCCGCCTATGTCGGCAACGAGGGTTGGTGTCTGAGCTGCGAGCTGCGCCCCGGCAGCCAGCATGCCCAGAAGGAGTTCGGCTATACGCTGGAGCGCGTCCTGCCCCGCGTGCGGCAACTGACCTCGGCACCGGTGCTGGTGCGTCTCGATGGCGCCCATGATGCGGCGGTGAACCGCCGGCAACTGGCGGCGGCCACCGGTGTCGATTATCTGATCAAGTGGAATCCGCGCCGCGAGGACCCTGAGACATGGCTGGCCGAGGCCACGGCGCGCGGGGCCTGGGAGCAAGTGCGCGAGGGTAAGCGTGTCCGTCTCGAATTCCTAATGCTCTCGTAAAAGCAGCGACGACCACATCTTTGCACGGAACCTGATTCCCGCACTAAGTTGGTTCGCGCATGGACGAGATTGGCTGGCAGGAGGCGCTAGACTTTGCCGAGAAACTCCCGGAGACCACCCGCGCTCTGCCCGTGATCCGCAAGCAATCGCTGTTGGCGCTTGCCGAGACCGGCAGTCCGGAGCAGGCGATCGCCCAGTTGGAAGCGCTGGTGACGGAGATTGGCGACAGCCCGGAGCGACAGGGGCTTATCGGCGGCCGCCACAAGCGGCTGTGGCGCAACGCCCGCGATGCGCGCATCGCGCGTAAGGAAAAGCGGCCCGACCTGGAAGAGAAACGACATCTGGAGAAGGCCATAGAGCACTACCGGCTCGGCATGGAACTCGACTACAACCAGTATTACTGCTCGTGCAATCTGCCCCAGCTCCTGCGTTCGCGCGGCCGCCGGGGTGACGAACAACGCGCGAGTTTTCGGAGGCAGACTCGGGAATTGCGTGCTTTCTCAATTGTAGAGGCAGCGAATGGATGCTTTGCTGCCAGGTAAAGGATTTGGGGCAGGCACATGCCAACAGCAACACTGAGTTCAAAATCCCAACTCGTCCTCTCCGCAGAAATCCGCCGGAAACTCGGCATTCATCCAGGTGACCGGCTGGTAGTTGAGCTGGAAGGGGATCATGCCGTGATACGAAAAGCGCCTTGCTCGGACGTCGAGGCGCTGGCCGCTTACCGTTCCGAAATCTGGCAGAACTATGCCGATGAAGTGCAAATGGCACGGGACGAATGGGATCAATGATCCCCAGCGGCAGCCGGATCCTGCTCGATACCGTTTCCCCGATCCACTTTCTGGAGCCGAACGGGCCTTACTCGGAACAAGCGAAAGGAATTCTCAGCTGCATCGAGTCCGGCGAGTTGCAGGGTCTCATGGCCAGTCTCGTGTTCGCTGAACTGCTGGTTCCGCTCTATCGTTCCGGGAATTCGCAGGCCGCGTGCGGCCTGTCCAAGCGATTAATTAATCTCTGGAATATGGAGTTCATTACCCTGACCACGGAGATCAGAATGGAGGCCACCAAACTGCGGGCCGATCACGGCCCTCGAACGCCGGGCGCGATTCATGGAGCCACCGCAATCATCGCCCAGGCGACGGGGATATTGACCAATGACAAACGGCTGAAGGTGCTGACCCAAGAGGGGCTCTCTGTCTGGCAGTTCGACAGCCTAGTGTAGTGTCTTCCAAATAACTTGACGGTTGAGGTTAGGCATCGTGGTTCTTGACAAGGCGCGGTGAGGAGGAACAGCCAGCGCTATTGCGACGAACCGCAACGCCGTCAGGGAGCGCGAGGGCGACGCGAGAAACTGAGACTCGATCAGCATTCGCCGAGCTATAATGGGAGATAACGGCGTGGGTCAATTTTCACTGGAAAACCCGGTCGGTTTTGGATGGGACTCAACACCTGCTGGGAAACCACCCAGCGCGTGGCGCCTCGCACGGAGTCGCGTGTCTGGAAGGCACGTGGGTGGCGCGACCTCGAACGTGGGCGCTGAGCGTGGTGATTTGCGTCGCAACGGCTCAGGCTCCCCGCCAAACGGTCACCCTCAACCGAGAGCAAAAGTCGATGGAACTACTCTCCGTACTGGTCTTCGTCGCGGTTGGGGTCGTTCTATTGTTCGACTACACCAACGGCTTTCACGACGCCGCCAACATCATCGCCACCCCCATCGCCTCGCGGGCCCTGACGCCCATTCAGGCCGTCGTGACCGTCGCCATCTTTGAGTTTCTCGGCCCCATTCTGGGCGGCACCGCGGTGGCCAATACCATCGGCAAGTTCATCAACCTGGACGACGTTGCAGCTATTCTCTCGGTCACCGTCATCCTGTGTGGCTTGTCTGGAGCTATCTTCTGGAACCTCATAACCTGGTGGTTCGGTATCCCTTCCTCCTCGTCCCATGCCCTGGTGGGCGGGCTGGCGGGGGCCGTCATCGTAGCGGTTGGGGCAGATCACGTGATCTGGGGCTTCTCGCAGCTCTCCCAGGGACACGTCACCGGCGTGACCAAGGTGCTGCTGGCGCTGATCATCTCCCCGCTTATCGGCTTCTGGGCCGGGTTCTTCATCCATCGGCTGGTGTTTTTCCTGATGCGTGGGGCCAAGCCGAGCGTCAATAAGTTTTTCAAGCGGATTCAGCTGGTCTCCTGCGCCGGCTTAGCCTTCGCCCACGGGGCCAACGACGCCCAGAAGAGCATGGGGATCATCACCCTGGTGCTCCTGAGCGGTGGCTTCCTCACGGAGTTTCACGTGCCTTTCTGGGTCATTCTCTCCTGCGCCGGAGCCATCACCCTGGGCATCCTCTCCGGCGGCTGGCGCATCGTGCGCACCGTCGGCTTCGGCATCTTCAAGGTCCGCCCCATCCATGCATTCGACGCCCAGGTGACCTCCGCGTCGGTCATCTTCACCGCCTCGCTGATCGGGGCCCCTGTCTCCACCACCCATGTGGTCAGCTCCGCATTGATGGGTATCGGCGCAGCGGAGCGGCCCAAGGCCGTGCGCTGGGCAAAGGCGCAGGACATTGTCAGCACGTGGATTATCACCATCCCCGGCGCCGGCACTGTGTCGGTGCTGACCTACCTGCTGGTCAACGCCCTACTCGGCGTGAACTGAGCTTGATCGCATTTGGCTGTGTATTTTCGTCAAGAGGAATACTCCTATGAGCAGCAACTCCAATTCCGTGGTAACCAAGTTGCTCGATCGCGTGTTACCCCGCATGCCGGACTTCTACGGCCTGATCAGCGCCCAGGCCGAGCAGCTTTGTCGGTCCATGGACATGTACGTGAAATTCATGGAAACCGGGGACATGGAGATCGGCAACCAGGTCCGGGCTATGGAGAAGGAAGGGGACGAACTGAAATCCAGGCATATGGAGATCCTGAACCACGCCTTCGCCACGCCCATGGACCGGGAGGACATCTACAGGGCCATCGTCACCATCGACGAAATCCTGAACTACGCCAAGACCGCGGTGCGCGAGATCGAGGCGCTCGGGGTCAAGCCCGACGAGCACATGGCCGAGATGGCCCGCTTGATCCGCGACGGTAGCATGGCGCTGCGTGACGGATATGCGAAGCTATCCACCAAGCCGATGGATGCCGAGGCGTACGCCGCGGCGGCCCGCAAGGCTGAGCGCAACACGGAGAAGGTCTATCGGACAGCGCTCGCCGAGCTGTTCACCGCCCAGCATCACATCGATGCCTTGAGTGAGCAGAAACAGGGAGCCGAGGCGAACGCGCTGATATACGTCATTGAGGTGTTCAAGCGTCGCGAGATCTACCGCCACCTCTCCAACGGCGCGGACCGGCTGGAGCACGCCGCCGGCGTCCTGCACGACATTGTGGTACAGATCGCTTGAAAAGTGACAGGCCACGGTCTACGGAGAAAACCGCCTTCCACGCCGGTATAATGTCGATGCAAGCCTCCGCGGGGATGCATCCCCGCGGAGGATATGAAGACGACAAGGGGCAAACGAGTCCCAGCGGGGCAGGGTAATCGATGTCCGCACTCGGTCCGGCGCCTGCGCATTTGGCCGAGGCTCCTGTCCGCCAATACAGGCTCGGATCGGATCGAGAACGTGACCGATCCTTGGCCTCGACATCAGCCCGCCTCCAACTCCATGATCTGGGGGACCCGAGAGCGGCACCTGTCAACCGTTGGATACGCCCATGAAGACTTCAGATCAGGCTCTTGATACTCGGTCAAACAATCCTTCCCTCGAGGCCATGCCAAAAAAGTCCAAGTACCCACCTGTCAGCGCCGATCAGACGGTCAGCGAGTCCTTTGCCACCATCCTCCGGCACAACTTCGAGAACTTGGGCAGGTGGGAGCAAACCGCGCACAGCGGATCGGACATCGAAGGCGTGCACCAGCTCCGGGTGACGGTCCGCCGCATGCGCTCGGCCTTACCGCTGTTCGAGAGTGCCATCCCGCGCTCCTCCGATCGACACTGGCGCCAGGAGATGCGCTGGCTCGCCGGCGAGTTGGGGCTGGCCCGCGATTTGGACGTGTTCATTTCAGAGGTTTTGGTCAGCCTGGACTCGAAACTGCCGCTCAAGGGCGCCGATCGATTCATGCGGATCGCCCAGCGGCGCCGGGCCCGCGCCTACGAGGAACAGGTGCGGGGAATGCTGGACAGCGGCCGCTACCGGCGCTTTAAGGAGGGCTTCGGCGCATGGCTGGATTCCCGGGAATGGGAAAAGGCCGCACAGGGTGCGAAACGGACGCAGCGACTGGCTGCGAACATTATTCCCTATGCCCGAAAACGCCTGGACAAGCAGGAGCGTCGTGTCCTCGCGGCCGGCAGCCATGTCAATCGGGACAATCCGGAGGAAATGCACAGGCTGCGCATCGCCTGCAAGAAACTGCGCTATGCGACGGAGTTCTTCCAACCCCTGTTCACAGGCATGGATGTCTTCATCTCGCACATGAAGGGCCTCCAGGACCTACTCGGGACCTTGAATGACGTCGCCGTCACGCAGCACCTGCTCGGCGCATTGCTGACGGGCCAGAAGGACCGCCAGTTGGTCATATACGCGGGGGGCATCATCGGCTGGCGAACCTGCGACGCCCGCCACATGTTGCTCAGATTCGACGGCTGCTGGGAAGAATTCGCCGAGGCCCAGCACCCGTGGTGGAAGAAGTCCCGAAGCGACAGCGCGGCCACTTCCGCCGCAACGGACAAGGCGGGGGAACCATCCAAGAATCCGTAACCCTGCCCGGTGTCGGTCCAACTCTGACACTCGGGTCCCGTGTGAGCCCACCCAGGGTACCGCACGAAACGCGCGCGCGAATCCATAGAGGCTCGCAGTGGTGGCGCAGGCACCCTCAAGTTGTCGAAATGGGTGCGGTGTGACATCCGGTGAACTCGAGCTGAAATTCCATGCGTTGGCTCGTTAGAGCTGAGCTTCGTAGCCGACGTTGGCGGCGGTTTTCGCTTTAGTTTTTGCTTTCTTCTTTGCTCGCGCCATGTTTCAGCCTTTCGACGCTCCCCGGATCAACTTGGATAAAGAAAATAAACTGAACACCACGTCATTCACACTGCGGCAAGCTCCTCGCAGAGATCGGGCATCGAAACCTGAGCCTACCAGAAGCGTCGTACTGACTGATCCCGTTGACCTTTTCTCTTCTCGCACGGTACCGTCCTCCCCATGAAGACGTTCCTCGCCCCTCTGCTCTTTAACTTGGCTGGCCTGCTCCGTAGCCGCGCCCTTCTCCATCTGGAGATCCTGTCCCTTCGTCAGCAACTTGCGACGGTCACTGCGCGGGACCACAAACGGCTCCGAACCCGCCGTCACGAGCGCTTCTTCTGGGTTTGGCTGTACCGGATCTGGCCAGGCTGCCTCGCCACTCTTGCCGTCTTCCAGCAGGACACCTTGCTTCGCTGGCACCAGCGCGGCTTCCGCCTCTACTGGACCTGGAAATCTCGACACCGTCGGCGCACAGGCAGACCCGCAACTCCCCCAGAGATCCGCAGTCTCATTCGCCAGCTCTCTCGCGAGAATCCGCTCTGGGGCGCCCCTCATGTACACGGTGAACTGCAGATGCTCGGAATCGTCATCTCGCAGACTACACTCTGCCAAGTACATGCTCCGTCAGCGCAAGCCACCGTCCCAAACCTGGCGAACATTTCTCGACAATCATGTGACGGAGCTCGCCTCCATCAATTTCTTCACCGTGCCGACGGCATCGTTTCGGATCCTCTACGTCTTCCTCGTGCTGCGACACGGGCAACGCCATACCTCGTCGGTTGATCCCCACAGCCGATAATCGCTGTCACGCTCCCGTTATGCGCAGCTATCGCGCCACCTGCAGCCGACAACCTTGCGCTCCTCCCAGTTGATCGCCGGCAACGGCGAGGTCAACAGCCGCTACCCGATCCGAATTGGGTTTCTGGTAACCACAGGCCGCTTGATTATCAATTCGCCACCGACAAGCGCGGCCGTGCCTCTGCGGTGTGGCAAAAGGTGACTTGTGTCCGATGAAACCAAGAGATGGTTTTGTCAGGCCATTGGTTTCGCCTCAGCCGGCTTAAGTTGACAAAACCTTTTTAAACCAACTCAAGGCGCACTTCACGCCCAAGAACAGACGCCGCCTTCATGATGGTGTCGAGCTGGATTTTAGAATTATTTGGGTCCAGCACACGGTCCAGTTGGCTGCGGCTTGTCTTCATCCGCTTCGCCATCTGGTTCTTCGACAGGTGCTCCTTTTCCATGGCCTGCTCCAATTGCCAGGCCAATACGCGTTTGACCGCTTGCGCCGAAGTGTCTTCATGGGTGCCCTCCTCGTGCAGATAATCCGCGAAGGACGATCCCCGATTGGGGTTGGTTTTCTTACTCATTGCTCGTACTCCTTCAAGCGTTTCAGCGCGAGGTTGAGCTCACGCACCGGGGTTCTCTGGGTCTTCTTGATGAAGCCATGCAACAAGACCATTTCCTCGTCGACGACCGCGAACAGCACACGGGCAATGCGGCCGTCGGTGATGTTGCTGCGGATTTCAAAAAGTCGTTTGCCCATATCCCGGCACAACGGCATACCGGTCGGCCACCCAAATTCAGCCGTTGCGATATCCACGCCGACAATGCGCCGGCTGTCATCGTCTAACTTTTTGAGCCACTGCCTGACCGGTTCATTGCCACGTGGGGTGGCGTAGAAAACGGCCGGTACTTTTTTCAATATCGCCATTGAACCTCACAACATACAATGTACCTCTTGCGGTACAAGCCGGCAAGGAAAACGATACCTGTGGGTGGCGAATTGTTACTCCTTCATGCAAGACAGCCACTTGGTCAACCTTGCGCCTGAAGGGGTCTTCCCTGCCCTATCTGGCCATGAAGGACCTGCTCGGCTTCTGGTCGCTGTTTCTCGCTCCACGCCGGATCTTACGGGCAGCCGTCATCATCCGGCCATCGACACTACTGAAATTTCACGAGGCCCTTGAGAAGCGCAAATATCGCCTGCTCTTCTCATCACGCAGGATGGGCAAGCCCCGCACCAAAGGGCCTTCTCAAGAACTCATCCGCGTGATCCTTCAACTGTAGCGCCGCAAACACCGATTCGGGTGTCGGCAGATTGCACTCATCATCCGGAGAACCTTCGGCGTGGAGATCGACAAGGATGTGGTCCGCCGGGTGCTGGCCAAACACTATCGGCCGGAGCCCGGCGCCGACGGGCCGTCCTGGCTGACGTTCATCGGGCACATGAAAGACGGCCTGTGGAGCGTTGATCTGTTCCGGTGCGAATCGATCACGCTGAAGACCCACTGGGTGCTGGTCGTGATGGACCCAGTTCACTCGCCGCATCATTGGGTTCGGCATTCAGACTGGTGCAGTCGATGGGATTGCGCTATGCAGAATGTTCAACCACGCCATTGTCAGACAGGGCGTCCCTCGTCACCTGAGTTCCGATAACGACCCGCTATTCGATTTTCATCGCTGGAAAGCGAATCTCCGGGTTCTTGACGTCGACGAGCTGAAAACGGTTCCGTATACGCCGACTTCCCATCCTTTTGCAGAACGTCTAATGGGCACGATCCGCAGGGAATACCTCGACAACGTCTTCTTATGGAACACCGTCGACTTGGAAAAAACTGTCGGAATTCAGTGCCTGTTACAACCGACATCGCGTTCACAGCTCTCTGGATGGCCAAACGCCAGCCAAAGTCAGCGGGGAACGCGTCAATACGCATACGGTGCTCCACCATTTCCGCTGGCGAACTCACTGCCGCGGGCTATACGAGCTGCCGGTGGCCGCTTGATTATCAATTCGCCACCCTCACGGACAAGCACCATTCAGTTCCCCTCAATGAAACCTCGCACCAGACAATCATGAACCGCCTGCGATTCCGTGCAAAGCATTGCCCGGCTAGGAGCCTGTCCGACTTAGGCGTTCGTAGCGAGGGACGTCGGGACCGAGTGCAATTTTTTCCGCGATTGAGGCGAATAGTGGGCTCTATTTAATAAGATCGCGGGGAAAATCGCGCCGGTATCCGTCGTTTCGCAGTAGGACGGCCTAAGTCGGACAGGCTCCTAGCCCCTGGGTATTCGCAAGGAAGGACGGAACGCGAACCAGGGCGGTCAAAAGGAGCTTCAAGACGGCCTGCCGTCGTGCCGGGATCGAGGACTTCCACATCCACGATTTGCGACACACCTGCGCGGCTTGGCTGGTTGGTGCGGGGGTTCCGCTGACAGAGGTACGTGACCTGCTTGGACATGCCGCGGTCGTGGTTACTGAGCGCTATGCCCATTTATCACCGGACAATGCCCGCGCTACAGTCGCACAATTGGATGAACCGATGTCACGATATGGTCACGCTGGCACAAACCACGCGACAGCTTTTGCGCCCATTGGCCGAAATAAGTGATTGATTTATATCTTGATTAATGGTGACCAGGGACGGAACCGAACCGCCGACACGGGGATTTTCAGAGCCCGTATAATCAATAACGTGCTGATTATGCTGGATCACGGGCTGCGCGGTACAGTTAGGGATGATTGTGTTGATTCAACAGGTTAACTTAGATTCGCATAGAGAGTTAAAACTAGGCACTGTACCGGGAGTGTACCGCGGAACACCTCTTGTGAACTGCAACAATACCCCCATTGCCACACTTTTTCCGACTTACCTCACTTCTAGAGCAGTCACACCTTTATCGGGACCCACAGGTATCAGTCCCGTATGAAGAATCTTACCGAACGGGATGGGTTGGGTCATGTTCGCCCCCCAAAAACGGACTTTCGCCATTGCCAAGCGATGACACAGGCACGGCCTCGACGCCGGCGCGATGGGGAAACGTTTCCTGCCGGGATATATGATCGCAACCTGCTCCAGACCCAGGTCTTCAAGCGCGATACAATCGACGGCGTCATGCTCGGCCTGTCCGTGCGTTTGCACTCGATTCCGAATAATCGCCCCCCCTACGCAACACCAAATCAACCTCCGCCCCCTGGTGTGTAGCCCAATAGTACGCCTCATCCGGTTGCAAGAAGCGCCAGTACCTGTTCGATAAGGAACCCTTCCCATGACGCACCCAACTTCGGGTGGCTGAGCAGCTCCTTCTCGCTGCCGATGCCGAGCAACTGGTGAAGTAGACCGCTATCGCGTACATAGACTTTCGGCGATTTCACCTGGCGCTTGCCGATGTTCGCATGATACGGCTGTATCTGCCGGACCATGAACGCGTCCGTCAGAAGGTCCAGGTACCGGCGGGTCGTGGGCTGACTCACCGAGAGTGCCCGTGCCGGCTCAGCCGCGTTCCACGTCTGCCCGTGGTAGTGGGCCAGCATGGTCCAGAATCGGCGCAAGGCCATGGCCGGCACACGCACGCCCCACTGGGGCAGGTCTCGCTCCAGCAGGGTCTGGATGAAATTCTTGCGCCAAATGGCGCTGTCGGCATCGCTGCGCGCGAGATAGGACAGGGGAAACCCGCCACGCAACCAGAGTCGAGACCCGGCGGCGTCATCCAGCTCCCACAGGTTGAAACCGCTCAGGGTCAATTGCTCGACCCGGCCCGCCAGACTTTCCGACGACTGGCGCTGCAGGTCGCCCGAAGCGCTCCCCAGGATCAGGAATCGTGCCGGCGCGTCGCGCCGGTCCGCCAGCACGCGCAACACGGGGAACAGGTCGGGCCGGCGCTGCACCTCATCGATGACCACCAGTCCGCGCAGCGGCTCCAGCGCCGTCATCGGCTCATCGAGTCGGCCGAGATCGACAGGGTTCTCCAGATCGAAATAGTTGACCGAGTCCTCCGGCACCAACTGCCGCGCCAGGGTCGTCTTGCCGCATTGGCGCGGTCCGACCAGGAGCACAACCCGGCTGCGCTCAAGTGCGGCTTTCAGGGCTTCAAGATGCTGTGCGGCGAGAGATCATGGCAGGATATTACCATGAATATCGATCGCATGTATGATTCGATATTCATGGATATGAATGTCGCGATTCGAGAGCCAGCGAGACTCTCCGCAACCGAGACGCTTGTGGGTTGCGAAATGTTACTCCTTCATACAAAACAGTAACTTGACCGGATTCGCGCCTATGAGTGGTCTTCCCTACCCTATCTGGCCATGAAGGACTTGCTCGTCCTCTTCGCACATCTGTTGACGACGGTCGCCAAGCTCCTGGGACCCGGCGGCACACGAGCAGTTGTCGCCGATAGCCTCCTTAAGAAGCAGCAACTACTGATCATCAACCTGTCCACCTCGAATTCCCAATTTTCTCGTTGAATCACGGACAAATGCATCTTTGCGCAGCGACTGATATCTGCTCTAAGCTGTGTCGCGTATGAAGGACATCCTGCTCACAATCTTCCACGTCGCCGTGGTGGTCGTGAAACTACTTGGCCCTGGTGGCGTGCGAGCCGTTATCGCCGAGAATCTCCTCGGGCAATGTGTTGCTGTTCCCCACAGTCAAGACAAGGAACTCCGGGGATAGTCCAGTCCGATGTCGAAAACGCTTAGGCGGACTTCTCAAGTACTACCACCGGCAGGCCCGTCCTGGCTACACCTGACGTCCGCCCCAGTAAACAACGGGTTGCCGAGGTTGCCGATCTCCGAGCGGCGTCTTCGACCAGCGTGTTCTCAGAGGACTTGACTGGCGCGCCCAGTCCGGTTCACATTGAGTGCGTTCTCGATCTACAAAACCCCAGCCAAAGCCACCATGGCCGTAAAGCTTTTCGCCCTGATCGGTGCGCTCGCCCAGGTGGTCCGAACCTGCTTCGACCGGCCCGCTCGGCGGCGAAGGTGGGGATCGGTGCCGCCTGGGATCTCACCCGCACACGCTCGGAGCTCCTGGCCGAGAATGCTCTGCTCCGTCAGCAGGTCATCGTGCTACGTCGCCGCATCCGGCGACCTCGGTTCCACCGCGATGACCGCCTGCTCCTGCTCATCCTGGCCCGGCTGTGCCGCCGATGGCGGGACGCCTTGCACGTCGTCAATCCCGAGACGCTGCTGCGCTGGCATCGGGATCTCTTCAAGATCGTCTGGAGGCGAAGGTCCCGACCTCGCGGTCAGCCGAGGCGACTCGCGCCGGAAATCGTCACGCTCATCCAGGCGATGGCCAAAGACAACGCGCTCTGGGGCGCGGAACGGATTCGCGGCGAGCTCCTGAAACTCGGCATCCGCGTCAGCAAACGCACGATCCAGAAGTACATGAGGCACGTACGGCCGTCGGGCAGACGTGGTCAGACCTGGAGCACCTTCATCGGCAACCACAGTGGCGACATCTGGGCGTGCGACTTCCTGCAGCTCTACGACGTCTTCTTCCGCCCCATCTTCGCGTTCTTCTTCGTGGTCCACGGCACGCGGGAAGTCGTCCATTTCAACGTGACCCGCTGTCCCACCGACGCTTGGGCCGCCCAGCAGCTGCGCGAGGCCACACCGTACTGCGCTGGGCCGAGGTACCTCATTCGGGACAACGATGACAAGTTCGGGAAGCGGTTCGCCGCCGTGGCCGAGGGCACTGAGATCGAGGTTGTGAAGATCCCGCCGCGCTCTCCCAATCTGAATCCCATCTGCGAACGCTTCCTCGGTTCGGTGCGCAGGGAGTGCCTCGACCACGTGATCATACTCAGCGAGCGACAGCTGCGTCGCGTTCTGAAGGAGTACGTCGAGATCTACTTCAACCGCGCCCGACCCCATCAAGGTTTGGGGCAGGCAATACCCGTCGCCGGATCGCGGCCAGCCCGCAACGTAGACGCGAAAGATCGTCCCGTTTCCGATCCTCGGCGGGCTACATCATGATTACCATTGGGCGGCATAGGCGACCCGCCGACCAAGCGAGTCGACGGATGGATGACACAAGTAGCCAGGACGACCGGCAGCTCGATCGGTGCTGATCGAACGTCGCCACGGTCGCCTCATCGATCGACTCAAGCACAATGCCTTCGCGTTCGAGCCAAACGCCGAGATGCGCAACCGAGCGAAGATGGAATCGCACTACTTGGCCGTCATATCCAGCCTCAACAAGCTCTTGCCCGTAGACTCGGAAAAGCCTCCCAACGAACGTTGCCGACTGGATAGCTGACAGCCCAAGAATCGGTTTGGAATAGGTTTGGAATAGGTTTGCATGACAGTTTCTCCCCGGGGCATTTCTTACCCCTGCTGGAGAAACTATCTGAAGAAACGTGGCCTCATCGATCATCCAAGGCCTTCATGCACGTCGATTTTCACTGCATCCTGAGCGAGAACTACAGATAGTCTCCCACTGCGGACAACAGCTGAAGGCAACCAGGTGCTACGTGGGCCCGCCCAGGCCCAAAACGCGGGACAATGTACCGAAATCTTCGGCACGATGAGACCCCGCGTACCCAGTAATCAGGTGCTATGTTTATTAAGAGTTAGGGACGATCGGCAAAATGGCGGGGCTGCGCTTTGAGCTTTGTTTAGCGAGAATCGAAGATTGGTATCAACTCTGTGGGTACGGCAGCGGCGTTCGATTCGAAATGGATCATTCTTAAATCCGGGGCTTCCGGTGGCACCTGACGCTGTGGCGGAGCAGTGAGCACTCAGAAGGGCTATACAGCAATGGGTTGACGACATTACCTAGAAATGGATTGCAGGCCGCTCGGTCGAAAGGGAGATTGCGACATGGATACATCAGGCTTTGAACTCTCATCGAATATCGAAGAAGCTTCCTCGAAAGATTCTCTCGGAGGAGCGGCTCCGCGCCGACTCTCCGCTCGCACAAACCTTCGGTTCTATAGGGTCATTCGTCATCGGTGATCTCACCGTAAACGATGCTGTCGTAACGGTAGCTCGAGGCGGCCTGTCGTTGGCCATGCTCCCACACAAGCAATCGGCATCCGAATCGTGTTCTCGCAGGCAGAGGCATCGCTCGAGTTCCAAGCACCGTCGGCTCCTGCAGCGGTGCTCTACGATATGACCTCGGCGCTCACCATCGAAGGTGAAGTGCGCTCGACGACGTCGGATGATCAGGTGCTCGTGGGCCTCGACACAAGCACGGTCTTCGTCGAGGCCTCTGTCACGAGTGGCCACCCTCTCGACGACAACCTCTTCCTCAGTGAGGTGCTCGAGAGCGGCGTTCACGACCTGTACGCGAGCGGAGTGATCCCCGCCGGCCCACAGACTCAACAGAACCAACCCCTAGGGGTGTTCAACGCCGACGTGTCCGTCGAGATCGAGAACGACGTTGGCCCCGAAGCTGCGCCCCTGCGGAGCCTGCGCGTGGTGCCGTTGCCGGCGAATCGTGTGAACTTCCTGGTTCCTATCGATCTTCGATTCAGCAGCATCACCCCTACCGACCCCAACGCCGAGTTCGAGTCAGCGATCGCCTTGCGATGTCTCGTACAGGTACCAGCCGACGTAGTGCGCGTCCTCGACGTTTCCCCCGCGTCCGTCTCGATCGAAATCAATCCAGACGAGGCGACGGTCGTACTCGTCGAGGTCTACGACGGCAACGCGACCGCGGCCCGTCCTGACGTCGACGCGGTGATCGACGCAGTGCTGGACGAAATTGCCGCTGAGACTGCACAGAGGCTCGGTAGTGAAGTCCAGCCGATCGACGCGTTGACACTCGACGAGATCAACACCGAAGTGGCAACGCTGGTGCAAAATCGACTCGTCGGTTCCGACGAGGTGTTGCCTTTCTGGCAGCGCGCGCAAGACGATGACTTTACCGATGCCACTCCCGTGGCCCTAGATTCTTCCCTTGTTATCGCCGTTAACAGCGGACCTGAGCAGAAGCCGGCGATGTCGAGTCGTTCCTTCCGGCAGGTGAAGACTTCGCGGTGTTCTTCGACGACGAGCCGTTCCTCGAGGCACTCGACCTCTGGATCCATACACCCGATACGCAGTCGAGCATTGTCGGTTCTTGCCGGGTTGCCGGAGGTGACCAGACGGGCGCGGAACTGGATGTGGATGGCTTTGGCGACGTGCCAAGGGTTTTCGCTGGAACGAGAATGCGCATCGCCGAGGTGGGAACCTTCATTCTTGCGGAGGATGTCGAGGTCGAGAACGGTGCCGCAACGGTAGTGCTCACCGAGTCGATCGAGGATGCGCCGAACGACAATACGGCCATCGAGTTCCTCTCGGCTTTCGTAAGACTCCCCAACCAGTCCGACGACACCTTGACGATCAGCGGGCTTGTGAACGACTCGGGAACGATTCGAGAAGGGACTCGGTTTACGGTGACCGACGTCTCGGGCGAGTACCGCGTCACCGCGGATGCGACCATCACTGATGGCCAATCCACGCTGCAACTTGATCAAGCCCTCGATTCAGCTCCCGACGTCGGTGCACGGCTGTCATTCATTACAGGGTTCGGCGTACCGGGCCGCCGGTTCGACGCCGGGGGCAACGACCGGGAGGTCCGCCTCGACGATTTCACCCCAAGCCTGTCCAGCGGACACATCCACCTCTCAGGACCGATCACCGTTCTGCGACCGAACGCACTACTGTTCAAGGAGATCGGTGGCTCGGTGAGCGTAGACCTGCGACTCGTCTGGGAAGACACGGTGCTCGGCGTGGGCAATGTGAATGGCGACTTCGTCACCGACGAGCTGCCGGTGCACAACCTCGGCTCGGACACCACCATCCCAGCCGGTACGTTCGTCGAGGTCCAGGGTGCAAACGAGACACGTACATTAGCTGAGGATGCCGTCGTTGTTGACGGCGAGACCACCGCACGCCTCGATGCGCCGCTAGGACCATTTGCCGGGAACTTCTCCCCGGTACGATTCGTTTCGGCGACGACCCGAGATCTCGGTACCGAACTCGTCGATGACCCGAATGTGGAGTTGGGCGCCGACGGCATCGGCCAAAATCTGCTCGACGTATCATCGGCGCGGTGGTCGGAATCTTTCTGACGTTGTTCGGCTTTGGCATCATCGGCGCTCTGGTCTTTATCTTGTCGACCTTCATTCGCGAGGCGATCGAACGCGCGGCCGGCAAACAGGCGGGTAGTCAATTGGGCTCGGCTGTCGCAGCGCCAGTGCCCGACGAACTCTCGAACATCGCCGTGAACATTACTTCCCGATTCAACAACCCGATCACGATCTCACCCGACGGCGTGATCATGGCGGGATCCGCAAACGCTGAGAGCGAGTTCCGGAGCCTGGACGATACGCAAGCGACAACGGGCGCCCCGTACACCAGCACTGCAGGGTCACCGCTATCATTCGTAGGCGGGCTGATAGCAACCCAGACCGAATACGACTGGAGTGCGGGTGACGGAGCTGCGCTCTCAGGTCGAACTCCCGATCACACCTACGCCAAGCGCGGCTACAGCGTCGCCCGACTCACGACCGTGAATCGTCAGTTCGGTGGTGACATTGAAGTCCGAAATCGGGACCTGGGCCTCGTGCGAGTACGAAACTCACGCCCGGCCATCACCTCAGTGACCCCGATCGAAGGATTGGAAGGCCACGAAGTCGAGGTCACGGCGACATTCACAGACACCTCGTGGCTCGACCGACACATCGCGCACGTACTGTTCGGCGACGGCACCGCACCGGTCGACTGTGAGATCGTCGAATCCAACGAGCCCCCGGTAGCATCTGGAACGGCGGTGGCAAGGCACACATACTGTGACAACGGCGTCTACACCGTCACGATCAAGGTCATCGACGAACAAGGTGGATCGATCACCGACACGACAACGGCTGTGATCGAGAATGTGGACCCCACCGTCGATGCTGGCGAGGAGGTGTTCGCATATCCATGCGTACCGACCCGCCTCGTCGGAACGTTCGAGGACGTCGGTTGGTGCGATACTCACACCGGTCTGTGGGATTTCGGCGACTGCTCGCCGATCGCCGCCGCCACCATAGTCGAGACCAACGATCCTCCCGCAGCGCGAGGGACGGCAACCGCAACCCATTGCTATAAACGGTGCGGAACCTATGTCGCTACACTGACTGTTACCGACGACGACGGAGGTGTCGGCAATGATCGCACCGTTGTCGAGGTCGTCGATCTACGCAACGGTAACTTCAGCCAGGGTTTTCGAGCACATGCGTTCGGTCGCATAGGCAACTTCTGGAGGCCCTACGTACTGGGTTCCAGTCCCAGCGTTCTCTCCGGTCAACGCATCTTTTTCTGTGAAGAATGTGTGGTGTTCGACGAACACCGCTCGCAGGGAATCGCGAGCGTCGGCGGCCGTGAACTTGCCGCTGGTATCTTTCAATCGGTCGGAGCGAACGTCGGCTGGGACTATCAGTTCTCGACGTTTGTCCATGCGTCTACCGCTGCAGTCGAGCTGCGGATCGGTGTCGACCCCCTAGGTGGCGAAGACCCGAATGCGGCTTCTATCGTTTGGACAGACGTGGCTACGAGTGTCGAGAGATGGACACCAGTTGCGGTGCGCGCAAATGCCGAAGGGAACCGGGTCACGGTGTTCATCGAAAGCCGCAATCAACGGGCTGACGAGGTGTTCATCGATGCCGTTGATCTCAAGGTGTTCCCCTGTCCGACCGAAGAACCTAAGAAGGACGACGATGTTCCTCCGGCGCCGGAGCAGTGCATCGATTTCAGCACGATCGATCCAGGTCCGATTCTCGCGTCGGGTGACTCCACGATCGACGGAACGATCTTCGAGCCACTTAATGGGTCAGCCTTGCAGTTCGTGACGTTCGGCGAACCGCTCGGGGCGTCAAGCTGTTGGTGCCCCAACAGGGCGGCCTGCGAGCGACTTTCCCTGAAACCGTTAACTCGGTGACGGCCACGGTTGCGAGTGCGGGCGGCGCAGTCACGATGATCGCTTTCGATGCAGGCGGATCGATCATCGATAGTGCCAGTGTCGAGCGCCCTCCTGGAGTACCGGCCGACGTGTCGGTTCAAGGGGAGGCTATTGCCTCGGTTGTACTTAACGGCCAAGAACGCACGACGCTGCACGAAATCTGCTTCGGTGGATCCATGTCCCTCAATGACCTCGCCACCAGCTCTCGGGACGTCAACCTTAACGAAGAAGCCAACGACGACAGTGCGAATGACGACAGCGAAACCAAATAGCAAAATCTCAAAAAGCCAGCTGTGGGTGGCGAAATCAAAGGTTCATAGATAAATCAGATACTTCGTCCTTGAGCGTTTGAACGACCTGTGCGCGCTAAGGATCGGATTGATTGACGTTTTCCCCTCTCGCCGCTGCATGCTATCATTGTGATATCTGATGTAGCTAGAGAGCGAACAATGCCTGACGTACTGGTGCGGAACTTGGATCAAACCGTCTTGGACCGCCTGAAAGCGCGAGCCAATGAACAACACCGATCATTGCAGGCGGAACTTCAGGCGATTTTGAGCCAAGCTGCCAACCAGGCGAGCTGTGAAGAAATCAAGGACAGGGCCGCAGAGCTTCGCAGTATCCTTGGTGGACGTGAGCATACTGATAGCGCCAGATTGTTGGCAGAGGACCGCTCTCGGTGACGGCATATGTTGTGGATGCCAGCGTCGCCGTTAAGTGGTTTGTGCCCGAGGAGCTAACTGGCGAAGCGCTCAGCTACTTGAGCGACGAGCATGAACTGCTGGCACCGGATTTGCTCTGGCCAGAACTCGCCAACATCGTGTGGAAGAAAGCTCGTCGCGGAGAGCTCACTCCTGACGAAGCGAGGAGAATTCTAACGTTGTGCCAAAAGGTGCCATTCGAGGTAACCGCGTCCACAAATCTCATCGACTCGGCGTTAGAGATCGCATTGGGGATTGATCGAACCGTTTACGACAGCATGTACCTGGCGTTGGCTGCCCACCGAGACTGCGTCATGATTACGGCTGATCGCCGATTGTTCAACGCTGTGAACTCCAGTGAGCTGAGTGGACATATCGCGTACCTGGACGAATCATTGTAGATGGCATTGTCAAGTTGACGCGTCGTCCTGACTACACCTGGCATCTGTCTTCAGTAAACAACGGGTTGCCGAGATTGCCATCCTTCAGATTGCGTCTTCGACCTGCATGTCTCAGGGGACTTGACTGGCGCATGGTTGCGCGCACGAAACAGGGCCGGCTTGTCCGATATCAGAGTCCATGACCTCAAACTCACCTTCGGCCGAAGGTTACGCGCCGCGGGTGTGAGCTTCGAGGACCGCCAGGACCTGCTTGGACGTCGGTCAGGACGGATCACAACGCACTACTCTGCGGCCGAGCTATCACGGCTCATTGATGCAGCGAACAGTGTGTGCGATCGGGGCGAGGGAATGCCCGAACTCGTGGTGTTGCGACGACTGAGCGTGAGCTAGCTCACGCAAAACTCCCGCAAAGAAAATCTTCGCAAGTCCAAAAACGAGGTAAGTACTTGACTAATGGTGGCCAGGGACGGAATCGAACCGCCGACACGGGGATTTTCAGAGCCTGTAAAATCAATAACGTACTGATTATGTTGAACCAGGGGCTGTGCGGTACAGTTAGGGATAATTGTGTTGATTCAACAGGTTGACTTAGATTTGCGTAGAGAGTTACAATGGGCACTGCCGGAAGTGTACCGCAGAACAGCTCTCGTAGTCTGCAAGAAGCCCCGTGGGCTCTACGAACTACCGATAGCGGCTTGAGTAGTAATTCGCCAGGGACAGGGTCTGTTCCTCTTTGGTTCTCGTCGTCGTGCGGCGTTTCTCATTCTCCTGCGGACTCTGCACGCACTGCCCACGCCCCGCCAGCGACGACGAACTGCCTGCCGATGTTCATCTGACCGCGTAGCTGGTATCCTTACTTCGTCTAAGCAGTAAGGGGGCGCTCGCGTGGATCTCGCAGCCAAGGTCACTTCAAAGGGCCAGATCACCATCCCCAAAGAGGTCCGAGACAAACTCGGCATCGCGGAAGGCGACCAGATCGTGTTCAGAGTGGAACAGCACCGCGCCGTACTTGCCAAGACCCCCAGCCTCCTAGAGTTCGCCGGCGCCGTCGACGTACCGGCGGCGAAGCGAGGGACGCCATGGGACGAGGTGCGTCGCAGCACCCGGCGGGCCCGCGGCGAGGAGCGTCAGTGACGGCGTTCGTCGATACCAACGTCCTGATCCGACATCTGACCGGCGATCCACCTGACCTCGCAGCACGCGCCACAACCTTCCTCGCCGAAGCCGACGAACTGCTACTTCCCGATCTCATCGTTGCCGAGGTCGTCTACGTGCTCGAGTCCTTCTACGAAGTCCCGGTCGACGAGATCGCCCGTTTGATGCGCTCGATGATCGCCTTCCCTCCGATTCAGACCCTCGACCCCGCTCTGCTGCTGCGATCACTCGAGGTGTACGAGACCCATCGAATCGACTACGCCGAGGCCTACCTCGTCGCATCGGCCGAGTCCGCTGGAGTCGACGACATTGCCTCATTCGACCGCAGCATTGATCGGGTCACGACCATCAATCGGATCGAACCTTGACCGACCGATACGTGCCGATGGTTCTGTCAAGTTGCCGACCGATCGCCGACAATGTGTCTATGTGCAGTCAACCAAACTATCGCGGCTACCGCTTTCCGCCCGAGATCATCAGCCACTGCGTCTGACTCTACCATAGGTTTACCTTGAGCCTGCGCGACATCGAGGACCTGTTGGCGGAGCGCAATACTATCGTGTCGTACGAATCGATCAGGCAGTGGTGTGCCACCTTTGGTCTCGACTATGCGAGACGTCTCCGTAAGCGGCGCGGGGCGCTTGGCGATCGTTGGTTCCTCGATGAGGTTGCCGTCTCAATTCAGGGCAAACGCCAGTATCTGTGGCGTGCCGTTGACCAGGACGGTGACGTCCTGGATATCCTCGTGCAAAGCCGCAAAGACAAGCACGCCGCCAAACGCTTCTTCCGTAAGCTGTTGAAAGCACAAGAACGTGTTCCGATGGAAATGACTACGGACAAGCTTCGAAGCTATGCGGCGGCGAAACGCGAAATGATGCCATCGATTGTCCATTGTCAAAACAAGTACACCAACAATCGCGCCGAGGTGTCCCATGAACACACGCGCGAACAAGAACGGCAGATGCGGGGGTTTGCATCCTGGGCCCAGGCGCAACGGTTTCTGAGCGTTCATGGGCAAGTGCACAATCTGTTTCGCGTCGGCAGACATCTGCTGCGGGCAGCGAATTACCGAATCCTCCGTGGCCGCGCATTTGTGGCGTGGCAAGAGGTAACCTGTCCATCTCGAATTCCTAATTTTCTCGTTGAATCACGGACAAATGCGTCTTTGCGCAGCGACTGATATCTGCTCTAAGCTGTGTCGCGTATGAAGGACATCCTGCTCACAATCTTCCACGTCGCCGTGGTGGTCGTGAAACTACTTGGCCCGGGTGGCGTGCGAGCCGTTATCGCCGAGAATCTCCTCCTCAAGCACCAACTGATCGTTCTGCGCCGGCCTCGTCGGCGCGCACCGAATCTGACCGTGTTGGACCGTTTCCTCTTCGGCTTCGGATCGCTATTCCTGAGCCCGGGACGCATCCGCAAGGTCGCCATCGGGTTGCGGCCGTCGACGTTTCTGAAGTTGCATGAAGCGTTGGTGCGTCGCAAATACCGTCGGCTGTTCTCCTCGAGCCATCGTCCGAAGAAACCCGGACCTATAAAGGTCCAAGCGCTGACCTCATACGCAGTCATCGTAGAGTTGAAATCTCGTAACCCTCGTTTCGGCTGTGCTCGAATTGCCTTGATTATCTCCAGGACCTTTGGCGTCGAGATTGACGCAAACGTCGTCTACCGCGTGCTGTCGAAGCACTATCGTCCACCGCCATGCGGAACAGGGCCGTCGTGGCTATCGTTCATCGGACACACGAAAGACAGCCTGTGGAGCGTCGATCTGTTTCGCTGCGAGTCAATTGTGCTACGGAGCTACTGGGTACTGGTGGTCATGGATCAGTTTACCCGCCGCATCATCGGATTCGGAATCCAATGCGGCAGTGTCGATGGGCCCGCCCTCTGCCGAATGTTCAATGACGCCACTCGTGGTCAGGGCACACCCCGATACGTCAGTAGCGATCACGATCCCTTATTCGATTTCCATCGCTGGAAAGCCAACCTTCGGATTCTGGAGATCGATGAAATCAAAACGGTGCCACACAATCCGATTTCCCATCCCTTTGTTGAGCGGCTCATTGGCACCGCGCGGCGAGAGTTTCTCGACCATGTGCTGTTTTGGAACAGGCGTGACCTCGAGCGAAAGCTCTCCCAGTTCCAGGCCTATTACAATGTGGAGCGCGTCCACGCGTCGTTACAGGGCAAAACTCCATCCGGATTCGCCGCCGGCGAGACCGTCAAACACGCAAAGCTCAACGACCTCCGATGGGAGTCCCATTGCCGCGATTTGGTTCAGCTCCCGATGGCGGCCTGACTGCGAATTCGAGATGCACAGGAGTGGCCACGAGATGACAGGAGTAGGTCACGATTTGGTCACGCTATCTGAATTCGGTGTCCTTCAACGAGTACGACTCATAGCTTTAACGCCCATGCCGACTGACCCACTTTTACTCACCCCATTTGCATTCAATGCATTCACTTCCTAAACTCCGATATCATGACACTTATGTACAGGGGGTATCTGAGCATGGCCATGCTGACTATTCGTAATCTTGAAGATGAGGTGAAGGGACGACTCAGGGTGAGGGCCGCTAAACACGGCTGTTCCATGGAGGAAGAAGCACGGCAGATCCTGCGTCAAGCCCTGGCTGGAAAGACGCCTGAAAAGGGGTTGGCCAGCCGTATTCATCAACGGGTGATGGAGACGACCGGTGGCATGGAACTAGAGCTGACGGCACGCTCCAAACCCCGTCCGGCCCCCGATTTTTCAGGTGGCAGTGCGTGATCGTGCTGGACACCAATGTGCTGTCCGAACTAATGAAACCGGCGCCGGAACTGACGGTAGTTAAATGGCTGGATGCACAACTGGATAGTCAGGTCTTCCTGCCCGCCATCACCAAGGCCGAGATTGAACTTGGCATAGCCTTGTTGCCCAACGGCAAACGCAAGGATACCTTCACCCGACTGGCCGGCGCCCTGTTCGAGGAGTTTCGGGACCGAATCCTCCCCTTTGATGCTGGCGCAGCGTCCTGCTATGCAAACCTGGTTGCAACCGCCCGAAAGGCTGGCCGCACCATCTCAGTGGAGGATGCACAGATCGCCGCCATCACTCAGGCAAACCGCTTGACCCTGGCAACACGCAACACCAAGGATTTCGAGTTCATTCCGGATCTTTTACTGATCAATCCATGGCAAATGACCGATTGACTGTCCTGGTCCAGCAAATCTTTGTCATTGATAACAATATCATACGGTTCGTTCGAATATTTGCACCATACGGGCTCACCCTATCCTGGGTGGACTGCACCACGAATATGGCTTGGCAGCTGTCGGTGGCGAATTGATAATCAAGCGGCCACCGGCAGCTGGTATAGCCCACGGCAGTGAGTCCGCCAGCGGAAATGGTGGAGCACCGTATGCGCATTGACGCGTTCCCCGCTGACTTCGGCTGGTGTTTGGCCATCCAGAGAGCTGTGAACACGATGCTGGTTATAATAGGTACTAAACTCCGCCAGCTTTTTCTCCAAGTCAACGGTGTTCCAGAAGAAGACGTTGTCGAGGTATTCCCTGCGGATCGTGCCAATTAGACGTTCCACAAAGGGGTGAGAAGTCGGCGTAAAGGGGACCGTTTTCACCTCGTCGACTTCAAGAATCCGCAGATTCGCTTTCCAGCGATGAAACTCGAACAGCGGGTCATGGTCGGAGCTGAGGTAGGAAGGGATGCCCTGTCCGGCGGTAGCGTGGTTGAACATTCGGCACAGCGCTGTTCCATCGACATCGCCAGCGTGTATCCCGAAGCCGATAATCCGGCGAGTAAACTGGTCCATCAGGACCAGCACCCAGTGGGTCTTCAGCGTAATCGATTCGCACCGGAACAGATCAACGCTCCACAGGCTATCTTTCATGTGCCCAATGAACGTCAGCCAGGATGGCCCGCCAGCCCCAGGCCCCGGTCGATAGTGTCTGGCGAGCACCCGGCGGACCACATCCTTGTCGATCTCCACGCCGAAGGTCCTCTGGATGATGAGCGCAATCTGCGGGCACCCGAACCGTGGATTGCGCTGCTTGAGTTCGACGATCACGCGGATGAGTTCTTGCGATGGCCCCTTGGGACCTGGCTTGCCCTTCTTGTGCGATGAGAAAAGCAGGCAATACTTGCGCTTCTTTAGCGCCTCGTGAAATCTCAGCAGCGTCGATGGCCGAATGACGACGGCTGCCCGCGCGATCCGGCGTGGAGCGAGAAACAGCGACCAGAAGCCGAGCAGGATTCGGTCGAGCGTCGAGAAATTGGGCGCGCGATGGCGAGACCGGTTGATGACCAGCAGCTGGTGCTTCATAAGCAGGCTGTCAGAGGGTGTTTACAAAATCAAACGGCTGCCAACATGCGCCGCGACAGCAAGCGCGCCTCGGCGAGCCAGACCCCAGGCCTCGGAAACGTCGGTGCGCCGATCATGGTGCATGATGAGGCGGCGCGCCCGCTCGTTCCAGGCATGGGTGCGCTCGACGACCCAGCGTTTGGGCAACACCGTAAAGCCGTTGGCGTCGGGTTGGCGGGTAAACAGATCTGCTTGATCCGGTAGGCACCAGCGTCCGACGTTGGCATTGGCGGGATGGCGCACGACATCAACGCTGATTCCATGCTGTTGATTGATCGTTTGAGCGCACTGGCCGGCATAGGCCGAGTCGACGAACACCGTCTCCACGCTGGGATACTTCGCCATTGTGCTGGTCATCACCGGGTGCGCCCCGTCGCGATCCTGCACGCTCGCGGCGCTCACGCTCACCGCCAATACCAAGCCCAGCGTGTCGGTGACCAGATGGCGCTTGCGGCCTTTGATCTTCTTGCCCGCGTCATAGCCGCTGGTGCCCCCTTGCGGGGAGTGGCGTGTTGACTGGGCGTCGAGCACCGCTGCGCTCGGTGTCGCCGTGCGCCCTTCGCGTTCGCGCCACTGGGCACGCAGGCGATCATGCATCTGTTCGAATTTCCCTTGATCACTCCAGCGTCGAAACGTTCGGTAGACGTTCTGCCACCGGGGAAAATCCTTCGGCAGCATTCGCCACGAGCAGCCGGTGCGCACCACGTAGCAGCAGGCATCAAGCAGCGAGCGGCGCGAATGCTGCGGTGGCAGGCCGCGTCCACCGTCGTTGGTGAAGATATCTTGAACCCGCAACCACTCCGCATCGCTCAGGCAACTCGCATAGATCTGCTCCGGGGCCTGCGCCCGATGCGCATCGCTATAGCCATAGCGCGTTGGCTTGCTGACCGGCGCGGAAGCTCTGTCGAGATCTTCCCCCGGTCCGCGCCGGCGCTCGATGCCCGCCTCGCGCAGCCCCTTGCTCAGCGTCGCCCCGTGCACCCTTACTCCGGTTCGCCTCGCGAACTCCGCGCCCACTTCCTCCAGCGTTGCCAGTGGCTTCTGCGAAACGATCTCACGCAGGACCACATGGTGATCTGCCTGGATTTTCTTCACCCGCCCCCGCTTGGCCATAAAACCGACTCCGTGCTCTCATCCTGGGAGGCTCAGAGTATACTATTGTTTTGTAAACACCCTCTCAGCAACGACAGCCTTGGCCCCGCCTGGACCAAGAAGCCTCGCGACAGTCCTCAGCAGATGGGCGACGAGGATGAGCAGGTCTAGCATGATGGCACAGAGTAGGGAGCGTAATCCCCCGCTGCAAGTCTGTCCAAGCAACTGTTTTGGCGACTGAAGTTAGAATTCGCCACCGACAGGTTGGATTTCGCGAATAGGGCGACATGGGCGACCCGTAACAAAACAAGGTGCCGCGCGAGGAGCGTCAGAATAGACTTAAGATATTGACTTTAATGATGGTGGCCAGGGACGGAATCGAACCGCCGACACGGGGATTTTCAGTCCTGACCATGCCATCGAGTGACTATATTTTTCAAAGACTTACCGTGGCGCCCGTTGCCCATCATTGCACCACGATGCACAACAGTGCAGAGCTGATCCACGCAAGAGTCCCGCAGTAGTTTGTCACGCGCGGTAGGCCAGCGAATCCAGTATCAGTTTGATGGAACTCCTCCAACAGGACTGGCGATGCCCCCGGTTCTGAAATCGGTCCGGAGCTCGCCGTTTCGGTTTCTGAGCTCGCCTGTGATCATTGTTGTTCCAACTTATCAAATGCTTCTTCTATACGGGACCAATCCCAGACCTCCAGCTTCTTTCCGGCCGCCTTGGCAAGGTGACCGTCGTTGGTCCAGAACTGTTCACATCCAGATACGAGTGCTCCCGCTAGATGCAAGGCGTCTGGTGTCTTGATGCGGCGCTCGATCCGCAGCCGGCTAGCGAGATCAAACAGTGCACGATCAAAGGGGACGAGCTGGCAGCTCTCGAAATAGCTTTCGTAGATAATCAGTAGGTCCTCGCGTTGATCACGGAGTGCCTGGAGTCTGGATTCCATCCGCACAAGTTCGCTGCCGAAGACGTGCTTTCCGGCTATCAGTGCTTTTAGCCTGCCTTGCTGCGCGGGTTTGGCCTCGACCAGGTCGATGACGATGCACGCGTCCAGGAATATGCGAACCGTCATCAGTCCCAGCTCGCGCGCTCTGCTTCAATTTTAGCAGCGATCTCCTCGCGATCCCTCCCGGGCGCGTTTCTGGGAAGGGAGGTCAAAAAATGGTCGAGGTTGCCGAGCGCGTGCTCACTTTCGGTGTGGGCACCCTCCTCGGTCTCATAGAGCACGATAATTCGCGCGCGGCCCGCTCGGACCTCGTTTGGGAGCTTCAAGTGAATGGCGTGATCCGCCGTGACCTCGGCGTCTAATTCGATGGCTTTCATCGTTGTGCTCCGCATATGATATCGCTTGGCTCCGCAATTATGCCGTCCCTCATCATTTCCCGTCTGGCATTGTCAAGTTGGCGCCCGCCCGCCACACCTAACGCATGACCAACAGACAACCAAGCTACCACGGATATCGATTCCCTTCCCAGATCATCAGCCGTGCTACTTCAACGGACATTCTGGACTTTCGCGTTCGAGTACTCGACACAGGCGGCGGAGTATCGCCCATACCCTTAGGGCCCAGCTGACCAGTAGACGTTGTGCCCTGCGGTCGGGCCGACCAATGGGTCGAATCGCCGTGCGAGAAGCTTCAACTCGCCCGCCAGAATCCGTTTCGCTGGCCCCGTAGTGGCTTTACACCCGCGGTCCGGGCGTTCTCGGGGCTTCACGCCGCCCTCGTGTAGTCGTGATGAAGGCCTCCCAGTATCGGTCTCGCGATGACTGCGCCCTCGGCGTTGGCCTCGATCCCTGCATCGACGTGTTTGGGAATCTTCTGGTCGATTCCTTGGTGCGGCCTCGCCTTGTTGAAGTAATCGAACGCGTACTCGCGCAGGATCCGACGGGCATGGTCCTCGCCGAGAATCACGATATGATCGAGACACTCGTTGCGGGCGCTACGAAGGAATCTCTCCACGATGGCATTACAGTCGGGGGAACGCGGTGGAATGTTCACCATCTCAATGCCCGCTCCCTCGGCCACCGCGGCGAACTTTGGTCCGTATTTGCAGTCGTTGTCGCGGTTCAGGTAACGGGGAGCCTCTCCGAAGGGCGTGACCTCTCGCAGTTGCTGGGCAGCCCATGCATCGCTCGGCGAACGCGTGACGTTGAGATGCACGACCTCACGACTGCCGTATTTCACGAAGAACAGTGCAAAGATGGGACGAAACAGGAGATCGTAGAGTTGAAGGAAATCGCAGGCCCAGATCCCATCCGAGTGATTGGCGAGGAAAGTCGACCAGGTCTGCGCACCCGGCTCTCCGGGCGGCCAGCGCGCTGACCGGACGCAAGCATGTGAACATGGAAGACGACGTGCTCGTGACCCCGCTGGTCTACATGACCGAAGTGGAGCGCAGCGTCGCCGTCGCCCAGGTGAACCGGCTCGAGATCAGCAACCTGCCGACGACCGGCACAAAGACCACCTACCTGACCAAGCCACTGGACGAATTCACCGACAGCGAGTTCCTGACGCGCGAGGACCACGACGCACTGGATGACGCTCCCTCCAACCAACGCCGCGCGCTGCGGAAGGCGGCCGTGAAGCGTAAGAAGCCAGTCCTGGAAGCCGCCGCCCAGGCCCAACTGACCAACCTTGCCCGCGTCGAGCTGGCCTCGCGCATGCCCACCGGGGTGGTCGGCGTGGACTACCCGATCCGCAGCGTGCGCGGCCTGCGCTTCATGCACCGCAATTACTACGGCCTGGTCAACGTGCGCACCGACGGCAAAACCATCATGTGCGCCAGCAAGCGCGATTCGGGAGAGCGCTGGACGATTCACGCCTTTCCGGCGGGACCGCTGGACGGTGGGGCGACTGGTTGACTGACCGTACCTTCGGGTCCGGGCCGCCTTGGAGTTCCGGCATCCGGCTCGTCCCTTCATGCAACCCGATCGAGACGCTCGCAAGGCACCCGTCGGTCAGGATCCATCCTCGACGGTTGCCGTGTAGTCAAAAAACTCGTCCCTATTCAAACCGAGATTCGCCGCATGCAAACACCAAGGATTCGGATACAGCAACGATTCAATCTGACTCTCGAAAGGGCACGCCCAAGCCGTTACCAGTACCAGAGGTACTGTCAACTTACGCGAAAACCGCCCACTTTTTCGGATGAAATCGCTGTCGCGGGAAACGGCAATCAATAACTTAGACAATTGGCAATGGGTCTGATTCACGCTCGAATCGCTTAAGTTGACAGTACCGATGCAACCTGAACCGCCCTGGCAAGGTAAGCCCAGGGTGGACCGCAGAGATAAATCCGGCGGACCCAAACCGCATTTCCTGTGTATGCGCCGAAATTGTGGTGACGGGAAAAGATGGCGGTATCTTGGTGCCAGGTTCTGTGGGGTCAGACTCGATCGATCTGAAAGGTCCTTGTCACAACTGGATATCGGATAATTGCGCCGCCTTCTTATCTCTGGCAGATTAAACCATGCGAGGAGGGGAGGTGATGGCGCATGATCATGATATCTTTCTTTCCCATTCCTATGCGGATACAGACAACGCCAAGCAGATCGTCAAGGCTTGGAAAAAGTTCGGCTATGCGGTCTACGCCGATTTCCTCGACGACAAGCTGCTCGAAGCCTCCAAAAAGAAAGAAATGACCGCCGAGCTTTCCGAGCATCTGCGCAGTAAGATCAAAACCTCGCGCGTGTTCGTCTTCCTCGCCTCAAGCCACGCGGCAGGCTCCGGCTGGATGCCCTGGGAGTTGGGCCTTGCCCATGGTGCCGTCGGCCGCGTCCACCCCTGCTACTTAGATGACGCTAGCGCCGCCGATTTCCAAGCGCGCGAATATATGAAGCTCTATGAGAAAACCAGCTTCCGGCTCGAGGACGCCGAGACCTACCTCAAAACCGTCGTCGACAAAGCACGCCAAGAGGCGCTCGATCCACCGATACTCGATTTCGCCAAAATCTTTGGCGGGGACTTGGCCAAAGGCCTGTTGGAAAAAAATGGCGCTGAAATGACGAAAAAGGTCGAAGCCTTGTTGCAGCTGCAACAGCAAACCCAGTGCGGCGCTGCCGATGAAACCACCAACCGCTCGAAAAAACCGGGCGGTTCTACTACCACGGAGCCCTAGGCCCGCATTTCGAGCTCCTTGCGTTCCTCCAACCGCGCCGCCACGCCTGCAGGCTGCGAGGGCCCGGCTACCCTTGCCCATTCCATAATCAAACGGCTCATCGCACGCCGGCAGCGTCTGTAGCGTGAACACGTTCTGCTCATCGGCGGCCCGGCTTACTGGTAAGCCGGGCTGAGAGCACCTGCTACGGTACTGTCAACTCAAGCGATTCGAGCGGGAGACGGAGCCAATTCCCATTGCCTAAGTTCTTAATTGCTCGTTCCCGCAACCAGGCTCGACAACTCGCCCGGTTCTTAGAGGAGGTGCGCAAAACGGACGGAAGCGCCCATGCGCTCATTGGCGGCGATCTCAACGCCTGTGCATCTCGAATTCGCAGTCAGGCCGCCATCGGGAGCTGAACCAAATCGCGGCAATGGGACTCCCATCGGAGGTCGTTGAGCTTTGCGTGTTTGACGGTCTCGCCGGCGGCGAATCCGGATGGAGTTTTGCCCTGTAACGACGCGTGGACGCGCTCCACATTGTAATAGGCCTGGAACTGGGAGAGCTTTCGCTCGAGGTCACGCCTGTTCCAAAACAGCACATGGTCGAGAAACTCTCGCCGCGCGGTGCCAATGAGCCGCTCAACAAAGGGATGGGAAATCGGATTGTGTGGCACCGTTTTGATTTCATCGATCTCCAGAATCCGAAGGTTGGCTTTCCAGCGTTGGAAATCGAATAAGGGATCGTGATCGGTACTGACGTATCGGGGTGTACCATGACCACGAGTGGTGTCATTGAACATTCGGCAGAGGGCGGGCCCATCGACACTGCCGCATTGGATTCCGAATCCGATGGTGCGGCGGGTAAACTGATCCATGACCACCAGCACCCAGTAGCTCCGTAGCACAATTGACTCGCAGCGAAACAGATCGACGCTCCACAGGCTGTCTTTCGTGTGTCCGATGAACGATAGCCACGACGGCCCTGTTCCGCGGGGCGGTGCACGATGGTGTTTCGACAGCACGCGGTACACGACGTTTGCGTCAATCTCGACGCCGAAGGTCCTGGAGATAATCAAGGCAATTCGAGCACAGACGAAACGAGGGTTACGAGATTTCAACTCTACGATGACGCGTATGAGGTCAGCGCCTGGACCTTTATAGGTCCGGGTTTCTTCGGACGATGGCTCGAGGAGAACAGCCGACGGTATTTGCGACGCACCAACGCTTCATGCAACTTCAGAAACGTCGACGGCCGCAACCCGATGGCGACCTTGCGGATGCGTCCCGGGCTCAGGAATAGCGATCCGAAGCCGAAGAGGAAACGGTCCAACACGGTCAGATTCGGTGCGCGCCGACGAGGCCGGCGCAGAACGATCAGTTGGTGCTTGAGGAGGAGATTCTCGGCGATAACGGCTCGCACGCCACCCGGGCCAAGTAGTTTCACGACCACCACGGCGACGTGGAAGATTGTGAGCAGGATGTCCTTCATACGCGACACAGCTTAGAGCAGATATCAGTCGCTGCGCAAAGACGCATTTGTCCGTGATTCAACGAGAAAATTAGGAATTCGAGATGGACAGGATCGGACAGCGCAATCCGAGAATGGTGAACCTCTCGGCCACCAGGCCCCAAAGGCAGCTTTCAGGGTGCCAGGTACACGAGCCGGGCCGCGACGTGGTGACTGTTTAGAACCAGGTCTCGGACGGTCCCGCCGGTCAGCGACGCGGCGCTCACCGGATCCCGCACGGAGGAAACGATCGCCAACAGCATCCAGGTGGAGCCGGTCACAAACGTGGTGGGCGAAGTGAAATCCGTTGCAAAAGTTACGATTCTCGGTGTCCTCGCCGACACGGGGCTCGTGGGGCTTGCCAAGCCGATCACATCCCAGTCAGGGACAGCCGGGCTGGCCCCCGCCATTCGCTGGGTCACCGCCGTTTTCCACGTCGCACCCAGGGCGACACCCGCACCGTCGCCCTCCGCTGACGGGCCGCTGCTGATGATCTGTCTGCGAAGCAGCAACACGCTAACGTCGTTTCCATCCTCCGGCTCGAAATGCCGGTGATGAACAAGCACGTCCACGTTCTGGGGCCGCCGGTCCACGATCGCTGCCCTGATCGAGTCGGTGAACCCCTGAGGGGTAAAGTGCATGTCCCGCTCGACGATCAGCTCGTAGTGGTCCGCCTCACTCGGCGCCGGCGTATCCCAGGGTGTGTCAAAGCACTTGCCGGCTATGACCAGGGCGTCCCAAAAGTCGCCATCCACGATCGCCGTATTGGGTGAGGCCATACCAAGTCGCGCCCGGTGCCTTTTTATGCGCGCCTCAAGCAGCGGCGTCCACCTGCCCGTGGGTCTCACCAGCGGATCGTTGATTAACGGGTCTGCCGGATTGGTGGCATGCATTGCCGTCTGCAGCACCCAGGTCGGATACGCTGCACCTGGGTTGTTGCGGGTCCAGGGCAGGTCATGCGGACGGGCCGGCGGCGCGGATCCTGGCGCCGCGCGAACGCGCAAATCGGGACTCCCGTGCCAGAAAAACTCTTGGGCCTGGAAGCCGCCGGCCGGGACCGGCCTGGGATCCTTATCCGGATTGGCGAGGTTGGCGGGAGCCCGCCGCCGGGTGTCGTAGGGATGAGCCCTGAGATACGTTCGCCGCGGTGACGCCGGACTGGCGCTGAGGTCCACTTCCCAAACGCCCCGGGACTGCACGGCGGCGCGCAGGAGCTTGAGACTGCCGTCCTTGAAGAACGACAGATCCTGGATGATGCCGTCGGGAAGGCCGTTCGAGAATATCTCCCAGTCCCATTCGGGGGCGCCGTTGACAAATTCGAATTCGCCGCGCCACACCCCGACACCGGTTCCTACATAAACGACCGTGACGTTGTCCGGGTCCACGACCACCGCGTAGGCCGGCGCGCGGGTCGCATTGGCGTGACCGCGCAGCCCGGTTGGATGCCAGGTGCCCGTGCCGTCGTACCACCAGAGCGTATCCATCCGGTCGGCCTCCACCAGCGTGTCGTCGTCGAAGGACGCAGCTCCGGTGGCCGAAACATAAAAGGACCCATGCGTGCCCCGCGCCGGGTCCTGCACCGCCAGGTCACTCCAGGCGCCGAGGGCCGGAAGCACGTCCGAAGTGGGCCGGGTGATTTCGTCGTTGTCCGTTTCGTCGTCGCCGCACTTCTCGTTGTAACGGGAAATGACGGTCCGCTTCCAGGTGTTGTCCGCCGGGTTGCGGGTAAAGCCCAGGATTGCGCGGCGGCAAAGAGCCAGGAGGCGGTTCTCCGGACTGCCCGGCGGGCCGGACCATTTGACCGCCCGCACCTGGCCAACCCGGCCCTTGAACGTATCCCTGGACGTGTTGTTGCTGCCGCCGGCCCGGGGGTCCGTGCGCGACGGCAACGTGCGCCAGGTCATCGCGGTGGCACCGGGCATCGGGTCCCAGTCCTCGCTGATCCAGACCCGGCTCGTGCCCAGCGCGACGCGAGCCGTCGTAGGACTCGCGCCCGGAATGATGTGCAGGTTCGAGTAGAACGACGATGCCCTATTTTCGGTGGCCTTCGAATCCTTGGACGATCCCGCACGCCACACCGGCGCCACCCAGGAGCCTTTGTTTCGATGCCACTTGGCCCGGGTATACTGGCCGGCGAAATGGGCGGGGCGAGTCGGATGGTAGGCCACCCCACCCCCATCCCCATGAATCCAGAGCGTCCAGATCGTGTTGCCGATGCGCTGCTGGGCGCCGTTGTCCTGGGTGCCGATTATCAGCGCGCCGTCCTGGGTCGGATGGCCGGCCACGAAGCCGGCCTCCACTACCGCAAGTCCCGTGTTGCGGGGATGGAAGGTATAGGCATCGCCCGCGGCGGCCGAGCAGAACACACCGCCGTCGCAGCCGACCCAGACCTGGGACCCCGCCGGCGCGCCCGCATAGCGCACTGCATGCACGTCGGCATGCACCGTGTGTCCGATATAGCTGTTCGTATCGGCGCCGGGATCGTCCTTGTTCGCATCGTCGAAGTTGCCCTCGAAGTCATCGGCGGCCGCGGTCCCTCCAACGGTGAGGCGGAACAGGCTCGCGCTCCACTGCCCCTCTGAGCGCACGGTGCTGCCGCCGACAATCACCTCGGCGGGATCGCTCGGATGCACATCGAGGGCCAGGTCGTAGGACGACTGGTCCTTTGCCTTGGTTCTGCCGAAGAGCTTGCCCGGGATCCCGCCCACGCGGCGCGCCGTCTTGCCGTCGATCCGCCACAGGCGCGGCCCTTTGCCGAGCACATAGGCAATTGAGGGATCGGCCCGGTGCACCGCGATGCCCAGCCGGCCGTTGTCCTTGCTGCCGCTAAGGCTGACCTCATCCCAGGGCCCGTTCGCGCCGTCCTCCGACACCCACACGCCCGTGTCGGAGAAGAACGATGGGTCCACGAGCGCCACCCATAGTCGCGAAGGCGTGGCGCCCACCGACGGGGCCCAGACCACGTCCGTACACCATTCGTTGTCATCCGCATCGAAGTCGAAGGGTCCTGTCGTCACTCGCTGCCAGGGAGCGTTTTCCTGGAACGCGCCCTGCCGTTTGAACAGGCCGATGGACGAGGCGGCCACCAGTGAGTCGTGGTCCGCAGGATCCCAGGCAAGACGGAAGATGCCGGCACCGGCGAGATTGACGGCTTCGCGCTTCCAGGGATTTACGTACGGGTCTGCGAGAACGCTTGGCAGCGACCGGTCCAGCTTGAGGACACCAATGCCCCGCGCCTTGACTCCTGGCTGGCCGCCGAAGCGAGGTTTGATCTCGCCGGTGCCGACATAAACCGTATCGCCGGAGCCATCGGCAGCGGCGCCGAAATCTACCAGCAGGCACCCGATCACGAGGCTGTTGGGACCGGGAGCAGCGGCCTCGCCCGCTGGCGTCGAGCCCGCGCCACCGATGGGATGCCAGGTGAGTCCGGCATCGCCCGAGTACCAGAGGCCGCCATTTGCGGTCGCCGCATAGACCCTCAGGCCGTCGTCACTGACCGCCAGGTCTCGCACTCGACCTGCCACCCGCGGCCGACTGTTCGCCTGGCCCTGGACCGTCGCCGATGGACCGATGGGTACCCAGACATTCTCGTCCGCGCCAGCGCTCAGCGCACCCAGGAGCTGGGCGCGGAGCGCGCTGGCCTCGGAGAGGATGCTGCCGTGGACGTCGGACAGGAAGTCCTCGATCGCATCGCCCCGTTCCTCCGCCTGGTCCTGACGTTCGGGGTCGCGCTCACCGGGCCAGTCATAACGGTCCATCAGGCCCCTCCACCCCCGGAATCTTCACCGGCCTTTGGCCCGACCCGGATATAACCTTCCTGCACTTCGGCAGGCATGTCGGGCAACAGCGCCGTCTGAGTGGCCGACAGAATCGGATCGTCCCGCCAGGTCACCGGTGTGTTTCGGCGAGTCCAGATCTGGTCCTTGGGAAACGACGAGATCTTGGGCAGACGCACCTCACCGGGCTCTATGAGTACTGGACCGATCCGGGCGGACGGCGCGATGACCGACAACCCCGTGTGAGTCCATTCACGGACCAGCTGCAGAGACTTCCGTGGAAGGATACCGGAGGTCAGATGCACCTTGCCGCCGGGATGCATGAGCAATGTCAGTCGCAATACCTGGCCCGGGTGAACCACCAGTTCGTCTTCCGCGACCACGTAAGGATGGTCGATGGGCCGAACCGGCGGCACCTGGGGAACTGCGCCTTTCTGGGCCAGGTGGCCGCGGCCGTGCCCACCGTCCAGCGCGCCGTCGCGCACGGCCTTGTCCACCACGTGGAAGTGCTGGTAATCATCGTCCACGAAGAAGCCCAGCAACCCGTCATCGGCGCGCGTGAGCTCGCCAATACGCACGGGGAACGCCCGGTCAGCAAGATCCCGGTACGCCGCCTCTCGTGCCGCCCGCTTTTCGGCGTCTGACAGGTCGAGTTCGTCCAGGTCGTCGTCGATGTCCAGGCGCAGCGTGGCGCGCACGACCGCGATCGGCCGGCCGACGAGCCCGGCGATATGGGAGGTTCCCATCTGCGCGAAGGTGTCCACCGTCCACAAGGTCGTGTCGATGGCCCGCAGCATCGCCGATAGCGCCGACTCTGTCTCCGGCTGGGCTACTTCTCCGCCACGGCGCTCCGCATCGGCCGCGATCACGGCGGCGGACAGGAAACCCAGGATTTGCTGCGTCGTGTTCAGGCCGTGGTGGGGCCCGGCGTCCGCGGGCCCGTCGCGCCCCGGGGCGACCTCCCAGGTTACGCCGCCGCCGAAGGGCTCGTGCATGATCTGCCCCAGCGGGTTGCCAGCGGTGTCAAAGACTTCCAACGCCTCATCGATGTGGTCCGGCAGCAGGAATCCGGCGACGGGATTGACCATGGCAAGGGGGTCGATCTGGTCGATGTTCGCCTCGGGACTTGCCTCGCCCAGGTTACCGGGGTCGACCAGCCGGAACAGCCAGCGCGCCGGGCGCATGAGTCGCGGGTTAAGGCGCAGCGTGCCTTGCGACGTATCCTCGACCCGCGCACGCTCAGGCACGCGGACGCGACCGACGGGCAGCTCCAGCAAACGCCCGAACGCGTCCACGAGGCGCGCGCGGGCGAGGCGCATGCCTCCGTTGACGAGCAGCGTCGGCACGTCAAGCGGCTCGGGCTGCGCCAGCGTGGTCCCGTCAGCGCTGCGGGGGCTCAGCACGCCGTAATCACCAACGGGCAAGCCCAACAACGCCTCCTGGAAGCTCTCGAGGGTCGCGGACATGACATCCACTGTTTCCACGGCATCCGCAAGGCTGGCGAGGGCTGCCTGGGTGTCATCGTCCGCTTCACCCTGGTTGTCCACGTCGCGGGCCGTCTCCGCCTCGATCCACGCGTCGATGGCCGACGCCAGAGCCTTCGCGGATCCCGTGTTGAGAGCACTGCGGCCCGCAACGGTCCGCGACACGGCATCCGGCAGCCAGTCAGCGCCGTCAGGATCCAGATCCAGCGCCCCGAGGCGCGTCGCTCCCAGCCGATCGGTCGTAGTCAGCTCCACCTCCCACTCCAGCCAAAGGGGCACCCACGGCTGCGACCAGGCGGTCACGCCTACCGGGTCCGTGTCCACGCCGGCGACGAGGGAAAATCGCCGCAGCTGCTCTCTGACCTGGTAACCGGCCAGGCGCCGGTCGCCCTGTCCTGCGCCAACGCCCAGCGCATGGGCGACGTCGTAGGTCGCGTCGCCCCCATATCGCAAGGCCACCTCTGCCGCCAGGCGAGCCTCAGCGGCCGCCCTCGGCACGCCGCTCTGGTTCTCGGCCTGGCGGGACAGCCATTTCGCCCGGTAGGGATCCAGGGCCAGTGCGCTGCGGGCCAGCATCAGAATTTCGCCCGGCAGTGCACCGCCGCCGGGCAGCCCGCGGATCAGCGATTCGGCGTTCACCACGCCCTCCACCGCCGTGGCCACCTGAGTGGGCCAGCGGACAAGCAACCGTCCGTCCGGCGCCGTGCGGCCGTCGCCCCGGTGACGCAGGCTGCGTGCCGCGTTGCGGACCGCCACCACGGGTTCGAGGGGCCGGTAATAGCGGGGCGCGGGCCGTTGAACCAGGCGTGCCTCGGCCTCCGGCGCGGGACCCTCCTGACGAGCGATCCATTCGCCCACGGTCTTGCGCTGCTCGGCCATCGCCATCGTCTTCAGATCGCTGCGCGACCCGGGCGCGAAGACGAGTTCCGGGTCCGCGGTTCGTTTGCTGCCCCGGCCCGCCGCACGGCGCTCGGCCTCGCGAGCGCGAGCCGCCCGGCCGGCCGGCAGCGTCCCCGCCTCGGCACCTGCCCGGACCCGATCCGTGGCGCCCGAGCCGCCCGGCCGCGATTCGAATCCTGCGGCATGCTCATATTCCTCCACGTCGACGAGCCCGTCGGCAGTCCCCAGCCGGTCGAGACGCTGGCCGGTGAAGGCCGCAAGCACCCGCTCGGTGTCGCGGCGCTCCTCGGCGTCGGCGAGGTCCATGCCAGCAGTGGCAAGAGCGGCGTCCACGTCGTCGCCGTGCAGCCCGAGAGCCACCGACACGTCCCCGGGCCGCGGGCGCTGATCGGGGCCGGGCCGGCGCCCGGCGAGAGGTACGCCGTGAATCACGCCGTGAAGCAGAGTCGAGAACACGTGCCGCGGCGAGGCCCGCCGGACCTTGCCGGCGTCTTCCGCGAAGCGGCTCTTGCTGTGGACATACGCCTCGCTGGCCAGCAGGGACTCCGCCGCGCCGCCGCTCTTCGGGACGGCCTCCGCGAAACGCTGGCCGGTAGGCAGGCCGAGTGTGGCCTGCTTGGCCGCCGTCATGACCGCCATGCCGGGCAGCACATCGCCCCCCTCACGGTCGGCGGCCAGCCGCCAATTCAGCTCGTCGAGAGTGTCCTGGAAGCCCGCTTTGCTGCGGGCGTCATCCAGGGGGTCGCGGCGGGCGTCCGACCACCAGCCGGCTACCACGTAGGCACCCAGGTTGCCGAGGGCGCCGCCGCCGGCCAATGACTCCAGGTCGTCCAGCGGATCGTGAAACGCAAAGCGGTTGAGCACGGCATCGTAGACCGCCGTCCAGTTCAGTGTGCCGCCCACGCTGCCCGTCAGCTGCTCGGCCTCCACGCGCTTGCCGGTGGGCGCGAACCCGTCCGCGCCATCGGCCAGGCTTTCCAGCGGGATCACCCGGGTTGTGTCTGCCTCGATCAGCCAGCCCCGCACCGCCACCGCATCGCCATGGCGCGGCACCACGATGCGAAGCACGGTCCAGCGATCCGGCAGGGCCGCCATGCCGAGACGATTGGCCGAGCCGGGGACCGCGCTGCGCATCTCACCCGCCAGCAGGGCATCGGGCAGGGCCCAGTGCAGATGCACACCGGACGGACGGATCGTGCCGGCATCGAAGGGCGGCGGCATCGCTTCGGCGTCGGTGCCATCGGCGGTGGTCAGAGCAAATGGCAGGCGCACGAACGCCTCGTCGCTGCCCTCGGGCACGTACAACGCCTGCACATCCACCGGCACCAACAGCCGCGGATGCCGTATAAGCGTGGGGTTCCAGGTTGCCACGGCCTCGCGGTCCAGCCCCAGGCGCAACAGCCCCGCCCACTGGGGACTGATCATGGCCTTGGCAATGTGTTTGGGATCCGGCGGGCTCATGGCAGGTTCTCCTGAAAGGAGACCTCCAGGTCCGTGAGCGCGTGACCGATCGTGGGTCGGAACACAGCGCGCAGCGGCACGGGGTCCGGCAGGCGGCCGAATACCTGGCGGAACGGAAAGCGAATCATCTGCAGAGCAAACTCGGCGCCGTCAAGGTCCGGTCCGGTATTCGTCTGTGCCGTGCCGATGAATTCCTCGGCCGTCTTCTTCAGGTCCAGCACCCCCGGAGACCCGCGGCGAAAGAACACCTTCATGGACTTATCGGGCTCAGCGTCGGCGGACGTATTGCGGTCCCGGGCTCGAACGGTCGCGACAAACCGGTCGCTGTTGCCGTCGCGTTTCAGGCGCACGCCAAACTGCAGACCCTGGCGGGGTTCCTCGACGTGCACGAGCCGGGGCACGCCGTCGAAAAGCACGAGCAGCACCGCCGGAGCGAGGCGCTCCATCCGCAGTACCTTGAGGCGGTCCGGATGATCTTCGCCGACGACTTCCTCGTCACCGACCACGTCTCGACCGTAGGCGCGCACATGCAGGCCGGGCCATCCGGACACGGCCCGAGAGCGCAGCAGGAGACCTGTCACGACGCCGGCCTCGCCCCGCTGCACCGGGTCACCGCGCAGCTGGCGAATCTCCCGCTCCTCCTCGTCCACCTCCTTGCGAATGATCTTGTGCAGTTGCTCCAGCTGCGCCCGGTCCACAGAGTTCAGGGTGCCCACGCTGAGCGCGCCCTGCACGAGGGCATCAGTCCAGTTGCGGTCCAGGTAGAAAAACCGCGCCGACTCCGGCGGCAGGAGTTCGGAATCGCTGACCAAATAGGCAAACGGCACGCCGTATAGAAGCCGCAGACGCGCCAGCCAGCGGCGCAGGTCCGCCGGCACCACGCGGTCCTCCTTTGTCGTTGGATGAGTCTCCGTCGGGTAGGCGGTGTGCACGGCCGCCAGTTCCTTCAGAAGATCCAGTGCCAGTTCGCTTTGCATCTTGACCCCGCTCATCGATCCATCTCCTTGCGCACGCGGGCAGCGGCCGCGCGTAGCAGCCGGTCCAGTTCGGCTCCGCCTCGGTCAGCGGGCGGCGCAGAACCGCTGCGGCTTGCTCCCACCGGGCCCGGACCGGGCCCTTCGCGCGCCGGCATGGCCTCGCCGGCCAGGTGACCCAGAACCGCGTCGAGGCCCAGACTCAGGCTCCGCAGACTGGCATCGTCAAGGTCGTCGCCCGCCACGACGGGTACTTCGAGCGCTTCGAGTACGCTGAAATCGCCGGTTTTGATTGCTGCGCTGACCCGCTCCATCTCCATGTCGAAACCCCGGGCGATGATGGCCTCGATGTCGCCGCGCACGACGTCGATAGAACGGCCGGAGTCCACCAGGGGGCGGCTGTTGCCCAGCAAGGGCTGCGGCTTGCGGGCCGCCTCGGTGACCACGGCCCGGTTGATCATCGCGCCCAGCTCTGCGACATTGCGTTCGTTCAGGGCGAAGTCGGCCATCGACACCTTGCCCAGGGCAATGTCACCGAAACGCCTCGCGCGGGCAGCGCCGAACTGCTCGCCGCGCCAGCGCAGCAGGGCGGCCACAACGGATGGCTGGGACAGTGCCAGGAGCCTGCCGATTTCGAAAGCGCAGGCCCGGCCGAGGTCCTCACGCCCGTCGGGGACGAGTTCTCGCAACTGGTCGCTCACATGGGCCAGCGGCAGTCGGCCACCGGCCTCCGGCACCTCTCGACGGGTCAGCTGCGGCACGAAGGGCCCGCGGTACCAGGCCCGCAGGGACTCTCCCCGGCGGGTGACGTGGGGCAGACCCACGTGACCGGTCTCTGCCAGCTCTGCCGCCGGACGCGCCGGCGGATCCTCCGGCGGCCCCTTGCCGGCGCTCGGCTCGAAGCACTCCGGAAACGGCTTGCCGGACGGTCGCCCCGCCACGGTCCCGAGCATGCCCACGTCGATGTCCTGCATGAGCAGCTCGAAACTGCCGGCCCCGGTGCTTGTGAAGGACCAGTGGGCCAGGACAGGAAAGCGGAACATTTTCTCCGCGACGAAGGCCGCCATGGAGGCGCGGAAGCGGTCGCCCATCGCCGCCCGTACCACCTCGCCCGCGTCAGCACTGCTGGCTGAAGCTGCCAGCGCTTCGATCGCCGCCGGCCCCGTCCGCCAGTCGTCCGTGGCGCGCGCACTCGCGGTGGACTTGGGCGCGCTGGCGCGGGCCGCGCCGATCGTCTCTGGCGCAGCGCCGCCGGAGGCGCCCACAGGATTGATCACACCATTCGGACCGCTCGGGATCCCAGGCACTTCGCCAGAGCCCATGATCACGTGGTCGAGATCCGCCGTGGCCATGGCAACCTCTGCGTCGAAGTTAAACACCAGGTCGGTGGGGAAGAAGTGGTCCAGCGGCGGCGTGGGCGGCGGCAGCACATCCAGTTGGCCTTCGAGGTTCACGAGGCACGCCAGGTAACGCACGGGCTTGCATGCCACGCGGTCGAACTGGGGCAGACGATTGGCCATGACGACGGCGAGAAACCCGTCGTCGTCGCCCAGCGCGAGTTCAGTATCGTGTATGTCCACCTCCCGCACGTGCGCAAGCAGTTCCAGGTCCTCCTTCGTGGGAAAAACCTTGGTAACGACGGTCTTGGGCACCGAGAGATACACGCCGGTGGGCACGTCCGCGCGGCCGGCCAGCGTCACGCCCGGGGTTACACATTCCGCCACCGGCACTTCGCCCGAGAGCGTTCCCTCGCCTTCGGCGATGACAACCAGGGCAAGCCACGGAACCTTGCGGTCGGCGGGATCGGCGGCCCGCTCCCAGGGCAGCGTCCGACGCTTCAGCACGACTTGAGGGAGACGACTGTCGAACGCGCCCTCGGCGTTGGCGGGCGGGAACGTGGAGAGAATCTGCTCCGGCGGCATGCGATAGCGCGGCGAACGAATCCGAACGTGGCCGCGGTAGGGCTCGGTGGGATAGCTGCCCGACGCGCCGTCGTCGATGCGCTGGTCACCCTCCAGCACGTAGTCCCCGGCCGTCAGCGGAGGCACTGCCCGGCTGTGCAACACGAAATGGCCCTTGCTCACCATGCGCTGTTCTCCGTTGTCTTCATCAGCTGCTGCCTCCCCGGCGCGTGCTGGCCTTTTTCTTCGAGGTGGGGACGGAGGCACCGGTCTCCTTCACCGGCACCCGGGCTGGCGCCTTCCTCTTCGCGGTTGCTCCCGGCGACGCCGCGGTCTTTTTCCGCGCCGGGCCGGAACCGCCAGTCTTCTTTTTGCCCTCTTTCTTGCGGTCCGAAGCCAGTGGGCCCGCCGGGCTCTTCACGGTTCCCCCTGGAGCTGCCTTCTTCTTCTCGGCCGCTTGCGGAGTAACGACCATTGTCTTCCCGGCCAGGCGCTTTGCTCCGCTCGTCATTTTCGCGGACCGTCGAATGGCCCCAGTGTTGCTCTTCGTTGCCGATCGCGAAGCGGCCGCCACCTTCCTGCCTTGCGGAGACCGTGCCCCGGTCTTTTCCGCTATCGGCTGGGCGCCCCCGGTTCGCCGCCGCGGACTCACCCATCCCAGCCGCACGGCGCCGCCACGGCCCGTCGCCAAAGGCTGCATGACGGTATCCAGGCCGGCACCCGACAGGCGCTCGGCCAACGTGCCGGCGTCGGCAACGGCGCCCAGCACGCCAGCCAGCCGCCAGCCCTGTTCACGAGCGACGCTGACCGCCACGGTGCCGGGGTCTTCAACCCGCCGCTTGCGAAGGGCATAGACGAGGATGCTGCGCTGGCCCTGCACGACCAGCGTCGGTGGCACGGGCCGTCCGCTGCGATCGGTGGCGCGCTCGGCACCTTCCAGGCCCAGGGACAGTTCGCGCGCCGCCCCACCGGCTTCCGGGTCGTCGATAACGATGGCAATGCTTCCGAGCGGGCCCGCCATCCGGGTCTTCACGAGGGATACCTCACGGGTCAGTTCGGCGGCGTTCACCCAGCCGGCCCGGAACTGCTGCCGGCCGCGAGGAATCGACCCGCCTTCGGCGTGGACCGTCCCACCCGCTACCAGGGCCGTGGACCAGCCCACGTAGGCCAGTGTCTGTCCATCGTGCCAACCGGTCAGGCCGGGTATCCCGGTGCGATCCTTACGCGCCCCGGTAGCCAGCACGGCCACCCGCTCGGTTCCGCGGGCTACCGTCATCCCAACGCGGGTGACGACGGTATCGGCGAGAATCCGCCCGCCCGGACCCAGTGCCAGCATCCGGGCCGGTCCGCCGGTGGCCCTGAGCCGCGGCCGCCGGGCGCTGTCGTCCACATCCCGCTCGGCGTTCGGGAGGCAGAAGACGCCAATCTCACCGGCGGCCAGTGTCGCGGGGTTCCGGCTGCCTTCGACCCGTCCTTGCAGGCCCGCCGTGAGTTCCTCCAGGCGGCGCTTGCCCGCCGCTGCCGCACCGCGCCGGTCGACGGCGGCCACACCTGGCTGCCCGCCCCTGGACAGCGGCGCGCCGCCCCGGGCGACGATGGTCTCGGCGCTTTTTGCCGCGGGCGGCGCGACCCGGACCAGCTTCGCCGGGATCGCCCAGTCCATCGCCGCCTCCACGTCCGCCAGCCGCGGCGGCGCCACCCGGAGCAAGGGCCCCGGCTCCCTCACCGAAGTGCGCGGCGCGGGAACCTCCGGTGCCAGTTCCGCGCTCAGCACGGCGATGGCCACCGGCGGCCGGACGGCCGCATCCACCGGCCGCCGTCCGATCTCCTCCAGCAGCACGATTTCGGGCGCGTCGACTTCCGCGTCCGCGAGGTCGCCGGTCAGGGATCCCAGTCGCGGCGGCGCCGCCTGCTCCCGGTCGATGACCGCCAGCGCCGTGGCACCCCGGCCCCGTTTCGCCAGCCACGGCCGCGCAGTTGCGTACATCGCCGCCACGCTTGGCACATCGGGCACCAGGCCAGCCACCGCTTGGGCCCGGGCCATCAGCTGGATACGAGCGGCGCGGATCTGCTCGAAGGGCAGCGGTTTGCGCGGACCGCTCTCGACCTGGTGATATGCCATTTCTCGGGGCAAAGTGCCCTCGAAGCTCGCCACGGCCTCGAAGCGAACGCCCTCCAGCGCTTCGATGACCTCCCCCTTGGGCACCTTGCGATCGTCGTCCGCCTGGGGGTTGCCCCAGACACCGACCGGGAAGCCGTCGGCCCGGCGCAGTGTGTCGTCCAGCTTGCCGAGATGGTCCGTACCGCCCGTGTCGCGCAGGTGCAGCTCGAGCAACGAGTCCACCGCGCTCTTGCCCAGAGGCGCGAGACCCAGAACGCGGCTGGGCGCGTGGTAGACGCTGGCGGCGGTGCCGATCTTCAGATGATCGGTGGGGACGAGTGTCGTCACCGTGATCTCGAACTCACTGAATACCTCGAAGGGTTTGTCTAGAGATCCGTCGGCAGTGCCGCTGTCGTTTCCGCCGGCGTCGGGGCTCGGCGTCAGCGAGCCCTTGCCCGGGATGGCCGTGATGCAGCGGGCTGTGCCGCCGCCGGCGTCCTCCAGGTACTTGGGCACGAACGTGCTCCAGGGGAGGTAGACTTTCTCGCTTTGCTGCGTGCTGCCGAAAGCCACGCTGAGCTTGACCGGGCCGACCTCGAAGGTGGCCTTGCCGCGGAACTTCGGTCCCTGCACGGCGATCCGCGCGCCGAGGCTGATGGAGATGGTGATCTCGCCGATCCAGACATCGATGGTGATGCCCGCCGAGATCCGCGCGTAGACCTCCACCTCGAAGCGGAAGGGATCGAAGTAAACGATGCCGTTGGCGCCGAAGCGAACCTCGGCCCAGGCCGGCCCGAAACGCGCCGAGGCTTCCAGCTGGCCGCCCGCCATGAGCGCCTCGGAGGTCAACGCAAAATAGTTTTCGCCCTTGATGACGATCGCGCCGGAGACCTGCCAGCTGAAACCGAGCCGCGGAACGACCGGGTAACCGTCCCGATGGAAGCTCGGGTGGTAGCCGCCCATCGTCAACACGAATTCGCCAGCCAGGGGTCCGGCGAACCAGGACACGAAGGCAAACCCGCCGGTCAGACGCACGGACTCGTGCAGCAGCCAGGAATTCTCGGTCAGTTCGGCCTGGATCCACAGCACGCCTTCCTTGGTGGACATTCGGGCCAACAGGCCCAGTTCGATGGACACCAACGCCACCTGCGGCCGTGGCAGCGCCAGCCGCGCGAGACCCAGCAGGGCGATCTCCAGCCCGTCACCCACCTTTACGGAGACCACCGCGATGCCGTCCACCAGCGCAAAACTCGTGAAACTCAGCCCGGCTGCGAACCAGAAGTCGCCCCGCCTCATCGGGAACGTATCGCGCAGAATCAACATCTCGCCCATCGGGTCGGAGGACACGCTCGCGGCGGGATCCAGGGCCTTGATAAAGGGGAACTCACCGAAGCGGCTGAGCTCGCCGGGAAAGATGAGATCCCGATTGATCCCGACGCCGCCGCCAATGCCGGTCAGGAAGAACGCCGGCGGGCCGCCGATGGGTCCGTTGATGGCCCCGAAGGCGAAGAAGGCCGCAAACTTCTGGCCGTTGTCGATCCCGGTCCCGTAACCGCCAATAACAGACAACCCGTAAGTGGCAAAACGGGCCATCAGCATGCCGACATACTCGACGGTTTCACCGGAACCGAACTTTCTGAGCCCGCCAGCCAGGGTGACGCCGGCGAGGTCGGCCCCCACAGCCAGGCCAGCCAGATCTACCTGCCATTTCGACGGATCGAATACCGAGGCATCCGACGCAACCGCATACGTCAGCCTCAGATCATCCACTGCGGCGGTCAGGCCCGCGATGGACACCCGGCCGTCCAGGAGCAGGGAGATGTCGATGAGTTGATCCTGGCGCACGGTCGTGTCGAAGCCCACCTGTTCGACATAGATCGGCCCGAATCCCTTCTGGATCACCAGCCACCAAGGTCCATCCCCCTCCCCCGCCCGCAACGATACCAGCACCGGTCCGCTGCCATGCTTCTGCACCGCCAGCGCGGGGCTGAAGGCCGGCGCCAGACGGTCGGGGCCACTGCCGGAGTCAGCGACGATGCCCTGGGCCACCGGATTGCCGCCCGACGCTCCGGACACGCCGACCGCGAGCTCGCCCAACTGGATCTGGGCGCCGCCGGCCAGATCGCCAACGCTGACTTTGCCGAAGAGGTGCAAGGCGACGGATCCCAAGGTGACGCCGGCGTCGATGAGCGGTGCGCTGGCCCGGCCGATTCGCAACCCGATGCCATTGGCTGCGAGACTCGGCGCGAACGCCAGGCCCGGCGCGGTCGCATCGAGAAAGCCCACGAACAGGCCCGGCGCCGGTCCGCCCTGGATCCAGCGGGAATCCGCCTCCAGGGAGATCACCACGTCGGAGCCGGGGTTCAACGGAACCCGCCCGTCCAGGCCCAGAGTCAGACCAACGGTATTGCCGACCTTGCTGATGCCCACCTTCAGGTCGCCCGCCAGTTCGATACTCGGGCTCACGTCGGCGATGTTGATCAGCAGGCGACGCAGGCGGCCCAGGAGTTCGTCCAGGTCGAACAGGCCCGGATCAAGCGCCGCAGGGCTCGCAACGTCTTCCAGGAATACACCGCGCAGGACCTGGCGAACCGCCTTTGGCGTGTCCCCGGGCAGCGTCGTGTCGAGCAACTCGTCCACCGCGTCGGTCTGCATGGCGAACCCAGCCACCAGCTGCAGCACGGCATCCACAAGCGCCAGCGCAACCGCTTCCGGGTCGCTGTCCACCACGACACCGTCGATGCTGACCAGCGAGAAGCTCGATGGACTGAGCGCCCAGCGACCGGCGACGACCCGGTTGCCGGAGCCGTCCAGTCCGAGGCCCACATCGACCCGGCCTCCGCCGGGCGGAGTGTTGCCTGCCGCCACGCTGAAATACGGACGCAGGCTGACACCGGCGGCGTCGATATCCGCCGGCCCCACGTCCACGACGAGGGCTGCCAGACCGGCGCCATTCAGGGTGACAGCGAGATCGACGCGCTCCACACCCGGTACACCGGTCAGTGCCGCGGCCAGGCCGACCTGGAAGGGCGTGTTCTGCAGGCTGACAGAAACGCCACCGGCGGTGACGGTCAGCACGCCGTCGGGATGAGTTACGGACACTCCGCCGGGCAGCAGTGGATCCAGCGCCGTCGCCAGGCTGCCGAAGTCGGTAGGCGTCAGCGCGGCGAGCCGCGCGGCAAAGGCCGCCGCCGGATCGGTGGCCCAGGCGGTCAGCGCCGCCCCGTCGAACGCAAGCGACGCGCCGCTGCGCAGGGCCAGAGCGTCGCCCAGCGTGCGCACAGCCAGGCCCACGTCCCCGGGGAGGTCGGACCCGGTCTCGTCGGCCAGGGCGTCGAGGATCAACGGCAGCGCCTGGCCCACCGCCGCCTCGGCCAGGCTGCCCAGGCCCGGCGGGTCGGGATACAGGGACAGATCCGGACCGCTGTCCGGCCGAACGAACACCTTCAGGCCGCCCGTCGTCGCCACGTGCACGGCGCGATGGCCCGAAGCCGCGCCGGCGACCCCCACCGCCACATCCACCTCTGGCCGCGGTGGCAGACCCGCGGGCAACGCGAGGGCCACGGTTCCTGAAAAAACCAGCCGGCCGGCGGCCGCGGGCACCGGTGCAAAGCCGCTGCTATCCAATGCGACCGCAAGCCGGGGGACCCCGCTGGCGTCTGATGCCCGCAGCGTAATTCCGGATGCCAGCTGCCACTCGCCCGGCCCGCCCGTGACGCCCAGAATCGGTTTCAGGGCATCGACCAGCGCAATGATGCGGGCGGCATCAAAGCCGTCCGCCGCCCCCAGCACGTCCGCATGACACAGCCACGCGACCGGATCCTCGATCAGCGCAAGCGGCAGCCGCACGAACCGCTCGCCCGCGGTATCCGTCGCGCTCAGCAGGCCCAGTGCATCGTAGACCGCTTCGACAACGGACCGGGCGCCCTCGTCCAGGTCGCGCAGGTATTCCAGCCCGTAGCGGGCAAACTCCGCCGGTGCCAGACGGGTGAGCGCGGCCAGCAGCGCGTCGGCGTCGGGGCTCGGCCACAGTGGCACAGTGGCAGGCGTCGCGCTGCCCGGCTGGCGCCGGGTGAGGCTGACGGCGAACGGCTGGCTTTGGCATTTGAAGCCGAAGGCCCCCGCCGGTCCGGTGCCCGTGGCCTCGAGCTCGAAGGCGAACCGCGGCGGCCCGCCGGGTCCCACCTCCAGGGTCAGGTTCCACGGCGTCAGCCCGGCCGTGCCCGGTACGCCGCCGAGGGCCAGACTCAGGCGACGAGCGGCGAGGTCGAGGGTCAGGCCCGACAACTCGCCGGTCACGGCGTCCAGCGCTGTCTGCAGCTGGGCGCGGCGGGTCGCATCGGCCAGCGCGTCGGTGAAATGGACTGCCGGCTCGTTCAGCAGGTGGTCGATACCGTCGGCGACGAAGCCGCCGGTGGCGTCCGTGATCCCGATTGCGGCGAGCAGGTTCTTGACCGAGGCAATCGCCGGGTCGGTGGCCGCATGCAGCTGCGTCGCGAACTGGGCCAGCAGGACCCGAACCTCGGGCAGCGCCGGCGTGACGGTCTCTGCCAGCGCCGACGCGGCGCCTGCGGCGCTAACTACCCAGCGGTCCCGGCCGACGCCGAACACCTTAGGCTCGATGAGCACGATTTCCGCCGACGCGGCGCCACCGCCGTGCAGAGGTAGCGCTATGTTGGCCTCGATCCGGCGCAGCTCATGGTCCAGCCGCGGACCCGGACCGCGGGCCGGGTCCGGGCCGCCCAGCAGCCAGCCACCGGGTCGGAGGAATGACAAATTCAGACGCAGGGTGGCATCACTGCGTAGCACCGGCCCACCGGGAGCGGTCAGGTCGAAGCCCAGTGCCTCCACAATGGCGTCACCGCGAACCTCCAGTCCGTCGCCGCGGATCGATATCGGCAGACGCACACCGCCGCCAGCCCCGCTGCGGCCGGCGGCGGTGCGCACAGCAGCCCGGGCGCCGGCCCGCAGGGACAGGCCCGCCGCAACGACGGCGGTCAGGCCGGCACGCACGGCATCGGACGTCATCCGGCCGAACACCGCATGTACGTCCAGGCCGGCACGCGGTGAGCCCGGAAGGACGTCCGGCGGGCGCAGCTCTACCGCTGGATCCCCGAGCGGCAGCAGCCCGGTCAACGCGGCGATCAGCGAGCGGCCCCGAGCGAGATCGGGATCGTCCGGAGCGGTCGGATCCGGGGCCGGAAGAAGTGCGGCGAGAACCCGCAGGGCCTCGGCGCCGGGGGGCGTATCCAGAATGGTGAAGGCCACGGGGCCGGCGGGTGTACCGAGGGTCACCAGCGATGTGACCGCCGCCACGGACTCGGCTGCGCGACGCGCTGCATGGCCCGCGCCTGCCTTGGCCACGACCGCCACGCTCCCCAGGCCGGCGAACGCCGGCAGTACTCGCGCCAGTCGCGCCGCCTGCCCTGGGATACCGTCGGCGTCATCCGTCGCCAGCCGCGCGGCCTCCCGGGTCGCCAGGGCGACGAACCATTCCCCGGCAGCCGCGGCCGGTGCCGCGAAGCTCTCCGGCGACAGTCCCGGTGCGCGGAGATCGATGACCCGGTCTGCCGGTGCCGATGGCCAGGGAAGCGCCGCGTCTGCGGCGACGACTTCTACGTGGAGACGAACGGCCGACGCAGACCCAAGCAGGGCTTCAAGGTCTACGGCATCAGCCAGGCCGTCAAAGGCCACGTCCGCCACAGCGTGAACATTCACGCCGGGCGGATCCGCTGCCGGCGGCGCGATGCGCCCGTCGGTGCCCGTCCAGCGGGCCACCAGGGCGCTCAGGCCCGCTGAAAGATCCGGCCGACCGTCGGCAAGCGTGGACAGGGCCTGGTCGAGATAGCCTTCGGCGTCGAGGGCCTCGGCCAGGAGCGAGCCGTCGAGCCCCGCATCACCCGGCCGCCAGTTCCGCAGCATGTCGTCTACGTCGGTCAGGGTGGGCCGCAGCGGACCGTAGGGCTCGAGCCAGCAGGCCAGCTCCGGACCGAGTCCATCGGCGAGCAGCGGAATACCGTAGGGCCGTTCCGGCCGGCCCATGCCACCAAAGCGGCCGAGTGAGCCGGAGGACCCCGTTAGCTGCCGGGTCAGGACCGTCAGCGCCGTTTCCAGCGGTCCGGACTGTTCCAGCAGCAGCGCCGCCGCCCAATCCTTGAGCGCGGCCTGGGGCGTGGCGGCGAGGTCGGCCAGGCGCAAACGTGGCCGGGACGAATCGGCGGGATCGCGGGCCAGGTTGGCCGAATCCGGAACCCAGCCCAGCGCCTCGACCAGGTCCCGGAAGGCCGGGATCTGCGCCTGGCTGGCCAGCAGTCCCAGCAGCCGCTCCACCGCATCCCAACCCGCCGTATCCAGCGACGGCGTGCCATCGGCGGCGAAGGTCGGCAGGGCGACCGGTATCGTCTGGCCGGAAAACTCGGCGGCCGGGTTGGGCGCCAGCGCCTCGACCGAAAGGCCGCCGTCGGCCGTCCAGCGGGCGGCGAGACCGACATGTTCAGCCGACAGGGCAACGGGGCCGGCCGCGAACCGGGCCCGTGTGTCGCCGCGGGCGCGGGCCGTGAGTCGCACGTCCACGGCGCCGCCGAACACCGCCGACGGGGCAGCCAGGTCCAGATCTGCGAGGCCGACGGCGAGTTCCGTCGTGACCCGCGTGCAGCGCAGCCCGATCGTGTCCACGATGTAGCGGCAGCCCAGGCCAATGAGGAGCCGATCCTGGCCGTCGGCCTTGTGAAACAACAACGCCGCCGGTCCAATAAGGGGCAAACGCCAGGGGTCCGCCGGCGTGCCGGTGCCGGTAATGGCAGCCGCGGCCGCGGCGTCGGCGATCAGCGCCTGAAGAGACGCGAGCAGATCGGGGACGGCCGCGGCATGGTCGCGGATCAGCGTTCGCCAGTGCCGGCCTACCGCCCCCAGGGGGTTGGCCAGGAACGCCGAGATGTCGAGAGTTGGCACTCCCGGGTGCCCCGCGGGCACCTCCAGTCCGAGTAGCGACTTGAGGGCCGCTCCCACCGGACCCAACAGGTCGAGAAGGTCGTCCAGCACATCGCCGAGCAGCGCACCGGCCGTCTCGGCCAGCGCGTCGGGAGACGACAGGTCCAGGGTGTCGTAGGTGTTGCCGGCCAGGGTCACGCCGTCGGCGGCGAGTAAGACCACCGCCTTGCGGTCCGCGTTCAGGGCGATCCCGATACGCACCGCATCGACTGCCGGATCGCCTGTCAGCAAAGGTGTTCCACCGGCGGCTATCCGGCCGGCGCGGGCGAGCAGGCTGAGCTGCGGCAGCGCCGTGGCCTGTCCGTCGCCCAAGTCGATACGGGCCAGCTCTGCCCGCCCCTCGGCCCGCAGGTCGCCTGAAGCGATGCGCGTGGTCAGAACCGGCGTGATGACGCTGGCGCCGCCGGTCCCGGGAACCACCTGGACCCCGAGGGTGACCTGCGCGGCACCCAGCGTGAAGCTCACCCCGTCGGCGCTCGCTGCAGCTCCACCGCCCAGCAGAGCGGCCAGCTCGCCGTACCAGGCGGTGCGGGCGGCGACCGCGCTGATGACCTGGTTGAACCAGACGGCGATTGCGCGAGGCCCCTGGCTCGCCAGGTTCGCTACCGGCAGCGCAGGGATCGCGCCGCCGCCCGTCACGCCGAGCAGGCCTGCCAGGGCCGCCAACGGCGTGCCGGGGAGATTCCGCGCCTGGGCCTCGATCAGTCCCAGAACGAGGTCCGTTACCGTGTCGTCCAGGGTGTCGAGCGTGTCCAACGAAAGGGACAAATCCCGTGGCGCCGACGCGCCCGGCAGTTGCAGGTTACCGAGCGTCAGCGAAACGGACGGGTCTCCGTCGCCAGCGGCCGTCGGCGCATCCAGACCCAGGCCGATACGGCCCAGGTGGGCCGCGCCGGGTGCCGGTGTGCCCGGCTCGACAATGATCTCGGTCGTGAAACCCAGCCGCCCGCCGGCCTGGCCCAGCAGCAAGGGATCGCTGACCGAGTGACCGGTCTTGGCAGCCTTGAACAGCGGCACGAACAGGCGGGTCTCGGAATCTGGCGCCGTCGTCTTGACGGTGACGCCGACACCGATGCGCACATGATCGGTCGGGGTGTCGTCCAGCACGGCAAAAAAGCACACGTCCGGGCCGGTTTCCTCGACGATGGGCAGCCAGATACGGCCGGCTGCATCCGTCTTTCGATCCGACCCTCCCAGGACGTCATCGATGAAGGCAATGAGCGCTTCCCGCTGAGTCTCGTCGGCCAGCACGCGGGAGAGGTAATCGCCGGGCCGGGTGAGCCAGTCTTCCTGGAATTCGCCCGTGTCGTCGACCAGGCCCAGGGCCTCTGCCAGCGAGCCGATTTCGCCCAGGTCCTCGATGCCGAAGCTCATTGCTGATGCACCCCGTCGGCTGGCGAAGGCACTGACGCGGCTAACTGGCCCCGCTGAACGACGCTGTCTTCAGAGCGGCTCCCTGCAATCCCGGGCCGCGCTTCGAAACCGACGAACGCATCGGCCCACGGTTGCCCGCACGCCGACTGGCGGGTCCCCACCCAAATGACCTGTCCGACGCTCACGGTGCCTTGCTCTGCACGGTGGACGGCGGCACCCGGTCGAAGGCATGGCGGGCCATCGTGAGGACCTGCAGGCCGTTCGGCGTGGCGGAGAGCGCGACCGGTATGAGCCCCGCCCCGTCGAGATCCCGTCCGGATTCTGACGCCAGCACGGCGGCGGACCCCAGGAGCGCCTGCCAGGCCAGGGCGGTCAGCGCCTCTCCCCAGATTTCGACGACCAGGGGCGGCCCGGCGGGTCGGACATGGGTGGCCGCCACCATCCCCGCCGGCCGCTCGGCGCTGCCGACGGCAAAGGAGACCTTCACGACCGCTCTGCGAACCTGGTCGCACTGCACTGGGATGGCAACGATCACCTGCCCGTCACGGATTTCCAGATCGATCTTGGCGGTGTGCACGACCAGCGCGTTGTCGCCGTCCTGCCAGAGTACGGAGTCGCCCCGGTCGGGGCGGACCGCGGCACGAACCAGGTCGCCGGCGGTGCGAACGTCCACCGGGATATCGGGGCCGACGGCGCCTGGCTTGAGCGGATTGGGCGGGACGACATCCGGGCAGCGCTTTTTGAGTTCGGCTAGGAGCTTGCGACAGACAGCGGTGGTGTCCCGCAGGCCAGCCCCGGAGCCAAGATGGCGAGCGCCAATGGCGCGCCGCGCGAGGTTCCGCAGTCGGTCAGCCACCCGCGGTCTCTCGCCGATGTGGCCCGCCCGCTGGCTCCCAGGCCGCTTCACGCCCCATGGACACGCCTACCTCCCTGCGCGGCATCCACCCCGTCAGACTCGGTCAGCGCTTCCCTTGCGAAATGGTCCCTGGTGTTGTTGCTGGCGCGAGCGACGTGGAAATACCACGTTGCCAAAGTGCCTGACTGACCCACACGGCGCGATGGTCGGCCGCCGGTGCAAGTGCATTACCTGAGCGTGGCACATTGAGTTGGGAAATCAAATCGGATTTCAAGCATGCCGGCAACCTGTCGGTGGCGAATTCCCATTCAAGCCGCGACCGGAAGTTCATACAGGCCGCCGCAATGAGTTTCCCAGATGAAACTGCGCAGCGTGGCGGGACGCGTGACCACACTACCGCTCATTTCCGCAGGCGTCTTGCCGTCGAGCGACGCATGTGTTCGCGAATGATTGAAATAGCTCTGGAAACTCCGTAGCTTTCTCTCTAAGTCAACGGTGTTCCAAAAGAAGACCTGGTCAAGAAGTTCGCGCCGTACGCTGCCGATCAGCCGCTCCACAAAGGGATGAGAAACCGGCGTGTACGGAACGGTTTTGAGTTCGCCTACTTGCAAGAATACGGAGATTCGCTTCCCATCGGTGATACGTGAACAGCGGGTCATTGTCGGAGGAGAGATATTTCGGTACACCCATCCCCGAAATCGCCGTATTGAACATTCGGCATAGGGCCACGCCGTCAACATCGCCGTCATGCACGCCGAAGCCGATGACTCGCCGAGTAAACTGATCCATCACGACGAGAACCCAGTGCGTCCTCAAGGTGATGGACTCACAACGAAAGAGGTCGACACTCCAAAGGCTGTCCCTCAGATGGCCGATGGATGTCAGCCACGACGGCCCGCCACTCCCGTGCCCGGGCCGATAGTGCTTGACCAGGACACGCCTCACGACGTCTTTGTCGATCACCACACCAAACGCTCTCGATATCTGCTCAGAAATTCGAGGACAGCCATAACGCGGATTCCGCCGTTTCATCTCGACGATGGCCGCGACAAGTTCCTTCGATGGGCCTTTCGGACCTGGCTTGCCATGCCCCTGCGATGAGAATAGCCGGCGATACTTACGCGTTATCAGCGCCTGGTGAAAGCTGAGCAGCGTCCCCGGCTTCAGCACGGCGGCCACCTTGCGGATCCTGCTCGGTGTCATGAACAGGGTGCACAGGCCCATTACGACCCGGTCCATTGCCGTCAGATTGGGCGCCCGCCGCCGCGAACGATTCATGACCAGCAACTGATGCTTCATGACCAAGGTCTCCGCAACAACAGTTCGGATGCCACCCGGTCCCACGAGTTTGGCGAGCGTCGTCAAAAGGTGGAGGATCAGCGTTGATAGGTCTCGCATACGACCCTGATCGTAGCCTTTCCAGCCCGGGATACAAGTCCACGCAATCACGGCAGATTCGGGAGACAATAGGATTTCGCCAGGCACACGCCTCCGAAAGCGCCGCGGAACGCTTGGCGACCATTGGTTCCTCGATGAAGTCACCGTGTCAATTCAGGGCAAACGCCAGTATCTCTGGCGTGCCGTCGACCAGGACGGTGACGTGCTGGATATCCTCGTGCAAAGCCGCAACGACAAGCGCGCCGCCAAGCGCTTCTTTCGTAAGCTCTTGAAGGGCCAACGGCGAATCCCTAACGAGCTGACCACGGACAAACTTCAAAGCTATGCCGCAGCGAAACGCGAGATGATGTCATCGGTTGTCCACTGCCAAGACAAGCATGCCAACAATCGAGCCGAGGTGTCGCATGAACACACGCGCGAACAAGAACGTCAGATGCGTGGGTTTGCGTCATCGGCCCAGGCGCAACGGTTTCTGAGCGTTCATGGGCAAGTGCACAATCTGTTTCGCGTCGGCAGACATCTGCTGCGGGCAGCGAATTATCGAATCCTCCTTGGCCGCGCCTTTGTGGCGTGGCAGGAGGTAACCTGTATCCAATGAAATCGAGGCACGGTTTCGTCAGGCGATCGGATTCACCTCAGCTGGGCTAAGTTGACAAAACCCATCAAACAATTGCCAGGCGTACCGCGTAACCGCAAATTACCGTCCAGAAAAGCACGGCAAACGCACGCTCACCGATTGTCTGGTTGATGCTCCGGCCGAGATATGACGCGCCGATCATCAATGGCACAGCAGCCAGCGCGATGGTCAGCGAGCGTTCGTCGAGCAACTGAGCGTGAGCGAACACCGCGGACTTGATTGCGTCGCCGGCGAGCGAGATTACCGACGCCGCGCCGACCAGGTGCATTCGATCCAGATCGAGACTGCGGATCGCGATGCCCTTGAGCGGGCCTGACGTACCCGAGAAACCAGATGTAGCACCCGAGGCGAGTGCAAGCACCGGGGCAAGTCCCTGGCGTACGCGGCTGACCTTCCGTTGCTCCAGTGCAAACGCAGACACCAGGCACAAGACAATTGCCGCGTCGACCAGCGCTTCGGGCGCTGCCACCAGCAGCGCTGAGCCAATGAACGTGCCGAACATCGTCATCGCCAGCAGCAGGCTGGCCTGACGCCAAGGCACTGTCTGACGATAGAACCAGGTCTTCGAAACATTGTTGGCCGCCAGCAGCAGTGCCGCCAGCGCAATTCCTTCCTTGGCGCCGAGCAGCAGCGCCAGGGCCGGCACCATGATCAGCGAGCCACCAAGCCCGGCGGATGCCGAAAGCGTGAAAGCCAGGCCTGCGAATAGAAGAACGAACAACATATCCATCACGCGTGGCCGTCTCCGATGTGTCGAGCATTCACGCCATGCGACTGGGCCGATGACGATTCACCGAGCGGGATCGACCCCGCTTCGTGCACAGTCTGCCGCTCAAGCTGTCGTGAACGGGCAATCCACCCGAGTCGGCTGTCTGCCCGTTCAATACCAGGGACGAATGAACACCTCGCGCCCTTTGGCAGGCAGGCCAGTCATGCTGGTGCTCGTTGCCATACACAAAGAAGCGCGCTTGCACTACTTGCCGTTGCCATCCTCGCAGCTGCCCACCTATTGCCGCCACTGCGCGATCTGGGCTCTCGCAAGCCGAGCGCCCAGAGCCCGCTAGGTGATCCCTGAATCGCGACTGGACAAGGCCGTGTAGCTCGCATCGAGGTATTTCCACGCGCCACCCGTGCGATACCAGAGCCGCACGTGCACAGCCGAACCATCCGCAGGCAGGCCGCTGACGGTCTCATGGAGCCGGGTTCCGAGAGAGCCACTGTCGTAGATGTCGTAGCCGCCCACTCTGGTACCCACGTAGAGCCACCATTGCGCCACTGCGGTGCCATTGTGCGCCCACTCGAATGTGACGTTCTGATCGCCGAGCACCGAGCCGTCTGGCGGCGAGACGATCTCTGGGGCCAGAGCCTTGACCGCGGTGTACTGCGCGTCCAGATGCTGCCAGACACCGCCGACACGGAACCACAACCGCGCGAATACCATGCTGCCGTCCTTCGGCAGACCGGTGACGGTCTCCACCAGACTCGTGCCAAGGGAGCCACTGTTGTAGATGTCGCTGGCGCCCGAAGTGCTGCCCACATACAGCCACCACTGCGACACGATCGCGCCTTCCGCCGACCACTCGAACGTTACATTGTCCCCGGTGAAGGTAGAGCCAGGCACCGGATTGCGGATCGAAGGGCTGACCGGCGTGGTGAGCTGCACGGGCGCAGAATTGTATGTCGACGGGCAGCGCCGATCGCGCAGTACAACGTACACGCTTCCCGGCGGCGCATTGCCACGCGGCAATGCGAACCATAGTCCGCCGAGCGCATCCGCGCTGCCGAGCGCGCAGAACCCATACAGGCGTTGATCGTTGTCACCGTTGAAGATGTCGACCCAGGTGCGTGACGAGTTTGCATTGGCACCGCACGGCGGCAGATCGGGCGATGGCCTGAACAGCGAATTCGGATAGACCCCGCGATTGCTGACCTCGAGGCGGTAGCGGGTGAAGTCGTTGCCACCCACCGAGTAGTCTTCGGTGCCCGTGAACGCCAGTTCGGGAAACGCGAAGGCGTTCGCGATGGGCAGGTCGATCTCGAACATACCGCGGCCGTGAGTCACGCATATGAGCTTGCAGCCGAGCCAGAACAGATCGTGGCAGGCGACGTTGGCCGGCCCCTCGTTCGTCGCCGACCAGGTAGCGCCGCCATCCTCGCTCGCGAACAGGCCCACCTGGGTGGCTACGTAGATCCAACCCGAACGCTGCGGATGAACGGTGATTGCGCGTATGGGCGCATCCGGCAGAGTGCCGCTGATGTCGGTCCAGGTCTGTCCGCCGTTGGCAGTGCGCCACAGGTTATCGGCCTGAAAACCTCCGAAACCAGCGTAAGCGAGATCGTGGTCGTCGGGATCGATGCACAGCGCAAGACACTGACGGTGGGCGCCGATGCCGTTGGTGTCGATCTGCATCCATTGCGGACTTGCCGCCGTTGCATCGGTGGCGCGGTAGACGTTGCCGTTGGCGTGGCCTACCAGAACCGTGTCGGAGTCGCCGTCTGCCACCGCAATGGCGGTAATGGAATGTGTCCACGGGCTATTTCCGATGGGCGCCTTGACGGCTGTCCATGCCGGCCCGTCCATGTTCGTGTTGGCGGTGCGGGCGTCGTCCGTCCGCCACAGCGACATTGCGCCGCCGAGAATGCGCTCGGGCTCGTTCGGATCGATCACGAAAGGTGCAATGAACTGCGCTTGTCCGTTCTGAACTTCGGGCACGCTGAAAGGAGCGGGCTTCCATTGCCAGCCCACCCCGGGCTGCCAGAAACGCCCGGTGATGTAACCATCCGGAAACTGCGACGGTATGCCACCGTTGGTGATCCGGAAGATCTCCATGTAGACATACTCGCCGTACCAGGTTTGGGAATCTGCGGGGTCGGACGCCATCGCGCCTCCGTCGCCGCCCCAGACCTCGACCCATCCGTTCGCTCCCCCTGCCGGAGTGTAGCGCAACGTTCCATTGTCCTGGGCCCCGCCCATGATCATGCTGGTGCCGATGTGGCCCGCACCGTAGTAAAACTGGGTAACCCCGTATCCATTGTTGAGATGCGCCCAGCCATTGGTGTAGGGCTCGCTCGCGTTGTTACCGACCGTCGTGGCGTCGTCCGTGCGTTGTACACCTCCATCGTTGCCGATATACACCCGCCGGTTGACCGTTCCGTCGTAACCGGGATCGGCAACGATGGCATGGTGATCGGCGTGCGCCGACTGCTCGCTCCACCAAGTGCTGATCGGCCTGAGCGTGTTGCCGCCGTCGGTGCTGCGATAGAGATCCACGCCGCCTGCGATGACGAGGTCTGCGTCGGTCGGATCTCCAGCCCACAAGGCGTTGTCGTACCAGCCCTGGCCGCCAAGAAAATCCGCTGCGCTCCCGCCAGCAAGCACGGCCAGTCTTGAGGCGTAGGTCCGGCCCCCATCCGTTGAGCGCCAGAGTTCGGAAGGTTGGGCATTGACCGATGCGTAGACTATGTTGGCATCCGCGGCCGCATAGCAGACCTGAATCCGGCTCGTGGGTGCCGTCGGGCGCGCCGCCTCGGCCCAGGTTCCACCACCGTCGGTTGAAAAGTACGCGCGCCCGGTGCGCCCGCCGGCGATGGCCCGGTTGGAGTTGCTGGGATCGAAGGCAAGGTTGCTGATGGGCGCAGTCAGCGCGGTGTTGGTCCAGGTGTTGCCGGCGTTGGTCGAGCGAATTACGCCGGCGTTCGTTCCGGCAAGAAGGACTTGCCCGGTGTCGGATATGGCCAGGGAGTTGACGCTGTGAAAATCCGGGTTGCCGGCGGTTGCGGCCAGCGGAGTCCAAGTGTTGCCGCCGTCTGTGGTCCGAAAGACACCATCCCCCCGGATTGCGTCGACATTGCCAAATCCCTCGCCCGTCCCCGCATAGAGCGTGTTGGGGTCGGTCGGGTCCATCACCAGCGAGCAAACTGCCAGGTTCGCCATCCAGTCGTTGAGCGGCACCCAGGACGCGCCACCGTCCACAGAGCGCCAGACGCCGCCGCCAACGCCCGTGGCGAAGATGCGATTGCTGTCTGTCGGGTGGATGACGATGGCGCGCGTACGCCCACCGATGTTGCCCGGCCCAAGTCCGACCCAGCCGGTTGCACTGGTGTCCAGCCCGGACAACCGCGTGTCGTGAGCCGGCGGCGCAGTGCTGATGCCGATCGGCACGCCAGCCACTTTACGTTGTATCGCGCGGCTTGCCTTGCGCATTGCATCGGCCTGGGCCAGCGCCCGGGATGCGCCGCCGGACGATATCTCACCATCGTCGCTCAACAGCGCCCCACGTTCATGACGCATGCGCTCCTCAGGCCGGCTTTCGATTTCGAGCTTGAGCAGCGCCCGGGCCATGCGGTTCTCCGGTAGCTGGTCGATGGCGCCGCGGCTTAATGCCAGCTCGTGCTGCAGACGCTCTAAGGTTTTTTCCGGAAGGCTATTTGCGACCGTGTTGGTGTTGTCAGCCATGTCTTCCTCCGTTTCCGATCCGTGTTGGACTCGTCCTGCTAGCCAGTCAGTGGCGGATTCTTTGCTGGTTCCTGGTCGTTTGCTGGCAGCGTCATCATCAGCGGCTGAGGGGCGGCGCCGACCGATCTGCGCGTTCCTCCAATAACAGCGACCATCGTTCGCGGCTATCGGTCCGATCTCGGCAGCGAAGTGTCCAGCGCACCGCAGTGCTCGCGACTTCTTTCACGAGAAGGAGCACTGAACCGCCGATGACGGCGACGGAAATGGTCCCTTCGTCCAGCACCACGTCGCCGACACATTCTCCGCTTTCCGCCGAATACATGCCCCATGGCGCTCCGTGCCCAGGCGTTTGCTCGGCAAAAACCCATCGGCCATCGAGCGACACCATCGTGCGCGAGCGCGCATCTTCACTGAGCACCATTTCGACGGGCGGCGCGGACGACGCGGTGACTGCCCGGGCGAGATGCACTCCGGAGCCCTCTGGGCCGCGCACCAGCTGCGCCCGGCCTGTGGCGGTGGACCACGTTCGCGTCTGTGGCGTCTCAGCGAACTGATACGGCACCGGACGGCGTCCTGGAATCGGCTCATCGAGTAATGTCCCTATCTCAGGCGATTGGTCGATCCTGTCCCCCGCAAGCACGCCGCCCGATTGGCGGTCGAGCCGAACCACTCGGTGCAGTTCCCGGGTTGCCGCTGCCTCGACTGCCATCGGCGGCGCAGCACCGCCCTGGTAACGACCATAGGCATCCACAGTCACCTTCACCACGCCAGCCTCGATTTGCACGTCCATGGCAAAGCGCGAAAGATCGGACGCGCTGCCGCCGACCCATGCCGGAAAATCGAGCCGCGCTTCCCACACGACCTCAACACTGTCGGTGGCCAGTTGCGCCGCGAACAAGATCACGCCGAACTCACCGCGCTGATCGGTCGCGCCCGGGCCAGATCGCCACCCGATGACGCCTGCCGCGTCGGCGGCGAGCGCCCGAGCGGCAAACGACGTGCGTGCGATAATGTCGCCGGATGACACGTGCAGCAGGAGCAGTTCGCCGCCCGGACCGGAGACGTAAGCGAGGTCGCCGTACGCGACGCCCCTTGGAATCGGTTCACCGGCCACGCTGCTCATTCGATGTCCGCTGCAGTTGCGTGTCGCTTGCGACTCATGCAAACCTCTCCCGGGGTACAAGGCCTAGTGGTCGGGGGCAGTTACTCTTCACCCGGCCTCTACCTTCTACATGGTACTGTCAACTCAAGTGAAAACCGCCTACTTTTTCGGATGAAATTGCTGTCGCGGGAACCGGCAATCAATAACTTAGATAATAGGCAGTGGGTCTGATTCACGCTCGAATCGCTTAAGTTGACAGTACCCAATTGCTCCCCAGGGGGAGCCCCACCGAAATGCCGGCTTCGGAGCCGACATGGGACGGCTCAGTCGTCGAGCTCGGGCACCATCGATCGGATGAACTCGTCGTCGTTCGCCTCTACCGTACTTCGCAGCCGTGCCCGGAGCTCGGCCGACTCGATGTGCGACGCTGCCATTACAGTGTGGCGACGGACGCCGAGATCCGGGTCGCCCAAGAGACGCCGAGCCATGTCGAAGGTCAGATTGTCGTCGACGTTCTGGATGGTCGCGGCGAGCGCTACCCGCACCACGGGATCATGGTGCTCTGCCGCGCGCTCAAGGATCGGAGTGGCGTCGTCGCCACCGATCAGACCGGCGAGGTAGACAGCCTTGGACGCCAACATCGGGTCGTTGCCGGCAGCCAGTTCGGCTAAGAACGGAAGGGCGTCCGGGCCAAGCGCTAAGGCGGCCCCTGCATAGTCGGGTTCATCGGGCTCAACGAATGCCCTGACATCGTCCAGTTTCATCGTTGCACCTCCATCATTGGGCTATAGCGGGTGAGTCAACAGCGATGCCTTCATAGTGATGGCTTCGCTGGGCGCAATGTCGGGTGGGGGATTGGTGATGTTCGCTGTGCCGCCTCCTGTCATCAGGCTGTCGGAGCTGGTGACGTGACGGAGGTCGAGGTTGTGCCCAATCTCGTGGCCCAACGTCCACCGACTCGCACCCTGCGCGACTACCGAGCCCGGCAGACCAGGCGGACTCGACGCGCATCCGTTGAACGGTGGGACCGTCGACCGAACGAAGTACGCGACGACATCGGTAGTCGGGGCATTGTTACGATTGGCGAACAGTGCCGTCTGTTCGGCGGTCACCGCGCCGGCGCAAGCACCTACACTCACGTCGAGCATTGCTGGGCCAAGGTTGAGCGTTTCAGTGCTCGCCAATTCGACCTGGAGGCCGACGCCGGCGTACACCCGCTGCATCTCCGTAACCATGTCGGCGATGGCAATCGTCGGATTCTGTAGGACTTTCACGTGCAATCGGAGCAACTCTGGTCCGATGCCGATCCGGTTGTCGCCCGTGTTGAGCAACCATCCGCCGGCGAAGCGGGTTCCGTTCGCATCCATGACCCGTGGCGACACAGAGGCCCCATTGATGTTCAGCACCGCCATGCCCCAGGGGCTCGACACCACCAGCTCGTCTCGACCGTCGCCATCGAAGTCGCCAACGGGGCCGAAGCGGTTGTCGCTGGTGTTGAGCAACCAACCTCCGAAGCGGGTGCCGTTGGCCGCCATCATCGTCATACGGAGTGCGCCGCCGAGTTCGTCGAGTACGCCGATCCCCCATGGGCTAGCGACTAGGATCTCGGCCCGGCCATCGCCATCGTAGTCTCCGGTCGGAAAGAACCGATTGTCGAGGCTGTTCACGAGCCACTGACCGATGCGACTGCCGTTCTGCGCCATGTGTCGCGAGCCCAGCGTGCCGCCTTGGAGTTCCAGCACACCCAGGCCCCATGGGCTGGCAACGATGATCTCGTCACGGCCGTCGCCGTCGATGTCGCACATCCCAAGGAACTGGTTATCGGCTGTGTTCAACCGCCAGTCTCCAAACCAGGTGTCGTTGGGCGCCATGACGACGGTATCGAAGGTCGAGCCGTCCTGCTTGAGGATCGCAATGCCCCAGGGGCTGGAGATGAGGAGTTCGTCGCGGCCATCGCCGTCGACGTCACCTGCCAGGTGCACCCGATTGTCGGCGGTGTTGAGCAGCCATCCGTCGAAGCGCGTGCCGTTCGCCGCCATGACCGGCGCCCGGAACGTAGTCCCGTCCAGCTTCCAGACGCCGACGCCCCAGGGGCTGGACACGAACAGTTCCTCGCGCCCGTCGCCATCGAAGTCACCCGCCGGCCCAAGGCGGTTGTCAACCGTGTTAAGCAGCCACCCGCCCGAGAAGCGGGTGCCGTTGGGTCTCAGCATCACGGTGCGCATTCGCGAGCCCGAACGCTCGATCACCCCGACGCCCCACGGGCTCGCCACGACGATCTCGGCACGCCCGTCCCCGTCGACGTCCGCCACTAGGTCGAAGCGGTTGTCTGCGGTGTTGAGCAGCCACCCGCCCGAGAAGCGGGCGCCGTTCGCCGCCATGACCGGCGATCGAAGCGAGAACCCGTCGACCTCCAGCAACCCGAAGCCCCATGGGCTTGTAATAGGTATCTCGTGCCGGCCGTCACCGTTGAAGTCACTCCGTCGTTTCATGCCTCACCTCTCTTCACTCGTTGCCGTCCGCAGGTCGAGCATGCCGCGGCTGCGTGAAGCTGCCGAATCGGTCCGACAACTAGGCAGCATGGCCTCGAAATGGAGCGTATTCGAGCCGCCCTTAGCCCCTCCGACAACGCCTGCTGGTTGCAAGAAAATCGGGCGAGCCCGTCACTTGCGGTCACCAGGAAATAAGCTGGCGCAGTGACACAAGTGAACGGTTTGGGCCCCGTCAGCTCATCCCACCTCTCAACAAGCCCTTCCGACCCCATGGGAGTCGCTCCGGGCTCGCACCCTGGCTATCCGACCTCTGAGGCCGCTGCGGCCAGTGGTCGCGATTACGATTGTTTCAATGGGTAGTGGCTTCCTCCTTAGCTGGTTCGAACTTGAGTCAAAATCAGGAGCCGAACAGTCCCGTTCCGGCGTGAGTGTCGACAGAGTTGAAGAACTGATGTGGGATTGCCCTTGGGCTACAAGGACTGCCACAAACACGACGCGCGAGGGCGCGAGAGCGCGGTTTGCCAGCCTGGCGTGTCAGGCGTTTGGGTCCGACCGAGCCATGATGACTTGGCCGCTCTTCAAGTCGGAGCATTACGGCGTCGCGTTCCATGTCAGCCTTCCAGCTTCGAATCCTCATCCTTACATTTAGAGTGTTAGCCCGCCGATCGCTGAACGTCTATGCGAAATGTCACAAAAACTGTGGTTATATTGACCGAGATCAAACCGCCGGGCTCGACAGCTAGAATATGTCGTCGAAGTAATGCTTAGTGAATGTCGAATGATGCTGGCGACAAACGCATGATCACCCTGTTTATCAGCCACAGCTCCAAGGACAACGACTGGGCCCTCGAGGCCCAGGCGGCGCTCAAAGCCGCGAATTACGAAACGACCTTCCTCGACATCGACCCGGAAGAGGGATTGCATCCCGGCATGAAGTGGGAGACAGCGCTGTACGAGAAACTGCGGCAGGCACAGGCGGTGGTGGCGCTGTGCAGCGAACACTGGCTCGACTCGCCGTGGTGCATCGCCGAAGGCATGCTTGCCCGCGAACAGGGCAAACCCCTGTTCATGCTGGTGACGGAGAAGGCCGGGGAGCGCGGCGCGACAGCCAAAGGAACGAAGTCTCCATCCATTCCGGATGCGTTCAAGGAACACCAGTTTATCAGCCTGGCCGGGCGGGAGCGCGACGCGGCATATCCACGGCTGATAGACGGCCTCGACCGCCACGAGGGACTCAAGCGCGAGGCCTTTCCCCCAGCTCCGGAGCCCTATCCCGGACTCGAGCCCTTCACTGCTGCCTACGCCGCCGTTTTTTGTGGACGCGAGCGGGAGATCGGCGATGTCAAGGCGCTACTCACTCGCCAGATGGACGGAAAACTCAAGGGCTTCATTCTGGTGCTGGGTGCTTCCGGTTCCGGCAAGTCGTCATTGGTCCGGGCCGGCGTGGTTCCAAGGGTTGCCGGCAGCGTCCCCGAGGGCGAAGCGTGGGGTAGCGAGAACGCGCTGCGCTTCGGTGACGAGTGGGTGGTGCCCGTGCCCATTAAGGGCGGGCAAGGCATCGAAAACGGTTTGGCGGTGCTTACGCCGTTAACTGTTGGTGGTCGCCGGCGCAAAGATGTCGCTGAAGCTCGATGTGCGAACAGTCAGTCCAGCGACCATCGCTGGCGTGCGAGCCTCGTGTCCAAATCGCAAACCAGCGTGCGGACGCATCCAGTTGTAATGACACCGTGCGAGCTCCAACTGTGTCGCCAGACGACCCGTGCACCGGGCATGTCCTGGAGTACGCCGCGCCAAATAGGAAACCGATCGCCGAAGCGTCAGGTTCAAGCGCTCGATGTACGCTGTATTGAGCCTGACGGAATCTTCAGAGCGCTCCAGCGCAGCGTCGAGCCGACGCGACGTTCCGATCATCGGACGCCGTTCCACCCCGGTGACGCGGTCCTTTCGCCAGGTCTTAATGACTTGGCCATAGATGCAGGCGGTGCCAAAGAGCTGGCCGACAACCTGTGCGTAAAACTTGAAACCGTCCGTCGCTATCAACGGTATGCCTAAGATGATGCCACGGGCCAGCGTATCGTTGAGCAGCGTATGCGTGTTGCGATAGCTGCGTCGCCCAACCACCGTCGAAACCCAAAACCTCGAGCACACTTCCATGCTGGTGAAGATCCACGTTGGGCACGTTTTTCGTTGCGCAAACGTCCGAATTTCATCGGCTTGAAGTTCGAAGAGTGCGATCGCTCCAGTTCTCTCATGGTTGAATCGTTGCGCGTACTCGGCCGCCCTGTTCAGCCATCGGTCGATTGTATTCCAGCCGATGCCTTCGACCCGTGCGATGGCTGCGCGGCTCATGCCTTCGACGGCCAGATGCGAAACGCGATCGAAGGTTCGACGAGAGCATCGAAACCGGTAGTATGCTGTATCGCTTCGCCTTGAGAACGTGCCGCCACAGCCAAGGCAACGGTAACGGCGCCGGCGGCCGTGTTGCACCAGGAACCACCCATGACCGATCACCTTCGTCGGGCTCTGGGACCGGCGCTGCCGGCACGTGTTCTTCGGGCAACGTTGACTCATCATGACTCGCCTCCAGATGTAGATACTCGGTAGAATGTACCTAACTCATTGACGCCGAGCGCGTTACTGTGTAACTAACCTACAGTTAGCGACGGAAGCACCGCCGCTGAGAGCGAACCGAAGGCTCCGCATCTGGCACACTTTATTCGACTGGCACTCAATACCGGTTGCCGTTCGGGTGAATTGCTAGGTCTTGAATGGCGTCGAGTCAGCCTGCAAGAGCGCTTGCTGTTCCTGGAACCCGACCACACCAAGACGGGCAAGCACCATTCAGTTCCCCTCAATGAAACTGCGCGCCAGGCAATCATGAACCGCCTGCGATTCCGTGCAAAGCATTGCCCCGCAAGCCCCTGGGTATTCGCAAGGGAGGACGGAACGCGAATCAGGGCGGTCAAACGGAGCTTCAAGACGGCCTGCCGTCGTGCCGGGATCGAGGACTTCCACATCCACGATTTGCGACACACCTGCGCGGCTTGGCTGGTTGGTGCGGGGGTTCCGCTGACAGAGGTACGTGACCTGCTGGGACATGCCTCGGTCGTCGTTACTGAGCGCTATGCCCATTTGTCACCGGACAATGTCCGCGCTGCAGTCGCACAATTGGATGAACCGATGTCACGATATGGTCACGCTGGCACAGACCACACGACAGGTCTTCGCCCATTGGTCAAAATAACTGATTGATTTATATCTTGATTAATGGTGGCCAGGGACGGAATCGAACCGCCGACACGGGGATTTTCAGTCCCCTGCTCTACCGACTGAGCTACCTGGCCCCTTGGGCGAGGGCCCGTATTAAACCGGTCCCCCCTCGCAGAGTCAAGCGACCCTGCCGGGGAGGCGGCGACCCACAGGGTTCAGGACTGGGGCGGGGTGTAACCTTCGGGTGCGTCGGAGCCTGGACCGAAAAAGTAGGACTCCATCTCGCTCTCCAGGAACTGCCGCGCCTTGGGGTCCATTGGCGAGAGACCGTGGTGGTTGATCAGCATGGTCTGGTGTTGCAGCCATTGCTGCCAGGCCTGCTTCGACACACCCTCCCACAGACGCTTGCCGAGGTCACCCGGGTAGGGTGGGAAATCCAGACCTTCCGCCTCTTCGCCTAGCTTCACACAATTGACCATGCGTGCCATGAAACCTCCTCAGCATTCTGCCGCCAGAGCATCGATCAGACGTTTGACCGGCGCCGCCAGCCCGCGTTCGTCCGGGCGCCGTGGGTTATACCAGACTCGCCCGCTGTCTGTCATGGCGTCTGCTTCGCGGGCGACCACATCGCGCACCAGGGGAACGATGTCCAGGTGGAAGTGGGTGAAGCTGTGGCGGATTCCAGGGCGGCGCTCACCGGCCGTCGTTTTCATGCGCAAGGATTCGCCACAGAACAGGATGGCCTCGTCCTCCGTGGCGGTCTCTGGAAAGCTCCACAGCCCGCCCCATACGCCCTTGTTGGGCCGTTGCTCCAACAGTATGCACCCCTGGGCGTCCCGCAGGATCAGCATCACCGTGCTGCGCACCGGTTTGTCTTTCTTGGGTCGAGGGGTCGGCAAAGTGCTGACCTGCCCTGTCGTCAGGGCGACGCAGGTGTCGGACACCGGACAGAGCCGACACGCCGGCCGGCTGCGCACGCACAGCGTCGCGCCCAGATCCATCATGGCCTGGGTGTAGTCGGCGACCCGTTCGGTGGGGGTCATGGACTCCGCCAGACGCCAGAGCCGATCGGTCACCGGTTTCTCACCCGGCCATCCGGACACGCCGAAATGGCGGGCCAGCACCCGCTTGACGTTACCATCGAGGATCGGATGGCGCTGATCGCAGCCCAGGGCAAGAATGGCGCCGGCGGTGGAACGTCCAATGCCCGGCAGGGCCTGAACCCTATCGATGTCCTCGGGGAAACGTCCCTGGTGTTGTTCAACCAGCACCCGGGCCGCCCGATGTAGATTGCGGCCACGGGCGTAGTAGCCCAGGCCGGACCACAGGTGCAAGACTTCATCGGGACGGGCGTCGGCCAGGCGGTAAACGTCGGGAAAGCGATCCATGAAACGCTGGAAATAGGGAATCACCGTGCCCACCTGAGTCTGCTGCAGCATGATCTCCGAAACCCACACCCGGTAGGGGTCGCGGGGATGCTGCCACGGCAGATCATGCCGCCCGTGGGCGTCGAACCAGGCCAGAACACGCTGGGCAAAGTGCGGCGTCATGATGCGGTTCGATCAAGCCCAGCACTGTCGCCAGAACACACGACCTGACCCTACTTGAACAAGCCTTTGAGCTTCTCCCCCACGTCGCCGCCCAGTTGATCGCCCAACTGCTTCTTGAGCTTTTCCATGCCCTTTGCCTGCAGTTCGTCCTGCCGCTTCTCAAGCTCTTCTTGCGCCTTGGCCTTGGCGATCTCGGTCAACACCGCCTCCACATCGGGTTGATAGCTGGGCTGACTGAAGGTGCCGCTGACCCGAACCGGGATGGTCACACCCCTCAGATCCGCGAGCCCCTGGCCACCCTGCCCCTCAAGGCTTTCCACCACGGAGGCCCTGATCAAGTAGTCGATGGTCTCCGTCGGGAGGGTGACGCTGCCCGAACCCTGGATACGCAACAGAGGCGATTTCAGGGCAAGATCCTGGTTGGTCAGGGTGCCGTTGACGATGTTCGCGGTTCCCGACAACTCGGCGAAATCCGTCCGGTTCGGCGCGCGCGACTGGTTCAAGGGTTGCCCTGAAAGCGCCGCCTGGGCTTCACGAATAATCTGGGCGACGTTGACGCCCATGACGGCACCGTCCAGGAATTTGATGCCGACATTACCGTTGAGACTGCGCTTGAGGCTGTCTGAGGTCAGACCGGTGGCCGTCAAATCGAGCGCGACCTGCCCGCGTCCCGCCAGCAAAGCCTCCCCCTGGAGGTCTTTCAGCAGCGGCTCCGCCTGTACGTTGACCACGTTCATGGTGGATGACAGCGCCGGTTGATTCGCCCTGACATCCATCGCCATGCGCCCCTTGGCCACACCTTGATAGAGGCTGACGCTGATCGGATTGAGTTGTATCAAGCCTCCTTTGGCTTCCAGGCGGAGCTGTGCGTCGCTGACGTTGAGATTGCTGACCGTGAGGCGCCCCACCCGGGCCTTACCGATCAGATCGAGTTCACGCAACGTGTCCAGGGGCAGGCCCACGGGGACCGGCGCTGCGGCGGATGGTGCAGCCGTTTCGGCTGGCGTTGCCGCGCCATCCACCGTGCCGCCGCTGTCGGCCACCACCGTCGTGTCCGTTGACGGCGGCATATACCGGTCCAGATCGATGGCATCGGCGGTCAGGTCAAACCGCACGGCGGGTCGACTGAAATTGCTGACCTCCGCACCACCGGTCAAAGTGGTGTCGTCCAGCACCATCTGGAGTCCATCCAAAACGGCGCGTTCCGAGGTGGCCGTCAAACCGGTTTGAAAGCTGACCCGGGTCAAGACAGCGGGATCGCTGGTGTCAGGAAGTGGCAGGGCCAGCGTCGGCAACCAGGCCCGTGGACTGAACTCGGCCAGGTTCAGCTGGCCCTTTACCTGGGGATTGTCGTTCAGCTGGGTAACGTCCAGTGCCGCGCTCAGGGCCAGTCCCATGAGTGTGCCATCAAAGCGACTGACCTTGGCGGTCTGTGCCGCCAGGTCGGCTTCCGCCTGGAAGTCGAACGCGCCGGCCACCTTTCCGCCGGGAAGATCCGGCCCGGTGAGCGTGAACTCGAAGCCACCGTCGCTGAGGCCGAAGATCTGTGAGATCAGATCGGCGCTCAGATCCATATCCAATTTGCCCTCGAGGGCGTCACCGGGGATGGCGGCACCGGCCAGATTGAACGCGATCTTTCCTTCACCGAAACCGTAGCGTTGTTGGCTCAGATCCATATTGACCGTGCCGTCAACCGAAACCTGTCCGGTCAAGGCCGGGGCGTTGCTGTCGATCTCGAACCGAGCCTCGATGGGCAGCGGGCGGTTGAGATCCACCGCACCGGTCTCGAGGTTGAGATTGCGGATCGCCAGGCGCTGCCCGCTTTGCTGATCGTCAAGGGAAATCAGTGCGTCGCTTATGGCGATGCCGTCGATGACCAAGCCGGCCAGCGCGATTCCATCACCCGCCGCGCTGGACGCGGTATCGGCGGGCTCTGCGGTCGCCGATTTCGCAGCGATCAGATCCTCCCAGTTGCCGCGCCCCTGGGCGTCGCGCACCAAAGCCAGTTGCAGCCCGGACAGGGAGACGGTGTCGGCCTGGACCTTGCGTTCGATCAGCGGCATCAGTTTGACCCGGACATCCACCTCCTCGACCTGGGCGAAGGGCTGATCGCCAAAGCCCTCGGGGTTGCTCATCCGGGTCGGGCCAATCTTGACCCCGAGCCAGGGAAACACCGACAGCGCCAGATCACCCTGAATGTCCAGGTCGCGGCCGGTCTGGTCCTTGACCGCCTTGACGATCTGCGGTTTGAACTGATTGGGTTCGACAAACAGGGTCGCCGCGACACCGGCAACGACCAGCAGAAGAACCAGACCGCCGAACCCGTACAGTAAAATCTTGAGCAGTTTCATGGGCGACTCCTTATGCCTTGACTGTGCGCATACACGCTTGGGCGCAACGCAGTATATGGGCTGCGACCCTACAACTGGCGCCGATACTGAAACCCCGACGCAGCGGTTGGATCAGCGATTGCGGTATCGGTTCAGATCCAATATTCCGGCGCGCAGGGGCTCCTCGCGCAATGCCTGGGCCTGATACCAATCCGCAACCGGCCAGAACTTGGGATTGGTTCGACGAACGCCGTGCACTTCGGCGAATCGTTCATAGTCATCCACGGAACGGATCTCGGCGTAGCTGCTGGCAAACTGATCCCAATCCACCGCCTGCACGTCGAAAAACAGATTGGGATAGACGCCTTCCAGCGATTTCACCACCGTTACCGTATCCGAGGTGCGATCGCGTTGGTCCTCGTTCTGGAAGATCGAGGTGATGTTCTTGTAGGCCTTGTTGAGTATCACCGTATAGTGCACATGGCGCTCGGGTTCTTGCTCGGCGCGGACGCGGACATAGGCAACATCCGGAAACACATCCAAGGCCTCACCGCGCAACTTGGCGATCTTGCGCATCTCGTCATCGAAGACGGCCTCGATGGGATCCGCCGTCGGATCGGTACACGAACCCACCTCGCACCGATTGAGATAGTCCGGCGGACCGGCCATGGAGCCCAAACGACGGGCCATGGCCTGGTAGAGCTCGCGCTGTGGATCGTCGCTCTCATAGCCCACCACGGCCTCCACCGCCAACCAGTCCATGGGCGCCTCAAACTCGTCCCGCACGTTGGACCGAACGCCCACATACCAGGAATCACGGATCGCCTTGCGCCTATCCGCCGGCAACAAGGCCAGGAAGTTGTCCTCGCCCTCCATGCGCAGAAATTCCATGAACAGGCGGGTATTGAGCTGATGACCCACGTTGCCGTAGACGTCAAAGCCCGCCACCAGGAGATAGTGGATACGCTCGAACAAGGGATAATCGATGAGCCAGGCGGTCTCGGGATAGTCGCCCACCAGTCCCTCGGTAACCGAGGCGCTGTCAAAATGCCGGAACGCGGTGAGCGAAGCGTTTGGGTTCTGGCCATCGCCGTCCCAGACAAGGCGCACCATGGTTTCGAGATCCTGGGCCTGGACTTGACTGAATTTCTTGTGTTTCGCGGCAAGATACCGCTTCTGGCGTTTCCAGTAATCGTTCCAGATGCTGAAAATGTTGAGTGTATTGCCCCGATTGGCGGGCAGCACCAGATAGTCCAGATTTTGGTCGATGAATGCGGGATCGAGGGTGGATTGGGAATTGTCGGGGTCGAAGAAAAACACCCAGAAATGATCCTCGATCACGTTCAGGGCGACCTGTCCGCGGCAGACCGGCCCCTTCATGAACCCGTCGATGAAAAAGCGCGCGTCGTCCAGCATGAACCGGTAACGTGATCGAGGCGGAATCGGTTCAAACACCTTGAACGGGTTCGAGGCCGTTGCCAGCTCGTAGGATGGCAGTGTCTGCACTTGAAAATCGGGCTCCAGAAACAATTCGCGATAACGCGCCATGCGCTGATCGGACCACTGGTAAACCAGATGATCCTTGGCCACGATGCTCGGGGTGTACAAGCGCAGGCGATAATAAAAGCGCTCGAACCCTGGGTCGTCGTAGGGTCGAATCGTGGCGATTTCCCTGACCGCCTGGCCGGAGGGCGTCCGGGATCGGACCAGGCGATAAAACTCCCGATCGCTGGTGCCTTCCAAATGAATGTGCGCCAAAAACAGGTGCTCGTACAGGTAGCGACTCACCAGCTTCTGTTTAGCACTGCCCTCATTCAGAAATCGCTCCCAACGATCGATCTGAGTTTGCGCCTTTGCTGAGGGCTTGGCCGTCGCCGGTGCGGGCGAACCCTGGGCGATCCAGTGGACCAATGTCCTGTAGTCCTGGTCAGACAGATTGGGCATGGCATAGGGCATACCCCACTGGGGATGCTTCCTGGCGAAGTCGTCGAAAGTCGCCGTGGTCGGGCACGCCTGCTTGCGATCCAGATCGAGATCGAAGCTGGCCGGCAACAGACCGACCCGCGGCTGCGGATACATTTGCTTGAGCCGCAACATGCGATACAGCACCGAATTTTCCAGATTGTCCTGGGGACTGTTTGTCGGCGCGCCCAGTACCGGATGAAACCCCTTCTTGCGCCATTCCTCTGGCGAATCTGCATCCACGAACAAGCGCGTCGGTTCGGCCGCGAATATGCGGCTACCGTCATAGACCATTGTTGGATTGGCGCCGCGCTGAAGCCCTTCCATGGAACTCAGCTTGAGCTGGCATGGGGCGTCATAGCATCCATGGCAAACGACGCAGCGGTTGTCGAGAATGGGTCTGACCGCCGTGTCATAGTCGATGGGCTGGCGGGGCACGGTCAGCAATAGATCGAAATCGACCACGGGCTGATCGACCCCATCACCCGCGTTCTGACCGGCGCAGCCCCCCAGGAGGACTGCAACCAAAGTGAACGAACCGAGGATACGACCTCCGGCACTATGACGAACCACGCGATGCTCCCAGCCTGCCCCAGGCCAGAAAGACCCGGTCGAGCCGGCAGTTTACTGTGTCACATCAATTCGGTCAGGTTTCAGTCGCTGCCACCGGCAGTGCGAATGAGAAGGTGGTGCCTTGTCCCGGCTCGCTGCGAACCGAAATATCGGCGCGGTGCAGGTCCAGAATGCGCTTTGCGATCGCCAATCCCAGTCCCGCGTGATGGTCACCCCGGTGTGCGTCCCGCCCCCGGTAAAAACGATCGAACACCCTGGATAGATCCTTCTCGGGTATCCCACAGCCGGTGTCGGAGATGTCGACGGCTATGCGTCCGTCCTCCTGGTGCAGCCCGATCTGCACGTGACCGCCTTCCGGCGTGTGATCCAGCGCGTTGCCAATGATGTTGTCCAGCACCCGCTCCATCAGCCCAATGTCGGCCCGGGCCAGGGGTATACTCCCCGGAATGCGGGCATCCAGGTCCACTCGATTGCGCTCGGCGCGAAGACCGTACTTTTGAATTACGTCCTGCACCAGATCGGCCAGTGAAAAAGGTTCCATCTGCGGCTCGGTGTCCACTGCCTCAAGCTTGGCCAATTCGAACAGGTCGTCGATCAGGGCGGCCAGGCGCCGGCCCTGATTCAGCGCAACATCCAGAAAAGCTTTTCGCTCCGGCGGCGTCAGACTGTCGTCTTTGATCTGAAGGGTTTCCAGGTACCCGTTCAGTGAAGCCAGCGGGGTGCGCAAATCATGGGAGACATGGGCGACCATTTCGCGCCGCGCAGCGTCCTTGGCCCTGAGTTCCTCGATCTGCTTCGCGATCCGTCCTGACATGGAATCGAATGTGGTTTGCAGTTCCTCCAGCTCGTCGGTGGCGGGAGCGTTGATCGGGAGCATCGGTGCGGACTCGGCTGCGCGAAACCTGCGCATGCGACCTGTGAGGCGTCGAAGGCGCCGCGTCATGGCCCAGAAAATGAGCAATCCGGTGGCCAGGCCGAAGGCCAGGCTGACCGCCGCCGCCCAGAGTCCCAGCCTGAGGTAATAGCTTTCCTGGAAGGCCTCCTCAACCTGTTCGAGCAACTCGCCGCGCAGCACAACATATAGATAGCCGATACCCCCCTCCACTGAGGGCACCGGTGTCACCGAGAACACCTTTTGCCGACCCAGGCTGCGCGGATCATCCCCCAACAGGGGGTAAGTCTCGTCACCGCCCAAAAACGCCCGGATCGGTTCCAGGGAAACCGATGTCCGCACAACGCGGCCGGGCTCGGCGGAGAACGCAAGGATGTTCCCATCCTGGTCCAGCAGGTAGATCTCGATGCTGGGATTGATCTCCATGTAGTGATGGAAGGTCTGCTTCAGAGCCGCCGCATCGACCACGCCCTGCCGCACCAGGGATCGATCCCGCACAAGGTTGCCGGCGAGATCCCGGTTGAAACTCTGACTGACGGCCGCCAAATGATGGCGGGCGGCGGCCAGACTGAGAATGGCGTAGGTCAGGCCAATGCCCAACATGATGACCACAAGGGCCAGTGCCAGTTTGCCGTACAGGGTTCGCAGCACCGTCAGCGCCCGCCGGGAAACAGGGACGGGCTCATCTCACTCGGCGCTCCGTTCCACGGGTTCCGAGCCACCCGGCCCTCCGGGCCGATGCGCGGTTGCCCGGGCCGGTTCAAGGTCGGTGAAACGATACCCGACGCCCCATACGGTCAGAATGTACTCGGGCTGGGATGGATCGGACTCGATCTTTCCCCGCAGCCGATTGATATGCGAATTCACCGTATGGCGATAGGGCGCGTGGTGGCAGCCCCAGACCTGATCCAGCAACTGGTCGCGGCTGAACACCTGGCCGGGGTGACGGGCGAAGTAATACAGCAGATCGAATTCCCGGGCGGTCAGCGCCACTTCGGTTGCATTCAACCAGACCCCATGTCGAGTCGGGTCGATACGCAATCCACCCAAATCGAGTATCGCCAGATTGTCCGGTGCCACGCTGAGCGCCTCCACCCGCCGCAACAACGCTTTTGCGCGGGCCTGAAACTCACGCACACCAAACGGTTTGACCAGATAATCGTCGGCCCCGATCTCGAGCCCGAGAACCCGATCGACCTCGGTTGATTTCGCCGTGACCATCATGATCGGGACGTATCGCCGCCGATTTCGCAGCAGACGGCAGATTTCCAGGCCGTCGAGTTCCGGCAGCATGAGATCCAACACCACGAGGTCGTAGTGGGCGGTACCCGACATTTCGAGACCGGCTCGTCCCGAGGCGGTCAGATCCACCTGCAGACCCAGGTCCTCCAGATGCAGGCGCAACAAATTGCCGATGTCGTGGTTGTCCTCGACAACCAGGGCGCGGCGCGAGTGAATAGCGTGCACAGAATCAGCACTCCAATGGTGTGACATTGGAAGATACGTGGACGCCCGCCGACGGATGCATCGAGGCAAAGCCAATCTGGCCCTGCCCAGATGCCGGGTCGGCCTGCGGGCAGTCTGACGGTCCTCAGTGGGCAGCCTGCCGGGTCACCACCACGATGCGGGCAACGGGACCCTGCCAGCTGTGCTGTGCCTGGTTCAGATCACTGACACCACCCACCGAATCGAGATCGCCGACGATGCCGCGATGAATATGCACTGTGGCGCTGTGATCGGGGCCAGCCACGCCGGTGCCATTGATGCCCCCGAGTCCGCTGGGATCACCGGGAATCCCAGGTTCACCGGGCATGCCGCCCCCGGTGATCAATTCGTCATTGGCCTCGGTACCGGCATCGTAGCCATTCACGTAGTAGGTTCGGCGGCTGGGCCACAGCGGCAGCGGTTGCGCATCCAAACCCACAAAACCATCGTTGGTGGGCAGCAGCATGGCCACCACGGATATCCGGCGATGCCGATCCTCCACCCTAAGGCGCGCGACAGCGGTCTGGCCCGGCGCCAGCAACCCGCCAGCCGGGTTGTTTAACACCCGGCCACCGGACGCCACCACCGCCGCAGCCAGCGCTTCGGTTTGTCCGCCCTCGGCGACCATCTGTAATTCCCGAGACGCCGGTAAACCGACATCAAACAGGTCGGTCTTCGGACGGTGCGCGGCAACCAACAGTGGGGTGAAATAAATGGCGTTGGTCAGATTGGTGATCCGAACAACGACATCTCGCGCCAAAGCGGGAAACGGACCCAGGACAAGGGTAAGCAGCAGTAAACTCGTGGTGACTCTGCGCATGGAAACTCTCCAGGTTGGAAACACATCGGACAAGGCCCGACCATTCCACAACAGGGATGTCCCACCGTAGTCACGCAATTATCACAATTTCATCACGGCAATTGACGGTGAACCAGACGGAATGCAATTCCAACGCTCTGCCGTCGAACGAATAATGGATGGGATAAGGATTTGACGAGAGGAACTGGAGCGGGTGAGGGGAATCGAACCCCCGTCATGAGCTTGGGAAGCTCAGGTTCTACCATTGAACTACACCCGCCCGCGATCGGCACTATAGACAGCTAAACAGGTGAAGGCAATTCCCGGATGCGCAAATACATACGGGCGGGTCATGCCCGCCCGTACGCACGGAAGTTCGGAAACTAGATCTTGAAGGAATCCAGCTTCGCGCCCTTCTTCAAAGCAGCTTCCAACCATCCCGGTTTACGCCCGCGGCCTGCCCAGGTCTGGGACGGATCCTTGGGATTGCGGAACTTCGGCGCTACTTTCGCTTTGGCCACACGAGCCTTGCCGGCAACGACCAAATCGTCCAGCCCCACGCCATACTCTTCAGCAATCTTGGCCACCTTGGCACGGGCCTCAACCACCCGCGCCTTGGCTTTCTTGGCGATCTCGCCGTGGGCCTGCTTGATCAGCGCATTGAGTTCTTCGATAGAGAGAGATGAAAGATCAACTCCAGACATGTTATTCAATCCTACACAATTAAAACCAAGTTAGATCGCAGGCCGGCCAGCCTAAACGATTGGATTCGAATTCTATGCATACCCATTCCATTACGCCAGCAAAAATTTCATTAAGCTGCCAAATCGTGCAAAAGCGTTTCGACGGCAAACCCTGATTAATCCGTCCAAACACCCTGAAAATCGCTTTTCCATCGCCGGCAATTGTGTTAACGACATCCAATCGAAAGCGGCTTGCCCACGGCCTTGCCGGGCTGAGATACTCCACCAACGCACTGCTACAGACGAATGCTGTGCTGCAAATCCCCTCACCGCAACGGATCCACAAGGGACTCGGAATTGCGTCGAATCCGGTGACCCGTAAGAGCTTCAACTGAACGAATGAGTAAAGAAAATACGCATAGAGGCATTCAAAGCTTTGTTCGCCGCGAAGGACGGCTGACCAGGGGCCAACAACGGGCTTTGGATTCCCTATATCCGGTGTACGGCCTGGATCCGGATGAAGATGCAATCGCCTGGCGTGACGATGTGAAAACGAACGCACCGATGGTGGTAGAAATCGGATTCGGTAACGGCCAGTCTCTTGCGTATGCGGCTGCGGCGCATCCGCATACGGCCTTCCTGGGTATCGAGGTGCATCGGCCGGGTGTCGGACAATTGCTGATGCGCATCCAGGAACTGGGCCTGCGAAACCTCCGGGTGATTTGTGACGATGCTGTCCCGGTTCTGACCAAACGCATCCCCGAGCGCAGCCTCAATCGGGTCAATCTTTTCTTCCCGGATCCATGGCCCAAGAAACGACATCACAAACGTCGGTTGGTACAAACAGAGTGGGTCGACACGATTGCGAGTCGATTGGTTCCCGACGGGCGATTGCACCTGGCAACGGACTGGGAGAACTATGCCGAACACATGCGTGCGGTATTGGGCGCCAATTTGAACTTTGAAACGTGTTCCGATGCCGAGTGCGCAATTGCCCATGCGGCGTATCGGAGCATCACCAAGTTCGAAGCCCGGGGGCGCAGCTTGGGACATGATGTGTGGGACCTGGTTTATCGACGGGTTAAGAAAGGTCTGAACAATTGATACGAATCGCGTTTCGGTCCACAAGGGCGCAGATGCGAGGCGCCCGGCGCAGCGCCATAGTCATTCTATGGCCAAGCCGGGAAACGCGGCAGATGTGCCCTTGTGGGCGAAACCCCGGTGGGGCCGGGCCTTTGCGCCCCTGGTACCGCGTTGCACCTCGCTCATTGGCAGCTCACTTATTTTCCTCGGGCCAACTTCGCTCGGTGCGCCTTGTACGAGGGAGCGCAAAAACGCCGGCGTGATAGCAGCAATTGTTCAGACCTTCCTTAACGAAACCGGCCTTGGTACAGAGCAAAGCCAGCCACGTATGCCCCTATAGATAAGTTTTGACCTTGACCGTGCATCCCCGTGGCATACTTGCAACCGACGGATTTTGTTCAAATCACACGGTTACCCCGGCTGTGTTGGGTTACGGGCTGTCGCTGGTTGGCGGCGGCCCAAGGCGGCATTGCGACATGAATCGCCCGCGCTGCATATCGAGTCATTGCTGTACTTCGCCATCCGACAAGTTGGGTTTGCAGTCAGTCAGGGAAGCCCGAGCGAGACCGGGAGTTCTGGGCAATCGCGGAATGACCGGCGGTGTTTTCTGCCACTCGATCGAGAACCGATCGCTTCACCGCAGTCGCCCCGGAGGGTCCGTTCTATCGGCATGCTCGCGCGGAACTGATAAAACCCTCGCGGGCCGCTACGGAACGCTCGTCAACCGATCCGACAGTGCGCGGATACGCCGGACAAATGCGGGAGGGGGAACAGTCTTGGATGCCGAGGCAGTTTGATGGCGGATCCCGTTTCGTTAACCACAAACATGATGGTGGTGCTGGTCCTGCTGGGCTTCACCATTTACCTGTTCGTATCGGAAATCGTGCGGGTGGATACGGCGGCGGCATTGATCATGGTGATTCTGGGATTGCTCACCATGATTCCGGGCCTGGAAGGGATCGTATCGATACAGCATCTGTTCGACGGCTTTTCAAGCAACGCGGTGATCTCGATTATTGCGGTCATGATCCTGGGCGCGGGGCTGGACAAGACCGGCATCATGTCCCGGGTGGCGGCCTCCATCCTGAAATACGGCGGCGCCACCGAGAAACGGATCATTCCCCTGGTTTCGGGCTCCGTCGGTATCATTTCATCTTTTATGCAGAATGTGGGTGCCGCGGCTTTGTTCCTGCCCGTGGTCTCACGCATTTCTTCGCGTACCGGACTGCCGATGTCGCGCTTGCTCATGCCCATGGGTTTCTGCGCAATTCTCGGGGGCACCGTGACCCTGATTGGATCAAGCCCGCTGATACTGCTGAACGATCTGATCGTCAATTCCAATCAAGCCCTGCCCGAAGACAAACAGATGGAGACCTTCAGCCTGTTCTCGGTAACACCGGTGGGGCTGGCGTTACTGGCGACCGGCATTCTCTATTTCGTCCTCGCCGGCCGCTTTGTGCTGCCACGGGGCAAATCGACCGACTCCGGCAGCAGCAGTACGGCGCAGTATTTCATGCACGTCTACGGTATTGACGCGGCGATTAATGAAGTCGCGATTCCGCTGGAAAGCCCGATCATTGGCAAACCTATTGGAGACGTGGAACGCGAGGATCGGGTCCGAATTATCGCCACCAACTTTCAGGGCACCAGTCGCATTTCACCGCCGCGCGATGTGACCATGGATGCCCCCGCCGTGCTGGCTGTATTGGGCCCGATAGATCGGGTACAGGCATTCGCCGAGAAGTACGGACTCAAGATCAGCGACAGTCTGGAAACGTTCTCCGAGATGCTGGTGCATACCAATGCCGGTATTTGTGAGATCGTAATACCGCCCAACTCGGATCACATCGGCAAAAGCACTCGAGACCTCTGGCTGCGCAAAACCTACGGCTTATCGGTACTGGCCATACACCGGGGCGAACAAACCATTACCGAGGGGGTGCGTGAGGTGCCTTTTCAGGCCGGCGACACACTGGTGTGTCACAACTCATGGGCGGCCCTGGCGCGCGTCAATCAGGATCGGAACTTTGTTGTGGTCACCTCCGAGTATCCACGGGAGGACTTGAGACCGCAGAAAAGCGCCGCCGCTGTCGCATTCTTCGTGATCGCTCTTGGCTTGGTGCTGTTCACCGACCTGAGACTGTCCGTCGCTTTGCTCACCGGTGCCTTGGGCATGGTGGTGTCCCAGGTGTTGACCATGGACGAGGCTTACGAGGCGGTGAGCTGGAAAACGGTGTTTCTGCTGGCCTGCCTGATACCGCTGGGGCAGGCGGTGGAAAACACCGGCACCGCCGAATGGATAGCACAGCAAACCCTGGCGATACTTGGCGACGTGCCAATCTGGTCCCTGCAGGCCGCCATCGCGATACTGGCCTCGTTCTTCACCCTGGTGATGTCCAACGTGGGCGCCACGGTTCTGCTGGTGCCGCTGGCCGTCAACATCGCCCTGGCATCGGGCGCGGACCCGGCCGTGTTTGCGATCACCGTGGCCATCGCCACATCGAATTCGTTCCTGATTCCGACCCATCAGGTCAATGCGCTGATCATGGGGCCGGGTGGTTACCGCGTGATAGACTTTATACGGGCTGGGGGCATCATGACCGTGCTGTTCCTGGTGGTTTCGCTACTGATGCTCAATTGGGTTTTCTGAGCTCGGCAGTCAGGTCGGCGGCTTGCGGTCGGGGGGACCGGGGCGCGATAAGACCTAGAGGGTGGCCCACGGATGTGGGCACCACTGACGTTCGATGCGCATCATCGTTCACATATAATTTCATAAGGTGAATGTGCCGGCCGCCGCGGCCTGGTCCGACGGTTTGGTCTTTACTAACTGGACAGAACCTAGTGTCCCGTCCCATAAGTTCGTAGCGTTTCAGAGCGCCCCAGATACGCCAATGCAAGGCGCAGGTGCGAAGGCATAGCCAGCTCTGTCAAGCAGCTGCAACGCCGCAGTGGCGTATCTGGGGCGCTCCCGACGGGCAAGGCGATAAGCGCCCATCCGCGGTGTTGGGCGCGCTTGAATGAGCGCAGGCTAGTCCTGCGCCCGCCCGCCTAGCGCCTGGGCGCTTCTCGCCTTGCTGATATGCAACGAACTTGTGGGACGGGACACTAGGGAAGGTCTGAATTAGTTTTGGGAAAAGGAAAGATTCATGTCCAGCAAGCATCCTGTCATCGCAGTCACCGGCTCTTCCGGCGCCGGAACCTCCACAGTCAAAATCGCGTTCGACCACATTTTCAGGCGCGAGATGGTCAGTCCAGCGATTGTCGAAGGCGACAGCTTCCATCGCTACAACCGAAAGGACATGCGGGAAGAGTTGCGCAACGCGCAGGATGAAGGGCGGGTGCTCAGCCATTTCGGGCCCGACGGCAATCATTTCGACAAGCTGGAAGCACTGTTCAGCGAGTACGGTGAACGCGGTACCGGCCACGTCCGCAAGTACCTGCATAACGATGAAGAGGCCGAACCGTACGGCCAGGATCCCGGCACGTTTACACCTTGGGAAGCCTTGCCGGGGGACAGTGACCTCTTGTTCTATGAGGGCCTGCATGGCGGCGTGGTGTCCGGGGATGTGAACGTTGCCCGGCGCGTGGATTTACTGATCGGCGTGGTGCCGATTATCAACCTGGAATGGATACAGAAAATACACCGAGACACACAGCACAGAGGCTACAGCAGCGAAGCGGTGCTGGACACAATACTCAGGCGCATGTACGACTATACCCACTACATCGTCCCGCAGTTTTCAGAAACCCATATCAACTTCCAGCGGGTACCCACGGTGGACACCTCCAACCCGTTTATTGCCCGCGACATTCCCACCGCCGACGAAAGCTATGTGGTGATCCGGTACCGCAATCCGAAGGGGGTCGATTTCCACTATCTGCTCAGCGTCATCCACGGCTCGTTCATGTCGCGCCGTAACACGCTTGTGGTGCCTGGGGGGAAGATGGGGTTCGCAATGGAAATCATCCTCGCACCGATGATCGAACATCTGGTGGAGCAGTCCAAAAAAGAGCGCGCCTGACCTAAACGGGGTAAACAGGCGCTGGTCCGCACTCACTGGAGAGCCCTATGGAGTATCGCCCACTTGGCCGCAGCGGCATCGAAGTCAGTGTCGTGTGTCTCGGCACCATGACCTATGGGCAGCAAAACACCGAGGCCGAGGCGCACCGCCAACTGGATCGTGCGCTGGAGCTGGGGGTGAACTTCATCGACACGGCGGAGTTGTACGCCATACCCCCCCGGGCCGAGACCCAGGGCCTGACCGAGCAGTACATTGGCACCTGGCTTTCGCGGCGCAAGGATCGTCAACAGATCATCATCGCCACCAAGGCCAGTGGCCACGGAGACTGGGTCGATTACATTCGCGGCGGACCGTGTCTCGATCATCGACATCTGGTCGAGGCGGTCAACGACAGCTTGAAACGTCTGCGAACGGACTATATCGATCTGTATCAGACCCACTGGCCCGAGCGTCAGACCAACTACTTCTCGAAACTGGGTTACAGCTACGGAAAGCGCGTCGGAATACCCATTGAGGAAACCTTGCGGGCGTTGGACGAACTGGTCACCTCGGGCAAGGTGCGGCAGATCGGCGTGTCCAATGAAACGCCCTGGGGCGTTTCGGAACACCTGCGGCTGGCGGAGCGGGAGGGATGGCCGAGGATCGCTTCGGTGCAAAACCCTTACAGTCTGCTCAACCGCACGTTCGAAATCGGATTGGCGGAGTTCTCGCATCGAGATGCGGTGGGGTTGCTGGCCTATTCGCCCCTCGCCATGGGTATGCTGAGCGGCAAGTATCTGAACGGGCGCCGGCCTGAAGCCGGGCGCCTGACCCTGTTCGACCGCTTTACCCGATACAGCAGCCCACAGGCGCTGGCTGCCACACACGACTATGTGGGCCTTGCCCGGGAAGCGGGGCTCGATCCGTCACAAATGGCGCTGGCGTTCGTCAACTCACGTCCCTTCACCACCAGCACCATTATCGGTGCCACCAAACTGTCGCAACTGGAAACCGACATTGGCAGCGCCGACCTGACCCTCGAGCCCGATCTGATGGAGCGGATCGAGGCGATACACAATCAGAGCCCAAACCCGGCGCCGTGAACCTTGAACTGATTGACAGCCACTGTCATCTGGACGATCCCCGACTGGATGCAGACCGCCCGGCGCTGATGGAACGGGCCACGGAGGCCGGTATCATCGGTTTCGTACTGCCATCGGTCACCGCCGAAAGCTGGCCACGGGTCAAGGCTCTGACCCGACGGTATCCCCAAATACATGCGGCCTACGGTCTGCACCCGATGTTTCTGCCGCAGCATCGCCCGGACCACCTGAACGATCTGGCGGACTGGCTCGCCCGGGAACGCGCCGTGGCCGTGGGTGAATGCGGGCTCGATTTCTACCTGCCCGGCTTGGACCCGGACACACAGCGCCAGTACTTCACGGCCCAGCTCGACCTGGCGCGGGGACTCGATCTGCCGGTGGTGGTGCACGCACGCCGCTCGGTGGATCAGGTAATACACGCCATTCGTCAGTTTCCCGGCTTACGCGGCGAGATTCACAGCTTCTCTGGCAGCGAACAGCAGGCACGACAGCTGATCGGTCTTGGCTTTTGCCTTGGCTTCGGTGGTCCCTTGACCTACCCGCGCGCCCAAAGACTCCGCCGCCTGGCCGCCACGCTGCCGCTGGAGGCGTTGTTGATTGAAACCGACGCACCCGATCAGCCCGACGCAGATCATCGGGGCCAACTCAACGAGCCGGCCTACCTGCCCACCGTGCTCAACACCTTGGCGGAACTGCGTGGCCAATCGGTTGCTGATGTGGCCGCGGCGGTGAACCACAATGTCCGCGTCCTGTATCGGCTTTGATCGCCCCGAAAAGATCTCAACGGCGCATTCAAGCGGAGTCCGGAGGCATGTCTGACCCGGTCAGCAGTGCGCGCAGGCCAGACCAGTCGAACTGGGGCCCGGGGTCGGTTTTGCGCCCTGGCGCGATGTGGCAGTGGCCCACCACCCTATCCGGGCTCAATCCCGGATAGGTCTCGGTCAAGGCCAGGATCAGCTCCGCCAGCCGCAGGTACTGCATCGCTTCATACGGGGCCTCGTCGGTACCCTCGAGTTCGATGCCGATGGAGAAGTCGTTGCAGCGGCTGCGGCCCCTGAATGACGAAACCCCTGCATGCCAGGCACGCCGGTGAAAGGGCACGTACTGGATGACACGTCCATCCCGGCGAATCAGCGCATGGGCCGACACCTGCAACCCGGCGATTTCCGCGAAGAACGGATGTGCATCGGGGTCCAGGGCATTGCTGAACAGTGCGTCGATGTAATCGCCGCCGAACTCACCGGGCGGCAGACTGATGCCGTGAACGACCACCAGTTCCGGCTCCATGCCAGCCGGCCGCCCATCGCAGTTCGGGGACGGGCGGTAGCGTGCGCCCTCGATCAGGCCCTGCTCGAGATCGATCCGCATCAACGCAACTCGAACTGATCAGTCAAATCGAACCCGGCGGGTTGGCCAGGAAAGAGACACTGCCGCAGGTGACCCACGCGACCGGATTCCGGTTACAGCGATCCACTGGCAAAATCGTAGGACATCTCGCGATAGGGCTCCTGAAGGAAAAAGCCTTGGGCGTAGTTGACACCGGTGCGCCACAGACAGGCCAGGGTGGCGGGGTCCTCAACCCCTGCCGCGATAATCTCCGCCCCATGGCCGTGCACAAGATCGGTGAGATCCTGAATCTCGCTGATGCGTTCCTGATCCTTGCCCAGTCCAATCATAAGCCGATTGTGCAACTTGACCGTGTCCACCTCGAGTCGCTTCAACAGGCCGGCGGACTCTCGTGTCAGGCCAAACCGCTCCAAGGACACGCGGCACCCGATCTTGCGCACCAGACTGATGAAGCGTTGGGCGCCCCGCAGATCCTCCACCACCAGATCCTCCGGCAGCTCGAATACAAGGCTGGGGGCATCGGCCGGGCGCACCCGCACCCGTTCGGACAGCCAGGCCTGCAAAGCGCCATCGGCCAGTGAACTGCGGGAGACATTGACGAAAAGCTCACAGCGTTTGCCAGCAGCCCGCTGCTGCTCCAAAAGCTGCAGGGCACGGTCAAACACCAGTTGGTCCAGAGCGCCGGCGAGATTGAAGCGCTCCGCCACGGCAAATACCGGCTCCGGCATCAGCTCCGGCCCGCCCGGCTCGGGCAGGCGCAGCAACACCTCATAGCGCTCCACGGAACTGTCGCCCAGGGCGACAATGGGCTGATACAGCAGGGTGGTTTGCCGGTCTTCCACCGCAGAGCGAATCACCTCGGCGATGTCCCGATCCCGCATGGCCTGCACATCGCGGTGCCGGCGCGGATTATGGATATGAATGCGGACGGCATGCTCGTGGGCCTGGCCAACGGCGACCTCGGCCTGCTCCATTACACTCACCGCGTCACCCGCGGCCTCATCCAGCAGGCACGCACCAATGCTGCTGGTGACCATAAACGCACGCCCACTGATCTCAAAATCGCGCTCTTCCAGTATCTGGCCGATGGATTCGCCCAGGGTCTGAACCTGATGCTCAGTCAGCCCCGTGGCCATCAAAGCAAACCCGGACTCGCCGTAGCGTGCGAGTACATCGCCAGGACGCAGCACACGGCGCAGGCGTCGACCGGCCTGAACCATGATCCGGTCAGTGCCGGTGAGGCCGGCTTTTTCACGCAGGCCGGAGAAGTTGTCGATACTGATCAGCATCACTGAAAGAACCGGTACTGTAATGCCAACGCTGGGCAACGTTTTTTCCAGATCGGCCAGAAACTGACGCCGATTGCCCAGCAGCGCGACGGTGTCCTGCCCACTGAGAACCTGCAGCCGGCGAGCCAGTTCCCGGGTGCGGCGCAGGCGGTTGGTCACCGCCGCCACCAGCAAATCATCATCGAACGGCTTGGGTAAAAAATCGTCGCCGCCGGCGCGCAGCAAATCAAGCTGCAGCTCCTTGGTTCCGTCCACCGAGACAAACAGAATCGGCAACTCGAACAGAGATTCGTGCTGCCGCACAACCCGCGCCAGATCGATGCCGCTGAAATCACCGACCTGCACATCCATGATCAGCAGGTTTGGCTCGAACCGGGACAGTTCCTGCAACAACTGAACGGTCCGGCCAACGGTCCGGGTTTCAATCCCGATGGGCCGCAGCAGATTGGCGATGCGCTCGGCCATCAGAGGGTCGCTGTCCACGACCAGGACCCGTTCGCCCAGGCGGCCTTCGGCATGCAGTGCCGTGCGCAACCGATCCAGAAGCAAATCCACCTCGAAAGGGCGTATGAACATGCCGCTGCTGCCGGCTTGCACCGCCGCAAGGCGTGCCGCCAGATCACTGCGCTCCGATATAAACAGCAAGGCCGGGGGACGTTCCAGGCCGGCCAGGACCCGTGACACACCACCGATGGTGGCCTGGGTGGCACCCATGACAGACAACTCTACAATCAACGCGTCGGGGGTCCAGGTGGACAACGCAGCCGCCGCATCCTCCCAGGTTTCATAACGTTGAGCGCGATAGCCCGACTCATGCAACTCCGACAAAAGATGATGGCCAAAATCCGTATCCGGCGACACCAGCGATACGGTGGGTCTCAGTTCCGTGTGCAGAGAACTCGTATGGTCCGCGTCGGCACGTTCCCGGACCGACTCGGGAACGGCCTGATGCAAACCTTCGATCAGCGCGCTGATCCGAGCCCGCTCCGGACCGCTCAGCAATCGACCCCGGACTTCACATCCGTCCAGCATCTCACGCAGGTCCCCGACCACCTCCCGCATGCGCTCCAGCGTGCTCTTCTCGATGGCCCGATCCAGATCCTCCACCATGCGCTTGAGCAGTCCAAAGCTGTCCTCGGACCACTTCACATGTTGTATACGGGACCAGAGATCCCCGATGAGATGTACTTTGTGGGCCAGCCGCGTGAGCCGGCGGCTCGGGCCCCGACCAAGAAACTGGGTTGCTACCATGGGGCGTTCCTTGCGTACAGTCTGATCAATCGACGCGATGGCGATGATTTGGTACGGATCAAAATACCACAGGTCGGCGCTGGGCCGGGTCAGGCTGTTTCCGCGGCCGCAGCATGATAGTCCACCACCCGCGCCACCTCGTTGCGCGAACCCAGTATCACCGGAATGCGCTGGTGCAAGGCCTCGGGTTGCACTTCGAGAATGCGTCCACGACCGGTGGAGGACATGCCACCTGCCTGCTCCACGATAAAGCTCATGGGGTTGGCCTCATACAAAAGGCGCAGCTTCCCACCCACGCCCTTGGCCTCGATCTTGGCGTCAATGGGATACATGAAAATGCCGCCGCGGCAGAGGATTCGATGCACATCCGCAACCATGGATGCGACCCAGCGCATATTGAAATCCGCGCCCCGCGGACCGTTCTTGCCCGCCAGGCATTCCTCGATATAGCGCTTCATGGGGGGTTCCCAGAAACGCATATTCGACATGTTGATGGCGAACTCCCGTGTGTCCGCGGGAATTTCCATACCCGGGTGCGTAAGCGTGAACTCACCGATGCTCTGGTCCAGGGTGAAGCCGTTGACGCCGTGTCCGGTGGTCAACACCATCATCGTCGCCGAACCGTAAAGCGCATAGCCCGCGCACACCTGTTCAGTACCGGGCTGGAGGAAATCGGCCTCGCTGGGATCGGTCGTACCCTCAGGGCAGCGGAGAATGGCAAAGATGGTGCCCACCGAAATATTGACATCGATGTTGGAGGAACCGTCCAGCGGATCGAACACCAGCAGGTAACGGCCGCGCGGATACTGTTGGGGGAGTTGATAAACGTCCTCCATTTCCTCGGACGCCATGGCCGCCAGATGTCCCGTCCACTCGTTGCATTCGAGAAACAGCTCGTTCGAGATCACATCCAGTTTCTTCTGGGTCTCCCCCTGCACGTTCTCGGTCTCGGCGCTGCCAAGCACACCGGCCAGACGTCCGTGATTCACCGCATTGGAGATCACCTTGCAGGCAATAACGATGTCGTTCAGCAGCGAGGTGAAATCGCCGGTCGCGTCACGGTAGCGGCGTTCTTCCTCGATAATGTACTGGGTAATGCTGGTTCCAATATGCATGGTTCGTATTTCCATCGGAAGGGATTGCGGCCTGCGTCGATGGCGCAGACATATGCGCCGACCTTAACATGAAACGGCCCGGAATGCCCAGCCTGAAAAAGCTGCAAGCTTATGTTTTTTAGGAAATAATTGCTTATTATGGCGGCATAAGGAAAAGCGGGCATACGCTGGGAGCAACACGTACCTCTGAGCCCGGAACGGGAGTAGAATGCCGGACACGCCGCCACCGGACGGTGCAGTCCAGTCGTTTGCTTTGGAGTCGTCATGTCGCAGAAGATCAATCGAATCAGCAGCCACGTCACCCAACCCAAATCCCAGGGGGCTTCGCAGGCCATGCTCTATGGCACGGGGATGACCGAGGCCGACATGGACAAGGCGCAGGTGGGTATCGCCAGCATCTGGTACGAAGGCAACACCTGCAACATGCATTTGAACGACCTGGCGGCAAGCGTGCGCGAAGGGGTTCAGGCGGCGGACATGGTGAGCATGCGCTTCAACACCATTGGTGTGTCCGACGGCATCTCCATGGGCACCCCGGGCATGAGTTACTCGCTACAGTCCCGCGATCTGATTGCCGATTCCATCGAGACCGTGATGGGCGCCCAGTGGTACGACGCGCTGGTGGCGATCCCCGGCTGTGACAAGAACATGCCCGGGGTCATGATGGCCATCGGTCGCCTCAACCGCCCGGCCATCATGTTGTACGGCGGCACCATCAAACCCGGTCACTTTAAGGATCGGTCGCTGGACATCATCTCGGCTTTCCAGAGCTACGGCGAATTCATCACCCACAAGATCGACGACCAGACCCGCCAGCAGATTGTGCGGCGTTCCTGCCCTGGGCCGGGCGCCTGCGGCGGGATGTACACCGCAAACACCATGGCCTCAGCCATCGAGACGCTGGGTATGAGCCTGCCCTACAGCTCGTCGGTACCGGCGGTGGATCCGGGTAAAACAGAGGAATGCCATCGGGTTGGCCCGGCGATCCGCAATCTGTTGGAACGCGACATCAAGCCGCGGGACATCATGACCCGGGAAGCGTTCGAAAACGCGATGGTGATGGTCATGGCCCTGGGCGGGTCCACCAACGCCGTGTTGCATTTGATCGCCATGGCCCGCTCGGTGGACGTGCCACTGACCATAGACGACTTCCAGCGCACCAGCGATCTGACCCCTTTGATTGCCGACCTCAAACCCAGCGGACGTTACGTGATGGAGGACCTGCACCGGGTTGGCGGCACACCGGCCGTGATGAAGTATCTGTTGGCGGAGGGACTGCTGAACGGTGACTGCCTGACCGTGACCGGCAAGACCCTGGCCGAGAACCTCGACGCATGCCGGGGGCTGGACGAGGGCCAGAAAATCATCATGCCCCTGGCCGATCCGATCAAGGAATCGGGGCATATCCGGATACTCAAGGGCAATCTGGCGCCGGGTGGGGCGGTGGCCAAGATCACCGGCAAGGAAGGTGTGCATTTTTCCGGGCCGGCTCGAGTCTACGATTGCGAGGAGGACATGCTCCATGCCCTAGAACAGGGCGAGATCAGCAAAGGCGACGCAATCGTGATTCGCTATGAGGGCCCCAAGGGCGGCCCCGGCATGCCGGAAATGCTGACCCCGACCTCGGCCATCATGGGCGCTGGACTGGGTGATCATGTGGCCATGCTGACGGACGGACGCTTCTCCGGGGGCTCCCATGGGTTTCTGATCGGCCACATTGTGCCCGAAGCCCAGGAAGGTGGACCAATTGGCTTGATTCAGAACGGTGACAGGATCACCATAGACGCCGTGGGGAATACCATCGATGTGGATGTCGGCGAACAGGAATTCGAGAAGCGCAGGGCGGCCTGGACACCACCGCCTTACAAGGCAACGCGCGGCACCTTGTTCAAGTACATAAAAACAGTGACAACCGCATCTGATGGCTGTGTTACGGATGAATGATGCCCGAGGCGACGTCTTCGGGTCCGGCCCGAAGCTTGCTTAGGAAACCTCGGGAATCGTGCCGCATTGGCCAAAAGCCAGCGCGGCTGTAGACGGCAGGGAGGCCGAACTCACTCTGTTTTTTAGCAGATCGGTGCTATGAACCGCATTCTTCTCTTGACCGTCTTGCTGGGTATCGCCGGCCTCGAAGCGGGGCTGCCGAACGCGGTTGGCAACGCTCGCGCGTTCCCGGACGCCCAGGCCAGCGAACAGATCGCGACACCTGGCGAAGCACCCATGGCCGTATCCCGCAACGACCCGGCGGTGGTGCGCTGGCTGGCCTCGGTGATCGGCCGACCACCCACCACCAACTGAGCCTGGCCGTCGCTTTCAATCGACAACCCCTGTTGGGTTGCCGCAGGGCGTCGGATTCCACAGCGTTACCCCTCCCATTTCGCCGGTTGTTGCACGTAGAATAACGGACTCATGCCCGCCCCGGGCCAAGACTCTGAGTCCGTCCACCATGAGTTACAGCCCACCCCCTCTTTTGCAGCGTATCCGCAGCCTGATTGGCACGCCCTCGGTGAGCAGCGTCGATCCCGTGATCGACCAAGGGAACCGGGCGGTGATCGATCTTCTCGCCACCTGGCTGGAGGACATGGGCATGGCAGTCGAGATACTCCCGCTGCCGGGGCAAACCGACAAGGCCAACCTGATTGCAACACTGGGGTCCGGCCCGGGTGGGTTGGTGCTGTCGGGCCACACCGACACGGTTCCCTTCGACCAGGGGCTATGGAACCACGATCCGTTTGGCGGCCATGAGCGGGATGGTCGCTTGTACGGGCTGGGCTCAGCGGATATGAAGTCGTTTCTGGCCCTGGCGATGGAGGCAATCGGCCGTTTTCGGGCGGAGGATCTCACCCAACCCATCATCTTGCTGGCCACCGCGGACGAGGAGAGCAGCATGGCTGGGGCCCGGGAACTGGCGCTGGCCGGCCGACCCAAGGCGCGCCAGGCGCTGATCGGCGAACCGACCGGGTTGCGTCCCATGCGGATGCACAAGGGCATTACCATGGAGAGCATACGCCTGACCGGCCGCGCCGGGCATTCCAGCGATCCCGCATTGGGCATCAATGCACTGGAAGCCATGCATTTGGCCATCGCCCGGATTCTGGCGTGGCGCGAAACACTGCAGGCAGCCCACCACAATCCCATGTTCAAGGTACCCGTGCCCACCCTCAACCTGGGTCACATCCACGGCGGAGACAACCCAAACCGCATCTGCGGACACTGTGAGTTGCGCATCGACATCCGTCCTCTGCCGGGAATGGACATTGGCGATCTGCGCGGCGAGCTGGCCCGCCAACTGGCGCCCATTGCCGAACAGACCGGCGCCAGGCTGGAGATCGAACATCTGATGGAGGGCGTGCCCGCGTTTGAGACCGCACCGGACTCGCCCATGGTGAAGGCAGTAGAGACGCTCACCGGACACACTGCGGGATCGGTTGCCTTCGGGACCGAGGGTCCATTCCTCAATGCCATGGGAATGGATACGGTGGTCATGGGTCCCGGATACATCGACCAGGCCCATCAGCCGGACGAGTATCTGTCCCTGGATATGCTTGCACCCACGGTGGATTTGCTCAGCGGCCTGATTCAACGCTTTTGCGTAGACCCTCAGGTGGCGGCGACGGCGCCGACGCAATGATCGAAGACGCCAACGCGTTTGTCGCCTGGTTTCGACATTCGTCGCCCTACATCAATGCCCACCGCGGGCGCACATTTGTGGTGTTGTTCGGCGGCGAAGCGGTTATTGACCCCGGATTCTCCGATCTGATCCACGATCTGGCCCTGCTCAACAGCCTGGGGGTGCGCCTGGTTCTGGTGCACGGTGCCCGCCCTCAGATCGAGCACCGACTGCGCGCGACCGGCGCTGAGATTCGCTACGTAAACGGACTGCGTATCACCACGGATGAGGCCATGCCCTGTGTCCGGGAAGCGGTGGGCAGCGTGCGCATGGAGATCGAGGCCAAGCTGTCCATGGGACTGGCCAACTCGCCCATGGCCGGCGCCCGAATGCGGGTGGCGTCAGGCAATTTCGTCACGGCGCGACCGGTCGGGGTGCGGGACGGCGTCGACTATTTGCACACCGGGGAGGTGCGTCGCATCGACGCGGCGGGTATCAGTACGTGGCTGGATACAGGCGCCATTGTGCTGTTGTCCTCCATCGGTTATTCGCCCACCGGAGAAATGTTCAATCTGAGCGCCGAGGAGGTTGGCATCGCGGCAGCCCAGGCGCTGCGGGCTGACAAGCTGCTCTATCTGGCGGAAGAGCCCGGACCCAGTGAAGAGAGTGGCCGGTTGATCCGACAGTTGACGCCCGCCGATACTCAGAATCTGCTGCAGCACAGAACCGATTTAAGCCCGGTGACACGGCGCCATCTGCAACATGCGCTGCTGGGCGCCCGCGCCGGAGTGCGCCGGGTTCACCTGCTGCATCGGGTGGTGAATGGGGCCTTGATTCAAGAACTGTTTACCCGGGACGGCATCGGCACTTTGATCAGCGCCGATGTGTACGAGGGCGTGCGTTCGGCCAGCATCGACGATGTCCGCGGCATTCTTGAGTTGATCGCCCCGCTGGAGGAGCAGGGCGTTCTGGTTCGCCGTTCGCGAGAGCTGCTGGAAATGGAGATCGATCGCTTCGCGGTGGTGGAGCGCGACGGCGGCATCATCGGTTGCGCCGCCCTGTATCCCTACGTTGAGGACGGCTGTGGAGAGCTGGCATGTGTCGCAGTGGATACGGCATATCAGGGGGAAGCCCGGGCCGACGCATTGCTGGATCATATCGAGCGCCGGGCGAAGCACGCCGGACTGGCGCGGATCTTCGTGCTCACCACCCGCACGGCTCACTGGTTTCGCGAGCGCGGCTTCGAACCCGGCAAAATTGGCGACCTGCCCATGGGCCGGCAGGCACTCTACAACTACCAGCGCAATTCCAGGGTATTCATTAAGCAACTGAGCCAATAGGAAGCCTCTGATCTATTCGTGAACGTGCGTCTTGGGACTGAAATGCACAGCTTCATCGTTGCAGATCTTGGCAATAGAACACCTATTACCCGCGATCTGCCCCGCGATCCGCCCCTTGAATCTGCGCATTTCACCCTCCAATCTGCTTCATCCGGAATAAATCAGAGGCTCCCAAGCAAGCCACCATGCCGAACCTGATCCAAATCACCGACACACATCTGTTCGGCGCAGCGGATGGGCGGCTGGGCGAAGTAAACGTGGATCGCACCCTGAGCCAGGTGGTGGACAGCGTATGCCGCCATCGGCCGACGCCGGATCTGATTCTGGCGACCGGTGACTTCGTTCAAGAGGAAACTCCGGCGGCCTACGCCCGGGTGGCGGATCACCTGCAATGCCTGCCCGCCCCGGTTATCTGCTTGCCCGGCAACCATGACGATTGCGCTCTGCTGGATACAATTTGCGACGGGGTCCGGATCGCCCGCCCCCGCAGCCATGCCCTCGGACAATGGCAACTGGTTCTGCTGGACTCGACCCAGCCGGGAGACAACCCGGTGGGGCATCTCGCAGAGGCTGAACTGGCGGCCCTGGAAGCATCCCTGGCGGCGGCACCGGATCAACCCACGCTGGTCTGTCTGCATCATCCGCCGCTGTCCATCGGCAGCGCGTGGATGGACCCTATGATGGTGGACAATGGCAATGCCCTGCTGGACCGCCTGCAACCCCACCGTCAGGTGCGCGCCGTCGTGTTCGGCCATGTCCACCAGGAATTCGATCTACACGCCCATGGCACGCAATTCCTGGCAGCCCCGTCCACCTGCCTCCAGTTCAAACCGCGGGTGGCGACCGCGGCCTACGACACCCTGAGCCCGGGCTATCGCTGGTTCGACCTTCAAGACGGCGGGCACATGAGCACCGGGATCAAACGCATCCAGGTCTAAACCTTTCAGATCAGCCGGCCACGGCGCGGGCGATGTCGGAAAGCGCCTCGGCCGAGGGGCTCTCACCTTCGGGGCTGGCCGCGACGGTTTGTGCATATCCGGTTAGAAAGGCCGGCAGAACGGACAGAAGGCGTCGCTGGCGCAGACGACCAACACCGCCAAGCGTCCACATCGCACGCCAGTTCGCGCCCTCGGTGGCGTCGCAAACGCGCACCCCCCAAACCGGCTCACCCAATGCCCAGGCATGAGCCCTCACCACCAGACGGTAGACCGACTCCGCATCCCGATCGGTGCCGACCCCCGGGCCGTAATACTCGACCCTCAGGCGGCCGGCCAGTGACGCAATCTCCCGATCCAACTCGTTCAGAGCGGCTGCCAGGACCGGCCCGGGATCAGGCCGCGACAAACCGCATTGACGCCTCAGTTCCTCTAGTGCAGTGTCTCCCAAATAACTCAACACCTGTGCTTGCCCTCGCGGCCCCTGACGACGTTGCGGATCGTCGCAATAGCGCTGGCTATTCCTCCTCACCGCGCCTTGTCAGCAACCACGATGCCTAACCACAACCATCAAGTGTGTGGAAGACACTACACTAGGTGCCGCTGCACGTCATACCTCCGGGCACCGGGACGCATCAATCAGGGTATGGGCCGCGGCGATGCGACTGACCTGCCCCCGCCAATGCTGCGGCAGACCGTGGTCGACAATCCCGGCCAGCACGTGTCCAAGATACCAGTCCTGAAGCGGGAGACCCGGGCAAATTCGGAGCGCCACATAGGTGTAGGCGTCGATCACGCTGGCGGGCGCATCGACTGTGATCCGAACCCGGCGCATTGCATACTCCACCCCCAGCCCCTCGGCGCGGTCCAAGGGATCCCGAAGGGCTGACGGCAAATGGTATACCGCGCCCCAGACATGGTCGCCAGACGAGGAGCGGATGTTGGCCTTGGCATGCTGGTCACGGCCGTGCTTGTCGAAACACAGGGCCCACCCCTCCAACCGCGCACGCCCCAGGGGCTTGGCTTCGGGGACCCGCGCCTGCAGTCGCGCGCGACTTAGATTGGAGCCGTAGGCGAAGTAGTGGGTCACGTCCCGCATTTGAATCCAACCTCAACCAATGCCAGCGCTGATGCAGATGCAATCCGGGCCGGTTCGATCCGGACCGAGTGCAAATGCCCCGGCGAGCCCGTAAAATCCGGGGTTTGCTGCCTCAGCCCAAAAAAAGCCTGATTGCATGAATCGTCCTTCAGCCAATCCGCCGATGGTTTTGAGTTTTGCCGGGCACGACCCAACCGGCGGCGGCGGCGTGCAGGCGGATATAGAAACTATTGTCAGCCTGGGCTGTTGCGCAAGCTCCGTGATCACCACCCTCACGGTACAGGATACGAGCGCATTGCAGCTCATGCACCCGGTGGAACCCACTCTGGTGATGCAGCAAGCCAGGGCCGTGTTGGAGGACATGCCGGTATCGGCCATAAAAATCGGCCTGGTGGCCAGCACCGAGGTGGTGGAAACCATCCACAGCGTGCTGATGGACTACCCGCGGATACCCGTGGTGCTGGATCCAGTTCTAGTGTCAACCGGGGAGGCCATGCTGATGGACCAGCGCATCGTGGACGCGATGCGCGCACTGTTGTTCCCGCAGGCGACTGTATTGACGCCGAGCATCGCGGAAGCGCGCCGACTGGCCCCGGAGGCAGACTCGGTGGACGCCTGTGCCATGGCGTTGCTGGAGTCCGAGGCGGATCTGGTGCTGGTGACGGGAGGACAGGAGCCCGGTCCCGAGGTGATCAACCGCCTGTACGGCAACCACCGGAAACTCGACCGCTATACACATTCGCGTCCGGACCATAAATGCCATGGTGACACGTGCACCTTGTCCGCGGCGATTGCGGCCTTGCTGGCCCAGGGCAATGAACCCCGGTCCGCCATTCATCGGGCTCAGACGTTTGCCTGGAGCAGCCAGCAGCACGGCCGACGGCTCGGTATGGGACAACACCTGCCGAACCGCTTATTCTGGGCGCCAACCAGCAGCGAAAGCTGAGGCCCAAGCGGGCTGCCGTTCCTCCGCCAGAGGCTACACCAGCCAGACGCCGAACAACGCACATCGAACACGGAGCCCACGACCCAATGAACCGATCCCAGCAATTGTTCGAGGCCGCCCAACGGCGCATCCCCGGCGGCGTCAATTCACCGGTCCGGGCATTCCGGGGTGTTGGCGGCGATCCTGTCTTCGTCGAACGGGCAGAGGGACCCTATCTGTTTGACGTTGACGGCAACCGCTACGTCGATTATGTAGGCTCCTGGGGTCCGATGATCGCCGGACACGCCCATTCCAGCGTGATCGAAGCGGTCCGGGAAGCGGCACTCTCGGGCCTGAGTTTCGGCGCCCCGACGGAACGGGAAACCCGGATGGCCGAGCGCGTCTGCGAGTGCGTTCCCTCGATGGACATGGTGCGCATGACCAGCTCCGGCACCGAAGCGACCATGAGCGCAATCCGCCTGGCGCGCGGATTTACCGGGCGCGACCGCATCGTCAAATTCGAGGGCTGCTACCACGGCCACAGCGACGCCTTGTTGGTCAAGGCCGGTTCCGGTGCCCTGACACTTGGGGTACCCAGCTCACCCGGGGTCCCGGCGGCGTTTGTCGAGCAAACCACCACCCTCACCTACAACGAGCCGGCACAACTCACCGAGTTTTTCGACCAGCACGGGTCCAGTGTGGCCTGTGTCATCGTTGAACCCGTGGCCGGCAACATGAACTGCATCCCACCCACCCGTGAGTTTCTGGATGCACTTCGCAGCGTCTGCGACGCCAGCGGCGCGGTGCTGATCTTCGACGAGGTGATGACCGGTTTCCGGGTGGCCCTGGGGGGCGCCCAGGCCTACTACGACGTGCAACCGGACATGACCACACTGGGTAAGATCATCGGTGGCGGCATGCCGGTGGGGGCATTCGGCGGACGCGGGGAAATCATGGAGCATCTCGCCCCGCTGGGCCCGGTTTATCAGGCCGGCACCCTGTCGGGCAATCCGGTGGCCATGGCCGCCGGCCTTGCCACCCTGGACCTGGTCTCGACCGCTGGCTTCTACGACCGGTTGACCACGCAAACCGGGCGCCTTGTCCATGGCCTGGTGGAAACCGCACGGCGTCACGGTGTCCCCATGACCCAGAATCACGTGGGCGGGATGTTCGGGATATTCTTTTCGGACGAAGAGCATGTGGGCAGCTACCAACAGGTCACGGCCTGCGATTTGCCGCGGTTCAAGGATTTTTTCCACGGCATGCTGGAGCACGGGGTCTATCTGGCGCCCTCGGCATTCGAGGCCGGATTCATGTCGTCTGCCCACACCGATGCCGACATCGATGCCACCCTGGCAGCAGCGGACGCGGTACTGGCGTCCATGGGAGCGTGAGCGAACACCCCATTCGGATGTTCGACCCGCGTCTTGGCACGCTGCGAGGCGAGCTGACCGACGCGTCGATGCCCGACGGCGGAGCCCAGTCGGTGGAACTGTTTCATGTGGAGCTGCAGCCCGATGGGCAGGTCGTGTTGCATCTCAGACCGGCAGACAAACCCGACACGGGTGAGATGTTTGCCCTGGATCGGGTGGACGAGCTGACCGATGGCGGTCTTGAACTGACATTGTCCGACGGCTGCAAACTGCAGTTCGCACCGGACCATGCCGCAGGCGTTCGCGATTTGATCCTCAGCCTGGCCAACCGCACAACACCCTACTTTTAGGGAAGGCCGAATCAATGTCGTTTCCATTGATCCGACCTTTCCCAGGGTGACGTTCGAGACACTACAACCGGTACTGGACTGGGTTCGCGTCCATCCCGGCTGGATGGGCGCGCTCGTGTTCCTGGTCGCCATGAGCGAATCGCTGCTGGTGATCGGCATGATTGTGCCCGGCGCCGCCCTGATGGTTGCCTTTGGCGCCCTTGTGGAATCCGGTGTTATGGATTTCTGGACGACCTGTGCCTGGGCGGTGCTGGGTGCCGTGGCCGGCGACGGCTTGAGCTTTGGCATCGGTCGGGTTTTCAAGGACAGCCTGCCCAATTGGTGGCCGTTCAAGAAACACCCTCAGTGGATCGCAGGCGGTGAATCCTTTTTCCGAATGCACGGCGGCAAGAGTATCGTGTTCGGGCGCTTCGTCGGGCCGGTGCGGGCTGTAATACCCGCCGTGGCCGGCATGATGGGAATGCCGCCGGGCCGCTTCTTTGCGTACAACGTGCTCTCGGCCGTGGCCTGGGCCCCAATTTACCTGCTGCCCGGGATCGCGTTCGCCGCCTCCCTGGAACTGGCCGGGCAGGTGGCGCCACGGCTGGCGCTGGTGCTCGGCCTGGCTGTCCTGCTCATGGTCGGGACGGTATGGGTGGCCCGTCATCTCTATCGCTGGGGCGTCCCTCATCTGGGCAACTGGACACGGGCCGTGTTGCAGTGGAGCGGCCGCCACCCGGTGCTCGGCAAACCAACCCGCGCCCTGGTGGATCCCGATCATGCGGAGACGCCGGCCTTGGCGATGCTGGGATTGGGCTTGATCGGCGGCCCGGCTCTGTTGTTGACGGCCCTGCGCATATTGGCCGGGGGCGGCCCACCCAGCGCGCTGGACGCGCTGATACTGGACGCATCCGCGCAACTGCACGCGCCGGCTGGCGAAATGGCCGCCAGAGCCTTGCGCGCGATCGGCAGTCCCTGGACCCTGGTCACCCTGGGCGGATTGACCCTGATGACCCTGCTGGTTCAGCGGGCGCGCTTTACGGCCGCTCACTGGTCGGCCGCCCTGCTGTTCGCCGTGGCGGCGGAATTGGCCGTCGGCGCGGTCACGCCCGGCCCGGTCGGCCTGTTGGTACCGATTCCTCCCGGTGCCTACGGCGCCTTCGCCGCGCCGGTAATGTATGGGTTCGCCGCTGTGCTGGCTGCCTCCGGCCTGCCGGATCAGTGGCGCTGGCTGCCCTACACCGCTGCGGCATTGCTGGTGATGGCGCTGCTCTGCGCCCTGCTGTATCTAGGCTTTGTATGGTTTAGCGAAACGCTGCTCGGCGCTGTGGTGGGCGGCGCCTGGGTGGTGTTCCTGGCCGCGGCCTATCGGACCCGGCCGGGGTCCGCGGAGCACCCGCGCAGGCTGGCGCTTCTGGTCCTTGTGTCCATCTCGGTGGGTATTTTCTGGGCCGTGAGCCGACCGGCTCTGGAACTTCCGAGCTACGCCAGTGCCGCCAAGGCCCCGGCTCCAACCCTGGATCGCGCCGTCTGGTGGTCCGGCAACGCGGTTCGACCGAACGCGGCCGGTGGACAGGCCGCCCCACCCATCGGCCAGGGGCCGACATTGGAGTGGGCGGAGGCCGCGAGCGAGATTCGCACAGACCTGATGAAACAGGGTTGGCGTCCGGCGCCGGCTTTCCGATGGCTTGATCTGTTGAATACGCTGAGCCCGGAGGTGAATGTCCGCACACTCCCGGTGCTGCCGCGGGTCCATCAGGGTCAACACGGCCAGATCCGCATGGTGCGCGAGCTGCCAGACGAATCGACCCGCCTGGTGGTCCGCTTCTGGCTCGACGCGCGGCTCGAGCCCGGGGCGTTGCCTCTGTGGTTGGGACAGGTGTCGCTGGAACGCGCGGTAAGGCGCGGGGGTTTGATTATCATGATCAAAAGCCAACCGGTCTCGCCCGATCGTCTCGACCTGTCGCAGGTAACCGGCCTGGAGCTGAAAACCGTTCACCGCGACAGCCAGTCCGTGCTGCTGATCGCTCGGTCGCCGGTGACGCGATGATACATACCTGGCGCAAACTGCAGCCCAGTGTCCTGCCCCGCAGGCAGCAGGAGGATCCGAAATGTACGGTCTGATGCGCAACGTTCTGTTTCGGCTTGACGCCGAGACTGCCCACGATCTCAGCCTGCAGTGGCTGGCGCGGAAACCCATTGCGCGAATGGCCGGAAGGATGGCCGGCGCCCTGCCATCGTCACCCACCCGGGTGATGGGACTGGACTTCCCGAATCCCGTGGGTCTGGCAGCCGGTCTGGACAAGAACGGAGACTGCGTGGACGGTCTTTCGCGCCTCGGATTTGGTTTCCTGGAGGTGGGCACCGTGACGCCAAGACCCCAGAGCGGCAATCCGCGTCCGCGGATGTTCCGCCTGCCCAAGGCGCACGCCCTGATCAACCGCATGGGCTTCAACAATCTCGGCGTGGACCATCTCCTGGCCGCCCTGGCCGGGAGTGACTACCAGGGTGTGCTGGGCATCAATATCGGCAAAAACCGGGATACGCCAGTGGAGAACGCGCTGGACGATTATCAGACGTGCTTGCGGAAGGTGTACCACCTCGCCAGCTACGTCGCGGTGAACGTGTCCTCGCCCAACACGCCGGGGCTCAGGACACTGCAACACGGGGCGGCGTTGCGAAGTTTGCTCAGCGGGCTGAAAGCGGCACAGGACGAACTGGCCCAGACACACGGCCGTTACGTGCCGTTGGCGGTGAAGGTGGCGCCGGATCTGAGCCGCGAGGAACTTCCCCCCCTGGCCGAGGCGATCCAACGTCACGAAATCGACGCTGTGATCGCCACCAACACCACAAACGAACGAACGGGTGTTACCGGCCTGGACCACGCCGAAGAGACCGGCGGCCTGAGCGGCCAGCCCCTGGCGGACAAATCCACCGCCATCATCCGCGGATTGCATCGCCAGTTGGGACCCGGCACCCCAATCATCGGGGTCGGCGGCATCCTACGGGCCGAAGATGCGCTGAACAAGCTCGCCGCCGGGGCTTCACTGGTACAGATCTACACCGGACTCATCTACCGGGGGCCCGCCCTGGTGGGGGAAACCGTGCGCGCCATCGCCAATCATCGTCAATCATTGGAGTCCCGCTCCTCAGCGGTCGAAGCCTGACGCCGAACCTCCCGTTCCAGCATTCTGTCGGATACGCGCAACAGCGTGTGAATCGGAGAACCGATGGCGATAACCGCCCCGACGATGCACAGCGGTACCGTGACCCAGGGCGGCCACACGGACCAATAACGGCTCAAGAAAAAATAGATCAACCAGATCAGAGCCAGTGTCGCCAAAATCGCCGCGAAAACAGCGACCGTATCCCGTCGACTCACCCAGAGCACCCCCGCAGATCGACCCCGCTCACCTCACGCCAAGACCCCGATGGCAAGTTCCCCAGCGACCAGGGCCCGACGGCGCAACGGATCAATCGCAAAGTGGGATGCCCCACCGCCGCGGTCATGCGTCGAACCTGACGGTTACGTCCCTCCCGGAGGCCGAGTTCCATCCACGTGGTGGGAATCAGGCGCCGCTCACGAATCGGCGGTGAGCGCACCCATAAACCGGGCGGCGGCTCAATGATGTGGGCCCGCGCGGGCCGGGTCAGGCCATCCTTGAGACGCACTCCCTCGCGCAACGCGGCCAGGGCCGGGCCGGCGGGCACACCCTCCACCTGCACCCAGTAGCGCTTCAGGAACTTGAAGCGGGGCTGGGTCAATGCGGCTTGAAGCGCGCCGTCGTCGGTAAGAATCAGGGCCCCTTCGCTGTCGCGATCCAGACGACCGGCCGCATACACACCGGGCACCTCCACATAATCGGATAGGGTGGAACGGCCTTCGGGATCGGTGAACTGGCAAAGCACGCCATAGGGTTTGTTCAGCAGAAGGATGCGGCTCATGGTCCAGATGCGTGTCCCTGCGCGTCTCCGGGGGCCCCAATCGCGAAAGGCATCCTGGTCATGGCCTGTCGTGCCGGCGGTCAGCCGTCCTGACCCCACCGCGGCGCCAGTTGCTGCTCGATCCGGAGCTGATCAAGAATGCGCGCGACCACGAAATCCACCAGATCCAAAACCGTCTCGGGGCGATTGTAGAATCCGGGATTGGCCGGCAGCACACAGACGCCGGCCCGGGCCAGGCGCAGCATATTCTCCAGGTGTAACGGGGAAAACGGGGTCTCACGAACCACCAGCACCAGTTTGCGCCCCTCCTTGAGCGTCACATCGGCGGCCCGTTCGATCAGATTCTGGCTGGTGCCGGCCGCGACACTGCCCAGAGTGCCGGTGGTGCAAGGACAGATCACCATTCCCGAACTGCGTGCCGATCCGCTGGCCACCGGCGCGGTCCACTCCTCACGCCCGAACATCCGAATCTGTCCGGGTCGTGCGTCGTACAGGTCAGTGAGATACCGCTCAATGTCCCGATCCCGACCGGGGAGTGACAACTCGGTTTCCAGACCAATGACGATTTGCGCAGGCTTGGACAGCATCAGATACACATCACGCCCGGCCCCTACCAGACACTGAATCAGCCGCAGACCATACTGAGCCCCGGAGGCGCCGGTCATGGCCACGGTCACGGGCAGGGCATCACTCATTTTGGCTCCCGATTCGCCATGAAACGCGTTTGGACCACGCCCGAGTCGATCACCCGGGCAGAACTCATCCGACACTCGAACGCGCGGCCAGAGCATCGAGCAAACGCTGATGGATGCCGCCAAAAGCCCCATTGCTCATGACCACCACGGTGTCACCGGAATGGGCATCGGCGCTGACCTGGCGGACTATGGCGTCCACGTCCCCATGCAACGTGACGCGTTCGGTGGGCGGGAAATCGGCCTCCAGCTCCGTGGGCAACAACACATGGGCCCAGTCCGACTCGGCCAGTGCCGGCATCAGCGTGGTCTTGTGAACGCCCATGCGCATGGTGTTGGAACGCGGCTCCAGAACGGCGATCAGGCGCCCAGACAGCCCACTGGCCCGGGCACCGGCGAGGGTACTGGCGATGGCAGTGGGATGATGGGCAAAGTCGTCGAACACGCGCACGCCCGACGCCGTGCCTCGCAATTGCATCCGCCGCGCGACGCCGCCAAAGCGCCCCAGGGCCTCCAACGCCAGTTGTGGCGGAACGCCCGCATGGCGTGCCGCAGCCAGCGCGCCGAGGGCATTTTGTACGTTGTGCTGGCCCAGCAATCCCCAATTGACCTCACCCAAAACCCGGCCCCGTTGAGACAGTTGGAACGCACTGCCGTCGACCGCCACCTCCACCGCGCACCATTCACCGCCGCCAAAGCGCAGCACCGGGGTCCAAACGCCCCGCTCCAGCACCGAATCCAGCGCCGGTGCATTGGCGTTGCTGACGATCAACCCCTCCCCGGGCACGGTTCGAATCAGGTGATGGAACTGAGTCTGTATCGCCGCCAGGTCGGGAAAGATATCCGCGTGGTCGAACTCCAGGTTGTTCAACACCAGCGTCCGGGGCCGGTAGTGTACGAACTTCGAGCGTTTGTCGAAAAAAGCCGTATCGTACTCATCGGCCTCGATGACGAAAAACGGCCCTTCGCCAAGCCGGGCGGAACAATCGAAATCCGCCGGCAGCCCCCCTATCAGAAACCCCGGCTTGAGACCGGCATATTCCAGTATCCAGGCCAGCATCGAGGCGGTGGTGGTCTTACCATGGGTGCCGGCCACAGCCAGCACCCAACGGCTTCGCAGCACCTGTTCCGCCAACCACTGGGGTCCTGAGATATAGTCCAGCCCCCGGTCCAGCATGGCTTCCACCATGGGCATGCCGCGGCGCATGACGTTACCCACCACCACCTGCTCTGGCGCCGGCTGGAGATGAGCGGGCGCATAGCCTTCCATGAGCCGCATGCCGGCCCGTTCCAATTGCGTGCTCATGGGGGGATAGACCGCGGCATCCGAGCCGCTGACCTCATGGCCTGCCTCCCGGGCGATCATGGCCAAACCGGCCATGAACGTGCCGCAGATACCCTGTACGTGTATGTGCAAGGCGCGTGCTACCCCGTAGTGGCCAGGACGACGCTGGTGACGTAAACGGAGAGCACCAGATAAGTCACCGTGAGCATGATCGCCACGGGCCGAGCCACGGACAGCGCGGCTTGAAAAATGGTCGCTGTCACCGCCAGGCTCCATCCCAGCACGAGCAAAAACACCAGTGTCGCCAGCCCACCCCCGCCCTGCTCGGAACCGGCGGAACCGGTCATCCACAGAACTATGGGCCAAGCCACCAGACCGATCAGCGCACCGGTGCCGGCCAGAGCGGTCATGGTTTGGGTAAAGCGCGGGAGGTGTTGCCGCACCCGCAGGCACAGCCAGGTCAGACCGGCCAACAGACCCAGATCGGCGCCCGCCTGCACCAAAGCGGAGGGCAGCGGCATCTGGATGGCCAGGCCCATGACACCCACCAGCCAATAGGCCAGGGCGGCCAACAACATGAGGCTGCTGGAGGCGATCAGATCCTGCGGACCGGCCCGGAAAGCGCAAATGTCCCAGATCTTGAGCACGAATCGACGCAGATCATCCGAATTCATAGGGCGCCCCCGATCAGTGCCTGGAGGGGGCGGCTGGGAGAGAGCCGGAGAACAAGGCCTCCGCATCCACCTGATCGAACACATAGCGTTGCCCGCAGAACTCGCACGCCACATCCACCGTCCCGCGATCGGCCACGATGTCGCGGACTTCTTCGTGGCCCAGGCCCTGCAGCACCCGCTCGATGGTCTGCCGCGAACAGGTGCAGCGAAACGCTACCGGCTCGGAATCAAACAAGCGAATATCCTCTTCATGAAACAGCCGTCGAATCAGGGTCGGCGCCTCGAGCCCAAGCAATTCCGCCGGCGTGCAGGTAGAGGCCAGTTGCTGGGCGCGATTCCACGCATCGGCATCTTCGTATACCTCGGCGGGCAGACGCTGGAGTAGCAGTCCACTGGCTCGCTGGTCGTCAGCCGCCAACCACAATCGGGTCGGCAACTGCTCGGACTGGGCGAAGTAACGCTCCAATGCCTCGCTGACGCCGACCTCACCCAGGTCCACGATACCCTGGTACTGCTGGCCGGCTTCGGGTTCCAGCGTGATGGCCAGGGTTCCGTTGGGGCAAAGGTCACCAATACGGCCACTGTCGGGCAAGGTTTCCCAGCGGGCCAGACCTCGAATTCGCCGGTTATTGGAACATTGCACCAACACCAGACGGACCGGGCCGGTGCTTTGAATCTGCAGGGTCAACCGGCCGGTCAACTTGACCGTGCCGATCAGAAGGGCGGTCGCCGCCATGGCCTGCCCGAGGAGATCGCGCACTGGCTGCGGATAGGGCCGGCGCTCCAGCACAGCGCGCCAGCTGGCGTCCAGGTGGGCCATTTCGCCGCGCAGATGCTGCCCTTCAAACAGAAACGGTGTCAGAGCATCTGTATCACTCATGGCAAAAGCGCACCGCCATCACGCCTCCCCCTTGAGCTTGCGCTTCAAGATCGCGTTGAGCTGCTGCGGATTGGCCTTGCCCTGGGTCGCCTTCATGGCCTGACCGACAAAAAAGCCCATCAGTTTCTCGCGCCCGGCGCGGAACTGTTCCACTTGCTTTGGATTCGCCTCCATCAGCTGTTCAACAATCCCTTCCAAGGCCCCGGAATCGGTGATCTGCTGCAATCCCTTCTCGCGGATGACCTGGGCGGCATCCCCCTGGCCCTGCCACATGGCCTCAAACACCTCCTTGGCGATTTTCCCGGAAATGGTGCAATCCTCGATCTTGTCCAGCAATCCCGCCAGTTGCTCCGGTTCCACCTGGCTGTCACGCACTTCCAGATGTGCCCGATTCAGATATCCCGATAACTCCTGGGTCACCCAGTTCTTGCACAATTCATGGTTCAACACGATGGTGGCCGCCGCGGTGCGTTCATAAAAGTCCGCCAGATCACGATCCGCGGCCAGTACACTGGCATCGTAGGCGCTCAGTCCGTGGGCCGCCATGTACCGGGCACGCTTGGCGTCGGGCAATTCCGGCAGGTCGGCTTCAGCCTGGCGCAGCATCGCCTCGTCCACCACGATCGGCAGCAAATCCGGGTCCGGAAAGTAACGGTAGTCGTTGGCCTCCTCCTTGCTGCGCATGGTCCGCGTCTCACCCGCATCCGGGTCATACAAACGCGTTTCCTGCACCACTTCTCCACCGGCTTCGATGTGTTCGATCTGCCGTTCGATCTCAAAATCGATGGCGCGCTCAACAAAGCGGAACGAGTTCAGATTCTTGATCTCGGCGCGGGTGCCAAGCTCGACCTGCCCCTTGGGCCGAACCGACACATTGGCGTCGCAGCGGAACGAGCCCTCCTGCATATTGCCGTCGCAGATGCCAAGATATCGAACCAGGGTGTGCACCTTTTTCATGTACGCCACCGCCTCTCGGGCAGTGCGCATATCCGGCTCCGAGACGATCTCCAGCAACGGTGTCCCGGCCCGGTTCAAGTCGATACCCGACATGCCCTGAAAGTCCTCGTGCAGGGATTTCCCCGCGTCCTCCTCCAGATGCGCGCGGGTGATGGTGATGACCTTCGTGGCACCGTCGTCCAGATCGATTTCCAAGCGCCCGTCATGAACGATGGGCAACTCGTACTGGCTGATCTGGTAACCCTTGGGCAAATCCGGATAAAAGTAGTTCTTACGGGCAAACACCGAGCGTGCCGCCACCTTGGACTGCGTGGCCAGACCAAACATGGCGGCCATCTGCACCACCCGCCGGTTAACCACCGGCAATACCCCGGGCAAACCCAGGTCGATGGCGCAGGCCTGAGTGTTGGGCTCGGCGCCGTAGGCTATGGAGGCGCCGGAAAAGATCTTGCTGCGCGTGGCCAACTGCGCATGTATTTCCAATCCGATGACCGCTTCCCAGTCCATACCGTGTCACTCTCCGGGTGTCCACCCGACTACGCCAGGTTCAGCAAACGTCGGCGCAGTCCAGTTTGGGTGCGCGCGAATGCCAATCCGTTTGCTGTTGGTAATGATGGGCCAGGCTAAGCAGGCGGGACTCCTCGAAATGAGGGCCGACCACCTGAAATCCCACCGGCCGGCCGGCCACAAATCCGCAAGGTACCGAGATCCCGGGCAACCCAGCCAGGTTTGCCGAAATGGTGTAGATGTCGGACAGATACATGGTGACCGGATCATCGGACTTGGCGCCGATATCGAACGCGGGCGTCGGCGCAGTCGGGCCCAGAATGACGTCCACCGACTCAAAGGCACGGGCGAAATCGTCGCGGATCAGTCGGCGGACCTTCTGCGCCTTGAGATAATACGCATCGTAGTAGCCGGCCGACAGCGCGTAGGTACCGATCATGATCCGGCGTTTGACCTCGGGGCCGAAGCCTTCGGCGCGGGAACGGGTGTAGAGATCACGCAGATCCCGAGGGTCTTCGCACCGGTGCCCAAAGCGAACGCCATCGTAGCGGGCCAGGTTGGACGAGGCTTCCGCCGGCGCCACGACATAGTAGGCCGGAATTGCCAACGCCGTATTGGGCAGACTGATATCGCGCACGTCCGCTCCGAGACCTCGAAGCTCATCCACCGCCTCGGTCACCAGACGCGCCACCTCCGGATCCAGACCCGCGCCGAAATACTCCTTGGGCAGACCGATGCGCAGACCCGGGAACGGCGCGGACAGTCCGGAAACATAGTCCGGCACAGGCCGATCGACACTGGTGGAATCCCGCGGATCGAACCCCGCCATGACACCCAGCATCAGGGCCGCGTCCTCGGCACTGCGGGTCAGAACCCCTGCCTGATCCAGGCTTGAGGCATACGCCACCATGCCCCATCGAGAGACCCGGCCGTAGGTGGGTTTGAGTCCGGTGATACCGCACAGACTGGCCGGTTGCCGCACCGATCCGCCGGTGTCGGTGCCGGTGGCTGCGGGGCAAAGCCGGGCAGCCACCGCCGCGGCCGACCCACCGGAGGAGCCACCGGGCACAGCATCCGTATCCCAGGGGTTGCGCACCGGACCATAGAAACTGTTCTCGTTGGAAGAGCCCATGGCGAACTCGTCCATATTGGTCTTACCCAGCAAAACCGCGCCGGCGGCATCGAAGCGTTCGATCACAGCCGCGTTGTAGGGCGCGACAAAACTGTCGAGCATGCGCGAGCCGCAGCTGGTTTTGATGCCCTGGGTGCAAAACAGGTCTTTGTGGGCCACCGGAATGCCGGTGAGCGCCCCGCCCTCGCCCCGGGCCAAGCGCTGATCCGCCGCCCGGGCATCGGCCAACGCCCGCTGCTCCGGCACCGTGATAAAGGCGTTCAGCACCCCGTCATGCCGACGGATGCGATCGAGAAAGGCCGTCGTCAGTTCGACACTGGAGAAGGCTTTGCTGCGCAAACCTTCGGCCAACTCGACCAGTGATTTCTGAAACATGTTCGATCCTGCAACAATCCCGGGGCGCTTGCGTGCTCCGGGATCAAACCTGCGCGGCGGTTGGCAATAGCCGGGTTACTCGATGACTTTGGGGACCAGGTAAAGCCCGCCCGCAACGCTGGGCGCCATCGACTGAAACAGCTCACGCTGATTGGGCTCGCTCACCTCGTCCTCGCGAAACGGCTGGGTCGCATCAATAGGGTGAGCCAGGGGATCAACCGATGCGGTATCGGCGGCGTCCATTTGCCCAACCAGTTCTAGAATGGCGTTCAATTCGCGGGCGTAGCCCTCAAGGTGGCTTTCATCCACCGCCAGCCTCGCCAGTTCAGCTATTTTCACCACGGTGGAAGAATCTATATCAGACATGGGCTTAGGAGTCTCGTCGGAGCCGTTGGCAAATTTCGCCGGACGGTATCATATAAGATTACTTGCTCGGAATCCCTGTGCGTTGATAGATTAAGCGACCCTCAAACCCGACCCCCTAGTTGAAAAACTAATGTTTAAGCGCCTGCGCGGGCTCTTTTCGAACGATCTTTCGATCGATCTCGGGACTGCAAACACACTTATATACGTACGTAGCCAGGGCATCGTGCTCAACGAGCCCTCGGTGGTTGCGATTCACCAGGATGCCACCCGCGGCGGTCCCAAGACCATCGCTGCCGTGGGCGCCGAAGCCAAGCGCATGCTCGGCCGTACGCCTGGCAACCTGACCACCATCCGACCGCTGAAGGATGGGGTGATCGCGGACTTCACCGTGACGGAGAAGATGCTCCAGCATTTTATCCGTAAGGTTCACGAGCGCCGCTTTTTCCATCCCAGCCCCAGAGTCCTGGTCTGTGTGCCCTGCGGCTCCACTCAGGTGGAACGGCGCGCGATCAAGGAATCGGCCGCTGGCGCCGGGGCGCGCGAGGTCTACCTGATCGAGGAACCCATGGCCGCCGCCATCGGCGCGGGCATCCCGGTCAACGAGGCGCGCGGCTCCATGGTGCTGGACATCGGCGGCGGCACCTCCGAAGTGGCGGTGATCTCGCTCAACGGCATCGTCTACGCCGCCTCTGTGCGCGTGGGCGGAGACCGTTTCGACGAAGCCATCATCAGCTATGTGCGCCGCAACTTCGGGATTTTGATCGGCGAAGCAACCGCCGAGCACATCAAGCACGAGCTGGGCACCGCCTACCCGGCCAACGAAGTGAGCGAGCTGGAGATCAAGGGCCGAAACCTGGCTGAAGGTGTGCCGCGCAGCTTCACGTTGAACAGCAATGAGATTCTGGAAGCCCTACAGGAGCCCCTTTCGGGCATCACCGGCGCAGTCAAAACAGCACTGGAGGCAACACCGCCGGAACTGTCGGCGGACGTGGCCGAGCGCGGTATTGTGCTGACCGGCGGCGGGGCCTTGCTGCGGGGCCTGGACCGGTTGTTGATGGAAGAGACCGGACTGCCGGTGATTGTCGCGGACGATCCGATGACCTGTGTCGCCCGGGGCGGCGGCCGGGTGTTGGAACTCATGGATGAACTGGGCGTGGACACCTTCACTGTCGAATAGTGCGGGTGTCGAGTAGGGCAGTTTGGCCAGACTGAAGCAGGGCGAGAACAAAACCATTTTCACCCGTGGGCCCTCGGCCGGCGCCCGGGTGCTGCTATTCAGCCTGCTATCCATCGTATTGATGTCCCTGGACCACCGGCAGCAACACGTGGAGACCCTGCGCAACGCATTGTCTTTGCTGGTTTACCCGGTACAACGGCTGGTCAATGTGCCGGCCGATACCGTGCGCTGGCTGTCGGAAGAGTTCACCAGTAAAGAAGAACAGCAGATCGAGATTCAGCGTCTCAAGCAGGAGGTGTTCTTCTACCGGTCCCAGTTGCGCAAGCTGACCGTGACCGAGGTCGAGAACCGGCGTCTGAGATTGCTTTTGCAGTCCTCTGAAGACCTGCCCGAGCGCACCATCATTGCCGAGCTGGTGAACGTCGACGCCGACCCCTATCGCCATCAGATTCTGATCAACAAGGGTTCACGACAGGGCAGCTACCTGGGTGCACCGGTACTGGACGCAGAAGGCATCATCGGTCAGGTGCTCCACGCCGGCCCCTTGAGTTCGGTGGTGGTCCTGATAACCGACCCCAGCCACGCCCTCCCGGTTCAGGTGGACCGGAACGGCCTGCGCGGTATCGTCCGCGGCACCGGGCGCTATAGCGAACTGTTGCTGCCCTATATGCAAAACAACGCGGACGTGGAAGTCGGCGATCTGCTCATCACCTCGGGCCTGGGTGGACGCTTTCCCCGCGGCTATCCGGTGGGTCGCGTTTCCCGTATCAGCCAGGATCCGGGGCAACCGTTTCTGCGCGTGGTTGCGCAGCCCACCGCCGACCTTGACCGTGTTCGGGAAGTATTGCTTCTGATGGCGCCACCGGAGCAACCGGAAAATCCCAACGAAGAATTCGACACGGAACTCAGCGACCCGGCAGCGGACCTGGCGCCCTCATGAGTCGCCTGACGGAACGGGGCGGATGGGTAATCCTGGTGAGCTTTCTGGTCGGACTGATACTGACACTGATCCCCACACCCGAGTGGGCCGATCGGTTCCGACCGCAGTGGGTGGCATTGATCTTGATTTACTGGTGCATGGCGCTGCCCGACCGGGTCGGTGTGGGCATCGGATGGATGGCCGGGCTGACGCTGGACGTTGCTCAGGCCTCGCTGCTGGGCCAGCATGCCTTGGCTATGGCCATCATGGCCTACGTGACCAACAAGGCGCATATGCGCCTGAGGGTATTGCCGCTTTGGCAGCAGTCCGGCACGGTATTGTTGTTCTTGCTGGTCAATCAGCTCATTGTCCAGTGGATAAACGGCGTGGTGGGGTATCCGCCACGAGATTGGTGGTATCTGGCGCCGCCGCTGGCCAGCACCCTGTTATGGCCTTGGGTGTTCGTCGTGCTGCGTGACCTCAGGCGGCGATTGAGGGTGACTTGAGATGCTTGCCCGGGATGTCATGCGTGACCACCAGCAGGAAAGCCGGATGTTCGGTCGGCGGGTGCTGGTTACGGCAATCGGCGGACTCATACTGCTGGGGGTGCTGGGCGCACGTCTGACGTTTCTGCAGATCGCGAGCCACGAACACTTCAGCACCCTGTCTCATGAGAATCGGGTACGGATTCAGCCGGTGCCGCCCACCCGCGGCCTGATCTATGACCGCAACGGCGTGCTGCTGGCGGACAACCTGCCGTCCTATCAGCTCCAGATCGTGCCCGAACAGGTGCCCGATCTGGAGCAGACCCTGACCCGCCTGCAGCGGCTGGTGGAATTGGACGAAACCCATCTCGAGCGCTTCAACAAGCTGCGCAAACGCCACCCCGGCCACAATGGCATACCCTTGAAGCTGAATTTGAGCGACACGGAAATGGCCCGGGTCGCCATCAATCTCCACACCCTGCCCGGCGTCCACCTCGAAGCAGCTCTGACTCGACATTACCCGAAGGGCGAACTGGGGGTGCATCTCATCGGCTATGTAGGACGGATCAGCGAACAGGAACTGGAGACCATCGACGTGGCCCAGTATCGGGGCACGACCCACATCGGGAAAAACGGGGTCGAACGGGCTTACGAAAACCTGCTGCACGGTCAGGTTGGCTATCAACAGGCTGAGACCAATGCCCAGGGAAGGATGCTGCGGATTCTCTCGCAGACACCGCCCGGACCGGGCAGTGATCTGCATCTGACCATCGACATTCAGTTACAGGAAGTGGCTGAAAATGCGCTGGGCGACTACAACGGGGCGGTAGTCGCCATCGACCCCCGAAACGGCGAAGTGCTGGCCATGGCCAGCCAGCCCGGATTCGATCCCAATCTGTTCGTCCAGGGCATCGGCGAGGAAACCTTCAAGGCACTCAACACGTCCAAGGCCAGACCCTTGTTCAACCGCGCACTGCGGGGAACCTACCCGCCCGGGTCAACGATCAAACCGCTGGTCGGGCTGGCGGGGCTGCACTATGGCGTGGTCGACGCGGACCACTCGATCAACTGCCCGGGCTTCTACAAGTTACCCAACAACAAACGCAAATATCGGGACTGGAAACGTTGGGGGCACGGGCGTACCAACCTGGACAAAGGTGTGGTGCAATCCTGCGACGTGTACTTCTATGACCTGGGGCGCCACCTGGGGATTGAACGTATCCACGATTTTCTGGCCCAGTTCACCATTGGCCAGAGGACGGGCCTGGACTTCGGCAATGAGCGGTCCGGCGTACTGCCCAACGAGGCCTGGAAACGGGCCAACTACAACGAAGCCTGGTATACCGGTGAAACACTGATCGCCGCCATCGGTCAAGGCTTCGTGCTCGCCACCCCGTTGCAGCTGGCCAATGCCATGGCAATCCTGGCAAACCGCGGGGAGGCCTACCGCCCCCACGTGCTGCAGTGGTCCGAAATACCCGGTGAGGACAATCCCGAAACGCTGGCACTGACACCGATTGCACCGGTGATCGTGAAGGACCCGGACTATTGGGACGACGTTATTCGCGCCATGACCCGGGTGGTTCACAGCGAGCGTGGCACGGCGCGCAAGATCGCCAAGGATTTCCCCTATCGCATCGCCGGTAAGACCGGCACCGCGCAGGTATTCTCCCTGGGCCAGGAAGAGGAATACGACGCGGACAAGCTCAGCAAGGAGTTGCATGACCACGCCTTGTTCGTCGCCTTCGCACCGGCCGATGCACCCCGGATCGCATTGGCCGTTGTCGCCGAAAACGGCGGCAGCGGCAGCGGAGTGGCCGCACCCATAGCCCGCGCCGTGCTGGGCGCCTGGGACAAACTGGAACGGGGCGAACCCCTGACGCCACCGGTGGACCCGAATTCCGAGCCAGCCGTGCCGGTCAACACCGCCAATACCCCTGCGCAGCCGAACACGTGAGATCCCTAGCCCGCGAGCCACTGTTCGATTCGGTTCCCGCTGACACACGGCGGATCGGTCTGCTCGCCCACCTGCATCTGGACGCGCCGCTGCTGCTCGGTCTTCTGGCCGCCTCCTGTCTCGGGCTGATCGCGCTGTACAGTGCCGGCAACGGCAGCATGGACCTGGTTGAACGGCAGTTGATTCGGCTCGGCGTCGCCTTCGGTGTGATGGCCGCCATGGCACAGGTCCCACCGGACAAGCTGCGGCTGTGGACACCGCCGATTTTCGCGGCCGGCGTCTTGTTGCTGGTTGCGGTGATGTTGTTCGGCGATGTCGGCAAGGGCGCCCAACGATGGCTGGACCTTGGCTTCATGCGGTTCCAACCATCGGAGATCATGAAGCTCTCGGTTCCGATGATGGTGGCCTGGTATCTTTCCGGTCGACGCCTGCCACCGAGCGTGCTGCACGTTGTGGTGACCGCCCTGCTGATTGTGGTGCCGGTGGCCCTGATCCTTAAACAGCCTGACCTGGGCACCGCGCTGCTGGTGGCCAGTTCCGGCGGCTTCGCCCTGTTTCTGGGTGGATTGAGCTGGCGGCTGATCCTGGCCGGGCTGGTGGCGGTGGGGATGGCCGCGCCGGCGTTCTGGAAGTGGGGTATGCACGACTATCAGCGCCAGCGGGTGCTGACCCTGCTCGACCCGGAAAGCGATCCTCTGGGGTCGGGCTACCACATCATCCAGTCCAAGATCGCGATCGGATCGGGCGGAACCTATGGTAAGGGCTGGCTCAACGGCACCCAGGCACACCTGCAGTTCCTGCCGGAAAGCTCCACCGATTTCATCTTTGCGGTATACGCCGAGGAATTCGGACTGTTTGGCGGTCTGGCGCTGCTGGCCCTGTTCGGATTCATCATCGCCCGCGGGCTGATCATTGCGGTGGGGGCCCAGCACACCTATGGCCGCTTGCTGGCGGGCAGCCTGAGCCTGACCTTCTTCGTATATCTGTTTGTCAACGTCGGAATGGTGATCGGGCTACTGCCAGTGGTCGGCCTGCCCCTGCCGCTGATCAGCTACGGCGGCACTTCCCTGGTGACAGTCATGGCCGGATTCGGCGTCCTTATGTCCATACAGACACACAGAAAACTCTTGTCGCGATAGTAAGTTCTGGGGCATAGTTCAAGCTATTCGTTTGATACCCTTAGCGGTTGCGCCGAGTACGGTCGGCCGCTGCCGTTGGAGGAGAGCGTGGCTGGTTTGCGTCGACGTCTCACACACTGCACCGTCGTTGCGGCCGCATTTTGGGGCTGCCTGTGCCAGGCCGAAGACCTGGGACCACCGCTGATCGAAAATCCCCAGGCACAAGCCTTCGTCGCGGACATGAGCAGCCAGCACGACTTCAATCAGGCGGAGCTGGAGGCACTGTTCTCGGAGGCGCGGTTGCGGCCTTCGGTGATCGAGCGAATCACCCGCCCGGCGGAAGGCAAACCCTGGTACGAATACCGGGAGATTTTCCTGGTGGAACGGCGCATCGCCGGCGGGGCGGCGTTCTGGCGCGACCACGCGCAAACGCTGGTCCGAGCGGAGGCCACCTACGGTGTGCCAGCCGAGGTGATTGTCGCCATTCTGGGGGTCGAGACCTTCTACGGTCAGTATCGCGGCAAAGATCCGGTGCTGGAATCGGTCGCCACCCTGGCATTCGACTATCCGAAACGGGCTGACTTCTTTCGCTCTGAACTGGAGCAGTTCCTGTTGCTTACGCGGGAGCAAGACTTCGATCCGATGGAGATTAAGGGATCGTACGCCGGCGCCATGGGCTGGCCCCAGTTTATCTCCAGCAGTTATCGGCACTACGCGGTGGACTTCGACGGCGACGGGCGCAAAGACCTGCTGAACAGCCCGACGGACGCCATCGGCAGCATTGCCAATTACCTCAGCCGTCACGGGTGGAAGCGCGGCGAGACCGTGGCGGCACCAGCCCGGGTCCAAGGCTCCGGCTACGGTCCGCTGGTCAAAAAGGGGATGAAGCCCAAGACACCGGTTGGGCAACTGAGCGCGGCCGGCGTGTATGCCACCACACCCGTGCGTGCCCAGCAGGCCGCGGTGCTGAGAATGGAGGGTAAGCGTGGCGCCGAGTACTGGCTGGGCTTTGACAACTTCTACGCCATCACCCGCTACAACCACAGCGCACTGTACGCTTTGGCGGCGTATCAGCTCAGCGGCGAGATCCGTGACCGCTACCTGGCGCCGGTCAAGCCATTGATCAGTGTCGATCAGGCGCAGACGGCCAAACTTCAGCGTCTTCTGCTGGATCGGGGTTACGACCCAGGCCCGATTGACGGGCGTTCCGGTCCCATGACCAAAGCCGCCCTGGCGCGGTTTCGCGCCGACGCAGGGGTGCCGTCCGATTCGGGCACCAAGCGGCTGCTTCTGGCACTGGCCCAATAACGGAGGGTATGCACGGTGCAACCGATTCTCACCCCACACCCGTGGCACTTCGCGCTACCGGCAGTGCTGATGCTGCTGACCGCCTGCGGTACCGGTTCCGACCGACAGACTGTCGACAGTGGACCGAAATCGCCACCCGATACGTCCATGGTCACCGACGCGGTCCCCTTTGCTGAGCCTCCCAGCCGTTACGGCAACCCGAAATCCTATGAGGTGTTCGGTGAGCGCTATCGCACTCTGAAAACAAGCCAGGGGTACCGGGAACGCGGCATCGCCTCCTGGTACGGCAAGAAATTCCACGGTCGGCGCACCTCCAGCGGCGAGCCCTATGACATGTACGCCATGACGGCGGCCCACAAGTCGCTTCCGCTCCCCACCCATGTGCGGGTTCGGAATCTGGCGAACGACAAGAGTATTGTCGTGCGGGTCAACGATCGTGGGCCGTTTCACGAAGGACGGATCATTGACCTGTCCTACACCGCGGCGACAAAGCTCGGTATGGTCGGACATGGCACGGCGCAGGTTGAGGTCACGGCCCTGCCACCGTACCAGGCCATGTCCGGGTCGAAAAAGGTTGCCCGCAAGGCGCCAGCCACCCGCACCGAACTGGCAGCGGCCGAGATCTCGAACGCCGTCAAAACCGCTACCAACGCGCTTGGCGGCTCTGCTTTTGTCCAGGTAGGCGCCTTCAGCAGTCTGGAGAATGCAGAGCGGTTGCGTGCGCGGGTCGAATCACAGGTCGGCCAACCGGTGTCCATACTGGAAGTGCCGGAGTCGAGCGCCACCTATCGCGTCCGGGTGGGGCCGCTGTCCCATCCATCGGGCACCGATTCCGTCAATGCGCAACTGGCCACGCTGGGCATTCGTCAGGTCCATGTCGTCCCGCACTGACGGGCTGGACCGAACCGCATCGCGGTATTGCCGCATCCACTGACGGGACCCACCATGCAGGCCCATATTTGCCAGACGATTGATCATGGCACCCACTCAGACCGGTAGCACCATGGCTCAGGTATACGCGACACTGTTTCTTCTATTGCTGGTCAGTAGCGGCCCGGTTTCGGCGCAGACCGACCCGATCCCCATGCCCACGGCGCCGGACGTAGGGGCTCGAGCCTTCATTCTGACTGATCACGACAGCGGGCAACTGCTGGGCGAGCGGCTCGCGGACGAGCGCATGGAACCGGCCAGCATCACAAAACTGATGACCGCCTATGTGGTGGACGTGGCGCTGCGAGACGGTGATATCCAAGCCGACGACATGGTGACCATCAGCGAAAAAGCCTGGCGCACCGAGGGCTCGCGGATGTTCATCGAGGTCGGCAAGCAGGTCAGCTTGGAAGACCTGATGAAAGGGCTTGTCATTCAATCGGGTAATGATGCCGCGGTGGCGCTTGCCGAGCATGTGGCGGGCAGCGAGCAGGCCTTTGCCGCGTTGATGAATCATCATGCGGAGCAACTCGGCCTGAGCAACACCCATTTCATGAACGCCACCGGTCTGCCCCATCCCGATCACTACATGAGCGCCCGGGATATCGCCAACCTCAGCCGCGCGGTGATTCGTGAGTTCCCCGGCCACTACGCCCTGTACGCTGAAAAGGAATACACCTACAACAAGATACGCCAGTACAACCGAAATCAGCTGTTGTGGCGTGATGAGTCGGTGGACGGGCTCAAGACAGGACACACGGAGTCGGCCGGGTACTGTCTCGCGGCATCGGCGCTCCGTGGCGATCAACGCCTGATCTCAGTGGTGCTGGGCGCACCGGACGAGAAGGGACGCACCAGCGCCAGCCAAACCTTGTTGAACTACGGTTTCCGGTTCTTCAAGACGCACAAACTGTATGACGCCGAACAACCCCTGACCCAGACCCGCGTCTGGAAGGGCGATCGGAGCGAACTCGGGCTTGGCCTGGCCGAGACGCTGTACATCACCGTGCCCCGGGGACGCTACAAGGATCTGCAGGCATCCATGGTCATCAAGCCGCAGATCGAGGCACCGGTGGCGGCGGGGGCGGAAATGGGCCGGGTAAACGTGGTGTTGGATGACGAGACGCTGGCCGATGTCCCGCTGATCGCGCTTTCGCAGGTGGCCGAGGGCGGTTTGTTCGGTCGCCTGACCGATCAGGCGATCATGACCTTCCAGTCGCTGTTCGATTGAAGCACGAGCAAATACCCGCCCGTACAACTTGATCGCCGTCAGGCGCGCCCCCATATCCCGGGTGCGGGTTGCAAGCGTTGCGGCGGCTGCAGGGCGCGCTGTGGACCGGCCTGGATAACACGAACCGGTCGGCCCCCTGCCGTGCTGAATGCATCCCGCTGTGCGAAAGGCAAGCCAGCCACGACGGCCCATCTGCGGAGGACTGTTGACCATGTCTGAAGACACTCTGCTGAAATTCCCCTGCGACTTCCCCATAAAGGCATTGGGACGCGGAGACGTGGACCTGGAAGCGATCGTCACCGAGATCGTGCGCCGCCATGCGCCCGAACTGGAACAAGCTGATGTACGCCTCAAAGACAGCCGCAACGGTCGCTTTCACTCAGTGACCGCCACCATCCGCGCCACCAGCAAAGAGCAGTTGGACGCCATCTACCAGGACCTGGTGGATCACGAGAAGGTGATCATGGCGCTCTGATATCGTCTTCTGGCGATAGAACCACGGGGCCGCACGAGTAACAGCCCATGACCGGCAGTGAAATCCATATCCGGCGACTTGGCCGCAGGCCATACGCATCGGTACTGAAAGCCATGCAGGATTTCACCGACGCCCGGGGTCCCGAGCAAGTCGACGAACTCTGGCTGGTGGAACACGAACCGGTTTTTACCCAGGGCTTGAACGGCAGCCCCGAGCACCTGCTGAACCCCGGTGCCATACCGGTGGTGCAGACCGACCGGGGCGGGCAGGTCACCTACCATGGACCGGGCCAAATAGTGGTGTACTGCCTGATCGATGTGAAACGGGCAAAAATCGGGGTGCGCAGCCTGGTGACCACACTTGAAACATCGGTCATCGAATTGCTGTCGGAACTGGGTATCGACGCTTACGCCAGGGCGGATGCCCCCGGCGTCTATGTGGGCGATACCAAACTGGCCTCGCTCGGGCTGCGCATTCGCAGGGGTTGCAGCTATCACGGGGTCAGTCTGAATGTCGAAATGGACCTGTCGCCGTTTGAATTGATCAACCCCTGTGGTTACCCGGGTCTGATCATGGGCCAGGTGGCAGATCTGACCGGCGATTGTGCAATGCAAAATGTTTCGGATAGACTATTGCGCATCTTGGTACATCGGCTCGCCTGTAACGTCACGCAGGATACGGTCGACACGCCCTAGATTTTAGCGCGGTGTCAGGCCAGCATTGCCCCGGGGAAAGGGATGAGCGAACAGAAACTGAACGACGGCAAGGCACGCCCGGTGCGATCGAAGGTGGTTCAGGGCGAGAAACTCCGGGGCGCCGACAAGATGGCCCGCATTCCCATCAAGATCGCGCCCACCACGGCCGCCACCCGTCTGCGCAAGCCGAGCTGGATCCGGGCCAAGTTCCCCGGCACCCAGGAGGTTCAACGCCTTAAAGCGGTGCTGCGCGACAACCATTTACACACCGTGTGCGAGGAGGCGAACTGCCCCAATCTGGGGGAATGCTTCGGCAACGGTACCGCGACATTCATGATCATGGGCGACATTTGCACCCGCCGCTGCCCGTTCTGTGACGTGGCCCATGGCCGCCCGAATCCCCTGGATCCAAACGAGCCAAAGCACCTGGCCGACACCATCGCGGCAATGGGCTTGAGCTATGTGGTGATCACCTCGGTGGACCGGGACGATTTGCGGGACGGCGGCGCCGGTCATTTTGCCGCCTGTATCGATTCCGTGCGGGCACGAAATCCGCACACCCGAATCGAAATTCTGACACCGGACTTTCGCGGCCGTATGGACGTGTCCCTGGCCATTCTGGAACAGGCTCCGCCGGATGTGTTCAATCACAACCTGGAGACCGTGCCCAGGCTGTACAAGCAGGCCCGACCCGGGTCCGACTATCAATGGTCGCTGGATCTTCTGAAGCAGTTCAAACAACGCTACCCGTCGCTGCCGACAAAATCCGGCCTGATGCTCGGTCTTGGGGAGCGTAAGGATGAGATCCTCGAGGTGATGGCGGATTTGAGGTCCCACGATGTGGACATGCTGACCCTGGGGCAGTATCTGCAGCCCAGCCCGCATCATTTGCCGGTGGATCGCTATGTACACCCCGACGAGTTTGACGAACTCCGGATAGCGGGGGATGCCATGGGATTTTCACACGTGGCCTCGGGCCCCATGGTGCGGTCCTCGTATCACGCCGATCAGCAGGCCCACGAGACCTTGCAGAACAGCGGCTGATTCCAGCGTCGTGGACGGCATCGCTCTGACGCGGGTCATCGAGGCCATTATTCTGCCGCCGGGTGGGTTGATCCTGCTGGGGGTTCTCGGTCTGATCATGGCGCGGGGGCTGACCGCGGCAGTGGGCCGCGGAATCCTGCTGTTGATGCTGGTTCTGTTGTATCTGTCCAGCATTCCGTTGAGCGTCAGCCTGTTGGCCCGCACGCTTCAGTACTACCCGCCGCAGGCCCCATCTGAGTTGAGATCCGCTGGGGCGGGTGCCATCGTCGTGCTGGCGGGGGGCCAGCGAGCGTATGCGCCCGAGTACGGTGGCACCACCGTGTCGGCCCGTACCCTGGAGCGCATCCGTTTCGCAGCGCGGATACACCGCACCACCGGATTACCGATACTTGCGAGTGGCGGTTGGGTTCTGAGCGATGGGGCCTCGGAAGCGAAGCATCTGGCGGAGGTTCTGAAAACGGATTTCGGGATCGCGCCGATCTGGACCGAGACGAGCAGCCGGACGACCCGCGAGAATGCCCGGTACAGCGCCCAGGTTCTGGCGGAGCACTCGGTGGACGCAGTCATTCTCGTAACCGATGCCGGTCATATGCCCAGGGCGACCCGGGCGTTCCGCAAAACGGGGCTGAGTGTGACACCCGCACCCACGGCCCATTATGCTGAATCAGCACGCCTGCTTTCGATTGACAGTTGGTTGCCCAGTGGCGAGGCCAGCAGCGCAGTTCGCTTTTTTCTACGCGAAATGCTGGGGACCATCTGGTATCGCTACAGAGACAATACCGGGTCCTGAGCCCGGCAGACCGGCATCTGCAGGCATCAATGGGTGCAACTCACGCTGATAAACTGGGTGGGCCCGTCCAAGCGCACCGCGGTCAGTTGCTGACCCCAGACGCAGCCGCTGTCCAGGGAGATGACGCCCGCCTCCTCCCGCACGCCCAGAGCAGCCCAGTGACCAAACACGATCCGTGCGCCGGCGGAGCGTCGACCAGGCACCTGGAACCAGGGCAGATAGCCGGATTTCTGCGTTCCCGGCGGGCCTTTGTCCTCGAATCCGAGGCGACCGCCCGGGTCGCAGAACCGCATACGGGAAAAACAGTTGGTGATAAACCGCAGCCGATCATGACCGGCAAGATCATCGCGCCAGCGGTCTGGGCGATCGCCGAACATGGCCGCCATAAAAGCGTCGAACCCCGCGCCCCGCAATACGCTTTCCAGCTCACGGGCCAGCCCTTCAGCTTGCTCCAGCGTCCATTGCGGCGGCAAACCCGCATGGAACATGCTGCAGTCCAGTTCCCGGTCGCGGTGAAAAACCGGCCGATGCCGCAACCACGCCAGTAACGCGTCCGCGTCCGGCGCGTCCAGCACTTCGTCATAAGTGTCGGTATCTTTGACCGCTCGATGACCCGCCGCCACCGCCAGCAGGCTGAGGTCATGATTACCCAACACGGCAACCGCTCGATCGCCCAGGTCGCGGACCAGGCGCAATACCGCCAGAGAGTCGGGTCCCCGGTTGACCAGATCGCCGGTAAACCAGAGACGATCGCGATTGGGATCGAATTCAAGGGCGTCCATCAGGGCGAGTAAAGCGCGGTGGCAGCCCTGTACATCCCCAATGGCATAAACCGCCACCGCGTTCTCCCTATTGACGGGTGATCGAACAGGCGCGGACGGGCATGGAAACCCCGAAATTCAGTTGAGCACGCCCGGCTGAGCCAAGGTGAACGCGGGGATCTCGGCGTCGAACTCGTGACCGTCTTCCGCCTGCATGTGGTAACTGCCCCGCATGCTGCCAACCGGTGTTTCCAGCATCGAACCCGAGGTGTACTGATAACGCTCCTGTGGCTCGATCAGGGGCTGTTCACCCACCACACCGTCGCCCCGGACCTCGCGGATTTCACCGTTGGCATCGGTGATGATCCAGTGCCGGCTGAGCAGCCGGGCAGGCAGCATGCCCAGATTCTGCAGCGTGATTCGGTAGGCGAACACAAAACGGTGTTGCAACGGCTCGGACTGCTCGGGCACGTAGAACACTTCGGTTCCCACCTTGATGTGGTAACGCTCGTCGCCCTCACTCATATCGGCGCACCCAAAGCTTCCCCTCTCCTTGACATCCGTTCACGCGGCCAGATCTTCGGATTTTCGATCCAAGGCGGCGAGCACATTCCGAAACGCATCGGCAAAGGACCCGACACCATCCGCCTCCAATCGGTCCGTAATCTCAGTGAGATCAACGCCCGCGGCGGTGAGCGCATTCACGGCGTTCATGGCCTCCTCCACGCCCAGGGTCAGGGATTCGGCGACCACGCCGTGATCACGAAAAGCCTCCAGGGTCGCCGGTGGCAGCGTGTTCACCGTCTCGGGACCAATCAATGACTCCACATAGAGCACGTCGCGGGCCGCTGGATCCTTGGTGCTGGTGCTGGCCCACAGCAGACGCTGGGGCTGAGCGCCGTCCGCGGCCAGAGCGGCAAAGGCCGCCCCAAACATGGCCTGGTAGCGTTGATAGGCCAATTTGGCATTGGCGATCGCAATGACGCCTTGCAGCTCGGGGCGGCCCGCATCGCTCAAGGGCTGGCCAAGGGCCGAATCCACCCGGCTGACAAAAAAGCTGGCAACGGATGCGATGCCGGAAATGCTAAGACCCTGCTCGTGCCGTCGCTGCAAGGCGCGGATGTACGCCTGCGCAATGGACTCATACCGCGCCACCGAAAACAGCAGGGTCACGTTGACATTGATCCCCTGCGCCACCAGCGTCTCGAACGCGGCGACCCCCTGTTGCGTCGCCGGCACCTTGATCATGGCATTGGGCCGATCGAGGCGCTCCCAGAGATGAACCGCCTCGGCGACGGTGGCCTCCACTTCGTAGGCCAGATCCGGTGACACTTCCAGACTGACAAACCCATCGCGACCGTCGGTGGCCTCATACACCGGTCGGAATCGATCCGCCGCCTGCTGAATATCCTCCACCGCGAGATCGTAGAACAGGTCTCGCGCGACACGGCCAGGATTGCGCGCCAGCAGGGCCCGAATCGCTTCGTCGTAATCCGCACTGCCGGTGATCGCCTTCTCGAATATGGCGGGATTGGAGGTGATACCCGTGACCGCATCGCGCTCGATGAGACGCTCCAGTTCACCGGAGTGCAGCATGGCCCGGTGAATGTTGTCATACCAGACACTTTGTCCCTGCTTGGCCAGCAGCTTGAGTGGGTTTTCCAGATCGGCCATGGTTCCGTCCGCTCGTCAATGGCCGCACCGCACGCCCCCAGGCACGCGGTACAGCTGTAACATGTCAATGTGATCCGCATTCTAACGGATTCGGGCTGACAGTCCGACCTACAAATGCAGTGGGCTTTCAGCCCAGGGAAGAGCCCGCCACACTCTGTTGGCGCGTGCGATCAGTCACCGGTCGAGGGCATTGGCAAGGGCGACAAAATCGGCCAATGAAAGGGTTTCGGCACGGGCATCGGGATCCACACCGGCGGCGACCAGGGCGGGGCGGTCGAAAAGCGGTTTGAGCGTGTTGCTCAGCTTTTTGCGGCGCTGGGAAAAGGCGGCGCGCACCACCGCATCCAGCGACACCAGGTCCGCACTGCCGGCCGGGCACGGTCGCGGGGTCAACCTGACCAGTGCCGATTCCACCTTGGGTTGCGGACGAAAGGCCTCGGGACCGATCCCGAACAGGGGTGTCACCTCACAATGGTATTGAACCATCACCGATAGGCGGCCGAAGGCACGCGAGCCGGGCGCAGCCCCCATCCGATCCACCACCTCCCGCTGCAGCATGAAATGCATGTCCCGAATCCACTCGCGCTGACCCAGAAGATGAAACAAGATCGGCGTGGAGATGTTGTAGGGCAGATTGCCAATCACCCGCAGCGAACCGGGTTGGGGCGCCAGCGATGACAGATCAAAGTCCAGCACGTCGCATTGATGGACGATCAAAGTTCCTGCTCCGACGCAACGCCGCTCCAGCGCCGGAATCAAATCCCGGTCAAGTTCAATCACGTTCAGACGCCCCGCCGAGCGCAACAGCGGGACCGTTATGGCCCCAAGGCCCGGGCCGATCTCAACCAGGCACTCCCCCGTCTTGGGTGCGATCGCCCCAACGATCTGAGCGATGATGTTGGCGTCATGCAGAAAATTCTGGCCGAACCTCTTCCTTGGACGGTGATTCAAGGGGTTATCCTTGTATTTGTCATTGTTAACAGTCAGTTATAAATCGTCGGAATGGATTTAACCACTCAAACCACCCAGTTACTAACATTTTAGAAAGCAGAGTCATTTTAACAGGCGCGTAAGCGGCTGATTCATAGAATAAAGTGATTTTGTCCAATTCATTCTGCAATCTATAAGGTTAGTAGAACCATGCAGGGTGCGATTACAACTCGCATCGATATTCGCATCGGTGAAGCATGAAGATACGCCTTGATTACGTGTCGGTGTCTGTTGCCGGGGACTACTACCAGGTTATGTTCGAGGATAAAGAGGAAGAGGAAGATGAAGGGGACGAGATCCTCGATACACCGTACGTCCTCATTCAGCGGCAGTTTGAACTGCCTGATGGGGGCCGTATTTACATTGAAACCCATGACGAGAGCTTTATTGGCCATTTCGGCGTTGTACGATGTACGCTTGGTCTGAAACGGCTTTCTCTTCAGCTTCGGCGAAAGAGGTTTGCGGAATTGGAGGTAAGGTTCAGAATATCTCATCACAAATACATGGAACTGAAAGAAGCTCTACGAACCATGATTCCCAGAATCGAACTGCTGGAGGAATTATGATGCAAATATTTAACCTGTTCCAGACGACAATGGAACCCCTGGATGGTGCTTCGCGGTAAGTTTATCGGCAGTGCGCCTAAACGATGACGTCGGATGCAAACAGATAAAAAGGGAACATCATGGACATTCAGGCACTGACAAGCTTCTTCATGTGGTGCACAATCGTGAACGGAGCACTGTTATTACTGTGGACCACATTCTGGATATTCGCTCTGGATTTGGTGTATCTCACGCAAAGTAAATGGTTTCCCATTCCCAGAGAAACCTTTAATGTGGTTGTGTACTCGTTCATCGGATTGTTCAAAATCGTCTTTATAGTCTTTAATGTCGTTCCCTATATTTCGCTGCTGATTATCGGATAATATTGGCCAACCAAAAACGCCAAGTGTTACTTCACAATCTTCAACCTCGACTGTAGCGGCGTATCCAATAAATTGATCGTCTGCTTGAACCGCTCGTTCTTCACAAATGTAGCATATGCCTTCTCCGCATTAATCGGGGACACGCATCATTAATCGGGGACAGACCACGGTTTTCGAGCGCGCCTTTGCGTTTTCGGCCTCAAGGAGGTGACTCAGCCCACCAGGTCATCAAGATCGATCCCCAGGGCATCAGCCAACGACCGATAGAGGGTCAAGGTGCCCTCCCGCTTCCCGGTCTCGATCTGCGCTAGATACGCTTGAGAGATGCCGGTTGCCTCGGCCAGCTGCACCTGCGACATCTCTCGATGCTGGCGCCAGACCCGAACCGGGCTTTCACCGTCGAGAATGGCGTTGGCGACCACGGCGGGCACCAGCTCGTCATCGCCGGCCGCCAGCGCGTCCTTGGCGCGATCGTAGGCTGCCACGTCGTCCAGCATCTCGGCCTTCTCGAGTAGGACGCGGTAGTCGTCGGCAGGGATTATCACCACCTGCTTGCCTTCGATTTCGATAAACTGTGCGCTCATTTGTAGATGTCTCCGCGTGGCCCGGCATCAAGCACCAGCACGTTGATCTTTTCTCCGTCGATCTCGTAGATCGCGCGGTAATCGCCAGATCGCAAGCGGTACCCTTTCCTGCCCTGCAACGCCTTGATGTCCAAGCCCTGCGAATCTCCCGCTGCGATCTGTTCTAACGCTGTCCGGAAGTTGTCGGCGTGATGCCGCGGCATCTTCCTCAGTCCCTTAATCGCCTGCTTCGTGTAGGACACTGCTCCCATAGGGGAAATATAGCATTAAGCTATATTTAGGCAAGGAAAATTACTACTGAGGGCCGGCGCATCGGCCGCTAACTTGAACGGCACGGGGTAGCATATCGACGATGGGCCGCAACAAGGCCGCAAGGTCTCAAGCTACGGCGCTAACGGCGTGCAACAAGCCGCTCTGTTGCGGGGTGGGCATGGTAGCCGGGCTCACTTCGGGCATTCTGTCTTTGGCTCTTCATGTCCTCCGAAGGCAATTGTTGGCGAAAATGCCGGCAGCCCTCTTTCATGCGCCTTTAACTCCACAGAATCCGGAGAAAAACCACTCCGGGCAGCACTTCTGGCCGAACCTTTTCCTGGGACGGTGGTTCAAGGGGTTGTCCTGGTTTTTGCAAGACAATCGAGCGAATTATGAAGCAGTGGGTTGGGAATGCCCACGAGGATCGGGGTATTGGACTCCCGAACAATCCGCAGCTTCCTTAATGGACGCCACAAAGATGACGAAGGCCTTTGCATGAGTACTGGAGGCTTTACTAAATCGGCATTTATTGATTTCACGGAAAACCTCGCATGGGAAGACGACGACATTCCGCCTTTGAAGATCTAGTCGATATGGCAGCACTGCTCCCCTGGTGGGCCGCCGTTGTGCTCGCCGTCGTGGCCTATTTTGTCATTCACCCATTTGCCGAGGTGCCACCTCCAGCGGCAACAACGGTGGCAGAGATGGGTCAGGTCGTAACGACGCAGCTTTACCGAACGTTAGCGACGTTTGGACAGTATCTCGTGCCTGCCGCATTCTTGATGGGCGCGGCTGTTTCCGCCGTAGGTCGCGCGAAGCGAAAAAAGCTTTTGGCGACCACCGCTGAAGTAGCGACACAAGATGCTGTCAAATCGAAGACCTGGCAGGAGTTCGAGATGCTCGTGGGTGAGGCATTTCGGCATCAGGGCTTCACGGTGCGAGAAACCGCAGCCGGTGCCGACGGTGGAGTCGACCTCGAGTTGCGCAAAGACAGGGAGCTATATCTGGTCCAATGCAAACAGTGGCGTGCAACCAAAGTGGGTGTGGCCATAGTTCGGGAACTGTTTGGGGCCATGGCAGCCGTTGGGGCGACGGGTGCATATGTCGTTACGTCCGGCGTCTTCACAACAGAAGCGCAGCGCTTTGCAGAGGGACGAAACGTTACCTTGGTTGATGGTGAAGCACTGCAGGGCTTGATTGGACATGCTCAGGATTCCAAGAAGTCTAAGGTGGGCAGTAAAAGGCCAATTTCCAGGCCGGAGTCGGTTCAGGAACGGCAAACAGCCAACCATGCCGGAAACAGAAGCCAGTACCTCAGTGTCCCACCTGTGGCAGTCCGATGGTGAAGCGTGAGGCGCGTCGTGGTGCAAACGCTGGAAAAGCCTTCTGGGGTTGCCCGGACTTTCCTAAGTGCCGCGGTACGCGTGACTTGTGAAGCCCCAATGTTGGCGTGAATGCGGGTGGTAGTGTGAAGCTACGCCCGAGGATCTGAATAGACAACAGTCGCAAGCACGCGCCACAAATCATGTTCTTACAGCGGAGATTGTGGCCACGTTGACCGCCACGGGCTCAGTCAATATTCATTCACACGCATCATCGTCAGCACGCGTGTCGTGACTGACGGATCAGCCGGATCCAGTGAGCGTTGTTCAAGATGCGGGCGCAATGAATATGAGAGCTTCGGACTTATGGCGAGCGTTTTGCAGGTCCAAAAAACAGGTCTGCTCAGTGCTGTTTGGATGGAACTTGTTTAAGCGACGAACCTGACTCAGTCAACTTGGCATTCGGACACAAAAAGAAGGTGGAGAGAGGCTTGGCAACAAATTACGTTCTTATAGATTTCGAAAATGTCCAGCCCAGAAATCTCGAAATCTTGGTTGATCATCCCTTCAAGGTTCTCGTTTTCGTTGGTGCGGGCCAAGCCAAAATTCCATACGAGTTAGCTGCCGCGATGCAGCACTTCGGGGACAACGCTCAGTACGTGAAAATCGGTGGCAATGGCAAGAATGCGCTTGATTTTCATTTGGCGTTCTATATCGGCGAACTGGTCGCACAAGAACCGGAAGCATATTTCCATGTCATATCCAAAGACACTGGTTTTGATCCTTTGATCAAGCATCTGAAAGCCCGGAAAATACGCATTCAGAGAGAAAAGGATCTAGCAGAGATACCTGTTTTGCGGACATCTACGGCCACCAGTGGTAACGAAAAAGTTGCGGCAATCGTGAAGAATCTGGGGGTGCGGGGACACTCACGACCAAGGAAGGTTAAGACGCTAGCCAACACCATCAATACGCTATTCACTAAGAAGTTAGAAGAACAGGAATTGATGTCGTTGATCAACGAACTGCAAAAGAAACGCTACATAGAGGTAAGCGAAGGAAACGTCTCGTACAAACTACCACAGTAGCTTTGGTAAAGCGCTCCAGCGCACGAGGGCCTGCTCTGGTCTGCAGGTTTCAGATTCTTCAATACTCCTCCACGCGCATGATCGTCAATGTACGGACCGTGGCTGACGGATCATCGGGATACGGTGAGTGGTGATCCAGATTGCAATCGTAGTAGTCGATCTTCCAGTAGTAGTGCTCACCACCGACGGTGAAACGGGCCATATCGTACTCGCCGTATGGGTCGATGCTCTCATCGAACCGGTCATAGGTGCGAACTGCTTCCAAGATCAGCGCGATGGTCTCGGGCTCCAAACGAGCAACGCCGCTCGTCATGACGACTCGTCCCAATACGCGACTTAGAGACGTCCTGAACGCGTCATTGAGCTGTTCTGGTCGAACCTTTTCCTGGGGCGATGGCTCACGGAGGTGTCCTGGTTTTTGCGATAGAATTCAGAAGATTATGAATGAGTGGGTTTGGAATGCCCATGCAGATCATGGTGTTCGGTGCTCGTGGGAGAAAGATTTGGGTCGCGACGAAATTCGCGGCGGTTGATTGATTGTTCTCTGCTGGCCCACCCCAGTCTCCGAGTGCCATAAAGGTGAATGCTACGGTGGCAGGGCTCGCTTGAGGCTTGTTGCCCAAAATGCATCGTGCCGACAGAGAACCGCCGGCTGTGGCTGTTGGCCGCGTTGGTAAACCCCGCTCTCGATCGTTGCGCCCGATGAGGCGCTGATCAATATGATGGTCCGGTTGCCAGTGTCCTGAATCCGCCGATGACCACGTTGCTCCCGGTCAAAGAAACAACCGGATTGCATTGTGGCGATTCAGAACCCCAAGCTAAACTTTGGATAGATACTTCGGCAAGGCCGCCGACGCTGGGCAGCAATCAGGCGTGGCGTTACATGCCCAATTAGGCAGCGGAGGGGTTTATGAATAGATTCAGACGCTTACTCTGCATTGTTGACTCGCAGAGGCCTGCAGATACTGTACTCAAACGCGCGGTGTCGCTGGCGCAAAACAACCAGGCGAGCCTGACTGTCGCCTATGTCGCATCGCGGGTGATAGCTGGCATCGGTATGCCGGAAGGCGGCCCGATTTCGGCAGACTTGCAGGAAGCGGTGATCGCCGATTCGCAACAGCAACTAGAAAACCTGGTGACTCCGTTTCGATCGCAGATCGCCATTCGCGCAGTGGTGCTGGTGGGGACGCCCTTTCTGGAAATTATTCGTGAGGTACTGCGAAACGGCCATGATCTGGTGGTCAAGGCTCCGGAGGACCCTGATTGGCTCGAGCGGCTGCTCGGCAGTGACGACATGCACCTGTTGCGCAAATGCCCCTGCCCTGTTTGGTTGGTCAAGCGTTCTCAATCAAAGTCCTATCGGCGGATTCTGGCTGCTGTCGACATAGACGCAGATCACCCTGATCCTGAACTGGCGATACGACACAAGCTGAATGTCAAAATCCTTGAATTGGCTTTTTCCCTGGCGTTGTCGGATTTCGCCGAACTCCATGTCGCCCACGCGTGGCAGGCGGTTGGTGAAAGTGCCATGCGTGGGGCGTTTCTCGGGTGGCCGGAGGCAGAGATTCTCGATTACGTCGAACAGGTCCGCAAGGATCACGATGAAGGGCTCGATGAACTGTTAAACGATGTCAACCACACTCAGGGTAATGATGCCGTTCAGTTTCTGAGCCCGACCAAACATTTGATCAAGGGCCAGCCACAGAAAGAGATCCCGGCGCTGGCGAAAAACCTCGCTGCTGACCTTGTCGTTATGGGAACCGTGGCACGCACTGGGATCCCCGGTTTTTTCATCGGCAATTCGGCCGAGGCGATCCTGGAACAGATGGAATGCTCTGTCCTGGCAGTCAAGCCGGAGGGCTTCATCACGCCAGTCACAGTCGAATAAGGCGACGACGATGGACAGAATCGAAGGAACCGATTGGCACTACCTGGCAAAGGACCAGGTGCTCAGACTGCTGGACGCGGATACCGGCGGACTGGCCGAGGCTGAGGTGCAGCGCCGGCTGGAGGCCTATGGCCCCAACCGCCTCCCCGAACCGCCCCGGCGCAACGCGCTGATCCGCTTTCTGCTGCATTTCCACAACATCCTGATCTACGTGCTGCTCGGTGCAGCGGTCCTCACAGCGCTGCTGCATCACGTGGTCGATACCCTGGTGATCCTGGCGGTCGTCGTCGTCAACGCGGTTATTGGGTTCGTCCAGGAAGGCAAGGCCGAGTCCGCTATGGAGGCCATTCGGCAGATGCTCGCGCCACGCGCAGCAGTGATACGCGACGCTCAGCGACATACGATCGACGGTGAGCAGTTGGTGCCGGGTGACATCGTTCTGATTGAGGCCGGTGATAAGGTGCCGGCCGACCTGCGCCTGCTCCGGGCGCATGGCCTGCAGGTCCAGGAGGCGATCCTGACCGGTGAATCGGTTGCCGTCGATAAGCGGACCGCAGCCGTCGCGGCCGACGCTCCCCTGGGCGATCGTTCATGCATGGCATTCAGCGGCACCACAGTCACCGGTGGTCAGGGACAGGGGGTCGTCGTGGCAACGGGCGACTCAACTCAGATCGGCCTGATCAGCGGTCTCCTGTCGCAGGTCGATAAGCTGACCACGCCGCTGGTCGAACAGATGGCCAGGTTTGCCAAGTGGCTCACGCTGTTCATTCTGGCGATCAGCGGTTCGATCCTCGCATTCGGTTTCTTCGTACTGCATGGCGATTTCGTCGATCTGTTCATGGCGGTGGTTGGATTGTCGGTGGCGGCCATCCCCGAAGGCCTGCCAGCGGTCCTCACCATTACCCTGGCGGTCGGCGTGCAGGCAATGGCCAGGCGGCATGCCATTGTCAGGCGATTGCCTGCGATCGAAACCCTGGGCTCGGTATCGGTCATCTGCTCCGACAAGACCGGAACGCTCACCAGGAACGAAATGAGCGTCGTGACGATCGTCACTTCCAACGTGAGTCTTAGCGTTCAAGGCATTGGCTACGAACCGCTTGGGACGGTTGAAAAGGCGCACGGGCTGGGGGACTTCTCCTGCGATGCGGTCCTGACCGAGATTGCCCGCACGGCCATCCTTTGCGTGGACGCCGAGTTGAAGAACCACCGCGGCACATGGACGGTGGAGGGCGACCCCATGGAGGGCGCGCTGCTGGCTGCCGCCGGAAGAATGGGGCTGAGCGCGCAAGAGACCCAGGGACTGTGGCCGCGAACCGATGTGATCCCGTTCGACGCCAAACATCGGTTTATGGCGACATTGAACCACGATCATGAACACCACGCGGTTGTCTTCCTCAAGGGTGCGCCCGAACGCGTGCTCGAGTTATGTAGCGATCAGCGCCTCGGTGACGGGGGCAGCAATACGCTCGATCGCGACTTCTGGCGGGAGCAGGCGGAATTGATCGCCGCCCAGGGACAGCGGGTACTGGCCCTTGCGACAAAGGACCTGCCGCCCGGCCAGACCGTGCTGGAGTTCGCCGATGTCGAGGGCGATCTGACCCTGCTGGGGCTGGTCGGCCTGATCGATCCACCGCGCGATGAGGCGATCACTGCGGTTGCCGAGTGTCACGCGGCCGGGATCCGGGTCAAGATGATCACCGGGGACCACGCGCTGACAGCCGTCGCGATCGCTCGTCAGCTTGGTCTGCTCAACTCCGAACGCGCATTGACCGGCGCTGACATCGACAAGCTTGATGACGCGTCGCTTGCGGCGGCCGCCCTGGAAACAGATGTATTTGCACGTACCAGCCCTGAGCATAAGTTACGGCTGGTCATGGCACTGCAGTCACAAGGTATGACCGTCGCGATGACAGGCGACGGCGTCAACGATGCGCCTGCATTGAAACGGGCGGATGCCGGTATCGCCATGGGACACAAAGGCAGCGAGGCGGCCAAGGAGGCGTCTGAAGTCGTACTGGCGGACGATAACTTCGTCTCGATCGCTGCTGCTGTACGAGAAGGCAGGACAGTTTACGACAACATCAGGAAGGTGATCAGTTGGACCTTGCCAACCAATGCCGGCGAGGCCTCGACGATCATTCTGGCGCTGATGGCAGGCATGGCACTGCCGATCACGCCGGTGCAGATTCTGTGGGTCAACATGATTACCGCGGTGACCCTGGGAATTGCGCTGGCTTTCGAGCCCACCGAAGACCATACGATGAACAGGCCACCACGTCAGCGTAACGAGCCACTGCTGTCCGGTGCGCTGGTGTGGCACATCATACTGGTTGCGGCCTTGTTTCTCGGTGGCGTATTCGGCATTTACACGTATGCGGTTGAGCGCGGTTACCCGATCGAGCTTGCGCGTACGATGGCCATGAATACGCTGGTGGTGATGGAAATCTTCCACCTGTTGTTTATCCGAAACATGTCCACCACCTTGCTGACCTGGAAGGCCGTACGCGGTACCAGAGCCGTCTGGATAGCCGTCATCATCGTTGCTGCAGGTCAGTTTGCCATCACTTACCTTCGCCCCTTGCAGGAGATCTTCGCGACACACGCCATGGGGTTTATGGACGGGCTGCTGATCGTGGCGATCGGTGTTGCGCTGTTTGTCATCATCGAGATCGAAAAACAGATGCGGCTTCGCCTCATGGAACCACATCACGTTTGAAGCTAAAGGTTTGGGGTGATCGACCCAATAGAACTCTAATCCAGGCTCAACTGGACTTGTCTCGAAAACGATGGTGCGGTATCGATTGCGCTTTTGGTGGCTTGACCCTTATGAGCGAAATCCTGGCCGAACGGTTTCCTGGGGAAGGTCTGAACAATTGCTGCGATCGCGCCGGGGTTTCGCCCACAAGGGCACATCTGCCGCGTTTCCCGGCTTGGCCATAGAATGACTATGGCGCTGCGCCGGGAGCCTCGCATCTGCGCCCTTGTGGACCGAAACGCGATTCGTATCAATCGTTCAGACCTTCCCTAGGGCGGTGGTTCAACACTACCAGCTATACGACATAACCTACGATGTCTGGGTGTTCTCCCTCAATGGGAAGCAATACAAAATCAAGATGAGCGGCAACCGTGCTGCCAACGATGGCGATCTGGTAAGACGCTGGTGTGTCGCTGGTAAAGGCGTCGCTGTTAAATCCTGCCTCGATATGTCGGCTGACTTGTTGTCGGGAAAAGTTGTTTCGCTCATGCCAGAGTTCAAGCATCCCCAGACTGAACTGTGGCTTGTCTTTCCGAACAGGCAGTCGATTACGCCAGCGACCCGGCTCCTCAGAGATATGCTAGGGGTGAAAACCAAAGGCGTTTTGAATCAATTGATTGAAAAAGGCGTTCTGGATAACCGTGTTCTTACGTAGGGAGCCTCTGATCTTCTCGCATGGTTGCGCCGACGCGATCGCAGCAATTGATCAGACCTTTTTTTGAACAACATTCGCGAGCTTTCAGGGCCTGCTCTTGAAGGGCCACTCCCTGTCTGACGGGCCGTCGGGAGAACGCGTGAGGGCCGATCAAAGCCACTGCGCAACTCGGATCGAGGACCGAAGCGCGTGGCAAAGCAGCGTCTGCAGGAGGTTCCTGTGGGCGAAACGAGGGTTTATATTGCCTAAGCCTCATCCTCCCAAATGCGCCAGAGCTTTATCCTGATGAATGAAAATATGGCCAGCCTGCTAGCCGGATTCGGCCTGTGCTATAGCGGCGGCATCATTCTCAGCACCCACCTGAAGAGCATTACCACCGCCCGATTCCGAAACCTGGTCAACCGATCGGCCAAGAATCCCTGGCTGGCGGGGACCTGGGGCATGCTCTTCAATATCGTGGTGGGGCGCGCGTCGATCCTGGCGATGATCATTTCCGGTTTGCTCAGCGCCGGCATGATGACCGTCGCGCAGGCCCTGCCGATGGTCGTCTGGGGCAACGTGGGTGGGGTGGTGATCGTCTACCTTGCGGTGATCAATCTCAAGGTGCTGGCGCTGTTCCTGATTGGCATAGCCGGAATCGCTTACGGCTTCGGCAATCGCTCACGTCTGCGCAACCTGCTGGGCAGCCTGCTCGGTATCAGCATGCTGATCTTCGGCGTGGTACTGGTAAAGCAAAGCGCTCAGGGCGCCTATGACGCAGCCTGGCTGGAAGGGCTGTTTTCCCTCATCGATGGCCGTTTATGGGCCGCCTTTCTGTTGGGATGCGCGCTCAAAGTCATCACTCAGTCCGGGCTGGTCCTGGCCCTGCTGGAAATCTCCCTGGCCGAGGCCGGCATCATCAATTTGGCTGAGGTCGTCGCGATTTTTCTTGGCAGCCGAGTCGCCACCAGCGTGTCGTCCTGGCTCTTCTCTCTGAGTTATCAAGGACCCGGCAAGCAGCTTATGATGATCCAGGTCTTCTACAACCTGATCGGATCCACCGTTCTGCTCGCCGTGCTGTATCTGGAAACCTGGACCCACCTGCCCCTGGTGCAAGCACTGCTGACCACCATCAGCGACAACATATCCATCCAGGTCGCCTCCCTCGCCCTGGTCTACTGCCTGGCCACCAGCCTGCTGATCACCCTGATCCGAGAGCCGTTTCTGCGCTATATCGAAGGACGCTGGCCATATCGGGAGGACACCGACCCATTTGCACCCCGTTTCATCAGCGACCAGGCGCTGAACAGCCCAGAGACAGCCCTCGATCTGGTCGATCTGGAGCAAACCGATCTTATGAAACATTCGAGCTATATCGAGTTGATGCGCGAACCGCCGGCGGACAAAACGGCCCAGTCCGCGTTGAACCACAGTCACGAGGCTTTTCGCTCGGTCGCCAAGAAGATCAATGTATTTCTAGTCGATCTCGGCAACCAGAATCTATCAACCGATACCTTCGATCGCTTCCTGACCACCCAGAACCGCCAGGGCATTCTGATTTCACTGGAGAATCAGGTATTTGCCTTCGCCGATAGTCGCACCCAGATCGGCGGACACGAGCGACTGGGACAGATCATCGAGCGTCTGATGGAATCCCTCGATTTCATCCTGCTGACCGCCATCGATGCCTTCGCCACCCGTGACCCGCACGACATACGCACCCTTTCGATAATGACCGGAGACAAGGGCTCGACCATGAAGAAAATGCGTGATGTCTACCTCGGCCAGGATGGTCGGTTCGATGGCCGCGAGCAAGATGCTTTGCTCGACTCCACACGGCTGTTCGAGCGCACGGTGTGGCTGCTGCACCTGCTGATCGCGTCGCTGGAGGAAAGCCCGGACGACGCCCCCGCACTCACTGAACGCGGCTGAGCGGCGCCAAACTACCGGGTGGGGTCAAGAGGACGGCAACGGCTACAGACTCAGGCGTCAGCGCAGGCACCCTTTACGCCGATCACCTCCGCGGAGCGCCGGAGTGCTTCGAGACACTAGGAATCTGTGGGATTTACCGGCCCCGGTCCGGTAGAGTTGAGCTGGGCGTACGCCAACAAGCTGCAAGCGCAGTGTGTATCGGATGGAATCTGAAGCGGCTACACGCCCTGAAGGGCTAATAAAGGCCGAAGAGCAGGTCTTCCCCTTTCCAATAGGCCTAATAAACCATAATGAGACTGGTTTCGCTCACTCGCATCGTTGCATCCACGACTATTTCGCAAAATTCTTGGCTTCTTCCGAGCGTACCAATGTCCGCTGCGGGATAAACCCGACGGCCTCCTAGGCCGCCACTGCAACAGGTGCAAACAGTCGATCCAGGTGCGCCTCGAAACGAACGAAATCGTTCTCGATATCGGGATTCTTCAACACGTCATAACAGGCAAAGGTGTCCATGGCTTCCATTCCGAAGAACCGGAAGTTCATGTGCATGGGCAAGAACAGATCATCGACAGACCTGCCCTGGAAAAGATATTGATCAGGGTCGTTGAACGCCTCTTCGGGCGCGTTGAAGGTGAGGGAAATCAGGTACCGTTTACCCACGAGCGTCCCGCCGGCGCCGTACTGTTTGGCCGTGTCGCTGCGGGTTCTGCCGTCACCGTCACTCAGCACGCCAGCCATCCCGGCCGAGTAAACGATGTCCATGTACTGCTTGAACCGCCACGGCACCCCCATCCAATTCACCGGTGTCTGCAAAATAACGGCATCTGCCCACCGATGATGCTCGAGCTCCGCATCGGTCTCATAACCCTGCTGTACGTTGGTCAGCCGGACCTCATATCCCTTTTTGCTGAGGTTGCTCATCGCCCTCTCAACAAGCGCGTTGTTCAGCTTGCCTTCGGAGAAGGGGTAGTGTTCATGGGCATTGATGATCAGAACGTTTTTCATGCTCTCGAACCTGTTGATTTTACCGGATGCGGCATTGTGTTAACTTAGATTACCAACGTCAACCAGTATACTTTTCGTAACCTACTATGAAGACTCTGATTCAAGTCTCTACAAATGGGCGCAAACAGCTGACCCAGACCTGCACCGAGCCGTGCCCCATCGAACGGGGGATGCGCATCATCGGCGGCAAGTGGAAGGGTTCCATACTCTGGCATCTGCAGGACGGGCCGGTGCGTTTCAACGATCTTGCCCGGCAGCTCGGCGGCGCGAGCAAAAAGATGGTCACCCAGCGCTTGAAAGAAATGGAAGAGATCGGCCTGGTGAAGAGAGAGGTTCTCAGCACCAGACCCGTGGCGGTCGCCTATGAGATCACCGAGTTCGGTCGCTCCTCGCTATCGGTTCTGGAACAGTTGAAAGACTGGGCTGAAGCGAACGCGCTGTGAATCCAAGGACAGACCTGGACCCAGGTCAGCCGATGGTGGCCCGCTGATGAAGCGGTGCATTCCAGTCCCAAGATGCAGGTTATACGAGTACATCGGAGGCGACCTAAGTCGCCTGGCCGAACATTGACCCGAGCAGGGGCAGGTCCACGCACGGGCTGTCCACGGGACACCCTCGAATGACGGCAAACGGCTTATGTGGCTCACCCAGATCGCTTAGAACCCGTTCCGCACCGGTGAAATCCTGATTCCGGGTGTAGTCGTTGACATTGACTATGGTCCGGAGACCGACCTGCAGAGCCGACTGCAGACCATTGTACGAGTCTTCGAATGCCAGACACACCTGGGGCGGGAGACCCAGCCGCTCGAGTGCATAGACATAGATGTCGGGCGCCGGCTTCTTGGCGGCGACCACATCGCCGGCAGCGATGACTTCGAACCAGGCACTGCTGCCGGGGGACAGGGCATGGTCCAGCAGCGCATGCACGTTATCCGGCGTGGTGGTGGTGGCGATTGCCATCCGTATCCCGGACTCACGCGCCTGCTGTATCAATCGCCCTACGCCGGGACGCAACGGGATGGTGCCCGTCGACAGCAGCTGTGTGTAATGCCGGGTTTTGGACTGATGCAATCCAGCGATCCACTCCGCCACGTCCGCCGTTTGCGGACCTATGGCGTTGGAGGTGTCCATGTAGTGCTTGATGCGTTCCTTGCCGCCGGCGACGTCCAGCAATGCGCCATAGGTTTCGGGATCCCAGATCCAGTCCAGACCGGCGTCCCGAAAGGCGTGGTTGAAGGCGACCCGATGAGCATCGCGCTCGGTATCGGCGAGCGTGCCGTCTACATCGAAAATCAAAGCCTGGGGCAGCGTCATGACACCTGGAAAGTTCGGTGCGATGTGCCTGCGCCGGCCATCTCCAGGGCGGTGTCGACCGCGGCCAGCAAACTGCCCGAGTCGGCCCGACCGGAACCGGCCAGATCCAGGGCAGTGCCGTGGTCCACAGAGGTTCGGATGATCGGGAGCCCAAGGGTAATGTTCACCGCCTTCCCGAACCCCATATGTTTGAGTACCGGCAGGCCCTGATCGTGGTACATGGCCAGCACGGCGTCCGCGTTCTCCAGGAAAGGCGGTGTGAACAGGGTGTCGGCAGGCAACGGCCCGGTAAGTTCGTAGCCCGCCTGCCGGAGCCGGTCGAGAACCGGCCGGATGAGGGTTTGCTCTTCCGTGCCAAGGTGGCCGTCTTCGCCGGCGTGGGGGTTGAGCCCACAGACCAGAATTCTGGGGTTGGGGCAATCGAACCAGGTCTCCAGATCGTGCGCCAAAACGCGTATGACACGGACCAGGCGATCTTCGGTGATGGCGTTCGGAACCGCCCTGAGCGGAAGATGAGTGGTGACCAACGCCACCCGCAAACCCGGGGCAGACAGCATCATAACCGGCATCACATCACCGCACAGCTCGGCCAGAAACTCGGTGTGGCCACTGAACGGCGTGCCGGATTGGTTGATCACGCCTTTGTGCACCGGCGCGGTCACCAGCGCATCGAAACGATGGTCTATACAGCCCTGTGCGGCCGTGCTGAGCACCGACAGGACGTGGCCAGCATTCTCTGTGTCGAGCCGACCGGCCTGGACCGGAACGGCGACCGGCACCGGCTGCACGTACAGAACGCTGGCCTGGGCATCAACCGGCGCCCCTTCGCCACCGACTTGGCGAATGTCTACGCGCCGTCCCAGTTCAGTGGCCCGCTGCCGGAGAACATCCGGATCACCGACCAGGGTAAGGCGCGCTGAATGCGTTCGCTCGAGCAGATCCAGACACACGTCAGGCCCAATGCCGGCGGGTTCACCCATCGTCACCGCAAGATGCGGCCGGGTACTCACGTGGGTTGCCGATACTCGATGTAGGCCTCGTCCCGAAGCCGCCGCAACCAGAGTTCCCACTCTTCGTTGGATTTGCGGCGGAAAATGGCTTCTCGTGCCTGGCTACGCGCGAACTCCTGGGTACTGTCGTAGGTGCGCCGCTCAATCACTTCCAGAATGTGCCAACCGAATCGGCTCTTAAACGGCTGACTGACCTGATTTTCCTGGGCCGCGATCATCACCTCCTCAAACTCGGGGGCGAACTCGCCTGGGCTGGTCCATCCCAGATCCCCACCCTTGATGGCCGAGGCGCTGTCGTCGGAGTTGGCCTTGGCGAGATCTTCGAAGCTCTCGCCCGCGACAATGCGCTCGCGAAGTCGGATCAAGCGCTGTCGTGCATCGTCGTCGCTGATGACTTCGTTGGTCGTGATCAGAATGTGGCGCGCGTGCGTCTGCTTCACAATTCGGGGTTGCAGGTCGCGAAGATCCTCCACCATCAGAATATGAAAACCCTGTGGGCCTCGGATCAGGGCACTGAGCTCCCCTTTACCGAGTGGGAGAACCGCGTCGGCGAAAGCGGCGGGAATCTGATCGGTGCTGCGCCAACCCTGGTCTCCGCCTTGAAGGGCCCGATCGCCGTCAGACACGGTGGCCGCGACGCGCCGAAAGTCCGCACCTGCTTGCAGCGACGCCAGAACCTCCTCCGCCTCACGCCGTACCTGGGCGATTTGTTCCGGCGGGGCGCCCTCGGGCATTCCAATCAGAATATGCAGCAGATAGTACTCGCGATTCTCACCGACTTTCTGCTGGCTGAGGAAGGTATCGATTTCCTCTTCTGTCACGTTGATCTGACTGTTCACCATGCGTTCGCGCAGGCGTTCGTTGAGGATGTCCCGGCGCATGTCCTCGCGGAACCGCGCATAGCCATAGCCCTCCTCCTCCAACGATTCCCGGAGCGTGGCCAGGCTGATCTGGTTCTGCGCGGCAATGCGATTGAGGGTCGCATTGAGGGTCTGATCGTCCACCTGAATGCCGGCCCGAACGGCGGCTTCCTCCTCCAGCTTATCCATAATCAGGGTATCCAGAACCCGCTTGACAAGCACATTCTCGGGCGGTGGTTCGGTTCCGGATGCCTGTAGTTGTGAGATCGCACTCAGGGTCGCGAACTGCAACTCACTGGCGGTGACGACATCATCGTCCACAACCGCAACGATGTAATCCAGCACCGCGGGCTGGCTTTGACTCTGCAACTGCGCAAACCCCATGGGGATCCACAGCATTGCGAACAGGAGCGACAAAAAAAGACATCTAATCATGTTCGGCACTAATATCCGCGTTCATAGCCATTGATCGACTCCGCGAACAATTGGTTTAGATTGGTTCCGAGTCCGCCCAGGCCCTTGAGTTCCAATTCGACGTAGAGCGCATTGTCGGCAGTCGGATCATCGATCCCGTTTCGATAGTGGCGACCTGCAACGCGAACCAGCCAGCAGCAGCTTTCGTACTCCAGCCCGGCCAGCCCCTCAAGCACCATATCGCCCTCGAGCGAATACAGGTATCGACCCATCAGACGCCAGCGTTCGTTCAAACGCCAGGCGCCAGCCAGATCGATTTGCTCAAAGTCGTCACGAGTGTACCGATACGATGCACCGAGTACGCTTCCTGGAATCGGAGTATACCGAAGGTCCAGACGCCCCACCTCGGTCCATTCGTTCTCGACGTTCCATTGAATCGCCCCACGCATGGTCCAGCCCGGAAACAGACTGACACTGGCGTCGGCAAAAAGATCCGAGTATCCGACGGTCTGGGGTGGAAGCCGTGGATTGAGTTCGACACGCCGGTTGGCGAAATAGCGGATCTGGCCAATGCTGAAGCGCGCCTTCTCGGCACCCTCGGAAAGCATCCGACTGGTGAGGGCGACGGTCAGTTGATTGGCATCGCCCAGTCGGTCCGGACCGGTAAAGCGATTTTCCCTGAACATCCAGTAGTAGTCCTCGCTGACCCGACTGGTGTCGAACAATGGAATATCGTCCTGATTGCGGTACGGAACATACAAATAGTAGAGCCGGGGCTCAAGGGTCTGCTTCCAGCCTGTATCAAGAAAGTCGACGGGTCGTTCGAACACCAACCCGGAATCAACGCTGACCACCGGTGCGGTACGGGTAATGCTGGTATCGCCCCTTGGATTATCATCCAGGTTGTACTTTGTGACGCTGAGACTCACCTTCGGAATGAAATGGCCCCAGCTTCGAAGTACCGGGAGCGAAAGTCCGGGAAACAGATTGAGGCGATTGCCTTCCGTCTTGACTTGGTGATCGAACGCGGTCGCTTCGCCATCGAAATGGTAAGTCAGACCCAGCGGCCCATCCACCCAACGACCGATCATTTGAACCTCGGGCAGCAGTTCGTAGGGCTTCTGCCGCGCCGTGATGGTCTCGTCGATGGTCTGGTATTTCTGCAACCGCACCCGACCGCGCCAGTTGTTGCCCTGATAGGCGATTTGCCCCAGTTGCGGCAGGTAGCTGGCGCTCGAGGTCAGCAGACTGTCACCAAAATCATCCAGATACTGTTTGTCCGAGACCTTGTTGTAGTCCAGCCTACCGACCCAGCGATTGATCTGCGAAAAATGCTGCCAGGAGAAGGCGTAGCGGTTTTCGTCGGTTTGCTTGTCATTGGACAGAAATGCGCCGGAGATATCTCCGCTGTAGGTTCGACCGAGATATCGGTATTCCCCGCCAAGCATCAGCCCCCGGCGATCCATGTAGCGTGGGTACAGGGTCAAGTCTCGCTCGGGGGCGATGTTCCAGTAAAAGGGCACGGTCAGATCGAAGCCGTTGTTGTTCGAAGTTCCGATCCGGGGCGGCAGCAACCCGGTATGGCGCCGGTCATCGATGGGGAAACTGGCATAGGGGGTGTAGAAAACCGGCACGCCACCGAGCCGCAAAACGGCGTTCTCCGCCTCACCCCGCCCGGTGTTGGAATTGAGTCTCACCTCGTCGCCGTGGATCGACCAAAACGGCCGATCGCCCACCGGGCAGGTGGTGTAGGAGGCTGATTCGAGATCGGCGGTGTTATCGCCCCGCAGCAGGAGTGTCCCCACCGTGCCTCGGCCGTGTATGGGGCGATAATAATACTCCCCATCGAACACACGAACCTCGTCGTCGTCCACGTCCATGCGCGCCCGATCACCAAACAGGGTCATTCCACCCTGATCCACGCGCACCGAGCCGTCCGCGGTCAGTACGTTGGTTTGGCGATTGAATACAAGCGTGTCGGCCGCGAGTCGCTGGTCACCCCGTTCCATCGAAGCGCCGCCGGTCAGGGCCAGGCGCAAAGGATCGGACAATGCGGCATCGCCGTCCAACTGAGCGGGTAGTGAATTGCGATCGACGCCGTCTTCGAGCACGAGCTGCGGAAGCGTCGGCGGAAACCCGTCAGCGCTGCAGGCTGCCCAACGCATTGGCGCGGCCTGGACAGGCACGACCAAAACCAAGCAGTACAGCAGAAAAAGTAGACGGCCACCGCACTGCAGTTTTTGAATCATGGTACGGACGCGTGTCCCGGCCGGCTGCAATACGGCATCGGGTACACAACTCGCTTGGGAATTTTCCGTCTTTCGCACGATCCGAGTGGCCAGAAAAATGGCAGGTCGCGGGTATGACGTGTCCGCCACACGGCCTACCATGGCATAGTTTACGCAGTGCCGCAATTTGCGGTCTAACCCACTTTACAGGAGTGCTTTGGCACCGTGGACGAGAGACTGGAACAGTTGACGTCGTGGCTGCGCTCGCGGCTGGGCCCCTTCGATATCGCCCCGGCCTCCGCCGACGCAAGCTTCCGGCGCTATTTCCGCGTGCGATCAGGATCCGGAACGTTTGTCGCCATGGATGCGCCGCCAAAGCAAGAGGACTGCGGACCCTTCATCCACGTCGCCGAGCGATTCGCCGAGATCGGTTTGCATGTACCCGAACTGGTGGACCGAAATCTGGAGCAGGGTTTTCTGTTGATGTCCGACCTGGGTGATGTTCAATACGGGGCGGCGCTGAATTCCGATACAGTTGATCGGCTGTATGGCGACGCGATGGACGCGCTGCTGACGCTGCAATGCGGCGAACGGGACGAGAACGAGTTTCCACCCTATGACGGCGCGCTGCTGAGCCGGGAACTGGGCCTGTTCGATGAGTGGCTGCTGAGCCGGCATCTCGGATTCCATCTAACGCCGACGGGTCGACAGTCGCTGGAAAGATGCTACGAGATATTGTGCCAGGCTGCGCTGTCCCAACCACGGGTTTGGGTGCACCGGGATTTCCATTCCCGTAACCTGATGGTGGTTGCCCAGGGCAACCCGGGCGTGCTCGACTTTCAAGATGCCGTGGTCGGTCCCATAACGTACGACCTGGTGTCGCTGCTGAGGGATTGCTACGTTCGCTGGCCAAGCGCTCGCGTGTACGACTGGATGGAGTGGCACCGCAAGCGTCTACTTTCCCGCGGCGTGGCCGGTATCGACAACGGCGCCGAGTTTCGCCGCTGGTTTGATCTGATGGGGATACAGCGCCACCTCAAAGCCAGCGGCATATTTGCCCGCCTCTACCACAGAGATGGGAAATCCGGCTATCTGCGAGACCTGCCACGAACCGTAGGCTACATCGCCGAGGTGGCGCAGCAGTACCGGGAGCTGGAACCCCTCGCGAACTTGGTGCACACACAAGCCCTGCCGAAACTGGAGCGGGCTGTCTCATGCGCGCGATGATTCTCGCGGCCGGCCGTGGCGAGCGCATGCGCCCGCTCACCGACCGCACACCAAAACCACTGCTGTGCGTTGGCGGTAGACCGCTGATAGAGCACCATCTTCGCAAGCTGGCCCAGCGCGGTATCCGCCAGGTGGTGGTCAATGTTTCGCACCTTGCGGAACAGCTCGTCGCGTTTCTGGGCGACGGCAGCGCCTGGGGACTGAAGCTCACAGTTCTGACAGAACCACCCGGCGCGCTGGAAACCGGCGGTGGTATCCACAATGCGTTGCCACATCTGGGCGATGAACCATTCCTGGTCGTAAACGGCGATGTCTGGTGTGAGCTGGACATACCTGGGCTGCGGTCACTCCCCCTGGGAGACAAGGCACATCTGCTGCTGGTGGACAACCCCGATCACCACCCCGACGGGGATTTCACACTGGCCGGTGAGCGGGTCGTGCCAAACCGCGATGGCAAGCGACTGACTTTCGCTGGCATCAGCCTGCTGCACCCCGGGTTGTTTGCCAACTGCCGTCCAGGTGCCTTCCCGTTGGCGCCGCTGTTGCGCAAGGCGGTGATCGAGCGACAGGTCTCGGGCAGCCATTTTCACGGTGACTGGTTGGATGTTGGCACGCCAGCACGGCTGCATGAGCTGGATCAACGGCTCAGTGCCGAAGGAACTGAACCCAGCCGGGACTGAAATGTGGTTTGGGCGCTGCAATCTGCACCTATTCGGTGAGTATAGAGACGGATGAGAGTAATCACGATTAAGAAAGCCTGGCGTGGCGAGGCCAACTGCAATCATTGTTCAGTGCGGGATTCGGTCCTGTTTTCGGGCCTGGATGAATCCGACTTTGCCAGCATTCACCAACCCATAGACGATTTTCGATTTGAGTCAGGCGATCATCTCTTTCACGCAGAGGAACGCGGTCACTGGGTGTTCACCCTGCGCAGTGGCGTACTGAAACTGGTGCAGTATCTGCCGGATGGCACGCAGCGCATCGTGAGACTTCTGAGAACCAGTGACGTGGCGGGGCTTGAGGCCTTGCTGGCTCAACCCTATCAACACGATGCCATCGCTCTGACCGACTTGAAAATCTGCCGAATTCCCACCACGGTGGTCGACGATCTCGCGGCCCGGCAGCCGAAGCTGCACCGGGAATTGCTGAATCGCTGGCAGCGCGCCTTAACCCAGGCGGACACCTGGCTGACCCATTTCTCCACCGGCACGGCAAAGCAACGCGTGGCGCGACTGCTGCTGCGCCTTGCCGACCCCCACAATGACTGCCGGCTGCATTTGTTCGGCCGCGAAGACATGGGTGCCATGCTGGGCATCACCACCGAGACAACAAGCCGTATCATTGCGGAGTTCAAGCGCCGGGATTACCTGCATGACGGCTCCGCGGACGGACTGCTTAAACTCAACACGCGGGCGCTCAGAATCATCGCAGAAGGCGACTGACCGCATGTGGCCCGATAGGCATATCAGACCCCACCAAGGATCCAGCGATGTTGAGCGCTACTGCGAAGCTATGGGTCAGGGTCGGCAGCAAGGGCGCCAGATCGGCCGGGGCAAGATTGATTGACCTCGATCAATGATTGCCGGATGCGCATCCCCTAACCTACTTCTGCGCTCCTGGATGGAGCGAGTTCTTACTCTCATCCTTGCTACTATTATCGGCGCAGCTTGTCTGCGCCGGATTTTTCTGGGCCTGATTCCAGTGCCCTCCGCCCGTCAGCCTGCCCCCGGTACAGATTCGCCGATTGGATAACGTTCCATGAAGTAGCAGAGGCAATCCTGTCGGATCACCCGAACGTCACAGGTCAGCATGGCGGGCATGACAGCACGCTTGAGACGAATGGCATCATCGTCTCGCTCCAGGTACTTTTCGGACACCCGGTCGCCACGCTCATCCACAACGTCCAGAGGCTGGCCTCCGGGCCGGGAATGGTTCGCGATCAACGACCCAACCGGCAATTCGCGAAAATTCATATGATCTAGCGCCGCCGGAAAACACAGATCGCAGTCCTCGGCACCGAAACCTATGCTCACGCCTTCGGGCACTTTGACCGTCGCTACGGTGTGATACAGATCCAGGTCATGGGTTGCCACGGGGTGAATGGGCAACTGGCTGAGGTGGAGACATGCGCGAAGGTACTCACGAACATGCTCCTCGCCCGAAACCAAACCGGGCTGGCCGCTTTCCAGGGTCACCGCCGGGCATTGCTCGCCCATGACCTGGGAACACACGCCGGTGGGTCGGGTGAAATAAACCACGACCCGGCTGAAAAGGGTGGCCAGGTGCAAGTAACGATGATCCAGCCGGTTGACGCCGGTGTAGTGCGGATTGAAACCCGTGTTGTTGTGCACATCGATGCTGGCGAACAACGATTGCCGGCGCAGTAGCTCACACACCTGCAACATGAGCTTCGCTTCCGGCGAATCGGGCGCCTCACCCCCTGGCCACACACGATTGTAGTCGCGCTGATGATCCAGTCTGCGAACCCCGTGCCGAGCCGCTTCAATATTGCCGATGAAGATTATCAGGGCCCGCGGCAGCGCACGGCCGGCATTTGTTTCGAGCAGGCCACGCAAAGCCTCCCAACCGGTATCCTCATTTCCATGCAGCAATACACTGACGAACAGTGGATCAGGCCGGCGCCCTGGAAGATGTATGAGGGTGGGACCGTTGAGGACTTCATGCAGTGCCCTGGCCGGCCGGCCAAGAACGCCTTCGGGAATATGGTCCAAGATATCAAGCACACCCACCGCCTTAGTACTGTGCGCGACCGTCTGCCCGGACGCGCATGACGCCCAAACACCCGTCAACATGCCTTTGATCAAGCGCAAGCGACCGCCCTCGCCGCCCTGCGGCTGAAAGGGACTGGTCCAAGATACTCATTTACCGGGCGTAAACCGCGCTTTATCCATCGTTTGCACGTTCCATCGCACTCGACCGAGACGATTTCAACACGCTGCCAGGGCGCCTTTGATTTATTCTGGACGAAGCAGATTGGAGGGTGAAATGTGCAGATTCAAGGCGCAGGTCGCGGGTAATAGTTGTTCTATTGCCAGGATTTGCCACGATGAAGCTGTGCATTTCAGTCCCAAGATGCACGTTCACAATAGATCAGAAGCTCCCCAGCGACCGTCGATTTGCCGGCCGGTCGCGATTCAGTCTGCTTCCGGTTCTTCTGAGTAAAGCGTTTCCAGCAACCCGCACCAGACCTGCTCATGGGTCTCGATAAAACGCAGCAGATCGGTACGGAATGCAAGCAGTTGGCATTCAAACGTAGCGAGGTCATGACCACCGTCCAATAATTTAGCAGCGCGCTCCAGATTGAGCATCGCATCGCGCAGATTGAGGCAAGCAGCAGCGGCGCTTTTGATCTGCTCGCGCGGTTGCGGTATCCAACGCCTATCGTTGACCACCGACCTCAAACACTCGCCGAGTTCCAGCAATCGCTTTCGCAGCCTGGGTATCGCACCTATTTTGCCCGCCTTCAACTCTGCCCAGACAGCAGCGTCCATGAGCACGCCCCATTGGGTTCTCAGGGCCTGCACCTGGTCTGGATCGAATCGAAACGACGCGACAACCGCATTGTCATCGAGCATGGTAGTGACCTGCATCAAGGCCGGTTTGGACACGGGTTAACATGGCCGATATGGCAAGGAAAGGGAAGGGTGCCGCAAAAGCAAAGCCCCCGCACCTTTTTGGGGTGCGGGGGCTTTTGGTATAGGCGCCTGGCAGTGTCCTGGTTTCCATGGGGGTGAGCGCCGCTGGGGTGTCCGGTGGACAGCCCAGCGGGGCGAACGAGCGGCCAGGGATGGGCGCTCCGGGGCTGATCGAGGCCGCAGCGCATCGCCAGGGATGGCCGGTGCCCTCTTGCCGGGGGCACGGGGCTTTCCCATGCGAAAGTGGGCCGCAAAAGCAAAGCCCCCGCACCTTTTTGGGGTGCGGGGGCTTTTGGTATAGGCGCCTGGCAGTGTCCTGGTTTCCATGGGGGTGAGCGCCGCTGGGGTGTCCGGTGGACAGCCCAGCGGGGCGAACGAGCGGCCAGGGATGGGCGCTCCGGGGCCGATCGAGGCCGCAGCGCATCGCCAGGGATGGCCGGTGCCCTCTTGCCGGGGGCACGGGGCTTTCCCATACGAAAGTGGGCTGCAAAAGCAAAGCCCCCGCACCTTTTGGGGTGCGGGGGCTTTTGATGTAGGCGCCTGGCAGTGTCCTACTTTCGCATGGGGAAGCCCCACACTATCATCGGCGCTGAGCAGTTTCACTTCCGAGTTCGGGATGGGATCGGGTGGTTCCCACTCGCTATGGCCGCCAGGCAAAGGGGTCGGAGAAGGCGCTGTGCGTTGGCGCGCCTGTCTCCAGGGTTCGGTGTTCACGCTGGGCGAGTCGTTTCAGTGGCACACACCCGAAGTGTTTGGGTGTTATATGGTCAAGCCTCTCGAGCAATTAGTACTGGTTAGCTTCACACGTTACCGTGCTTCCACACCCAGCCTATCAACCTCGTGGTCTACAAGGGCTCTTCAGGGACCTCAAGGGTCCAGGGAGATCTCATCTTGGGGGGGGCTTCCCGCTTAGATGCTTTCAGCGGTTATCCCGTCCGTACATAGCTACCCGGCAATGCCACTGGCGTGACAACCGGAACACCAGAGGTACGTCCACTCCGGTCCTCTCGTACTAGGAGCAGCTCCCCTCAAATCTCCAACGCCCACGGCAGATAGGGACCGAACTGTCTCACGACGTTCTAAACCCAGCTCGCGTACCACTTTAAATGGCGAACAGCCATACCCTTGGGACCTGCTTCAGCCCCAGGATGTGATGAGCCGACATCGAGGTGCCAAACACTGCCGTCGATATGGACTCTTGGGCAGTATCAGCCTGTTATCCCCGGAGTACCTTTTATCCGTTGAGCGATGGCCCTTCCATTCAGAACCACCGGATCACTAAGACCAACTTTCGTTCCTGCTCGACGTGTCTGTCTCGCAGTCAAGCACCCTTATGCCTTTGCACTCAATGCGCGATTTCCGACCGCGCTGAGGGTACCTTCGCGCTCCTCCGTTACTCTTTGGGAGGAGACCGCCCCAGTCAAACTACCCACCATACACTGTCCCCAACCCGGATAACGGGCCAAGGTTAGAACCCCAAGTATGCCAGGGTGGTATTTCAAGGTCGGCTCCACGATGACTGGCGTCACCGCTTCAAAGCCTCCCACCTATCCTACACAAGCAGACTCAAGATTCAGTGCAAAGCTGTAGTAAAGGTTCACGGGGTCTTTCCGTCTTGCCGCGGGTACACTGCATCTTAACAGCGATTTCAATTTCACTGAGTCTCGGGTGGAGACAGTGTGGCCATCGTTACGCCATTCGTGCAGGTCGGAACTTACCCGACAAGGAATTTCGCTACCTTAGGACCGTTATAGTTACGGCCGCCGTTTACCGGGGCTTCGATCAAGAGCTTCGTCCGAGGACTAACCCCATCAATTAACCTTCCGGCACCGGGCAGGCGTCACACCCTATACTTCCTCTTTCGAGTTCGCAGAGTGCTGTGTTTTTAATAAACAGTCGCAGCCACCTGGTCACTGCAACCCCCAAAAGCTCCGGACGCAAGGCCCTTCACCCTCAGGGGCGTACCTTCTCCCGAAGTTACGGTACCATTTTGCCGAGTTCCTTCACCCGAGTTCTCTCAAGCGCCTTGGGATTCTCTCCCCGCCCACCTGTGTCGGTTTGGGGTACGGTCTCGTACCACCTGATGCTTAGAGGTTTTTCCTGGAAGCATGGCATCAACCACTTCGGCTCACGTGGAGCCTACTCATTACGCCTCGGAATTGCGGGCCCGGATTTGCCTAAGCCCACTCCCTACACGCTTGAACCGGGACATCCAACACCCGGATGGTCTAGCCTTCTCCGTCACCCCATCGCAGTGGTACCAGGTACAGGAATATTAACCTGTTCTCCATCGACTACGCCTTTCGGCCTCGCCTTAGGTACCGACTCACCCTGCGCCGATTAGCGTTGCGCAGGAAACCTTGGGCTTTCGGCGAGGGGGCCTCTCACCCCCTTTATCGTTACTCATGTCAGCATTCGCACTTCCGATACCTCCAGCAGACCTCTCGATCCACCTTCAACGGCCTACGGAACGCTCCCCTACCATGCGAGCAAGCTCGCATCCGCAGCTTCGGTACGTGGCTTGAGCCCCGGTAAATCTTCCGCGCGGGACGACTCGACTAGTGAGCTATTACGCTTTCTTTAAAGGATGGCTGCTTCTAAGCCAACCTCCTAGCTGTCTGAGCCTTCCCACATCGTTTCCCACTGAGCCACGATTTTGGGACCTTAGCTGGCGGTCTGGGTTGTTTCCCTCTCGACGACGGACGTTAGCACCCGCCGTCTGTCTCCCGTGATTGCACTTCCCGGTATTCGGAGTTTGCATCGGTTTGGTAACCCGGGATGGGCCCCTAGCCGAAACAGTGCTCTACCCCCGAGAGTGATACACGAGGCGCTACCTAAATAGCTTTCGGGGAGAACCAGCTATCTCCGGGCTTGATTAGCCTTTCACTCCGATCCACAGCTCATCCCCTGGCTTTTCAACGCCAGTGGGTTCGGGCCTCCAGTGGGAATTACCCCACCTTCACCCTGGCCATGGATAGATCGCCCGGTTTCGGGTCTACTCCCAGAGACTCATTCGCCCTATTCAGACTCGGTTTCCCTACGGCTCCCCTATACGGTTAACCTCGCCACTGAAAGTAAGTCGCTGACCCATTATACAAAAGGTACGCAGTCACCCGCCCTAAGACAGGCTCCCACTGCTTGTACGCGTACGGTTTCAGGATCTATTTCACTCCCCTTATCGGGGTTCTTTTCGCCTTTCCCTCACGGTACTGGTTCACTATCGGTCGGCAGGGAGTATTTAGCCTTGGAGGATGGGCCCCCCATGTTCAGTCAA